>NZ_MKTH01000001.1 GCF_001898175.1 Cellulomonas sp. 73-92
CCCGCGTGGCGATCGCAGCCTCAGTCATGGACGCGACCTTAGGGATGGCCCGATGGGAAGAACGTGAGAGACGTCAGCCGTTCCACAGGCGTCGGAGCATCTCCGGCGTGGCGCCCGGTCCCGCGGGCGATCTGGGTCGCGTCGGCGGCGCGGTCAACGAAGTCACGGGCGGCCGTGGAGGTTCACCCGTCGAAGTCCGCCAGGAGGTTCCCCCGCCGCTCGGTGTTGGCCCGCTCATCCACCCGCGCGGCGGCCCCGCCACCTCAGCGAAGGCTCGCGTGGCCTGCGGCGACCGGCCGCGCTCGGCGTCGTTGGCCGACCGGTCGAGCAACGGCGCATCCGGCGCATTGGTTCTGGCACCTCGCCGGACGCCGACCGGCATGGCGAACACCACCGAGCTCCACGTTCGCGCAGCTCTTAGGTGTCGACCGCGTCCCTGGGGCCTTGATGCGCGCAGCGGTGTCGGCTGGCGACGGCGCCGCCCGAATCGCGCGACGCCATATCACTCGCCTGACTCGGGTTGGACCGACGTCAGCAACGCCGGACGGAACCCGACCACGGGGCTACGGGCCCTCAGCCTCGACGACCATAGTCCCGTGCTGTGGCCAGTCCGGCAGCGGATGCTGCGGGGGATGAACCCGGCAGATCGCCCGCCGCTGCGGGTCGCGGTGGTGGAGGACCAGCCGCTGTACCGCGCCATGCTCACCCGCACCCTGGCCGAACACAGCGACCTACAGGTGGTGGCCTCGGTCGGTACGGCTGCCGAAGCGCGCGACGTCCTGCAACCGGGAGTGGTCGAAGTCGTTCTGCTGGACTTGGACCTGCCCGACGGCAACGGCATCGCCCTGGGCGTCCAACTGCGCCGCACCCAACCCCGCCTCGGCATCCTGCTGCTGTCGGTTCACGACGCCATGGACCTGCTACTCGACCTGCCTCGGGATGTCTCGCGGGGTTGGGGCTACCTGTCGAAGACCACAGCAACCAGCGAACCCATGCTCCTCGATGCCCTGCGCGCGGCGGCTCGTGGCCAAGCCGTCCTTGACCCAGCCCTGCTGGACAGGCTGCGACCGAGACGAGGCACCGCCATGTCGCGCCTGACCGATCGGCAGTTCGAAGTGCTGCGGCTGCTGGCCCAGGGCTTGTCCAACGCGGGCATCGGCGACCGGCTGGTGATCACCGAAAAGTCCGTGCAGAACCACGTCCGCGCCATTTACGCCACTCTCGGCATCGACGCCGACCCCGACCACAACTCCCGCGTCCAAGCCACCCTGCGGCTATTGGCCGACACAGGACCGGCGTGACCCACCACTCGAGGACTCGACCAGCGCGGGCCGGGTGCGTGCCTGGCGGTAGGGGACCCTCACGCCGGTGTTGATGATGTGGTTCTTCTGGGCGAACACGAAAGACGTGCGGATGAGGAAACGAGTCGTCGGTCCAGGCAGGAGGTAGGAGTCGACGTCCTCCTGCTGACAGTACGGGCAGCCCGCCGGCGATCAGGGAGGCATGGATGTCGTGAACCACGCGCACGTGCTCGTGCTCGAGCTCGAGCTCGAGCAGGTGGGGCGGACGTCGTCGAGGTGAGGGCCCAGGGTGGGTCGATTCCAGGAGCACCGACGTCGTTTCCCGCAGCAGCTTGGCAGCGCGGGGCAAGATCAGAAGCCAGATGAGCAGGCCTGCGATCGCGTCGGGCGCTGACAGCCGGTCGTGGCGATGACGATCGCGGCGACGGAGCCGAGGGCGTCGTTGAGAGATCATGGCTCATCGCTCGGGCCCGGGCTCCCCGTCGAAGTTCTGGAGGACCCCGAGCGGTGTCTCCAGCTCTCCGCCCCAGGCCTCGAGGCCTTCGCGTGCGGCGAGTGCGGCGACGACGAGCGCTGCGACGGAGTCGGCCCATTGCCATCCGAACACGAGGTTGGCCAGGAGCCCGATCAGGACGGTGCCCGACAGGTAGGAGCACAGCAACAGCTGCTTTGCGTCGGCCTGCACCGAGCGGGAACCGAGCTCGCGGCCGGTGCGGATCTCCCACTGTGCCAGGGCGGGCATGATCAGCAGGCTCGCTGTGGCGATCACGATGCCGAGGGGGCTGTGATCCACCTCGCCGACGCCGGCCAGACTACGGATCGCCTCGACGCTCACCCACGCGGCCAGGGCGAAGAACGCGATCGCGATGGCCTTGACGGTGACCTTCTCCCAACGTTGCGGATCGCGCCGAGTGAATTGCCATGCCACGGCCGCGGCCGAGGCGACCTCGATCACAGAGTCCAGCCCGAACCCGATCAGCGCGGCCGACGAAGCCATCGACCCCGCCGCGATCGCCACGACGGCCTCGATCACGTTGTACGTGATCGTGAACGCGACGATCAGGCGAACCCGCCGGTGCAACACCGCCCGCCGCTCGGGCCCCACGACGGCGCTCATGCCACGCAATGCCCATCGCAGCCCGGCGTCGGGCACGCCGCCGGCAGGCACGAGGCGTCCTCGCCGACCGCGAGGGTGACGTCGATCAGCATCGCCAACGCACGTGCCAGCCGCGGCTCAGCGATCTCGTACCGCGTTCGGCGACCTTCCGGCTCGGCCACCACGATCCCGCAGTCACGCAAACACGTCAGATGGTTCGACACGTTCGATCGCGTCAAGCCCAGCTCGGTCGCCAGGAGCGCCGGGTACGACGGAGCCGCCAGCAAGCTCATGAGAATGCGCGACCGGGTCGGGTCGGCCATCGCCCGGCCCAACCGGTTCACCACGTCCAGACGGGAAGCAAGAGTCAGCACACACTGAACATACAGTCATGGCTGACCAATTCGTCAACCAGCCACGTCGGCCGGCTCCGGCGCGCTCCCGGTCAGTGCGACGCGGGACGGCCCGCCCCACCCTTCGGCGATCGGGGTGCACTCGGCGGGTGTGTCTCGTACATCCGGGCCAGGACGGTCAGGCCGCTGGCGAGGGACAACCCGGCGGCGACCCAGACGGCGGCGGAGAGTCCGAGGGCCTCGGCGACGAGGCCGCCGAGGAGGGCGCCGACGGCGTATCCGAGGTCGCGCCAGACGCGGTAGATGCCGATGGCTTGGCCGCGCCAGCTGGGGTGGGCGACGTCGCCGACGGCGGCCAGGAGGGTGGGGTAGACCATCGCGGTGCCGAGTCCGAGCACGACCGTCCCGAAGGCCCATCTCTCGGCCGTGCGAGAGGCCGCGATGACGGCGAGGGCGCCGGCCTGGACGAGCATGCCGGCCGTGACGAACGGTTTGCGGCCCCATCGGTCCGACAGCCATCCGGTCAGCAGCTGGCCGGCGCCCCAGACGGCCGGGTAGAGCGCGACGAGCAGGCCGATCTGGGCCACGCCCAGACCCGCGGTGGCGAACAGGAGGGGGAACACGCCCCAGGACAGGCCGAAGTTCAGGTTGTTGACCAGTCCGGCCTGACTTGCCGCCGACAGGGCCGGTTCGCGCCACGTGGTGGTGGCGATGATGGTCCACCGAGATGCGTCGCTGACCGGCAGGGTGCTTGCTTCGAGGCGGGCGTGGTTGCGCGTCTCGCGGATGGTCAGCGTCGAGATCGCCAGCGCCACGACGCTGTAGGCGATGCCCAGCAGGAACGGTGCGGGGCGCAGGCCGTAGTGGGCGGCCAGGTCGCCGGCCAGCAGGGAGGTCAGGGCCACTGCCCCGTAGCCGGAGGCTTCGTTCAGGCCCATGGCCAGTCCGCGTTGGCGGGGTCCGACGAGGTCGACCTTCATCATCACCGTCGTGGACCAGGTCAGCCCCTGGTTGACGCCGAGGAAGAAGTTGGCCAGGACCACCCATCCCCAGGTCGGTGCCCCGATGATGAGCAGCGGCACGGGCAGCGCGAACAGCCATCCGCCGACCAGGACGGGCTTGCGGCCGAAGCGGTCGGCGAGGGCGCCGGCGACGTAGTTGGTGGTGGCCTTCGTGATCCCGAAGACCGCCACGTAGGTGAAGATGAACGCGTATCCGGTCAGGTGGAACGTGCGCTCGGCCAGCAGGGGCAGGGTGGTCTGCTGCTGGCCGACCATGCCGCCGACGAGGGCGTTGACGGCGACCAGGAGCGTGAACTGCGCGGCGTTCTCGCGCAGTCCCAGACGCACCGCCGGACCGTTATCCATCAGCTGTCGACGATCTCGTTGTCGCACGGTGGCGACTCCAGGTGTCAGGCCCGGGTGGCGGCCGAAATGCGTTCGGCGGCCTGGTCGGCCTCTGCGCTCGTGGACCAGCGACCCAGCGACAGCCGCAACGCCGAGAGGGCCTGTTGACGGGGGACGCCCATCGCGGTGAGGACCGGGGAGGGCGTGTCCTGCCCGGAGTGGCAGGCCGATCCGGCCGAGACGGCGGCCCCGTCGAGCCGGTCGAGCACGTTGAGGGCGCGGACACCGTCGATGCTGAGGTTCAGGGTGTTGGGCAGCCGGTCGGTGGGGTGGCCGTTGAGGTGGACCCGGCCCGGCAGGAGCTCGTCCAGTCGGGCGTGCAGCTGGTCGCGCAGTCCAGCCAGCCGGGTCGTCTCGCCGGCGGCCAGCGCGGCGACGGCCAGCTCGGCGGCGCGCCCGAGGCCCACGGCGTATGGCACGTTCTCCGTCCCGGCTCGCAGGCCGCCCTCCTGGCCGCCTCCGCCGACGACCGGGCGCAGGGCAACGCCGGGGGCCACGTACAGGGCCGCAACTCCCTTGGGGGCGTAGACCTTGTGACCGACGACCGTGAGCAGATCGACCCCCAGGGTGCCCGCGTCGACCGCGATCTTGCCCGTGGATTGGGCCGCGTCGGTGTGCATCAGCGCGCCGTGGGCGTGGGCGATCCGGGCGATCTGGGCGATCGGCTGGATCGTGCCGGTCTCGTTGTTCGCGTGCATCACCGACACCAGGACCGTGTCCTCGTCGATGGCGTCCTCGACCGCCTGCGGGTCCACGGTCCCAGTCGCGTCGACCGGGAGCACGGTCACGCGCACGCTGTGCAGCTCGCGCAGCTCCTCGCAGGCCGCCAGCACCGCCGGGTGCTCGGTGGCCTGAGTGATGACGCGGGCGCCGTGGCCCAACCGGGGTGAGGCGAGCACCGCGCCCCGGATCGCCAACGCGTCGGCCTCCGACCCGCTGCCGGTGAACACCAGGGACGAATCGGCCGCTGCGCCGAGCAGCGCCTGGACTTGCCGGCGAGCGGCGGTGAGAGCGCCGTGGGCGGTCAGGCCGTAGGCGTGCGAGCTCGACGGGTTGCCGAACTCTCTGGCCAGGTGGGGCCACATCGCCGCCAGCACCGCCGGATCGACCGGCGTCGTGGCGTTGTAGTCCAGGTAGACAGGCCCGCCTTCGAGTCCAGGGTGGGGTGCCACGAGGGTGCCCATCAGAACACCAGCACCTTGTCCGCGGCCAAGGTGACGTCAGCCAGCTCCTCCATCGACGAACGCCGCGCCCCGGGCAGCAGCATCGCCTCGCCGATCCCGCGAGCGTCCAGGCACGTACCGCAGCACAGGAGCCGGCCGCCCGCGCGTGCCACGCCGCCGAGCATGCGGTCCAGCTTGTAGTACCCGTCCGGGGTCTGCTGCCCGCTGATCGCCGCGGTCACACCATCGCCCATGAGGAACACGGTGACGTCGACCGTGTCCCGCTTGGCCAACGTCACCGCCAGACGCACCGCGTTGTAGGTCACATCCGAGCAGTACGCCGCGCCGTTGACCACCATCAGTACCTCCGTCATGGTCTCACCGTATCCTCTAGTCCATGAAACTCGGGAATACGACGAAGGCCGAGGTCTTCGATGTCCTCGCGACGCTGGTGAAGGCCTTGGGCAACGGCCGCCGCCTGGAGCTGCTCGAACTGCTGGCGCAAGGGGAGCACTCGGTCGAGGACCTGGCACGGATGTCCGGCATGGCGCTGACGACCACCTCGGCGCACCTTCAGCGGCTCAAGGCGGCCAGCCTGGTGCGCACCCGCCGCGAACGCACGAAGATCTACTACCGGCTGGCCGGCGACGACGTGGCCGAGCTGTTCGTCACTGCCACGCGGGTTGGCCTGGCGCGTTCGCCACAGCTGCGCGAGATCGCGCAGCGGTACCTGACCGTTGCCGACGCGCCGAATGACCGCTCGACGATCATGCCCACGGCGATCGACTCGGGTGCCACCATCATCGACGTGCGTCCAGCTCACGAGTTCGCTGGTGGCCACCTTCCCGGCGCCTGGTCGATCCCGCTCGCCGACCTCGGTGACCGAACCGGCGAGATCCCGGCCGGCCAGCCCGTCGTGCTCTACTGCCGCGGCGCGCTATGCCGCCTGGCCCGCCAAGCCGCTCACCAGCTGCGCGAGCAGGGCTTCGATGCGGTGGCGATGGACGAAGGTGTCCTCGAGTGGCGCGCCCGCGGCAGCGCCGCCCTCGAAGGGGCCGCGTGACGCCTCATCGAGCAGTCGGCGAACCAGGGGCCCGCCGGCGAGGCTAGGAGGACCGAGGCCCAGGCGTGCGGATCTGACAAGGGCGTCCCCCCCTCAGGTTCGAGAACGGCCAGGTTTGGACCGGTGGTTCAGTCCCGCCGGGACGTCTGCCGTGTGGTGGACGTCGGATCAAGCCCCGGCGAGGTTCTGGGCCGGAGGGGCCACGATCTCCGGTGCGCCCGGGGCGTTGCGCGACCGCAAGCGCCCTCGGACGATGATCGCGGCGCCGACGATGACGCTGGCGAGCCCCCACAGCTGTGGCTGGGTCAGACCGAGCAGGACGCGTGTGTTGATCCGGAGGATCTCGACGAAGAACCGTGATGTCCCCGAGAGGATGAGGTAGGCGCCGAGGATCTCGAGCGGTGGCCGTGTGTGGCGCTGCAGCGCCCAGAGGATCGCGGCCATCACCAGTGCGGCGAGGAACTCGTAGAGCGGTGTGGGGTGCACGCGCACGACGGTAGGCACCACGCCGTTCGGGAACGCTTCGCCCCAGGGCAGCGATGTGGGCTTGCCGTACGTGCCGTCACCGGCCAGCCAGCATCCGATCCGGCCGATGCCGTAGGCCAGCGTCAGTGGGATGGCGGCGGAGTCGATGACGAGCGCCGCGGGCAGGTGCCGTCGCCGGATGATGACCAGGAACGCCGCGATGCCGCCGATGAGCCCGCCGTACCAGGTGAACCCGGCGCCACCGAGGTGGTGCCACGAGAACTGGTCGGTGTGTTCGAGCAGGAAGTAGATCTTCCCGCCGACGAAGCCCCAGATGGTCGCCCAGATGACGAGGGAGTAGGCGTCGTCGTCCTTGAGTCCGCCCCGCCGGAAGGAGCGGCCGAGCAGCCATGCGGCGACCAACGCGGCCAGGGCCTTGCTGAGCCCGTAGGACTGGACGTGGATGCCCAGGAAGGAGAACAGGATGGGTCGCATGGTCGGCCGCGGCCTACAGGCCGAGCTTGCCCTTGACGATGGTGAGCAGCTGCTTGGGGTCGATCCACATCGACGGGTAGTCGCCCTTCCACACCTGCTTGCCTGACGCGTCGACGAGCACGAATCCATGGCCCGGCAGATCGGCGTGCATGCCGGTGCCGAGGGTGCCGTACTCCCTGGAGACGGTGCCGTCGTCGAGCAGGAACGGGGTCTTGGCGCCAGCGGCGGCGGCGGCCTGCGTGATGTCGGCGGCCTTGTCCATGACGATCGGCCAGACCGTGATGCCGGCGGCGGCGAAGCCGGGTTCCTTCTCGTCCTGCGCCTGCTGGACGATGCAGGACTGGCAGCCGGCGCCCTCGGAGAAGTACAGCAGGACCGGGTGGCCGCGCTCCGCCGACAGGGTGTGAGTGACCCCGGCGGTGTCGGACAGTGTGAAGTCGGGGGCGACGCGGGTGGCGGTGTCCTGCTTGGGCTTGGAGGTGATCAGTGCCCAGCTGACGAGGGCGACGACTGCCAGCAGGAGACCGAGGCTGAGCGAGCGGACGAGGATGCGGCGCTTGCGCCGTGCTGCGTGCTGTCTGGCTTTGATCTCGTCGAGGATCTCCTGGCGTTCCCTGGCGCGCTTGATGGCTGATCCGGAGGTCATGATGCGGTCCTCGATGAGGTCGGGTCGGAGGTGGCGGCGTCGCCCACGACGGCGCCAGGCGCGGTGTTCGAGGCAACCGCGGGGTCGTCGTCCTTGGGGGCGCGGGCGACGACCCCGCGGCGCCGGCCTGTGAGCGTGGCCGCGACCAGCCCGGCGACGACGACGAACAGGAGGAGGGCCTGGAGGACCTCGGGCACGGGCGAGGCCCACTCCTGGATGCGCAGGAACACGCTGGTCAGCCGTTCGGTGAACCAGGTCTGGACCGCAGTGCCGCGGTCCATGTTCTTCTGGTTAGCCAGCGCGATGATGGCGATGCCCATCGCGGTGAAGCCGATGGCGACGGCGAGATTGACGGTGTTGGTCACCACCAGGCGCCCGGCGACGCGGAGGCGCACCACCTTGGCGCGCAGGAAGCGGCGCTCGTTGAGGCGGGCCTTGTCCCAGAGCAGGGCCATGGCGAACAGCGGGAACGCCATGCCGAACACGTAGGCCAGGCCCAGGACGGTCCCACCGGCGGGACTCGCCGACAGCGCCGAGAGCGTCATGATGCCGACGAGCACGGGCGCGCAGCACGAGGAGGCGATGCCGGAGAACACGCCGAGGGCGAAGAAGCTCGCGCTGTCGGCCCGGGTGGTGTCCGGGGCGCGGACGAAGGAGGGCAGGGACCACATCCGTCCGGACAGCGCGAGGACTGCCAGGCCAATCATGAGCGCGCCGCCCGCGTAGTAGAGCGGCGCATGGAACCGCGCGATCGCGCCGGCCAGCAGGCTCGCCCCCAGCGTGAGCGGCAGGAGCACCAGGGCGAGGCCGGCGGCGAAGACGAAGGTCAGTGGCAGCAGCCGCCAGCGGCGGCTCTTGACGGCGGCGGCGAGGTAGCTGGGCGCCAGGAAGACGATGCAGCACGGCGCGAACAGCGCCACGCCGCCGGCCAGGAACGCGGCGACGACGCTGCCCGTGGTCAGCAGGTCAGGCCCCATCGACGCTCACCGCCTGCCGCCGTGCGCCTAGCTGGGTGAGCAGCTGGACGAGCTTCTTGCGAGGCAACCGGCCGGCGCTGAAGTACTCCCCGTCGACGAGCACCAGCGGGGTCAGTGCGGGCCGGTGCACTGCGATGAGCCGCCGGCCTTGTGCGCTCTCGGCCGGGACGTGCTCGAGGTGAAATGTGAACGTGCCCGCGAGTTCGGCCAGGGCCTGCTCGGCGTCCTCGCAGAAGTGGCACGCCTCGGCGGGCACGATCGTCACCTGCACAGTGCCTGAGGGGGCTGTCACGATGTCTCCGATCTGAAGGCGGCGCAGCCTGGCGGACCGGCACCGCTGTCGATCCTCGGGCCGCCGCCCTGCGAGACCCGTTGCGTTTCGGTCAAGGTTCGATGAAGCCGCCGGTCCCGGGCCTGCCGAGTGCCGCACGGGTCGCCAGCGGCCGTCACACTGGCCGCATGGACGCATCGACATCAACCGAGCGGCGCGCGCTCGTCGTGGACGACGAGCAGCCCCTCGCCCGCCTCGTTGCCGGCTACCTCGAACGTGAGGGCTTCGTCGTCGACCTCGCGTTCGACGGGCCCGAGGGGGTGCGTCTGGCCCGCCAGCACGACCCTGAGGTGATCGTCCTGGACCTGGGCCTGCCGGGCCTGGACGGCATCGAGGTGTGCCGACAGGTGCGCACCTTCTCCGAGGCGTACGTCCTCATGCTCACCGCGCGCGCCGAGGAGGTCGACACCCTGATCGGGCTTTCGGTGGGGGCCGACGACTACATGACCAAGCCGTTCCGCCCGCGCGAGCTTGTGGCACGCATCACCGCGTTGTTGCGCCGGCCGCGCCGGACGACGTCGCAGCCCGCACCCGTGCCTGAGGCGGCCCCCATGGTGTTCGGTGCGCTCCGCATCGACCCGGTCGGGCGGGAGGTGTTCCTGGGTGAGAGACCCGTTGGGCTCACGCGCATCGAGTTCGACCTGCTGGCCACGCTCGCGGCCAGCCCGCAGCGGGCCTTCACCCGCCGGGCGCTGATCGGCGCCGTGTGGGGTGACGAGTGGGTCGGTGACGAGCATCTTGTCGACGTCCACCTGTTGCACGTGCGGCGCAAGCTGGCCGACACCACCACGGAGCAACGCTTTGTCCGGACCGTGCGTGGTGTCGGATATCGGATGGGAACCGGCTCGTGAACCGGCTGGCGCGGGCGGGGATCGCCGCTCGGCTCATGACGGCGATGGTGCTGGTGGTCGTCTCGGCCGCGCTGACCGCGTGGCTGGTCGGCGGCGCTGTCGGCCCGGCCCTGTTTCACCGGCACATGCTGCGGGCGGAAGGTTCCCCGGGGACGGTTGTCGAGCACGCCGAGCGCGCCTTCGCGTCAGCCAGCGCCCTGACGATGGCCGTGGCGTTGACCGCATCGGTGCTCACCGCGTTGCTGGCCAGCATGGTCCTGGCGCGGCGGATCGGCGCATCCCTGGGCAGCATGTCGGGGGCGGCCGGCGAGGTCGCCTCCGGCCACTTCGATGTGCAGCTGGCGCGCCCGCGGGTTGGAGCGGAGTTCGACGAGCTGGCCGATGCGTTCAACGCGATGGCCGCCCGGCTCAACGCCGACGAGGCGCTGCGCCGCCGGCTCATGGCCGACGTGGCCCACGAGCTGAGGACCCCGGTCGCCACGATCACCGCTTACCTTGACGCCCTGGAGGACGGTGTCACCCAGCTGACACCCGAGACCATGGACGTGCTGCGCGCCCAGGCCTCCCGGCTCGCCCGGCTGGCGACCGACCTGGCCGCGGTGACGCAGGCCGAGAGCGGCGCGCTGAACCTGCACCTGCATGCCGCGTCACCGATCGAGCTCCTCCAAGCCGCGGCTCTGGCCGCACGGGCGCGCGCTGAAGGATCCGGCGTGCAGCTCGTCGTCGAGGCGGACTGTGCGGCCGCGCAGGTCTGCGTCGACCGCGACCGGTTCGCCCAGGTGCTGGGCAACCTCGTCGACAACGCGATCCTTCACACGCCGCGTGGGGGCACGATCACGCTGGCGGCCTCCGAGGCCGGCGCCCGTGTCCGGCTCAGCGTGATCGACACCGGCGAGGGCATCCCCGCCGAGCACCTGCCGCACGTCTTCGAGCGGTTCTACCGGGTGGACCTCGCGCGTGACCGCGTCCACGGCGGCTCGGGGATCGGCCTGGCAATCGTCCGGGCGCTGGTGCAGGCGCACGGCGGCACGGTGTCGGCTCGCAGCGACGGCCTCGGCGCGGGTTCGAGGTTCGACATCGAGCTGCCCGCCGCCTGAGCGTTCGCGGCCACGCCTGCCGTGGGCCGGCGCATCTCGTGAGGCCGTGGATCTTCAGCAAGCCTTCATCGAGCGCCACCTGGAAGTTGATCGAGGCCTCGCAGGCTAGGTGATGAGCGGTCCTCATGCGCCGCTCGTCCCGCGGCGAGGAGGGCTCATGGGTCTGTGGTGCAGCCCGATGACGGCCGGCGGCTGGGTGCTGATGGCCGCCATCTGGGCCACCGTGTTCAGCCTCGTCATCTGGGCGGTGTGTCGGCTCTTTCCCGCGCAACGGACGCCCGACACGCGCGCGGCCCTCGACGCCCGCCTCGCCGCGGGAGACGTCGACGTGGACACGTACCGGTGGATCCGCGAGCAGATCGACGGGCACGCGCCCGCGACGAAGGGACTGTGATGAAGCATCACCTCAAGCACATGGCGATCGGCGGCGCGGCCGTCCTCGCCGTCCTGCTGCTGCTGCGGGTCGACCTGCGCACGGCGCTGACCTACGCGCTCCTGCTGTCGTGCCCACTGGGCATGGTCGGGATGATGTTCATGATGAACAAGGGCGGGCATGGCGAGCACGACCACGGTACGGGAGGTGGTCACGAACATTGCGGTGGCGGACACCAACAGGGTGCCGACGCCATGTTCGGCGACACGCAGCAGCACGCCGCCGTGCCGACGTCGGGGGCGGAGCACGAGCACGAGCACCGCACGCTTCCGCAGAGCCCGTTGACGCGCGAGAACCACGAGCGCATCCCCTGACCGGCGCTCCCGATCCGGCGAGGGCGCACCGCTGACTCCAGGCAGCGATGCGCCCTCGCTGTTCAGGTGAGGCTTCGCGGGACCTTCATCGGACCTCGACCAGGTTGCAGTCCAGGGTCCGCACCATGGAGTGGTCGCCGACCACTCAGGTCGCCGCCTCGCCGGGCACGTGCAGCACCCGGGACAGCACCGCGGAAGGAGACCCGCATCATGGCCACGCCACACGCTCCCTCTCCGAAGGTCAACATCACCCGGACCGAACGCTTCTCCCGGGTCATCGTCGGCTCGGCCGGCATCGTCGGTGGCGTGCTGCTGCTGGCCGGTGCCCACTCCGTCCTCGCCGTCGTGCTCGAAGTACTGCTGATCCTGGCCGGTGTGGACCTGCTCGTCACCGGCGCACGAGGGCACTGCCCCCTGTACGCCAAGCTCGGCTATGTGCCGGCCGCCCTAGCCCACCCCATGCCGAAGCGGCCTGGGCGATGAAGCGGCAGCAGGACCGTTCGTCCAGACGTCCGGACCCGACGAACGATCGGACCTCGAGCACCACGCCTGTGCCCGACGGCCGCCACTCGCCAGTCGAACCGCCCGCCACGCGGGGCTCGCACCACGGCCACCGGTGGATGATGCTTGCCTGCTGCGTGCCGATGCTGGCCATCGTCGCAGTGCTGCTGGCCACCGGCGCGGCCGGAACCAGCGCCGTCGTCTTCGCGGCGGCCTGCGTGGGCATCATGACCGTGATGATGCTGGCGATGCCCCGTGATCACTAGGCAGCCGATTCGCCTCGGGCCCGGGTCGTGCCTCTGGGTTGGCGTCGCCACCCATCCGTCGTTCCCCAGCGATCCCGGAGGTCCTCGTGCTCACGTTCCTGGCCAACAACTGGTACTGGTTCCTGTTCATCGGCGCCATGGTCTTCATGCACGCGGGCCACGGCGGGCGCGCCGGCCATGGGCGACCCGGCGGGGCGGTCGGCGGGCACTGCGGCGGCTCGGCCCACCACGGTGACCACCCGCAGGACGCCACCCACGGCACGGCCCACGGCACCTCCACCGAGCACGGCCGGCCCGAAGGGTCGACACCACAGTGACCCGCGCACCACGCTCGGCACAGGGCCAGCGGTTCGGGCGCACCACACCACATCGGCCGACCTCCGGCGGCGCGACACGTCCCGGCGGGCGCGCGCGGCCCGACGATGCCCATCAGCAACCAGGGGAGCGCGAGGCGATGAGCACCAGAGCGTTCGCGATCGCCGGACCGGCCTGCGGGACGTGCCTGGCGGAGCTGATGGAGGCGATTCGCGTCGTGCCGGGTGTCATCGGCGTCGGCGTCACCTTGGTCCACGCGGCGCCGGCGGCGGTCGTGGTCACCGCCCGCGGACCCGTGCCCGTCGAGGCGGTCGCCACAGCCGTGAGCGCCGTCGGCTTCGCCCTCGCACCCCAGGTCGAACCAGGACCGGAAGGGCTCGCCGACGACGCGAGCCGAATCCTGACACCCGTTCCACCTGCGGCCGGGACGAGGCCGCGCCAGGCCCCGAAGACGGGCGCCACGTCTCCGGCTGCCCGACCTTCCGCGGCGGCCTTCTTCATCGAATCTCCATCGGCCCGCAAGGTCGGCGCAGCAATCCCGGACCTACCGTAGGCAATACCCCCACCGGGTATCGGGTTCGACGGTCACGCCGCAGTGGACGGCGGAGGCGGCGCTGGACCTGATCCCGTTGGGGGGCCAGCCGCCGCCCGGCGGGAGTGAGCCGAAGGAGACAGGGAGCCATGGACGTCGTCGTCGTCGCGGTCGCGGTGGTGCTGACCGGGCTGCTGGGGTGGTACTTCTTCGGTCCGCGCAGCTCGCACCGGGCCACGGTCGAGCAGGGCAGGCAGTCTCTGACGGTGGCGGTGAAGGGCGGGTACACCCCGGACGTCATCGAGGTGGTCGCCGGCGTGCCGGTGCGCCTGCTGTTCGACCGGCAGGAAGCCGGCGACTGCTCCTCGCGGGTGGTCTTCCCGGACTTCAAGGTCAACCAGAACCTGCCCGCGTACGCGACCACCGCCGTGGAGTTCACGCCCGAGCAGGTCGGTGAGTACGGCTTCGCGTGCGGGATGAACATGCTGCACGGCACGGTCAGGGTCGTCGCCGGCTCCGGACGCGCGGGATCGTCGGCCACGGCCGTGCTCGAGCGTCCGGCGCCGCCCCCGGCGCACGTCCCGGGGCACGACGACCACGGCGGTTCAGGCATGCACGCGGCGGCCGCACCGCACGGTCCGCACGACGAGCCGGGGGACGCCGAGGCCGCCGAACGCGCCGCCGAGATCGCGGACCTGGCGCGCCGTGTCGTCGTCGGCGCCGTGCTGACGTTCCCCGTGCTGCTGGCCGTCATGGCGACGTCGCTGTTCGGTGCGACCTGGGTGCCGGCGCTGCTCATGGAACGGTGGTTCCAGCTGCTGCTCATCGCGCCGGTCATGGTCTACACGGGCTGGCCGATCCACCGCACCGGCTGGCTGGCGCTGGCGCACCGCACGGCCGACATGAATTCCCTGATCACGCTGGGGTCGATCGCCGCCTTCGGGTACAGCCTGGTCGCGACGTTCGCCCCTGGGCTCCTGCCCGCCAGCTCGCAGGAGGTCTACTACGAGGCCGTCGGCGTGATCCTCACGCTGATCCTGCTGGGCCGGCTGTTCGAGACGAAGGCGAAGGCGGGCACCGGGGAGGCGATCCGGGCGCTGATCGGGCTGCAGCCGCGCACGGCGCGGGTGGTCCGCGGCGGGGAGGAGTTCGAGATCCCCGTCGAGGGCGTCGTCGTCGGAGACATCGTCGCCATCCGGCCGGGGGAGAAGCTGCCGGTCGACGGGACCGTGACGGACGGGCAATCGCCGGTCGACGAGTCGATGGTCACCGGCGAGCCGATCCCCGTGGTCAAGCGCGCGGGGGACACCGTCATCGGCGCGACGATCAACCAGACCGGTTCCCTGCGCTACACGGCCACCAAGGTCGGCGCCGACACGATGCTGTCCCAGATCATCAAGCTGGTGCGCGAGGCGCAGGGCTCCAAGGCGCCGATCCAGCGACTGGCGGACAAGGTGTCCGGCTACTTCGTGCCCGCGGTCATCACGATCGCGATCTGGACGTTCGTCGTCTGGTGGCTCGTCGGGCCCCCGCCGGCCGGGGTGTTCGCCCTGGTCGCCGCCGTGTCGGTGCTCGTCATCGCCTGCCCGTGCGCGCTGGGCCTGGCCACGCCGCTCTCGATCACGGTCGGCACCGGCAAGGGCGCCACCTCCGGGATCCTCATCCGCTCGGCCGAGGCGCTGGAGACCGCCCACAAGCTCACGACCGTGGTGCTGGACAAGACCGGCACCATCACGCAAGGCGCGCCGGCGCTGACCGACGTGCGCCCCGCCATGGGTTTCGACGCCGACGACGTGCTCGCGGTCGTCGCCGCGGCCGAGCGGGACTCCGAGCACCCGCTTGCTTCCGCGATCGTCGCCGGAGCGCGGGCGGCTGGGCTCGCCATCCCGGCAGCCAGCACGTTCGAGTCGGTCACCGGGCAGGGCGTGCGTGCCCGCGTCGACGGCGTCGACGTGCTCGTCGGCAACCAGCGCCTGCTGCGCGCCGCGGGCATCGACCCTGCCGGGCTGCTCAAGGCGGCCGACGAGCTGGCGGCCGACGGCCGCACGCCGATGCTCGTGGCCGTGGACGGGCGCCTAGCGGGCGTCGTCGCGGTGTCCGACCCCGTCAAGGAGGGCTCGGCCGCCGCGATCGCCGACCTGACCGCCCGCGGCATCGACGTGGTGATGATGACCGGGGACAACCGGGCCACCGCGGCTGCCATCGCCCGCCAGGTCGGCGTCCGGCGCGTCGTCGCCGAGGTCCTGCCGGAGCACAAGGCGCGCGAGATCAAGCGGCTGCAGGCCGAGGGCCGCATCGTCGGGATGGTCGGCGACGGCATCAATGACGCCCCGGCGCTGGCCCAGGCCGACGTCGGCTCGGCGATCGGCACCGGCACCGACGTGGCCATCGAGTCCTCCGACATCACCCTGATCTCGGGCAACCTGGGCGGCCTGGTCACCGCGATCGACCTGTCGCGGGCCACGATGCGCAACATCCGCCAGAACCTGTGGTTCGCGTTCGGCTACAACGCGATCGGCATCCCCATCGCCGCCGGCCTCTTGTACCCGGCGTTCGGCCTGCTGCTCAGCCCGATGATCGCGGCCGTGGCGATGGCCATGTCGTCGCTGTCGGTGGTCACCAACGCCAACCGGCTGCGCCGGTTCGCCCCCAGGCCGCCCATCGCGCATCCGATGATCCCGACCACCAACCCGGTGGTCGAGCTGGCAAGCGAGCACGACGAAGGACAGGAGAACCCCATGCACGACCACCAGCACCACGACCACACCGCCACGACGACGGTCGTCGACCCCGTCTGCGGGATGTCCGTCGACCCGGCGAGCGCCGCCGCCACCCGCGAGCACGACGGGACGACGTTCTCCTTCTGCTCGCCGGGGTGCGCCGCGGCGTTCGACGCCGACCCGCACACGTACGGCCACCCGCACCCGGCGCACTGACGCCACAACGGACGGGAGGCGACCGGATGAGCACCGGACCCGACCGTGACGAGCTCCTCCTGCGGCTGCGCCGGGTCGAGGGCCAGGTGCGCGGGATCGCCCGGATGGTCGACGAGCAGGCGTACTGCATCGACGTGCTCACCCAGGTCTCCGCCGCCTCCCGCGCGCTGCAGTCGGTCGCCCTGGCGTTGCTCGACCAGCACCTGCGCCACTGCCTGTCCCAGGTGGCCCAGGTCGGGGGAGAACTGCACGAGGAGAAGGTCCACGAGGCGTCGGCGGCGATCGCCCGTCTCGTCCGCAGCTGACGCGGGCGGAGCGCGGCCGGCCCATTCGACGCCGGGCCGGCCGCGCGCAACACGCGCCGCCGGCTGGTCGACGTTCACCGCGTCCCCAGCGGACGCGATAGATCCAGGGGTGGGGCTGACGCGCAGCTCGACCGGCATGCGGCCGGGTACGGCCGCGATCTTGGGGAGGCACTGATGGCACAGCAGAAGAAGCGTCCTGGCACGGCTCGTGCCCATCCGCAGTCTGGCGGGCAGGCGAGCCGCCCCGGCCGCCTGCGCGAGCAGTCGCTGGCGGAGCTGCTCGAGCTGGCGGCCGCCCGGACCGCGCCGGCCGAAGCCGCACCGGCGACGCCGCCTGTTCCCCACAGGCGAACCACCCGGGTGGCCACTGCGCCGGCCCAGCCCATCGATGCGCCGGCCCTGGCCCGGATCGCCGGGTCGCGCCGTCCGGCGGCCACCCGTCTGGAGTTCGTCACCAACCCGTTCCACGCGCTTGCCGACCTCGGCCCCCAGTCGCTCGGCGTCAGCTACTGGTTCACCGCGCCCGACGGCCAAGCTCCCCACCGGGTCGACGTCCGGTTCACCGGGCATCGCCTCGACGTGACCGCGGCACGGAGCCCCGCCGACGACTTCGTCGTGACCGCGGCCGCGACCGACGTCGCCCCCAGGGGCGGCCCGATCGCGTTGACCCAACGAGTGACCGGGGTGGCCCCCGGACGCTGGTCCGTCACGGCGGAGGCGTACGCCACGCCGAACGGCGGGGACCGCGCCGCCGCGATCCGCCTGCCGTCGGCGACGGGGATCGGCCAGTCCGTCTACGCGCTTATCGCCGCCTTCCGTGCCCCGGGTGTCGTGCTCGGCGCCTGGCCGATGATGGTCTCGCTGGGGTTCGCCCTGGGCCTTCTGGTGCAGGGCCTGCTGGCCCGGGTGCACGGCCTGTCCGGCGGCCGAGTGCTGCTGCTCGCGCTGCTGGCAGGCATGCTGGGCCTGTTCGGCGCCAAGGCGTACTACCGGCTCACGCACCTGCGCGAGGCGCCGGCCCCATGGTTGGCCGGCCTCAGCGTGCAGGGATTCGTCCTGGTGTCGACCACCGTCTTCGTGCTGGGCGGCTGGTGGTGGGGCATACCGGTCGGCCACCTGCTGGACGCCTCCATACCCGCGTTGCTGGTGGGTCAGGCCGTGGGACGGCTCGGCTGCCTGCTGGCGGGCTGCTGCGTGGGACGACCGACGACGAGGCATTGGGCGGTGTGGTCCTCCGACCGGACCATCGGTACCCGCCGCATCCCCGTGCAGATCCTGGAATCCGCATCGGCCGGCGCCCTCGCCCTGATCACCGGGTCGGCCGCCTGGCTCACGCCGCCGGAGCACGCCGGATCCCTGTTCCTGGCCGGGCTGGCTTCGTACGTGCTTGTGCGCCAGGTTCTGTTCCCGCTGCGCGGGTTGCCGCGTGCCACACGCTACGGCCGGGCGGTCATGCTCGTCCTGGCCCCAGCCGTCCTGGTCGGGGCGATCGTCGGAGCGATTGCCTGATCTATACCCCTGGGGGGTATGGTGGTCGGTTCAGCAAGCCCCTCGAGAAGGAGACCGCGATGTCCCTGTTCCGCCGCCAGTCTGCCGACGTCCGCGCGATCGATCCGGTCTGCGGGATGACGGTGGAGCCGGCGAGCGCCGCCGCCAGTCGGGAGTTCGAGGGGACCACGTACTCCTTCTGCTCGAAGGGCTGCGCGGCCGCTTTCGAGGTCGATCCCCGCCGATACGTGAGGTAGTCCGCCACGTCCGCACGCACGGTGGTGCCTGACGTCGGGGACCTGCACCGGGCCACCTCGCAGCCGGTCATCGAGCGGCAGCTGCGGCGCAGGCCGGGTGTCCTCGATGTCGCCGCGAACACGGTCGCCCAGACGGCGACCGTGACCTAATACTCCGCGTCGACCTCCTTTGCCGACCTGACGGCGTGGGGTCGCGAGTGGGGCTACCACTGCACCGGCCAGGCGGTCCCCGAGCACGTGTGAGACCCGACCGCCGAGCCCGTCGAAGGCCCGAGTGCCGCGATGGCCCCGAGCCACGAGCACCACGGCGTTTCGCACGACGAGCACGCCGGGCACCAGCACGGAGCGGCCGCCACCACCACCCTCGGGCCCCGGGCACGCCGCGATGGCCGGTGCGCCCGGTGCGCGCGAGGCGATGGGTCACGGCGGTCACGGCGGTCACGGTGGGTCGATGGCGGACATGGCCCGCGGCATGCGCAACCGGTTCGTCGTGGCGGCGGCGTTGTCGGTGGTCGTGCTGCTGTGGTCGCCGATCGGGCGCGACGTGCTGCACGTCGGTGTGCCGGCGCCGTCGCCGTCGCCGTCGGCGCCGGCTGGCTGTACAGCGTCGTCGTCACGCTGACGGGTGGCGGGGAGGTCTTCTACGAGGCCGCCACCGTGCTGACGACGTTCGTGCTGCTGGGGCACTGGCTGGAGATGCGCGCGCGGGGTGGCGCGAACGAGGCGTTGCGGACCCCGCTCCAGCTGGCTCCGCCGCGGGCCGTGGTCCTGCGCGACGGCGAGGCCGTCGAGGTGCCAACCGACGAGGTCAAGGTCGGCCACCTGTTCCTCATTCGGCCCGGCGCGAATCGCCATCGGCGCCGGGCACGGACGTGGCGATCGAGACGGCGTCGGGCGCGCGACCGTCCGCAAGGAGCACCAGAACCTCGGCTGGGCGATCGGCCAACGCCCTGGCCCTGCCCATCGCCGCGGGCGCCCTGTAGGCCTGGCTCGGGTTGTGGCTGCGCCCCGAGATCGCCGCCCTGACCATGTCCGGCTCCACCCTCATCGTCACCGCCAACGCCCTCCTGCTGCGCCGGCTGCGCCTGACCCCGCCGGGCTGACCCCGCCGGGCTGACCCCGCCGGGCTGACCCCGCCGGGCTGACCCCGCCGGGCCCGCCCGGCGAGAACCGCGTGCGAAGCCCGGCGTCCCTGTTACGGCGCGTCGGGCGTGCCGATCCCACCGGAGCAGGCGGCGCCCGGCTCGGGGGTCTGGGGTCCGTTGGCGTACTTGGCCACGAACGCCGCCAGGCGCGGGTCGTCGACCGACGAAAGCTGCAGCTGGACACCCCACGCCGAGGCGACCACGGGTGTGGGCAGACCCGCGCGCGGGGTCACGAGCACGTAGGCGTTCTTCGCTGCCACGCCACGCAAGGTCGCCAGCTGCGCCGCCGGAAGGTTGGCGTCATGGGTGATCCAGACCGCGCCGTGCTCCAGCGAGTGCACGGCGTTCTCGTCGGCCACCGGCGCGGAGTAGAAGCCGCAGTTCTCGTCCACCGCGGAGTGGTCGCCGCCGACGGGCGGGTCCTGGGCGTAGGCGACCGTGCCCGTCACATGGTTCCGCGACAGGCCCGTGAAGGTCTTGACGCCCGCGATCGGCGCCGTTGCCGCGGCCTGAACGCTGGCATTGTGCTGGGCCTGCTGCACGATGACAGCTGCGGTGGTTCCGATCAGACCGAGCGCCACCACCCCGGCGATCGAAGCGATCAGGATGGTGCGCCGGCGCTCCGTCCGCTTCTGGGCGGCCTTGACGGCCGCCAGGCGCGCCTGACGCTGGGTCGGCGCGGGCTTGTGCTTGCTGTTCACGCGTGCGGTGCCCTTCGAGGACGGTGTTCGGCATGCCCGACGGCCGAGCCGGAACACGAGGTCGGATCTGGTCGGACGGCCGCGCGGTGGCCGCCCACCCACCAGGATGACAGACGGCGCCGAACCGACCCCTGCCAGCCGCGGCGGGGATCGCCACCCGCCGTTGGCGAGACTTCGCGGGACCTTTATCAGACCTCGATCAAGCCCACAGTCTGCAGCGGCGACGATTGATCCCATGACCGACACCTGCGCCCGGCTCGGGGAACTCGCCACGGCACCCGAGCCCGGGTCTCGCCGCGGACCCGAGGCGAGTCCGGGACACCCAAGGGACCGACCCAGACGCAACTCCCTGCGGGCCATCACCAGCACCATCGCTGATGGGACGGCTGCTCTGCGCACGCCCTCCAGGCGGCGTGGCACGCCTGGCGCTCAGCCGACGGGACGAACAAGGACGCGACGCATGAACGCCATGACGAGCACTCCACCACAGAAGTCGTTCGCGCCACTCGAGCCGCCGAACGGAGTGGCCTCGGGCCTGCTCGGCGTGGTCGTCGACGCCATCCTTGTGGCGGGTGCGGCGCTGCGCTTGGCACTCGTCGTCGCATCGGTCGCGGTCAGGAAACTCTTGCCGGTCCTTCGTCACCTTCGTCGCCGACGACAGGACACGGCCGTCGGTACTTGGTGAATGACCACTTGTGGCCAGAAATCGAGCTGCCACCGGCGTCAGTCCAGCAAGGCGACGGCCCGCTCGCCGGGATGTGGCGGTGGGAACCTCCTTCCGGCGCTGGTGCCCCGCACCGGTGTGTCTTCATCGAGGCTTCATCCGTCCCCAGTCGGGACTTGACGAACGCCGCCGAGGCTGGAGGGCGAAGCGGTAGTCCGAGGGCGCGGCCCGCACCAGGTCCAGCACGGGAAGAAGTGGCGATGAACCACCGCAGTGAACGTTCCACCCCTGAACCGCGACCGGCCGGCGACGCCCGCAGGTCGATGGTCTGACGGGTCAGCGGGTCTCGTCGGCCGACCGTCGTCGACCGACCGGACGCGCGCCTTCCGCCAGTAGCAGCATGGGACGACACTCCACCACCGACGACGCCGCCGCGGCGCGCCCCGCCCGCCTGCCCTTCACCGTTCGCCGTGCAGCGCGTCGACGGCTCGTGGTCGCCTCCGGCCGCGTCGTCGTGGCGGTGGTGCTGCTCGCGACGACGACCGCCTCGGCATGGGGTGCCGATGCGCGTGGCGCGCAGTCGGGTTCCGGGATCACGACGATCGAGGCCCTGACGGCGAACGCCGTCATCCCGTCCCCGCCGGCCGCGCTCCTGCCCCGTGCCACCGCCAGCAGTCCGGCATCACCCCCCACGTCCACGCAGAGGACCTCGCGTTCCCTGCCGCGAGCGGAGTTCCGCACGGACGACGGCAGAACGGTTGTCTGTTCCGGTCTCGTGCCCGACATCGGCACGAACGGCCACGTCCCCGACGCCTCGATGTGTGACCTGTGGCAGGCGCCGTACCGGGATCGGGCAGACGCGGTCGTGACCCTCACGCAGCTCAACGACATGTACACCGCCAGGTTCGGCGAACCGATGTGCCTGACGTCGGGATATCGCACGCTGGAGGAGCAGGCGGCGCTCCGACGCAGGACGCCGCAGCTCGCGGCTCCCGTGGGGCTGTCCAACCACGGCTGGGGGCTGGCGGTGGACTTCTGCAAGGAGACCTATACCGGTGCGCGCGGCGCGTGGCTGAGGGCGAACGGCCCCATGTTCGACTGGGACAACCCGGCGTGGGCTCGAACGGGCCGGGGCGGCCCGTTCGAGCCGTGGCACTGGGAGTACGTGCCGGGTGTCAAGGCGCTCATCGCGGCCGGGCTGGAGTAAGGCGATTGTCGTTCGGGTGTCCGCGCGCTGGGCGCTGGCCTGGTACTACAACCGCTCGGAGCGGTGGCGCTCGTTGCCGCGGGGCTGGTGGTCCTCCGCGCGGCAGTCGGCCACCTGAGGGGGCGCTGGCTCGGGGTGGACGTCACGTTGAGTCGCCGGGTGGCGCGGGGACTGTACGTGTCGATCTGCGTGGCCCTCCTGGCGCTGGATGTCCGCCAGCAGGTCATCGCCGATGTCCTTCGGTGATGGCGCAGGTGCCGTTCGGCCGTTGCGAGGCCGGAGCCCTACCGTGCGGCGGTTGAGGCGGTGGCGGGTGTGACGGTGCTCGACGAGCTGAGCGGCCACCCCCACCAGGCCTACATGCGCCGCCAGCTGATTGACCGGGTCTGGCAGTTGGACTGGGTCGGCGAAGAGGGACTGGCGCCAGCGCTTCGCCAACTCGTCGAGGGCGCCGCCCGGGATTCTCCCGCGGGCCTGCGGTTACCACCGGAGAGCCGGTCGTCCGGCCGGCGGTGGACGTCCCGAGTAGGCGGCAGCCTGAGGATCGATTCCCGGGAGGGCCGAGGAACGACCCCGTGCACCTCGTTCTGCCTCTGGCGACACCTGCCGTCGACGACCTGGCCTGAGGGACGCCGCGCCGAGGGAACGCGGTTGGCCGTTGCACCTGGCGGTCTGCGTCGCGTCCCGCCGCGCCACCCGCGGGATCAAGGTTCGATGAAGATAGTGACTGACCCCTATATACCCCTACCCCGGAGGGGTATAACTGACGAGGTGCAGGTCCGGGGCTATTCGCGGACCGACCGGCAGAAGGGGAGGGAGTCGTCATGACGATCACGACCTATGGGGTCACGGGCATGACGTGCGCGCACTGCGTCGGGGCGGTGTCCCGCGAGGTGACGCACGTCGAAGGCGTCCGTGACGTCCAGATTCATCTGGTTCCCGGGGGTGTGTCGCTCGTCGTGGTCGAGTCGCTGGCTCCGCTGGACGAGCCGGCCGTGGCCGCGGCCGTGGCGGAGGCCGGGTACGAGCTGACCGGGGTGCTGGCATGAGCGACGGCGCGCGCCTGGTCGGGTTCGGCGCGGTGCTCGCGCTGGCCCTGGCGATCGGGCTGGGTATCGGTGCAGCCGTCGGCCCGCTGGGGTCGGGCGACGGCGCCCACCAGCAGAGCACGACGAACAGCGCCCCGGCGGCGGGGACGGAGGTGACGCGGTGAGCGAGGCGATCCAGCTCGAGATCGGCGGGATGACGTGCACCTCCTGCGCGGCACGGATCGAGAAGCGGCTCAACCGGCTGGAGGGCGTGCAGGCGACGGTCAACTTCGCCACGGAGCGCGCCAGCGTCCAGCTGCCCGAGGGCACGAGCGTGGCGCAGGCGATCGCGGCCGTGGAGGAGACCGGTTACACCGCGTCCGTGTACGACCCGAGCCCGGTCCGGTCGCGGGACGAGGCGGCCCCGGACGAGGAGGACGAGGCCGACGTCGAAGCGCGTGCGCTGCGCCGCCGGTTGGTGATCAGTGCGGTGCTCGCGGCGCCGGTGCTGCTGCTGTCCGCCGTCGAGCCGTGGCAGTTCCAGCACTGGCAGTGGGCCTCCCTGACCTTGGCTGCGCCCGTGGTCGTGTGGGGTGCGTGGCCGTTCCACCGTGCGGCCTGGGTGAACCTGCGCCACGGCGCGGCGACGATGGACACGCTCATCAGCGTGGGTGTCGTCGCGGCCTTCACCTGGTCGCTGTACGCCCTGTTCTTCGGACCGGCCGGCGACCCCGGGATGCGGATGGGCTTCAGCCTGGTCCCGCGTCGCGGTGGGGGCGCCGGGGAGATCTACCTGGAGGTCGCCTCCGTGGTGACCGTGGCGATCCTGCTCGGCCGGTACTTCGAGCTGCGGGCCAAGCGGCGTTCGGGAGCGGCGCTGCGGGCGTTGCTGGCGATGGGCGCCCGGGATGTCGCCGTGCTGCGGGACGGGGCCGAGGTCCGCATCCCGGTCGACCAGCTGGTCGTCGGCGACGTGTTCGTGGTGCGCCCCGGGGAGAAGGTGGCCACCGACGGGGTGGTCACGAAGGGAGCGTCCGCTGTGGACGCGTCGATGCTCACCGGTGAGCCGGTCCCGGTCGAGGTGGGGCCCGGTGACGAGGTGGTCGGTGCGACCGTCAACGCCGGGGGCAGGCTCATGGTGCGGGCCACCCGGGTGGGAGCGGACACGCAGCTGGCCCAGATGGCGCGGCTGGTGGAAGAGGCACAGAGCGGCAAGGCACCCGTGCAGCGGCTGGCCGACCGGATCTCCGGGGTCTTCGTCCCGGTCGTCATCACCACGGCCGTGGCAACCCTCGGGTTCTGGATCGGCGCCGGGGGCGGCGTCGGGCTTGCCTTCACCGCCGCCGTGGCCGTGCTGATCATCGCGTGCCCCTGCGCACTGGGCCTGGCCACGCCGACCGCCCTGATGGTCGGCACCGGCCGCGGCGCGCAGCTCGGCATCCTCATCAAGGGCCCGCAGGTGCTCGAGTCGACCCGCCGGGTCGACACCGTCGTGCTGGACAAGACCGGCACGGTCACCACCGGCCGGATGGTGCTCGCGAACGCCATCCCGGCCGACGGGGTCGAGGAGGCCGAGCTGGTGCGCCTCGCCGGCGCGCTCGAGCACGCCTCTGAGCACCCCATCGCCGCAGCGATCTCCGCCGGCGCCCGCGAACGCGGCGGTGACCTGCCGCCCGTCGAGCAGTTCGTCAGCAGTCAGGGTCTCGGGGTCTCCGGTGTCGTCGAAGGGCACGCCGTCGCTGCGGGGCGTCCGACGTGGCTGGCGGCCGAGTGGAACGTGGAGCTGGGCGGCACGTTGCGCTCGGCGCTGGACGTCGCCGAGCAGCAGGGCCGGACCGTGGTCGCCGTGGCATGGGACGGGGCGGTGCGCGGCGTGCTGGTGGTCACCGACACGGTGAAGCCGACCAGCGCGGAGGCGATCGCCGGCCTGAAGCAGCTGGGCCTGCACCCGGTGCTGCTGACTGGCGACAACGAGCGCGCCGCCCGGGCGATCGCGGCAGAGGTGGGCATCGACGAGGTGATCGCGCAGGTGCTGCCGCAGGACAAGGTGGCCGTCATCCGGGACCTGCAGGCTCGTGGCCGGGTGGTCGCGATGGTGGGCGACGGGGTGAACGACGCCGCCGCGCTGGCACAGTCCGACCTCGGCATCGCCATGGGCACCGGCACGGACGTCGCCATCGAGGCGAGCGACCTGACGGCCGTGCGCGGGGACCTGCGCGCGGCGGTGGACGCCGTCCGGCTCGCCCGCCGCACGCTCGCCACGATCAAGGGCAACCTGTTCTGGGCCTTCGCCTACAACGTGGCCGCGATCCCGCTGGCGGTGGCGGCCCTGCTCAATCCGTTGATCGCCGGAGCGGCGATGGCGTTCTCCTCGGTGTTCGTCGTGAGCAACAGCCTGCGGCTGCGGCGGTTCCGTGCCGTGTCCACCACGGCCCCGGTCGCGGCGGGCTCGGCAGGCTGACGTGGCCACGGAGACGGCCGAGGCCCAGCTGCGACGGTTGCGCCGCATCGAGGGGCAGGTGCGCGGGATCGCGGGGATGGTCGAGTCCGGTGCCTACTGCATCGACGTCCTCACGCAGGTCTCGGCCGCCTCCCGTGCCCTGCAGGCGGTGGCGCTCGGGTTGCTGGACGATCACATGAGCCACTGCCTGGTGGAGGCGGCACGGCACGGAGGCGAGCTGCAGGACCGGCGACTTCGTGAGGCCTCCGAGGCGATCGCCCGCCTCGTGCGCAGCTGACAGAGCGAGAGGACGCAACGATGGCAGACCAGACGATCACCCTGCAGGTGGCCGGCATGCACGCGAGCGGCTCGACCGGAACGGTCGAACGACGGCTGGCGGCCCGGCCCGGGGTGCGGGCGGTGACCGCGAACGCCGTCGCTCAGACGGCGACGGTGACCTACGACGCGGGCACGACCTCGGCGGCCGAGCTGGAGCAGTGGGTGCGCGAGTGCGGGTTCCACTGCGCGGGTCAGTCCGTCCCGGCGCACCTGTGCGACCCGCACGGTGAACCGGGACACCCCGGTGCACCGGTGCACGACACTCACGCGATGCACGACGCCCACGCCGCGTCCGGCCCGCGCGAAGGCCACGGGACGACGCCGACCATGTCGCCGCACGAGGCGATGGGTCACGGTGGTCACCACGGCGGCATGTCGATGGCGAGCATGGTCGCGGACATGCGTCGACGCTTCCTGGTCGCGGCGCTGCTGTCGGTGCCGATCGTGCTGTTCTCGCCGATCGGCCGGCAGGTGCTGGGGTTCTCCGTGGCGGCGCCGTTCGGGCTGCGGGACGACGTGGTGGCACTGCTGCTGTCCCTGCCGGTGGTGTTCTACTCCGCCTGGATCTTCTTCGACGGGGCCGTGTCCGCGCTGCGCGCCAGGACGCTGGACATGATGGTCCTGGTCGCCGTCGGCGTCGGCACCGGATGGGTCTACTCCGTCGTCGTCACCCTGACCGGCGGCGGGGACGTCTTCTACGAGGCGTCCACGGTGCTGACGGCATTCGTGCTCCTCGGGCACTGGCTGGAGATGCGCGCCCGCGGCGGCGCGAACGACGCCGTCCGAACTCTCCTCGAGCTCGCCCCGCCCAAGGCGGTCGTGCTGCGCGACGACCAGGAGGTCGAGGTTCCCACCGACCAGGTGCAGGTCGGTGACCTGCTGCTGATCCGCCCCGGAGCCAAGGTGCCGGTGGATGCCGTGGTCGAGCAGGGCCGGTCGGAGCTGGACGAGTCCATGGTGACCGGCGAGAGCCTGCCGGTGGCCAAAGACGTGGGAGACGCCCTGGTCGGCGCGTCGATCAACACCACCGGGGCGCTGCGCGCCCGGGCCACCAAGGTCGGGGCGGACACGGCGCTCGCGCAGATCGTCAAGCTGGTCCAGGAGGCGCAGAACTCCAAGGCGCCCGGCCAGCGGCTGGCCGACCGGGCCGCGTTCTGGCTGGTGCTCGTCGCGTTGATCGGCGGCGGCCTGACGCTCGTCGTGTGGCTCGCGGCCGGTGCGGGGCTGCAAGCCGCGTTGCTGTTCGCCATCACCGTCGTGGTGATCACCTGCCCTGACGCCCTGGGCCTGGCGACGCCGACCGCGATCATGGTGGGCACCGGCCTCGGCGCGCACCGCGGCGTGCTGTTCAAGAGCGCCGGCGCCCTCGAGCAGCTGGCCCGGGTGCAGGCCGTCGTGATGGACAAGACCGGGACCCTGACGCTCGGTTCTCCAGCCGTCACTGACGTGCGGGCCTACGGCTTGGACGCGGACGCGGTGCTGCGTCTGGCCGCCGCTGTCGAGCGCGAGTCCGAGCACCCGCTGGCCCGCGCCGTCGTGGCCGAAGCGGAACGCCGCGGTCTAGCCGTGCCGGTGGCGACCGCCTTCCGGGCGGTGCCCGGGCACGGGGCGGCCGGCCAGGTCGACGGCCGTGCCGTGCTGGTAGGCAGCCGCAGGCTGCTCACCGACGAGGGCGTCGACCCCGGCCCCGCCGCAGCCGACCAGGGCGAGCTCGCCGGGGCAGGGCGGACGGCGGTGCTGGTGGCGGTGGACGGGCACCCGGCCGGGGTGATCGCCATGGCCGATGCCGTGCGTCCCACATCGGCGGGAGCCGTCCAGGCCCTGCACGACCTCGGGGTGCGCGTGGTCATGCTCACCGGTGACAACAAGGCCACCGCGGACCGGATCGCCGCGGAGCTGCGGATCGACACCGTCGTCGCCGAGGTGCTTCCCGGCGACAAGGCCGCGGTCGTCGCCCGCCTGCAGGCGGACGGCACTCGGGTGGCGATGGTGGGCGACGGGGTGAACGACGCGCCCGCACTGGCCGGCGCGGACGTCGGCATCGCGATCGGCGCCGGAACGGACGTGGCCATCGAGACCGCCGACGTCGTCCTGATGCGCTCCGACCCGATGGACGTCGCCGTGGCGCTGCGGATCGGGCGGGGCACGCTACGCAAGATGCGGCAGAACCTCGGCTGGGCGATCGGCTACAACGCCGTCGCCCTACCGATCGCCGCCGGCGTCTTCGCCCCCGCGTTCGGGCTGGTGCTGCGGCCAGAGATCGCCGCCCTGTCGATGTCCGGCTCCTCGCTGATCGTCGCGACCAACGCCCTGCTCCTCAAGCGGTTGCGGCTGCCCCGCACCGAGGCCGGACCAACCACGCCCCTCACCGTTGCGACGATCGCTCGGTGAAACTTCGTCGGATCTTTAGGGTCCCGGTGCCGAACGCTCGGTACAAGTACCCCAGTCTGGTTGTCGGGCGCTTGGCGAACGTGCCGGCCTCGAGGAAGGTGGGGGTCGAGATGCAGGGTTGGGGCTCCGTCCACGCATGAGCATCGGAAGCGGTGCAATCGGTCTCACGCCGGTCCTGCTGGTCGCGGTCGCTGCCCTCGCGGGCGCGCTGGCGTGGATCGGCCTGCGTGCCCTGGCACGGCGCCGCGCCGCTGACCACCGGAGCAGGCGGCGGATCGGGTCCTCCAACGAGGTGTCCGATCTGGCGGCCCAGGCGAGCGCCTCGCTGGTGGCGACGGACGAAGCGATCACGGCCTCCCGTGAAGATCTCGGATTCGCCCAGGCTCAGTTCGGGCCGGAGGCGACCGCCACCTTCGAGGCCGCGCTCACCGCCGCCACGGCGTCCCTGAGCCGGGCGTTCGTGCTGCGCCAGGAGCTCGACGACACGTCCCCCGACAACGAAGCGCACATCCGCGCGACGGCCGTCGAGATCCTGCGGATGTGCGCTCAGATCCGCACCGATGTGGCAACCCACGCTCACGAGTTCGACGCGCTCCGAGACCTGCAGGCCCGCGCCCCTGAGCTGCTCGACGAGGTGACTCGACAGGCGGCCGACGCCGGCGAACGGGTACGCGCAGCACGCCTCACCGTGACCGGGCTGTCCGGGTCGTACTCGCCCGCAGCCTTGGCGTCGGTCTCCGGCAATCCGGACCTGGTCGAACGGCTCGTCGAGGGCATCACATCGACGGTGGGCGTCGGTCGGGTGGCGCTGGGCGCCGGCGACAGCGCTGCCGCGCTGGCCGCGGTGCGTTCCAGCCAGGCGGCCGTCGCCCAGGCGGCGAGCCTGCTCGACGCCGTCGATCAGGCCGGGGAGCACCTGGCCGCAGCCGCAAGCCAGCTGGCTGACAGCATCGCCGCCCTCGAGCAGGACCTGGCCGATGCCGCGCACCTGGCCCCGACGGACCCGCAGGTCCAGGCCCAGGCGGCGGTCGCCACCGCCACCGCCGCACAGGCGCAGCGCGCCGGCGCGGACCGGGACCCGGTCGCTACCCTGCGCGCGGTCGCCCACGCCCAGAGCGAGCTCAGTGCACGCCTTGCTCCCTACCGCGACCAGGCCGAACGCGTGGCGGCAGCACGTCGCCAGCTGACCGACGTGCTCGGACACGCGACGGCCCAGATCGGCGCGGTCGGGGAGTTCATCGATGCCCGGCGCGGTGCCGTCGGACCCGAGGCCCGCACCCGCCTGGCCGACGCCGCCCGCCGTGCGCGGCAAGCCGAGGACCTCTCGGACTCCGACCCGGTCGCGGCGCTATCGGAGGCGAGGCAGGCCGACCGGCTTGCGGGCACCGCCCAGAACCGGGCCCAGCAGGACGTCGCCGACTTCGACGAGCAGCAACGCGGCGGAGGCGGTGGGGTCCTGGGCGGTTCAGGCGGCGCGGTGCTCGGGGGGCTCCTGATCGACCAGCTCCTCCGCGGCCACGGCCGCGGCTTCGGCGGCTACGGGCGGGGTGGGTGCTGACCGCATCGACTCCCCCGTCCGCACCATCCAGGTCCGACACCCGACCGATGAGAGGAACCACCATGGCAAACAAGCAGACGGTCCTCGGCCGCATCACCCAGCTGGCCAAAGCCAACATCAACGCGCTCCTGGACCATGCAGAGGATCCGGCTGTCATGATCGACCAGCTCATCCGGGACTACACGAACAACATCGCGCAGGCCGAGGAAGCGGTCGCACAGACCATCGGCAACCTCCGCCTGGCCGAGCAGGATCACGCGGCCGACCTGGCCGCGGCCGCGGACTGGGGCCGCAAGGCCGCCGCAGCCTCGGCCCGCGCCGACCAGATGCGGGCGACGGCGAACCTGGCCGACGCGGAGAAGTTCGACAACCTGGCCAAGCTGGCGCTCGGTAAGCAGATCAACACGGAGGGCAGCGCCGCCGAGGCCGAGCCGCTGATCGCGTCGCAATCCCTCGCCGTGGACAAGCTCAAGGCCAACCTGGCAGCGATGAAGGACAAGCTGACCGACCTGAGGACCAGGCGCGATTCGTTGGTGGCCCGGCAGCGGACCGCCGAGGCACAACTACGGCTTCAGGATGCGAAGTCCCGCGTCAGCGCGCCCGACCCGTCGAGCGAGATTTCCCGGTTCGAAGAGACCGTGCGCCGCCAAGAGGCGTACGCCGCCGGGCAGGCAGAGATCGCCAGCTCCTCCCTGGAGGCGCAGTTCGCCGAACTGGGCGAGCCCAGCGAGAGCCTCGAGATCGAGGCCCGGCTCGCAGTCCTCAAGGCGGGCACCCCGTCGCCCGGCGGGCCATCCGCGGCAGTCGACGGGGGCCAGGGCGCCCGACCGACGCTGCTCGACACGGAACCACGAGCCTGACCTCGCTGCACAGTGCGCGCCGCACCGAGCCGCACCCGATCGAAAGGACCGACGTCATGAGCTACGGCATCAGCACCACCCTGGACCGACCGTTCCAGGAGACCCTGGCTGCAACGCGGGAGGCACTGATCGCGGAAGGGTTTGGAGTCATCACCGAGATCGACATGGCAGCCACCCTGAAGGTCAAGCTGGATGCCGACATCCCACCGCACGTCATCCTCGGGGCCTGCAACCCCCAGCTGGCGCATCGCGCCTTGCAGGTCGAGGCGTCGATCGGCCTGCTCCTGCCCTGCAACGTGGTGGTCCGGGCGTCCGCCCCGGGCCGCACCACGGTGGAAGCCCTGGACCCGAACGTCATGGTCACCGTCACCGGCAACGGCGAGCTCGGCGCCATCGCCGCTCAGGCTGCCTCCCGGCTGGACGCCGCTCTGCGGAGCCTCGGGCCCACGACGACGGCATGACCGGTGACCTTCGCGACGAGCGTGGCCCCCGTTCGAGAGCACGAGACGAAGCGAGCAACGATGGAGATCGACCCGACCGAGGTGGCCAAGGTCGTCAACCGCCTCAAGCGCACGCAGGGCCAAGTGGGCGGCATCGCGCGAATGCTCGAGGAAGGTCGCGCCTACGAAGACGTCATCACTCAACTCGCCGCCGCCAGCCGGGCGCTGGATCGGGCAGGCTTCGCCCTCACCGCCTGCGCGCTCAAGCGCTGCCTGTCCGAGCCCGGGAGCGAGGAGTCCGCGCAGATGCTGATGGTGGAGGAGGTCTTCCTCTCGCTCGCCTAGGAGTCTGCTGAACAAGTTGTGTTCTGAGCGGCCGCGCAGTAGGCGGCGGGCGGATCGCCACAGGGTTGGCCGTCTGTGCGGCGTTGTGAAGTCAGCACTCAAGGGTGCGACACGTAGGTCGGTCCGCCCGCCTGGATCCATCGTGGGCGGGGTGTGGGCCGTTGTCCACGGCCTTCGGGCCCGGCCCGGGCTGTCAGGCCAGGGCCCACGCTCCGTCGGTGAGTGTGGATCCGGGCTCAGAGGTCGCGGTCCTGGGCGTCTCGGTCTTTCGTCACTGCGCAGGCGGTGGCGGCTGATCGCGGTCGCCGGATCTGACCCGGCTACCGCTCCCGACCCAGCACAGGGTCGTCCGCAATGGCCTGGCGGAGTCGGGCGCGTGCTGCACGGACTGCTGGCGCGGTGGAGTCAACGGCGCGGGCGGGCGAAGCGGCGCCGTGCGCCAATCCTTGGTCGCGCGGCAGTTCTCATCGGCTCGTTGGCCGCGTTCACGACGTCGAGCCCGGCCAGCACGGGGCTGGCCCGGACGGTCGTCAAGAGGAACTCCAGCACCGTCGCGAGCACGTCCTCGGACATGCCGAGCCCGCCGCGGTCAGGGGCGTTGGCGATCACGCTCTCGAGCTGCTGGGCAGCGGCCAGCATCTCGCCGACGGTGAGGTCCCCTCGCGCGCCCCACGAGCCATCCGCGCTCCACGCCACTCGCGGGGCGACGTCGCTCCACAGGAACTCACCCCGGGCACGGCCTTCCGGCACCGCGAAGCAGGCGCGGGCGAGTTCTCGCGCCTGCTTCGCGGCCTCAGCCGGATCGAGCCGCACCGCGGGTTCGGACCACAGGAACCCAGATGCCGTCACGCCCCGGTTCTCCCTACCAGAGGTAGATGTCCTGCCAAAGGGCCGGTGAACTGACGCAGTCGTAGAGCGCTCCGGTCACGTAGATGTACCCCGTCACCTGATGCTCCCCGCCGTACGACGCAAGCTCCATGATCATGGCCGGCCCGTGGACCTAGGCCATCGCCTGCTACCTCACTTGTTCTACGTCACCTGCCTCTACGTCGCCAGCCGCCGAACAGCGCACCAGCAGCCCGCGGCGAGGGAGTGTCCGGCGAACGGTGTTTGGGCCGACGAAGGAGCTTCGCCCATCCCGGCGCACTGGCGTTGCTCGGTGTCGACGTGCGCACGCTGGCCATGCACGGACCGGCCGGGTGCCGCGCCCGTCGTGGGGAAGGCTTCGGCGGACCTTCATCCAACCTCGACCAGGTCGCAGCCAACGGTCCGGACGATGGAGGCATGACCGACCAGCTGCAGGCCGCCACCACGGCGAGCGCCCCGAGCGTGCGGCGTGGACCGCTGCGCACGGTGTGGACCGCGATGAGCGGCGCGACCGGCGTCGTGGTCGGCCTGGCACCCCATGTCCTGCACCACATCGGCCCGCTGGTCGGCACCGCACTGGTGGCCGGCGCCGGCGGCACCGCCCTGTTCGGCGTCCTTGGGCTGGCGGCCTCGGTGCCGATGCTGCTCAAGCTGCACCGCCGGTTCGGCTCCTGGTGGGCGCCCGGCGTAGCGCTGGCCGTGTTCGTCGCGGCGTTCGTCGTGTCCACCACCGTCCTCGGCCCGCTGATCCGCGGCGAGGACAACGCCCCGACACCCGCCCCGGGACAGGTCCAGCTGCCCGCCGGGCACGACCAGCACCACTGACCCGCTGACCCACTGACCGAAAGCTGAACCCCTATGGCAACGCCACACGCTCCCGCACCGAAGATCAACATCACCCGGACCGAACGCGTCGCCCGGGTCGTCGTCGGGGCCGCCGGCATCGTCGGCGGGGTGCTGCTGCTGGCCGGCGCCCACGCCGCCGTGGCGGTGGTGTTCGAGGTGCTGCTCGTGCTGGCCGGCCTCGATCTGCTGGTCACTGGCGCCCGGGGGCACTGCCCGCTGTACGCCAAGCTCGGCTACCTGCCGGCCTCCCTGGCCCACTCGGTACCAGGACGGGCCACCCGATGACGCCACAGGACCCGTCGGCCGAGCGGCGCGACCCGACGAACGGGCAGGCCCCGACCACCTCCCCGGTCACCGGCCACCATCACCCGCCCGTCGACCAGCCGTCCAGCCAGGGCTCGCACCACGGGCACCGGTGGATGATGCTGGCGTGCTGCGTGCCGATGCTCGTGATCGTCGCCGTGCTGCTGGCCACCGGCACCGCGGGCACCGGGGCGATCGTCTTCGCGGTCGCCTGCGTGGGCATCATGACCGTGATGATGCTGGTCATGCCCCGTGGCCACTAGCCCCTCGACTGCAGTGATCCCCACCTCGCCGACCGGTCCCGGCCGGCGCCCCAAGACCGGGCGGATGGTGTGGGTGACGCTGGTCTGGGGGGCCTGCTTCGTGGTCATCGGCTGGGGACTGCCCGACGCCCCGGTGCTGTGGTTCGCCGCGTTGCGGGCGCTGCTGGCCGGGGTCGCGCTGGTCGCCCTGGGCGGCGTGCAGCATCGCCCGCTGCCCCCCGACTCCCGCTCCTGGGCGCTGATCGCCGTCTTCGGGCTCGTCGACGTGACCGCCGGCCTGGGCGCCATGTTCGCCGGCGCAGCCGGCGCCGCCAAGGGCACCGCGGCGGTGCTGGCCAACGCCCAGCCGCTGCTGATCGTGCTGCCGGCCTGGTGGTTCTACCGGGAACGCCCCACCCGCGCGACGACCGCCGCCCTCATCCTGGGCTTCGCCGGTCTGGGCCTGGTCGCCTCCGCCGACGGCACCAGCTCAGGCCCCTGGCTGTCCCTGGGCGCAGCCGCCGCGGCCGCCGGCGGCACGCTGCTGGCCCGCCGGCTGCGTCACGTCGACGTCCTGGTGGCCAGCGGATGGCACCTGCTGTTGGGCGGGGTCGTGCTGGCAGCCTGGGCCAGCGCCACCGAAGGCATGCCCCACATCCGCTGGAGCCCGTCGTTCATCGCCGCCCTGGCGTTCCTCGCCCTGGCCGGCACCGCAGCAACCTCCGTGGCATGGTTCACCGAAGCCCGCCGCGCACGCCTTGACCAGCTGACCGCCTGGACATTCCTGGTCCCCGTCGTCGGCCTGGGCCTGGCCGCCGCGCTGCTGGGCGAGCGACCCACCGGGCGCACACTCGCCGGGCTGGGCGCGGTGCTGGTGGCCCTCTGGCTCACCCAACGCCCCCGGCGCACGCCCGCCCCGCCCGCGAACCCAGCCCGCCGATCCGCGCCGGACGTCGCCGGCAACACCGCCGTGCCCACGGCCCGCCCGGCCGGCCCCATCCGAACAGTCGGCGACCTTCGAGTCCAGGACGTGACATGACCGCCACCTTCCGGCTGACCGCGATCCTGCTCGCCGGCGGGCTGCTGCTCGGGGCGAGCACCGGGCCCGCCGCCGCCGACGACGACCTAGCCCACAAACGCTCCCAGCTGCAGTCCCAGCTGGCCGCCACAGCCCAGCAACGCGACGACCTGGAGTCCGCGCTGGAGGACCTGTCCGGCGAGCTGGCACAGACGCAAGCCGACCTGCAGGCCGTTCAGCAGCAGATCCCCGCCGCCCAGACCCGGCTCGCCGACGACGGCGCGGCACTCGACAACGCGCTGCGCGCCCAGCAGCAGATCGCCGACCAGCTCGACGACGCCCAACGCCGGCAGGCCCAGATCACCGCACAGGCCGCCGATGACGCCGCCACCCTGCAACAGCTGCGCCAAGCGATTGCGGCCACGGCCCGGACCGCCTACCGGGACGCCGGCGGCCTGTTTACCCTGTCGCTGCTGCTGGACGCCAGCAGCAGCGACGACTTCGTCGACGCCTACGCGACGGCGGCCACCGCCCAACGCATCCAAGCCCAAGCCTTCGAAAGGCTGCGCCAGGCGCAAGCCGACGCCGCCAGCCAGACCGCCCGCCTGGGCGCGGTGCGCCGCACCATCACCGAGCTGAAGCAGCAAGCCGACCAGAAGGTCGCCCAGGCCGACCAGGCCCGCGCCGACGCCGCCGCCGCCAAGGTCCGGCTCGACGACCTCCAGCGGGAGGAACAGGCCAAGGAAGCGACCGTCCGGGGCCAGATGACCGAGGCACAGCGGCAGGTCGACGCGGCCGACGCGTCGACCGCCGCGATGCAGACTCAGCTCAAGCAGGTCATCGACGCCCAGCGGCAGGAGGTCGCCGCCAAGAAGTCCACCGCCGCCCCCGGGACCGCGATCGCCGGCGCGCTGTTCGCCAACCCGACCGCCACCAGCCCGATGTACGTCACCAGCGAGTACGGGATGCGCCTGCAGCCGATCCTGAAGATCTGGCGACTGCATGCCGGCATCGACCTGCGGGACTACTGCAACCAACCCGTCTACGCCGGCCGGGACGGCACCGTCGTGTGGGCCAAGTACCTGTCCGGATACGGCAACCAGGTGATGGTCGACCACGGCTGGGTCGACTCGTCGTCGTTGATGTCCAGCTACAGCCACCTCAACAAGTCCGTGGTGGCGCCAGGCCAGCAGGTCAAGGCCGGCCAGGTCGTGGGGTACGCCGGGCAGACCGGCGGCGTCTCGACCGGGTGCCACCTGCACTTCGAGGTGTACGTCAACGGTGCGACCGTCAACCCGCGCGCCTCTCTCGGCCTGCCTCCCGCGTAGGGGCGGGTGTTTAGTCCCCGCTCACAGAGGGTGCAGCAGTCGGCGCACGAACTGTCGGGTGCGTTCCTGGCGTGGGTCGCCGAGCACCTGGCTCGGTGGTCCGAGCTCGGCTACGCGGCCGGCGTCGACGAACGCGACCTGGTGGGCCACGTCCCGGGCGAACTGCAGCTCGTGGGTGACGACCACCATCGTCCAGCCCTCCTCGGCCAGGTCCCGCATCAGCCTCAGGACGTCGCCGACGAGCTCGGGGTCCAGTGCGGAGGTCGGCTCGTCGAACAGCAGTAGCTGGGGGCGCAGCGCGAGCGCCCGCAGGATGCCGACGCGCTGCTGTTCGCCGCCGGACAGCTGATGAGGGTAGGCGCCGCGTCGGTCGGCCAGTCCGACCCGGTTCAGGAGGGTCAGCGCTTCGGCTTCGACCTGGGCGCGGGGGCGGTGCTGGACGACCTGGGGGCCTTCGGTGATGTTGTCCAGGACGGTCTTGTGGGGGAACAGGTTGTGGTGCTGGAAGACCATCGCCGAGCGGTCCCGCAGCCGACTCAACGCGGCAGGGGACGGGCGGGCCGTGAAGTCGACCGTCACGTCGGCGATCTGCACCGTGCCAGCCTCGGGAATCTCCAGGCCGTTCAGGCACCGCAGCAGCGTTGTCTTGCCGGACCCGGACGAGCCGATGACCGCCAGCACCTGCCCTTCGGCCACGTTCAGGTCGACCGAGGTGAGCACCTGCCGTGCCGCGAAGCCCTTGGTTAGGTCGCGCACGCGCAGCAGCGAGTCAGTGGGCGACATAGCGGTCCAATCGTCTCTCCAGCCGGGTCTGCCCGACCGACAGCGCCAGGCAGATCACCCAGTACACGAGGGCTGCCTCCAGGTACAGGAGCATGAACTGCTGGCTGAACGCGGCGACCTGCTGGGCGCGTCGGAACAGCTCGGTGACCAAGATCAGCGAGGCCAGTGAGGTGTCCTTGACCAGGGCGATGAACGTGTTGGACAGCGGCGGGACCGAGACCCGTGCGGCCTGCGGCAGCACGATGCGGGTCAGGGACTGCCGGTGCGACATGCCGATGACGTGGGCGGCCTCCCACTGGCCCTTGGGCACCGACAGGATCGCGGCGCGCACGATCTCGGCGCCGTAGCCGCCGACGTTCAGCGAGAACGCGATGATCGCCGACGGCCACGGGTCGATCACCAGGCCGAGGGACGGCAGGCCGTAGAACACCACGAACAGCTGGACCAGCAGCGGGGTGCCGCGGATCACCGACACGTACGCCCGCCCCGCCCCGGACAGCACCCGGTGACGTGACAGGCGGGCCAGGGCGACGCCGACCGCCACGAGCATGCCGGCGGCGAACGAGACGATCGCCAGTGGCACGGTGCCGCGCACCGCGCCGAGCACGATCGGTCCCAGCGATCGGGCGGCCAGGTCCCAGTCGACCGGGGGCATCGACGCGCCCGCTAGTGGGAGACGTCCTCGCCGAAGAACTCCGTGGAGATCCGGGCGAGGGTGCCGTCAGCGGCCAGCGCGTTCAGCGCCTGGTCGACCGCATCCGTCAGGCTGGTGTCGGACTTGCGGAAGGCGAACGCGGACAGGGACTTCTCGTCGGTCTGGGCGGCGATCTTCAGCCCGGCCGCGCCGGTCTGCTTCTTGTAGTCCAGGAACGTCAACTTGTCGTTGATGGTGGCGTCCACCCGCTTCTGCTGTAGCAGCGCGACCGCCTGTGCCCACCCCTCGACCCCCTGCACGTTCGCCCCGGAGCTCTGGGCCAGGGAGTACCAGTTGCTGGTCAGCGACTGGGCGGTCGTCTTGCCGGCCAGGGACGCGAACGAGGTGATCGAGTCCTCGTCGTCGCGCACCACGATCACCCCGGTGGACACGGTGTAGGGGCTGGAGAACAGGTAGGTCTGCTGCCGTTTGGGGGTGATGGACACCTGGTTGGCGATCATGTCGAACCGGCTCGCCTCCAGGCCGGCGAAGATCGCGTCCCACTGCGTCTCCTCGAACCGGACGTCGACGCCGAGCTGCTTGCCGACCGCACGCGCGACCTCCACGTCATAGCCGGTCAGGTCACCCGACCCGTCCGCGTGGTAGGAGAACGGCCGGTACGTGCCCTCGGTGCCGACGACCAGAACGCCGGCAGCTTGGACCCTGGCCAACGACTGGTCGGCTCCGGTGGTGGTGGTGGCGGCGGCGGTCGGAGCCACGCCCGCCGCCCCGCCGGCGCAGGCAGCCAGCACCAAGGCGGCACCGGCGGCAAGGGCAGCCGAGACGAGCAGACGTCGAGAAGTCATGAACGTGCCTTTCAAGCAGGACAGAACGGAAGGGGAGAGGCAGGCGCGGTCGGCACACGCTTCGGCACTCAGGCGTGGGCCAGGCGTGCAGGGTGAGGGTGTACGCCCCGTCAGCTGCCACCGGAGCGCAACGCTGCGCCCACGGCGGGCCGGGTGGTCAACAGCAGCGCAGAGGAAGGCGACGACAACACCGCGTCGCGCTCGCGGCGTTCGCGGGCATCGTCGGGGTGGAGGTCACGCGCACGACGTCCATGCAACCACAAGGCTGAGGGGACCCACGACGCCGCAGCCGTCCCCGAGCGGAATCTTGATCGAGTCTTCATCACCACGGTCGCCGGCGGCTTCATCAAACCTTCGTCGCCACCGGCATCGGACCTTCACCCGGGGGGCACCAGCATCGGGGGGCGGCCGCAGAACCACTGCAGCACCCGGGCGGCGGAGACGACGATGATGGGCTGGCTGGGATGGGGTGTCCCCACGATGTGGATCGGCATGGGCCTGTTCTGGGTCCTGCTGATCGCTGCGATCGTGTGGCTGGTCGTCGAGATCGACCGGCCCAAGCACTCCCACCAGCCGCCGACCCCGGCGAACGGCTTCGTGCCCGGCGGGCCGATCGGCGGATCGCCGCTGGAGGTACTGACCTCGTGACGGCGGTCTGGTGCGACAAAGCCGACGGTACCGGCGCGACCTGGGCAGCACAGGCGGTCCGTTCACGGCGACGCCTCCGCTGGGGGCGGCCCGGGGCGCTGATCTGTTCGACGGTCACCGGCACGAGCACACGGGGCCGACGCCCCGATGAAGACCAGCGCAGTACAGCCGAGCCGGCCCGGCGGGCCACGGCGCACCCTGCCCAGGTGTGCGAGAGGGCTTGTCTAGTGCGGTGCCGTCGCCGACGCTGTCGGCCCTGCGTGTCGGGGACTGAATCCCACGATCCTGTCAGTGAGCTCGTCGGCCACTGGGGCGGGTCGCTGCCGGTGCGAGGCGACGCCGTGGGCGGTGCCGAACAGCCAGGCGGCCGTCCGCCGGAGCGCCGAGATCGCGGGCGCGACGTCTGACGCCGTGACCCGCCCAGGTGGCCCTCATCGAGCACGGATGGTGGTCCACGCCGTGGGCGGGGGCACGGCGCCTATGGCACCAGCGCCTCGACCGCGGTCACCAGGCCGAGGACGATGACCAGTCCGGTCAGCGTGTAGGTCGTGGCCTGGCGAACCCCGCGCATGCGGTACTCGGCGGGCAGCGCCCGGCGTTCCAGAAGGAGCAGGAAGCCCAGCACCACCGGCAGCAGGATGGCGTTCATGACCTCAACGTCCAAGGACAGCCCGACCAGGTTGGGGATCAGCAGCGCCATTAGTGCACCGGCGAGGATCGCGGCCAGCGCGAGGGCGTAGAAGCCCTTGGCCTGCCGGGGTGAGTCGTTCAGGCTGTGCCGCAGGTCCAGCACCTCGGCCATGCCCCAGGCCCCCGCCAGGGAGGCCACGAGTGCGGCCACCGTCGCTGCGCCGAGCATCCCGAGCCCGAACAGGAGAGCCGCACTGCGTTGTCCGAGGAACGGTGTCAGCGCGGCGGCGATCTGGCCGACGCTCTGCAGGTTCGCGCCGGGGCGGGTGGCGCCGATGGTGGTGGCCACCGCGACGAGGACCGCGATCATGACGACCTGCGTGGCAACAGCGCCCAGGGCCGTGTTCCGGCGCGCCGAGCGCAGCACCGTGTTGACGTCGCGGCCGTGCCTGCCCTTGTCGATGACGGCCTCCTGCTGGTAGAAGACCATCCACGGCATGATCACGGCTCCCACGTTGGCCGCGAGCAGCATCAAGAACTGGCTGTTCGTTTGCACCGGATGAATCAGGCCGCTCCACAGCGCGGCGGGCGCTGGCCGGGCGAGCAGGGCCGCGGGGATGAACAGCAGCTCGAGCGCGCCGATCGCGATGCCGACCGTTTCGATGCGCCGGTACCGCCCGAGCAGGATCAGCACCGCCAGGGCCACCGCCGGAACCATGATCGACACGAGCCGGGGCACGCCCACCATGGCGCCGACGCCTGCCAGTCCGGCGAACTCGGTGACCAGGGCTCCCAGGCAAGCCAGGAAGAGGGTGCCTGCCGACAGCAGGGCCCACCGGGCGCCGAAGGTGCGACGGATCAGTGCGCCGTGGCCTTGGCCGGTCAGCAGTCCCAGCCGGGCCGTGATCTCTTGCACCAGATACAGCACGGGGATCAGCACGATCTGCGCCAGGATCAGCTGGTAGCCGTAGCGCGCCCCGGACTGAGCCGCAGTGACGAGACTGCCGGCGTCGGTGTCGGCGAGCATGACCATCAGGCCAGGACCGAGCAACACCCCCAGCCACCGGAGGCGTCGACGCCGCGCAGCCGGCGCCGGGACTGGGCGTGCCGCAGTCTCCACTTCGACCGAACGAAGACTCATGGACCGCGCCCGTCTCTCGACTTAGCCGAGGCTTGCCTTACTAGCCAGGCCAGGTTGCCAGTCCGACGCCGGCCGTTGGAGGACTTAAGACCCGCTGGCGGCACCGGCTCCAAGGCGTGGGCCCGGGCCTTTTCGTGGACGCCACGCGGACGTGGAACCGAGCCGCGGCGCATCGCCGGTGAGCCGAGGCACCGAACTGGGCCGGATGGCGACTGCAGTTCGGGACGCGGACGGCGTTCGCGGCCGTCAGCACGATCCTCAGAACGGGTCGCGGAAGCCGACGAGGGTGCGGGCGACCTCATTGGCCCCCCTAGGGGCGCTTGGCGCCGACTTGCGCGCAGTTGGGAGCCGCGCCGACCGGCCCCCGCCACCCGCAGGTGTCGCGCGTGATCACATCTGCTTTCAGCAGTCGCGCCCGAATCGGTGCGTGGCTGAGGGCGAATGGCCCCATGTTCGACTGGGACAACCCGGCGTGGGCTCGGACGGGCCGGGGCGGTCCGTTCGAGCCGTGGCACTGGGAGTACGTGCCGGGCGTCAAGGCGCTCGTCGCGGCGGGGCTGGAGTAGCGGTGCGGTCGTCGGTCCGGCTGTCCTGGCGGCCGACCGACCAGTACCGCGGGCTCAGTTGGGCCGGCCTTGGCGGGGTGACGGGTGCCGACAGCGGCCATGGCTTTGTGGGGACTGCCGCCGGTGGATCTGCACGGTCCGCTGCACCGGCTCGGGATCATGGACCCGGTGTGCGGTGGGACGCGGTCCGCATACTTCGCCGTGACCGCGCGCTGGGCGCTGGCCTGGTACTACAACCGCTCGGAGCGGTGGCGCTCGTTGCCGCGGGGCTGGTGGTCCTCCGCGCGGCAGTCGGCCACCTGAGGGGGCGCTGGCTCGGGGTGGACGTCACGTTGAGTCGCCGGGTGGCGCGGGGACTGTACGTGTCGATCTGCGTGGCCCTCCTGGCGCTGGATGTCCGCCAGCAGGTCATCGCCGATGTCCTCCGGTGATGGCGCAGGTGCCGTTCGGCCGTTGCGAGGCCGGAGCTCTACCATGCGGCGGGTGAGGCGGTGGTGAGTGTGACGGGCGGCCAGGGGGCGCGCTTCCGCGCGCTCGTGGTGGACGACGAGCCGAGCCTGGTGCGCGCGGTCGTCGGCTACCTGGAGCGCGACGGCTTCCTGGTCAGCTCCGCGGGGACCGGGGAGGACGCGCTGGAGCTGGCCCGCCGCGAGTCGCCGGACGTGGTGGTGCTCGACCTCGGACTTCCGGGCATCGACGGGATCGAGGTGTGCCGCGCGCTGCGGACGTTCTCCGACGCCTACGTCGTCATGCTCACGGCCCGGGCCGACGAGGTGGACAAGCTCGTCGGGCTGTCGGTGGGGGCCGACGACTACGTCACCAAGCCGTTCAGCCCGCGTGAGCTCATCGCCCGGATCCGCACCATGCTGCGCCGCCCCCACATCGGGGTGCGTACGACGGCGAGCGAGGCACCTGCGTCGATCACCCGCGAGCCCGCGAGCGACGTCCGCCGGTTCGGCGCCCTGACCGTCGACCCGGTCGCCCGGGAGGTGGCCGTCGAGGGGCGCGCGGTCCACCTGACCAAGACCGAGTTCGACCTGCTCGACGAGCTGAGCGGCCACCCCCGCCAGGCCTACACGCGCCGCCAGCTGATCGACCGGGTCTGGCAGTCGGACTGGGTCGGCGACGAGCACCTGGTGGACATCCACGTCGGCAACGTGCGCCGCAAGCTCGGCGACGACCCGCGGGCCCCGCGCTACATCCGCACTGTCCGCGGTGTCGGCTACCGGATGGGACCCGGCTGACTCACCGCGGCACGGGCAGCGTCAGGGTGAACGTGGCACCGCGGCCGGGGCCGTCGGAGCGCGCACTGATGGAGCCGTGGTGGGCCTCGACGATTGCGCGGGCGATGGTCAGCCCGATGCCCGAGCCGTGCCGGCCAGGCCCGGACACCGCCTGCCCGCTCGTCGGCTCGCCGGCCCGGTAGAAACGCTGGAACAGCAGCGGCCCCTGCTGCGGATCGAAGCCCTCGCCGTCGTCCGCGACGACAAGGGCGACCAGCGCCCGGTGCGGCTCGTCCGGGTCCGGCCTCGGACCGTCCAGGCGCACGACGACGTGGCCGCCGGCGTGCGTGTGCCGCAACGCGTTGTCCAGGACGTTGAGCAGGGTCTCGACGATGCGGTCGGCGTCGACGACGACGGTAGGCCCCGGGTCGCTCGCACGGACCTCCAGCCCGACGCCGGCGGCGCGGAACTGCGGGAGCAGCACCGCCGCGGCCCGCCGGGCGAGGTCTGCCGCCGCGGCGGGTTGCGGGTCCAGGGCGAGCTGACGCTCCTCCGCACGGGACACCGACTCGATGTCCGCCACCAACCGGTGCAGCCTGCCCACCTGGTCGGTAAGGGTGGCCAGGGTGTCCTCGTCCACCGGCAGGACTTGGTCGCCGATCGCCTCGACCGTTGCCTCCAGCGAGGCGACCGGGGTGCGCAGCTGGTGCCCGAGGTCACTCAGCAGCCGCCGACGCGTGTCCTCCGAGGTTGCCAGCTGGGCGGCGAGCTCGTTGACCGACGTGCCGAGGACCGCGAACTCCGGGCCGAGGCGAGGGTCGACCGCCCGCACGTCGTAGGTACCGTTCGCCAGCCGGCCGGTCACCAGCGCGAGGTCGGCGACCGGCGTGGCGATGCGCCGGGCGACCAACCACGTGACCAGGCCAGCCGCGATCACCGCCGTGAGCGTGCCCGTGCCGAGCGAGACGAGTGTCGCCTGAGTGAAGGCCTCGTCGACGTGCGTGGTCACGACCGGGGTCAGGTCCGGCGCTCCCGCGCGGCTCAGGTGGTCCATGAACACCGCGGGCGCCACGAGCAGCGAGACGACGAGCAGCGTGCCCGCGCCCGTGGCCACCACGAGAGCCATCGCGGCGAACAGGCGCCCCCCAAGGCCCAGGCGCGACCAGGTCGAATTGGGACGGCCCGTCGCCGTCGCGGGCGCCGGGCCGACCACCACCGGGGTGACGCTCATCCGGCATCCGCGGTGTCCGCGACCGCGATCAGCCGTGAGCGCGGAACGGGGCTCACCGGTCGCCTCGCATCTGCCGGAGCACCGCCCGCTGGGCCTGGTAGGTCTCGAGGTCGATGTCTCCACGGGCGAACCGCCGGTCGACGATCTCCTCCGGTGAGTCAGGGTCGCGATCTCGCCGGCTCGACCCGCCCGAGGGCAGCAGCCGTACGACCGCGTACAAGATCACGCCCAGCAGCAGCAGCCAGAACAAGCCCATCCCCAGCCAGGCGCCCCAGCCCATGCCCGCGCCGTACCAGCCCATCATCGCTGCGCTCCCTCCGTCGTCCCGGTCCCCAGCGGGATGTCCACCGGGGCACTTCCCCGGCCACGGCACCAACCATCACCTGTCCGTGCCCACGTCGACCCGGGCGAACGACGAAGGTTCGACGAAGGAAGCAAGACCGGCGCCGGCCCGCGCCAGACGGCCTCGCCCCGCTCCTGCCTGACCCCAGGTCGCCGCCTTGATCCCGGAAGCCCGGACGCAGGACCCCAGCGACGGGGATGTCGCCGTCCGCGCCCGGGCAGGCCGGAGGGGTCAGGAGACGGTGAGCTCGGCGTACATCCCGGCGGCGTAGTGGCCAGGCTCGTTGCAGATGAGCTCGTACCGACCCGCCGGCAAGTCGAGCGTGGTCCAGCCTGCCGCTCCGGGTTGGATGCCATCTCCGGCGCTGGCGCCGCCGCTGCGAGAGGCCTCGCCGAGGCTGCCGGACTCGTCGACCTTGCCGTCGGCGCCGACCGGGCGGGTACCTGCCTGCTGGCCGGCGGGCAGGGGTAGCACAACGAGCTCGTGGGTGCGCAGCCCGGCATTCGTGAGCACCAGCGAGACGGTGCCGACGGGTGCCGAGCTGCGATCGAGGACCAGGCGCATGGGGCCGTTTCCGCCCATCATCGCGCCCATGTCGACCGCGGTGACGTGCACGGTGGTCCCGGCCAGCTGTGGGGCGGAGGCAGCCACCCGGCCACCCGTCATGCCGCCCCAACCGGCGCCGTACGCGGCGGTGCCCGATCGGCCCGAACCTGCCCACGCGACGGTCGCCGCCACCGACCCGCCCAGCAGAACCACGGCCGTCACCAGAGTGACCACCAGCCAGGCACGCCGTCCCCGTCGTGGCACGTTCGGGCCCACCGCGCCGGTGGCCATCGGCGCGGTCACCGGGCACCCGCGTCGCCGAGGATCGCCCGCTGCGCCCGGTAGGTCTCGACGTCGATCTCCCCGCGCGCGAACCGCCGGTCGAGGATCTCCGCCGGGGACTCGGCGCTGCGGCCTCCATCGCTGGACCGACCCGATGGCAGCAGCCGAACCACCGCGTAGAGAATCACCCCTAGCAGCACGAGCCAGAAGAGGCCCATACCCAGCCAAGAGCCCCAGCCCGTGCCCATGCCGTACCAGCCCATCATCGCGGTGATCTCCTCTCAGGCGCTGAGCGCCGCACCGACGTACCAGCGCGGTTGTCCCCAGCCCCAACACGACAACCCTCCATCGGACACCTATGGGTTCCCTCTGGTGCTTGCCTCACGTTTGACGAGGGTTGGGGGCGCGAATGCTCGCGGGAAAGTCCAGGCGGCGGTGGCTTAATCAAAGGAACATCAAAGATTCGCGGTTTCGCCACCGGTCCGCGGCTGTCGAGGCGAAAGGTCGTCGTCAGATCGCTCTGCACGAATCCCGCCCGGGTCCCCACCACCCGAGCAGGCTTGGATTCTTCGATTCGAGGAGGCATGTCGTGGCCGTGAGAGACAAGGGCGTGGTCGTGTCGCGGGCCGGCGAGGGCCACTGGCCCACGGCGGCGCTGAGGGTGGTGTTCGGGATCGTCTGGCTGATCGACGCCATTCTGAAGTGGCTGCCCGGCTTCCGAGCGGACTACATGAGCACGATCATGGCCCAGTCCGACGGCCAGCCGCGGTGGTTGCAGCTCTGGTTCCGGTTCTGGATCGATCTGCAGCACCCTGACGTGCCTCTGTTCGCCTACTTGGTGGCTGTCATCGAGACTGTGATCGCCCTCGCGCTGATCATGGGTTTCGCCCAGAAGCTCACCTACAGCGCGGCACTCGTGTTCAGCATGTTGATCTGGTCGACCGCGGAAGGCTTCGGTGGCCCGTACACCTCCGGCGCGTCGGACGTCGGCACTGCACTGATCTATGCACTGGTCTTTGCCGCACTGCTGCTGTTCAACTACTACCAGGCGACGGACCCACTCACGGCCGACGCATGGCTCGAGCGGCGCATCAGCTGGTGGCACCGCGTGGCGGCCGTCGGCCATCGGGGCATCAGCGCCCCGTGAAGCGTCTCGGGAGTTGCGCCGTCGTCAATCGATTGCATGACGCAGTTGGCGTGGGCGTCGCTGATCGTGCCGATCGAGGCGGCGATGCTCTTCCAGAGCCAGCGTTCGGTGAACCGCAGCGCGGTGTATTGACCGGATGACGAGCTCGTCGTAGCGGGTGGCCGGTCCTCGCCACTGCCCTCACCGACGCCGCGGCTTGACATCCGAACAACCTGGGATGTCTGTGTCCTGCTCGGGACGGGTCGTCGAGCAGGCCGTGTGCAGCCGGCTCCGGTCGGGCGCCGCAGTTGCCTCATGGCGCGCAGCCCGCGTGGCCTGCCTGTGGGGCCACGTGCGCGTGCCAGGCGCGACCGCGGCAGGAGCACCGCGTAGGTCCCGCCTGAGCCGTGGCGTCGGCGTCAACGCCGCCCCGGTCACCTGTGCCTGCGGGTCTGCCTTCCGCCAGCGCAGCGCACGTCACTGACGGCCGATCGGCGAGAGCGTCAGGCCGCGCCGTCGAGGTCTACGGTGCCATTCGCCCGCCATTCGAGGACGCCTTCGTCCATGGCACGGGCGTCGAAGCCGTGCTGGCGTAGCTGGTGGGCGGCCTGGCGGGCCAGGCGGCACAGCTCGCCGCGGCAGTACGGGACGACGGGCCGGTCCGGGGGGATCTGGCCGGTGCGCTCGGTCAGGTCGGCCAGGGGGATGGACAGGGCACCGGGGAAGTGTCCGTCGGCGTACTCCTGGGCCGGGCGAACGTCGACCACTGTCATGTCAGTGGTGACGGCCGCCGCGTCGATCGTCGGGACGCCGCTCAGCCCGACGGTGGACCCGTCGGCGTCGGTCAGGTACTGGTGCAGGGTCTCGCGCAGCTTGGGGGAGCGGGTGAGGCCGACGCGTTTGGCGGTGACGAACAGTTTGGCCACGTCGTCGCCGGCCAGCCGGTAGTGGATCGTGGTGCGCTCCCGGCGGGTACGCACCAGGCCGGCGGCCTTGAGGGTCCGCAGGTGGGCCGAGGTCGTCGTCAGTGCCATCCCCGACATCCGGGCCAGGTCGTCGACGGAGTGCTCGCCCTGGGCGAGCAGCTCGACCAGCTCGAGGCGCCGGCCGTTGCCGAGGGCCTTGACCAGTGTCGCGAGGGCGTCGAAGACGTCGGCCTTGATCGTGTTCCCGAAGTGCATGGAATAGAAGATACGGTGATCGGCATGACGAGTGTGCTCATGGTGATCAACGGCGCGGCGTACGGGTCGGACGCGACGTACAACGCGGTGCGCCTGGCCGGAACGCTGGCCAAGCGCGACGCGGTGGAGATCACGGTGTTCCTCATGGGTGATGGGGTGACTGCGGCGATCGACGGACAGCGCACCCCGGACGGGTACTACAAGCTCGACCGCATGCTCGGCGGGGTGGTCCGCGCGGGTGGGCGGGTGCTGTGCTGCGGGACCTGCATGGACGCCCGCGGGATCGGCGAGCCGGTGCTGCTGGGCGGGGCGCGGCGATCTTCGATGGACGAGCTCGCCGACGCCACGCTGGCCGCCGACAAGGTCGTGGTGTTCTGATGCGGCCGGCGTATCTGGACTACAACGCCACCACGCCGGTGGATCCGGCCGTGCTCGAGGCGATGCTGCCCTACCTGGCCACAGAGTTCGGCAACCCCTCCAGCGCGCTCGCTCCAGGTGTCCAGACACCGTCTCCCGGCACAGCCCGAACCGTCGCGCGAGCACATACGTCGAATCGCCGGCCCGGTACGCATCAACCAGCTCGCGGGCTTGCGCGGCGCTCAGTTGCCTCACAAGACTCTGATATCGCTCATATGCGTGTCCAGGTGATGCAGGCAGCCAGGACGACGGCGGTGCGGTAGGTGATGGCGAGCTTGTCGTCGCGGGTGCCCAGTTCTTCTGGGAGCTGAGCGTCGACGTCGAAGCGCTGGGATGGCCTCGGGCTCCAGGCGACGAACCGCCGGACCTGGGCACGCCAGCGACCGATGTGGCGTACTCAAGTGCCGCGAGGAGGTGCCGCGGAGATCGCCGGTTCGTGTCTGGGACAGCGACGCGTGGACGGGTGGGTCAGCGCAACGGCTGGAACCTCAGGGCGCGGTAGCCGGGCATCCGCCGTTGCAGGGAGGCCGCGAGGACAGGTACCGCTGCGTCGTGGTAGTCGTGGACCTCGGCGACGTCCTTGCCAGGGAAGGACCTGACGATCCGGCCCGCGCACTGGACGAGCAGGCCGGCGAAGGAGATCGGGGCGGCGAGGAAGAGGGCGTCGAGTGCGGGGGCGTCGAAGCCCTCGCCGATGAACGGCGTCGTGCCGATGACGAGGATGCCGGCGCCGGCATCGGCGGCCGCGAGGGTCGCGACCGCGGCGCGCCGGTCGGTGGTGGACATGCCACCGTGCATCACGATCGGTTGGAACCCGCGGGCGGTCAGTCGCGCCGCCAGCGCCTGCAGGTGGGAGACGCGACGGGTCAGGACGAGGCAGTTGCGACCGCGGCCGAGTGCGGCCGTGATGTCGTCGACGATCTGGGTGTTGCGAACCTCGTCGGCGACAAGTGCGCGGTGGATGGCGGCGAGGGCGCCCGGCGAGGACGGGTCCACGGAGTTGTGGGTGAAGACGGTGTCGTGCACGTGCAGCACGCGGCGTGGTCCTCCGTGTGCCGACCAGGCCGCGTCCAGCGTGCCCGGCGCGGCGTCCGTCACGGTGTGGCGGATCGGGCCGAGGTGCCAGTTGACGAGGTCGCCGAGCCCGTCGCGCCGTGTGGGCGTGGCGGTCAGGCCGAGCCAGAACTGCGCGGCGATCTTCTTCACCGAGTGGTCATACGCGGCCGCGGCAAGGTGATGACACTCGTCGACGACGACCTGGCCGTACGGGGCGGTCAGCTCGGCCACATCGTCGCGGCGGGCCAGCGACGGCATCATCGCGATGTCGACGACGCCCGTGAGCTTGCGACGGCCGGCACCGACTTGGCCTGGGGGAACCCCGAGGAACTCCTCGATCCGGCTGCGCCACTGCTCGGCGAGTGCCTTGCGGTCGACGAGCACCAGCGTGGACGTGGCCCGTTCGGCGATCAGGGCGCAGGCGATCACGGTCTTGCCCGATCCGGGAGGGGCGACGAGGACGCCGTCGTCGTGCGCGAGGAGGGCGTCCACAGCGGCGCCCTGGCTGGAGGTGAGGTCGGCCGTGAACGTCACGTCGATCTCCTGCCCCGTGTTCCGAAGGTCGGTGACGACGAGCCTGGAGCCCGCGTTGTCCACGATGTCGGCCACGGAGTGGCGCAAGGCTCGCGGTAGGACGAGTCGGTCGTCGAGGGTGACGTCGTAGCCGCGGATGAACCGTGGTGTGTCCCAAGTGGACTTCCGCAGCCGCTCGCGCTCGTAGAACAGCGGGTTGGGCATCGACGCCGCGTGCTTGAAGGTCGACAGCGCGGCCGGTGTCAGCTCGGAGGACTCCAGCGTCAGGCCCGCGCCAAGCTCGGCGTGCACGACCGGTGGGAGATGAGGCCGGACCTTGGTCGAGCTCGAGCGGCTCAGCTGGCTGACGTCCTGGCCGACGAACGTGCGGCCCGCCGCGCGTGCGACTCGCGAGGCGTCGCGTGGGCTGAGGCGATCGAGCGTCGACAGGTAGTTCCACTGGTCGTCGTACGGCTCGAGCGTGGCGAGATCGAGGAACAGGGTGAGCCCGTCCTTACGGCGCTGCCCTTGGAGTGGCGCAGCGATGAGGTTGCCGAACCCGCCGTCGGGCAGCACGTCCTGGTTCGGGAACAGCCGGTCGTACGAGCGCAGGTCCATCGAGCCGCGCAGCACTATCGCCTCGTGTACCAGCACGGTGCCGACCGCCCGTGCGGTGCTGGCCGCGGTGTCCTCGGCGAAGAAGGTCCACACGTGCGCGCCGCGGCCTGATTGCGAGATCTCCAGCGCGGACGGCACGCCGTGGGCGCGCGCCGCCTTGGTGTACGCGAGGGCGTCGAGCATCGCGGCGGGTCCGTCGAAGTCGGCGGCGAGGAACCGGCACGAGTTGTCAGGCAGCAGCGGGTAGAGACCCGCGAACACGTCGCCGACGAGGTGGGCGCCGATCACCTCCTTGCGCAGCGGCAGGTAGCGGACCGCTCGTCGGTCCATGCCCTGACGCCAGCCGCCTGCGACGGCCGGTGACCAGCCGGCGCGGCCGGTTCGGGCGTTCTCCCATCGCAGCGCATAGACGTCCGTGCGGGCGCGGAACAAGTCTGTGAAGAGTGCGAGCTTGTCGGCGACGGGCGACGCCATCGTGACCAGGCCGACTGCCGCCGATGCGGCAGTCGGCTGCTCGGGTGCCGGTGTCGTCTCGTGGTCTTGAAGCTCGAGCAACCGTGAGAGCCGCTGGTTCTCCTCGCGAAGGCGCTCGAGCTCGCGCCGGAGCTGCAGGACCTCGTCACCGTAGGTCATGGGCACGCTGCGCATCGTCGCACGCGGGCGGGAAGGTGAACCGCCCGGCGCAGGCACTGGTCATCACGACCGGTCGCCCCCCGGTTCATGCCCGTTGGGCGGGGCTGGGTGGCGGCCCACTGCTGGGAGCGAATCGTCGGCCTGATGGCCTGCCCGGGTGTCTGCTGGCGCCACGGCGGGAGGT
>NZ_MKTH01000002.1 GCF_001898175.1 Cellulomonas sp. 73-92
CAGAAGGGCATTCGCGTCTCACGACCCGCCCATGACCGCGACCTCATCAGCGGATCCGGGCTGAACGGCCACCGCGGGATCCGCCGGGCGAGGGCCGTGATCGGCCTGGCCGATGGTGGCGCGGAGTCGCCGGGTGAGACTGCCACTCGCTTCGTCGTCCTGCGAGCGGGGCTCCCGGTGCCGCAGACGCAGATCGAGGTGACAACGAGGCTCGGCACCTTCTGGGCGGATCTCGGCTGGGAGGAGTGGCGGGTCCTCATCGAGTACGACGGGCGGCCGAAGTACCGGTCCGTCGACGACCTGATCCGCGAGAAGCGGAGGCACGACGCCCTGCTCGAGGCAGGTTGGCGGGTGCTGCGCGTCACGACGGAGGACCTGCGGTCGCCCGTCGCCCTCCTGGCTCGAGTCGAGCGGATGCTCCCCGCCGGCGTGATCCGCACCCCGCGTACAGCCCTGCGCGCCTGACCACCGGCCTAACGAGGCGCATCGACGCCCAGCTGACCACCGGGCGGACGAGACCCACCGGCGCGCAGCCACCCCGGCGTGCGCCACGCACTCCGGTTGGCCGTCGCCGGCACGCGGAGTACGGCACCCTCGGCCTCCACCGGCCTAGCGCGTCGAGTTCGACCGCCGCCACGTGACAGGCATCGAGGTCGGTCTTCGCCGGCACGCCAGGGCCAGTGGGACCGGCATCCGCCACGGGTGCGGCGGCATGGCGGTCGATCGTGCCGGTCGACCGCGGCGACGGGAGGGACGGCGAGATCGACCACGGCCACGGGAGGGGCGGCTGGGTCGATAGGCGCCGTCGACGTCGATGGCTGCAGCTATCGACGTGACGTGAAGCTACCGACGTCGCGTGGCCGCGGGGGGCGGGAGGGGCTTCGGAGGGGGCGGAGGGGCGCCCCCGGGGGCGGGCCGGGCCGGCTGGAGCTCGTGCCGCGTCAGCGGACGGTGATGCCGGCCGCGCGCAGCGCGCGCTTGACCTCGTGCACCGTCAGCGTGCCGAAGTGGAACACGCTCGCCGCCAGCACCGCGTCGGCACCGGCCCGAGCCGCCTCGACGAAGTGCTGCGCCGTCCCGGCCCCGCCCGAGGCGATGAGCGGCACGTGGACCGCGGCCCGCACGTCCCCGATCATCTCCAGGTCGAACCCGTCCCGCGTGCCGTCGGCGTCCATCGAGTTGAGCAGCACCTCACCGGCACCGAGGGCCACGGCGCGGCTCGCCCACGCCACCGCGTCGATGCCGGTGCCCCGCCGGCCGCCGTGCGTGGTCACCTCGTAGCCGGAGTCGGTGCGCACCTCGCCCGTCACGCGCCGGGCGTCCACCGACAGCACCAGCACCTGCGAGCCGAACCGGCGTGCGATCTCCGAGACGAGCTCGGGGCGCGCGATGGCCGCGGTGTTGACGCCCACCTTGTCGGCGCCGGCGCGCAGCAGCGCATCGACGTCCTCGACCGACCGCACACCGCCGCCGACGGTCAGCGGCACGAAGACCTGCTCGGCGGTGCGCCGCACCACGTCGTAGGTCGTCTCCCGCCCACCGGACGAGGCCGACACGTCGAGGAACGTCAGCTCGTCGGCGCCCTCCGCGTCGTAGCGCGCGGCCAGCTCGACCGGGTCACCGGCGTCCCGCAGGTTCTCGAAGTTCACGCCCTTGACGACGCGGCCGCCGTCCACGTCGAGGCACGGGATCACCCGCAGCGCGAGGCTCATCGGGAGACCCCCTCGGGCTCGGAGGCCAGGATGTCGACGACGAACACCAGCGTCTGCCCCGCCAGCGCCTCGCTCTGGGTGGCGCCGAGGTCGTACGTCGGCGGCACGACGAGCAGCACCTGGGACCCCGTCGTCTGCTCGGCCAGGCCGTCGGCGAACGCCGGCACGTCGGACAGCGCGAAGCTCGACGGCTGCCCGCGGTCCCAGGTCGAGTCCACCGCCTCGCCCGTGGTCCACGAGAAGCCGGCGTACTGCACCGTGACCACGTCCGTCTTCTCCACCTGCCGCCCGGTCCCGCGCTGCAGGGGCTGGATCACCAGGGTGCTCGGCGCGGCAGTGCCCGTCGGCGTGATCGTCGGGGCACCGTCGGCCGCGAGCGTCACCCCCGGCAGGCCGGGTTGCGGCGGCACGGCCGTCCCGTCGGCCTTGGTCGGCAGCACGTCGACGACGGTGACCGCCGGGAACGCCTGCTTCGGGTCGTCGCCCGCCGGCGTCACCTGCAGCAGACGCGCCCCCACGCGCTGGCCCTTGAGGGTCCGGTAGAGGTCTGCGCCGAGGTCGCTCTCGCTGAGCACCTGCGGGATCGGGGACGTCGAGTAGTTCTCCGAGACGAGGGTCGCCGTCCGGCCGTCCTCGACCCAGTAGCGCAGCAGCACCGGCCCCCCGTCGACGAGCGCGGGGCCCGTCCCCGACCAGATCGTCCGTCGGTAGGCGTGATCGACGGTCAGCGGCGCGACATACGTCACGGTCGGCGTGCCGCCCGCGTCACCGGAGACGGTGACGTCGGGGTCACCGGGGGTCGCGGCCTGCGAGCACGCGGCGAGGAGTCCGACGGCGAGCGCGAGCAGCAGCGCGATGGCACGTCGACGCACCGTTCCCCTCCTCGTCGTTCGACCGTCCCGGCGGGCGCCCACTGTACCGACCGCCGCTGGAGGCCTACATCGACTCGATGAGCCGGTCCACCCGCTCGTCGACGGCACGGAACGGGTCCTTGCACAGGACCGTGCGCTGGGCCTGGTCGTTCAGCTTGAGGTGCACCCAGTCGACCGTGTAGTCGCGGCGGGCCTCCTGGGCGGCGCGCACGAACTCTCCACGCAACCGCGCCCTCGTCGTCTGCGGCGGCCTGCTGGTCGCCTCGAACACGTCGAGGTCGGAGGTGACCCGCTCGACGAGCCCCCGGGCCGCGAGGAGGTTGTAGAGACCCTCCGTCCGCGAGATGTCGTGGTACGCCAGGTCGAGCCGCTGGATGCGCACGTCCGCCAGGTCGAGCCCGTGCTTGGCGCGGTAGCGCTCGATCATGCGGAACTTGATCGCCCAGTCCAGCTCCCGGTCGACGAGCGACAGGTCGCCGGTGCGCAACGCCCGCAGCGCCCGCTCCCACAGGTCGAGCACCGCCTTGACCTCGGGGCTCGGCCCCATCTCGCTGCCGACGAAGTCGGAGACGCGCGCCAGGTACTCCTCCTGGATGTCGATCGCGGTCACGGTGCGGCCGTTGGCGAGCGTGACGGGGTGACGGCCGGTCATGTCGTGGCTGATCTCGCGGATCGCCCGGATCGGGTTCTCCAGCGTGAGGTCGCGCACGGGCGCGCCGGCCTCGACGAGCCGCAGCAGCAGGTCGGTCGAGGCGACCTTGAGCATGGTCGTCGGCTCGGCCATCGAGGAGTCGCCGACGATGACGTGCAGCCGGCGGTACAGCTCCGCGTCGGCGTGCGGCTCGTCGCGCGTGTTGATGATCGGACGGGACCGGGTGGTGGCCGACGAGACGGCCTCCCAGATGTGGTCCGCCCGCTGCGACAGGCAGTACACCGCGCCCCGCGGCGTGACGAGCACCTTGCCGGCGCCGGTCATCACCTGCCGCGTGATGAGGAAGGGCACCAGCACGTCGGACACCTTGCCGAAGTCGCCCTGCCGGCGGACCAGGTAGTTCTCGTGGCAGCCGTAGGAGTTGCCCGCGGAGTCGGTGTTGTTCTTGAAGAGGTGGATCTGCCCGGGCAGCCCCTCGTGCTCGAGCCGCTGCTGGGCGTCGACGACGAGCCCCTCGAGGACCCGCTCCCCCGCGCGGTCGTGCGTCACCAGCTGGCGCCAGTCGTCGCACTCGGCGGTCGCGTACTCCGGGTGCGACCCGACGTCGAGGTACAGGCGGGAGCCGTTGCGCAGGAAGACGTTCGACGAGCGTCCCCACGCGACGACCTTCCGGAAGAGGTAGCGGGCGACCTCGTCGGCGGACAGCCCGCGGCCGTCGACGGCGGCGCAGGTCACGCCGTACTCGGTCTCCAACCCGAAGATGCGTCGGTCCATCGCCGTGCCTCCCTCCGTCACGGTGCCGGCGTGGCGTCGCCGGGCTCGTCGGCCACACCGGACCGCTCGGCGGCGTGCGCGCCGCCCTTCCCGGGCATGAGGCCCTCCAGCGCCGGGCCGGTCAACCGGCGGAAGGCCCGCCGCGGCCGGGTGCGGTCCAGCACGCCGACCTCGAGCCCGGTCGCCTCCAGGGTGCGCGGCTTGCCGCCGTCGTCGGTCGCCGTGCCGAGCACGCGGACGGCCAGCGCCAGAGCGTCGCGCAGCGTCATGCCGGCATGCCAGCCGTCCCCGAGCACGGACGCGAGGCGCTCGGCCTGCCCGCCCATGACGACCCAGCCGTGCTCGTCGGCCACGGAACCGTCGTAGGACAACCGGTAGATCTGGTCGGTCGCCGGCTCGCTGCCCACCTCGACGACCACCAGCTCGACCTCGAGCGGCTTCGACTCCGTGGTGAACACCGTGCCGAGCGTCTGGGCGTAGGCGTTGGCCAGGCCGCGGGCCGTGACGTCCACCCGGTCGTACGAGTAGCCGCGCAGGTCGGCGTAGCGGACGCCGGCGACCCGCAGGTTCTCGAACTCGTTGTACTTGCCCACCGCGGCGAACGCGATGCGGTCGTAGATCTCCGAGACCTTGTGGAGCGCCCGCGACGGGTTCTCCGTCGCGAAGAGCACGCCCTCGTCGTACTGCAGCACGACGACCGAGCGCCCGCGGCTGATGCCCTTGCGCGCGTAGTCGGCCCGGTCCTTCATCAGCTGCTCGGGCGAGACGTAGAACGGCATGCTCATCTCGGGGCCCCCGCGGAATCGTGAGCGCGGCGAACAACTGCGTGGGGTGAGGTCATCGGGGATCGCCTCCCCGGGCCGCCCGACGAGCCGCGAGCACGCCGTCGGTCGCCGCCGCCAGGTCGCCGTCGGGCACGCGCCGGTAGCCGCCCGCGCCCACGGTGGCCACCACCGGGTAGATCGCACGCTCGGCGTCGGGGCCGCCGGTCGCCGAGTCGTCGTCCGCCGCGTCCATGAGGGCCTCGACGGCGACGGCGACGGCCCCCACCTCGTCGAGCCCGGGCCGCCAGCGCTTCTTGAGGGAGCCGCGCGCGAACACCGAGCCCGACCCGACCGCATGGTGGTCGTGCTCCTCGTAGCGACCGCCCGTGACGTCGTACGAGAAGATCCGGCCCGTGGCCCTGTCCAGGTCGTAGCCGCCGAAGAGAGGCACCACCGCAAGGCCCTGCAGCGCAAGCCCGAGCTGGCTGCGGATGATCGTGGCCAGCCGGTTCGCCTTGCCGTCCAGCGACAGGAGCGAGCCCTCGATCTTCTCGTAGTGCTCCAGCTCGAGCTGGAACAGCCGGACGAGCTCGACGGCGAGGCCCGCCGTGCCCGCGATGCCGACCGCGGAGTACTCGTCCGCGGGGAACACCTTCTCGATGCTCCGGCTGGCGATCATCGAGCCCATCGTGGCGCGACGGTCGCCGGCCATGACGACCCCGCCCTCGTAGACCAGGGCGACGATCGTCGTCCCGTGCGGCGCGGACAGCTCGGCCGCCCACGAGCCCGCTGGCAGCGCCCGGTTGCCCGGCAGCAGCTCAGGGGCGTAGGAGGAGAGGAAGTCGACGAACGATGCGGTCCCCGGCGTCGTGAACGCGTCCGGCAGCCGCCCGGAGGGGTTGGCGTCGGTACGGCTCATCTGGGCTCACTGACCGCCCTTCTGGACGAACCCGCGCACGAACTGCTCCGCGTTCTGCTCCAGCACGTCGTCGATCTCCTCCAGGAGGGCGTCGACCTCGGTGTCGCGGCTCTGGGCGGCGGGGGCGACGGGTTCCGGCTCGTCCCCCGGCTCGTCGTCGCGGTGCGGCTGGACGTACTCGTTGCCGGCCATGTCGAACTCCCGTCGATCGCTCCTGATCCCACACTAGGCCCTCGTCCCGACAGAACGCGGTGGCCGGCCGGTGTCAGCCTTCGAGGGCCTTGAGCAGGGTCGTCGCGTCCGGGCTGGCGTCCAGCAGGGCGCCGACGTGGGCGCGCGTGCCGCGGGACGGGTCGCGCATCGGGACGCGCTGCAGGGAGTGGGCGCCGGGGACGTCGAAAACCACGGAGTCCCAGCTGGCCGCCGACACCTCGCTCGGGTACCGGCGCACCGCCTCGCCGCGGAAGAACGCCCGCGTGTCGTCGGGCGGCTCCTTCACCGCGGCGGCCACCGCCTCGTCGTCCACGAGCCTCTCGACGGCGCCCGCCGCCTCCAGCCGGAAGTACAGCCCACGCTCCGGGCGCACGTCGGACCACTGCAGGTCCACGGCCGCCAGCCGCGGGTGGTCCCACGCCAGGTGGTCGCGGCGGCGCATGCCCTCCAGGAGGCGCAGCTTGGCGAGCCACTCGACCTCGCGGGCGCACGACGACGGGTCGTCGGCCAGCCGCCTGAGCAGCGAGTCCCAGCGGGCGAGGACGTCCGCCGTCTGCTCGTCGGGCGCCACGCCACCCAGCGCCGCCCTGACCGTGTCGAGGTACGTGCGCTGCACCTCGATCGCGGTGAGCTGCCGGCCGTCCGCCAGGTCCAGCGGCTTCCCGAGCGTCAGGTCGTGGCTGACCTGGTGCACGGCGTCGACGGGGTCCGCGAGCCGCAGCCCGTCGATCGCCGCCAGCGCCGCCCGCGTCGCCGCGTCCTGCTGCGCCCGCTCGAGCAGCCACAGGACGAGGGAGGTGGTGCCCATCCGCAGGTACGTGGCGGTCTCGAGCATGGTCGCGTCGCCGATGATGACGTGCAGCCGGCGCCAGCGCGCCGGGTCCGCGTGCGGCTCGTCGCGCGTGTTGACGATCGGCCGGCGCAGCGTCGTCTCGAGGCCGACCTCCGCCTCGATGTAGTCGGCGCGCTGCGAGATCTGGAAGCCCGCCTCCTCGCCGTGCTGGCCGAGGCCCACCCGACCGGCCCCGGTGAAGACCTGGCGCGTGACGAGGAACGGCATGATCCGGGAGGCCAGCTCGACGAACGGGACGGCCCGGTCGACGAGGTAGTTCTCGTGCGTCCCGTACGTGGCGCCCTTGCCGTCGACGTTGTTCTTGTACAGCGCGACGTCCGGCAGAGCCTGCGTGCTCGCCAGGGCGCGGACCGACTGGAGCATCACGAGCTGGCCCGCGCGGTCCCACCGCACCACGTCGAGGGGGTTGGTCACCTCCGGGCTGGAGTACTCGGGGTGGGCGTGGTCGACGTACAGGCGCGCCCCGTTCGTCAGTACGACGTTCGCCGCCCCGGGGTCCTCGTACTCCTCCACGGTGGCGCGCGGCAGCAGCTGCGTGCCGTCGCCCGAGGGCGCCGGCCGGAGCGGGTCGTCCGTCAGCAGCGACGGGTGCGCGGAGGCCCGCTGCAGGTGGAAGCCGCGCGCGTCCTTGAGCGGGTCCTCGTCGTCGTAGTCCCACCGCGCCCTGGCGCGGGCCCCCTCCCGCGCCGCCGCGTGGACGGCGACGACGTGGGACGAGAGCAGCATCGGGTTGGCGAGCGGGCGGCCCGGCTGGAGCACGCCGTACTCGGTCTCGATGCCCATGATCCGGCGGACGGTCACGGGCTCCACCCTAGGGCGGCTACAGGTACTGCCCCGTGCTCGTCACCGTCTCGATGGTGCGAGAAGTGTCGACCCCCTTCTTGCCCTGGACGATCGTGCGGATGAAGACGATGCGCTCGCCCTTCTTCCCGCTGATGCGCGCCCAGTCGTCGGGGTTGGTCGTGTTCGGCAGGTCCTCGTTCTCGCGGAACTCCTCGACGCACGCCGTCAGCAGGTGGTCCACGCGGATGCCCCGCTGCCCGCTGCCGAGGAAGTCCTTGATCGCGGACTTCTTCGCGCGGTCGACGATGTTCTGGATCATCGCCCCGGAGTTGAAGTCCTTGAAGTAGAGCACCTCCTTGTCACCGGACGCATAGGTCACCTCGAGGAACCGGTTCTCCTCGCTCTCGGTGTACATCCGCTCCACGGTGCGGGTGATCATCGCCTCGACGGCGTCGGCCGGCGAGCCGCCGTGCTCGGCCAGGTCGTCGGCGTGGATCGGCAGGTCGGCGGTGAGGTACTTGCCGAAGATCTCCTTGGCGCCCTCGGCGTCCGGCCGCTCGATCTTGATCTTCACGTCGAGGCGTCCCGGCCGCAGGATCGCCGGGTCGATCATGTCCTCGCGGTTCGAGGCACCGATGACGATGACGTTCTCCAGGCGCTCGACGCCGTCGATCTCGGAGAGCAGCTGCGGCACGATCGTCGTCTCCACGTCGGAGGAGACGCCCGTGCCGCGGGTGCGGAACAGCGACTCCATCTCGTCGAAGAAGACGACGACCGGGTGCCCCTGCGAGGCCTTCTCCCGCGCCCGGGCGAAGATCAGGCGGATGTGCCGCTCCGTCTCGCCGACGTACTTGTTGAGGAGCTCGGGGCCCTTGACGTTGAGGAAGTACGAGCGCGCCTCGGCGTCGGGACGGCCGGCGGCCGCCGTGGACGCGAGCGAGTGGGCGACCGCCTTGGCGATGAGCGTCTTGCCGCATCCCGGCGGGCCGTACAGCAGCACGCCCTTCGGCGGCTTCAGCCCGTGCTCGCGGAACAGCTCGGGGTGCATGAACGGCAGCTCGACCGCGTCGCGGATCGCCTCGATCTGCGGCCCGAGGCCGCCGATGTCCTCGTAGTCGATGTCCGGGACCTCTTCGAGGACGAGTTCCTCGACCTCGGCGCGCGGGATGACCTCGAACACGAAACCGCTGCGCGAGTCGATGGTCAGGGCGTCGCCGATGCGCACGCCCGAGGCCGTCACCTGGCCGGCGAAGCGCACCACACGCTCCTCGTCGCCGCGCCCGACGACGAGCGCCCGGTCGTCCCCGATCATCTCCTTGACCGTCACGAGCTCGCCCACGCGCTCGTAGCCGCCGGCCTCGACGACCGTCAGCGCCTCGTTGAGCATGACCTCCTGGCCGGGGGCCAGCCGGGAGAGGTCGAGGGACGGGCTGGCCGCGACGTGCATCTTGCGGCCCGCCGACATGATGTCGACGGTCCCGTCGTCGCGCGCGCCCAGGAAGACCGCGTACGTCCCCGGCGGCTTGGCCAGCTCGTCGACCTGCCGCTTGAGCTCGACGATCTGCTCACGCGCCGCGACGAGGGCCTCGGTCAGCCGCTCGTTCTTGGCGGCCAGCACCGACAGCTCGCGGTGCAGGTCGCGACCGGCACCCGCCGGTGTCGCCGAATCCGTCATCCCGGCCTCCTTCGCACGTGTGCCGCACGCCGGTGTGCCTGCTCTTCTCGACACACTAACCACGCGGGGAGACAGAACTCACGCCGTGACACGGACGAAACCTCGCGTCCCACGATCCGGACGACGTCGACCGGATCGCGATCAGCCCTCGGGCGGCCGCCCGACGGCGCGGCGCGCCCGGCGGATCTTCTTGGGCGACACGGGCGCATCGCCGAAGTCCTCCTCGGTCCAGACGGCGTCGTCCTCGGTCGCCGACGGCACCGGGTACGCCCCCGGCGCCGGGCGGCGCTTGCGGACCGGCGGCTCGACGCCGTCGGCCAGGCGCCGCGTGGTGAGCAGGAAGCCGGTGTGACCGACCATCCGGTGGTCGGGCCGGACCGCGAGCCCCTCGAGGTGCCATGTCCGCACCATCGACTCCCAGGCGGTCGGCTCCGTGAACCGGCCCTCGTCGCGCACCGCCTCCGCGAGCCGCGACAGCTGGGTCGCCGTCGCGACGTAGCAGCACAGCACCCCGCCCGGCGCCAGCGCGTCGGCCGCCACCGCGAGGTTCTCCCACGGCGCGAGCATGTCGAGCACCACGCGGTCGACCGTGCCAGGCTCCGCGATGCCCGGCAGGGCGTCGGCGAGGTCACCCACCGTGAGCCGCCACGCCGGGTGAGGCGCGCCGAAGTAGCCCTCGACGTTGCCCTGCGCCACCGCCGCGAAGTCCGCGCGCCGCTCGACGGAGTGCACCAGCCCGTGATCGCCCACGGCGCGCAGCAGGTACGTCGTCAGCGCGCCGGAGCCGACGCCGGCCTCCACGACGCGCGCGCCCGGGAAGACGTCCGCCATGGTGACGACCTGCGCGGCGTCCTTCGGGTAGACGACCGCCGCGCCGCGCGGCATCGACACGACGTAGTCCGACAGCAGCGGCCGCAGCGCCAGGTACTCGACCCCGTAGGTCGTGCGCACGACGGTCCCCTCGGGGCGCCCGACGAGGTCGGCGTGCGGCACGAAGCCCTTGTGGGTGTGGAAGGCGCCGCCCTCCTCGAGGGTGATCGTGAAGGGGTGGCCCTTGGTGTCGGTCAGCTGCACGCGGTCGCCGAGGCGGAAGGGGCCGCGGCGGCCGGCCGCACCGGTCGGCTCGCCGGTCTCGTCGCGCAAGCGGGGATCGTGGGCGTCGTCGGGCACGGTGGGCTCGCTCGTCTCGTCGGTCGTCGTCACGGCCGGAGCGCCGCCACGACGTCGGGGGTCTTGATGAGGGCGGCGACGCGGCCGTCGACGAGCGCGACGAGGACCGGCGACAGCCGGGACGCCTCGGAGAGAGCGGCCAGCAGGGGCTCGCCGGTGAGGCGGCCGTCGACGACGGCTCCCCCGGGCAGGGGTACGGCCACCGCGGTGACCGGGGTGAGACCCGCCTGCTCGCGCGGCACCGACGAGGCAGCCGCCGCGTCGATGTACGCCGAGGGCCTGCCGTCCGGCGAGAGCACGACGACCTCGCTCGCACCCGCCGCCGCCGCCCGGGCGCCCGCCGCCGCGACCGACTCCTGGAAGCCCACCGCCACGGCCGGCCGCCCGATGACCTGCACCGACAGCCCGCGCACCGCGCGCTGCTGGCGCGCGCCGTGCAGCACCTGCGAGGCGCCGGACCACAAGAACATCGCCACCATGACCGTCCAGATGACGGTGTAGATCGTCGGCTGCCGGCCCTGCGCCAGCGGCCACAGCAGCGACCACGCGACGACGCCGACGGCGACGACCCGCCCGCACCACGCCGCGGCGACCATGCCGCGCATGCGGTCCTTCGTCACCGCCCACACCAGGGACTCGAGCAGCTGGCCACCGTCCAGCGGCAGGCCGGGCAGCAGGTTGAACGCGCCGACGAAGCCGTTGGAGAACGCCCCGGACCACAGGATCCACTGGATGAGCGACCCGTCCGGCACCGCCCGTGCGGCCGCGAGGAAGATCCCGCCCAGCACGAGGTTGGTCACCGGTCCGGCCACCGCGACGAGCGCGGCGCTGCCTGGCCCGGGGGCGGCGTTGCCGAAGGACGTGTGCCCGCCCCACAGCGTGAGCACGAAGGCCGTGGGCTGCTGGCCGCGGGCGCGCCCGACGAAGCCGTGCGCGAGCTCGTGGCAGAACACCGATCCGAAGAGCAGCACGACGAAGACGAGGGCGACGACGTACGCGCCCGTGCCGAGGCCGGTGGCGGCCTGGACGGAGGGCGTGAACGCCCCGGTCAGGACGACGGCCGCGAGCAGGAAGCTCGGCGAGAGCACCACCGGCGCGCCCGCGATCCGGCCGATCACCCACCCGCGGGGGGTCTGGCTCGGGGCGGGTCGCTGCGCACTCACCGGACCAGCGTAGGGGCGCGGCAGCGGCACGGTGTCGGCGCCCGCTCCTACGCTCGTGCTGTGAGCATCGAGGAGACCGAGCAGGTCGAGGGCGCCGACGACATCGCCGTCACGGGTGACGACGACGTCGAGCGCCCGGCGTCCCGCCCCGGGCTGTCCCCCTCGCGCGCCAACGACTTCCAGCAGTGCCCCCTGCTGTTCCGCTACCGCGTCGTCGACCGCCTCCCGGAGCCGACGAGCGCCGCGGCGGCGCGCGGCACGCTGGTGCACGCCGTGCTGGAGCGGCTGTTCGACCTGCCGGCCGCCCAGCGCACCCTCGAAGCCGCGCGCTCGATGCTCCCCGGCCAGTGGCGGGAGCTGCGCGAGCGGGCCCCGCAGTACGACGAGCTCTTCACCGACGAGGTCGACGAGGCCGCGTGGCTCGGCGGTGCGGGCGACCTGCTGGGGACGTACTTCACGCTGGAGGACCCGACGCGGCTCGAGCCCGAGTCGCGCGAGCTGCGGGTCCGACTCGACCTCGACGACGGCCCCCAGCTGCGCGGCATCGTCGACCGCGTCGACGTCGCCCCGAACGGCTGGGTCCGGATCGTCGACTACAAGACAGGCCGCTCGCCACGCCCCGGCTACGAGGGGCACGCGCTGTTCCAGATGCGGTTCTACGCGTACGTGCTGTGGCGCACGCGAGGCGTCCTGGCGCGCCTGCTCCAGCTGGAGTACCTCGCCGACGGCCAGGTGATCCGGCACGAGCCGAGCGAGGCCGAGATGGCCGTCCTCGAGGCGCGGGTGCGGTCGCTCTGGACGTCGGTGCAGGAGGCGGCGCGCACGGACACGTGGCCGGCCCGCCCGTCGGCGCTCTGCGAGTGGTGCTCGTTCAGCGCGTTGTGCCCGGCGTTCGGGGGCACCCCTCCCGCCGTCGACGACGACGCCGTCGAGCGCGCGACGGGTGTCAGACCCGATCGCCCCTGAGCTCGAGCACCTCGCCGGCCGCGATCCGCGCCAGGTCGTCGAGCCGCACGGTGAGCAGCGAGTCGGCCACCGAGAGGCGGTGGTCGTCGGGCAGCTCGACCTCGGACTCGACGGCGAGCACGTGAGCGCCGGAGGCCAGCCCGGCGGCGACGCCGACGCGCGAGTCCTCGATGACGACGCACCGCTCCGGGGCGACGCCGAGCCGGCTCGCCGCCAGGAGGTAGGGCTCGGGGTCGGGCTTGGCGTGGGAGACCTCGTCGCCGGGCACGACGACGGCGAAGGCGCCGTCCGCGTCGCGCACCGCGGGTCCGGTCAGGTTGCGGTACGACGAGGTGACGAGCGCCTGCGGCACCCCGGCCGCCCGGAGCGCGGCCACGAGCTCGCGAGCACCGGGCTGCCAGCGGGCCGACTCGGACTGCCGCGCGATGATGCGGGTGGACAGGCGCGCGATGATCTCGTCGGCCGGCAGGTCCACCCCCGCGGCCTGCAGTGCGCTGGCGTAGACGGGCAGCGCGGTGCCCACCAGCGCCAGCCCGTCCTCGAAGGTCCAGGTGCCCCCGCGCTCCGCGACGAGCGCCGCCTCCTCCTCACGCCACAGCACCTCGGTGTCGACGAGCGTACCGTCGAGGTCCCAGAGCACCGCGGCGGGCAGGGGCGCGGGCGTCATGACAGGACCTCCGGAATGGTGGGGGTGAGGTGACGAGGCTACCCCGGCCGACGTCCGGACGGCTCCGGCGGCCAGCGCTTAGGCTGGTCGGATGAGCGAGAGCCAGGCCGGTGACCTGCCCGTCGGCGCCACGGTGCTGCTGGCGGCGTTCGAGGGCTGGAACGACGCGGGCTCGGCCGCGACGCAGGCCGTCGCCTACCTCTCGGAGGTCTGGGACGCCGAGCAGGTCGACGAGCTGGACCCGGAGGAGTACCACGACTTCCAGGTGAACCGCCCCGTCGTCGGGCTCGGCCCGGACGGCACGCGCGAGATCACCTGGCCCACGACGTCGGTCTCGCTGGCCACCGCACCGGTCACCGGCCGGTCCGTCGTCCTGGTCCACGGCATCGAGCCCTCCATGCGCTGGCGTCGGTACTGCACCGAGCTGCTCGACATCGCGGCCGGCCTCCACGTGGAGTGGGTCGTGACGATCGGCGCGCTGCTCGCCGACGTCCCGCACACCCGCCCGATCCCCGTGACCGTCTCGGCCGACGACCCCGACGTCGCGCAGGCGCTCGACCTCGAGCGCAACACGTACGAGGGGCCGACGGGCATCGTCGGCGTGCTCCAGCACGAGGCGGCCGCCCGCGGTCTCAAGGCCGTCTCGCTGTGGGCGGCCGTGCCGCACTACGTGGCCCACCCGCCGTCGCCGAAGGCGACGCTCGCGCTGCTCCACCAGGTCGAGCAGCTGATCGGCGAGCCGATCCCGCTCGGTGAGCTGCCCGAGGACGCCGCGGCGTGGCAGGCCGGCGTCGACGAGCTGGCCGGCGAGGACTCGGAGATCGGCGAGTACGTGCGCCAGCTGGAGGAGGCGAAGGACACGGCCGAGCTGCCCGAGGCCTCCGGCGAGGCGATCGCCCGCGAGTTCGAGCGCTACCTGCGGCGCCGCGACAAGGGCTCGGGAACCTAGAGCCGCACGCCCAGCAGGGCGTCCAGCGCCCGGGCGACGACCCCGGGAGCCCCTTCCACCGGCGCCACGGCACCGGCCAGCGCGGCGTCGGCCCACGCATCGACGGCGGCGAGCGCGGCAGGTGCGTCCAGGTCGTCCGCGAGCGCGGCGCGCACCGCGGCGAGCGTCTCGTCGGCCGCCGGCCCGCCCACGCCCGACAGCGCGGCACGCCACCGACCCAGGCGCGCCTCGGCGGTGGCGAGGACCTCGTCGCTCCAGTCCCAGTCGTCCCGGTAGTGGTGCGCGAGGATCGCCAGGCGGATCGCCATGGGGTCCACGCCGGCCGCCCGCAGCGTCGAGACGAGCACGAGGTTGCCCCGCGACTTGCTCATCTTCTCACCGTCGAGCCCCACCATCCCGGCGTGGACGTGCGCGCGCGCACCCGACGACGGGGAGCCCGTCAGCGCCCGCGCGTGCGAGCAGCTCATCTCGTGGTGGGGGAAGGCCAGGTCGGAGCCGCCACCGAGCACCGACAGCGGCGCGCCGAGGTTCCCCAGGGCGATGACCGCGCACTCGATGTGCCACCCGGGACGTCCACGGCCCAGCGACCCGCCGTCCCAGGCGGGCTCGCCGGCGCGCTCCCGGCGCCACAGCAGGGGGTCGAGCGGTCCCTTCTTGCCGGGCCGCCCCGGGTCGCCGCCGCGCTCGGCCGACAGCGCGAGCATCTCGTCGCCGTCCAGGCGGGCCGCCTCCCCGAACTGGTCGTCCGCCGCGAGGTCCGCGTAGACGTCGCCCAGCTCGGCCGCGCTGAGGGCGTCGGCCGTCGGCACCCGGTAGGCCGTGCCCGCCGCCAGCATCTGCTCGACGGCGGACACCACTGCCGGGATCGACTCGACGGCGCCGAGGTAGGCGTCCGGCGGGATGACCTGCAGGGCCGCCATGTCCTCGGCGTAGAGGGCGATCTGCTCGGCGGCGAGCGCGCGCCAGTCGACGCCGGTGGCGGCCGCACGCTCGAGCAGCGGGTCGTCGACGTCCGTGACGTTGGACGCGAACCGCACGGCGACGCCCGCATCGCGCCACGCCCGGCCCAGCAGGTCGAACGCCACCGCCGTCGCGGCGTGCCCCAGGTGCGTCGCGTCGTACGGGGTGATGCCGCACACGTACAGCGTCGCGGCGCCGTCCTGCACGGGGTCGACGAGCGTCCCCGTCGCCGTGTCGAGCACGCGCACCGCCGGTCCGTGTCCGGGCAGCCTGGGCAGGGAGGGGGTGGGCCAGCTCAGCACGCCCCGAGCGTAGTCGCGCGTCGCCGACGGCCCCGCGGCCGTCCGGCGGACAATGCCCGGGTGCCCGACGAGGTCTACCAGCAACGCGGCGAGGCGTGGGTCCGGACCGACGCCGCCGACTCCCCCGACCGCACCGGACCCACGTGGGTCGTCGTCCACGACCTCGCCGACCTGCCGGCCGTCGCCCGGGCGTGGGGCCTCGACGACCACACCGTCGCTATGCTGGCGCACCGCGTCGCGACGTTGACCAGCGCCGACAGCCCGCGGACCGCGTACGCGCACGTGGACCGCTCCCCCGCCGGCGACCTGCTGATGTCCACCCCGACCACGTGGTTCGACGAGACGACCCGCCAGGTGTCCACGGGCGAGGTGACGACGGTCTCGTGCCCGGACCTCGTGCTGACGGCCGAGGCCGGCCCGGGCGGTGTCCTGTCCCGCGTCGTCGACCGGCTCACCGATGGCATCCCGACGCCGGACAGCGGCGCCCGCGAGGTCCTCGCCGCGCTCCTCTTCACCGTCCTCGGGCAGGCCAGCGAGGTCGAGCTGGGGCTCGGCGAGGCCGTGCAGGCGACCGAGCGGCTCGTCTTCTCGCAGCACCATGCCGACCCGGTGCAGCAGATCTACGACCTCAAGCGGGAGATCGCCGAGGCGCGTCGTGCCCTCAGCCCGCTCATGGCGGCGCTGCCCGAGTTCGAGGCGCTGGCCGACGACGAACGCGTCCAGCGGCACGGCTGGACGTGGCTCGACAACGTGCAGGCGACGGTCGACCGGCTCGACCGCCACCTCGTCGGGCACGACGAGCTGCTGCGCGACATGCTCTCCGCCCACCTGGCGCAGGTGAGCGTGCGGCAGAACGAGGACACCCGCAAGATCTCCGCGTGGGCGGCGATGATCGCGGTCCCCACACTGATCGTCGGCATCTACGGCATGAACTTCCACCACATGCCCGAGCTGACCTGGACGTTCGGCTACCCGCTCGCCCTCGCGGTCATGGCCGGCATCTGCTGGTGGCTGTACCGCGCCTTTCGGAAGAGCGGCTGGCTGTAGCCCCGCGCCTCGGCGCCGGGTGGCCGGCCTGGGCGCGCGCTGGGCTCATCAGTTGAGGATCGCGGCGTTCGCCTCGAGCGCGCCCGTGACCAGGAGGATCACGACGACGACCGCCAGGCCGATCCGGTACCGCACGAACCCCAGGTAGCTGTACGTCGTCACGATCTTGAGGAAGGCGATGATGACGAGGTAGCCGACGACGAACGCGACGATCGTCGCGATGATCGTCGCGCCGAACCCGGGCGTGTTGCCCTTGCCGAACTGGTCGAAGCTGGTCGCCAGCTCGAACAGGCCGGAGCCGAACACGGCGGGGATCGCCAGCAGGAACGAGTACCGCGCCGCGGCCTCGCGCGTGTAGCCCAGCAGGAGCCCGCCGGTGATGGTCCCGCCCGAGCGCGAGACGCCGGGGACGAGGGCGAGCGACTGCCACAGGCCGAACAGCAGGGCGTGCCGTGGCGTCAGCTCCTGCACCGTGCGCTGCTTGGCGCCGCGGCGGTCCGCCCAGCCGAGGATCAGGCCGAAGACGACGAGCACCGTGGCCACGATCCACAGGTTGCGCAGCGCGCCCTCGATGGCGTCCTTGAACGCCAGGCCGAGCACGACGACCGGGATCGAGCCGATGACGATGAACCACGCCATGAGCGCGTCGTGGTCGGCGGGCTTCCCGACGGGTGCACCGGCGCGCGAGCGCCAGTCCGTGCCCAGCCCGCCGCGCACCGCGCGCCACCAGTGCACGCAGATGCGCACGATGTCCCGGCGGAAGTACAGCACCACCGCCGACTCCGTGCCGAGCTGGATGACGGCGGTGAACGCCGCGCCCGCGTCGTGCCCGGTCAGCAGCTCGCTGACGATGCGGATGTGCGCGCTCGACGAGATCGGGAGGAACTCGGTCAGGCCCTGGATCAGCCCCAGCAGCAGGGCGGCGCCTGCACCCAGTCCATGCGTCATGGTCGGTCACCTTATCCGCGCGAGCCGTGCGAAACGGGCAGTGACGCCCCGCTAGGGTGCGGTGGCATGGAGCACCGCCGGCTGGGACGCACGGGGTTGCAGGTGTCCTGGCTCGGACTGGGCACCATGACGTGGAGCCGCGACACCGACGAGCACGACGCCCGGGAGCTCCTGCGCGACTTCGTCGACGCCGGCGGCACGCTCGTCGACACCTCGGCGTCGTACGCCGAGGGCGGCGCGGAAGCGCTGCTCGGCTCCCTGCTCGGCGGCGCGGTCGCCAGGCGCGACGTCACCATCGTCACCAAGGGCGGGGTCCGGCGCACGGCCGACGGCGCCGTGGTCGACGCCTCACGCGGCGCCCTGCTCGACGCCCTCGACGGCTCGCTCGACCGGCTCGGCACCGACCACGTCGACGTCTGGCTGGTGCAGACCCCCGACCCCCGCACCCCGCTCGAGGAGACCGCCTCGGCGCTGCGCCTGGCCGTGAGCTCGGGCCGCGCGCGCTACGTCGGGCTCTCGAACCACGCCGGCTGGCAGGTGGCCCGCGCCGCGTCGCTGCTCGAGGCGGACCCGGGGCTGGCCGCCGTCGAGGCGGAGTACTCGCTGCTGCAGCGGGGCGTGGAGCGCGAGGCGCTGCCGGCGGCGGAGAACCTCGGCGCCGGGCTGCTCGCCTGGTCGGCGCTGGGGCGGGGCGTGCTCACCGGCAAGTACCGCCGCACCGTCCCCGCGGACTCCCGGGCCGCGTCCGCCCACCTCGCGGGATTCGTGCAGCCCTACCTCACCCGCCCGGCGGCCGCCGTGGTGGAGGCGCTCGTCACCGCCGCCGACGGCCTGGACCGCACGCCCGCCGAGGTCGCCCTCGCCTGGCTGCGGGACCGCGTCGGGGTCGCCTCCGCGCTCGTCGGGCCGCGCACGCCGGTGCAGCTGCACCAGCTGCTGGCCGCGGACGACCTCGAGCTGCCGCGCGAGCTGGCGACCGCGCTCGACGACGTCAGCGCGCCGACGCTCGGCTACCCCGAACGTCTGACCGTCGGCTGACGGCGCGCCCGGTGCCGCTCAGCGGCTGACGGGCTCGTCCACGTCGTTCTCGTCGGACCAGTCGCCGTCGTCGACGTCCACCTCGTCGTCGAGGTCGTCGTCCACGTCGTCCACGTCGTCCTCGTCGGACTCCTCGTCGTCGGACTCCTCGTCCTCCGCCTCCTCGTCCTCCTCGCCGAGGTAGAACGGGGTGGCCTCGCCGTACACCGTGCCGAGCGCGTCGTCGTACACCTCGAACGCGTCCGCGAGAACGTCGTAGGCGTCGTCGACCGCGGGGTCGTCCTCGCCGTGGCGGGCCTGGACGGCGTTGAAGTGGGCTTCGAGCGCGGCGATCAGCCGGTCGAGAGCGGCACGCGGGTCGACGGTCATGCCCTGACGGTATCGCCGCGGGGGGCACAATGGCACAGCGTCCGCGCGTCGGATCGGCCACGCGCGCGGCATGACGGGTCGAGGTGGTGCATGGACGGAGAACTCACGACGGGCAACCGTGCCCGGGCGCCGCGACGCTTCGTGCGGATGGGCGGTCAGTACGAGGTTCGGATGCTGACGATCCCCCGCTCGACCAGCGGGAGCGATGCCCGCAAGATGCTCACCGACGAGGCGGAGTACGGCCGCTGGGAGCTCAGCCGCACCCGCCTGTACCCCGGCGGCGAGCGCAAGGTGTGGCTGCGCCGCAAGATCATCCGGGTCCGCCCGACGTTCGACGAGGACCCCGAGGACTGACCGCGATCGGACGCCGAGGCGGGTCCGTCAGCAGGTCGACAGCAGGCGGTCCAGGACGCGGCAGCCGAAGCGGAGCGAGTCGACCGGCACGCGCTCGTCGACGCCGTGGAACATCGCGGTGAAGTCGAAGTCGGCTGGCAGCCGCAGGGGCGCGAAGCCGTAGCCCGCGATGCCGAGCCGGGCGAGCGACTTGTTGTCGGTGCCCGCGGCGAGCATGTAGGGCAGCACGACCGACCCCGGGTCCTCCGCGATCACGGCGGCCGCCATCGCCTCCACCAGCGGGCCGTCGATCGGCGCGGCGGGAGCGATGTCGCGGTGCACGTTCGTGATCCGCACGTGCTCGCCCGCCAGCGCGCGGACGGTCGCGTCGAACTCCTCCTCGCGGCCCGGCAGGTAGCGGCCGTCGATCGTCGCCTCCGCGCGGCTCGGGATGACGTTCGACAGGTAGCCGGCGTCCAGGCGCGTCGGGTTCGTCGTGTGCTGGAGGGTGGCGCCGACGAACCGCGAGGCGGGGCCGAGGGCCGCGACGAGGGCGTCGATCGTCGCGTCGTCGTGCTCGTCGAACGGCAGGCCGGTCAGGTCGGCCACGCCCTCGAGCAGGCGGCGGACCGTCGGGGTCAGCACGCGCGGCCACGGGTGGGCGCCGATGCGCGCCACGGCCTCGGCCAGATGGGTCACCGCGTTATCACGGTTGACCTGGCTGCCGTGGCCGGCGCGGCCGTCAGCGACGAGGCGCAGCCACGCCAAGCCCTTCTCGGCCGTCTGCAGCAGGTAGGCGCGGCGACCGGCGACCTCGACGGAGTAGCCGCCGACCTCGCTGATCGCCTCGGTGGCACCCTCGAACAGGTCCGGGCGGTGGTCGACCGCCCAGCTGGCGCCGTGGACGCCGCCGGCCTCCTCGTCGGCGAACATCGCGACGACGACGTCGCGGGCCGGCCGGCGGCCCTCCCGGGCCATCTGGCGGACCACCGCCAGCACCATCGCGTCCATGTCCTTCATGTCCACCGCGCCGCGGCCCCACAGGACACCGTCGACCTCCTCGCCGGCGAACGGCGGGACGGTCCAGTCCTCGGCGCGGGCGGGCACGACGTCGGTGTGGCCGTGCAGCACGAGCGCCGGGCGGCTCGGGTCGGTGCCCTCCAGGCGCACGACGACGTTCGCGCGCCCGGGGGTCGACTCGAAGAGCTCCGGCTCCAGGCCGACGTCCGAGAGCAGCGCCGCGACGTGCTCGGCCGCCGCGCGCTCACCGGGGCCGGAGCCGTCGCCGTAGTTGCTCGAGTCGATCCGGATGAGCTCCTGGCAGATCCGCGCCACCTCGTCCTCGGCGCGGAGCGGCTGGGCGTGGGGAGCGGTGGTCATGCCCGGCACCGTACCGCGGGGTCCGGCGGGCCCCGTCGGGTCCCCGGTCCCGGCAACCGGGATGGCCACCGTGTCCGCCGCGGTGGGGCCTCAGCGGTCCCCCGGGGTCAGGCGGCCGGGCCGGCCAGCCCGCGCCGCGCCAGCAGGGGCGCGATGTCCGGCGCACGGCCGCGGAGGTCCTCGAACGCCTGGAGGGCGTCGAGCGAGCCGCCGCGGGAGAGGACCTTGGCGCGGAAGGCGTCCCCGTTCTCGCGGCGCAGCCCGCCGTGCTCGCCGTACCAGGTGACCGTGTCGGCGTCGAGCACCTCCGACCAGATGTACGAGTAGTAGCCAGCCGAGTAGCCGCCGGAGAACACGTGGTTGAAGTACGTCGAGCGGTACCGCGGCGGCACGGGTCCGTAGGCGATGCCGGCGCGCTCGAGCGCTGCGCGCTCGAAGGCCTCGACGTCGTCAGGGCTCGTGGGCACCTCGTCGGGCGTCAGGCGGTGCCACGCCTGGTCGAGGAGGGCCGCGCCGAGATACTCGGTGGTGGCGAAGCCCTCGCCGTCCTGCCGGGCGTCGAGCAGGGTCTGCACCCACTCGGCCGGCATCGGCTCGCCGGTGACGCGGTGCACCGCGAAGCCCCGCAGCACCTCCGGCTCCCACGCCCACATCTCGTTGACCTGGCTGGGGTACTCGACGGCGTCGCGCGGCACGGCCGTGCCCGACTGCGACGGGTACCGCACGTCGGAGAAGATCGCGTGCAGCGCGTGGCCGAACTCGTGGAAGAGCGTCGTCACCTCGTCCCACGTCAGGAGCGTCGGCTCCCCCGGCGGCGGCTTGGGGATGTTGAGGTTGTTGACCACGACGCAGCGCTCGTCGAGCAGCCGGGACTGGTCGACGAGGTTGTTCATCCACGCGCCGCCGCGCTTGCTGTCGCGGGTCCAGGGGTCGTGGAGGAAGAGGGCGCGAGGCGTGCCGTCGGTGTCGAACACCTCGTAGACGCGCACGTCCGGGTGGTACCCGGTGAGGTCCTCGCGCCGCGCGAAGGTCAGGCCGAAGACGAGGTTCGCCGCGCGGAACACCCCCTGCTCCACGACCCGGTCCAGCTCCAGGTAGGGACGCATCGCGGACTCGTCGAGCGCGCGCCGCTCGCGCCGCACGCGCTGCGCGTAGAACGACCAGTCCCACGGCTCCAGATCGGCGCCGGGCTCGTCGTGCTCGAGCGCCTGCTGCAGCGCCGCGGCCTCCGCGCGCGCGTTCGCGACCGCAGGGCCGACGAGGCCGCCGAGCAGGTCGGCGACCGCGTCCGCACCGTGGATCGTCAGGTCGGAGGCGACGTAGTCGGCGTGGTGGGCGTACCCGAGGAGGCCGGCCCGCTCGGCCCGCAACGCCACGGTCTCCAGCAGGATCGGCCGCGTATCGTGCTCGCCGCCCAGGCCGCGGGTCGACGACGCCTCGAAGACCCGGCGCCGCAGCGTGCGGTTCTCCAGCTGGGCCAGCACCGGCTGGCCGGTGGGCAGGATCAGGTCGATGAGGAACGCGCCCGGCTCGTCGTGCCGCTCGGCGGCCGCGGCGGCGGCGGCCTTGGCGTCGTCCGGCAGGCCCGCCAGCTCGTCCTCGTCGGCCACGAGAACGGCGGCGGCGTTCGTGGCGGCCAGCAGAGTGCGGCCGAACCGCGCCTCCAGCGTGGTCAGCCGCTCGTTGATCTCCCGCAGCCGCGCCTGCGCCTCGTCGGCCAGCCCCGCGCCGGCGCGGCGGTGGGCGACGCGCCGCCGCTCCAGCAGGTACGCCGTGTCCGGCTCGAGCTCGAGCCGGCCTTCATCGGCCTGGCGGCCCAGCTCCTCGACCCGTGCCGCCAGGGCCGCGTCCAGCCAGATCGCGTCGTGGTGCGCGGCGAGCAGCGGCGCCACCTGCTCCTCGATGGCCTCGAGAGCGGGCGTCGCGTCCGAGCTCAGCTGGTTGCAGAAGACGTTCGCCACCCGCTCGAGCACCCGGCCGGTGCGCTCGAAGGCGACGAGGGTGTTCTCGACCGTCGGCGGCTCCGCGGTGCTGGTGATCGCCGCCACCTCGTCCCGCTGCTCCGCCATGCCCGCGAGGAAGGCGGGCAGGTAGTGCTCCTCGCGGATCGCCGCGTAGTCCGGCAGGCGGTACGGCAGGACCGAGGGCGCGGCGAAGGGGTTCGACGGGTCGAGAGGGGTCACGCCCTCATCATGGTGGACGCCGCGCCGTCCCAGGCGCGCCAGGGCAGCCCGTGGGCGGTGGCGACCGGCTCGCTGAACAGCTCGCCGGCGTGCGTCGTCAGGCCCGCAGCGAGCGCGCGGTCGGCCGCGAGCGCATCCCGCCAGCCCCGGTCCGCGAGCGCCGCCAGGTAGGGCGCGGTGACGTTGGTCAGCGCGACGGTGGACGTCACCGGGACGGCGCCCGGCATGTTCGCCACCGCGTAGAAGACGCTGCCGTGGACCTTGTAGGTCGGGTCGTCGTGCGTCGTCGGGTGGGTGTCCTCGAAGCACCCGCCCTGGTCGACGGCGACGTCGACCAGCACCGAGCCCGGCCGCATCCGGGCGACGAGCTCGTTGCTCACCACGTGCGGAGCCTTGGCGCCGGGGACCAGGACGGCACCCACGACGAGGTCGGCGTCCAGCAGCTCGCGCTCGACGGCCCACGCGCTCGACGCCAGCGTCCGTACGCGGCCGCCGAACTCGGCGTCCACCTCGCGCAGCCGGTGCATCGACAGGTCGAGCACTGCGACGTCGGCGCGCATCCCGACGGCGATCTCGGCGGCGTGCCGCCCGACGGTGCCGCCGCCGATGATGACCACCTTCGCCGCGTCGACGCCGGGCACCCCACCCAGGAGCAGGCCGCGGCCGCCCTCGTTGCGCATGAGGTGGTAGGCGCCCACCTGCGCGGCGAGCCGCCCGGCGACCTCGCTCATCGGGGCGAGCAGCGGCAGCGAACCGTCCGCCAGCGCCACCGTCTCGTAGGCGATCGACGTCGTGCCGGCCGCCAGCAGCGCGTCCGTCCCGGGCCGGTCGGCGGCCAGGTGGAGGTAGGTGAACAGCACGAGGTCGGGACGCAGGAACGCGTACTCCTCCGCCACCGGCTCCTTCACCTTGCAGACGAGGTCGGCCGACCATGCCGTCGCGGCGTCGGGGACGATCGTGGCGCCGGCCGTCCGGTACTGCGCGTCGCTGATGGCCGAGCCGCCGCCCGCGCCGGTCTCGACGAGCACCTCGTGCCCCGTCGACACCAGCCGGTGGACACCGGCGGGCGTCACGGAGACGCGGTACTCACGGTTCTTGATCTCGCGCGGGATGCCGATCCGCATGGTGTCGCTCCTCGTCGAACGCTGCTGACCAGACCGAGTGTGAACTTCCTCGATTTCGTCGCGATGAACACGGCGGTTCCTTCGCTATTGTGCGTCCATGTCCGTCGATTCTTCGCGCGGGGCCGTTGCCCGGCCCGGCAGCCGCACACGCTTCGGCGCGCTCGACGACGTCGACCGCGACATCCTGCGCGAGCTCGAGCGTGACGGGCGCATCTCCAACAAGGACCTCGCCGACCTCGTCGGCGTCGCACCGTCCACGTGCCACGCGCGGGTGCACGCGCTGCGGGAGTCCGGCGTCATCCGGGGGTTCTCCGCGGACGTCGACCCGCGGGCCCTGGGTCGCGGGCTCCAGGCGATCATCTCCGTGCGGCTGCAGGCGCAGGCGCGCGCACGGCTCGGCACGTTCGCCCGCGAGCTCGCGGGCCGGCCCGAGGTGCGCGACGTGTACCTGCTCGGCGGCACGGACGACGTGCTGGCGCACGTCCAGGTCGCCGACAGCGACGCCCTGCGGCAGTTCGTCATCGACCACCTGTCGACGCGGCAGGAGGTGGCGCACACGCAGACCTCCCTCGTGTTCGAGCACGTGCACCAGCCCGCGTCGATCCCGCCGCGCTGACGCCCCTGCGGTGCCCGACCCGTTCCGCAAGTCGCGCGCCGGCGCGCCCGCCGGGTTCTTCCGCTGCGAGGCGGCCGGGCTCGAGTGGCTGCGCGCCGCCGGAGGCGCCCGCGTGGTCTGGGTGCTCGGCGTGGGCGACGACCACCTCGACCTCGTCCGCCTGTCCCCAACCCGCCCGACGCCGGACGCGGCCCGCGCCTTCGGCCGAGACCTGGCCGCGACCCACGACGCAGGGGCGGCCGCGTTCGGCGCCCCGCCCGACGGCTGGCCGGGCGACGGCTTCTTCGGGCCGCTGGACGCGCCCCTGCCGATGGCCGCCGGGCACCACGCCTCCTGGGGCGAGTTCCTCGCGGAACGGCGGCTCCGGCCCCTGGCCGGGTGGCTGCGACGTGCCCGGGCGGCCGACGAGGCCACGCTCACCGGCCTCGACCGCCTGAGCGACCGGCTGGCCGGCGGTGACCTGGACGACGACGACGCCCCCGCCCGGCTGCACGGCGACCTGTGGTCGGGCAACGTCGTCTGGACCGCGGAGGGCGCCACCCTCATCGACCCCGCGGCGCACGGCGGGCACCGCGAGACCGACCTGGCGATGCTGGCGCTGTTCGGCCTGCCTTTCCTCGACGAGACGCTGGCCGGTTACCAGGAGGTGCATCCGCTCCGCACCGGCTGGCGCGGGCGTGCGGGGCTGCACCAGGTGTACCCGGTGGGGATCCACGCGCTGCTGTTCGGCGGCGGGTACGCGGCGCAGCTGGGGCGGCTCGTCGAACGCCGGGCGTGACGTCACCCGCGTGGCGGCGCGGCTCACGGCGCGCTCGACCTCGCCCCGACCGCGTCGCGGCGCCGCTCGGCGTGACGTCGCCCGCGTGGCGGTCGACTCGCGCGCAACCGGCATGCCAGGCTCACCACCCGTGAGCGAGGGCCGGCCACCGGGGGTCAGCGAGCCGGTGTGGCTCAGCGGGCCCGCCGCCGCGTCCCCGCCCCCGGCGAGGCGGTCCTCGCTGCTGTCGTCGTTGCTCGTCGTGCTCGCCGTGGTGGCGGTCGTCTGGCTCGGTGTCCGGATCCTGGCACCGGGCCTGCTGCGCTCGGGACCACCGCCGGGGCACGAGGAGCAGCACCAGCCGCTCGGTGAGCCTCCGCTCGGCCACCCGACGGACGGGCCGTACACCTTCATGCAGACGCAGGCGGACGTCGTCACGCCCGTCGCCTACAGCCCGTGCCGACCCATCCACTACGTGGTGCGCCCGGACGGCGAGCCCGCCGGCGGCGATGCGCTCCTCGCCACGGCGCTCGCCCGGATCTCGCAGGCCAGCGGCCTGCAGTTCGTCGCCGACGGCGCCACCACCGAGGCGCCGGGCAAGGACCGGTCGGCGTACCAGCCGCAGCGCTACGGCGACCGCTGGGTCCCGGTGCTCGTCGCCTGGTCGAACCCCGCCGAGACGCCGGAGCTCGCCGGCGACGTCGCAGGCAGCGCCGGCTCGGCGTCCGTCGTGTCCGGAGGCACCTCGTTCTACGTCACCGGAGAGGTGGTCCTGGACGGGCCGTCGATCGCCGGCCTGCTCGCCGAGGGGCCGAACGGCCAGGCCGTCGCCGAAGGCGTCGTCACCCACGAGGTGGCCCACCTCGTGGGGCTCGGGCACGTCGACGACCCGGGCGAGCTGATGAACCCGACCGCCGCGCTGTCGCAGACCTACCTGGCGCACGGCGACCTCGCCGGGCTGGCCCGCGTCGGCACGGGTCCGTGCGCGCCGCGGCTGTAGCGGCCCGGGCCCGCGTCGCCTCCCGCGGCACCGTGCGCGCCACCCTGTGAGGGGTCCCAGGTTCATCGCTTACCCTGAGCGTCTCATCGCGCCAGGAGCACCCCATCTCGTACCGCCCCGTCGTCCTCGTCCACGGCACCCGCACGTCGTCCGCCATCTGGCGCCCGCAGGCCGCGGCGCTGCGCGCGCACGGGCACCCGGTCATCGCGGTGGACCTTCCCGGCCACGGCGCGCGCCAGGACGAGCGGTTCACGCTCGAGGGGGCGCTGGCCACGATCGACGCGGCGGTGCGCTCGTGCGACCGGCCGCCCCTGCTCGTCGGGCTCTCGCTCGGCGGCTACGCCTCCCTCGCCTACGCGGGCCGGCACGGGGACAGCGTCGCCGGCGTGATGCTCTCCGGCTGCTCCGCCGAGATCAAAGGCAAGCCGGTCGGGCTCTTCCGGCGCGTGGCGTCGCGCGTCACCGACTGGCTGCACGTCGGCGGGGAGGGTTGGCACGTCGTCACCGACATGCTCGCCGCTCTCGCGGGGTACTCGCCCTTGGCCGACCTGCGCCGACTGACGATGCCCGTCCAGCTCGTCAACGGCCGGTTCGACCCCTTCCGCCTCGACGAGTGGCGCTATCGGCGGGCCATGCCCGGCGCCCGCGTGACCGTGGTGCCGCACGCCGGTCACGACGTCAACACCCACGCGCCGGCCGCCTTCACGAGCGCGCTGCTGGACTTCCTCACCGAGCTGCGCCCGCCGAGGACGGCACCGGTCGCGGTCGGCGCCTGACGCAGCGGCGGTCGGCAGCGGCACGAGATCGCCGTCGTCGCCTGACGCAGCGGCGGTCCGCGGCACCCCGACGCGACCTTCACCCGTCCACCACCGGTGCCGCCCACCCCACGCCCGTGCGCAGCAGCGCCGCCCGCGTCACGGAGTCGGAGCCGAACCTGGCGGCGACGGCGTCCAGCGCGACGTGCAGCCCGGTGCGATCCGGTGCGAGGTCGAGGGTGCCCTGCACGTAGGTGTCGTCCGACAGGTGGGTGAGCGCGACGCCGACGAGCGTCAGGCCACGCTCGCGGATCAGCGGCCCCACGGCTCCCAGCAGGTCCACGGCCGTCGCCGCGAGGACCTCGCCAGAGGCCGTGGGATGAGTGAGCGTGCGCGACCGGGTGGCGCGGCCGTAGTCGTCGAACCGCAGCCGCAGCACCACGGCCCGGGCCGCCAGGTGGGCCTTCCGCATCCGGCGGCCGGCCCGGTCGACGAGCCCGAGCAGCGCGGCGCGCACCTCGTCGGGCGTGTGCGGTCCGTGACCCAGGGCACGCTGCGCCCCCACCGAGCCCCGCCCCCGCCCGACGACCACCCGTTCCGGGGTGGCGCCGTGCACCACCGCGAAGAGGTGACCGCCCGCGGCCGGGCCCAGCGCTCCCACGAGGACCGACCGCGGCAGCGCCGCGACGTCGCCCGCCGTGCGCAGCCCGTACGAGTGCAGCTTGGCCGCCGTCACGTCGCCGACCCCCCACAGGCGCTCCACCGCCAGCGGGTGGAGGAAGGCGTCCTCGTCCTGCGGCTCGACGAGGAGGAGCCCGTCCGGCTTGGCGACCCGGCTGGCGACCTTCGCGAGGAACGGGGTGCGCGCGACGCCGACGGTGATCGGGAGCCCCACCTGCTCCCGCACCTGGGCTCGCAGCCGCCGGGCGATCTCCACGGGCGCGGCGTCGATCCGGTGCAGCCCGCCGACGTCGAGGAACGCCTCGTCGATCGAGACGCCCTGCACCACCGGCGTGGTCCGGCGGAAGAGGTCGAACACGGCACGGCTCGCCGCCACGTACGCCTCGAAACGCGGGGGCACGACGATCAGGCCCGGGCAGAGCGCGCGGGCCTGGCGAGCACCCATGGCGGTCGCGACCCCGCACCGCTTCGCCTCGTACGACGCGGCGAGCACGACGCCCCCACCCACCGCCACCGGGCGGCCGCGCAGGCGCGGCGAGTCGCGCTGCTCGACCGACGCGTAGAAGGCGTCGAGGTCGGCGTGCAGGATCGACGCTCGCGAGACCGGCACGGGCGGCACGTTGGGCACGAACACATGTTCGACCCGAGCACCGACACTCCCCGGGCCCGCCGCACGGCTCGTCGGTGATGGACCAGCGGACGTGCGCAGACGCTCGCCTGTCGTCGCTGGGGCGATTCGGCCGCGCCGCAGCGAGACGCTCCCGTCGTCAACCAGCACGCGAGCGTGTTGCCCACGGGTCGCCGCAACCATCCATCGGCCACCGTGGTCCGCCGTCCGCTTCGTGGACGGGAGCCCAGATCAGCGGGAGAGGCTGAACTCGATGACGGCACGGCCGGCGGCGTACAGCGCGTCCGCGACCGAGCCCGGATCGCTGAGGTACCCACTGACCATCGCGCCGTCGCGGAGCATGACGAGCTCGTCGGCGACCCGGTCCGAACCCGGGACGCCGAGCTCGTCGAGGAGCTCGGCGATGGCGCCCTTGAACCAGCGCCGGTGCCGGTCCACCACGCGGCGCACCGGATGCTCGGGGTCGGCGTACTCGGCCGCTGCGTTGATGAAGGGGCAGCCACGGAACCCCGGGGTGCAGCTCTCGGCCCCGATTGCGGCCGCGACCATCCTGAACACCTCGGGGACGGAACCGGCCGCCGCGCGGGCGCCCGCGACGGCGTCGCGCTCCCACTGAGCCCGCCGCTCGAGGTAGGCGACGATCAGGTCGTCCTTCGTCGGGAAGTGCCGGTAGAAGGTCACCTTGGTGATCCCCACCCTGGCCACGATCTTGTCCGCGCTCACCGCGCGCAGGCCCTGCCCGTAGAAGAGCTCGGTCGCGGCATCGATGATCCGCTCCCGCATCGGCACCGCGCCGGCCCCCGTCGCCGCGCTGTGGGCGCCGTAGCCGGCCGCGTCGGCCGTGTCGTCCCGTGTCATGTGGCCCACGAGTCTGCCACACCTCCACCCCATCTCGGGGCCGCCCGGCGGCGGCCGTGGACTGCTCTTGCGCTCCTCCCCCGAGCCACGTATGGTCGGTGGAGTTACTAGTAAGTCTACCTTCCTATCGAGGAGAAGCACCATGAGCGATCCCACCCCCGTCGTGTTCATCCACGGCCTGTGGATCCACTCCGCCGCCTGGCAGCCCTGGGTCGATCTGTACCGCGCCGTCGGCTACGCCCCGATCGCCCCCGGCTGGCCCGGGGACGCGCCCACGGTCGAACAGGTGCGCGCCAACCCGGCGGCGGTGGCAGACAAGGGCCTCGACGACATCACTGACGCCTACGCCGCGGTGATCGCCGGGCTGGGCGCCGCGCCGATCGTGGTCGGCCACTCCTTCGGCGGTCTCGTCGCCCAGAAGCTGCTGGCCGGCGGTGCCGCGGCCGCCGCCGTCGCGATCGACCCTGGGCAGATCAAGGGTGTCAAGCCCCTGCCGTTCGCGCAGATCCGCTCCGGGCTGCCTGTGCTGTCCAGGCCCGGCAACAAGACGAAGGCGGTCTCGCTGACGAAGAGCCAGTTCCGGTACGGGTTCGGCAACGCGGTCAGCGCCGAGGAGTCCGACGAGCTCTTCGCGGCCTGGGCGATCCCCGGGCCTGGCAAGCCCCTCTTCGAGGCCTCGGCCGCGAACTTCTCGAAGGCCTCACCCGCGGCGGTCGACACCAGGAAGCGCGATCGCGGGCCGCTGCTCATCGTCAGCGGAGGCCGGGACCACACCGTCCCTGAGGTCGTCGCCAAGGCCGCCCACGCTCTCTACGCCGGTTCCGGCGCCGTCACCGACTACCGCGCGTTCCCCGACCGCGGCCACTCCCTGGTCTTCGACCACGGCTGGCGGGAGGTCGCTGACTACACGCTGACCTGGCTGAACCGCCAGGGACTGTGAGCTTCCCGACGTTCGACCAGCATCCATCCCCACGAAAGGACTCCGTCATGCACACACCATCACCGATCCGCACCCGGGCGACGCGACTCGCAGTCGCCGGGCTCACCCTGCTCGGCGTCGTCGCCTTCCCCAGCGTCGTCGCCGCGGCTCCGAACGGGCCCGGCTCCCCCTCGGGTGCGAAGCCCACCATCGTGCTCGAGCACGGCGCCTGGGCGGACGGCTCCAGCTGGGACGCGGTCGTCACCCGGCTTCAGAAGGACGGCTACACCGTGGACGTGCCCCCGAACCCGCTGCGCGGGGTGACGGCCGACTCGGCCTACCTCGCCAGCTACCTGGCCACCGTGCCCGGGCCGATCGTGCTCGTCGGCCACTCCTACGGAGGGTTCGTCACGACCGACGCCGCGACCGGCAACGCGAACGTCAAGGCGCTGGTCTACGTCGACGCCTACATCCCCGCCCAGGGCGAGACGCTCGACGGGCTCACCACGCAGTTCCCCGGCAGCCAGATCGCCCCGACCGCGCTGAGCTTCGTCCCGTCCGCCGGCGGCGTCGTCGACGCCTACGTCAAGCCGGCCCAGTTCGGAGCCATCCTCGCGAACGACCTGCCGGCCAACCGCGTCGCCGAGCTCGCCGCCACCCAGCGGCCGATCGCCGCCGCGGCGCTCGGCGAGCCGTCCGGTCCCCCGGCGTGGGCGACGATCCCCAGCTGGGCGGTCATCGGCACCGACGACCACGCCATCCCGCCGGCCGCGCTCGAGTTCATGGCCCAGCGCGCGCACGCCGTCGTCACGACGATCGACGCCTCGCACCTGTCGCTGATCTCCCGGCCCGGAACCGTCACCCGCGTCATCGAGCAGGCCGCCGGCCACACCTCCTGACCCGGGCCGTCGCTGCCACCGGTGCCCCGTCCCGTCCGGGCTCCGGTGGCAGCGCCGCCCCCGGCGGTCCGGCCTCAGTTCGTCGACCGGTGCTCGACGAGGGTCGCCGGGCGACGCGCCCGAACGTGAGCTCGAGCAGCGGCGCGACGACCGGCCGCAGGCAGAGCTTTGCGCACACAGATCGCCTGCCGTGCCAGAGGGCACAGAGCGTCAGCGTGCATCGACGGGGGCGCCGTGCACCGTCGGCGTTGCATGGTTTGCTGCATCGAGCAGGCCGTTGACACACCGAAGGCGGCCTCGGTCCAACAACCAAAGCCGCCTTCAGGTCCGCTGTCTCAACGGTCTGCTCTCCGGCGGGCCTCCCCGCCGGAAGTGGTCTGCCCGCTGAGGCGGGCCGACCAGACGATAGTCGTCACCGCGTCCTCCGGAAGCTGCTGTCCTGGCACCGGGCCTGGCTAGCGAGCAGCCCGAGCCGCATCCAGTGCCTGAGGCCCGCTGTCACACGCTCCTGCAGCAGACCCAAGCGCTCGTCGCGCGCGGTCGATACTCGGAGACTTTGCGCTGGCTGCTTCCACCCCCCGACGGCACAGCGAGCCAAAGGGAAGCCAAGGATCCCCGACTGCTCAGGCTCGCGCTCGCCGCAGCCCACCTTTCACAATCGCCTCTGGCGCCGTCGATCCGTGCAGAGCTGCGCGGCGACCTAGCCGACCGCGTCGTCCAGGTTCGCCTTGGCCTGCTCCAGTTGAGCGAGTCGGAGCTCACATCGTTGTGGAGCGATGAAGTCGAACGCGCGATGACCAGCCAGGATTGGGAGGCACTGCTCCAGGCAGTGTTCCGTCTCGCGGACCTCGGGGTGAACGCAAGTCATCGGCTCCACTCGCTTGTGGAGCGCGGAATGCTCCCCGAGTACACGCAACGGCTTGCTCATGCCGTGGCACGCCTCCGCCGGGAGCCGGAAGAAGCCCTCGCGATCATTCGAGCCCTTGCTCCGAATGACATCGCCGCGACAGACAAGCTCGTCGACACTCTCGAGGTGATGGGTCGAGTCGACGAAGCCGTGGCGGCCTGTGCATCTGCCTTCAAACGCTTCCGAGATCCCCGGTTCCTCGTGCAGCGAGGCCTGATGCTGTTTCAGCACGGCTCGGGGCCCGAAGTTGAGTCCGGCCTCCGCGAGGCACTTCAAGTCGCAAAGGCGCCGACCGATCGCCTTGAGCTGGCACGTCGGCTCGCGAGACTGGAGGCCGCCGCCGGCGAGTGGGCGAGCGCCGAAGCACTCCTCGCTGATGCGGTCCGCCAGGTCGACCCCGTGCCCGACATCGCCGTGTGGAACCTAGTTCAGGTTCAGTTGGGCGGAGCGGCAGACGCTCGAGCCGCGGCAACCATCTCCCGGTATCGCCCTCGCTGCCGGACCCGCGACGAGGCTGCACTCTGGTATCGCGCGGTGCGTGCAGTTCCATGGGATGACCGACTCGCCTCCGAGGCGATAGCTCTTGCAACGCAATTCGCCGAAGATCCTCAGTTGGCCACGGCTCTCCTCACGCATGTCGTCACCGCAACACGGCCCACTCCGCAAGAAGCGACGTCGGAAGGCGCTGAAGTTGAAGCGGAGGCCGATCAGGAGTCAGGCCCGCTCGACGACCGCCCTGTGGTCTTGGGCGACCTCCATCGTCAGGCGTTTCAAGCGCTCGATGGCTTGATCGAAAGACATGGCGACGCCACGGGAGCTCGAGTCTTGAAGTTCACAACCCCCGAAGAGTCGCTTGCGGAGATCACCGAACTACTGAAGGCAGCCGCACCACCCGACCTTACCGATCTCAGAGAGGCCATCGCGCGCGGGCAAATGCCCGCTGGCCTGCTGGCCGACGCTCACCGAAGGCCGTATGCGCTCGCACTCGTACAGCGTGCCGCAGGTCTACTCTTCGCGGTCGCGTCCGCCGACGATGAGCATGAGCACGAGGTCCAAACTGCGCAAGAGGCGAGAGGCGCGCGCGTGGTCGTGGACGTCTCGACGCTCCACGTACTCTCATGCCTGACTGAGTGCGATTCCCTGGTCGGCCAGGTAGCGGAGCGCGTTCTACCCCGGTCCGCCCGCGAAGACATAACCCGAGCTATGGTCGACGTGCACGGTCTCGCAGCAAGTTCCGGCTCCATGGCTTGGGATCGAGCCTCCGACAGGCCTGTCTTCTTCGAGCGGACCGACGCGGAGTACCGTCTGGTGCGTTCGCGGGCAGAGGCGCTTGCGCACCAGGCCAGTAGAGCCACGGTCGCCGACGTCAAGGACTCCTCGCTTTTTGGCGACTCCGTTCACGTGGCCGAGGACTCTCCCTGGCTTGCGGCCATCGAGTTGGCTGCCCAGGAGTCCTTGACGTTGTGGTGTGACGACGTCGCAGTCCGCCGTTTGGCTCGTAGCGTCGGCGTGAAGGCCTTTTCGACAATGGCTCTCTTGGACGCCTGGTCCAGCGCTCGCCTCGAATCCGCCGAATCTCCAGAAGAAATCGAGGCGGTGATTGAGTCACAGGAAAGGATCGCGCGCGAACTGCTCGCCGAGTATGTCGTAGATGTCCCCGTGAGTACGCAGCAACTTGTCGCCCAGGCCGCGACGGACGGGTGGCAGCCTGCTGCAGCGGGACTGGCCATCTCGAGGCCGGCTTGGTGGGTCTGGCAGACCGATCCGTTCGTTGAGTTCCGGCAGCTGATGACGGCGGTGCGATCTGGGGACTACAAGCGGCTTCCGGACTGGCAGTATGCCGGGATGCTCGGCGCAGCTCGCGCCGCAGCGACGCCCGAGGCCGCGCGTGATGTCCTCGCGGGACTCGCCTTGCTCGGCTGGAACGATGATCTGCAACCCGAACCTCCGTTCGACGACCTCATGCGAGGGTGTGAGAACGCCCGCCGTGCGGCCGAGACGCTCGAGGGAGTCGGCGACCCTGTACTCGCTCTCCCCGCTGCCCGCGCAACCCTCGCAAAGACGGGTGTCGAGCGATCCGAAGAGGTGATCCGAGCACTGATCACCGATCTCGGTACCGACGCCTAGGCCCTGGACTATCAGCGTGGCGGTCGCACGCGACCTAGCGTCACCGGCCGTCCCAGATCCAAGGTTGCGGGACAACCACGCGTGGCCTCCGACACGCCGACGACACGCCGGCGTGGGCCGTCCCAGAACCTGTCCCGAAACGCCGCGTCCCACTTCTTGTCACAGAGACAGGTTTCGGGATGATCCCGCGTCCACGATTTGGAGGGCGAGCGGCATCGCCCGCAAACGTGCCGTGGGTGCACGGCCGCACATGGGATCGTCGGCACGTGGCTTCCGACCTACGCGAGGTGCTCGACCGGGCCGACTGGGTGGTCGTCTTCGGCGACCTACATGGAGACACGACGGCATTCCGCCTGCTGGCCGACCGAGCCGTACGGCAGATGGCCCTCACACGGGTGCTGATCAGTGTCGGGGACTTCGGCATCGGGCCGTGGGGCGGCGGCACACAGGACAAGACGGTGCGCCGCACTGACGACCTCCTGCAGAAGCTCGATGCCTTCCTGTTGATCACCCCGGGCAACCACGACAACTGGGACACCATCACCGAGGCGACCACCAACCGCGTCGACGAGTTCGGCTTCGGGGTCCTCGGGACCTACGGCCGCCTCCGGGTCAGCCCCCGCGGTCACCGTTTCACCATCGGCGGACTACCGTTCGGCTCTCTCGGTGGGGCGGTGTCCGTCGACCGTGCACTCGCGGATGCGACGCCCGGGCCCAGGTCCATAGTCGGCAAGTGGTGGTGGCCCACGGAAGCCCCCGACCGCACCGACCTGCAAGCGCTCGGCACCCGGCCACTGGAGGTCCTGATCACCCACGATGTGCCCGACGGTGTGCCTCTGATCGGACAAGGCGACTGGGAGCCCCGGCTCATCGAACAGTCGAACCGGGTCCGGGCCATCGTCCGCGAGGCCGTGGAGGCAACCCGACCCGTGATCTGCTTTTGCGGGCACTGGCACCAGCGACGCACCCACCACCTGCGCACCGGCAGCGGCGGCGTCACCCGCGTAGAGGTGCTCTCCGAGGAACACACCGCGGGCAACGCCGTCGTCCTCGACCTGGCCCAACTGGCACACCCGGTCCAGGAGCTGGCCGACCGGTGGCATCGCTGGCTGGAGGCCGGAGGATCGGCGCCCGGCACCTCCGTGAAGCCAGGAACCACGCCGTGAGAGAGGTGCAACGAGCCGAACGACGCAGTCGCTTGACCACGTGTTGTCGTGCGGTGAGGCGCATGTGGCCATCCTGCGGAACCCCACTCACGCGCGGCAAGACGAGATCGGACGCGAGCCGAGAGGCGCATCGCACCCCGACGCGTCGGCAAGAGGGCGAGAATTGCTGCACATGACGGTCCCCGAGCCGGATGTTGTGTGCGCGCGGCTGGACGAGCTCGTCGAACTGTGGCGCGAAGACCCGTACGGGTCGGTCGACATGAAGCGGCGCGGTATGGACAGCATCGGGTTGACGATCTACGGCCTTGCCGCTCACGCGCACGCCCTCGCCGCCGCGGTTCGGGTACTCGACAAGGCCGGTGGCGAGCCAACGATGGTGCCCCTTGTCCGCCAGATCCTCGAGTGCGCGGTGACGGCGGCGTGGGTCGAGAAGTACGGGCAACGCGCGGTCCTCGCGGTTGTGCACGACGACGCTCGCGGCCGCGTGAACACCTTCAAGCAGTTCGTGGAGTCAGGCACGCCAGACGACGGCTCAGTGGCCGAGTGGCAGGCCGCGCTCGACCTGCTGGACCCCGACCGAAGCCGCTCGAGCGAGCACTTCGAGCAACGGTGCGCCGAGATCGAGGGCCTCGGCGGCACGTACGCGATGTACCGAGCACTCTCGGGCATCTCCCACGCGAGCGGCATGGTTTCCGAGATGTACCTCCGACAGGTCGATCAGCCGACGAAGGACCAGCCCGGCGTCGTACTCGCCCGAGGGCCGGAGGAGTGGGCCCGCGATGCGGTCCTGGGCACAGCCCTCACGTACCTGCTGCTGGCAGCCGCGGCATGGGACCGCGTGGACGGACAGCACCGATCCCGGTCCCGGCTCAAGCAGATCGCGAGCGAGATAGGGGTCCGCCTTGCATGGCAGGAGAGCGCCGTCGGACTGAGACGCCAGCACGAGTGGGAGCGCGCCCGTCGCAGGCGCCGCTCGCCGCAATCGAGTGGGTCACCGGGAAGTCGACAGGTCGTCGCATCGACCGGCGGCGCCAGCGCGGACCCCCGTGATCGACGAGCCGTCGGACCCAGCGACTAAGGTCCGGCGCATGGCGATGCTGAGGTCGCGAAGGCTTGAGGCCCTGTTCGATGGTGAGCTCGACGCCGTCACACCGGAGAAGATCCGGTCCCTCATCGACGGCCAGGTGGGGGAAGCCTTCGACCTGGACTTCAAGGGGCAGCTCTACGGCGGCAGCGACAAGGAGAAACGCGACCTGTGCAGTGACGTCGCCGCACTCGCGAACACCGCCGGCGGCTTGCTCGTCCTCGGTGTCGTTGAGGACGACCAGTCGCGCGCCGCCGACGCGGCCGGCGTCGACGTATCAGATGGGGAAGTCGGACGCATTCGCCAGATCGTTGCGGCCGGCGTGTCTCCACTGCCCCAGTTCGACGTTGTCAAGGTCCTCGATGCGGCGACGCCGGGTCACGGCTTCCTCCTGATCGAGGTGCCCCGCAGCGTGCTCGCCCCGCATGCCGTACTCGTCGGAGAGTCACTGAGGTTCCCGACGCGGAACGGAGCCACGACTCGACATCTCTCCGAGCCGGAAGTGGCGGTCGCGTACCGTACGCGGCTGGCCGGCGAGGCCGAGCGAACCGGCCGCCTCGCTCGCATCGAGGCCGACATGCACAACCGGCTCGACCTTTCCGAGGATCCGTGGCTAATCGTCTCGCTGGTGCCGGACCTGCCGGGCGACTTCACGATCAGACGAGAGACGTTCGCCGAGTTCCAACAAGAGATGCAGCGGAAGCGGTTCCTCTTCCTCGATGGGGGTGGAACCAACTTTCCCCACGCCGACGTGGGCCACAACCGCCTCCGCGCCGATGATGTGTTCCGCGAAGACCATCCACAGCCGCACTACCGAGCGATCGAGATTCACACCGACGGATCGGGCACCGCGGCGGTCCGGCTGTACAGCCTCGGAACGCCGACCCGTGCGTTCGCCGGCCAGGACTCGCCGCTGTGCACCGTGTCCGACGAGGCACTGGCTGCAGCCCTCATCGGCACGTTGCAGTGCCTGGCGTCGAACGCCGCGGACCGAGCCCATGCTTCCGGCATGGCAGCGCTCCGCGCATCGCTGTTCGTGGCAGCCAACGCGCCGCAGACGGCTTTAGGCTCGATCCGCAGCGGCTTCGTCAGCACCAGCGGGCACACCGTCCACGCGAACCCTGAGCCGGTGGAAACCTTCGCCCCGCTCGACGAGCTCGTCTCCAGCGGCCGAGACCTTGTCGAAGCTGCCGCACGGCTGCATCACGGCGTCGGGCATGCTTTCGGCGAGCCCGAATTGCCTCAGCTGACGCTCGACGGTCAGTTGGCATGGCCGTTCTGGAGCCGCGACCGCCGACCGTACGTCGATGCATGGGCGGACGACAACGGCGTCGAGATCATCGGCAAGCCGGCCGGTCACTAACTGCGCACGTGGGGAAGCCGGCGCTGAGGCGGCTCACCAACTCACGCGGCGGATCCCTCGCTTCGCTACGTTGCAACTCGTGCGTCTCGACGACTCGAACCCGATCCACGTCGTCCTCGACCAGGACGGCGGCTGGTGGGCTCAGTGGGGCACCCTGGCCGTGACGTCGCTCTTCGTAGACTCCGTCCGTGGAGCGAGCCCAGCCGCTGGTGGGGCGGTCGCGCGAGGTCGAGTACCTCGCCAACGTCTGGCCGCCGACCGGCGCGCCTTGGCGGTCAGCGGTGACCCTCGCGTCGGGAGACCCAATTAGTGCCAAGCCACCCGCAGCGCGTCCATCACCGATGCGCCACAATGAGCGGCAGGACATCGACAGGGGGAAGCGGCTGTGCGCCTTCAAGCGATCGAGATCCGGAACTTCAAGGGCATTGCCTACGCCCAGGTGAGCGACTTGGCCACCGAGTCGGTGGTGACAATAAGCGGAAGAAACGGCACCGGCAAATCACTCTTTCTCGAAGCCGTGGTGGCGGCATGGTCTGAGCGCTACTCCCTCGCCGAATCAGTCGGACCGTGGAGTGATGAACTATCGATATCGCTAGTGCTCACTCTCGCTAACGACGAATGGGATCTCGTCGACGATTGGCACCAAAGGATGTACTCGGGGCCCGCGCCGCGGGAGCCGGAAGTTTCATACGAAGTGCGAGCCAATAGAGCGGGCGTACAGGCCCGCTCACGCGACTCCACCACCGCGCAAATTCTACGAAGCCAGCCATTCCAACGAGAGCACCCATTCTCCCGAATCGATTTGCTGGCGGCGACTCGGCTAGTTGCCGGCAATGAGAGTGCGGTGGTGGACCTCGCGATGCTTAATCCAGAGCGCGTTGACCAGGACCGCTGGAACATGCTCGACTCGTTCATAAGGCAACGCTCGCCCATGTCGCTGCCGAGCATAGCAAGCTACTTGGTGACACTCGATTATCAGGCATTCCTTGCAGGGCGACAGGGGCTCGACGTCCCCAATGAGTACGAGCGGCTTCAAAGCGCATTCGGCACGGCCACTGGCAAGGGCCTGCACCTACCCGAGTATGACCCCGTGCACGGAAGCAACATCGAGGTCGAGGTGTCCGCAGGGCACCGGCACGGGTTAGGCGCCCTCAGTAGCGGCGAAAAAGAGATGCTCGCCATAATGTACTTTGTCCGACGACTCTCCGCCTCGGGCGGGATTCTTTGCATCGACGAACCGGAGCAGCACTTGCATCCCACACTGCAAGCTGCTCTCTTTAAGGCGATGGAGGGCCTCGCGGAGCGTGCCCAGATTCTCGTGGTGAGCCACTCGGTTAACCTGATCACGGCTGCACCCCTCGGCGGATTGATAGACCTCAAGGCTCCCGACGACGGTTCTGCGAATCAACTGGAACGCCTGAAGGAGAAACCGGATCGGCTTGAGCTGATGGGGGTGCTGGGCGTAACGCCTGCAAGCCTGCTCCAGAGTGATGCCATCTTGGTCGTCGAAGGGGAAACAGACGCAAAGTGGCTCGGCACGCTTTTCCCAATCGAACTAGGTCGAACACATGTGATCGTCGCGGGCAACGCTGACAAAGTTCTGGCCGCGCACGACGCCTTGTCTAGTCTGCCCATCGAATTGCCCTGGCTGTGTCTCCGCGACCGCGATTTGCTGAAGGATGACGAGATTGCCGAGATGCAGAGTCGGTACCCAGCGCTTCACGTCTGGCCAAAGAGGGCGATCGAGAGTGTCCTATTGGACGGTCGTCTAATAAGTAGGGTCCTGGTTCTCAATGGGGTGAATGTGACACCTACTGAAGTAGAGGGTTGGCTCCGAGAGTGCGCGGAACCACTTCAGGAGGAGGTACTTGCTGCGATCGTGGAGCGGGAGTTGTCCCGCGCATTTCCTCCGCCCGTACCTGCAGCAGGGACTGGCAGGTTCGCGAGGATGGAGCAGGTGTATCGCGGATATGTAGAGGTGAATCGAAACCGCGCTGACGAGTTGACGACCGTCCTTGAACGAGAGCGCACACTGCTGGAGAGCAGATGGCCAACGGAATGGCATAAGCTTGCGGAACCCAAGGCTCTGATGGGAAATCTGCAGAGAAGGACTCCATTGTTCCGGACAGTGTCGGCGCTTGAAACTGCACTCCTGGTCCGTGCTCGAGAGGAACCTGACTTCAGGCCGGAAGGCTTTGAGGAGTTCCGCTTGCGGCTCGCTTCGACGCTGGGGGGCGGCGCGCCGCAGGCGCGCGCTTGACTTGAAGTGGCAGCAACCTAGAGAAGCTGCGGCACACCCCGGGGGGTGCACGTCCGATAGCGGAGCCAGTGCCCGGAGGTGGCGCCGGCCAACCACTCGTGCCAGCGGAGGGTTGGACCTTGGTGCGGGTCAACGTCCCGAGCCCGGGGTCAAGTCGACGGTCGAGGCGCACCGCAGGAGGAACAAGCTTGGCGATCGGACGGACGCCGGACTGAATCCGACCGCCGGACCGGGCAGGGTGGCCAGGAGCTGGTAGCCACCGCAGGCGCGAAGCCCGCAGCAATGTCAAAGGGGCAAACCGCTGGGAAGAGTCTCCCCTCCTATGCCACCACTCTGGCCTCGGCAACCTGGACCAGGTCTGAAGAACGTGCGATAGTCGCACTATGCGGCTAACCCTGAGCCGAGAGGCCTCAGAAGGAGCGCGGGTGGATGTGAACGAGTACCTGGAGTTGGTCAGCAAGGTCGTCATGGCCAACCGAGACGAGGTCGAACAGGACCTCGCGGCCGCTCGTCGCTTTCGCGACCATGTCCGCACCGACCTGGACCAGGCAGAACGACGGGTAGCCTCGTTCGAATTCCTGCTGTCGCTGGCGACGGGCTCGGGCCGAGCCGTTCAGCGCACGACACTCCACGAGGCCATGCGCCTGGTGCTCCAGTCAGCGCCGGGACGCCGCATGCCCGCAGGTGACCTGGCAAGGGAGATCAACCGCCGTGGCCTCTACCGAATGCGTGACGGCCGCCTCGTCGAGCCTCAACAGATTCATGCCAGAGCCGGAAACTACGACTGGTTCGACCGGAGCGACCGGGGCATTGGCCTCGTGTGACGGAGGTACCGGCAGCCGACTCGGCGGCGAAACTGCCGATCGTAGCCGGACGTCGGAGGCGCCCCCGAAGGCGGCCTCCTCGATCGAAGTAGCAGCGTGACTCGGGGCTGGTGTTGAACAGGCGGGCGCGTTGAAGCGGGCTTGATGGGCCCTGGCGACCGCTGCCCCACTGCGTGTCGGCCGAGCGCTTCTAGAGGCACTGCCCATTCCATCCTCAGGCCATCTCACAGCTGGCGGCGAGGCGTTGACGGCGGGGTGGGCCGCCTACCCGAACCTACAGACGTTTGCGCCTTCGTCCACGCAACCGCCACAGCAACCGAACCTGGGGCGGCTCTGCCAGCGGGCTCGGGGCCGATGCAGGCTCGGTGCGGGACGGTCACTCACCGCCGCCGAACATCGCGATGATCGCCTGGCGCGAGATGAACCACTGTCGACCGAATCGGACGGCCGAGATGTCGCCATCCTCGATCGCCCGGCTCACGGTGCGAGTGTCGATCCGAAGCAGCTTGGCAAGTTCCGTGCGGGTCACAGTGGGTCGATCTGCGGCGAGGAGCCCCGACCAAGTCGTAATCGTTTCGTCCTTCGGGGTCCCGTCCAGGCTGAGAGAGGTGCTGGGTGTGGTAGCGATCGTCATGACATGCATATGTGCGGCAGCCGACCGCGATGCGTCACTTCGACCCCGCCGCACCGGGGATACTCCGAACATTGGCGGGCACGAACACCACCGGCAAGCTGCGCGTGGCACGGTGCCATGCGAGTTCGCGCCCTCTGCAGCGATGGGGCGTCCACCTCGGTCCTGCGCCTTCGCCCCGCGGAATCGCTCGCTGAAACGCAATCGGAACTGTCGACAACCCCCTAGATCTCGTACGTGTCCGAGCGTGGTCCCGCACGCCGTCGCTGGATCCGGCTCCACAGGAGGCTCAGCACGTGACCGAGGAGCAGCACCACCGCGGCAAGCATGAAGAGCAGGCCGATAGCGACGATCACGAGTCCGAGTGGGGCGGCGGCGGCCTCTACTTGCTCACGCCACCGGATGCTTCCGGTGAGTGAGAGCGCCAGGGCGATGACGATCCATCCTGCGAAGGTCCACGTCGTCCCGAGAATCCAGAATTGCTCGATTCGACGGTCACGCTTGCGTTCGTCGACCAACGCAGCTAGTGCTGTTTCGACCTGAAGCCGATGCCGGTTCTTCGCCTCGCCGTCCGGCATCGCGTTGAGAATCTCGAGGTCTCGCTTGAGTCGCTCCTGCCGACGCCCGTCGGCTGACAGCGCCGGCACGCGCGGGAGCAGCGCCAGTGCCGCAGCGCCGATCGTGACAACCGCCGTGCCGATGTCCACGCACAGGCATCGACGGGGGCCTCCGGAACCTTGAGGTCGCTGAACGGAGCGGCGACTCCCTCGAGGCTGAGCTCCATCACCCGCACTCGGCGGCGGCGCGCCGATCGACGGCTTCGAGACGCCGATTCCTCTCTGGCGCGCTTGCCGCCAACCGGACGCGCCCTAGGCCTCCGGGGCTTGGGACAACCGACCGAAGGCGTCCGCCGCCGCCCGCTGTGTCGTCGGGAGCACGTGGCTGTACAGATCCATCGTGATCGCGATCGTCGAGTGCCCGAGGCGCTCCTGCACGACCTTCGGGTGCACGCCGGCCTCGAGGAGGAGCGTCGCGTGCGTGTGCCGCAGGTCATGGAGGCGGATGAGTGGAATCTGCTCAGGCGCCGAAGCCTGCTCGTTGTAGCGCCGCACTGCTGCACCGAATCGCTTCGTGACCTGGTCCGACACGAACATCTTCCCGTCTGCCCCGACGAACACGGGCTTGTCCCGGGCCACGAGTCGAGGATCGAGGTACGACATCAACCGCAGCTGGGCCCGGAGTGCCGCTACCGCTGCGTCATCGATGTCGATCGGGTGGGTGCCCGCGTGGCCTCCGGCGCTCTTCGGCACCGACTCGACGTCCCGCGTCACCTGGCCCTTCTCTCGCACCTGGACCCGCGAGCGTCGGACAGAGATCGACCCAGCAACCAGGTCGATGTCCCCCCATCGCAGCCCGAGCAGCTCACCTCGGCGGACGCCGGTGTGAGCGGCGACAACCCAGGCGTAGCGCAACGGATCGATCTCCTCGTCGACCACCCAGTTCAGGAAGAGCCTGAGCTCCTCGGCCCGCCACGGTGTGATCTCGGGCTTGGCGGAACGGACCTCGCGTGCCGTCGGAGGGTTGGCACGCCGATAGCGCGCGGAGTTGGTGGCGAGGAGGTTGTCGTCGACCGCGGCCTGCAAGATCGCGCCGATCAGCGTGTGGCACTTGCGAACGGTGTTGGGACCAATCGGCTCTCGGGGTTGCTCGTCCCCGTCCTCGACGGCTGCCGTGCCGTCCTCAAGCCGCTGGTAGAGCGAAGCGAGTGTCGTCGGCCGGATGGCCTTCAGCGGAACGGGGCCGAGCGTGGGCAAGACGTGAAGGCGCAGCAACCTCCGATAGCCGGCCTTCGTGGTGGCTGCGCCTCGAAAGCCGTCGAGCCACGTGGCGGCGAACTCTCCGAAGGTTGTTTCCTTCGACCTGGTCAGCTTGCCCTCGTCGAGGTCGGTCAAGACCCGACGCAGGTACGAGATGGCCTCCTTCTGCTCGACGAAGCCACCTTTTGATGCCAGCCGCTTGCCGGCGTCCGGGTCGTCGATGTCGATCGGCTCGTGCCAGAGCGCGCGGTACCGCCGACCGCCCTTGGTCTCGTACGAGCCGATGCTGCCTTCACCTGCGCCGCGACGGCGACTCTTGCGGCCGTTGGAACGTGTCATGCCCGGTACATGTGCGGCAGCGCCGCGTCTCGGTGGCGCTCGGAGTGGGGCAATCGTCACCAAAGCCGCTGATCAGACCGGGTGAAACCTCCAGAGGACCGGCCGCTCGAACGGCGAAACGTCCGAGTGCACGTAGATGCCCACAGATGCGGCCGAAGATCGTTGTGACATCGAGTCCGACGCTAGTCGGCGCCGCGGCGGATGTTTCCGCAGGTCAGAGGCCATTTCTCAGGCCTCTGTGAGTGTCCGGAAGGGGACTTGAACCCCTACGCCCTATACGGGCACTAGCACCTCAAGCTAGCGCGTCTGCCATTCCGCCACCCGGACGAGGTGGTCACCCCGGGGTCCGCGGACCCCGCAGGTGCGCCGAGAAAGATAGCACGGAGCGGCGCCTGCCCCAGCATCGCGTCTGCGGCAGACTGGCCCGGAACGATGCGACCAGGAGGGGCGATGGCCAGCACGTCCGAGACGGACACCAGGGCGTTCGAGCAGACGGCACCGCGATGGCTGCGCACGGCCGGAGGGGTGTCGTGGCGGCTGCTCGTCGTCACCGGCGCCGTCGTCGTCGTGTTCTTCGCGCTGTCGAAGGTCCAGCTCGTCGTCATCGCCGTGTTCCTGGCGCTCGTCATCACCGCCGTGCTGCGGCCGGTCGTCAACTGGCTGTCCCGGTGGGTGCCGCGGGGCCTGGCCGTCGGCCTGGCCCTGCTGCTCGGGACCGCCTTCCTCGCCGGGATGCTCACTTACGTCGTCTACTCGGTGGCCAACCAGTGGACGTCGCTGTCGAGCCAGTTCGGCCAGGGCATCGACCAGATCACGCAGTGGCTCACCGCCGGACACCTGCCGTTCCAGCTGACGAACGAGCAGCTGACGGCCGGGATTAACCAGGGCGTGCAGTGGGTGCAGAGCCACGCCGGCCAGATCGCCGGTCAGGCCGCCGCCAGCGCCGGCTCGGCCGTCGAGGTGTTCACCGCCGTGATCATCGCGGTGTTCTGCGCGATCTTCTTCCTCGCGCGCGGCGCCGAGATGTGGACGTGGTTCCTCAACCAGCTGCCCGCCCGGGTCCGCAGGGGCTGGATCTCCGCCGGTGTGGCGGGGTGGAGCTCGTTCTCCGGCTACACGCGCGGCATCGTCATCATCGCCGTCACCGACGGGCTCCTCGCCTTCATCTGGCTCGCGGTGCTGCGCATCCCGCTCGCCGCGCCGCTGGCGGTGCTGGTGCTGCTGGGCGCGTTCGTGCCGCTCGTCGGCGCCCCGGCGGCGATGGTCGTGGCGATGATCGTCGCGCTCGCGACGAAGGGCGTGGTCTGGGCCCTGCTCGTCGGCCTCGGCATCGCGCTCATCGGGCAGTTCGAGGGCCACGTGCTCCAGCCGTTGGTCATGGGCCGGCAGGTGTCGCTTCACCCCATCGTCATCGCGCTGTCGGTGGCCACGGGCGGCCTGGTCGCGGGCATCTTCGGCGCCGTCGTCGTGGTGCCGCTGGTCTCGGTGACATGGGCGGTGTTCTCGCACCTGCGCACGCTGGACCCGCCGATGAGCGAGCTCGAGGTGGAGGCCGCCACCGGGCAGGTCCCCGTGGTGGCGCAGGCCCCGCCCGGGGACTAGCTCATCGGAAGTCCCGGCTCGACGTGCGCACCCGCAGCGACAGCGGGGCGAGGTGCTCGGCGACGAGGTTCGTCGCGTCGTCGTTGCGTTCCAGGCGGCCGCGCACGACGAGCGCCTTCGAGGTCCGTGCGGTGCGCCGGAACCTCTGCCACAGCCCCGCCGAGCAGATGACGTTGAGCAGCCCCGTCTCGTCCTCCAGCGACAGGAACGTCACCCCCTGCGCGGTGCCCGGCCGCTGCCGGTGCGTCACCACGCCCGCGACCGCCACCCGCCCGCCGGGCACGGGGTCCCGGTAGGTGTCCGCCACGCGCAGCACACCCGCCTCGTCGAGGCCGCCGCGGACGAACTGCGTGGGGTACGAGTCGACGGACACGCCCGTCGCCCACACGTCGGCGGTCGCCTCCTCGACGACCTCCAGGCCCGGCAGGGTCGGCGCGGTCACGCCGACCGACACCCCCGGCAGGGTGTCCGGCCCCTCGGCGGCCAGCGCGCCGGCCGCCCACAGCCCCTCGCGCCGGCTGACGCCCAGCGGGGCCAGCGCGCCCGCCGTCGCGAGCGACTCGAGCTGGGCGGTCGTCAGGTCCACGCGGCGCACCAGGTCGTGGAGGTCCGCGAAGGGCCCGTGCGCCGTCCGCTCGTCGACCAGCCGCGTCGCGGTCTCCTCGCCGATGGCCCGCACCGGCGCCAGGCCGAGCCGGATCGCCAGCGATCGCTCGTCGTGCCCCAGCATGCCGGGGGCGGGCACGTCGCCCGTGCCGCTCGGCCGGGGCCGCAGCAGCGGCTCGCCGCCCGGCGGGGTCGGCCCCACGCGTTCGACGAGCGCCTGCACGCCGGAGGCCTGCACGTCGGGGCGCAGCACGCCGATGCCGTGCCGGCGGGCGTCGGCGACGAGGCTCTGCGGCGAGTAGAAGCCCATCGGCTGGGCCGCGAGCACACCCGCGTAGAACGCGGCCGGGTGGTACACCTTCAGCCACGCGCTGGCGTACACCAGGTAGGCGAACGAGTACGCGTGCGACTCCGGGAACCCGAAGTCGGCGAACGCCTTGAGCTTGTCGTAGATCTGCTCGCCGACGTCCCGCGCGATGCCGTTGCGCGCCATCCCGTCCAGCAGACGCTGGTGCAGCGCCTGCATCCGCTCGAGCGACCGCTTCGAGCCCATCGCCCGGCGCAGCTGGTCCGCCTCCGCCGGCGTGAACCCGGCGGCGTCGACCGCCATCTGCATCAGCTGCTCCTGGAAGAGGGGCACGCCCTTGGTCCGCTCGAGCGACGGCCGCAGCAGATCATGGAGGTACGTCACCTTCTCGCGTCCCTTGGCCCGCTCGATGTACGGGTGCACCGACCCGCCCTGGATGGGCCCGGGCCGGATGAGCGCGACCTCGACGACGATGTCGTAGAAGTTCTTCGGGGCCAGCCGCGGCAGCGTGCCCATCTGCGCGCGCGACTCCACCTGGAACACCCCGACCGAGTCCGCGGCGCTCAGCAGCTCGTAGACCTTCGGGTCCTCCTGCGGCAGGCCGTGCAGCGTCAGCCGCTCGCCGGTGTGCCGCTCGACCTCGCCGAACATCAGCCGCAGCGCGGTGAGCATCCCCAGCCCGAGCAGGTCGAACTTCACCAGGCCGGCGTCGGCGCAGTCGTCCTTGTCCCACTGGAGCACGGTGCGCCCCGGCATCCGCGCCCACTCCACCGGGCACACCTCGATGACCGGCCGGTCGCACATCACCATGCCCCCGGAGTGGATGCCCAGGTGCCGCGGCAGGCGCAGCATCCGCTCCGCCAGGTCGATCACCGCGTCCGGGATCTCGGCCTCCGCCTCGGCGGACGGCGGCAGCACCGACGGCACCACGTCGTGGCCGCCCTCGACGGGCGTGCCGGGCGCCGGTTCGGGCGCCGCGGGTCCGGACCGATACACCGTCCACCACTCGCTGGGGATCCTCGGCCCGCGCAGGCTCCCCCACCGTTCGATCGACGTGCTCCACGCGTCCTGCTGGCCGACGTCGTAGCCGAGCGCCCTGGCCGCGTCGCGCACCGCCGAGCGCGGACGGTAGGAGATGACGTTCGCCACCTGCGCGGCGTGCTCACGCCCGTGCGTGGTGTAGACGTACTGGATCACCTCCTCGCGCCGCTTCGACTCGATGTCGACGTCGATGTCCGGCGGGCCGTCCCGCTCGGGGGCGAGGAATCGCTCGAACAGCAGGTGGTGCGCCACGGCGTCGACCGCGGTGACCCCGAGCGCGTAGCAGACCGCCGAGTTGGCGGCCGACCCCCGGCCCTGCGCGAGGATCCCGTTCCTGCGGCAGAACTCGACGAGGTCGTAGACGACGAGGAAGTACCCCGGGAAGCCGAGGTCCTCGATGACGCGCAGCTCGTGCTCGATCTGCGCGTACGCGCCCGCGACGCGCTCGTGCCCGGGCGGTCCGTAGCGCTCGAGGGCGCCCCGGCGGACGAGCTCGCGCAGCCAGCTGGCCTCGTCGTGCCCCGGCGGCACCGGGTACGGCGGCAGCCTGGGCGCGACGAGGGACAGGTCGAAGGCGCACTCCAGCGCCAGCTCCGCGGCGGTCGGCACCGCCCGCGGGTGGCGGCGGTGCAGCGCGAGCATCTCGGCCGCCGAGCGCAGGTGCGCCATCGGGGCGCCGGGCAGCCAGCCGTCCATGTCGTCGAGCGCGGAGCGTGCCCGCACGGCCGCGAGCGCCGCCGCGAGGTCCGCGTCGCGCGGCGTGGCGTAGTGGACGTTCCCCGTCGCGACGAGCGGCAGACGGGCACCGGCGGCGAGCTCGGCGAGCGCGTCGGAGAGCTCGGCGTCGTGGGCGTCCCCGGAGGCGGTGACCTCGACCGCGACGTTGTCCCGCCCGAACAGCGCCGTCAGCCGGTCGAGCTCGGTGCGTGCGGCGTCGAACCCGCCCGGGACCACCCCCGCGGTCCCCGACGGGTCGCCGCCGGACAACGCGCGGCGCACCGAACCCTTGCGGCAGCCGGTCAGCACCAGCCACCGCCCGGCGGCGCGCTCCGCCAGCTCCTCGAGGTGGTACTCGGCGGCGCCCTTCTCCCCGGTGCGCAGGTGCCCCTCGGCGATGGCGCGCGACAGCGCCCGGTAGCCGTCCGGCCCGCGGGCCAGCACGACGAGGTGCGTCGCCCGCGGGTCGGGGACGGCCGTCGGCGGGTCGAGCACGGGCAGGCCGGGCGTCGCACGGGTCCGCTCGCGCGGGTGCCGGCGCCCGTCGGGTGCGGGCAGGTGCAGCTCGGCGCCGAACACCGTCGGCAGCTCGACCGCCTTGGCGGCCTGGCTGAACCGCACCACGCCGTACAGCCCGTCGTGGTCCGTCACCCCCAGGGCCTCCAGCCCGAGCCGGGACGCCTCGGCGGCGAGCTCCTCCGGCTGGCTGGCCCCGTCGAGGAACGAGTAGGCGGTGTGGGCGTGCAGCTCCGCGTAGCGGACGTCAGTCATACGTCGCCTCGCACGTCCACCCCTGGCCGGGGGTCCCGACGAGCAGCACGCCGCGCCCGTCGTCGAGCGCCACCTGCAGGTGGGCACGCACCACCGGGCCGACCGACCCCGGCGCCCACCACCGCTCGCACACCGGCCACGGCCCCGCCCACCCGACGACCGCCGACGAGCGCGTCTCCTGGGTGGCGGCGACCGACGAGCGCCCCCCGCCCAGGGGCGAGCGCACGCCCTGGCTCCCGTCGACGGACCCGTCCCTCCCCGGCCGCCCGTCCCCTGTCGCCGTCGGCTCGTCGGGCGGCCAGACGACGACCGCCGGTTCCCCCACGAGCCCGGTCCGCTCGTCGTACCGCACCGCGTTCCCGAGGGCGTCCCGCAGCTCGACCCGGCACGAGGCCGTCAGCACCGTCGCCGGCGCCGGCTCGGGCAGTCGCCCGGGCCAGGGTCGGTCGACCGGCCGTGGCGGGTCGATCTGCTCGCCCCACGCCCGCAGGTGGACCTGCTCGCGCACGTCGCGTCCGCCCGCCAGGGTGGCGACGAGCACCCCCGAGCCGCCGATGATCCCCTGCACCCGCTCCAGGGCGCGGTGCGCACGCAGGTCCCCACCCGACGGGCCGCCCCACAGGCGCCCCTGCTCGGCGGCGGCCGGCAGCACGTCGAGCGCGGTGAGGGTCAGGCGCACCAGCGTCACCGGGTGCTCTTCGTGCCCCGGCGACCCGGCGGTCAGCCATCCCTCGAGCTGCCAGCGGATCCGGTCGGTCATCCGTGCCGGGGTCAGCCCGCCCCAGCCGCCGAGGTCGGTGCGCCACGTGCGGGCGAGCACCGTGCCGTCGTCGGTGGCCGCCGCCACCTCCAGCCGGCCGCAGGCGACGCCGCGCGCCACCAGGTCGTCGTGCAGCTGCTCGGCGAGCCGCCGTCCGGCGAAGGTCGCCTGGTCCACCCGCTCCAGCGGCGGGTCCAGGTCGGCCGTCGCGACGAGGTCGGCCTCCGGGCGCCGGCGCGCGGGCGGCCGCTCGTCGAGCCCGTTCGCCAGCAGGTGCGCCCACGTCCCGAGCCGCCCGAACCGCGCGTGCACGCTGCCCGTCGGCAGCGCCGCCAGCCCGCCGAGCGTCCGCAGCCCGAGCCGCTGCAGCAGGTCGACGAGGTCCGCCACCTGGGCCGCCTGCTCGTCGGTGACGGTGGCGTGCACCAGCTCGTCGATCCCGTACCCGGCGAGGAACGCCGCCGAGCATCCCGCTGTGACCACCGCCCCGGTGCGCGCCGCCAGCACCGCCGCCAGCAGCCCGTCGGCCGTGCCCACGCCGCACTCGAAGCCCGTGCCCGCCACGGCATCGACGAGGGCGACCGCCAGCGCCTCCTCCGAGCCGTGGTACCGGCTCGCGCCACCCGCCGGCAGCAGCAGCAGGCCGGGCCGGGCGACCTCGACGCCGGCGACGACGCCCTCCACCGCGGTGGCGACCGGCTCGAACGCGCGCACGTCCCGCGCGTCGTCGGCGGCCAGCAGCACGAGCTCGGGGCAGCAGCCCTGCGCCTGCCGGCGGCGCATGCCACGGCGGACACCCTCGGCACGGGCGAGCGCCGAGGTCGCGACGATCCGCTGCCCGTCGTGCACCGCCGCCGGCAGGTGCCCCGGGATGCCGACCGCCGCGGCCGCCGCGGCGACCGGCCAGTCCGGCACCCAGACGACAGTGGTCCGGGTGATGAGGGACGTGCTCATCCGACGAGCCTCAGTCCTTCGCCCGGCGCCGCCACGGGGGCCACCGCCGGCTCGTCGGGCACCTGCGCACCCAGCGGCAGGACGAGGTCGACCGTGCGCCCGGCCCCCACCCCGCGCCCCGTGCGCGCCACCCGCAGCCGGTGCGCGCGCAGCCAGCCGTCGCCGGTGCCGACCCCGGTCCACCGGCCACCCTCGACGACGAGCGTGGTGCCCGCGCCCGGCCACGCGTACGTCGGCATGAGCACCGCCCCGCGGTCCCGGGCTCGCGCCGCCAGCCGTCGCCGGTCGGCGTCGGTCAGCCGCGCCCCGGGGCCGACGACGACGACGTCCAGCCCGTCGAGCAGCGCCGCCACCACCGCCGGCGCGTCCGCCCCCGGCGACGGCACCATCGCCAGCCGCTCGAGGTCCAGCCCGGCCTGCGATGCCGCCAGCACCCCGAGGTCCGGGCGCCCGACGACGGCGACCCACGCGCCGTGCGCGCACGCGTGCGCCAGCAGCGCCAGGACCAGCGAGGTCGACCCCGTCACCGCGGTGGTGCCGCCGCGGCGCAGCCCCTCGGGCAGCAGCGGCGCCAGCGCCGGCGGCACCGCCATCGGGGGCCGCTCGGCCGTGATGAGGGCGGCCGGCCGCGCTGGTTCGTCGTCCGCTGCCGGGACCGACGGCACCGCGGACGGCGCCGCCGGGGCCGCGCGGACGCTGCGTGCCCCCGTGCGCAGCTCCGCGCGTGCCAGCGCCTCCCACGCCAGCGCCGCGCGCTCGGCCCGGGCCTGCGCCGCCACCTCGCGGGCCTCCGCCACGGCCGTCATGCCCTGCCCCCTACCAGCTCGTTCTCGAACACACGTTCGATGATGCCAGTACACGCCGACACGCCCTCCGTGTCAATCGACCGCGAGCGCCGACGGCCGCCACGGACCATGCTGGGACGCACCACCGACGCAGGAGGTCACCGATGACGTCCCTCGACCGCCCGGTCGCGGAGGACCCCTACGGCAAGCTGCCGCCCGTCCCCTCCTTCACCCTCACCAGCCCCGACATCACCGACGGGTCCCGGCTGCCCGCCGTGTACGCCGTGGACGGCGGCAACCAGTCCCCCGCCCTCGCCTGGAGCGGCTTCCCGGCCGGCACCCGCTCGTTCCTCGTCAACTGCTTCGACCCCGACGCGCCCACGCCCTCCGGCTACTGGCACTGGACCGTCGTCGACGTCCCCGGGACCGTCACGTCCCTCGACCACGGCGCGGGCGGCCACGGCGGCGCCCACCTGCCGCGCGGCGCGTTCCACGTGCGCAGCGACGGCGGCGACGACGGCTACGAGGGCGCCGGACCGCCCCGGGGCGACCGGGCGCACCGCTACGTCTTCGCCGTGCACGCCCTGGACGTGGACGAGCTGGGCGTCGGGCCGACGACGAGCCCGGCGGCCGTCGCGTTCACCGCCCGCGGCCACACGCTGGCCCGGGCGACGCTCACCGCCACCTACTCGCGGTAGCCCCAGGCCCGACGAACCCGCGGCCGGGCGGGCTCGCGCGGTCCTGGCACGACGAGCCGGCGTCGGTCGCGGTCGAGCGCCACGCGCCCCGACGGGTCGCCAGGTCGTGCCGCTCCGGGACGACGAACCAGCGGGCGGTCGCGGCACGACGAGCGTCGCCGCGGCGAGCTACCGTGCGGGCATGCCGACGCTGACCTGGGTGCCCGCCCTCGCGCGCCCCGACCTGCTCGCACCGGCGACCGCGGCCGCGCTCACCTCCTGGGCCGCGGCCGTCGCGGAGGTGGCCGACGAGGTCCACGTGACCGAGATCGACCCCGACCTCGCCGACACCGCCGCCCTCAACGAGGCCTACGGCCTGCCGTCGTCGGGCTCGGTCAACTGCGTGCTCGTCGTCGGCCGGCGCGAGGGCACCGAACGCCTCGCGGCCGCCGGCGTGCGCGCCACCACGCGCGCCGACGTCAACAACGTCGTCAAGCGGCTGCTCGACGTCCGGAAGGCCACCTTCCTGCCGATGGACCGCGCCACCGCCGAGTCCGGCATGGAGTACGGCGGCATCACGTTCCTCGGCCTGCCTGGGCACTACCGGGTGCTGATCGACGCCTCGGTGGCGAGCACCGATCCCGACGCCGGCGACCGCGTGGTCATCGGCAGCGGCGTGCGCCGCTCCAAGCTGTCCCTGCCCGGGGCGCTGCTGGCGAGCGCGCCCGGCATCGAGCTCGTGGAGGGGCTGGCGCTCTCGTGAGCGACGCGAGCGCGGGCGCCGCCACGACCGGCCCGGCGGACGGCGAGGCGCGCGCCGCCGCCGCGCTGGCGGCCGCCGGCGTCCCCTACGCGATCACCCGGCACGGCCGGGTCAGCTCCCTGGCCGAGGCCGCCGCGGCCCGCGGCCTGGAACCCGCCGACGTGCTCAAGACGATCGTCGTGCGACGTGGTGGCGACGACTTCCTCTTCGTCCTGGTCCCGGGCGACCGGACCATCTCCTGGCCCAAGCTCCGCGCGCTGCTCGGCATCAGCCGGATGTCGATGCCGGACGCCGCCACCGCCAAGGACGTCACCGGGTACGAGCGGGGCACCATCACCCCGTTCGGCTCGCTGCGCGCCTGGCCGGTGATCGCCGACGAGCGCGTCACCGGCGGACGCAGCGTCTCCATCGGCGCCGGCGCGCACGGCGTCGCCGCGACGCTCGTCGGCGACGACGTGGTCCGCGCGCTGGGGGCGACCGTCGCCGACGTGACGGACCCGGAGTCCTGAGCACCGGTCGACGACCCGCTCAGCCGGCCGCCGGGACACCCCGCCGGGGGCGCCGCGGCCGGACGAGCCCGACGAGCGACACGATCGCCCACACGCCCTCGAGCAGCAGGAACCCCCACTGGCTCGTGACGGCCGCCTGGACGGCGAGCGTGCCGGAGCCCACGAGGTTGAGGACGAGGTACCGCACGGACGTGGTCTCGAGACGCCCGGCCTGCGACGCCGCGAACGCGGCGAGCACGAGCAACGAGCCGACGACCTGGACGACCTGACCTGCCATGACGCGCACCTTCCGGGAGCGTCGTCTTGTCGGGCCGGGTACGGCGCACCTCGTCCGGCGGCCCGCGGCGACGGGCCGGCCCTCAGGATCCCATGCGTGCGGGCGGGCCGGCGCTGGCCCGCCGCGCCGGACGCCGATGCGCAGGGTCGTGAAACCGCCCGGCACGTTCGGCCGCGGAAGCCGCGCACGTCACAGGCCCGGACGACTAGGTCCAGGCCTCGGACGGCCGGTTCGCGCGAGCTGCGAGCCGGCACCGGCTCAGAGCAGGGCTGCCACCGGGATCCGCACCGACCCGGTCACGGTCGGCGGGTCAGGAGCTCCACGTGGTCGCCGGCGTGCAGCACGACGTCGGGCAGCGGCTCTCCCCGGCGCCGGCCACGGCTGTAGCCGACTGCCGCATACCCGTCGGGCCACGAGACGTCGCCCAGCCGCGCCCCGACCAGGGTGGAGTCGTCGGTGACCGCGACGGCGACGACCTCGTGACCGGGCAACGTGCTGCGGCCGTCCGCACCTCCGTCGGCGGTGTGCGGGTGCACCGCCAGCTGGCGTGCGATGGTGCGCAGCACGGAGGTGCCGGTGACCCAGCCGACCACCTGGTCCGCGCCGTCGTCGACCACGGGGATGACCTCCTCGCCATGGGTCTCGAGGTGACGCAGCACCTCGACGAGGGACTCGGAGGCGAAGACGGGGCGGGGCGCGCGCTGCCGGACGACCGGCGCGCCGAGCACCGCCTCGCCCGCCGGTTCCGCCGGCTGCGCCGTCGGGATCCGGATCGACGGCGACGCGACGTCCATCGCCTGGTCGGCACGCAGGTCGGTGAAGGATCGCCACGGCGCGGTCCGGTCGATGTCCTGGCCGCGGCGGAGCAGCTTCGTGGTGTAGATGGTGCCGTAGCTCACGCGCCGGGAGATGAGGGTGGAGATCGCCACGGTCAGCATGATCGACAGGGTGATGGAGTAGTCCCCGGTCATCTCCACCACGCTGGCGAGCGCGGTGAGCGGGGCGCGGGTGGACGAGCCGAAGACGCCGGCCATGCCGACAGCGGCGTACAGCGCGGGGTCGCCCGCGCTGGCGCCGAACAGGTGGCTGACCAGCGCTCCGTAGAGCACACCGGTCATCAGACCGATGAACAGGGAGGGGGCGAACACGCCCCCCGAGCCGCCGACCCCCAGCGTGAGGCTGGTGGCCAGGATCTTCGCCAGCAGGAGCACCAGCACGAACCAGGTGGCGTAGCTGCCGGCCAGGGCCTTGAACATCACCGGGTAGCCCACCCCGTACATCTGCGGCACCAGGAGCAGCAGCAGGCCGACCGCCAGGCCACCCACGATGGGTCGGGCCCACTCCGGGCGGCTGCCCCAGAGGCGGTCGCAGCGGTCCTCGATCCAGTACAGCGCGGCCCGGAACAGCTGGCCGACGAGGGCCGAGAGCACGGCGAGGACGGCCACGAGCACGTAGTCCGACGAACCGTGCAGCGTGATCCCGTGCGGGAACTGGGACAGGAAGGGCTGGTTGCCCAGGATGGGGCGCGCCACGGCGTCGGCCAGCATCGCGGACAGCATCACGGCGAACAGGGCGTCGCCCGACATGTCCCGCAGGATGATCTCGACACCGAAGAACACGCCGGCGATCGGTGCGTTGAACGTCGCCGCGATGGCCCCGCCCGCGCCGCAGGCGACGAGGATCCGCAGCCGGGCCTCGGGCACGCGCACCCACTGGCCGAGCGTCGAGGCGAGGGCCGAGCCGATCTGCACGATCGGGCCTTCGCGCCCGACGCTGCCGCCGGTCCCGATGGTCACCGCCGAGGCCATCGCCTTGATCGCCGCGACCCGAGGCCGCATCCGGCCGCCGTTCTCCGCCACCGCGACCATCACCTCGGGCACCCCGTGGCCGCGCGCCTCGCGGGCGTAGCGGTAGACCACCGGGCCGTAGACGATGCCGCCGATGACCGGGACGAGCACGTAGAAGGCCGACCCGAGCCAGGGCAGGTGGGAGCTGGCCACGCGGCCGGCCTGCCCGAACTCGCCCTGACCCGTCATCAGCCAGGTGACCAGCTGGATGAGGTAGCGGAAGCCGACGGCGGCCAGGCCGGAGGCAGCCCCGACCCCCACTGCTAGCGTGAACAGGCCGAAGCGGGAGCTGCGGAGCCAGGACGACGATGACGACACGCGTGTAATGATGCAACTGTTGCATGGCTACATGCGAATCCGGGAGGGGTGGGCATGCCGAAAGGAGCGCCGGACGGGGTAGGCGCGGCGGTCGACGCCACCCTCACCGCCTCCCGCGCGTTGCTCGGTGTCGTCGCCCGCTCGGTCGCCAACGCGCTCGAGCTCGTCACGCCGCCCCAGTTCCGGGTCCTCGTCATCCTGTCGGCCGAAGGCCCGCTGCGCACCGGCACGCTGGCCGCCCGCATGGACGCGGTGCCGTCGACCTTCACCCGCTCCCTCGACAGGATGGAAGCCGGCGGCTGGATCACCCGGCGCGAGAACCCCGACAGTCGCCGCGAGGTGCTCGTCGACCTCACCGAGTCGGGCAGGCACCTGGTCGAGGAGGCCACGGCTCGCAGGCGTCAGGAGATCCGCAGCGTGATCACCCACCTGTCGCCCGACGAACGAGCGGCCGTCATCCGCGGCCTGACGCTCTTCGCCTCCGCCGCCGGCGAACCGCCGATCGACGACCTCCTCGTCCCAGGGCTCTGACGCCGGGAGGCACCGCCTCCGCGCTCAGACCCGCGTCGCCCAGAAGGCCACGGCCGCGGCCGCCGCGACGTTGAGCGAGTCGACCCCGCCCGCCATCGGGATCCGCACGACGAGGTCCGCCGAGGCGACGGTCCGCGGCTTGAGGCCGTCGCCCTCGGCACCCAGCACCAGCGCCAGCCGCTCCGGCGGGTCCGCGACCAGGTCGTCCAGGCTGATGGACTCGTCGGAGAGCGCCAGGGCCGCGACGACGAACCCCGCGGCGCGCAGGTCGTCCACCCCCGCCGGCCACGGGTCGATCCGCGTCCAGGGCACCTGGAACACGGTTCCCATGGAGACACGCACCGAGCGCCGGTACAGCGGGTCGGCGCAGCGCGGCGTCACGAGCACGGCGTCGACGCCCAGCGCCGCGGCGGAGCGGAAGGCGGCCCCGACGTTCGTGTGGTCGACGATGTCCTCGAGCACCGCCACGCGTCGCGCCCCGGTCAGCACGTCGGCCAGGGCGGGCAACGCCGGCCGCTGCATCGCCGCCAGCGCGCCACGGTGCACGTGGAACCCCGTGATGGCCTCGAGCACGGGCTCCTCGGCGACGTAGACCGGCATGTCGCCGACGGCCGGCGCGGCCGCCAGCATCCCCAGCACGTCCGGCAGCCATCGAGGCGCCAGCAGCACCGAGCGAGGCCGGTGCCCCGCCTCCAGCGCGCGGCCCAGCACCGTGGAGCTCTCGGCGATGTACAGGCCGGCCCCTGGCTCGTGCCGCGAGCGCAGCGCGACGTCGGTGAGCGACACGTAGTCGGCGAGCCGCTCGTCGGCCGCCTCGGTCACGGGCAGCACGTGCGGAGTCAGCATGCTCCGATCCTGTCAGCCCGCGGCCGCCGCCCGGCGCAGCGCCCGGCCCCCCAGCGCGGCCACCACCGCGCCCGCCAGCGCAAACAGCGGCACGGCGACGAAGGCGGTGTGCATCCCCACCTGGTCGGACAGCCAGCCGAGGAGGAACGGCGCGACGCCGATCGACAGCGAGCCCCACAGGGTGGCGTCGCCCTGGGCGCGGTCGGAGTGCCCGGGCGAGGCGGCCAGCAGCAGTGCGATCGACAGCGGGTACTGCACGCCCAGGCCCAGGCCGGCCAGCACCAGCCCGGCCAGCGCGACGCCCGTGCTCGTCGTGGTCCACAGCACGGTCCAGCCGACGACGGTGAACAGGAAGCCCGCGGCGAGCAGGCGGGCGGGCGCGAGCCGCAGCGAGAGCGGCCCGACGATGAGCCGGATGGCCGTCATGCCGGCCACGAGCCCGGCCGTGGCGGCCGCCGCGATGCCGGCTCCCGCCCCCGTGCGCTCGATGACGAGCTTCGTCGACCAGTAGGTCGTGGCGTTCTCCACGGCGACGGCCGCGACGACGCCGCCGACGAACATGACCGCGGCCGTGCCACGGCGGCGGCGGGCGGGCGCGGCGTCACCGCGCGCCACCACCGGGACAGCCCGGCGCGGCAGGCTCTCGGACTCGGGGAGGCGGGCGATGAGCACGATGACGACGACGGCGAGGCCCGCGGTCACCAGCACGCCCGGGCGCCACCCCCAGCCGACCGCGACCGCGGCACCGACGGCGAGCGGGCCCAGGAGGCCGACGCCCGAGCCGACGGCGTTGCCCTCGCTGATGGCCGCCGATGCGGCCGGCCCCTGGTGCAGCGCCAGGCCCACCTGGGTGGCCGAGATCAGGACGTTCCCGCCCAGCGAGAGCACGAGCATCGCGGTGAGGGTCCACCCCAGCGCCGGCCCGGTGAGGAGCCCGCTGACGCCGACGACCACGAGCACCAGCGACCCGAGGATGGCCCGGCGGCGTCCCCACCACAGCACCGCGCGGGGCGCGAGGAAGGCCGCCGCGAGGCCGCCCGCCGCCATCGCGGTCCCGTGGAGCCCCACGAGCGCGTCGCTGATCCGCAGGTCACGGCCCAGCAGGGGCGCGCTCGGGTTGAAGCTGTACAACAGCCATCCCCACACCGTGTACGGGCCGTACAGGGTCAGGGTCAGGCGGTCGCGGACGACGCGGGTCCGCGCGGCCGGATCGCTCCGCGGTCGAAACGATACGAGTGGCACCCCCGAAGCCTAGAGCCTGCACAGCGGCACGACGGCCGCGCGCCCGGAGCCGGTCCGGGACGCGCGGCCGTCGGGGTGCGTGGGGTCAGGACTCCTCGACCGCCGCCGAGGCGAACTGGCTCTCGTACAGCCGGACGTAGGCGCCCCCGGACTCGAGCAGCTGGGCGTGCGTACCCTGCTCGACGATGTCGCCGTGCTCCATGACGAGGATGAGGTCCGCGTCCCGGATGGTCGACAGCCGGTGGGCGATGACGAACGACGTCCGGCCCGCACGCAGGGCCGCCATGCCCTTCTGCACCAGCACCTCGGTGCGGGTGTCCACCGACGAGGTGGCCTCGTCGAGGATGAGGATCGTCGGGTCGGCGAGGAACGCCCGGGCGATGGTCAGCAGCTGCTTCTCGCCCGCCGACAGCGACCCGCCCTCGTCGTCGATCTTCGTGTCGTAGCCCTTGGGCAGGGTGCGCACGAACCGGTCGACGTGCGTGGCCGTCGCCGCGGCGACCACCTCGTCACGGCTCGCCTCGTCCACGCCGTAGGCGATGTTCTCGGCGATGGTGCCCTCGTACAGCCAGGTGTCCTGCAGCACCATGCCCATCTGCGAGCGCAGCTCGTCGCGCGTCAGGGTGCGGGTGTCGACGCCGTCCAGCGTGATCCGCCCGCCGTTGACCTCGTAGAACCGCATGATGAGGTTGACCAGGGTGGTCTTGCCGGCGCCGGTGGGCCCGACGATGGCGATCGTGTGCCCCGGCTCGGCCACCATGGAGAGGTCCTTGATGAGGGGCTTGGCGGGGTCGTACTGGAACGCCACGTGCTCGAACTCCACCCGGCCCTTGACCGGCTGGGCGAGCTTGGCGGCCGGCACCGGGTCGGCGGACTGCTCCTCCGCGTCCAGCAGCTCGAACACCCGCTCCGCCGACGCGACGCCGGACTGCAGCAGGTTCGCCATGGCCGCGATCTGCGTGATCGGCTGGCTGAACTGGCGGCTGTACTGGATGAACGCCTGCACGTCACCGAGCGTGAGCGTGCCGGACGCCACCTTGAGGCCGCCGACGACGGCGACGATGAGGTAGTTGAGGTTCGAGACGAAGCCGAGCGCCGGCTGGATGATGCCCGAGATCGCCTGGGCCCGGAAGCTCGCGTCGTAGAGCTTGCCGTTGCGCTCGGCGAACACCTTCCCCGCCTCACGCTGCCGGCCGAAGACCGTCACCAGCGCGTGCCCGGTGAACATCTCCTCGATGTGCGCGTTGAGCTCGCCGGTGTGCGTCCACTGCTTGACGAACTGGGGCCGCGACCGCTTGGCGATCGCCGTCGCGATGACCATCGCCAGCGGCACGGTCACGAGCGCGACGAGCGCCAGCTCCCACGAGATCGAGAACATCATGACGAGCACACCGACGACGGTGAGCACGGACGTGATGAGCTGCGACAGCGTCTGCTGCATGGTCTGGGCAACGTTGTCGATGTCGTTCGTCACGCGGGACAGCAGCTCGCCGCGCGGCTGGCGGTCGAAGTACGACAGCGGCAGCCGGCCGAGCTTCGCCTCCACGTCGTTGCGCAGCTGGCGCGCGGTGTTCTGCACCATGCGCGTGGTGAGCCGGAACTGCAGCCAGCCGAACACCGACGACACCGCGTAGATGCCGAGCACCAGCAGCAGGATCATCGCCAGGCGGTGGAAGTCCACGCCCTGGCCGACGTGGACGTCGTGCATCCCGGCCAGCAGGTCGGCGAACTGGCCCTGGCCCTTGGCCCGCAGCCCGGCGATCACCTGGTCGATGCTCACCGTGCTGGGGTCGACGCCGGCGGGCAGCTGCTTGGCGATCATCCGGCCGACGAGGCCCTCGAAGATGACGTTGGTGCCCTTGCCGAGGATCTTCGGCCCGACGACGGCCGCCGCGACCGACAGCACGCCGAGGACGAACACACCGACCAGCCGAGTGCGCTCGGGGCGCAGCAGGCCGACGAGCCGCTTGCCCGAGCCTTTGAGGTCCTTGGCCTTCTCGCCCGGCATGCCCATGCCGCCCATCGGGCCCATCGGGCCACGCCGCTGCGGCGGGCGCGGCGGGGTCACCGCCGGGGTCGTCTCGCCGTTCTCCTGGGCGCTCATGCCGCTTCCTCCACGCTCAGCTGCGAGTAGACGATCTCCTGGTACGTCGGGTTGCTCTCGAGCAGCTCGGCGTGGGTGCCGACGCCGACGACCTTGCCGTCGTCCAGGACGACGATCCGGTCGGCGTTGCGGATGGTCGCGACGCGCTGGGCGACGACGAGCACGGTGGCGTCCCGGGTCTCGGGGACGAGCGCCGCGCGCAGCGCGGCGTCGGTCGCGTAGTCGAGGGCCGAGAACGAGTCGTCGAACAGGTAGATCGCGGGCCTTCGGGCGATCGCCCGCGCGATCGCCAGGCGCTGGCGCTGGCCGCCGGAGACGTTGGTGCCGCCCTGCGCGATCGGCGCGTCCAGGCCGGCCTCCATCGCCTCGACGAAGTCCTTCGCCTGCGCCACCTCGAGGGCGTGCCACAGCTCCTCGTCGGTCGCGTCCGGCGCCCCGAACTGGAGGTTCGACCGGACGGTGCCGGAGAACAGGTAGGGCTTCTGCGGGACGAGCCCGATGAGGGCCCAGAGCTCGTCGGGCGCGACGTCGCGCACGTCGACGCCACCGACCGTCACGGACCCGCCGGTGACGTCGTAGAGCCGCGGCACCAGGTTGACCAGCGTCGTCTTGCCCGACCCCGTCGAGCCGATGATCGCCGTGGTCCTGCCGGGCTCGGCCACCAGGTCGATGTCCTGCAGCACCGCGTCCTCGGCGCCCGGGTAGCGGAACTCGACGCCGTGGAGCTCGAGGAGCCCGCGCTCCGGCCCGGCCGGCAGGGCGACCGGCTGGATGGGCGGCAGCACGGTGGGCTTGGTGTCGACGACGGCGGCGATGCGCTCGGAGGCGACCATGGCGCGCGGGATCATGACGAAGATCAGCGAGCTCATCATCACGGCCATGAGGATGAAGACGATGTAGCTGATGAACGCCGTCAGGGCGCCGATCTGCATCTGGCCGTTGTCGATGCGGCGTGCGCCGAACCACAGCACGGACACGCTGGTGGCGTTCATGACGAACATCACCAGCGGGAACAGCACGGCCATGAACATGCCCGTGCGCACGCCCGCCTCGTAGACGTCGTCGTTCGCCTGGCCGAACCGCGCCCGCTCGCGCCCCTCGCGGACGAACGCCCGGATGACGCGGACGCCGGTGAGCTGCTCGCGCATGACGCGGTTGACGGCGTCGATCCGCCCCTGCATCTTGCGGAACCAGGGCACCATCTTGGTCACGACGAAGGCGACGATGATCGCCAGCACCGGCACGACGACCAGCAGCACGCCGGACAGTGCGACGTCCTCGCGCAACGCCATGATGACGCCGCCGACCAGCATGATCGGCGCCATCAGCATGATGGTGAACGTCATGAGGACGACCATCTGCACCTGCTGCACGTCGTTCGTCGTGCGCGTGATGAGGGTCGGGGCACCGAAGGAGCCCATCTCCTGCTGCGAGAAGGCCTGGACCCGGTCGAACAGGCGGGCGCGCATGTCGCGGCCGAGCGCCATCGCGGTGCGGGAGCCGAGGTAGACGGCGCCGATCGCGCAGACGACCTGGGCGAGGCTGACGGCGAGCATGATGCCGCCCAGCCGCCAGATCTCGTGGGTGTTCCCCGCCGCGACACCCTTGTCGATGATGTCGGCGTTGAGGCTGGGGAGGTAGAGCGTCGCGACGACCTGCACGATCTGCAGGGCGACGACCGCCAGCGCGGTGCCCGCGTACGGGCGCAGGTGCTCGCGGAGGAGCCGGACCAGCATGGGTCTCCCTCTCGGAGATGGACGGTTCTAGACGGTGGCCTCGTCGGGGTCGAGCACCCCGTGGAGGAAGAAGTCGGCGACGAGGTCCGGGTCGACGTCCTGAGCGGCGAGGCCCTGTCGGAGCCGGCCCGCGGACTGGATGATGGTGCCCGTGACCAGTGCCTCGAGCATGACGATCGCGGCGTCGATCGGGTAGCGCAGCCGTCCGGCGTCGGGCTCGAGCACCCGCCGCAGCTGGGCCCGGACGAGCGCCTGGGTCGCCTGCTGGCGCTCCGCCCACGACTCGTGCGGGCCGCGGTGCACCCCGCCGGGGCCGGGTGGACCAGATCCGCGATGGTGCCGGTTGACCATCGACATCCACAGCGCGAGGTCCGCCATCCGCGCGACGCCGGTGCGGATCACCAGGCCGAGGCGCTCCTCGACGGGCAGCCCCAGGTCGATCGCGCCCAGCTCCGCGAGGTACTCCCCGGGGTCGAGCGCCGAGGCGATCGCCTCCCGGACGAGCGACTCCTTGTCGTCGAACACACGGAAGAGGGTGCCCTCGGCGACCTCGGCCGCCTCGGCCAGCTCGCGTGTCGTCACGTCGGTGCCGCGGGTCCGCACGACGGGAAGCACGGCCTTGAGGATGGCGAGGCGGCGCTCGTCGGGCGGCAGCGGTGCGGCGCGACCCGACCGCGCTCCAGTGATCTGCACCCGGAGAGACTAAATGAGTGAGCACTCACTCAGCAAGTCCCAGTGCCGCGACGGGGCGCGCGACCAGGAGCGTCACCCGTTCGGCCCAGCACCCGCACGACGGGAGCCATGCGCCGGGACGGGTCCCGACCGCATGGCTCCCGGTGAGGCCGGCTCACTCCCCGGGCGGTGCTTCCTCCGGGGCTTCCTCCGACGAGGCGGGCGGCACCGAATGGCCGCGCGGCGCGGGCGGCACACCGCCCGGGCGCTGGCCGGCCTCGACCTCGGGGTTGAACGGCATGCCGCTGCGGGTGCCCGCGTCCGTGGCGTCGGCGGTCGCTGCCTCGGACTGCCGGCGGGCCTCGGCGAGTGCCTCGGCCGCGGTCGGCAGCGACATCGGCGGCAGGTTGCCCGTCGGCAAGGCCGCGGACCGCTCCCCCGGGACCGCGGGCGACGGCTCGGTGGGCGGCACGCCGCCGCCACCGGTGAAGCCACGAGCCAGCTGGCCGAGCGCGCCGGACAGCTCCGACGGCAGGAACCACATCGTGCTCGACTGGCTCTGAGCGATCTTCGGCAGCGTCTGCAGGTACTGGTAGGCCAGCAGCTTGGGGTCGGCGTCGCCGCGGTGGATCGCGTCGAACACCTGGAGGATCGCGCGCGCGTCGCCCTCGGCGCGGAGCACGGCCGACTGCGCGTCGCCCTCGGCACGGAGCACCGCGGCCTGCTTCTCGCCCTCGGCGGTGAGGATCTTGCTCTGCTTGACGCCTTCCGCGGTGAGGATCGTGGCGCGGCGGTCACGCTCGGCGCGCATCTGCTGCTCCATCGAGCTCTGGATGCTGGGCGGCGGGTCGATCGCCTTGAGCTCGACGCGGTTGACCCGGATGCCCCACTTGCCCGTCGCCTCGTCGAGCACGCCGCGCAGCTGGCCGTTGATCTGGTCGCGGCTGGTCAGGGTCTGCTCCAGGTCCATGGTGCCGATGACGTTACGGAGCGTGGTGACCGTCAGCTGCTCGATGCCGGTGTAGTAGTTCTGGATCTCGTACACCGCGGCCCTCGGCTCGGTCACCTGGAAGTAGATGACCGTGTCGATGGACACGACGAGGTTGTCCGAGGTGATGACCGGCTGCGGCGGGAACGAGACGACCTGCTCGCGCAGGTCCACGCGGGCGCGCACCCGGTCGACGAACGGCACGAGCAGGTGCAGGCCCGCGTCCAGGGTGCGGGAGTACCGGCCCAGGCGCTCGACGATGTAGGCCTCGGCCTGGCGCACGATCCGCACCGCGCGGACGAGCGCGATGATGACGAAGAGCGCGATCAGGGCAAGGACGACCAGGCCGATGGTTTCGGCGACGTTCATGTCACTCCTCGATGGGTTCGACGACGGCGGTCGCGCCGTCGATCCGGGTCACGCGCACCGGCGTCCCCGTCGCGATCCGCGCATCCGTGCTGGTGCGCGCGGTCCATACCTCGCCGCCGATCTTGACGCGGCCGCCACCGGGCGCGACGTCGGTGACGGCCACCGCATGGCGTCCCACGAGCGCGTGCACGTTCGTCTCCACCAGTCGCTGGCGGCGACGGAGGTGCTTGAGCAGCCACGGCCGCAACGTGAACAGGAGCAGCCCGGACACGACGACGGCGACGATCACCTGCACGACGACCGGGGCGTGGAGCCCCGCGGCAAGGGCGGCGGCGAGGGCGCCGCCGGAGAACATGAGCAGGACGAGCCCGAGCGAGAGCTCCTCGGCGATCGCGAGCACCAATGCGGCTCCGAGCCACCACAGCCAGGCCACGGCGTCCCCCTCCCGAGTGACGGCCGCCAGCGGCCGCGCTCACCTCGACACTAGCGCGCCAGGGAAGGGACCCGAGGGGTCTTCGGGTCCTGACCAGTCAGTGCGCGCCGCTGCGCACGCTGGTCGGCACGGCGCGCGCCGACCAGCGGTCGCCGTGCCGGTCCAGCTCGAGCCCGAGGCCGAAGGTGGCGGACAGGTGCTCCGCGGTCAGCACCTCGTCGAGCGGCCCGGCCGCCTCCACGTGCCCCTGCCGCAGCAGCAGCGCGTGGGTGAACCCCGGCGGGATCTCCTCCACGTGGTGCGTCACGAGGACCAGGACCGGTGAGCGCGGGTCGCGCGCCAGCTCGGCGAGCGCCCCGACGAGCTCCTCGCGCCCACCGAGGTCCAGGCCGGCCGCCGGCTCGTCGAGCAGCAGCAGCTCGGGGTCGCTCATGAGCGCGCGGGCGATCTGGACACGCTTGCGCTCGCCCTCCGACAGGGTGCCGAAGTACCGGCGCGCGAGGTGGTCGACGCCGAACACCGTGAGCAGGTCCCCCGCACGCGACTCGTCGAGGTCCTCGTACTGCTCGCGCCAGCGGCCGGTGACGCCGTACGCGGCGGTGATGACCACGTCGCGCACCAGCTCGCCGGACGGGATGTGCTCGGCCAGCGCGGCGCTGGACAGGCCGATGCGGGGCCGCAGCTCGAACACGTCGACCCGGCCCATGCGCTCGCCGAGGACGTCGGCCGTCCCGCTGGTCGGGTGCATGCGCCCGGACGCGATCTGCAGCAGCGTCGTCTTGCCGGCGCCGTTGCGCCCGAGCACCACCCAGCGCTCGCCCTCGCGCACGGTCCACGAGAGACCCTCGAGGATCGTCGTCGTGCCGCGGACGATCGTCACGTCCTGCAGGTCGAGCACCTCGGTCACGGCGAACATCCTCCCAGAACGGCCCGGGCGCTCAGGCGTCGATCTTGTTGGGGTCGAGCGCGCCGGCGTGGTCGACGATGAAGTCGCGCCGGGGGCCGACGTCGGACCCCATCAGCATGTCGAACACCTGCTCCGCTCGTTCCGCCGCCTCGACGGTCACCCGCCGCAGCGTGCGGTGGCGTGGGTCCATCGTCGTCTCCGAGAGCTGCTGGGAGTCCATCTCCCCGAGACCCTTGTACCGCTGGATGTCGTCGGAGTACCGCCTGCCGGCCTTCTCGAGCTTCTTCAGCGTGGCGACGAGCTCGGCCTCGGAGTACGTGTAGAGGTACTTGTCCTCGTCGGCCTTGCGGCTGCCCATCAGCTCGATGCGGTGCAGCGGCGGGACGGCGGCGTACACGCGGCCGGCCGCCACCATCGGCTTCATGTACCGGTAGAAGAGCGTCAGCAGGAGCGTGCGGATGTGGGCGCCGTCGACGTCGGCGTCGGTCATCATGATGACCTTGCCGTAGCGGGCCTGCTCCAGGTCGAACGTGCGCCCCGATCCGGCGCCGACCACCTGGATGATCGCGGCGCACTCGGCGTTGTGGAGCATGTCCGAGATCGACGCCTTCTGGACGTTGAGGATCTTGCCGCGGATGGGCAGCAGGGCCTGGTAGTCCGACGAGCGGGCGAGCTTCGCGGTGCCGAGGGCGCTGTCGCCCTCGACGATGAACAGCTCGCTGCGCTCGACGTCGTCGATGCGGCAGTCCGCGAGCTTCGGCGGCAGCGAGCTCGACTCCAGCGCGGTCTTGCGGCGCGAGATCTCCTTCTGCTTGCGGGCCGCCAGGCGCCCCTGCATCTCGGCGACGATCTTGTCGAGCAGCGTGTTGACCTGGGTCTTCACGGCGCCACGCGTCGAGGTGAGCAGCGCGGTGAGCTCGGTGCCGACCACCTTGGCGACGATGCCGCGCACCGCGGCGGTGCCCAGCACCTCCTTGGTCTGCCCCTCGAACTGCGGCTCGGCCAGGCGCACGGTGACGACGGCGGTGAGGCCGGCCGTCAGGTCGTCCTTCTCGAGGCGCTCCTCGCCGTTCTTCGTCGACACCTTGAGCCGGCGGGCGTTGGCGGTGACCGCGTCGCGCAGCGCCTTGACCAGGGCCTGCTCGAATCCGGCGACGTGGGTGCCGCCCTTGGGCGTCGCGATGATGTTGACGAAGGAGCGGACGTCGGTCTCGTAGCCCGTGCCCCAGCGCACCGCGACGTCGACGTCGCACGTGCGCTCGACCGCCTGCGGGGTCATGTGGCCACGCTCGTCGAGCACCGGCACGGTCTCGGTGAACGTGCCGGAGCCGGTCAGGTGCCAGACCTCCGTGACCTTCGGGTCCGGCGCCAGGTAGTCGACGAAGTCGACGACGCCGCCGGTGTGGCGGAAGGTCTCGACGTGCGGCCCCTGCTCGCCCGGCGTGCCCGGCAGGCCGCGCTCGTCGCGCAGCGTGATCTCGAGGCCGGGGACGAGGAAGCTCGTCTGGCGCGCGCGGGTCGCCAGCTCGTCGTACGAGAAGACCGCGGAGGGAAGGAAGATCTGACGGTCGGCCCAGTAGCGCACCCGCGTGCCGGTGACGGTCCGGCCGACCTTGCCCACGGTCCCCAGCACGGAGCCGGAGACGAACGGCTCGAACGGGGCCTCCGGCCCCGCGCCGGCGAACTCGCCCGGCTCACCGCGGTGGAAGGCCATCTTGTAGGTGCGCCCGTTGCGGTCCACCTCGACGTCGAGGCGCGCCGACAGCGCGTTGACCACCGACGCGCCCACGCCGTGCAGGCCGCCGGACGCGGCGTACGAGCCGCCGCCGAACTTCCCGCCGGCGTGCAGCTTGGTGAAGACGACCTCGACGCCGGTCAGCCCGGTCTTGGGCTCGATGTCGACGGGGATGCCGCGGCCGTCGTCGCGCACCTCGACCGAGCCGTCGGCGTGGAGCACCACGTCGATGTGCTGGCAGAACCCGGCGAGCGCCTCGTCGACCGCGTTGTCGATGATCTCCCACAGGCAGTGCATGAGGCCGCGGCTGTCGGTGGTGCCGACGTACATGCCGGGACGCTTGCGGACCGCCTCCAGGCCCTCGAGCACCGACAGGTGCCGGGCCGTATAGCTGGACTGGGAGTCGGTCGTCGTCACGCCAAGGATCGTAACGGGGGGCGCCGACCGCCCCTGGGCGGCGCGCGGCGGGTGCCGGCCGGGGCGGCGTCTCGCGATGTGGACAGGAATGTGTCAGGCGCGTGTCGTGAATGTGCAGGAAGGCACGCGCAGATCACGGGGACGTGACGGGACGTCACGATTCTGTACGCGGTGGGCGAACCTTGTCCTTCGGGTGGCATGGATCGGCACCAGGGGTGGTTCTATGGATTCGTGACCGCGACCCAAACCCTCGCCCCGCTGACCGCAGCCGACCGTTGCGACCGTTGCGGCGCCCAGGCCTACGTCCGCGTCGTCCTCCCGTCGGGCGAGCTCCTCTTCTGCGCGCACCACGCGCGCGAGCACGCCGACAAGTTCTCCTCGCTGGCCACCCACGTGCAGGACGAGACCGACCGCCTGCACGCCGAGCACGGCGCGGGCGCCGGCGTCGTCGGCTGACGGGAGCAGCTACTCCCGGCCCGTCGGCCCGTCCGTGACGGCGCGGTTCCCGCCGGCGCGCTTGGCCTCGAAGAGCAATCGGTCCGCGCGCCGCAGCACGTCCGTGTAGTCCTCGCCGGGCTGCGCCATCGTGGCGCCGACGGACATCGTCACGTGCAGGACGTCGTCCTCCAGCCCGATGCGGCACTCCTCGACATAGGCGCACAGGCGCGTCGCGAAGGCGGCGAGGTCGTCGTGCGCCACGAGCCCGACGAACTCGTCGCCGCCGTAGCGGAACGCGCGCCCCGGTCCCGGAAGGCAGTGGGCGAACGTGTCGGCGACGACCTGCAGCGCACGGTCTCCGACGAGGTGGCCGTAGCCGTCGTTGACGTCCTTGAACCCGTCGAGGTCGCAGAGCAGGACGCCGAGCGGCAGGCCCTCGTGAGAGAGCGCCGCCAGCCGGTCGACCAGGTATGCCTCGAGCGAGCGCCGGTTGCCCAGCTGCGTCAGCGGGTCGGTGCTGGCGGTCACCTCCAGCTCGCGCAGCCGCAGCTGCTCGGCGAAGCGCTCGGTGTCGTCACGGAACGTCTCGATCGCACCGACGATGCGACCTTCGCCGTCGCGCAGCGGCGCGGCGCGCACCTCCACCGGGACCATGTGGCCGGCGCGGTGGTGGAGCAGCACCTGCGTGGTGCGCACCCGGCCGTCGGCCAGTGTCTCCAGCAGCGGGCAGCGGGGGCCGCACATCTGGCGGCCCCCGTCGTCCACGTGGTTGAGCAGCCCGTCGCCGCACCAGTGGCCGAGGATCTCCCGCTGGGAGTACCCGCTGATCACCTCGGCGGCCGCGTTCCAGTAGGTCACCGTGCGGTCGTGGTCGACGACGTAGACGCCGTCGGGCAGGGCGTCCAGCACGTCGGCCGGAAGCGATGCGGCGTCTGACACAGCGGTTCGTCCCTCGTCTTCGGTGCGGCTCTCGGAAGGGCCATTACACCGACGCCCACCCGGCCTGCCTACGGCGCCACAACCTCTCATCACACGATCGAGTGATGCCGCGGGCCGTCGCTGCGCTCTCCGCGGCGTGCCCTCAGAGGTCCAACGTCCCGGAATGGCCGGTGACCAGGGCCGGGGCGGGCACGTCGGGAAGGCCCTGACCCTGGCACACCCTCCCGACGTGCCGCCGCGCTCACGCGCGCCGCCGGGCGCACCGCCTGCTCAGCACCACGGCCGCACCGCCCGCGACGAGCAGCACACCCGCCGCCCCGGCCAGGAGCCCTGCGCGGGTCCCCGTCTCGGCCAGCTCCGGCACGGCCGTCAGGGTCTCCCCCGCTTCGCCGCAGGCGCCGCGGGCCAGCACGCGGCCATCCGCGCCCCGCGTCACCTGGACGAACCCGAGCGGGCCGGCCACGTTCGACACGGTCACGTGCGGCGACGCGATCTCGCCCGGGCCGGTGAGCCCGACCGTCGGGGACTGCCAGATCGGCGACGCGCACGACGGCGCCTCACCGGCCCGCCACGTGTACAGCTCGAACGTCAGGGTCGTCCCCTGGGCCGGGTGCCCGGTCACCGTCGCCTCGTCCCAGACCTCCGCGGGCCTGCCCAGCACCACCGTCCCCGCGGCCCGGGCGGCGGTGACGATCGCGAGCTCGTCGTCCACGATCGTCTCCTCCCGGGCGCCGCACGCGCCGCGCGAGAGCTCCCGACCGTCCGCCCCGCGGGCCACCGCGACGAAGCCCAGGTCGCCCCGGACAGGGTCGACGACCACGTCGGGCGACGTGGTCTCGCCGGTCACCAGGGGCACCGCCGGCGAGGTCCAGACGGGCTCGTCGCACACCGCCTCGGTGCCGACCGGCCAGGCGTACAGCTCGAACGTGAGCGTGCCGCTCGTCGGCACGGTCCCGGTGACGCTCGCGGTGTCGTGGACGACGACCCGGTCGCCGAAGACGGCCTCGCGGTCCGCGATCGCCGACGTGGCCACGTCGAAGGTGTCCGCAGCGACGGTCTCGTCGGCCGCCCCGCACTCGCCCCGCGCCAGCACCGTGCCGTCGGTGCCCCTGACGACGGCGACGAAGCCGAGGTCGCCCAGCAGTGTCGTGACGTCGCCGGAGGGCGAGACGACCTCGCCCTCGGCGGACAGCGTGAGCGCCGGCGACGTCCAGACGGGCGCCGTGCACGCCGGAGCAGCGCCGTGCTCCCACTGGTAGAGCTCGAACGCGATGCTCGCCCCCACGGGGATGTCACCGGCGACCATCGCCACGTCGTGCGCCAGCACCTGGTCGCCCAGCACGGGCGCCCGCTCCGCGACCGCCGTGGTGGTGACCACGAGCGGCCGGGGTGCGAGCACGAACTGCTCGGTGGCCGCAGCGAGCGACGTCTCGAACGGCTCCACGCGGTCGTCACCCGCGAACCGGTGGGTGAAGACGTAGGTGCCGGGCAGCCCGGCGCCGGTCGCCGTGACCGGCAGGGTGAAGGCACCGTCCCCGGCCGACGGGTAGCTGCCGTTCGCCGCCGGCAGGTCGACCTGTCCCAGGAGCGTCGCCTCCCCCCGGTGCTCGTCGGCCACCTCGACGCCCTCCGGGAAGTACCAGAGGGACTGGGTGATCGTCGGGCGGTCGGCGGTGAAGCCGGCGCCGCCCATGAACGCCGGATGATCCTCCGGGAACCCGCTGACGACGACGTCGTCGGCCAGCCCCAGCGGCCGCCCGCCGGCGTCGGAGCGGACGACGACCTGCGACGTCGCCGTCGCCCGATGGCGCACGGACGCGGTCTCGACGGGCAGCCCGAAGCCGTCGCGCCAGTCGCCTCGCAGGTAGGGCCGCCAGGCGTCCGGCTGCTCCGCGACCGACATCCGCCACACCCAGGTGACGAACCCGCCGGTGCCGACGCCGGGGATCGTGACGGGGTAGGTGCCCGGGGCGGTTACCGTCAGCGTCGCCTCGCCGAGGACCGTGGCCCCGGGCGGTGGGGCGCCCTGGCTGGTCGACGGGGGCGTCGAGCCGGTCGCGTACGCGGTGCCGACGAACGTCACGGGCACCGGCTGCCCAGCCACGCTCAGCCAGCGGTCCCCGGGCGCCGTGGCTACGGAGACCTGATCGACGAGCGCCGCGCCCTGCGACACGACCTTGGAGCCCACCACGGTCGAAGCCGTCGGCTGGAACTGCGCGACGACGTCGAACGTGATGGTCGGCGAGACGCGCTCGGTCGGGTCCGCACCCGCGGGCCGGTGGCCGTAGGTGATGACCGTCTGCACGTTGCCGGACCCCTCGAGGCGCGTCATCGTCACGCGCGGCACGTTCCTGTAGACGACGTTCGCACTCACCGGTCCCGTTCCGGTGGCCGTCCATGCCAGCGTGAGGGGACCTGCACCGGTTGTGCCGGTGTACACGGCGCTACCTGTGGCGTCGAAGATCGCCGGACCTGAGAGCGTCAGGGTGAAGCCAAGACCCGGCATCCACCCACCGGCTGAGCTCGTCACGCCGATGTTGTGGATGTCTCCCGTGCGCGTTCCGACTCCTGCCGGTGTCGGCAGAGCTGCCGCGTACGGCCCCGCGGTTGCGGCCGCATCGGCGAGGAAGGCATTCGCCCGATCCTGCACGGGCCTGGGGGTGTTCGCGGCGTAACGGGTCTTGCGGGTTTGCGCGCTGATCCCGTTTGCGCCGGTCTCCCACCTCATATGGCTCAGGAAGCTGAGTGCGGCGCGGCTCACCGGGTCGTTCTCCCATCGGTGCGCCGCCATCGCCGCCGTCAGCAGCGGATCGTCGATGGTTCCGACGGCGCGCGGTGTCGTACCCATGGGGATGTCACCGCCGGCCGTGATGCAGAAGGCCACGTCGTCCTCGTAGCCGATCGGCGGCACCATCGCACCTAGCCAGGAGTCGCCCCACCCCGTGATGCCGGTGATGACGACACCGGGCTCGAGCCGCCCGGGCGCCGCGGCCACCGCGGAACCGGCCGAACCGATCCCGGCGCCGAGCACCAGCGCGACGAGGAGCAGCGACACACCCGTTCGGGCGATGCCACGGGTGCGCCGCGTCGGGACGCGATGAGAGGATCTCCTTGCACGCATTCGAGTTCCATTTCTGCCAAGAGGTCGACCTTGATTCGTGCTAGAGGGGGTCCGGGCTGCCACCTGGGCCCCCTCGCTTCATGCGCGTCTGTACGCCGCTAGCACTCCCACGAGTTGCCCTCGGTGTCCATGCACAGCTGCAAGTCCTCGTAGGTCACCGTGGTTTCCCAGTGACCTTCAGTCGTCGGCGGCACCGGCTGCGGCGCTGTGGCGCCACGGGGACCTGCGGGCGCCTTGGCGGCCGACGAGTGCGTCCCGCTCGCCGTCGGTGGGGCCGTCGAGCGGGCAGCAGCCGCCTGGGCCTCCGTCCACGAGGCGACCGCCTCGGTGACCGCCGCCTGAAGGCCGGCGACCGAGTCCGCAGTGGAGGTCACCGCTGCGGACGCCGCCGCCAGGGCCGGCACGTCGGCCGATGGCACCCCCACGACGAGCGGCTGTGCCGAGTCGACAGCACCCGCGAGGGACTGCCGCACGGCGTCGTCGGCCACGCGTCCGGCAGACGCAGCGAGCACGTCGCGGGCCGCCGCGAGCGTCTCATCGAGGTGAGCGCGCGCCGCCGACCATTCGGCCTGCGCGCGTGCGAGCTCCCACGAGGACATCTCGGCAGCGGTCGCGGATGTCGCCGTCCTCAGCGCGTCGCGGGACGACACGATCTGCGCCGTCGCCACGTCGAGCTCCTCGACGGTGGCCTCGTGCACGTGAGCCGCAGTCAGGGCAGTGTCGAGCGCCGCGGCGAGGTCGGTGCGCACACCGTCGTCGGCCACGCGCTCCGCCGACCGGGCGAGCGCGGCCCGTGCGGCCCGCACAACCGTCGCCAGGTCGCGCACGGCCTCGGTCGCTCGGCCCGCTGCGGCGTCGACGGCGGCAATCTCCGCCAGGCGACGGTTGTCGCGCGCGAGGGCCGCCGCCCCCGACGCGGCGACGAGGACACCGACGAGCACCGTGGCGACGACGACCCACCGACGGGCACGCCCGCGCGCCCGCGTCGCCTCCACCGTCGTCGGACCGTCCTCCAGCCCCGCCGTCATCGCTGCCCCCTGGCCGGACGCGGCACCCCTCCGCGTCGTCTGGCACCGCAGTGTGGCGGACGATGCACAGCCGCGTCCCAGAGTTTCCACAACTGCCGCCCCCGTCGTCGGACGATCATCCGCACGGCCTAACGAGAATGGGATGTTCCGGACCAGAACGGCTCACCCGGAGACGCCGACTGAGGCGAGCCTCGCTTCGCTGATCAGCACCATCGTCGTGAGCGAGCGGCCTTGACGAGCAAGAATTGGCGTGACGAATGCGGTCGATCGACCGCGTAAACACGGTCCCCGATCCATTCAAACGACCTGGCGGCTCCAGCCAGGTGCGCGGTCACCACGTCGCGCGGCAGACGGCCGTCGGCCCGCGGGCGGGTCGCAACCGACCACGGCGGCTCCCCCCGAGTCCAACTCCCGCTCCGACGCCCACTCCGACCCCGACTTCGACTCCGACTCCAGCTCGAGCCCCGGCTCCAGCCCCGGCTCCAGCCCCGGCTCCAGCCCGGCCCCAGCCCGGCCCCAGCCCGGCCCCGGCTCCGGTCCCCGCGGCGTCACGACCCACGCGTTGGGCCCCTGACATCCCGCGGGACTTATCGATAATCGACATATCGACTCTCGATAAGGTGGCTCTCCCGTGATCAGCACCGCCAGCCGCCGCTGGCTCACCAGCACCGCCGTCGTCCTCGGGGTGTCGCTCGCGATCCTGGCGTCCGCGACGGTGGTCACGGCCGTCCTGGCGGCGCGTGGCGAACCCGTGTCCTTCACCCTCCCGAGCTCCCTCACCGCGACGGTGCTCGGGGTGCCCACGGGCCAGTACGCGCTCGCCCACGGCGTCGAGCTCAGCCCGAGCGCCACCGTCGCGGTCCGCATCACCGAACCGACCGGTGCGCAGTCGGCCTGGGGCACCCTCCTGTGGCTCCCGTCGGCGCTCCTCGGCGGTGCGGCGTTCGCCCTGGTGCTGCTCGCCGTGCTGCGGGCGCGCCGTGGCGAGGTCTTCAGCGGCGGCATCGTCGGGATCACGCGCGCCGTCGGGCTCCTCCTGCTCGTCGGCGGTCCGCTGGTCCAGCTCCTCACCGGCGTCGGGACGTCGCAGCTCACCGACAGCGTGCTGCCGGGCCGCGCGGACTTCTCACCGGCATTCACCTTCGACGGGCCGATCGTCGGCCTGTGCGTCCTCGCGCTGGCCGAGGTCATGCGACACGGCCAGCGGCTCCGCGAGGAGCTGGACGAGGTGATCTAGGTGCCGCCCACCGAGAAGCACAACGTGGTCGTCACGCTCGATCGGCTGCTCGAGGCGCGCCACATGACGCTCACCGAGCTGGCCGACCGGGTGGGCCTGACGCTCGCCAACATGTCGATCCTCAAGAACGGCCGCGCGAAGGCGATCCGCTTCTCGACCCTCTCGGCCATCTGCGAGGTGCTGGAGTGCCAGCCCGGAGACATCCTCGCCTTCCGGCGGTAGGCACGACGAAGGGGACGACCCGCGGGCCGTCCCCTTCGTCGTACGGACCTCAGTCCAGGTAGTCCCGCAGCACCTGCGAGCGCGACGGGTGGCGCAGCTTGGACATCGTCTTCGACTCGATCTGGCGGATCCGCTCGCGCGTCACGCCGTAGACCTTGCCGATCTCGTCGAGCGTCTTGGGCTGGCCGTCGGTCAGGCCGAACCGCATGGAGACGACGCCCGCCTCACGCTCCGAGAGGGTGTCGAGCACCTGGTGCAGCTGCTCCTGGAGCAGCGTGAAACTCACGGCGTCGGCGGGGACCACGGCCTCGGAGTCCTCGATGAGGTCACCGAACTCGCTGTCACCGTCCTCGCCCAGCGGCGTGTGCAGGGAGATGGGCTCGCGGCCGTACTTCTGGACCTCGACGACCTTCTCGGGGGTCATGTCGAGCTCCTTGGCCAGCTCCTCCGGGGTGGGCTCGCGGCCCAGGTCCTGGAGCATCTGGCGCTGCACGCGCGCGAGCTTGTTGATGACCTCGACCATGTGGACCGGGATCCGGATGGTGCGTGCCTGGTCGGCCATCGCCCGCGTGATCGCCTGGCGGATCCACCACGTGGCGTACGTCGAGAACTTGTAGCCCTTGGTGTAGTCGAACTTCTCGACGGCACGGATCAGGCCGAGGTTGCCCTCCTGGATCAGGTCGAGGAAGAGCATGCCGCGGCCGGTGTAGCGCTTGGCGAGCGAGACGACGAGGCGCAGGTTCGCCTCGAGCAGGTGGTTCTTCGCGCGACGACCGTCCTGCGCGATCCACTCCAGCTCGCGCACGAACCGGCGGGTGTCGGCGTCGGCCTTCGTCTTGTCGAAGCCGACGAACTCCTTGCCCAGCTTCTCCTCGGCGAACAGGCCGGCCTCGATCCGCTTGGCGAGCTCGACCTCCTGCTCGGCGTTGAGGAGCGCGACCTTGCCGATCTGCTTGAGGTAGTCCTTGACCGGGTCGGCGGTGGCTCCGGCGGTGACGACCTGCTGCGCCGGGGCGTCGTCGTCGTCCGCGTCGGAGTAGACGAAGCCGCCGGTGTCCTCGCCAGCCTCGTCCTCGGGGGCCTTGGCCGGCGCCTCCTCGTCCTCGGCGCCCTCGTCCTCGGCCACGACCGTCTCGGCGTCGGTGTCGACGACCTCGGCATCCGCCTCGACGTCCTCGACGTCCGCCTCGACCTCCTCCGCCAGGTCGATGTCGCCCTCGGGCTCGACGTCGTCGACCTCGTCCTCGGTCTCCTCGAGGTCCTCGGCGTCCCCGTCGACGGCGGGCGCGATCGCCTTCGGCGCCTTGGGCGCCGTCTTGGCGGCCGGCTTCGCGGTCTTCGCGCCCGGGCGCTTCGGAGCGGCCGGCGTCTCGTCGACCGTCGCGGTCACGCGGGTCTTCGCCGCGGTCGCGGCGGACGTACGACGACGAGGCACGGCCCCGGCAGCGGGGGTTTCGGGCTCAGGCGAGAGGGCAGGGGTCAACGTCTTGGACGACACGTATTACCTTTCGGCAGCTATCGGCGGCACCGGCACCGAGCCACGGTCCGACGGACAGACGGATATTGTACCGGCGGCCCTCCGGGCGGACCGGCTGCACGCTGTCCGCGGGGCGGGTGATCCGGGTCCGGGTGCTCCTGTGCTCGAACGAGCGGCGCGCGCCGAAGATTCCCGTGGACGCTCAGAGATCCGGCTTGACCGTCATCACCGGGCACGGGGCGTCGAAGAGGACGCGCTGCGCGTTCGCGCCGAGGATCAGCTTGCCGACCGGGCTGCGCCGCCGCAGGCCGAGGATCACGAGCTCCGCCCGCGACTCCTCCGCGGTGCCGAGCAGGTCGTCCGCGACGTCGCCGCCGACCAGCACCCGGATCTCGTGCTCCACACCGGCGGCCTCGAGCTCCTCGTGCACGGAAGCGAGCGCGACGTCGAGGTCGTGCTGCTGCTCCGAGGGCTCGTCGGACCGGGTGCTTACGACGACGATCACCCGCTCCTTGCGCAGCGCCGACTCACGCACGGCCGCGTCGAGCGCGGCACGTCCCTCCACCGTCGCGAGGTACCCCACCACGATCGACATGCGTCCTCCTGGACCGGACCAGGTCCCCGACCTGGCGGCGGACCTGGCGCGACGCTACCGCCTTGCCACCCCCGCCACGACACGTGACCGGCGGGTCTCACCGCGAGGCGCGGACCCACCCCGGCGGGACGCCGTACGAGAGCGACTGCGCGAGCAGGAGCGCCAGGCGGTAGCCGTCGTCGTCCGCCAGGGCCCGTTCGAGGAAGATCCGTGCCCGGGCCCCGTCGCCCCGCCACCAGGCGAGCAGGCCGAGCAGGGTGAGGGCGGGCGCCTGGTGGCCGCGCTCGCCGTGGGCGACGACCGCGACCAGCACGGCTTCGTGGACGCGGGTGGCGGCCGGCGGGGCGGGCACGCCGTCCAGCGGGTCGACGATCAGCGCCAGCGCCCGGCCCAGCGCGGCGTCGTCCTCGCGGCTCGGCCGGTCGCCGCGGGTGCACCGTTCGGGGAGGTCGCCCTGGCCGGGCACGAGGGCGACGAGGACGGCGTCACGCACCCGGACGTCGGCCAACCCCGCCTCGAGCCGCCCGAGCGAGGCGGCGGTCGGCCCGCCCGCGCGCTCCAGCTGCTCGTCGACCGCCCGGCGCCACGCCGCCACGCCGTCGGCCCGCCAACGCTCGACGGCGGCCGCACCGTCGTCGTGCGCGAGCCGTCCACGGACCTGCCACCGCCGGCGCACCCGCGCGACCGACCGCCGGGACTCGCTGCCGGCGGAACGGATCCGACCCACGTCCTCGCGGCAGCTCGCGACCGACGAGCCGGCCAGCACCATCTGCGCGCTGACCTGGGTCGACGACAGGTCGGCCAGCGGGCGTCCGCCGGGCGGGCAGCACGTGTCGTCGCAGTCGAGCGACAGGTAGCCCGTCGACGTCACCGCCCAGGCCGGCACCTCGCCGTACGGCGCCTCGGCGGCCTCCCGGAAGTGCGCGACGGCGGCCGCGACCACGGGGTCCGGTCCCCGACGCGGGTCGTCCCGCGTGTAGACGACGAGCACCGCCCGGTCCGCACCGTCACCGTCCAGGTGCGCGACGACCTCCCGTGCGAGCTGCGGCCCGTCCTCGGGGCTCGCCAGGTCGGGGAGGTCGACGCGGACGGCCAGGCCCACCCTTCCCCGCGGCGGACGCAGGCTCACCGCCACCACCGACTCCGACGGGTGGAACCCGAGCTGGTACGGGATGAGCGAGAGCATCTCGCGAGGCTCGGTGACGCGGAGGGTCGGGGTGTCCATGGGCCGACCTCAGCGGACGCGCGCACCCCTCGCCCGGTGACCACCCGTCCCTGTGGACCGCGCCTGCCGCCCACAGGCCGCGGGTCGCCTCATGGCGCGCGCGGCTAGCCTGTGCCGGTGCACTGGCCCCGTCGCTCCGGACCCGTGGCCGCGCTCGGCCTGGCGCTCCTGGGGGTCACCCTGTCCGCGTGCGCGACGAGCGCTCCGGCCAACCTCGTCGCCACGACCGACGCCGCCCCCACGCCGACGGCCTCCGAACAGCTGCTGACCGACCAGCCGGCGCCCGACACCGCGACGGGCAAGCTCGCCGCCGGCTTCCCCACGCAGCTGATCCCCGTGCCCGAGGGCTCCGAGATCCTCGTCTCGTCGGCGACGCCGCAGGCCGGCGGGACGGTCCAGGTCAGCCTCAACGTGCGCAGCACCCAGGACGCCGCGGGGCTCCTGGCGGCGATCCGCGCCCCGCTGCTCGCCGCGGGCTTCACCGAGTCGCCCCCGGCCCAGCCCGACCCGAGCCTGGCCGCGCAGGGATCCTTCGTCCGCTCCGGCGGGACCGAGTTCGTGCTGGTGGGCATCCTCGACCGCGACGGCCAGCGGACCCTCACGCTGGGCGGCACCGTCAAGCCCTAAGGGCCGTCGCGCCCGCGGGCGCCTCGCCTAGTCTGGCCGGATGAGCGAGACGACGTCCCCCACGCGGACCGGCGACGTGCGCGGACGTGTCGACGCGCTGCTCGCGGAGCACGCGGAGCGCGTTCGTCGCGAGGTGACGGCGGTCGCGCCGCAGGCGGGCCCCCTGGCCGACTCCGTCGCCGCGCTCCTGTCCAGCGGCAAGCGGCTGCGGGCCTCGTACGCCTACTGGTCGTGGCGTGCCCACGGCGGTGTGCCCGGGACGCCCGACGAGGACGCGGTGCTGCGGGTCGGGGCGTCGCTCGAGCTGTTCCACGCGGCCGCGCTGTTCCACGACGACGTCATCGACGACTCCGACACCCGGCGGGGCCGGCCGGCGGCGCACCGCGAGTTCGCCGCGGCCCACCGTCGCGACGGCCTCAGCGGCGACGACGGCCGTTACGGCGCCTCGGTCGCCATCCTGCTCGGGGACCTGGCGCTCATCGCCAGCGACGCCGAGTTCGCGGCCGCGGTCGCGGTGCTCCCCGCCGAGGCGGCACGGTCCACCCGCACGGTGTTCGACGAGATGCGCACCGAGGTCACCGTCGGGCAGTACCTCGACCTGCTGGCCCAGTCACAGCCGTGGGACGACGACGCCGACCGCGTCGAGGCCCGCGCGCGGCAGGTGATCCGGTCCAAGTCGGCGCGGTACTCGGTCGAGCACCCGATGGCGCTGGGCGCCGCGATGGCGGGGGCGGACGACGAGGCACTGACCGCCTGCCGCGCCATCGGCCTGCCCCTGGGTGAGGCCTTCCAGCTGCGCGACGACCTGCTCGGGGTGTTCGGCGACCCGGCCGTCACCGGCAAGCCCGCCGGCGACGACCTGCGCGAGGGCAAGCGCACGGTCCTCGTCGCCCGGGCGCTGCGGCGCGCGCACGAGGCGGGCGACGCCGGCACCCTCGAGCTCCTGCGGTCGCGGCTCGGCGACCCCGCCCTCTCGGCGTCGGACGCCGCTCGCCTCGCGGCGGCGATCTCCGCCACGGGCGCCCCCGACGAGGTGGAGAAGCTCATCGACTCCCTCGCCGGCTCGGCGCTGGACCTCATCGAGCAGCGGACGTGGCCGGCCGAGGCGCGCGCGCAGCTCGCCGCCCTCGCGCGGCAGTCGGTGGACCGCCACTCCTGATCACGTCCCGCCGCCGGCCACCCCGGCCGGGCGCTCGACCTCCACGCACTGCCCGTGCCCGCCCGTGCACCACCGTCGGCACCGCCTCGCGCGGCGGACGGGGACCGGGGCCCGCGCAGGGCGTCAGAGCTCGGACTGCGCCACCCGTCGCACCTCGGACTTGCGGCCCGCCAGGAGTGCCGCCAGCGGGCTGCAGCCCAGCGCGTCGTCCGGCGAGAACAGCCAGACGATCGCCGCCTCGTCGTCGAAGCCGACGTCCGCCAGCACGGTGAACGTGCCCTGGAGCGCCGAGAGCACCGTCCACTCGGGGGCTCCGTCGGCCGCGCCGCGCTGCGAGGGGTTGGCCATGTTCCCCGGGACCAGGAACGCCGCCGGGACGTGCAGCACCGGCGGCTCGCCACGGCGGACGCCGACGAGGCGACGCTCCTCGACCAGCCGCCTCGCCTTGGCCAACGGCAGCTCCAGGCGGTCGGCGAGGTCCGAGAGGGTGAGCCATTCGTCGACGAGGTCGTCGATCTTCGTGCTGTTCACCCGCACAGCCTAGGGAGGCCGGGTGAGATCGGGACGCTTCGGACACCCGCCTTCCCCACGTGTTGACCACCAGATACAGTGAACTTTCGTCACATCAGCCACACGTGTCACTCACGCCACGCGAAGGAGAGTCATGGCCTCCGCCAACCCCAGGACGGCGGCGATCCGCCGCGTCGCCACCGGGACCGGCGCCACGCTCGTCCTGACGGCAGCCGCCGTCGGGGCCGCCGCCCCTGCGCACGCCGATGCGCACTACACGGTCCAGCGCGGTGACACCGTGAGCCACATCGCGGCCCGCACCGGCGTCTCGGTGGCGAGCATCGCCGCCGCGAACGCGTTGGCGAACCCCTCGTACATCCGCATCGGCCAGGTGCTGACCATCCCCGGCCGCACGACCGCGACCCCCGCGCCGGTGGCGACGCCGGCGCAGCCCACCACGAGCAGCTACACGGTCGTCCCGGGCGACACGCTGACCGCCATCGCCGCGAGGCTGCACACGACGGTCGCCGCCCTCGTCTCGGCCAACGGCCTCAAGAACCCCTCGCTGATCCGGATCGGCCAGGTGCTGACCGTTCCCGGCGCGGCTCCGGCGGCCGTCGCCGCGCCGGCGCCCGCGGCATCGGTGCCCACGTCGGTGCCCACGTCGGTCCCCACGTCGGTCCCCACGTCGATCACGACGAGGACGAGCTACACGGTCGCTCGCGGCGACACCCTGAGCGGCATCGCCGCGCGGTACGGGACGACGGTCGCCGCGATCCAGTCGGCCAACGGGCTGAAGAACGCCTCCTTCATCCGCATCGGACAGGTGCTGTCCGTGCCGGTCACGGCGACCGCCATCCCGCTCGTCGGGAACTCGTTCGCCGGCCGGACCTACCCGGCGGCCGTCGTGGCCGCCGCCAACGCCAACCGCGCCACGCTCCTGGCGATCGGCGTGCCGACGAAGGACCAGATGCGCGGCCTCGTGGTGACCACGGCGAAGGCGATGGGCGTCGACCCGGCGCTCGCCCTGGCCGTCGCGTACCAGGAGTCGGGCTTCGACCAGTCGCAGGTCTCCCCCGCCAACGCCATCGGCACGATGCAGGTGATCCCCTCGTCCGGGCAGTGGGCGAGCGACCTCGTCGGGCGCCAGCTCAACCTGCTCGACCCGCGCGACAACGTCACGGCGGGCGTCGTCATCCTCAAGCAGCTGCAGCGCACCAGCCCGGACCTGCCCACCGCGATCGCGGGCTACTACCAGGGCGCCACCTCCGTGCTGCAGAACGGCATGTACGCGGACACCCGGCAGTACGTCGCCAACGTCCGTGCGCTGATGACGCGCTTCGCCTGAGTCGCGGACGTCCGGTCCCGTGCCGCTGCCGGTGCCACGCCGAAGCCCGACCTAGACTTCGCCCGTGGGAACCACCGTCACCGACCCCCTCGTCGGCCGTCTCGTCGACGGCCGCTACGAGGTGGTGTCACGCATAGCGCGGGGCGGCATGGCGACCGTCTACCTCGCGATCGACCGGCGGCTGGACCGCGAGGTCGCGCTCAAGGTGATGCACCCGCACCTGGCGGAGGGCGCCACCGGCTCGGACTTCGTCGCCCGGTTCCGGCGGGAGGCGCGCACCGCCGCACGCCTGGCGCACCCGGGCCTCGTGAGCGTCTTCGACCAGGGCGTCGACGGCGACACCAGCTACCTGACCATGGAGTACGTCGACGGCACCACGCTGCGCCGCGAGCTGGCCGAGCAGGGCGCGCTCACGGTCGGCGGGGCGCTGCGCATGGCCGAGCAGGTGCTCGACGCGCTCGCCGCGGCGCACCGCGCCGGCCTGGTGCACCGCGACATCAAGCCCGAGAACGTGCTCATCGACGGGGACGGCCGGGTCAAGCTCGGCGACTTCGGGCTGGCCCGCGCCGTGACCGAGGTGACGTCGACGACGACCGGCACGGTGTTCGGCACCGTGGCCTACCTCGCCCCCGAGCTCGTAGCACGGGGCGTCACGGACGCCCGCACCGACGTCTACGCCTGCGGCATCCTGCTCTTCGAGACCCTCACCGGGCGCCAGCCGTTCACCGGCGAGACCCCGCTGCAGGTGGCGTTCCAGCACGTCAACTCCGACATCCCGGCACCGTCGAGCCTGGTGCACTGGCTGCCGAGCGAGATCGACGAGCTCGTCGGCGCACTGGCAGCGCGCGAGCCCGCCGACCGTCCCGTCGACGCCGGCGCCGCGTTGACGCTGCTCCGCCGCACGCGCTCGGAGCTGGACGACGAGACGCTCGCGCGCCGTGCGGACGTCCCGCCGACCGTCGTGCTGCCGGCCGCCACGGACCTGGACGTCGACCCCGAGCCCGACGACGTGGCGAGCGGCGGGGCCGTCGGCACCGCCAACGGGACGCTCGACCGCGACCAGCACCCGACGACGAGGCTCGACGGGCTCCACGGCACGACCGTCGCCCTCCCGATCGGCGCCGGTCTCTCGCCCGCGGGGACGAAATCCGGGACGCCCCGTCGGCGCCATCGCGCGCTCGCCGCCGTGATCGCCCTCGTCGTCCTGGCCGCTGCCGGCGCCGGGACCTGGTGGTACATCAACGTGGGGCCGGGCTCGTACACCAAGGTGCCCGACATGACCATGGGCGTGACGACCGAGAAGGAGGCGCAGGACCTCCTCACGGCGCAGGGCCTGAACGGCATGGCCGACCCCGAGTTCTCCGACACCGCTCCCAAGGGCACCGTCTTCAAGCTCGACCCCGGCCCCGGCACGAGCGTGCCCAAGGGCAGCGGCGTCACCTACAGCGTGTCCAAGGGCGTCGACCTCGTGACGATGCCGGACGGCGTCGTCGGCCAGCTTCAGGACAAGGCCGCCACCGCCCTCAAGGACGCGCAGCTCAACCCGGTGTACGGCCCTCAGCAGTACAGCGACACCGCACCCCTCGGCCAGGTCATCAGCGCCACCGTGAAGTCGACCGGTCAGCCCGCGACGACCGGCATGCAGGTCAAGCGGGGGTCCGACATCGTCCTCGTCGTGTCCAACGGCCCGGTCCCGACGAAGGTCACCTCGGTGGTGGGCATGACCGTGCCCGACGCCACGGCACAGCTCGCCACGGACAGCCTCAAGCTCAACGTCGCCGACCAGCAGTTCAACGACACCGTCGCGGCCGGCCAGATCATCTCCCAGGACCCCGTTTCAGGGGCCGCCGCCCACCACGGCGACACCGTCAACGTCGTGGTGAGCAAGGGCCCGGAGATGATCCCCGTGCCGAACGTCATCGATATGAAGGTCGACAAAGCGACCCAGACGCTCCAGGCAGCCGGTTTCCAGGTACAGATCGTCAAGCCCTATGGCATCGCGCCGCTCAACCGTGTCAGCACCCAGCAGCCAGCTGGAGGCAAGGACCAGACCGCCCCGAAGAACTCGACCATCACGCTCTACGTCGTGTAGACGCAGCCTGCCGGCAACAGAGCACGTGGGCTGCGCCGGCATCGTCTGCGGTCACGACCGGCGGAGCAGCTCCACGACCTGGAAGGCCATCTCGAGCGACTGCTGGTGGTTCAGCCGCGGGTCGACGCGGGTCTCGTACCGGCGCGCGAGTCCCTCGTCGTCGATCTCCTCGGTGCCGCCCAGGACCTCGGTGACGTCGTCGCCGGTGAGCTCGATGTGCAGGCCGCCGGGGACGGTGCCCAGCTCGCGGTGCACCTCGAAGAACCCGGCCACCTCGTCCATGACGTCGGAGAACCGGCGGGTCTTGTACCCGGAGGCGGACACGATGCCGTTGCCGTGCATGGGGTCGCACACCCACGTCACCGGCCGGCCGTCGGCCGTCACCTTCTCGACGAGGGCGGGCAGCCGGTCGCGGACCTGCCCGGCCCCCATCCGCGTGACGAACGTCAGCCGCCCCGGCTCGCCGTCCGGGTTGAGCCGGTCGATGAGCGCCACCGCGTCGTCGCCCGTCGCCGTGGGCCCCAGCTTCACGCCCAGCGGGTTGCGCACCCGGGAGAAGAAGTCGATGTGCGCGCCGTCCAGCCGCCGCGTGCGCTCCCCGATCCACAGGAAGTGCGCCGAGCAGTCGTAGGGCGTTCCGGTGCGGGAGTCGATGCGCGTCAGGGGCCGCTCGTAGTCGAGCAGCAGCCCCTCGTGGCTCGCGTAGAAGTCGACGTGGCGCAGGGCCTCGAAGTCGGCGCCGCACGCGACCATGAACCGGATCGCGCGGTCGATCTCGGTGGCGATCTCCTCGTAGCGCGAGTACGCCGGGTTGTTCGTCATGAACCCGCGGTTCCACCGGTGCGCCTCGAGCAGCGACGCGAAGCCGCCGGTGGTGAACGCACGGACCAGGTTCAGCGTCGACGCGGACGTGTGGTACGCGTCGAGGAGCCGGGTCGGGTCGGGGGTGCGCGCCTCGGGCGTGAACTCCCAGCCGTTGACGATGTCGCCCCGGAACGCCGGCAGCGTCACGCCGTCGCGGGTCTCGGTGTCCGACGAGCGCGGCTTGGCGTACTGCCCGGCCAACCGACCCATCTTGATGACGGGCAGGCTCGCCCCGTAGGTGAGGATGAGCGCCATCTGCAGGACCGTCATCACCTTCTGACGGATCCGGTCGGCGGTCGCCTCCTCGAAGATCTCCGCGCAGTCGCCGCCCTGCAGCAGGAACGCCTCGCCGCGCCCGGCGGCCGCCAGCTTCGCCTTCAGCTCGTCGGCCTCACCGGCGAAGACCAGCGGCGGCAGTGCGGCCAGCCGCTCCCGCGCCCGGCGCGCCACGTCCTCGTCGGGCCAGGCGGGCTGCTGGTCCACCGGCAGCCGCCGCCACGCGTCGAGGCCCTCGAGCACGCCGGGCCCGGGCTCGACGCTCATGCGTTCGCGCCCTCGGCGACCGGCTGCCCGATGTCCTGCAGCAGGGCGCGGAACCAGGCCTGCGTGGTGTCGAACGGCTTGCCGCCGGCGATGCGCGGGAACTCGATGGCACGCAGGCGGTCGCCCTGCTCCTCGTCGTGCCCGATCACGCCGGACTCGCCGCGCAGCGCGCACTCGACCGCGAGGTCCGTCATGGACTTGATGAGGCGCAGGTCCTCGGCGTTCGCGGCCGCGGAACGGGCGAAGTAGCCCGACTTCTGGACCATGACCTTCTCCGCGCCGAGCTTCTTCGCGAACTGCTTGGCGAACCACTGGCCCGGGTTGATGGTGTCGAGGCGCACGTGCCCGAACGCGTCGCGCTGGACCTCGTGGCCCGCCGCCTCCAGCTGCGCGACGATCTCGGGCAGCCCGGCGCCCTCGGACAGGAAGATGTTGACGTTCCCGATCCGGTCCATGACGGCGCGCAGGCGCTTCGCCTCGCCGTCGATGTCGATCGGCAGCTCGGGGACGAGCACCGCGTGGATGTCCCAGCGCTCGCGCGACAGCCCGATCTCCGGCACCCACTCCTGGGTGTCGAGCCAGCGACGGTACTCGGCGGCGGACGCGGCGGTCAGCCAGCCGCAGTTGCGGCCCATGACCTCGTGGACGATGAGCATGCGCGGGCCGGAGCGGTGCTCGCCGATGACGTTCTGGGCGAAGCGCGCGGTCTGCTCCGCCGCGGTCCAGGCGCCCAGGGACTGGCGGATCGGCACCACGTCGTTGTCGATGGTCTTCGGCAGGCCGACGACGGTCAGCTCGTAGCCGTTGTTGTGCAGGTAGGCCGCGAGATCGGCCGCGGTGGTGTTGGTGTCGTCGCCGCCGATGGTGTGCAGCACGTCGACGCCGTCGGCCTTCAGCTGCTCGGCCGCGACCGCCAGCGGGTCCTCACCGGGCTTGACGAGGCCGCGCTTCTCCGCGTCGGCGCGGTTGGTCAGCTTGACGCGGGAGTTGCCGATGGGCGAGCCGCCGAACCGGTGGAGCACGCCGGCGTGCTTGCGGACCTCGTCGGACACGACGACCTTCTCGCCGAGCAGCAGGCCGTGGTAGCCGTGCTGGTAGGCGATGATCTCGACGTCCGGCGCGATCTCCGTGTACCGCTCGATGAGGCCGCCCACGGCCGAGGAGAGGCACGGGGCGAAGCCGCCCGCAGTGAGCAGAGCGACGCGGCGGACGGACATGTGAGCACACCTCTCGATCGACCAGGACACGCGTGGGGGCGCGACAGCGCGCGCCGATCATCCTAGCCACGCGACCTGCGGCCCTCCCGGGCCGTCCATCCTGCGTCAGGAGGGCTGCTCGGTGCTCTCGTCGACCGCGGGCGAGCCGTCCTCGTGACCCTCGTCCTCGTCCTCGTCGGGCGGCTGCGGCGGCTCGACGGCGGGGACCGGGCGCCCGCCGGGGGCCACGTGCGCGCCCAGCTCCTCGCCCGCCTCCGCGAGACCCGCCGCGATGCGGGCCTTCATCGTGGCGGCGTACATGTCGACGTACTCCTGGCCCGAGAGGCTGAGGAGGGCGTACATGATCTCGTCGGTCACCGAGCGGAGGATGAAGCGGTCGTCCTCCAGCCCCTGGAAGCGGGAGAAGTCCAGCGGCTCGCCGATGACGGTGCCGATCCGCATGATCTTGGGGATCTTGCGGCCGATCGGCTGCGCGATGTTGGTGCCGACCATCACCACCGGGATGACGGGCGCCCCGGACTCGAGCGCGAGGCGCGCGACACCGGTCTTGCCGCGGTACATCCGCCCGTCCGGGCTGCGCGTCCCCTCGGGGTAGATGCCGAAGAGCCCGCCCTCCTGCAGGCGTCGCAGGCCCGTGTTCAGCGCGGCCTCGCCCGCCTTGCCGCCGCCGCGGTCGACCGGGATGGTGCCGACGCCGCGCATGAAGCCCGCGACCAGGCGCCCCTTGATGCCCTTGCCCGTGAAGTACTCCTGCTTGCCGATGAACACGATCTCGCGCTCGAGCATCAGGGGCAGGAAGAAGGAGTCGATCACCGCGAGGTGGTTGCTCGCCAGGATGGCGGGGCCCTCCGTCGGGACGTTCTCGGCACCGCGGACCCAGGGCCGGTACACGAGCTTGAGCAGGGGTCCGACGAAGATGTGCTTCATCAGCCAGTAGAACAAGGAGCCCTCCTCGTGCCGCGGCCAGCCCGGGCGACGCGGACTGCTCGGACCGACTCTAGAGTGCCTACATGGTCCAGCGACCGGACGACGAGGCCGACCCGCGCGACTTCGACGCGCGCTGGGCCGAGATCGTCGCAGACCTCGGGGAGCCGGAGGGAGTCGACCTCCCCGCGGCGCAGGCGACGCCGCCGGCCGGTCACGTGGTGCGGGGCGCGGACGAGCGGGTGCTGTCCGGCCGCGACTGGGCCGGCACCGACCAGATCGACGCCGCCGAGGAGGCCGTCGACGAGCAGGAGCACTTCGTCCCGCCGGACCCCGGTCCCGTCCTGGGCTCCGACCCGCTGCGGGTGCTGACCTGGGCCGTCGCGATCGGCGTGCCCGTCCTGTACGTCGTCCTGCTGGTCGCGTGGCACGACCCGCCCGGCTGGCTCGCGCCGGTGGCGGGCGTGGTGCTGCTCGCCGCCGTCGCCGTGCTCGTCTGGCGCATGCCGCACCGCCGCGACCAGGACTCCGACTCCGGCGCCGTGGTCTGACGCGGTGGCGGGCGCCGTTGCCCGCTCGTCAGTCATCGCGCTACCGCCGGGCCAGGTCCCCCGCGCCGACGATGCCGGCGTCGTTGCCCATCGAGGCGACCGCGAACCGCGCCTCGGGATGGTGCCCGCCCGCGGACAGGTGGGCGCTGAACGCCGCCCGCGCCGGGGCCATCACCAGCTCGCCCGCCGCGGACAGGCCGCCGCCGACGACGAAGAGCTCGGGGTCCAGCAGGGCCGCGACCGAGGCGGCGCCCTCGCCGACCCACCGGCCGATGGTCGCGAGCAGCTCGACGGCGAGCTCGTCGCCCTCCTCCGCCGCGGACGTCACGTGGTGGCCGGAGATCTTGCGCCACTTGCCGCCGGCAAGCTCGATGATCCGGGCCGCGCGGTCGGGACGCGTCTGGGCGACCGCCTGCGCGTCGCGCACCAGGGCGCTGCCCGAGACGTACTGCTCCCAGCAGCCCATCTGCCCGCACCCGCAGTAGTGCCCGTCAGGCACCACCCGCATGTGGCCGATCTCGGCCGCCACGCCCCAGCGGCCGCGCAGCAGGATGCCGCCGGAGACGATCGCGCCGCCCAGGCCGGTGCCCAGCGTCAGGGTGACCATGTCGTCGACGTCGCGCGCGACCCCGAACTGGAACTCGGCCCAGCCGGCCGCGTTGGCGTCGTTCTCGACGACGATCGGCACGTCCGTCCGCAGCGCCGTGGCGACGGCCCCACGCAGGTCGTGGTCACGCCAGGGCAGGTTGGGCGTGAAGCTGACGGTGGCGCGGTCGGCGCTGACGAAGCCCGGCGCCGCCAGGCCGATCGCGCCCACCTCGTGGTCGGCCATGAGCTCGCGGCACACGTCGACCACGCCCAGGTCGACGCTGTGCGCATCCGTGGCGTCGGTGTCCCGACGGGTCTGGGCGAGGATCGAGCCGTCGGTGTCGACGACCCCTGCGGCGATCTTCGTCCCGCCGATGTCCACGCCGATCGCCAGCATCGTCAGCGGTCTCCTTCGTCCACGCGCGTGCGCCCCGAGCGGGCGCAGCCGCCCTACGCTAGCGCCCGGCCGCGCCCCTCGGGCGAGCCCATGGAGCGGAACACGCGGGCATACCCGGGACGTTGAGTACAGGGAATAGGCCGAAGGTCCCGTATCCTCTGCATACGTCGTTGCCTGCCGATGGAGTCAGCCATGACCGCGTCCGTCACCCCGCTCGCCGTCGAGCTCGGCCGGGAGACCAACCTCAACGACCTGCTGGCCGCGCGGGTCGCGCAGACACCCGAGGCCGTGCTCGTCGAACGCAAGACCGGTCCGGGCGGCGCCTGGCAGCCCATGACGGCGCGCGAGTTCGACGCGCACGTCGTCGCGGTCGCCAAGGGCCTCGTCGCCAGTGGCGTCGACCCCGGGGACCGGGTCGCGATCATGGCCCGCACGCGCTATGAGTGGTCGCTGCTCGACTGGGCGCTGTGGGCCGTGGGCGCGGTCGGCGTGCCGGTCTACGAGACCTCGTCCGCGGAGCAGGTCCACTGGATCCTCTCGGACTCCGCCGCGTCGCTCGTCGTCGTCGAGAACGCCGGCCACGCCGCGGTCGTCGCGCAGGTCCGCGACCAGCTGCCCGCCGTGCGCGACGTGCTGGTGATCGACGACGGCGCGATCGACGCGCTCGTCCTGGCCGGCGCGCAGGTGCCCGACGAGGAGGTCGAGCGCCGCCGCCACCTCGCCACGCTCGACGACCTCGCGACGATCATCTACACCTCCGGCACCACGGGCCGGCCCAAGGGCGCCGAGCTGACCCACGGCAACTTCGCCGAGCTCGCCGTGAACACGGTCCGCAAGCTCGAGGTCGTCGTCACCGGCGACGACGTCCGCACGCTGCTGTTCATGCCGCTGGCGCACGTGTTCGCGCGGTTCATCCACGTGCTGACTGTCGCCGCCGGCGCGGTGCTCGGGCACGCCCCGGACACGAAGACGCTGGTCGCGGACATGCAGTCGTTCCGGCCGACCTTCGTGCTGTCGGTGCCGCGGGTGTTCGAGAAGATCTACAACTCCGCCGAGCAGTCCGCGGCGACCGGTTTCAAGCGCGGCATCTTCCAGCGCGCCGCCAAGACGGCGATCGTCTACTCCCGGGCCTTGGACACGCCGCGCGGGCCGAGCCCGTGGCTGCGGCTGCAGCACCTGGTGGCCGACGTGCTCGTGCTGCGGAAGATCCGGGCGGCGCTCGGGGGTCAGGTGCAGTGGGCGATCTCCGGGGGCGCGCCCCTCGGCGAGCGGCTCGGGCACTTCTTCCGCGGCGTCGGCCTGCGCGTGCTGGAGGGCTACGGCCTCACCGAGACCACGGCACCCGTGTGCGTCAACCTGCCCGAGCACACCAAGATCGGCACGGTCGGCCCGGCCCTGCCCGGGTGTGGCCTGCGCATCGCCGACGACGGCGAGATCGAGGCCTACGGCATCGGCGTGTTCCGCGGCTACCTGGACAACGACGCGGCGAGCGTCGACGCGTTCGACGACGGCTGGTTCCGCACCGGCGACCTCGGGGCGCTCGACGAGGACGGGTTCCTCACGATCACGGGCCGCAAGAAGGAGATCATCGTCACCGCCGGCGGCAAGAACGTGGCTCCCTCGGTGCTCGAGGACCGGCTCCGCGGCCACCCGCTCGTCAGCCAGGTCGTGGTCGTCGGCGACCAGCGGCCGTTCATCGGCGCCCTCATCACGCTCGACCCCGAGGGCGTCCCCGGCTGGCTCACGGCGCACAGCAAGCCGGCGATGTCGCTCGAGGAGGCGGCGAAGGACCCGGACGTCCTGGCGTCCCTCGACCGGGCGGTGGAGCGGACGAACCAGGCCGTCTCGCGCGCCGAGTCGATCCGCAAGTACCGGATCCTGCCGACCGACCTGACGATCGCCAACGGCTACCTCACGCCGAAGCTGTCCGTGCGCCGGCAGGAGGTCCTCAAGGACTTCGCCGCCGAGATCGAGGCGCTCTACTCGTCCCACTGACCGCCGAGCGCATGGTTGGTCGCCGAGATCGACGATTCCAGGCGCCGAAACCGTGGATCTCGACGACGAACGATGCGCTCGGTGTGCAGGTCAGACGCGCTGCAGGCGCGCCAGGAGGGTGGTCGACGGCAGCACGCGCGCGCCGTCACGAGCCACGTCGCGCGCCACAGCCTGGTCGCCCGTGACGACGACCACGACCCGTCCGGGCGGCTCGGCCCGCACGAGTCGGCGGATGAGGTCGTCGGCGATCTCCCCCACCGAGAAGAGCACCCGCACGCCGCGTGGCTGCGGCACGGCGCCCTGTCCCGGCTGCCCGTCGAAGCAGCACGTCACCTCCGCACCGGTGCGGGCCGCCATCCCCGCGAGCGCGTCGACCAGGCGGCGGCGCTGGTCGTCGAGCGTCAGCCGCGGCCAGGCGGTCTTCGTCACGTTGTAGCCGTCGACGACGAGGTGGGCGTACGGCTGGCGCAGCAGCTCGTCGAGCAGCGTCGGGTCGTCGGCGCTCCGGCCGCGCGACCCTTCGTGGACCGGGCCGGGCTGGTTGGCCGCGACCGCCACCAGGTCGGCCGGGTGGTCGAGCACCGGGGGCAGCGCGAGCTCGGTGCGCAGCCCCGAGGCGGCGTCGACGATCGTGTCGAGCAGCAGCCGCGCACGGGTCGCCGCCAGCTGCTGGGCGACCTTGGCCTCCGCCCGCTGCGCGCCACGCTCCCGCTCGGCCGCGGCGCGGTCCGCCGACGCCACGTCGCGCTCCTCGCGCGCGGCGGCCAGGGCGGCGGTGGCCTCGTCGTGCACGGCGGCCGCGTCCAGCCCCGCGCGGCGCGCCTCCTCGCGGGCCCGGTCGGCGTCCGACCGCAGCCGTCGCAGCTCGCGCTGCAGCCCGGCCAGCTCCTCCCGGGCGACCCGCTCGCGCTCGCGCGCGACGCCCAGCTCGGCACGCAGCCGGTCCGCCTCGGCCTGCAGCCGCTCGTGCCGCCGGTCGGGTTCCGTGGGCGGCGCGACGGGCCCCGGCGCGACGAGGCCCGCGGCCAGCTCGGGCCACACGCCCAGGTGCAGCAGCCACGCCCCCGTCGCGGCGGTGAGCGGGTCGTCCTCCGCCAGGCCGCGGCGGCGCGCGCCCGCCTCGACCGCCGCATCGCCGTCGCCTCCACCGGGAGCGGCGGTCTCGCCCAGCTCGTCGGGCACCTCGTCGGGCGCCGCGGTCCCGCGCACCTCGTCCGACGCCTCCCCGGAGGCCGCCGCCAGCCGCTCGGCGAGCTCCGGGTGCGCCTGCGACCAGGCGCGGGCCACGTGCGCCCGGAAGCCGTCCTCGCCGAGCTGGGTCCACAGCGGCCCGGCGCCGGCCACCGCGCGCCGGCGGGGCGCGAACCGCTGCACCGCCCGCAGGCCGGCCGGGACGTCGCGGGGCTCCATCGCCGCGAGCACGTCGGCGGCGAACCGCACGAGCGCCGCCCGCAGCGCCTCGGGGACGTCGGTCGGCGCGGGCCTCTCGTCGGCGGCGGTCATCGGCCCAGGGTAGGTCGGCGTGCCCGCGCGGGAGTGTCAGTCGCACTCGTTAGCGTGCTGGCCATGCCGTCCGACCGTCGCCTGCGCCCCGTGTGGGCCGGCGAGGCGGCGGCCCCCGGCGGGGCGGCGGTGCAGCTGAGCCTGGACGAGGTCGGCCTGCCGCTGAGCGACGTCACCTTCGTCGTCGTCGACCTCGAGACCACCGGCGGGCGCCCCTCCGACTCCGCGATCACCGAGATCGGCGCCGTCAAGGTGCGCGGCGGCGAGGTGCTCGGCGAGTTCCACACGCTGGTGGACCCGGGCGGCCCGGTGCCGCCGTTCATCCAGGTGCTCACGGGGATCACCACGACGATGCTCATGGGCGCGCCGCCGATCGAGGAGGTGCTGCCGGCCTTCCTGGAGTGGGCGGCCGGCTCCGTGCTCGTCGCGCACAACGCGCCGTTCGACGTCGGTTTCCTGCGCGCCGCCGCCGCCTCGATGGGCTACCGGTGGCCCGGCTTCCGCGTCGCGGACACCGTCAAGCTGGCGCGCCGCGCGGTCACGCGCGACGAGGTGCCCAACTACAAGCTCTCGTCGCTCGCCGCCTTCTTCCGCGCGACCACCACACCGAGCCACCGCGCGCTCGACGACGCCCGCGCCACGGTGGACGTGCTGCACGGGATCTTCGCGCGCCTCGGGCCGCTGGGCGTCACCCACCTCGAGGACCTCGAGACGGCGTCCGACCCGGTGCCCCCGGACGTCCGGCGCAAGCGCACCCTGGCCGACGGCCTGCCGGACTCCCCCGGCGTCTACCTGTTCCGCGGACCGCGCGACGAGGTGCTCTACGTCGGCACGTCCACCACGTCGCTGCGCAACCGCGTGCGCTCGTACTTCACGTCGGCCGAGAAGCGGACCCGCATGGTCGAGATGGTGCGGCTGGCCACGCGGGTGGACCCGGTGCCGTGCGCCACGCCGCTCGAGGCGCGCGTGCGCGAGCTGCGCCTCATCGCCGAGCACTCCCCCCGCTACAACCGCCGTTCGCGCTTCCCGGAGCGGATGCCCTGGGTGCGCCTGACCAGCGAGCCGTACCCCCGGCTGTCGGTGGTGCGCGAGGTGCGCGACGACCCGGGCTCCGCCTGGATCGGTCCGTTCGCGTCCATGGGGGCCGCGCAGCTCGCCGTCGAGGCGCTGCACGAGGCCTTCCCGATCCGGCAGTGCACCAAGCACCTGCCTCTGCGACCGGCCGCCGGGGCGTCGGTGTGCGTGCTCGGGGAGATCGGCCGGTGCGGCGCGCCGTGCGTCGGGGGCATCGAGCAGGGCGCGTACGACGCGGTCGTGGGCGCCGTCCGGGCGGCCATGACGGCGGACCCCGGCCCGCTCGTCGAACGGCTGGCGACGCGGATCCGCACGCTCGTCGCCACGGAACGGTTCGAGGACGCGGCGGCGGTGCGCGACCGGATGTCGGCCTTCCTGCGAGGCGCCACGCGCGCCCAGCGCACCGCGCCGATCGCCCGCATCCCCGAGCTCGCGGCGGCGCGCCGGACCGACGACCGCGGCTGGGAGCTGGTGCTCGTCCGGCACGGGAGGCTCGCCGGCACGGCGCGCGTGGGCCGGCTCGACGACCCGATGCCCGTCATCGCCTCGCTGCGCGCGACGAGCGAGCACGTGCCGGCGCCGGTCGCTCCCGCCAGCGCCGCCCACCCCGAGGAGACCGACCTGATCCTGGCCTGGCTGGAGCAGCCGGGCGTGCGGGTCGTCGACGTCGCCGGCGAGTGGAGCTGCCCGGTGCGCTCGGCGCAGCGCGTGAACCCGGTGGCGGCCGTCGCCCTCGACCTGGCGCTGCCGCGGCCGGGCGCCCGGGTGGAGGCGGAGCTGGCACCCGTGGTGCCCCTGCGCCCCGCCCGCACGGCATGATGGCGCCATGCTCACCGCCATCGTGCTCATCGACAGCGACGCCGCCCGCATCCCGGAGGTGGCGCAGAAGATCTCGGACGTCCCCGGTGTCAGCGAGGTCTACTCGGTCACCGGCGACGTCGACCTCATCGCGTTGGTGCGCGTGCGGGCGCACGAGGAGCTCGCCGACGTCATCGCCGACCACCTGAGCAAGATCGAGGGCGTGCTGCGCACGCAGACGTACATCGCCTTCAAGACCTACTCGAAGCACGACCTCGAGGCCGCGTTCTCCATCGGCCTCGAGGACTGACCCGCCTCAGGCGGTCGTCGCGGCGCGCCAGCGCTCGAGGACGGCCGCCGCGGCGCCGGAGTCGATGGCCGTCTCGGCCAGCGCGACACCGGCGATCAGCCGCTCCGCCAGCGTGCCCGTGCCGGTCCGCGTCCCGTCGGCCACCAGCCCGGCTGCGGCGTTGAGCAGCACCGTGCGGCGCACCGGCCCGGCCTCGCCGGCCAGCACGCGCCGCGCGACCGAGGCGTTGTGCACGGCGTCGGCGCCGCGGATGTCCGCGAGCTCGATCGGCGCGAAGCCGAGGTCGGACCAGTCGACGAGGGACTCGGTGACCGCCCCGTCGCGGACCTCCCAGATCCGCGAGGGCCCGGTGGGTGCGAGCTCGTCGAGCCCGTCGCGCTCACCGCGGAAGACCAGCGCCGACACGGGCCGGGTCGCCAGCACGCCGGCGACGAGCGCGGCGATCCGGGCATCGGCGACGCCGATGGCGGCGGCCTGGGGCTGCGCCGGGTTGGTGAGCGGGCCGAGGAAGTTGAACACCGTCGGCACGCCGATCTCGCCGCGGACCGGGCCGACGAACCGCATCGACGGGTGGAACACCCGCGCGAAGCAGAACGTGATGCCGACCTCCGTCGCCAGGGCGGCGACGCGCTCGGGCGGCAGGTCGAGGTTGATGCCGAGGGCCTCCAGCACGTCGGCCGAGCCGGACGACGACGAGGCGGCGCGGTTGCCGTGCTTGACCACGGTCAGCCCGGCCCCGGCGATGACGAGGGAGGCCATCGTCGAGATGTTGACGGTGTGCGCCCGGTCGCCGCCGGTGCCGACGATGTCGACCGAGCGCACCGGGACGGTGAACCGCGCGGCGTGGGCCAGCATCTCGTCGGCCAGTCCGGTCAGCTCCTCGACCGTCTCGCCCTTGGCCCGCAGGGCGACGAGAAAAGCAGCCTGGCAGGACGGCGGCGCCTCACCGCGCATGATCTCGCCCATCGCCCACACCGCCTGCTCGCGCGTCAGGTCCTGGCGCGCGATGAGCGGGGTGAGGACCTGCGGCCAGGTGGTCATCGCGACGTGGCGCTCCCGGCGAGCAGGCCGACGACGGCCTCGCGCACCGCGATCGGGTCCAGGGGCCGGCTCACGGCGGCGTCCGCGTCCGACCACGACGCCAGCCAGGCGTCCTGCGGCCGGCCCAGGAGCACGAGGATCGGCGGGCAGTCGTACGTCTCCTCCTTGAGCTGGCGCGAGAGGCCCATGCCGCCGACCTTGTCGGCCTCGCCGTCGAGGATCAGCAGGTCCGGGCCCCCGGCCTGGACGCGCTGGATGACCTCGTCGGCGGTCGCCGCCTCGAGCCAGGTGATGTCCGGTGCACCCCGCTCGAGCCGGCGCCCGATGGCGAGGCGCACCTGCGCGCGCGCGTCCACGTCGTCGCTGTACAGCAGGATCGTCGGCCCGGTCGGCTCGATCAGCTCGCTCTCCACTGCGCCCCTCTTCGGTCGTTCGTCGACTGCACGCCTGTGACTGCACGCATCTTGGCACGTCCGCCCGTGCCGGCGGTGGCCGCGCCGAGCCCGCGGGCGACGGGCGACGACCTGACACATCGCGATCGAATGTCATGGGTCTTAGGGCCCATCAACACCCCTGATCGGCCATAATGGCGAACGTGTCGACCGCCACGGCCTCCTCCAGGACAGCGCCCCACGTGACCGTCAGCCGGCCCAACCCGGTGTCGGTCGGCACGATCGTGTGGCTCGCGTCCGAGCTGATGTTCTTCGCGGGGCTGTTCGCGATGTACTTCTCGACGCGCGCGGCCGTCCCCGAGGTGTGGGCCCGCGACACCGTCCACCTCAACGTGCTGTTCGGCTCGATCAACACGACGGTCCTCGTGCTCTCGTCGGTCACGTGCCAGATGGGCGTGTGGGCGGCCGAGCGGTTCCAGCCCGCGCGCACCGGTGCGCTGTGGCAGGTGGGCCGCTGGGGCCTGCACGAGTGGATCACGCTGACGTACCTCATGGGCGCGTTCTTCATCGGCGGCCAGATCTTCGAGTACGCCGGCCTCGTCCACGAGGGCATCACGATCTCGTCGACCCCGTTCGGGTCCGTGTTCTACCTCGCCACCGGGTTCCACGGCCTGCACGTGCTCGGCGGGCTCATCGCCTTCCTCTTCCTCCTCGGCCGTTCGTTCGCCGCCAAGCGGTTCGGCGCCCACGAGGCCACCACCGCGGTCGTGACGTCGTACTACTGGCACTTCGTCGACGTCGTCTGGATCGCGCTGTTCTCGATGATCTACCTGGTGAAATGACGACCGAGCGAGACGAGGTCCGACACGTGAAGTCACTCGCGGCCCGGCGGCACGACCGGAGGGCGCCGATCGTCCTGCTGGCGTTGGCGCTGGTCCTCACGGGCGCCCTGTACGCCGTGCTGGCGGCGCCGAGCCGGGCGGACGCCGCCCCGGTGACGACGCAGGCCGACGCGCAGGCCGGCGAGAAGCTGTTCCAGGCGAACTGCGCCACGTGCCACGGCATGGGCGCCGTCGGCACGTCCGTCGCGCCGTCGCTCGTCGGCGTCGGCGCCGCCGCGGTCGACTTCCAGGTCGGCACCGGCCGGATGCCGCTGACCATGAGCGGCCCGCAGGCGCAGGTCAAGCCCGTGCAGTTCACGCCGGACCAGATCTCCCAGCTCGCCGCCTACGTCGCGGGCCTCGGCCCGGGCCCGGAGATCCCGACCGCCGACATGGTCGACCCGAGCAAGGGCGACCCGGCCACCGGCATGGCGATCTTCCGCACCAACTGCGCCATGTGCCACAACGCGGTCGGCGCCGGCGGCTCGCTGACGCAGGGCAAGTTCGCCCCCAACCTGTGGCAGACGACGCCGACGCACCTCTACGAGGCGATGCTCACTGGGCCGCAGTCGATGCCGGTGTTCAACGACGCGAACATCACCCCCCAGGAGAAGCGTGACGTGATCGCGTTCATCAGCCAGCAGGGCGGCACGCAGCCCGGTGGCCTGGACCTCGGCTCCCTCGGCCCCGTCAGCGAGGGCCTGTGGGCGTGGGTCGTCGGGCTGGGCCTGCTCATCGGCGCGGCCGTCTGGATCGGGGCGAAGTCCTCGTGAGCCAGGTCGACAACTACCAGGGCCCCACCGGCAACCTCCCCGACGGGCACGGGCGGGCGCCGGAGCGGTTCGAGAACCCGGGCCTGCCGGCGCACAAGCCTCGCCTCGGTGACGTCGACCCCAAGGTCGACAAGCGCCGGCAGCGGATCGTGCTCGCGCTCTTCGGGGTCTCGACCCTCGGCACCATCGGCTTCCTCGTCGCCTACTTCGCCCTGCCGACCGGCCGCGACGTCGCGACGATCCACCGCTCCAACCTGTGGCTCGGCCTCGGGCTGGCGGCCTCGCTCCTGGGCATCGGCCTCGCGGCGATCCAGTGGGCGAAGTCGATCATGAACAACGAGGAGAAGGTCGAGGAGCGCCACCCGATGGCCTCCCGGCCCGAGGTGCGCGAGGCCGCCGTCCGCAACCTCGCCGAGGGCGCCAAGGACTCCGGGATCAGCCGGCGCGGCCTGCTCAAGAGCGCCGTCGTCGGTTCGCTCGCACTGTTCCCGCTGACGATCGCCGTGCCCCTCATCGGCGAGATCGGCGGCGACTGGAACGTCGGCAAGCTCAAGCACACGATGTGGAAGAAGGGCCTGCGCCTGACGATCGACCCGTCCGGCCGGCCGATCAAGGCCTCGGACGTCACCATCGGCTCGGTGTTCCACGTCATCCCCGACGGACTCGACAAGACACCCGACCCGCTGGAGGAGAAGGCGAAGGCCGTCGTCCTCGTCGTCCGCCTCGACCCGCAGGTCGTCAAGTCCGAGCAGATCCCCGGCGCCTCCTACCAGGGCATCTTCGCCTTCTCGAAGATCTGCACCCACGTCGGCTGCCCCGTCGCGCTGTACGAGCAGCAGACCCACCATCTGCTGTGCCCGTGCCACCAGTCGACGTTCGACGTCGCCGACGGCGCGCGCGTGATCTTCGGGCCGGCGAAGCGGCCGCTGCCGCAGCTGCCGATCACCGTCGACGACCAGGGCTACCTCGTCGCCCAGTCCGACTTCACCCAGCCCGTCGGCCCGAGCTTCTGGGAGCGGCTGCGATGACCACCACCACGCCTCCGGCAACGCCCACCGGCAAGGCCGCCGCCGCCACGGCCGACTGGCTCGACCAGCGCACCGGCATCGGCGTCGCGGTCAAGGGCCTCGCGCGCAAGCTGTTCCCCGAGCACTGGTCGTTCATGCTCGGCGAGATCGCGCTCTACTCGTTCATCACGCTGCTGCTGTCCGGCGTGTTCCTCACGATGTTCTTCGTCCCGAGCGCCGACGAGGTGACCTACAACGGGCCGTGGTCCGCGCTGCAGGGCACCTCGATGTCGGCGGCGTTCGCGTCCACCCTCAAGCTGAGCTTCGAGGTGCGCGGCGGCCTGCTCATGCGCCAGGTGCACCACTGGGCGGCGCTGATCTTCCTCGCGGCGATCGTCACCCACATGATGCGGGTGTTCTTCACGGGCGCGTTCCGCAAGCCGCGCGAGATCAACTGGGTCATCGGCTTCGTCCTGCTCACCCTGGGCCTGGCCGCCGGGTTCTCCGGCTACTCGCTGCCCGACGACGTGCTCTCCGGCAACGGCCTGCGGATCACCGACGGCCTCATCCGCGGAATCCCGATCATCGGCACGTACATGTCGTACTTCGTGTTCGGCGGCGAGTTCCCCGGCACCGCCCTCATCCCCCGGCTGTTCACGGTGCACGTGCTGCTGGTGCCGGGCGCCATCCTGGCGCTCGTCGGGCTGCACCTGGCCCTCGTGTTCCTCCACAAGCACACGCAGTTCCCGGGCTCCGGGCGGACGAACAACAACGTCGTCGGCTACCCGCTGTTCCCCGTGTACACGGCCAAGGCCGGCGGGTTCTTCTTCATCGTCTTCGGCGTCATCGCCCTCATGGGCGCCGCGATGCAGATCAACCCCGTGTGGAACTACGGCCCGTACGACCCGGCGCCGGTCTCGGCCGGCGCCCAGCCCGACTGGTACATGCTCTTCCTCGAGGGGTCGCTGCGCCTGACACCCGGCCAGCTCGAGGTGGTGCTCGGCAACTTCACGGTGCCGCTCAACGTGCTGATCCCCGGGCTGGTGATCCCGCTGCTGCTCCTCGGGCCGCTGGCGGTCTACCCGTTCCTCGAGGCGTACGCGACGGGCGACAAGCGCGAGCACCACCTGCTGGACCGGCCGCGCAACGCGCCGTTCCGCACCGCCTTCGGGATCTCGATCCTCTCGGCCTTCTTCGTGCTCGTCCTCGGCGGGTCGAACGACCTCCTGGCCACCCATTTCCACCTGTCGCTCAACGACATCACGTGGACGCTGCGGTTCGCCTTCTTCCTCGTGCCGCCGATCGTGTTCGCCGTGACCCGCCGGGTGTGCCTGGCGCTGCAGCGCAAGGACCGGGAGCTCGTGCTCCACGGCCACGAGTCGGGCCGGATCGTGCGGTTCGCCTCCGGCGAGTACGTCGAGGTGCACACGCCGCTCGACGAGGACGAGCGGTGGATCCGCGTGCAGCACGAGCCGATCCGGCCCGTGCAGATCGCACCGGGCGAGGACTCGCGCGGCGTGCGACGGAAGGGCTACAAGTCCGACCTGCGCCGCCAGCGGGTGTCCCGGCTGTTCTTCGAGACCCGCGTCGAGCCGGTGACGCCGGCCGAGTACGCGGCCGCCCAGGAGCACCTCGCGGTGACCGCCGGGCACGGGGACGGGGCTCGTGAGCAGATCGGCGCGGGCACCGGACCGGAGCGCATTTCGCACTCCTGACGTGCGGAATCATCCGCGGCGAGCCGCGGTTGCACCGATGGGCGTGCCGCGCCGACGCGTGGTACCACTGACAGTGGCCCGCCGGCGGAGAACCGCGGCCGGCGACGCCCCGCACGAGACCTCGTCATGGCAGAACGCCGTGACCGGACTGCAGGAGAGGCACTGATGGCTGACTACACCCTTCCGGACCTGCCCTACGACTACGCGGCGCTCGAGCCGCACATCTCCGGCCGGATCATGGAGCTGCACCACGACAAGCACCACGCGGCGTACGTCACGGGCGCGAACACGGCGCTGGAGAAGCTCGCCGACGCCCGGGACAAGGGTGACCTGGCGGCCGTCAACCTCCACGAGAAGAACCTGGCCTTCAACCTGGGCGGCCACGCGAACCACTCGGTGTTCTGGCAGAACCTGTCCCCCGAGGGCGGCGAGCGTCCGGACGGCGAGCTCGGCGCGGCGATCGACGAGTTCTTCGGCTCGTTCGAGAAGTTCCAGGCGCACTTCGCCGCCAACGCCACCGGCATCCAGGGGTCCGGCTGGTCGATCCTCGCGTGGGACACGCTGGGCTCGAAGCTCGTCGTGTTCCAGCTGTACGACCAGCAGTCGAACGTCCCCCTCGGCGTGGTGCCGATCACCGTGCTCGACATGTGGGAGCACGCGTTCTACCTGGACTACCTCAACGTCAAGGCCGACTACGTCAAGGCGTGGTGGAACATCGTGAACTGGCAGGACGCCGCCGCGCGGTTCGCCCGTGCCCGCGCCACCAGCCTCATCCTGCCCGCCTGACCTGGCGGCACCACCGTCCCGAGACGTCCGGGCGGGCGGGGCCTCGGCCTTGCCTGCCCGGACCTTGAGCTGTGCACGTCAGCTGGTGCGCGGTGCGTCACCAGGAGCGAGTCGCAACGGCTGTGCCGGTCACCGTCAACTGCCGGCACCTCTGAGACCCGCGGTCGACTCTCGCCGAATCAGGCGAAAGTCGACGACCACCTTCCGGGCCGCCGGCCGTTCCTCGCGTGGCACTCCATCGAGCTGGAGCCGAATCCGCTCTGCAAGCAGTGCGACGGCCTGCTGGGCGATGGTCTCCCGCCCGGGATCGATCGTGCTGAGCGGGGGCCGCGAATAGCTCGACTCCTCGATGTTGTCGAAGCCGATGAGAAGAACATCGTCCGGAACCCGCAGGCCGTGATCCTGCAGCGCCGCCAGTGCGCCGAGGGCGAGGGTGTCGGTAAACGCCACCACGGCGTCCGGCTTCACTCCACTTGCGAGGATCCGGGTCATCGTTCTCGCACCCGTGGCGTGGAAGTAGTCCGGCACACCGATGACCGCCCGACTGTCCACCTCCAGCCCCCGCGCCTGCAACGCAGCATGGAATCCCCTGAACCGCAAGGTGCCGCTGCTCGCGGACGAGTCGTCCTTCAGGCCGAGCGGGACAACCGTTCTCGCGCCCAGGTCCAAGACATGCTCGGTCGCTGCTCGCGCGCCGTCGACGTTGCTCATCGTCACGTGGTCGACACCGGCGTCGAACACCCGCTCGCCCAGCAACACCAACGGGAAGTCCACGTCGAAGAGAGCAGCGTCGTCCTGGCCCAGGGCCAGGGGCGAGTACAGGACCCCGTCGAACCGTGACCTGTAGCTCCCGTCGAGGACGCGCAGCTCCCGTTCTCGCTCGTCGTTCGTCTGCTCGATGAACACGGTGAGATCCAGCTTGGACGCTTCACGCATCACTGCGTCGGCGAGCTCAGCGAAATACACACCCCGAAGCGCAGGCAGGACCAGTGCGATGGCGCCGGTCCGGCCACGACCGAGATTCCGGGCCGAGACGTTCACGTGGTAGTCGAGCTCGCGGATGGCATCGTCCACCCGCTCCTTGGTCTCCGGGCGCAGGTAGCGGTACCCGTTGAGGACATTCGAGACGGTCTTGACCGACACGCCGGCGCGCAGGGCGACATCCCGAATGGTCGCGGACCCGCTGACCTTTCGGGCCACAACGCCCTCCCTCGCCTCGATCCGACCTCGTTTCACACCATTTCGTACGCCAATTGTGTCGATACCTGGTGCCTGGTGCGGGTGTCATCCTAGAGGGCACGGCGCAGTTCCCTGGCCCGCTCTCCGAGAGCGCGTCAACCGGTGCGGCAGCGTGGGGGCCGCGGTGAGCAGCCCCCACGCCGTTGTCGAGATATGACCGTTACGCCGGCGTGACCTCGAGCCTCACCGAGCACGTGACCCGCTGAGCGTCGCCTGCGACGACGACGGTGGCCTGATAGATCCCCGCCGGCAGCCCCGCCGCCGCCGTCACCCGGATATCGGCCTTCTTGCCCGCCCGGATGCTGGCCAGGGTGTCGGTGGAGACGCTGAACTTGTCCGCGTCAGGGCCGCTGAGACTGACCGACAGCACGCCCGTCGTCTCGCTCTCGGTGTTGGTCACCGTCAGCTTCTTCGGGTCGAGCGGGGCGTAACCCTCGGGCACCTGCCCGAAGTCCGCGCCGCCCTGCCGGATCGTCAGCCCATGCTCGAAGATCCGCGGCAGGAAGTCCGACAAGCCCTGCCACCACACGTCGAACCCATGGGGTCCGGGCACGATCGTCTTGACGGTGGGAATGCCGTACTTGCCGAGGTTCGTCTCCATTCCTGCGATGGCGTTCACGGCACCGCTGTCGAGATCGCCGGCGAAGAAGTCGACGATCGTCGTGCCCGCCTTCGCCACTGGTCCGGACGTGTCATTGAGGGAGCCGGAGGCGAAGGGCGGGGAGAAGATGCCGTACGCGGAGAAGGTGCCGGGGTGGTTGACCAGGGCGCCCTGCGTCCCGCGCGCGCCCCACGACAGTCCAGCGAGCGCCATCTCGGACGGGTCGTGCGAGATGTTGAACGTCGACTGGGCGAACGGGATGACCTTGCTGGACAGATCGTTCCAGAAGTCCGAGATGCCGGGGTAGCCGGGCATGACGACCACCATCGGCGCGATCTCGCCTCGGGCGTAGAGGTTGTCGAGGATCTGCGCGGCGCGCCCGACCTCGGTCCAGGACGCGAAGTTCTGACCCATCCCGTGATAGAGGTACAGGACCGGGTACTTCTCGGCCCGGTTGGGGTCGTAGTCCGGAGGGGTCCAGACCTTGAGGCTCATGGTCGGGTTGCCGGGGTAGGCGCTGGCGTACTGCAGCGTCGCGACGGCACCGGACTCGTTGGCCGGAACATCGGCGAGGAGCGGCGTCCGCACGCCGCCGGGCACGAACAGCTGGCTCTCCACGTTGTTGGTGTTCTGCGTGTCCTGCGGATCGTGGTACGCGGTCCCGTTGACCTCGTAGCGCCAGTAGTAGTAACCGTCGATCGGGCCGATCGTCGTCCGCCACCGGTCACCCACCTTGGTCAGCGGGATCCGGAACCACTGGCCGTTGGGGGCCCAGTCGCCCCACAGCACGACATCCTTCGCGTTGGCCCACTGGGTTCCGGTCTCGAAGGTGACCATGCCGTTGGCATCGATGTCGGGGGTGGTGATGCTCCCCGTGGCGGGCGGCGTGTAGGGCTCGGTCAGCGCGCGATGACCTGCGCTGAACCCGTCGTGGCTCGACCCCGGCTGGAAGACGCGCGAGGCGAAGTCGCGCAGGTTCTCGCGCCAGGTGTCCCAGACCGCGCCGGTCTTCGGGTCCACACCGTCAAACTGGAACTTCACGCCCGCCGACGTCAGAGCGAGCATGGCGTCCCGGGTGGCGTTGTAGCTCGGGTCGAGGGTGTTGCCGACATAGAACCGGATCAGGTCCGTGCCCTTGTTGACGGCCTTCGCCAACGGCGCCGTGATGGCGACGTCGCTCGGCAGATACCCGGACATCGACCCGATGGCGCCGAAGGCGCCCGGGTCGGAGAGCGCGAAGCCCAGGGCCTGGGAGGCGCCCCGACCGATGCCCGCGACGGCGCGCCCGTCGCCGGTGCCGATGACGTTGTAGGCGCCCTCGACCGCGGGAACGATGCGGTTCAGGACCTCGGCGCGGTAGTCCGTGGCACCGGGGTCGGCCATCACGACCAGCATCGAGGCGAGGTCACCACTGGCCGAGAGGTTGTCAAGGATCTGCTTCGCCCGGCCGAGCTCCTGCCACTCGCGGTACGACTGGCCCGCATCGTCGAGCAGGTACAGCACGGGATACGGCTTGGCCCGGTTCGGGTCGTACGACGGCGGCGTCCACACCATCACCGAGTGAGAACCCGAGGCGCCGGACTGGTAGGCGAGGTCGGACATCGTCCCGCCGCCCGCCGCCACGTCGTCCATCCACGCGACCTCGGGACCCGGCACGAAGAGTGTGTTCCAGTTCGGGTGCGACGTCACGTCGACCCCGCTCGCCGGGTTGCGGAAGACCTGCTTGGAGCGATCCGCCATGGGCGCCACGTACTGGTAGTAGTAGAGCCCAGGCTTCATCGGACCGATGTCGGCCATGCAGTTCTGGCCGCTCGCGTCGAGTCCGACCGCGGCCCACGTCCCGGACGGCCCGATGTTGCCCTCGAGCTCTGCCCCGGCGCCGGTCGAGTTTCCGCAGGTCTGCGACGGGACGATCGACTTGGGGACCGTGAAGTAGTGGTAGATGCCGCTCTGGGACTCCCAGCCGTCCGGCGAGGCCGACGCGGGCGACGCGGACACCACCAGTCCGGATGAGACGACGGCGAGACCGAGCGCAGCGGCGACCCACCTCACTCGTGGGTGACTCTGATGTGGAGCATGCAACATTGGATGCCTCTCGTGGATGGACTCCCCGCGTTGTGAGCGGGTTGCACTGCCGTGTATGCACCGTGCCAGCGGCGACGGATGGGCGTCGGCCACGTGATGCGTGCCGAACCCGATGTCCGGCGCCGCCGAGGTGAGGTGTCTCCCGAACCCCCTTCCGCCGGTGACCTCCGAGGGCGACCACGGTCACGACGGGGGAACCGTCTCGCCGAGCGTCCTCACTGGGCTGCCCGTCAGTTGTAGTACACCGGTGTACTACTCGGCAAGGGGCACCCGTTGGGGTCTGACGACGGCCCGCTCATAGGGTGGCCTCATGGACTTCGACGCAGCGGCCGCCACCTGGGACGACGATGAGCAGCGGGCACGCCGCACGCAGGCGATCGCCGCGGAGATCCGGTCCCGGCTCGGTGAGCGCACCTACCACCGTGCGCTCGACTTCGGCTCCGGCACCGGCGCGCTGAGCCTGCTGCTCACCGATCGGTTCGACGAGATCCTCCTCGTCGACACCTCCCCCGGCATGCTCGCGGCCGCCGCCGGCAAGATCGCCGCCGCCGGGCCCGCGCTCGCGGCGCGCGTCCGCCCCCTGCCCGTCGACCTGACGAGCCACGACCCCGCGGGCAGGCCCGAGCCCGGCTCGGTGGACGTCGTCTACACGTCCATGGCGCTGCACCACGTGCCCGACGTGGTCCGGCTGCTGCGCACGTTCCACGCGCTGCTGGCGCCTGGGGGCCTGCTCCTGGTGGCGGACCTCGCCGCCGATGCGGACGGCAGCTACCACGGGCACGACGAGGCGTTCGGCGGTCACCACGGGTTCGCGCCGGCGGACCTGCGGACCGCGCTGTCGGCGGCCGGGTTCGCGACGGCGGAGGTCAGCACCGTCTTCGTCGTGCGCCGGGCGGTGGACGGCGGGGAGCGGGACTACCCGGTGCTCCTGGCCGTCGCCAGCCGCGTGCCCTGAGGGGGCCCCCGTCAGTGGGCGTGCTGGCCGCTGCTGTACTCGAGCACCCAGCCGACGAGCCCGACGACGCCGAACGGCAGCGCGATGGCGAGCATCCACCAGCCCACGGCGAGCGCCGCGAACCCGAGTGCCGCACCCACGGCCAGCACGAGCGGCCACCAGCTCCACGGGGCGAACACGCCCTGGTCGCCCGCGCCCTGCGCGATCTCGGCGTGCTCGTCGTCCTCCGGCCGTCGGTCGATGCGGCGGGCGAGCAGCCCGAAGTACCCGCCGATCATCCCGACGAGCCCGCCGACGAGCGGCAGGCCGGCCGAACCGACGGGCTCGCCGTGGCTGAAGGCCGCGTAGATCAGCCCGACCGGGACGAAGAACAGCACACCGGCCAGGAACAGCTTCGCCTCGAACCTCATCGGGAGCCCCCGCTCGCGCCGACCATCGGCTCGGGTTCGACGTGGTCGAGCGCCGCGACCTCCGGGTGGTGCAGGTCGAACGCCGGGCGCTCGGAGCGGATGCGCGGCAGCGACGTGAAGTTGTGCCGCGGCGGCGGGCAGCTCGTCGCCCACTCCAGCGAGTTGCCGTAGCCCCACGGGTCGTCGCGCGTCACCATCGGGGCGCTGCGCCACGTCCGGTAGACGTTGTAGAAGAACGGCAGCATCGAGATCGCCAGGATCCCCGAGCCGATGGTCGACAGCTGGTTCATCCACGTGAAGCCGTCGGCGGGCGAGTAGTCGAAGTAGCGCCGGGCCATGCCGCGCACGCCGAGCCAGTGCTGGACGAGGAACGTCGTGTGGAACCCGATGAACAGCAGCCAGAAGTGGACCTTGCCGAGCCGCTCGTCCAGCATCCGTCCCGTGAACTTGGGCCACCAGAAGTAGAAGCCGGCGAACATCGCGAACACGACCGTGCCGAACACCACGTAGTGGAAGTGCGCGACGACGAAGTACGTGTCGGTCAGCTGGAAGTCCAGCGCCGGGCTGGCCAGGATCACGCCGGTGAGGCCGCCGAACAGGAACGTCACCATGAACCCGAGGGTCCACAGCATCGGCGTGTCGAAGGTCAGCTTGCCCCGCCACATCGTGCCGATCCAGTTGAAGAACTTCACGCCGGTCGGCACCGCGATGAGCATCGTCATGAACGAGAAGAAGGGCAGCAGCACCGCGCCGGTGGCGTACATGTGGTGCGCCCACACGGTCACCGACAGGGCGGCGATCGCGATGGTCGCGTACACCAGGCCCTTGTAGCCGAACACCGGCTTGCGGCTGAACACCGGGATGATCTCGGTCACGATGCCGAAGAACGGCAACGCGATGATGTAGACCTCCGGGTGCCCGAAGAACCAGAACAGGTGCTGCCAGAGCACCGCGCCGCCGTTGTCGGGGTTGAACACCTGGGCGCCCAGGCGCCGGTCCGCGCCGAGCGCGAACAGCGCCGACGCCAGCGGCGGGAAGGCCATCAGCACCAGCAGCGACGTGATGAGGATGTTCCAGGTGAAGATGGGCATCCGGAACATCGTCATGCCGGGCGCGCGCATCGTGACGATCGTCGTGATGAAGTTGACCGCGCCGAGGATGGTGCCGAACCCACCCAGCGCCAGCCCGAACACCCACAGGTCGCCGCCCAAGCCGGGCGTGTAGACGGTGTCGTTGAGCGGCGCGTACGCGGTCCAGCCGAACGACGCCGCGCCCTGCGGCGTCAGGAAGCCGGCGGCGGCGATGATCCCGCCGAACAGGTAGAACCAGTAGGCCAGCATGTTGAGCCGCGGGAACGCGACGTCGGGCGCGCCGATCTGCAGCGGCATGATGACGTTGGCGAACCCGGCGAACAGGGGCGTCGCGAAGAGCAGCAGCATGATCGTGCCGTGCATCGTGAACGCCTGGTTGTACTGCTCGCTGTTCTGGAACACCTGGAGCCCCGGTGAGAACAGCTCCGCGCGGATGAGCAGCGCGAGGATCCCGCCCAGGATGAACCACACGAACGCCGTGATGAGGTACAGGTAGCCGACCGTCTTGTGGTCGGTCGTCGTGATCCACTTGACGATCGTCCGGCCCATGGTCTGCTGGCGCGGGGCCAGCCCGGGGATCACCTCGACGTGCGTCGCCATGTCAGCCCTGGCCTCCGATGGTCGTCACGCTCTGCTTGCGGCTGTAGTCCAGGCCGAGCTGGCCGGTCTGGCCCGCGGCGCGCAGGGCGGCGATGTGGGCGTCGTAGTCGGCCTTCGACACGACCTGGACGTTGAAGAGCATCTTCGCGTGGTAGTCGCCGCAGAGCTCCGCGCACTTGCCGCGGTAGGTGCCGATCGCGGTCGGGGTCACCTCGAAGGTGTTGGTGCGCCCCGGGATCGCGTCCATCTTGAAGAGGAACGCCGGCACCCAGAACGAGTGGGCCACGTCGCGGGAGTTGATGGTGAACATCACGCGCTCGTTCACCGGCAGGTAGAGCGTGACGACGCCGTTGTCCAGCCCCCCGGGCTGGCTGACGTCGGCCGCCTGGACCCCGGCGTCGTAGACGCCGTCGTCCAGGTAGTTGATGTCCCACGACCACTGCTTGCCGATCACCTGGACGTGCAGGTCCGCCGGCTTGTCGGTGGCGAGGATCGCCGTGGTGTCCCGGTTCGTGAAGAAGAACATCACGCCGATCATGACGATCGGCAGCACCACGTACATCACCTCGAGGGGCACGTGGTAGCGCAGCTGGACCGGCAGGGTGTCGTCGTCGTCCTTGCGCTTGCGGTAGGCGGCGACGCACCACAGGATCAGGCCCCACACCAGGACCCCGACGAGCAGGGCGGCGATCCAGGAGCCGCGCCAGAGGGTGCTGATGCGACCGGTCTGGTCGGTCACCTCGTGCGTCGAGCTCCCCGGCAGGAAGCCGCGCCACAGGAGGTCCGAGCAGCCGGACAGGAGGACGGTGGCCGCGACGAGCAGTCCCGCGCCGGCGACGGCGCGGCGACGACGTGAGCGGCGTCGGTGGTCCGGGTGCACGGCCTGCCTTCCACTACGGCCCGAGGGGCGGCGACGAAGCCTGAGGCCTGGGACTTTAGTCCCCGGCTGGCCCAGCGTAGCGCGGACGTCCGAGCCTGCACCGGGTGTTCTCGCATGTCGTGACGCGGCGTCCCGAACCGTCATGACGTGCTCCGTCGCGGGTTAGGTTCTCCCCGTGACGGTCGACCGCGTGGTGCTCGACGCCGGGGGCCAGGCCCCCCTGCTGCCCGTGGCGCGCGACGCGTTCCTCGCCGCGCTCGACGAGGGCTGGGCCGACCCCCGCCGGCTCCACTCCGAAGGGCGCCGCGCCCGCGCCCTGCTCGACGGCGCCCGGGAGGCGCTGGCCGCGGCCGTCGGGGCGCGCACCGAGGAGGTCGACCTCGCGCCGTCCCACACGGCGGCCCTCCACACGGCCGTCTCCACCGTGGCGCTGGGGCGCCGGCGGGTCGGCGCGGACGTCGTCGTCTCCGCCGTGGAGCGCGCGGCCGTGCTACACGCCGCCGACTTCACGGCCGCGCGCGGCGACGGCCGCCGCGTCACCGTCCCCGTGGCGCGCACCGGCCAGGTGGACGACGAGGCCTTCGTCGCCGCGCTGGCACGTCCGGGCGTGGCGCTGGCCGCGCTCCAGCACGCCAACGGCGAGGTCGGCACGCTCCAGCCCGTCGCGGCGGTCCACGAGGCGGCCCGCGCCGCCGGGGTGCCGCTGCTCGTCGATGCCGGCGCCAGCCTCGGGCACGTGCCGGTGGGCGACGCGTGGGACCTGCTCGCCGCCAACCCGGGCGACTGGGGCGGGCCGTCGGGGCTCGGCGTGCTCGTCGTCCGCGCCGGGGTGCGGCGCTCCCCCGACCGGCCGTCCGACGAGGACCGCTGGTTCCCGGGGGGCGTCAGCGTGCCGGCGGCGCTCGCCGCCGCGGTGGCGCTCGAGTCGGCTCTCGCCGGTCAGGCCGCGGCCGACGAGGAGCGGCGCGCGCTCGTCGCGCGGTTGCGCGACCGCATCCCGGCGGAGATCGAGGACGTCGACGTCGCCGGGCCCGCCGAGGGGCGGCTGCCGCACGTGCTGACGTTCTCCTGCCTCTTCGTCGACGGCGAGGCGGTCGTCGGCGCGCTCGACGCCGCCGGGTTCGCGGTCGGCAGCGGTTCCGCGTGCACGTCGAGCACGCTCGAGCCGAGCCACGTGCTGGCGGCGATGGGCGTGCTCACGCACGGCAACGTGCGGATCGCCCTGCCGCGCGGCACGCGGGCCGCCGACGTCGAGCGCTTCGCCGACGTGCTGCCGGGCATCGTCCGGTCCATCCGGGCCCGGCTCGGGGTGGTCGACCTGTGACCGGCGAGGTGACCCCCGGCGGTGCGGGTGTGCCGGACGAGGTGGTCGTGGACGCGCGGGGGATGCTGTGCCCCGCACCCGTCATCGCGCTCGCCAAGGCGGCGCGGTCGCTGCCCGAGGGCGCACGCGTCACCGTGCTGGCCACCGACCCCGCCGCGGCCGTCGACGTCCCCGCCTGGGCACGCATGCGCGGGCATCGGGTGCTGGAGACGACGGAGGACGGCGAGCACCTGGTGCTCACCGTCCTCCTCGGACCGGCGAAGGCCCGCTGAGCGGGCCGCAGGATCAGGCGAACGAGCCGCCGCACGCGCAGGAGCTCTGCGCGTTCGGGTTGTCGATCGTGAAGCCCTGCTTCTCGATCGTGTCCGCGAAGTCGATCGTCGCGCCCTCGAGGTAGGGCACGCTCATGCGGTCGACGACGACCTCGACGCCGCCGAAGTCGCGCACCGCGTCGCCCTCGAGCATGCGCTCGTCGAAGTACAGCTGGTAGATCAGGCCGGAGCAGCCACCCGGCTGCACGGCGACGCGCAGCCGGAGGTCGTCGCGACCCTCCTGCTCGAGCAGGCTGCGGACCTTGGCCGCGGCCACGTCCGTGAGCTCCACGCCATGGGTGGCGGTCTGGATCGTCTCGCTCATGTCGTTCTCCTGTCGCACGCCGTTGCTGTGCGCAACGGGGCTGTCGGCGCGCTTGTTCCCCGTCAGCGTACGACGCGCCGAGCGGGACTCTCGACCGCGCGTCAGCGCGGCCTGGGCGACCAGGTGCGCGCCACCGCCGCGGTGCGAGCGGTGAGGGTGCCGGCGGGGTCGGCGAGCGCGGCCGCCACCTGCGCGCGCGTCTCCGAGACGGCGTAGGCCGCGCTGATCCCCTCGGCCGCCTGCTCCCGCCGGCCGACGAGCACCTCGCCGGCGACGACGATCGTCGGCAGGCCGTGCGCCAGCGCGCGGTGCGCCACCTCCGCCACGACCTTGCCGTGCAGCGACTGCCAGTCGAACCGCCCCTCGCCCGTGACGACGAGGTCGGCGCCGGCCAGCCGCGCGTCCAGCCCCACGGCGTCGGCCACCACGGCCGCCCCGGGCACGAGCCGCGCGCCGAGCAGCGCCAGCCCGAAGCCGAGCCCCCCGGCCGCGCCCGCCCCCGGCAGCGCGGCCAGCCGGTCGGCACCGGAGCGGGCCGAGGCCGTCGGGACCGCGCCGTGGTGATGACCGAACGCCACCGGCTCGGCCAGCAGGTTCGGGCGCTCGACCTCGCCGAGCGCGGCCCCGGCGACCCGCGCGAACCGGGCCAGCGCCCGCTCCAGGTGCTGCGCCTGCTCCGGCGTCGCGCCCTTCTGCGGCGAGAAGCCCGCGGCGGCGCCCTGCAGCCCGAGCAGCGGCACGTCGACGTCGCAGGCGACGAGGACCTCCACGCCCGACCAGTCGGCCCGCAGCGCCGGCAGGCCGGCGAGGTCGTCGTCCGCCAGCTCGTCGAGCCCGCCACCGCCCCCGGCGAGGCGGCCGCCAGCGCCGGCCAGCCCGAGCCCGGCCAGCATCCCGGCGCCGCCGTCGACGGTCCCCGAGCCACCGAGGCCGACGACGATGCGGCGCGCCCCGGTCTCGCGCGCGTGCCGCAGCAGCTCCCCGAGGCCCACCGACGTGGTGCGCGTCGGGTCCCGCCGGTCGTCCGGCACGAGCGCGAGGCCGACCGCCTGGGCCGACTCGACGTAGGCCGTGTCGCCGGCGAGCAGCACGGCCGCGTCCACGTCCTCGCCCCACGGCCCGCGGACGACGAACGGCAGCAGCCGGCCGCCGATGCTCGCCCGCAGGGTGTCCACGAAGCCCGGGCCACCGTCCGCCAGGGGGGCGACGACGATCTCGTCGTGCCGTGCTCCGGCGCGCCAGCCGGCCGCCATGGCGGCGGCCGCCGCCTGCGGCGAGAGCAGCCCACCGAAGCCGTCCGGAGCCAGCAGCACGCGCATGGCCCCAGATCGTCGCACGGCGGGCCTGTGCGAGGATCGGCGTGTGACTCTCGCGACACCCGAGCGGTCGGTCTTCGTCGAGCCCGCCTCGTCGGCGTTGCTCCTGCTGGGACGCGGTGTGGACCTCGCCTCCGAACGGGGCGTCGAGTGCGCCGGCACGCTGCCGCCCGCGAGCGACCCCGACCTCGTCGAACGTGCCCGCGCGGCGCGCGACGCCCTCGGCGACCGCGCCTTCGTCCTGGGCCACCACTACCAGCGCGACGAGGTCATCGCGTTCGCTGACGTCACGGGCGACTCCTTCCGGCTGGCGCAGCAGGCCGCGGCGCGGCCCGAGGCGGAGTTCATCGTCTTCTGCGGCGTGCACTTCATGGCCGAGTCGGCCGACATCCTCACCGCAGCCCACCAGCAGGTGGTGCTGCCGGACCTGGCCGCGGGCTGCTCCATGGCGGACATGGCGGCGATCGACCAGGTCGAGGACGCCTGGGACGTGCTGACCGACGCCGGCGTCGCCGACGACACGGTCCCCGTGACGTACATGAACTCCACGGCGGCCATCAAGGCGTTCACGGGCCGCCACGGCGGCACGGTGTGCACGTCGTCGAACGCCCAGGTCGCCCTGCGGTGGGCCTTCGAGCAGACCGGCGGGGTCGACGGCCGTGGGAAGGTCCTGTTCCTGCCCGACCAGCACCTGGGGCGCAACACGGCGGTGCTCCAGCTCGGGATGGGGCTGACCGACTGCGTGGTCTACGACCCCCACAAGCCGAACGGCGGCCTCACCGCGCAGCAGCTGCGCGACGCCCGGATGATCCTGTGGCGCGGCCACTGCTCCGTGCACGGGCGCTTCTCGGCGCGCAACGTCGCGGACATCCGTGCCGCCGACCCGGGCGTGCGGGTGATCGTCCACCCCGAGTGCACGCACGAGGTCGTCACCGCGGCCGACGAGGTGGGGTCGACCGAGAAGATCATCAAGGCCCTCGACGCTGCGCCGGCGGGCACCCACTGGGCGATCGGCACCGAGCTCAACCTGGTGCGTCGGCTGGCGCAGACCCACCCCGACCAGGCGATCCACTACCTCGACTCGACCGTGTGCTTCTGCTCGACGATGAACCGGATCGACCTGCCCCACCTCACGTGGGCGCTGGAGTCGCTCGCGGCCGGCCGCGTGGTCAACCGCATCGTCGTCGACGCCGACGACGCCCACTGGGCGCGCGTCGCGCTGGACCAGATGCTGGCGCTGCCGGGCTACTGACGTGGGCACCGGGAACCCGCTTCGGGTCGGGCTCTTCGTCTTCGACGAAGCCGAGGAGCTCGACGTCGTCGGCCCCTACGACGTGCTGGCCTGGTGGGCGCAGCACTCCGACCTGCGTCCCCAGGTGCTGACGTTCTCGGCCGACGGCGCCGGCGTGCGGTGCGCCAAGGGGCTGTCGCTGGTGCCGGACACGTCGGCCGACGAGGTGGGCCCGCTGCACGTGCTGATCTACCCGGGCGGGCACGGAACCCGCGCCCTGGCCGCCGACCCGGAGCACCTGGCCTGGGTGCGCCAGATGCGCGCGACGACCCCGGTGCTGGCCTCCGTGTGCACCGGCGCGCTGGTGTTCGCGGCCGCCGGGCTGCTCGCCGGCCGGCCGGCGACGACCCACTGGGACGCCTTCGACGAGCTCGCCGAGCTGGACCCCTCGATCCTCGTCGACACCGAGGCGCGCTGGGTCGACGACGGCGACACGGTCACCTCCGCCGGCGTCTCGGCGGGCATCGACATGGCGCTCCACCTCGTCGACCGGCTCGACTCCCGGGACATGGCCCGGCGGGTGCGCCGCGGCATCCAGTACGACCCGGAACCACCCGTCTGACCGCCGCTACCCTTACGGGGTGATCGGTCGCAACAAGAACGCGGACGCCGCCCCCGTGCAGCAGCCACCCGTCGAGGATCCGGCGGCGGGCAAGGGCCACCCGACCCCGAAGCGCAAGGTCGCCGAGGCGGCCAACAAGCGCCCCCTCGTCGTCGACGACCGCCGCCAGGCGGCCAAGGACGCGCGCACCAAGGACCGGGCCAAGCGCGACCTGCAGTACAAGGCGATGCTCTCCGGCGACGAGCGGAACATGCCACCGCGCGACGCCGGGCCGGTCAAGCGGTTCGTGCGCGACCACGTCGACGCGCGCTTCAACCTCGGCTCGTACTTCCTGCCGCTGGCGGTCGTCTTCCTGCTCTTCGCGTTCGTGGCGCAGTACCTCGGGTCGCTCGGCTTCTCGCTCGTCGTCGCGGCGCTGTACCTCTACGTGCTCGCGGTCGTCGTCGACTCGGTGATCCTGTGGCGTGGCCTGCGCAAGCGGCTCATCGCCAAGTTCGGCCCGACCTCGACGAGCGGCAACCTCATGTACGGCGTGCTGCGTGCCACCCAGCTGCCGCGCACCCGCCTGCCGCGCCCGCAGGTGAGGCGCGGCGGCGCGCCGGTCGTGCCGAAGGCGCCGAAGAAGTAGTCAGGCGGCCGGCAGGGCGATCGTGGGCGGCACCGGCGCGCCCTCGTTGAGGAGCACCGCGCGGCGCACGCGCTGCTCGGCCAGCGCCCGCCAGTGGTCGCCGAGCCACTCCTCGGCGTCGTAGCGGGCGTCGAAGACGGGGCTCGTCGGGCGGTCCAGCACGGCGCCGGACTCGTCCTCCAGCCGCCACTCCCAGCGCGGTCGCATGCTCAGCCCGCCCTCCGCTCGTCGGCCGCCAGCGCGTGCGTGATGCGGCGCGCGAAGAACGGCCCCTCGTAGATCAGCCCGGTGTAGGCCTCCACCAGCGTGGCACCGACCGCGAGGTACTCGCGGGCGTCGGCGCCGGTCGAGATGCCGCCGACGCCGATGATGACCGCCGCAGGGCCGAGCCGGTCGCGCAGCCGCGCGACGACGTCCAGCCCGCGGGCCAGCAGCGGCGGGCCGGACAGGCCGCCGGGACCCTCGTCGTGCGCGATCGTCGTGTTGACCGCGACGACGCCCTCCAGCCCCAACTCGGCGACGAGGTCGGCGACCGCGTCGACGTCGTCGTCGGACAGGTCGGGGGCGATCTTCACCAGCAGCGGCACCGGCGCGCGGTGGGCCGCCGTCGTCGCCTCGTCGGCCGCGACGCGCACCGCCTCGAGCACCGGGCGCAGCGACTCGACGGCCTGCAGGTCGCGCAGGTTCGGGGTGTTCGGCGAGGACACGTTCACGACGAGGTAGTCGGCGTACGGCGCCAGCAGCCGGGCGCTGGTGGCGTAGTCGTCCGCGGCGCGCTCGAGCGGCGTCACGCGGGACTTGCCGATGTTGACGCCCACCACCGCGGCGCGCCCCCGGCGCGTGGCGCGCAGCCGGCGCAGGTGCGCGGCCACCGCCTCGGCGCCGGCGTTGTTGAAGCCCATGCGGTTGCGCAGCGCCCGGCGGTCCACGAGGCGCCACAGCCGCGGCGGCTCGTTGCCGGGCTGCGGCAGCGCGGTGACCGTGCCGATCTCGACGAACCCGAAGCCCATCATCGCCATGCCGAGCACGCCGTGGGCGTCCTTGTCGAACCCCGCCGCCAGCCCCAGGCGGGAGGGCCAGCTGCGGCCCCACATGCCGAACGAGGAGTCGCGCGGGGCGCCGAGCACGGCCGCGACCACGTCGCGCAGCAGCGGTACGGCGGCCACGGTGCGGATCAGCGCGAACGTGCCCGCGTGCGCCTTCTCGGGGTCCGTCCGCCGCAGGACGAGGTCGAACAGCAGCCGGTACACGGCGCTCAACCTACCGGGCGGTCCGTGCCGTCGGCTGGGTCCACCAGCGCCCGGGCGTCAGGCCGCGGGGCCGGCGCCGGGTGCGGCCTCGTCGGGCGCGGCACCCCGCGTGGCCTCGTCGGCCGCCGCCCGCCCGGAGCGTCGCAGCCACGTGACGCCGAGGAACGGCAGCACGAGCGGGACCAGGAGGTACTCCACCCCGAACCACGACCACACCGACGCGTGCAGCCGGAACAGTCCCGGCGCGACGAACGACAGCGTGCCGACGACGAGCACGCCGACCATCTCGGTCAGCACCGTGGGCCAGGCGAGCCAGCGGCGGTTCGTCGCCAGCGCGAAGGTCGCCACGGCGTAGACGACGCCCGCGAACAACGCCAGCGAGTAGGAGAGCGGCGCCTCGTGGAACTTGGTGGTGACCTCGAAACCCCCGCGGGCGCACGCCGCGAGGGCCAGCACGCCGTAGACGGTGACGAGCGCGCGGCCGGGCCCCTGGCTCGTCGGCCTCACGCCTGGCCCCAGACCTGCAGCAGCCGCAGCTGGAGGAAGGCGACGACCAGCGCACCGAGGAGGAGCACCACCGAGCTCCATCGCGTCCGCTCCGCGAACGCCCAGGTCGCCGCGAGCGGCAGCACGAACAACTGGGTGACGACGTACGTCCAGAACAGCCCGCTCGCCGCCCCTCCGCCGGCCGGGTGCACCAGCACGACGACGAGCTGAATCAGCAGGTACGCCTCGACCACCGCGCCGGCGAGCAGCTGGCGCAGGATCACGGGCCTGTTCCGGAGGGTGTGCCAGCCCGCCGAGGCGGCCAGCACCAGGCTCAGCACGACGCCGACCCAGACGAGGAGGGTGCTCACGGCTCGACACCGTACCGGTCGGCCGGGCGCCGCACCGGTCTACCCTTGGGCAGGTGATCGCGCTGACCAGCAAGGACCCCGCCAAGCTCCCCGTGGACGCCCTCGTGGTGGCCACCGCGCCGAAGGACGGAGGCGTCGAGCTCGTCGGCACCGACTGGCTGCCGGGCGAGCTGCGCTCGGCGCTGGTCCGCGACGCCGGCGCGCTCGGTGTCACCGGCAAGGCCGACGAGGTGCGCCGCGTGCCGGCCACCGGGCTCAAGGCGAAGGTGCTCGTCCTCGTCGGCCTCGGCACCGGCCCCGTCACCGCGGAGCGGTTGCGCCGGGCCGCCGGTGCGGCGACGCGCGAGCTGGCGGGTGTCGGATCGGTCGCCCTGGCGCTGCCGGCGGGCGACGTCGCCGCCACCGTGGCGGTCGCCGAGGGCGCGCTGCTCGGCGCCTACACGTACACCCGGTACCGCGCGGCGGACGCCGCCCGGGCGCCCGTGGCCTCGATCGAGGTCGTCACGACGAAGGCCAAGGACGCAGCCGCCACGCAGGGCGTGGCCCGCGCCGAGGTGCTCGCCGCCGCCGTCCACGCGACGCGCGACCTGGTCAACGCCGCGCCGAACCACCTCTACCCCGAGGCGTTCACCGAGGCCGCCCGCGCGGCGGCCAAGGGCGTCAAGGGCGTGCGGATCACCGTGCTCGACGAGAAGGCGCTCGCCGCGGGCGGGTACGGCGGCCTCGTCGGCGTCGGCCAGGGCTCGCCGCGGCCGCCGCGGCTGGTCAAGGTGGCCTACTCCCCCGCGCGCGCCAAGGCGAAGGTGGCGCTCGTCGGCAAGGGCATCACGTTCGACTCCGGCGGCATCTCCATCAAGCCCAGCGGGTCGATGGAGACCATGAAGTCCGACATGGCCGGAGCGGCCGCGGTGCTGCACACCGTGCTCGCCGCCGCCCAGCTCGGCGTCCCGGCGTCCGTCACCGGCTGGCTCTGCCTGGCGGAGAACATGCCGTCCGGCACGGCGCAGCGGCCGTCGGACGTCGTCACGATCCGCGGCGGGAAGACCGTCGAGGTCCTCAACACCGACGCCGAGGGTCGCCTCGTCATGGCCGACGGGCTCGTCGCCGCCACCGAGGAGAAGCCGGACGTCGTCATCGACATCGCCACCCTGACGGGCGCGCAGGTCGTCGCGCTCGGCGACCGCGTAGGCGCCGTCATGGGGACCGACGAGGTCCGCGCCGAGCTGGTGGCGGCCGCCGACCGGTCCGGCGAGCAGGCCTGGCCCATGCCGCTGCCCGACGAGCTCAAGGCGAACCTGTCCTCGCGCGTGGCCGACCTGGCCAACGTCGCCGGCAACCGCGACGCGGGCATGCTCGTCGCGGGGATCTTCCTCAAGGAGTTCGCCGGCAGCACGCCCTGGGCGCACTACGACATCGCCGGCCCGGCGTTCAACGAGCGCGGCGAGCACGACTACACGCCGAAGGGTGGCACCGGCTTCGGCGTCCGCACGCTGCTGGCGTTCGTGGAGTCCCGCGCCACCCGCTGACCACGGGCGACCGGCCCTGCCGCGACCCGGCTGGGGAGCGTCAGGCCGGGTCGATCGTCGTGCGGTCGCGGTCGCCGTGGCGCAGGCGCTGGCGCGCGTTCCAGTCCCGGACGCGCTGCGGGTAGCCGACGCGCTGCACGTCGTACACTGGGATGCCCAGGTCGCGGGCGATCTGGGCGGCGGTGCGCGGGTCCGGCACCCGGCGCCGCGTCCACTCGCCGTCCGTCGCGACGAGCATCACGGTGGTCGGTGTCACCGTGGTCGCCGGCTCGACGTAGGCCTCGACGCCGACGCGCGTCGCGACGAAGTCCTTGAGGTGCGCCAGCGTCGCCTCACGCGCCTCGCGCGTCGATGCCTCGCCCGCTGGGGCCGGCTTGCGCCGGCGGAACCACGCCATGCGGTCGAGGGTAACCGCCGTACCCGTGTGACCAGCGCGGTAAGTGATGGGACGAATGTCTCGCAGGTCACAGCGGGACGCGTTCGTTCCTGACGTGCGGCAATGACAAGATGGACTTTGGTCCTTGATTCCCACATCCCCCGAAACCTGAGGAGCAGGCTGTGGCCGACACCGGCACCTTCGACATCGTCGTCCTGGGCGGAGGGAGCGGGGGCTACGCCACCGCCCTGCGCGCCTCGCAGCTGGGCAAGTCGGTGGCCCTGGTCGAGGCGGACAAGGTCGGCGGCACGTGCCTCCACCGCGGCTGCATCCCCACCAAGGCCCTGCTGCACGCGGCCGAGCTCGCCGACGACGCCCGCGAAGGCGCGCGCTTCGGCGTGCACACCCAGCTCGAGAAGATCGAGATGGTCGAGGTCAACCAGTACAGGGACTCGGTGGTCGGCCGGCTCTACAAGGGCCTGCAGGGCCTGTTCACGCACCGCAGCGTGGAGATCGTCAACGGCTGGGGCACGCTGACCGGGCCCAACACGGTCCAGGTCGGCGACCGGACCCTCACCGGCGAGCACGTCGTCCTCGCGTCCGGCTCCTACGCCAAGTCGTTGCCCGGCCTCGAGATCGGCGGCCGCGTCATCACGTCCGACCAGGCGCTGCAGCTCGACTGGATCCCGCAGAGCGCGATCATCCTCGGCGGCGGCGTCATCGGCTCCGAGTTCGCCTCGGTGTGGAAGTCGTTCGGCACCGACGTCACCATCGTCGAGGCCCTGCCGCACCTCCTGCCCAACGAGGACGAGTCGCTCAGCAAGGCGTTCGAGCGCCAGGTCCGCAAGCGGGGCATCAACTTCTCCGTCGGCGTCCGCTTCGCGGGCGTCTCGCAGACCGACAGCGGCGTGCACGTGTGGCTCGAGGACGGCAAGACGTTCGACGCCGACCTGCTGCTCGTCGCCGTCGGCCGCGGCCCCGCGACCGCCAACCTCGGCTACGAGGGCCAGGGCATCACGCTGGACCGCGGCTTCGTCATCACCGACGAGCGGCTGCGCACCGGCGTGGGCAACATCCGCGCGGTCGGCGACATCGTGCCCGGCCTGCAGCTGGCCCACCGCGGGTTCGCGCAGGGCATCTTCGTCGCCGAGGACATCGCCGGCCTGTCCCCGGCGCCCATCGTCGAGAGCGGCATCCCGCGCGTCACGTACTCCAACCCCGAGGTCGCCTCCGTCGGCCTCACCGAGGCGAAGGCCCGCGAGGTCTACGTGGACGTCGAGACGATCGAGTACAACCTCGGCGGCAACGGCAAGAGCCAGATCCTCGGCACCCAGGGGTTCGTCAAGCTCGTCCGGCAGAAGAACGGCCCGGTGGTCGGCGTCCACATGATCGGCGCGCGTGTCGGCGAGCTCATCGGTGAGGCGGAGCTGATCGTCAACTGGGAGGCTTACCCCGAGGACGTCGCGAGCCTGATCCACGCGCACCCGACCCAGAACGAGGCCCTCGGCGAGGCGTTCCTCGCACTGGCCGGCAAGCCGCTGCACGCGCACGCCTGAGAACCGAAGGAGATCTGAGCCGTCATGTCGCAGAACGTGCAGCTTCCCGCCCTCGGGGAGTCCGTCACCGAAGGCACCGTCACCCGCTGGCTGAAGAACGTCGGGGACACCGTCGCCGTCGACGAGCCGTTGCTCGAGATCTCGACCGACAAGGTCGACACCGAGATCCCGTCGCCCTTCGCCGGTGTCCTGGAGCAGATCCTCGTCGGTGAGGACGAGACCGCCCAGGTCGGCGCGGTGCTGGGTGTCATCGGGGACGGCGCGGGCGCGTCGCACGACGAGCCCGCCACCGCCCCTGCCGAGCAGGCCGCGCCGGAGCAGGCGCCCGCCGAGGAGGCCGCGCCGCCGGCGCCCGCCGAGGCACCGGCGCCCGCGGAGGAGGCCGCCCCCGCGCCGGCTCCCGCCGCCCGTGCCGAGCAGGCCGGCGGCACCGAGGTGCGGCTTCCCGCGCTCGGCGAGTCGGTCACGGAGGGCACGGTCACCCGCTGGCTGAAGAGCGTCGGCGACACCGTCGCCGTCGACGAGCCGCTGCTGGAGATCTCCACCGACAAGGTCGACACCGAGGTGCCGTCGCCGGTTGCCGGCGTGGTGCAGCAGATCCTCGTCGGCGAGGACGAGACCGCCCAGGTGGGCGCGGTGCTGGCGATCGTCGGCAGCGGCGCTCCCGCCCCGGCCGCCGCCGCACCGGCGGCACCCGCACCCGCTGCGGCACCGGCGCCGGTCCCCGCCGTCGATACCCCGGCGCCGATCCCGACCACCCCGGCCCCGGCCGCCGCGCCGGCACCGGTCCCTGCGCCGGCACCCGCCGCTCCGGTCGCCGAGCCCGCGCCGGTCCCGGCCGAGCAGGCCGCCGCCGTCGCGCTGCCGTCCGCCGGCGCCTACCTCACGCCTCTGGTCCGCAAGCTCGCCGCCGAGAAGGGCGTCGACGCGTCGACGCTGGCCGGCACGGGCGTCGGCGGCCGCATCCGCAAGGAGGACGTGCTCGACGCCGCGGCGAAGGCCGAGGCCGCCCGCCAGGCGGCGGCGCTGGCCGCTGCCCAGGCGGCGGCGCCGGCCCCCGTAGCGGCGGCGCCTGCCTCGTCGGCCACCAAGGCCGCGCCCGTCCCGGCCGTGTCCCCGCTGCGGGGCACCACCGAGAAGGCCAGCCGGCTGCGCCAGATCATCGCCGAGCGCATGGTCGAGGCCCTGCAGACGCAGGCGCAGCTGACCACGGTGGTCGAGGTGGACGTCACCAAGGTCGCCCGGCTGCGCACCCGTGCGAAGGACGCGTTCAAGGCGCGCGAGGGCGTCAACCTCACGTTCCTGCCGTTCTTCATCGAGGCGGCCGTCGAGGCGCTGAAGGCCTACCCCAAGGTCAACGGCGTGCTCGAGGGCAACCAGATCACCTACCACGGCTCCGAGAACGTCGGCATCGCGGTGGACACCGAGCGCGGGCTGCTCGTGCCGGTCATCCGCGAGGCGGGCGACCTCAACCTCGCCGGCCTGGCCCGCAAGATCGCCGACCTGGCGAGCCGCACCCGCGCCAACAAGGTCTCGCCCGACGAGCTGTCCGGCGCGACGTTCACGGTGACGAACACCGGTTCGGGCGGGGCGCTCATCGACACCCCGATCGTCCCCGGCGGCACGTCGGCGATCCTCGCCACCGGCGCGATCGTCAAGCGGCCCGTGGTCATCACGGGCGAGGACGGCTCGGACGTCATCGCCGTGCGGCAGATGTGCTACCTGTCGCTGTCGTACGACCACCGCCTGGTCGACGGCGCCGACGCGGCGCGCTACCTCGTCGCCATCAAGAACCGCATCGAGGAGGGCGCGTTCGAGGCCGAGCTCGGCCTCTGACCGCAGTCTCCCGACGAAGGGGCGTCCCGCCGCGCGGGGCGCCCCTTCGTCATGCGCGCCCACCACCCCCGAGTTCCCTGAACTTCCGGTCGTGAATCGCAACGCCGACGTCAGGAAAGTGAGCATTGGGGGGTGGGGGCGGGGTGGGGGGCGGGGTGGGGTGACGGGTGACGGGCGGCCGGCGGCCGGACGGGCGGCCGGGCGGCCGGGCGGCCGGACGGTGGGCACGACGCGACGGATCGGTCGGTTCCCGGCAGGATGGCGCGATGCGCGTCGTCGTGGCGGGATCCCATGGGCTGATCGGATCGGCGCTCGTCGCCCACCTGCGGGGCGACGGGCACGACGTGGTGCGCCTGGTCCGTGGCACCGCGCGGGCCGCCGACGAGCTGGCGTGGGACCCCGACCACGGGGTGCTCGACCCCGCGGGCCTGGCCGGCGCCGACGCGGTGGTGAACCTCGCGGGCGTCAACGCGGGCTCGCGCCCGCTCACGCCGGCCCGCAAGCGCGCCGTCGTGGCGTCCCGGCTGCGCACGACGAGCCTGCTGGCCACCACCCTCGCCGCCGCACCCGACGGCCCCCGGGTGCTGCTGCAGGGCTCCGCGGTGGGCGCCTACGGGGACCGCGGCGACGACGAGCTCACCGAGGCCGAGCCCTACGGCAGCACCTTCTTCGCCGACCTCGTCGAGCGCTGGGAGGCCGCCACCGCGCCCGCCGCGGCGGCCGGCGTCCGCGTGACGCACCTGCGGACGTCGATCGTCCTGTCGCCGCACGGCGGCGCGCTCGGGCGGCTGCTGCCGCTCGTCCGGCTCGGCCTGGGCGGCCGGCTCGGCTCCGGGCGGCAGTTCTGGAGCTGGATCACGCTGCACGACGAGGTCCGCGCGATCACCCACCTGCTCGCCTCTGACGTGCCCGGGCCGGTCAACCTGGTCGCCGGCGCCGACCGCAACGCCGACGTCGTCGCCGCGCTCGCCGCGACCTGGCACCGTCCGGCGGTGCTCGCCGTGCCGGCACCGGCGCTGCGGCTGGTGCTCGGCGACTTCGCCTCGGAGGTGCTCGGCTCCGCCCGCGCCGTCCCCGCGGCGCTCACCGCGTCGGGCTTCGTGCCGGACCACCCGGACATCGCCACCGCCGCGGCATGGGTCTGGGCGGCGTCCCGGGAGCACTGAGCGCGGGCCGCCGCGCAGCGGCGTCAGCCTGGCGGGCATCGACATCCACGACACCGACATCCGACGCCCGACGCCCGACGCCCGACGCCCGACGCCCGACGCCCGACGCCCGACGCCCGACGCCCGACGCCCGACGCCAGGATCATGCCGTCGGCTCGCCGACAGCCCACACGCGCCACCCGGCATCGGTCCAGCGGAGGTGAAGCACGACCGTCCGGGGCGTCGCGCCGGGCACCGTGGTGGTGCCCGACTCCCCCACCCGCCGGTAGGGGCTCGTCGCGGACGTCACCGAGACGGCGGGCTCGTCGGGGTCCGCCGCGACGAGGTCGCTCTCCTGGACGTCGACGCTCAGCCCCTCGAGGCGGTCGCCGTCGAGGGACGCGACGAGGTCCTCGTCGGCACCCAGCGCGGGGCTGCCCGCGGCATCCACCGCTCCCAGGGCGGCGGCGTCGCCGGCGCCGATGAGCGCGGCCCGCTGCCGCGTCAGCGCGGCCGCAGCCGCCTCCGGCGCCGTCCGGTCGAGCACCGGGTCCACCGCGACGGCCGCCGATGACCCGACCTGCCCGGCGGCGGCGCGGTCGACGCCCGCCGAGGGTTCGACCTGCCCAGCAACGGCGCGGTCGACAACCGGCCGCAGCAGCACGCCGCCCACCAGGGCGATGGCGACCACCACGACCGCGACGGTGCGCACGTGGGCCCGGCGGCGGGCGCGGCGCCGGGCGGCCCGCCGGGTCGGCCCCGGCAGCGCCGTGCCACCCCCGGGTGCCGGCCGCGCGGCGGGAGCCAAAAGGCTGGCGCGGGCGAGGGCACCGGCGTCGGGGATCCGGACGGCCTCGGGCTCGACCGTGCCGAAGCACACCCGCGCCACCTCGGCGCCGCTGCGGCAGCCGCGGACGAGCAGGTCCTCGAGCACCGGGCGCAGGTCGGGGCCGTCGTCGGCCTCGTCGGCCGGCCGCAGCGGCGGGGTCATCACGGACAGGACGGTCCGCAGCAGCCCCGGGACGTCGTCGTCCGGCTCGTCGGCCCACCGCCTCGGCACGACGAGCGCCGGACGTCCCCCCGGCAGGAACCGGACGCCGTCCGGCCGAGGTGGGCCATAGGCCAACCCGGCGTCGTGGAGGGCGTCGAGCGTCTCCACCAGCGGGACGGTCACCGTCACGGCCTCCGCGTCGGTCAGCGGCACGCGAGCGCGGCGCACATCGGCGAGCGAGGGTCCGTCGTCGTCGTCCACCAGCAGCCCGCGGCGGAGCAGCGCGGCGACGGCCTCGGCCTGAGCAGGGTTCATGCCGCCATCGAAGCGATGCGCGTCCGCCCTCGTCGGGGCCCGTCCACAGGCCCGCGTGGCTCCGTGGTCCTGGTCGAGGACGTCGAGGTCGGCGGGCTGATCGTCGGCGTCGACCCGACAGGGTCGGCTACGCGAGCTTGACGGCGTGCCCCTCGGCGGCGGCGACCTTCGCGGCGTCCAGCACGCGGGCGACGTGCACCGCGTCGAGCGGGTTCACGGGGGCCGGCCCGTCCCCGGCCGCCCAGCGCACCACGGCGCGGTACAGGTCCGCGTGGCCACCGGGCGCCGCCGGCACCGGCGTCATCTCGGCGCCGCGCACCAGCCACGCCTCGTGCGGCGGCACCCCGCGCCGGGCGTCGAGCCCCTCGAAGGGCGTCGCCTCGCCCTCGAAGTGCGTGACGAGGAACGCGCCCTTGTCCCCGAGCACGCGCGTGCGGGGTCCGGGCGCGCCCACCAGCGCACCGGCGGACAGGTGGCTGATGACGGCGTGGCCCTCGGCGTCCGGCACGTGCTGGAGGGCGAGGAAGACGTCGTCGACCGCGGGCGTGGTGATCGCGCGCAGCTCCGCGGAGACGGTGGCCACCGGCCCGAACAGCTGGATCGCCGAGTCCACCAGGTGCGAGCCGAGGTCGAGCAGCAGGCCGCCGGCATCGGGGTCGAGCTCCTTCCAGCGCTGCAGGGGCACCGGCCGGAACCTCTCCCACCGGCGCTCGAACCGGTGCACCCGGCCCAGCTCGCCGCGCTCCAGCACGGCCCGCAGGGTCAGCTGCTCGGGGTCCCAGCGGCGGTTGTGGAACACGGTGAGCCGCCCGCCGTGGCGGGTGGCCAGCCGAACCAGCTCGGACGCGGCCTTCTCCGTGGTCGCCAGCGGCTTGTCGACGAGCACGGGCAGCCCCGCGTCGAGCAGCCGGGCGACGTCCGCGGCGTGCTGGCCGGTGGGGCTGGCGACCACGACGAGGTCGAGGCCGGTCGCGTGCTGCAGCAGCCCCGGCACATCGGGCACCACGACCGCGCGCGGCCAGTCGGCCTTGACCTGGTCGCCCCGCGTGCGCGTCACGACGACCGTGACGTGCTGGCCGACCTCCTTGAGGAGCCGGGTGTGGATCCCCCGCCCGGACGTCCCGTACCCCACCAGACCGACGCGCAGATGCTCCACAGCCCCACCCTAGAGGGACGCCGTGACGACGTCCGGTCGAGCCGGGTTAGCCTGCCCTCATGCGGTTCGACGTGCTGGGCATCGGCGAGACCCTCCAGCCCTACGAGCCGACGTGGCAGCTGCAGCGGGAGGTCCACGCCGCCGTCGCGGACGGCGCGCAAGAGGACACCGTGCTCCTCGTCGAGCACGAGCCCGTCTACACCGCCGGCAAGCGCACCTCCCCGCTCGACCGGCCCGTCGACGGCACCCCGGTGGTCGACGTGGACCGCGGCGGCCGCATCACGTGGCACGGCCCGGGCCAGCTCGTCGGCTACCCGATCGTCCGGCTCGCCGAGCCGATCGACGTGGTCCGCTACGTGCGCGAGCTCGAGGAGGCGCTCATCCGCACCTGCGCCGACCTGGGCCTGGCGGTGGTCCGCGTCGAGGGGCGCAGCGGGGTGTGGTTCGCCGGCCGCGACGGCGGGCACGACCGCAAGGTGGCGGCGATCGGCGTACGCGTGGCGCGCGGGGTGACGATGCACGGCTTCGCGCTCAACTGCAGCTGCGACCTGTCGTGGTACGGCCGGATCGTGCCCTGCGGCATCCCCGACGCGGACGTGACCACGCTGTCCGCCGAGACCGGCCGGCTCGTCACCATCGCCGAGGTGATGCCGCTGATGCAGCGCCACCTCACGGACACGCTGGCGCCGCTGCTGGCCAGCGAGCGCACGACGAACCCCGCGGCCGTCGCCCTCGGTTGACGCGAGGGGGCTCGCGAGGACGAGGCGGGCGGCGCCGTCAGTGGGACTGGGCCAGCTCGCCGGCGATGCCGGCGGCCCACTCGCGCACCTCGTCGAGGTCCCGGAAGTCGCCCTGCTCGGCGTGCACGAGCGCGACGAGCGCGCGCTCGGAGATGTTGAGCTCGTCGCGCTCCAGCCGGCCGGCGAACATCCGGACGTCGCGTGCCGACACGGCCGAGGCCACCGCGGTCACGTCGTCCGGCGTCTGCCCGGCACCGGGGACGTCCCCCACCGGGCCGGACCAGAACAGCCACACCGGCCGCCCGCGCAGCTGGCCGGCCTGCCGGTCGACGAGGTCGCGCATGCCCAGCGCCATCCGGCCGACGTACACGGCGGAGCCGAGGACGACCGCCTCGTACTCGTCGACGCGCTCGACGTCGTCCGGCGACACCTCGTCGACCTCGTGACCCGCCTCCCGGAGCACGTCGGCGACGACCGTTCCCATGTCGAGCGTCCCACCGTGCCGGGACGCGACCGAGACCAGCACCCGCATCGTGACCTCCTCCGCCAGCGCCCCGACCCCCCGGTCGCGGGCCGCTCCCCCTTGTGCCGTCAGCGTCCCGTGACGTGGTGCGCGCGGCGCGGGACGGAGGTCCCCAGCATGGGACGGAAGTCCCCGGCCCCACGGCCCGCGGTTAGGGTGGCCTGGTGACGATCGCTCCCGAGGGCCGCCGCATGCTGCGGGTCGAGGCGCGCAACGCGCAGACGCCGATCGAGAAGAAGCCGGAGTGGATCCGCACCCGCGCCTCGATGGGCCCGCACTACGGCGAGCTGCACCAGCTGGTGCGCCGTGAGGGCCTGCACACGGTGTGCGAGGAGGCCGGCTGCCCCAACATCTTCGAGTGCTGGGAGGACCGGGAGGCCACGTTCCTCATCGGCGGCGACCAGTGCACCCGCCGCTGCGACTTCTGCCAGATCGACACCGGCAAGCCGGCGGCGTTCGACAAGGACGAGCCCAACCGGGTCGCGGAGTCGGTCCAGGCGATGGGCCTGCGGTACGCCACGGTGACGGGCGTCGCGCGCGACGACCTGCCGGACGGCGGGGCGTGGCTCTACGCCGAGACGGTGCGCCGCATCCACGCCGTCAACCCCGGCACGGGCGTCGAGCTGCTCATCCCCGACTTCGACGCCCGGGGCGACAACCTCGCCGAGGTGTTCGGCAGCCGGCCGGAGGTGCTCGCCCACAACCTCGAGACGGTCCCGCGGATCTTCAAGCGCATCCGGCCCGGGTTCCGCTACGAGCGTTCGCTCTCGGTGCTGACGAGCGCGCACGACGAAGGGCTCGTCACCAAGTCGAACCTCATCCTCGGCATGGGCGAGACCGTCGACGAGGTCAAGGAGGCGCTGGACGCGCTCCACGACGCCGGCTGCGACCTCATCACCGTCACGCAGTACCTACGGCCGTCGGTGCGGCACCACCCCGTGGACCGCTGGGTGCACCCCGAGGAGTTCGTCGAGCTCTCCGAGTACGCGACGGCCATCGGCTTCGCCGGCGTCATGGCCGGGCCGCTCGTCCGCTCGTCGTACCGCGCGGGGCGGCTGTGGGGCCAGGCGATGGTCCGGGCCGGACGTCCCATCCCGCCGGCGCTGGCCCACCTCGGGGAGAAGGGCACCGCGCGCCAGGAGGCCGCGGCCATCCTGGAGCGCACCGGGAGCACGCTCGTCGCTCGGTAGACTCGCGTCCCATGGCACGCACGTCCACCACCGGCTCGACGCCGGCGCCCACGGGCAAGGGCAAGGGCACCGACGCCCCGAGGAAGACCCGCTGGTACACGCAGGTCTGGCAGGTCTACAAGATGACCGCCGAGACCGACCCGGCGGTGACGTGGTGGCTGCTCGGCACGTTCCTCGGCATCATGGCCGTGGGCATCGTCATCGGCGAGCTGACCAGCCACTTCTGGTACTTCTTCATCATGGCGGTCCCGATCGCCCTGGTCGTGGCGATGTTCCTGCTCACGCGCCGGGCGGAGACCGCCGCGTACCGGCGGATCGAGGGCCAGCCCGGCGCGTCGCTGTCGGCGCTGAGCACCATCCGCAAGGGCTGGACCTTCCAGCAGGAGCCGGTGCAGTTCGACCCGCGCCTGCACGACGCCGTGTTCCGCGGCCTCGGCCGGCCTGGCGTCGTGCTCATCTCCGAGGGTCCCGCCCAGCGTGTGGCGCGGCTGCTCGACGCCGAGCGCAAGAAGGTGGCGCGCGTCGCGTCCGGCGTGCCGATCACGACGATCCAGGTGGGCGACGAGGCCGGCCAGGTGCCGCTGCGCCAGCTCCCCCGCAAGGTGCAGCGCCTCAAGCCGCAGCTGACGAAGGCCGAGCTGGCCGTCGTCGAGAAGCGCCTCACCGCGCTCGGCACCATGAAGCTGCCGATCCCCAAGGGCATCGACCCCATGAAGGCCCGCCCGGACCGCCGGGGCGCGCGCTAACAGGGCTGGGCCCCTCGCGCGGCGGCTGCCGCGCACCGGGTGGCCACCCCGGCCCGGGAGGAGGCCGCATGCTGACCCTGGAGGACGTGTTCCCGCCGTTCGCGCTGCGGATCTCCAGCGGCCCGGTGGAGCTGCGGGTGCTGCGTGACGACGACCTCCCCGAGCTCGTCGAGCTCGTCCGCTCGGGGATCCAGGCCCCGGGCCTGCCCATGCCCTTCCTCACGGCCTGGCACGAGGAGCCCTTCGCGCCCGGCGCTCCCGACGGCTTCCCGACCGCCTCGCTGCGGTGGTGGTGGACGCAGCGGGCGACCTTCGCGCCCGCCGAGTGGAGCCTGGCCCTCGTCGTGCGTCGCGAGGGTGTGCTCGTCGGTGTGCAGGACGTGCAGGCGAAGGACTTCGTCCACACGCGCCGCGTCCTGACCGGCTCCTGGCTGGGGAGGGCGCACCAGGGGGTGGGGACCGGCACGCTGATGCGACAGCTGGTCGTCGGCTTCGCGTTCGACGAGCTCGACGCCGAGCAGTGCGAGTCCGGCTACGTCGTGGGCAACCACGCGTCGGCGGCCGTCAGTCGCAAGGTCGGGTACGTCGACAACGGCCGCCGCCGCATCGCGCAGCACACGCGGCAGGGCACCGTCGGGGTGGACGAGCAGCGCGTGGTCGTGACGCCTGCCACCTTCGTCCGCCCGGAGGGTCAGGTCTCGGTCGAGGGCGCCGAGCCCCTGCGCCGGCTCCTCGGGATCGACCGGTAGGTCCCCGGCCGGCTACCGCCGGACGACCGCCGTCCCGGCGGAGCGGTCGTGCAGGCCGCGGCCTTCGTCGTCCTGGATGGCCGGGGGCACGACGAGGCACAGCAGCAGCGTGCGCACGGCCGCGCGGCCCAGGCCGGGTGCGCGTCCGTCGTCGGGCAGCGCCGTGCCGTCCGCGTGGACAACGAAGCGGCGCACCCGCAGGCCGAGCAGCCGGTGGCCGAGCGTGTGGCCCAGCAGGCCGACGAGCAGCACGTTCTCCACGGCGAAGATGGCGAGCGTGGCCGTCGAGTCGCCGGAGACCACCGGCAGCACCGCGTGCGGGTCGCGGAAGAAGATCGACGAGATGAGCAGGCAGGCCACCCAGTCGACAACCAGCGCGGCGAGCCGGCGGCCGAAGCGCGCCGGCGAGCCCGCACCCTCGGCCGGCAGGCCGGAGCCGGCCGACGGCTGGGGCGACGTGCCCTCGAGCCACGACCCGATGTCCTTGCGCTCCACCACGGGGACCAGCCTAGGCAGGGGCTGGCGCTGCTTCGTCGTGCGCGAAAGTGTTACCCCCGGGCACACTGCGTAACACCCGCGAAACGACGGCGGCACCGGGACGACATCCCGCCCCCCTAGCCTCTGGCTTGCCCGGTCGCGGGCTCAACCAACCGAGGAGCAGCGGATGTTCACGAAGCCAGAGGAAGTCCTGGCGTTCATCAAGAGTGAGGACGTCAAGTTCGTCGACGTCCGGTTCTGTGACCTGCCCGGCGTGATGCAGCACTTCACCGTCCCCGCCGCGGCGGTCGACGCCGACTTCTTCGCCAAGGGTGTCGCCTTCGACGGCTCGTCGATCCGCGGCTTCCAGGCGATCCACGAGTCCGACATGGGCCTGATCCCGGACGTGACGAGCGCGTACGTCGACCCGTTCCGCGTCGAGAAGACGCTGAACCTCAACTTCGGCATCGTCGACCCCTACACGGCGGAGCCGTACAGCCGTGACCCACGCCAGGTGGCCGCGAAGGCCGAGGCGTACCTGCGCTCCACCGGCATCGCCGACACGGCGTACTTCGGCCCGGAGGCCGAGTTCTACATCTTCGACTCGATCCGGTACGCGACGAGCGCCGGCTCGGCCTTCCACTACATCGACTCCGTCGAGGCGGCGTGGAACTCCGGGCGCGAGGAGGAGGGGGGCAACCTCGGCCACAAGATCGGCTACAAGGGCGGCTACTTCCCCGTCCCGCCGGTGGACCAGTTCGCCGACCTGCGCGACGAGATGGTCGTCGAGCTGGAGAAGCTGGACTTCGGCATCGAGCGCGCGCACCACGAGGTGGGCACCGCCGGCCAGGCCGAGATCAACTACAAGTTCGACACGCTGCTCCGCGCCGGCGACAAGCTGCAGCTGTTCAAGTACGTCATCAAGGGCGTCGCGCACGAGAACGGGCGCACCGCCACGTTCATGCCGAAGCCGCTCTTCGGCGACAACGGTTCGGGCATGCACTGCCACCAGTCCCTGTGGAAGGACGGCGCGCCGCTCTTCTACGACGAGAAGGGCTACGGCGGCCTGTCCGACCTGGCGCGCTGGTACATCGGCGGCCTGCTCAAGCACGCGCCCTCGCTGCTGGCGTTCACCAACCCGACGGTCAACAGCTACCACCGCCTGGTGCCGGGCTTCGAGGCTCCCGTGAACCTCGTCTACTCGGCCCGCAACCGCTCCGCCTGCATCCGCATCCCGGTCACCGGCACCAACCCCAAGGCCAAGCGCCTCGAGTTCCGCGTCCCGGACCCCTCGTCGAACCCGTACCTCGCGTTCTCGGCGATGCTCATGGCCGGCCTCGACGGCATCCAGAACCGGATCGAGCCGCCGGAGCCGATCGACAAGGACCTCTACGAGCTGCCGCCGGAGGAGCACGCCCTGGTCAAGCAGGTGCCGGGCTCCCTCAACGAGGTGCTCGACAACCTCGAGGCCGACCACGACTGGCTGACCGCTGGCAACGTGTTCACGCCCGACCTCATCGAGACGTGGATCGACTACAAGCGCTCCGCCGAGGTCGACGCGCTGCGCCTGCGGCCGCACCCGTACGAGTTCGAGCTGTACTACGACTGCTGACACTCTAGGCCGGGTTGACCTCGTTGTTAACCCCTAGCGGACATCGAAAGTCCGCAGAGAGTCCGCAAGACTAGCCGGAACCGAGGCCACCCGCGCTGTGATCGCTGCTCCGATCGCCGCGCGGGTGGCCTCTTCCGTCTCCGGCCACAGATGCGCGTACGTGTCGAGCGTCGTCTTCGCGCTCGCGTGCCGCAGCCGCGCCTGCACCACCTTGACGTCGGCGCCCGCGGCAATGAGGACCGACGCGTAGTAGTGCCGAAGATCGTGGTGCCGGAAGCCATCGGGAAGCACCCGCGCGCGAGCCGCGGCCGCCTCGTCCGGCGGCGCCTCAGCCGCGGCCTTCACGAGCGCCGCCCGGGCCGCCACCATCGCACGCTCAACCGCCCACGGACCGACCTGCCGGCCTAGCCCATCGTGCAGCACCCACGCCGTGCCGTCAGGCACGTTCGTGGCGAGCATCGCTGCGAGCGCAGCTGGGATCGGCACCGCGGTCGAGCTCGTCGCCGTCTTCAGCGCCTTGGCGGGGTACTGAACCGCCGGCGTGATGATGCCCGCGACGAAGTCGACGTCAGAGGACCGCAGCCCGCACGCTTCCGCGATCCGCAATCCGGCGAACGCGCCCAGGAGGATCGCCGGGCGCAGATGCTCCGGCATGGCGTCGTGCAGCGCCCACACCTGGGCTGTGGACGCCACGTAGGGCCGTTGCCGGCCCATCGGCGGGGACGTGCGCCTCGAGCACGGCGAGCGGGGCACCAGGCCATCGTGGATGGCATCCCGGTACACCTGCGCCAGCCTCGAGTGGACGGCGTACACCGTCGAGTCCGCCAACCCCTGCGCCTTCATGTGCGCGGTCCACGCCTTCACGTCCGACGGCCGCACGTCGGCCAGCCGCCTCGACCCGAAGGCCTTGCGGATGTGGTTCGCGTGCACACGGGCCTGCCGAAGCGTCGCCGGCGCGCGCGACGCGTAGCCCTCGAGCCACGTGTCGAGCCACGCGTTCACGGTCAGCTTCGCGGCCTTCGGGTCGACGTGCGTGCCCGTCACGATCGACGACGTGACCCCTCTGAGCCAGTCGTCACCGTCCTTCTTCCGGTCGAAGTGGCGCGTGTGCTCGATGCCATCGGGGTCTCGGTACCAGGCGCGCCAGACCTCGCCAGCCGGCTCCCACGCCCGCTTACCCGTCTCCGGGTCAAGGACCGGCGCCCCATCCGCGTCGGTGAGGTAGCGGCGCCGCACGTACTTCCGGACCGTCGACACGTGACCCATCCCCTCGGTGTTCAGTTCCGAACACCTGAGGATGCGCCTCAACTACGACAAGCCCCAAACGGCCGCGCCGCTGTTGACAACCACCAAGCCATCCGGTCCTTCCACGCCCACTGGCGATGCCGTGCGCCCAAGAGCGGGTGGTAGTAGACAACGTCGGAGCCGAGTGCAACACTCTCCGCAAGTTCGTCGTGCCCGGAAGCATCCGGCACGCATCCAAAGAGCCCTGAGCCATCCGGCCAGGGCTCTTCGCATATCACCACCCACCCAAGCAGCCCGAGAGCGCGACGCCGCTCCCGGGCTTTTCTATGCCCAGGAGAGGCCAACATGGAGTTGCTCACCATCACCGAGGTAGCGGCCGAGCTGCGTGTGCCCGTCGCGACCGTGCGTTCGTGGCGTGCCGCCGGCCGCGGCCCCAAGTCCTTCAAGCTGCCCGGCGCCCGTCACGTCGTCTACGCCCGCGCCGACGTCGAAGCCTTCATCGAGGCCGGCCGCAACGGCGTCCCCGACAACCGATGACCCGGCGCAGTCGTCTCCCCGGCCAGGAGCGGGACAGGCTCACCGCGGCGGCACACCAACTGCTCGACGCTGCCGGGATCGCCGCGTCACCGTCCCGCGTCCGGCGACTCGTCGCGCACCACCAGCGCGCCGGCACGCCGCTGGACCTGGCCCGCGTCATCGCCTATCTCGACCCGACCGGCGAAACCGCGGCCCGCCACGTCGACCGGGAACGAGGACGGCGATGAAGACGAACGCACAGTACGAAGCCGAAATGGCGTGGATCGGCCGCGCCGTGTCGCTACGTGACGACGGTCGATTCGACTACGCCGAGTGGGCCGTCATCGTCTCGCTTGTCGTCGACCCGCACATCCCGCTCGACACCGTCGCCGAGGTCAACAACCTGACGCGCGACGAGATTGACCGGGCGGTCGCCGCGCTAATCTCGCCGCCCGAGGGCTCGCGTCACCCCGCCATGCTCGAGGTCGCGATCGACCCCCAGGGACGGGCGACCTACTCCGTGCTGCTCGACGCGGTCGTCTGATGGGATCCACCAACGCGCTCGCCGCCTACGCACGTTGGGCGGACCAGCTACCCCACCGAGCCCGCCACGTACTCGTGTGGATGGCGCTGCGATCGCTCGACCACGACGGCGACAAGGGCCAACCCGCACGGCTCTACTTCGCCGGCCCCGACGAGCTCGCCACCGCGATCGGCTACGACATGGCCACCGCCGAGAGTCGCCACGCCGGCCTCAACAAGGTTGCCGAGGACATCGCCCTCCTCGTGAAGGTGGGCGCGATCGAACGCATCGAGCGGGGCCGCTCAGGACACCGCGCCGTGTACCGCCTACGTGTCGACGCAATCCCCAGCACCACCGCCACGGTGGTGCAAAAGGACCACCGCCACGGTGGCGACAGCACCACCGCCACGGTGGTTAGTTCACCACCGCCACAGTGGTCCCTAGGAGAAGTAGGAACCACGAAGGAGAACGACCAGGAGCCACCTTCATCATCGCCCCGGTCCGAATCTCACCAGGGGCCGGCCGAAAGCGATGATGACGCCGAGCTCGCCGCCGCCCTCAGCACGCTCGCGCCACTCCCGACCGCCCGGTACTTGGCGCTCAAGCGCCAAGCACGCAGCACGCTCGGCCGGGCCGCGCTCGAACGCGACGTCGTCATCGCAGCCGCTCGGGCGGCGAACCAATGACCGCCACCTGTGTCTGCGGCCACACCCAGCGGATCCACGGACCACGCCCCGGCCTCGACGACGCCGGCCCCGAATGCCGCGCCACCCGCTGCGACTGCCCCAGGTACGACGACGCCCGCGAAGCCGAACGACGAACCGCCCACACCGAGCTCACCGACTACCTCTTCGCCCTGCGGCGCAACGGGCTGCTCATCCCGTGCCTCGTCGGATCGAACGAACGCCGCGCGCTCTGGACATCCGAGAACGAGACCGACCAGCACCGCGCCGCCATCCTCTGCGTCCCCTGCCGCGCCGTGCACGAGTGCGGGCGCTACGGACGCGTGCACGAACCCGCCGGCGTGTGGGGCGCCACCACCGAACACGAACGACGACGCGACCGAAAGGACCACCAGTGAGCGACCGCTACGACCTCACCGGAACACTCGCCCTGCTGCTCAACCTCGAACCCGACACACCCGAGTGGCTCGCCTTCACGGGCATGACCCGCGACGAACTACGACGCCTCGTCATCGCCGCCGCCGTCACCGTCCGAGTCCACATCAACTCGATCACCGCCCGGCCCGACGCCGTCCGCCTGCTCGCCGCGCTCGACGCCGAGACACCACCACGCGCCGAAACCTGAGCCGGGTTTTTAGAGTGCGACGGCAGATGACCGCACAGTCGCCACGAAAATCTCTCTCTCCGGTAGCGAAACCGCAGGTCAGCGCCCTAGTAGGCAGCGTGGGCGGCGGATGTTAGCATCGCGGTGCGCCTGAAGTTCGTAGGGCGCATGCATCGCCTGGCTGAACGCCGGAGCCGGCCCGCGCGGGTTGTTGTCCGCGCCTCGAGTGCCGCTGCCACCACCTTCGCCGGATGCGCCCGTGATGCCTGTCGCACGCCGGAGCCCGACGCCGGAGCCCTGATCTTGGGCCACCACCTTGGGAACCACCTGCCGCGATCGCGGAAGTCCCTGGTTCGCGCCGGTTGCGTGTTTCCATCGTGAACGCCGGAGCCCTCCGTTGTTGAGGCGCCACCACCTTCCCTGAACACCACCCGCCTTGCGTGAGCCATGTCCTTTCGGCCCCGCATTCACGCGGGAGACGGTGGTGAATCACATGGCTAGGAAGCTTTCGGACGATCTGCGGGCGTCGTTGAACGCGCTGGTTCAGGAGCGTGAAGGGCTGCTGAACGGTCCGGCGGAGAAGTTCGACCAGGCCGCGGAGAAGCGCACGCGCGATCTGACCTACAACATCGACGGTCTGCGTGACCGTATCGCCGAGGTCGAGGCGCAGGAGGCACGTGAGGACGTCCTCGCGGCTTCGCGGGCGGCGCTGGGTAGTGGCTACATCGCGGCGGTCAACGGTGTCGTTGAGGGCAACGAGCGGCGGTCTGCGGGCGGCGTGCTGGTCGCGCCGGCGTACGTCACGCGTGAGGAGCCGGTGTACCGCCGGGATGACGCCCTGCGAGGTCTGTCGTCGTTCTTCCGCGACACCTACAACGCGACGAAGGGCGATTGGGCGGCCGCGGAGCGCCTGCACCGCAACAACGAGGCCATGGGCCTCGAGGAGCGTGCGGAGGCTCGTGCGCTGTCGACGTCGGCCGGTGCGGGTGGGAACTTCGCTCCCCCGGCGTGGCTCATCGAGGACTGGATCGCGCTGGCGCGTCCTGGTCGCGTGACGGCGGACCTCCTGCACAAGGAGGCGATTCCGTACGGGGTGTCGTCGATCAACCTGCCGTCGGTGGCGTCGGGTGCGACGACGGCGGTGCAGACGACGCAGAACACCGCGGTGTCGCAGACGGACCTGACGACGTCGACCGTGACGTCCGGCATCACGTCGATCGCGGGCAAGCAGATCGTGGCGCAGCAGCTGCTGGACCAGTCGGGCATCCCGTTCGACCAGGTGATCCTGGGCGACCTGGCGGCGGACTACACGAAGCAGCTGGACACGCAGGTCATCAACGGTTCCGGCTTGTCCGGCCAGTTGAAGGGCCTCATCGCGTGGGGTACGCCGGTGACGTGGACGCAGGCGTCCCCTGTGGTGGCGGGCACGACGCCGGCGGCGTCGTTCCAGGCTCAGGTGACGAAGATCGCGGTCGCCGTGGCGAACACCCGGTTCGCGCCGGCCACGCATCTCGTGATGTCGCCCGAGCGGTGGGGGTGGATCACGGAGGCGGTCGACTCGCAGGGCCGGCCGCTGGTTCCTCCGGCCGGCGGCGGCTCGACCCTGAACTCGTTCGGGTCGGCAGAGCTTCCGACTGCGCAGGGTCCGGCGGGGTACTTCGCTGGCCTGCCGGTCTTCACGGATCCGGCGCTCACGGTGGCGTCGGGCAACGAGTACGTCCTCGTGATGCGCGCGGACGACGCGTGGCTGTGGGAGTCGGAGCTCTACGCCCGGTCCTTCGATGCCCCGTACAGCGACTCGATGGGTGTCCTGTTCCGGGTTCACGCGTACTCGTCGCTCATCACGCGTTACCCCGCTGGGGTGCAGGCGATGACGGGTACGGGCCTGGCGAAGGTCACGCTCGGCTGACGTGAGTCGTTCCCGGTCGGACTGTTCGGGGTCCGGCCGGGAATGGGTGCGAGGCGCGGTCTTCGGGGATTCGGGCCCCTGGGACCCCTCGCAGCAAGGCGGTACTCCGGCCCGGGCAACAACTGTCCAGGCGCGGCCCGGGCCGGAGTACCGCCCGTCCACTTCCTTGCTCGTGGAAGGGGGTTCGACGTGCCGTCGATCCTTGAGTACATCATCTCGGCGAAGGACGATGCGTCGAAGACGTTCGAGCATGTGGCGGCGGCTGCGGAGAAGCAGACGAGCACGTGGTCGAAGCTCGGCGCCGGCGCGAAGGTGGCGCTTGCGGGCGCTGGGCTCGCGGTCCTCGATCTGGCGAAGCACTCTGCGGAGGCTGCGGAGGCCGACGAGGTCGCGAACAAGCGGATCGAGCAGATCAACACGTCGATGGGCCTGTTCGGCAGCAGCACCGACGAGGTTTCGAGGCGGATCGAGAGCTACGCCGAGAAGGTCGCGCGGGCGACCGGCGTCGACAACGGGCAGATCAAGGCGACGCAGGCGAAGCTGCTGACGTTCAAGGATCTGGCGTCGTCGGCGGACGAGGTCGGCGGGAACTTCGACCGTGCGACGAAGGCAGCTGTCGACCTGGCGGCGGCTGGGTTCGGGTCGGCCACGGACAACGCCGCCCAGCTGGGCAAGGCGTTGCAGGACCCGGTCAACGGCTTGACGGCGCTGCGTCGTGTCGGTGTCACGTTCACCGATCAGGAGCGGGCGCAGATCAAGGCGATGTACGAGGCCGGCGACGCGGCCGGTGCGCAGAACCTGCTGCTGAAGGCGATCGAGACGCAGGTCGGTGGCACCGCGGAGGCGACGGCGACGGCGTCGTCGAAGATGCATGAGGCGTGGGGGCAGCTGCAGGAGAAGATCGGCGCTGGCCTGTTGCCCGCGTTGAACGGGCTCGCGAACGCGGGCAACAAGGTCACGACGTGGCTGATGGACACGCCCGGCGCGATGCCGGCGGTCGGGATCGGGTTGGCGGCGATCACGCTCGGGCTGACGGCGGCGAAGCTGGCGACGATCGAGTGGTCGGCGTCGTTGTTCGCGAACCCGATCGTGTGGATCGCGGCGGCCGCCGCCGCGGCGATCGTGGGCCTCATCCTCGTCGTGAAGAATTGGGGCGCCATCTCCGCGTGGCTGAAGAACGCGTGGGCTGTGGTGGCCGACTGGTTCGGCGGGGTGTGGGAGCGGCTGAAGTCGGGCGCGTCCGCGGTGTGGGGTGTCCTGAAGACGGTCTTCGGGTGGACGCCGCTGGGGTTCGTCGTCGAGCACTTCGGGGCCGTGATCGCGTTCTTCGAGTCGATCCCCGATCGGGTGCGGGCCGGGTTGGCGACGGTCGGTGACGCGATCACCGCGCCGTTCCGGTCCGGGTTCGGCGCGATCGCGCACCTGTGGAACAGCACCGTGGGCCGACTGTCCGTGCACATCCCGGCACTGCACCTTGACTTCTCGGTCCCGACGATCCCAGGCTACGCGACGGGCACGCCGAGCGCGGCGGCCGGGTGGGCGATGGTCGGCGAGAACGGGCCCGAGCTCGTACGGATGCGTGGCGGAGAGCAGGTGCTGACGGCGCGCCAGACGGCCTCGGTCGGCGGCACCATCCGGCTGCACCCCGACGACATGCGCACGATCGCACGCCTCATCGGCCAGGAATCCGCCGACGCGGTCTACGCCGGCGCGGGTGCGGTGATCGCCGGTGCGCAGCGATCAGCGGCGAACACGAGCCAGACTCGCGGACGGGTGTGGTGAACGTGAGCGACGACCTGCCGGTGACCCAGGCGTGGGCCGACGCCTTCACGTTGGGCGGCTTCGACGCAGCCGACCAGCTGCAGCGAATGGCGGCCTCCGCGGACGAGGACCCGCTTCGGGTCGCCGAGGTCATCATCGGCTTGCAGACCGCCGCGGCCACGGCCACCGGGGTAGCGATCCGAAAGCTCGAGGAACGCATCGCCGCGCTCGAGGCGGGCCGCGGTCTGGACCGCGCGACGTAAGAAGGCCCCCCAGGGGGCCTCTCAGTGTGCGCGCTCAGACCCTCTCGCGCAGCCTCGACAACGACTCGACGTGCCCGTCCCCGTAGATGGCGAGCGACTGCGACAGGTGGTGACCGGTCGTCGTGACGCCACGGTGGACGCTGACCGCAACCGCCGGGCGGGCGCCGTCGTACGCGGTCCACGTGTGCTCGGTGCACCAGTCGACGCCGCCCGGGCAGCCCAGCGCCGCCGTGAGCCTTGCGGCCTCCCGACGCAGCCGCCACGCCTCGTCCTCTGCAGCCTTCGCCCGGCTGCAGAGCTCTACCGCCGCTGCGAGCGACTCACGCGTCGCCTCGTCGAACGTCACTGTCGTCGTCGTGCTCATGGTCGTGTTCCTTCCGGTGTCAAGGCTCCTCAGAGTCCGCAGAGAGTACGCAACATGTCCAACAACGACCGTTGGCGACCGTCATCCCGTGAGGGTATTTGCGCACGTCGGAGCCACTTGTAAACAACTGCCGCAGACAGTCACCACCACGGGGGTAGTTCGAGCTGTACTACGACTGCTGACCGCCTCTAGGTGTCAGGGGCCCGTGGCTGCTCCCACGGGTCCCTGACTCGCGGCCCCGGTTCGCCTTCGGGCGGGCCGGGGCTTCGTCGTCTGTGGACGACGAACGACGGGCAGCCGTTGCCATGCACTATGCATGTCCGTATGGTCGATCTCATGGGGACACTCCAGGTGCGCGACGTGCCCGACGACGTGAGCCGGGTGCTCAAGGAACGCGCCGCGGAAGCTGGTCAGAGCCTGTCCGAGTACGTGCTCGCGCTGCTGCGAACGCAGGCGCGGCGGCCCACGGTGGAGCAGTGGCTCGACCGCGTCGCATCGCGGGAGCCGGTCGACCTGCCCCCGGATGCCGGGGCCGACGCCCTGCGAACGGCGCGTGAGGAGCGTCAGCGCGGGCTGGGGTTGCTGTGACCCTGGTGCTGGACGCGTCCGTGCTCCACGACCACCTGCTCGGAGGCCGACGAGCGCCGCTCGTCGCCTCGGCCGTCCGCGCGCACGACGGTGACGTGAACATCCCTCACATCGCGATCGTCGAGACCCTCTCGGTCCTGCGTCGGCTGACGCACCAGGGGCTGCTCACGGTCGCACGCGCACGGCTGGCGCTCACGGACCTGGTTGACGCACCGTTCACGCGCTGGCCTGCCGATGCGCTGCTGCCCCGGATCTGGGAGCTCCGGGACAACCTCAGCGCCTACGACGCGACGTACGTCGCCCTCGCGGAGTCCCTCGACGCGACGCTGCTCACCGCGGATGCGCGGTTGGCCCACGCCTGCGCGCGCCACGCGCGATGCAGCGTCTCGCTCGTGGCGGCGCCGACCGAGGCCTGACCACCGATCGACTACTTCAATTTCGTGAAGAAGCCGAGCGAACCCGGGACCTTGCCCTTCGACGTCTGCCGCACCGCGCGCACCGCCGGCGAGTACAACCCCAACCGATACTTGGCCCGCTGCTTGACGCGGCTGGGTTTGATCCACGCCTGCACCTGGCTGATCCCCGCCTGGCGCTTGACCCGGCGCTTCGCCGCTGTCACTCCGAGCAACGTGGCCAGCGACGGCTTGCGATACCGGACGAGCTTCACATCGCGATCCTGGCACCGGCCTCCGACGACGAGCAGGTGAGATTCGGCCTTCCGGGCGACATCCGGCGCAGGGCCGACCGTTGGGAACCACCCGCCGTCCTACGCTGAGGCCCATGCCCGCCGACGCGTTGCGCCTGCCTGCCGAGGCGCGCGCCCGGGCGCTCATCGACCAGCAGCTGACAGCCGCCGGCTGGGTGGTGCAGGACCGCAAGGACCTCAACCTGTTCACCGGCGAGGGGCAGGCCGTCCGTGAGGCGGTGATGGCGCCGGGCCACGGCCGGGCGGACTACCTGCTGTACGTGGACAAGAAGGTCGTCGGCGCGATCGAGGCCAAGCCCGAGGGCACGCCGCTGTCAGGGGTGGAATGGCAGTCGGCGATGTACGCCACCGGTCTGCCGGAGTTTCACCGCTCCCGCGCGGTCGAGGTCGGCGGCCGCCTGCCGTTCGTCTTCGAGGGCGTCGGGCAGCGAGACGCACTTCACCAACGGCTTCGACCCCGAGCCGCGGGCACGTCTGCTGCGCGGCGGCTTCCCGCAGCCGGCCACCTTGGCGCGCATCGTCCGGGCCGCGCACGACGACCCCGACAACCCCACTTGGCGGGCCAAGGTCCGCCACCTGCCGCCCCTCGACGTCGCCGGGTTGCGCGACGCGCAGGTCGACGCCATCCGCGGTGTCGAACGGTCGCTGGCCGCCCAGCAGCACTCGCGCTCGCTGGTGCAGATGGCCACCGGCGCCGGCAAGACGTACACCGCGGTCACCCTGGCCTACCGGCTGCTGAAGTTCGGCGGCTTCAACCGGGTGCTGTTCCTGGTGGATCGTCGGACGCTCGGCGAGCAGGCCAAGAGCGAGTTCATGAACTACCGCACGCCCGACGACGGTCGCCGGTTCACCGAGATCTACCCGGTCGACATGCTCACCTCAGCCGGGATGCTGGCCTCGACCTCGGTGGCGATCTCCACGATCCAGCGGGTCTACAAGGTGCTGGCCGGCGGCGAGGCACCCGACTACGACGATCCCGCGCTGGACGGCTGGACCCCGGACACCCCGGTCACGGTCGGCTACAGCCAGGCGCTGCCGCCGGAGGCGTTCGACCTGATCGTCGTCGACGAGGCGCACCGCTCCATCTACGGGTCGTGGCGCGCGGTGCTGGAGTATTTCGACGCGCACGTCGTCGGCCTGACCGCGACGCCGGGCAAGCAGACGCTCGGCTTCTTCGAGCAGAACCTCGTCGCCGAGTACACCTACCCGCGGTCGGTGGCCGACGGGGTCAACGTCGACTTCGACGTCTACCGTATCCGCACCCAGGTCACCGAGCAGGGCGCCAGCATCGAGGCCGGCACCACCGTCCCGGTCGTCGACCGGCGCACCCGCCGCCAGCGCTACGAAACGCTCGACGAGGACCTCGACTACACCGCACCCCAGCTGGACCGCGCCGTGACCGCACGGGGTCAGATCCGCCTGGTGCTCGAGACCTTTCGCGACCGGCTGTTCACCGAGATCTTCCCCGGCCGGTCCGTGGTGCCCAAGACGCTGATCTTCGCCAAGGACGACGCTCACGCCGAGGAGGTCGTCACCCTGGTGCGCGAGGTGTTCGGCAAGGGCAACGACTTCGCCGCCAAGATCACCTACACCGCTACCGACGCCAAGGGCGAGCTGCAGGCGCTGCGCACCTCCCCCGCCCTGCGCGTGGCCGTGACAGTCGACATGATCGCCACCGGCACCGACGTCAAACCCCTGGAATGCGTGTTCTTCCTGCGCGACGTGCAGTCGGCCCGCTACTTCGAGCAGATGCGCGGACGCGGCGTGCGCACCATCACGCCGGCCGACTTCCAGGCCGTCACCCCCGACGCCACCGAGAAGACCCGGTTCGTCATCGTCGACGCCGTCGGGGTGACCGAGCACTCCTTCGTCGACCCGCCCCTGGACCGGATCAAGTCCATCTCGCTCAAGCAGCTCCTCGACAAGGCCGCCACGCTGACGCTGACCGAGGCCGAGACGGCGACGCTCGCCTCCCGGTTGTCCGCACTGGAGCTGCAGCTGACGCCCGACGAACGCACCGAACTCGACCACGTCGCAGGCACCCCACTGCGCGACGTTATCCGTGGCCTGGTCGACGCCGTCGACCCCGACCGGCAGGCCGCCGCCCTCGCCGACAACCCTCTCCTTCCGAGTGAGACGGTCCTGGCAGGGCTGCTCGAGGAGGCGATCACGCCGCTGGCCGCCAACCCGGAGCTGCGCGCCCGCATCCTCGAGCTGCGCCAGACCCACGACCGCGTCATCGACCAGGTCACCGCCGACGTCCTGCTGGACGCCCACGGCGTCGTCGACCCCACCCGCGCCAAGTCCATCGTCGAGTCCTGGCGTGCCTACCTCGACGAGCACCGCGACGAGATCACCGCCATCCAGATCGCCGGCGAGGCCAAGACCCGCGCCATCCCGTTCGGCGCGATCAAGGAGCTCGCCGACCGCATCGCCCGCCCGCCCCACAACTGGACCGTCGACACCGTCTGGCACGCCTACGAAGCCGTCGAGGCCGGCACCGTGCGCCACAACGACAAGGCCCGCCTCACCGACCTCGTCTCCCTGCTGCGCTACACCTTCGGCGCCGACGACGAGCTCATCCCCTACGCCGACAAGGTCCACCGGCGCTACACCGGCTGGCTCGCCCAGCAGCAACAGGCCGGCGTCGCGTACTCCCCCGTCGAACGCTGGTGGCTCGACCGCATGGCCGAAGTCATCGCCTCCTCCGCCACCCTGACCGACGACGACCTCGACTCCGCCCCCTTCACCGAGAAGGGCGGCATCGACGGCGCCCTGCGCGACCTCGGACCCAAGACCGAAACCCTCATCACCCAGCTCAACCAGGAACTCACCGCATGACGACACTTCCCGACGGTTGGCGCGCCGAAGAACTGGGATCGATTTGTCGGGTCTACTCTGGCGCAACTCCAAAGACGTCGGTCGCTGAGTACTGGGGTAACGATGTCCCTTGGGTAACGCCGGCAGACTTGGCGCGTGACCGTTCGCAGGCTCTTTCACACGGCGCACGGGGTCTCAGTTGGAGTGGTTACCGCTCTTGTGCCGCGCAACTGGTGCCGCGCGGCTCCGTTGTGGTTAGTTCTCGGGCGCCAATCGGCTATGTGGCGATCGCTGGTGCGGAACTCGCGACGAACCAAGGGTGCAAGACCGCGGCACCACCCGGGTACCTCGACTCCAAATACTTGTACTGGTACCTCGTGCACTCCAAGCCAGACCTCGAAGCACGGGCAAGCGGAACAACCTTCAAGGAGATTTCCGGCAAGGAGTTCGGCCGGACCGTCCTAAGGTTCCCCGACCTTGACAAGCAGCGGCAGATCGTCGACACCCTCGAAGACCACCTCTCCCGCCTCGACGCCGCAGCAACCGACCTCGCAGCCGTTCGCCTGCGAAGGGATCGTCTCGCTCAAGCGGCGGCGGATGAGTTGTGGACGAGGTCAGCAGCGAGCGCCCCATCTCGTCGCCTCAGCCCGGATCCGCCGGGGTGCTTTCGTGAGGGGTCGGGGTCCGGCTTTCGTGCCGGTTTGGGTGTGGGG
>NZ_MKTH01000003.1 GCF_001898175.1 Cellulomonas sp. 73-92
CTCCACCCGGAGAAACGACCTCTGACCTGCCCAAACGTGGAGCTGAAGGGACTCGAACCCTCGACCCCCTGCAACGCGACGCCCGGATCGCCCTTCTCGCCGCGTATGGAGTCGACTGGCGTCGTCTCGGACCTTCTCCGCTCTGGCCTCGGCCACGACCGAGATCTGCTCGCTGTGACGCCTCCACGATATCGACCTGGGCCGGGTTGTCTCGACCTGGCTGGGTCCACCTCGCGCGGAGTTCCTGGCCACTTCTTGTCCACCCGAATCCCATGCCCGCCGCCCCGGTCAACGTTCACCGATGCCAGCGTGCGGCCCTCCGAACCAGGAACAGTCCCGGGCCGCGCATCTTCCACCACCTGCCATGCGGCTCCAAAACGCGGCCGAGCATCGGCGGGGGCCATCGCCATACTCAGATGACGGACCGCAAAGGGACTCTCACGTGGTCGACACCAACCGATGCCCCCAACGCAGCTCGACATGGCTCTCGAATCCGGCTTGCGACTCGTCACAACCTGGACGGCGGCTCTGACACCGCTCTCAAGTACTCGAACACGTGCCACGTCCTCGCCAGCCGGTCGGCCGTCTCCGCGACGGTGGGCGCCAGGTCTCGCAGCCTGGGCAGCGTCAGGCGCACGTTGGGGCCGGCAACGCTGACAGACCCGACCGCCCGCGCCAGGGGTGACTGCGGCGGCACGATCGCCACGGCCACCGCACTGATCCCTTGCTCGGCCTCCTCCTCGACGATCGCGAAGCCGTCGGCCCGTACCTTGGCCAAGTCCTCCTGGAGGAACCTGAGGTCGGTGTGGGTTTCCACCGTCAATCCCGGCATTCCGCGTCGGCCGAGGATCTCCTTCACCTCGTCCCACGGCAGGGTAGACAGGAACGCCTTGCCAGAGGCCGTCGCGTGGAGGGCGAGCTCGGCGCGCAGCGGGCTGTTGACGATCAGTGAGCCGCTGGCGCCTTGCGCCTGGGCGACGAAGCGCAGCGTCGAGTTCGACGCGATCGACACGCGCGCCAACTCCTGGGACTGCGCAGCCAGACGCGCCAGACCTTCCTGGGCCCAGTCCATGACGTTCGCCCGCTCGAGCTCCCGCAGTCCTAAGCTGCCCACCTTCAGCGTGGCCCGGTAGCGCTCACTGTCCGGATCCTGGACGACGTAGCCGAGCTCGCACAGCTCAGTGAGCAGTCGGTGCGGAATGGCCCGATTGACGTTCATCTGCTCGGCCAGGTCGGTGACCCGCACGCCAGCAGGATCGTCCGCCAGGGCCTCCAGGATGGACATCGCGCGACTGAGGTTGGACAAGCCCCCACTCCCTCCCAAGCGTCGCGACAGCGCGGCCGCTGGTGATCGTACGTCAGCCGACCGCGCCGGTCGGGGCGGACTCACGCCGCCGTGTGCTCCATCGCCGCCTTGAGTCGACGCGCACTCTCGGGGAACCCCACCGCCGGTTCGGGGAGGTCGGCCGGGTTCCACCGGTACTCGTACTCGAGGGAGAAGAAGCCGTCGTAGCCGGTAGCGTCCAGCGCCGCGACGACCGCGGGCCAGTCGATGATGCCCTCACCGATCATGCGCGACCAGTGGACCCGGTCCTCGTCCTGGATCTGCGCGACCGTGGCGGTGCGCAACCGCCGGTTGGGATCCATCCACTCCATGTCCTTGACGTGGACGTGCTTGATCCAGGGCGCCTGGAGCGCGATCGCCTCGGCGAAGCCCTCGCAGTGGGTGAACGTCAGGTTGGCCTGGTCGTAGAGGATGCCCACGCTCGGCAGGTCGACCTCATGCATCAGCCTGATGGTCTGCGCCGCCGACTCGGTCATGGTGCTGAAGTGGTTCTCCACACAAAGCACAACGTCGTGCTCGGCGGCGATCGTGCCGAGCTCGCCGAGGGAGTCGACGAGCCGAGCCCACATCTCCTGCTCGTGTGCGCGATGCTCGTCGGTGGAGAACGCGCCACCATAGATGCGGATGCGGTGGCAGTCCAGCTGTTCGGCGACGCGGATGCAGCGCGTCAGGCGGGCGATGTCGGCGCCTCGCTCTGCGTCATCCAGGCTGTTGATGCCCTGCACGTAGGGGGTCAGCCCGCCGACGACCAGGCCGAGATCCTTGGCCCACCGGCGCACCGCGGCGGCAGTCGAGCCGTCGTCGTGCTCCGGGATGGCCGACTTGTAGCCGTCCTGCCAGATGATCTCCGCTCCGTCCAGACCCGCGCTCCGGAACAGCTCCAGCGCCTCCCGAAGCGTCAGATCAGGGGTGCCAAGGGTGTGGCCGAGCATCCCGCGCATGGTGGTCCTTCTCCTTATATGAGATTCACAGCGCCCGGGCAGCGTCGCCCGGACCTTCCTGTCTAGCGGCGCACCCGCCCGGATCCGTCCCCACCGACCAGCGCCCGCACCTCGTCCTCGGACACCAGATCGAGGTCGCCGGGGATCGAGTGCTTCAGGCAGGAGGCCGCGGCGGCGAACTCGACGCAGTCCTGCGGGGCGTCGTCCCGCATCAGGCCGAAGATCAGGCCACCAGCGAACGAGTCGCCGCCGCCGACGCGGTCGACGATCGGCGTGATGTCATAGGTCCGGCTGACGAAGTGGCCATCGCGGCTGGACATCATTCCGGCCCAGCGGTTGTGGGAGGCGGAGACGCTCGACCGCAGGCTCGTGGCCACCACGCCGAAGCCGAAGGTATCCATCAGCCGCTCGGCCACCTTCTGGTACGACTCGACGGGCAGCTCGCCCTTGGTGACATCGCTCCCCTCGGCCCTGATGCCGAACACCGTCGCGGCGTCCTCCTCGTTGCCGAACAGGACGTCGATCAACGGCGCGAGACGGGTCATCTCGTCGTGCGCCTGCGCTGGGCTCCACATTCGGGCCCGGTAGTTGAGGTCGCAGCTGACCGTGATGCCTCGCTCGCGGGCCGTCTGCAGACCCTCCCGGAGCGCGCCGCGGACCGACTCGCCGAGGGCTGGAGCCGTACCGGAGAAGTGGAGCCAGCGGGCGCCGTCCAGGATGGTCGCCCAGTCGTAGTCCTCCGCCGCGGAGGTGGCGAACGAGGAGTGCGCACGGTCGTAGATCACCGTGGACGCCCGTTGGGCGGCGCCGGTCTCCACGAAGAAGATGCCGAGCCGCTCACCGCCCCGAACGATCGTCGACGTGTCGACGCCGTAGCGGCGCAGGAAGTTGACGCAGGCCTGACCGACGGGCGACGCCGGCACCTTCGAGGCCACCCTGGTGGGCACACCGAGGTTGGCCAGCAGCACCGCAGCATTGGCCTCGGCACCGGTGAAGCCGACCCGGAACTCTGAGCTCTGCACGACGCGTTGCGAGGCGGGTGGTTCGAGCCGCATGAGCAGGTCCCCGAAGCCGACGAACACTCCGGCGCCGCTCACTTTCGCGCCTGCTTCGCCTCGCGAACCACGGCGGTGAACGTTGCGGCGCGCTCGGTGAGCGCCTCCCAGTCGCCGTTGGCCACGGCGGCAGCGTCGACGAGAGCCTTGCCGACCCCCACGGCCACCGCGCCAGCCTGGATGTACTGCGGGGCCGTCGTGAGATCGACGTTGCCGGTGGGCAGGAGACGGGCACCGGGCAGCGGTCCGAGTACGTCCTTGAAGTAGCCGGGCGTCGCCACCCTTCCCGGGAAGAGCTTGATGAGCGTGGCGCCGAGCTGCATCGCCCGGTCGATCTCGCCCGGGGTCAGCGCTCCCGGAACCATGGCCACGCCGGCGGCGGCCGCGGCGGCGATGACGTCGGGATCCACGATCGGCGCCACAAGGAAGTCGGCTCCTGCGGCCACCGCCAGGCGTGCCTGGTCGGCCCGGAGGACGGTCCCGGCTCCGATCAGGACTTCGCCGGCGAGCTCACGGCTGGCTTGTGCGATGACGTCGAGGGCTCCCGGCGTCGTCATGGTGACCTCGATGCTCCGTACGCCTCCGGCCGCCAGTGCCCGTGCCGCGCCGACGAGGTTGTCGCTGTGGTCCATCCGAACGACGGCGATGACGCCGCACTCGACCATCTGATCGAGAACGTCCGCCGCGGCCACTGTGTGCTTGTCCACTGGTCCTCCGCAGTTCTTGGTTCGAGCCGATACGAGGAGTCCGGTCAGCGCAGCGTCTCGCCGCCGTCGATGACGAGGACCTGCCCCGTGACGTGATCGGAGGCAGGGGTCGCGAAGTAGGCGAAGGCGGCCTGCAGGTCACGCACGTCGGCGAACCGGCGCAGCGGGATCACCGAGAGGAACTCCTCTTCCCGCTCGGAGTGGATGTAGCCATGGGTCATCGGCGTGTCGACGTACCCAGGCGCCAGACCGTTGACGCGGATCCCGAACTTCGCAAGCTCGAGTGCCGAGCTACGCGTGTACTGCGTCAGGGCCCCCTTGGTGATGGCGTACATCGTCTTGTCCTCGACGGCCACAACCGATCCGACGATCGAGCACATGTGGATGACCTTGCCGTAGCCCTTGGCGACCATCTGCGGCAGCAGCCGCTGAGTCAGGGTGAAGACGCTGCCCATGTTGACCGACCACAGGAACTCGAGGTCCGCCCCGGTGGCCTCCAGCAGCGGCATCCGCCGTTGCGTGCCGATCGAGTTGACGAGAACGTCAACGCCACCGAGTCGCTCGGTCGTCGAGACGATCTCGGACACGTGGTCACCGTCGCGCGCATCCCCGTACAGCGCGGTCACGTCGCCACCGGTCGACAGCTCCCCGACGGCTTCCTTGAGCTGGTCTTCGTTGTTACCCGTGATGACGAGCCGCGCTCCCAGCTCCTGAAGGACCTGCGCCGCCGCCCGACCGATGCCGCCGGAGCCGCCGGTGACCAGAGCCAGCTTGCCGTCGAGAGCGAACAGGTCACGGAACATCGCAGCCACCTTGCTGTCACAGGGGATCGGGCGGAACTTCAGCGTCCGCCATAAGTGAAACGCTGTTACAGCAACAATGCTCGGCTCGGATGGCCCTGTCAAGTCACCCCGCGGCCGCCCTACCAGAGGCGGTAGCCGCCGTCGAGGACGATGTCCGTGCCGGTCACGAAGCTGCTCGCGGGGCTGGCCAGGTAGACGATCGCCCCGGCGATCTCTTCGGGAGTGGCGATGCGTCCGAGCGGTGTCTTGGCGTTCCACGAGGCGAGTCGCTCCGGGATGGACCGGCTGACGGCGGTCAGGGCGGTCTCGGTGTAGCCCGGCGAGATCGAGTTCACGCGGATGCCACGGTCCGCCCACTCCACCGCCAGCGACCGGGTGTAGTGGAGCACCGCCGCCTTGGACGCGTTATAGATCGCCTGCCGCTGCGGGTGGTTGACGACGTAGGCGGACATCGACGCGATGTTGACGATGACCCCGTGCCCGCGAGGCAGCATCGCCCGCGCCTCGGCCCGGCAGCACCGGAACACACCGCCGAAGTTGGTGTCGACGACCATGGCGAACTCCTCGTCGGCCGTCTCCTCCGTGGCCTTGTTGAGGCCGGTGCCCGCGCCGTTCACCGCGACGTCGAGCTGCCCTGCCTCGGCCAGCAGGTCCGCGACCGCCCGGTCGACAGACGCCCCGTCCGTCACGTCCAACGGCAGGTAGCGGGCGCCGATCTCCTCGGCCGTCTGCCGGCCGACGTCCAGACGTCGTCCAGCGATGTACACCCGGGCACCGGCGGCCACGAGCGCCTGCGCCCCGGCCCGGCCGATACCGCTGGCCCCACCCACGACGAGCGCCACCTGTCCGTCCAGACGGAACTGCGGTCCCCGCACCGCGGACGTCGCCACACTCATGACTGGTCCTCCAACGCATCGGCAATCAGGCCGCGCAGGTACCGGGCGTTCTCCGCCGAGACGCCTAGGCCATCGCCGCCGTAGTGCTCGGCGAGGAACGCTCCACGGAATCCCTGGGCGATGGCGTAGCGGACCGCCTTGCGGTAGTCGATCAGCCCCACCGGAAGGGTGGCCGGTGCGCTGTAGAAGACGTCCTCCAAGGGCGACTCGATCCGCACGTAGTTCTTCACATGCCAGTAGTTCGCCAGCGGCAGCAGCTTGACCGCGATCGCCTCCCAGGGCTCGATCGGCCGCTGCGCGCGCACCAGGTTGCCGAGGTCTGGGTTGAGACCGACGTTGTCGCGGTCGATGTCCGTGATGAACGCCACGGCCGAGTCGGCGTCGCCGAGGAACGTGCCCTCGTACACCTCTATCGACAGCTGGACACCGACCGCGCGCGCGTGCTCGGACAGCTCACGGAACCGTGCCACGGCACGGTCCCACAGCACGCGGTCCGGTGGGTTGGCCGGCCCGGGCACGGTCCAGAACCAGGGCACCGCAGTCTGCTCGGGGAACAGGGCCTCGTGCAGGCCCAGGCAGACCAGGGGTGCACCCACCTCGGCCGCCGCGTCGATGCCCCGATGGGTGGCGGCCACGTTCTCGTCCGCCCGCGCCGGGTCGGGGTCGATCACGCTCATGCGCACCATCGAGGTGGCACAGATGGACAGGTCGAGGTCCGCCAGCGCCGCGACCAGCGCGCTTCGCTCGTCGGACGTCATCTCGCCAATGGGCAGCCAGGCGCTGGGGATCTCGACGTGGCCGAAGCCTTCGCGACGCAGGCGCCGCAGCTGCCGATGCCAGTGGTCGGGCCCGGCGTCGCGGACACTCTTGCCTCCAGGGGCCACCGACGGGAACTGGAGCATCGCCGCCCCGATAGGCCAGCTCTCGGCGTCGAGTCCGGCGTCGGCCGGGACCAGGGCGTCGTCCAAGATCGCCGCTGCAGTCTGACGGTCCAGGACACGCCGCGGCACCGCCAGGCTGGCCGTCACCGTGCGCGGGTCAGCCAATTCGGGCACCGCCGTTGACGTTGAAGTGCGCGCCGGTGATGTAGCCAGCGTCGGGCCCAACGAGGAACTCGATGGCCGCGGCGACTTCGTCCACGGTCCCAAGCCGGCCGACGGGCAGCCCGGCGACGAAGAACGGGCGCCGGTCATCGGTGATGCGCCCACCCATGATGTCCGTGTCGATCACCGCCGGCGACACGACGTTGACGGTGACGCCCGTGGGCGCGAGCTCGAGCGCCGCGCCGTGGGTCAGACCCTCGATCGCCGACTTTGAGGCGGCGTAGGCGGTCGCGCTGTAGGTGCCGCCCCCGGTCTGGGCCGCGGTCGATGACAGGTTGACGATGCGTCCGACCCCGCGGCCGACCATGCCGGGTGTGAACCGCTTCATCACGAGGAACGTTCCGGTGGCGTTGACCGTCATCACCCGGTTCCACCGAGCGAGGTCGGTGTCGACGAACTTCGTCGGGTCGCTGATACCGGCGACGTTGACGACCGCCAGCACCGGCGGCAGCACCGCTTCGACAGCGGTTGCTCCAGCGTCAACCTGGTCGGGGTCGGTGACGTCCACCTCGGCCGGGACGACGCGCGCTCCGGAGCTACGCAGCTCCTCGGCCCGCGCCGCGAGCTGCTCGCCGTCACGGTCGAAGAGGCCCACCGCCCAGCCGTGAGCGGCGAGTCGCCGAGCGACTGCGGCGCCGATACCGCGTGGGGAACCCGCCCCTGTGATGACCGCCGTGCGTTCCACGGGGTAGTTGCTGGTCACTGTCCGTCCTCTCGATCGCCGTCAAGGTCGCGGCGCGCGCGTGCTCGCACGAGCCGAAGGTGCATCCGCATGGCGCTCTCCACTGCCTGCCGGTCACCGGAGTCAGCAGCGCGCACGATGGCTGCATGCTCACTGAGCGCCTCGTTCGAGTCCGAGACTCCGTGCTCGGCCGACTGCCGGACGCGGTGGGTCTGTCCGTTGAGCGCCTCCGCCATCAGCCCGACGAACGGGTTGTGCGTACGGCTGAAGATCACGTGGTGGAACGCGACGTCGGCGTCGATGACCGCCCACGCCAGGTCGTCGACCGCGTCACCGTGCGGCGACATGGCGTCGAACGCCTCGACCGCCGCCTGCTGCGCCGCCAGTGCGCCACGCAGCGTGGAAGCGAACGCCGGGTCCCCCGAGGCGATAGCCAGTCCCGCGGCGCCGACCTCGAGCACCTCCCGGGCGTCCATCAGCTTCTCGAACTGCTCCGCCGTCAGCGGGGGCGCCACGCGGAAGCCCTTGCGACGCTCGTGGACCACCAGCCCGGTGCCCTCGAGTCGGGTCAGCCCCTCACGCACCGGCGTCGGCGAGACGTTGAGCCGGCGCGCCAGCTCCTCGATCCGCAGCGGTGCACCGCGCGCCAGCTGACCGCGGCTGACCGACTGCATGATGGAGCGGTACACCCGCTCCGAGAGCATGCGCGACGACTCCTCGCCGACCCCGTCGAGCCGCGCCGACGCTGCCTGGACTGTCCTTCTGGTCACGCCGGCACCGTCTCCGCCATGACACGCAGCGTCGCCAGGCTCGGCGCCAACCGCTCCCGCAGCGCGAGGCCGGCTACCTTGCGGGCCGAAACCTTCGCACCGACGTAGTCGACGTCGGACCCGACGAGAGCCAGGGCGCGTGCCACCCGATCGGACGTCAGCAGCGACGCGGGCTCGGAGCCGTCACCGCCGTCGGCGACTGGCAGGTGCGAGTCCCGCCACTCCCCGCCGAAGGCTGTCGCCACCGGGGCCACCCCGGAGAACATCAGGCCGGTCAGCGCGCGCTCGTCCTGGAGCGTGCGGATCGCCTGCTCCGCTCCGTCGGCGGAACGGGCCTCGATGACCGAGCGGGCCCAGTTGACGCTGTGCCCGCTGCGTGCACCGTGGGCGGCGAGCCCGGCAGCGTGCTGGAGGCACTCAATTTCGGTGCGCAGCGGCAGGAACGCCTTCTGCGGCTGCACCCCGTCGGAGCCGTCGCAGTGCTCGACCACCACGGCCACGTCGTCCCAGCCGAGCTCGAGGACGGTGCGCAGGGACCGCGTGAACGCGTCAGGCGACGCCCCGGCCGACGCAGACGGCGAGGACTGGATCTGGATCGCCCGCACCGCGTGGGGGCCCAGCTGCGCCCGGAGCGCCATGATCTCGCGGTGTGCCGCGGTCACGTCGGCCACGGCGAGCAGCCGCGACGGCTCATCGGCGGACGCTAGCCCGTAGCGGGAGTCGGCGCTCAGGCGCGCGGAGACCCCGGCCATCATCGTCACGACCGAGCTCCAGCCCGGGTCCACCAGCCCAGCCAGACGGCCAGCCCCATCGGCGAACAGCTCACGGTCCCAGGCGAGCTCCAGGCCACCCACCAGCGGCTCGTCCCGCAGAAGGCCGAACCACCCGCGGGCCAGGTCGTCGTCGTCGAAGAATCCCGGCGGTGCGGCGACATACGCGCCGAGAACGAAGCCGGTCATCGGTTGCTCCTTCCCGCGGACGTCAGGGCGTCCGGGTTCACCAGGTGTGGGGGAACACGTCCTTGGGCGACGTCGATCAGGGCGCCCAGGGCCGAGTCGGCGACCCCGCGGGCGAAGCCGTCGGTCCAGCACAACGAGTGCGGACTGAGCAGCACCCGGTCGAGGGTGAGCAACGGGCTGTCGAGCGGCAGCGGTTCCCGCCGGAAGACATCGAGCGCCGCTCCCCTCAACCGGTTCTCGCGCAGCGCCGCCACCAGCGCCTGCTCGTCGACCACCATGCCGCGCGAGAGGTTGACCAGGTACGCCTCGGGTCGCATGGCACGCAAGACGTCGGCGTCGATCAGGCACACGGTCTGAGCCGTGGCCGCGACGGCGACCACAAGGAAGTCCGATGCGGCAGCCACCTCGAGGAGCGGCAACTGCGGTACGCCGATCGGCTCCAGCACCTCGGGCCGCGGCGTGCGGTTGTAGGCAACCACGCTGATGCCCAACTGCCGGAACGTCCGGACGATCTCTGCCCCGACGTTGCCGACCCCGACGACGCCCACGGTGGCGCCGATCAGGCCACGACCCTGGTGCGAGGCCCGCTGGTCCCAGCGACCCTCGCGTACGAGGCGGTCCTTCGGCGCCAGCTCGTGCGCCAGCGCCAGCACCATCGTCAGCGCCGCGTGCGCCATCGGCACTCGGACCCCGTCCGGAGTGTTGGTGACGAGGACGCCGGCCGCGGTGCACGCGGCGATGTCCACCTGGTCGTAGCCAGCACCGAAGCGCGCCACGTGACGCAGGCGTCCGCCTGCGAGGGTCGTCGCGTCGACCGCGCGGTCACCCATGAGCAGTAGCGCGTCGAAACCGAGGACCTGCTCGGCGCAGATCCTCGCACCGGGCACGGGCACGACCTTCCAGTCCAGCCCGGCGTCCCGCAGACGCTGCAGGCCGAGGTCCCCGAAGATGCTCGACCCGTCGTCACGGACCTGGTCTCCGGTCACCGCGACGCGATAGCCGGTCACTCGGACCACCTCGGTGGCCTGCCAGGTTCGGCGACGCCGTGCATGCGGACTCCTTGTTTCCCAACTAGCGCGACAATATATTATCCGGCATCCTCATGCAAAGAGAGGTTGACAGCCATGACGCTCCGCGCAGCGGTACTGGGCACCGGCTCCTGGGCCCGCAAGATTCACCTGCCGGCTCTGGCGGCCCACCCTCAGGTCGACCTCGTCGGCGTCTGGGGTCGGCGGGGCGACACAGCCTGGGCGGTTGGCGACGAGTTCGCCATCCCCGCCTACGACGACCTGGAGCGCCTCCTCGCGACGGTCGATCTGGTCTCCGTGGCCGTCACACCGCAGGCACAGCCCGCGCTCGCCGCGGCTGCAGCACGCGCCGGGGTGCACCTTGTCTTGGAGAAGCCCGCGGCCGAGGACGCGCTGGGCTGCGAGGCCCTGGCGGCCGCCGTTGCATCAACTGGGGTGCAATCGACGGTCTTTCTCTCCCGGTTGTGGGACCCCGCCCGCCGCGAGTGGCTCGACGCAGTCTCCGCACACCGCTGGCGCGCGATCCGCTACGGCTGGATGTCCGCGGGGATGCGGCCAGGGTCGCCGGGCGCCGGCGACTGGCGACGGGAGGCCGGACCCCTGATCGACGTCGGACCCCACATCATCGGCCTGGCTGAGTACCTGGCCGGGCCCGTGGCGACGATCCGGGCCGAAGCCCCGGCTCACGGCAGACTCGACCTGCGGCTGACACACGCCGACGGCTGCGAGACCGTCGCCGTCGTCGACCTGCTCGCCGACGTGACCTGCACGAACGAAGACATCACACTGTCGGGCGACGGCAGGGTGCGTGGCTACCGGAACCCCGAGGCGGTCGACTTCGTTGCCGCCTACACAGGCATGCTCGACGACCTGCTCGGACGTGTGCGTGGGACGCGGGCGACCTCGTCCCGCGGTGCGGCATGCAGCCTGGAGTCGGCCGTCACCATGGCGGCGGTCATCGACGAGGCGCGGTCCCAGCTGCGCGGCGACCGCGGCACCGGCGGAGTCGCCACGCCCACGCCGGCGCGAACTTGACAGGCTCGGCGGCCAGCACCATGCTGCCGTAACAGCGTTACATTCTTGGCACGAAGTGGTGCGGTCTGCTGACGCACCCGCGACAGCAGGGTGGCTGCGATGAACCGAGAGCGACTCGCCGACAACGGCGTGCGCCGGTCGGGCGCGACCCGTGAGTCCCACGGCAAGCTCCCTGCCATCGACGGCGCGGCCACGGCGGTGCGCCTGGCACGCCGCAACGGTCTCCAGCCCCACTGCCTGACCCGGGGCGAAGGCACCTCACGCGGGGCGCGGCGCCCGACCGGCCGGCCGCACGAACACCGATGGCGGCGACGACACGGTGCGCACGCCGCCGCGGCGATACCGGCTTGATCAGCCACTCCAGTCAGTGTTTATATACAAACCGGGATCTCGAAGGAGCGATCAGATGTCTTCGTCGGCAATCCAGCCCGCCGTGGCTGCAGCGGGTCAGCACGACGAGGTTGAGCAGTTCCTGCACGACCCCGAGCGCATCGCTGCAGTCGGGCGGCAGAAGCTGAGGCGGCGCATCTGGTCCGTGGTGCCCGTCGCCACCTTCATCGGCATCGTCCTTGTCTGGGCAGGCGCCGTTTGGGCCTTCAAGATCCCGCAGTACCTGCTGCCGGACCCGTGGTCTGTCTTCGCCGACATCTTCAACAACTGGCCGCGGTTGTGGCACCACAGCCAGACGACCCTCGCCGAGATCGGCGCGGGCTACGGGATCTCCATCCTCATCGCCATCCCGCTCGGCCTGGCGATCTCCCAGTCCCGGGCCGCCAAGCAGATCGTCTATCCGCCGATCATGGTGCTCCAGCTGCTGCCCAAGGTGGCCGTGGCACCGCTGTTCATCGTCTGGCTGGGCCTGGGCTTCACCTCGAAGCTCCTGCTCACCATCCTCATGACGTTCTTCCCCCTGCTCATCGCGAGCATCAGCGGGTTCGGCATCCTCGACAAGCGGCTGCTCTACCTCACCAAGTCGATGGGCGCCAGCACGTGGCAGACGTTCCGGCACCTGCGCTTCCCGGCGGCGCTGCCGATCATCTTCTCGGGCCTGCAGACGTCGGCCACCCTCGCCGTCACCGGCGCCATCGTCGCCGAGTTCGTCGGCTCCAACAGCGGTCTTGGCTACGTCATGCTCCAGGCAACCACCACGCTGGACATGCCCGAGTCGTTCGCGGTCCTCGTGCTGATGACGATCGTCGGCGTGGCCATCAACTACCTGGTCGAGTTCGTCCAGTACGTCATGACGCCGTGGCAGCGCGCGAAGGCCAACTGAACAAGGAAGGGGTGCCGGCCGAGGCACGACCGGCACCCCGTGATCTGCAGTACCAGCAAGTTCGCAGTAAGTGACCCGCGAGTCGGGCCTACGGCGTCGTGGGTCCGCAGACCAACAAAGGAGTGTCCCATGAAGTTGGTGAACAGGCACCTGGCTGCGGCGAGCATCGTCGTCGCCGCACTGGCGCTTGCCGCGTGTTCGAGCAGTCCCTCCACCGCCACCGGCACCACGGCCCCCGCCGAGACCACCGGTGCGGCCACCAGCGAGGCGTCGGCGACCGCGGCCGCGTGCGCGTCGATCTCGCCGTTCGAGTTCCAGCTGCAGCAGCCGCCGAACGGCTCCAACGCCGGCTTCGCGGCCGGCGTCGAGGAGGGGTTCTACAAGAACCACTGCCTCGACGTGAAGATCATCGCCGGGACGGGTTCATCGACGACCGCCCAGATGGTCGCCTCCGGCAAGGCGAACATCGGTTACGCCGACTCGGCCGCCACGACGCAGCTCATCGCCAAGGGTGCGCCGCTCGTGGTGGTCGGCACGATTCTGCAGTCCAACCCGAACGAGGTCATCGCGTTCAAGTCGAGCGGCATCTCGTCGATCGCCGACCTCAAGGGCAAGAAGGTCGGCACGCCGATCCCGTCGTCTCAGGCGTCGATGCTGCCGCTGTTCTTCGCGGCGAACGGACTGAAGGAGAGCGACGTCACGCTGGTCAACATCGCGGCCACATCGCTGACGCAATCGCTGCTGCAGCACCAGGTTGACGCGATCCTTGGGAGCATCGACACCTACCAGGTGCAGGTCCAGGCGCAGAGCACCGAGCCCCTGTTCACGGCGATGTTCGCTGACCATGGCGTCGCCACGGTCAGCACCTCGATCTTCGCCAACAAGGACTGGGCGGCCAAGAACGCCGACGCCGTCAAGGCCTTCGTGGCCGGCTCTCTCGAGGGCTGGGCTTTCGCGGCGAAGAACCCGCAGAAGTCTGTCGACGACCTGACGACCCTCTGGGGCGCCGGTGAGCCGTCCAAGACGTCCCTCCAGGAGCTGCAGGCAACACTCGACGGGAACCTGCTGTGCGCCAACGGCGCCAAGTACCTCGGCAAGGCCACCCCGGACGCCTGGACCAAGACGCAGGACCTCCTGTCCTCCGTCGGCCTGCTGGACAAGGGCGTCGACCCGACCAAGTACTACACGTACGACTACCTGCCGCCGGACAACCAGCTTCCGGTCTGCCCGCTGAGCTGACGACGATCATCGACACTGGATTGCGGAAGGAGAGCCACCCGATGGCATCGATCTTGGGGTACACCTACGAGGACCTCCACGTAGGGCTCTCCTTCCGCAGTCCGGGCCGGACAATCACGGACGCCGACCTCGTCGGCTTCGCCGGCCTGACCGGCGACTACTCCGAACTCCACACCAGCGACGTCTACGCCAAGGCCAGTCAGTTCGGACGCCGCGTCGCCCACGGAATGCTGGGCCTTGCCTATGCGCACGGCCTGATGTGGGCGCGCACCGGCGAACTCCGGCAGACGATCATTGCCTTCCTGGGCATAGGCGACTGGCGCTTCGTCGCGCCGATCTACGTCGGCGACACGATCTTCGTCAACTACGTGATCGCCGAGATGCGGGACAGCAAGTCACGCCCCACGCAGGCCATCGTCACGTTCGACGTCGAGCTCGTCGACCAGGACGGGCGCCTGCTCCAGAAGGGCCGCAAAACCGTACTGGTCTCGAAGGTGCCTCTGGCCGCTGTGGCGGCAAGCTCGAACGAATCCGCCAAGGAAGGAACACCGGCATGACCACCGCGACCCAGTCGCCTGCCGAGCAGGGGCTCAGCCGCTCGACGATCACCATCGACAACGTCACCAAGGTCTTCGGCGAGGACACGGCCACACCGTTCCGGGCCCTCAAGAGCGTTTCGATGGACATCCGGGCCGGGGAGTTCGTGTCCGTCGTCGGCCCGTCCGGCTGCGGCAAGAGCACGCTGATGCTCATGATCGCCGGGCTGCAGCCGCAGACCACCGGCCATGTCGTCGTTGCCGGCAAAGAAGTCACCGGCCCTATCACCGACGTGGGCATCACGTTCCAAGACCACTTGCTGCTGGACTTCCGCACCGCGGAGGAGAACGTGATGCTCCAGGCCGACATCCGCGGCCTGCCGAAGGACACGATCCAGCGGCGCTCTGACGAGCTCTTCGCACAGCTCAACCTGGCGTCCGCGAAGAAGCGCTACCCCGTGCAGCTGTCCGGCGGCATGCGTCAGCGGGTATCCCTCATCCGCACACTGGTCCACGACCCGTCGCTGATTCTCATGGACGAGCCCTTCGGCGCCCTTGACGCGCTGACCCGCTTGCAGGTGCGTACCGACCTCGAGCAGCTGTGGCTTCGGCGACGTCCAACCGTCGTGTTCATCACGCACTCGGTCGAGGAGGCCGTCGGTCTGTCCGACCGCATCTTCGTCATGAGCCCCAGCCCCGGCGAGGTCGTCGAGGTGATCGATGTCGAACTGCCCCGCCCGCGGCCCATCGTCCTCGGCGAGTCCCCCGACTTCTCCTACTACGTCGACCGCATCTACCGCCGCTTCCAGGAGATGGGTGTGCTGCACGGCATCGAGAGGTCGACGCAGAACGACGCGGCCTCGTGAGGGCTGCACTGGACGGCGTCGCAGTCGTCACCGGTGGCGCGCAGGGCGTGGGCGAGGGCATCGCCACACGGCTGGCCCAAGACGGCGCGCACGTCGTCATCGCCGACCTCAACGTCACCGCCGCCTCGGCGGCGGCCGCGCGCCTCGCCGCCGAGGGGTGGCGGGCGGACGCCGTCCGGCTCGACATCGCCGATCCCGACAGCGTGGCCGCGCTCGGACCGGCAATCCGCGCTGTGACCGACTCGCCCGTCAACTACTTCGTCGCCAACGCCGGCGTGCAGACGTTCCAGCGGGCGACCGAGCTGCCCGTCGACGAGTGGGATCTGGTCATGACGGTCAACGCCCGCGGGACGATGCTCAGCCTGCAGGAGGCGGCCCGCCTCATGCCGGACGGCGCGGCGATCGTCGCCATCGCCTCGATCCAGGGACGTGTCGGCGCGCCGTTCTACCCCCACTACGGGGCCTCGAAAGCGGCGATCCTCAGCCTGGTCAAGTCGTTCGCCCTGGCCCTGGCCCCCCGCAGGGTCAGGGTGAACTCTGTCGCGCCCGGCATCGTCGCCACCGCCCTGTGGGACCAGGCCGACCTGCGCCTGTCCGCGCTGACCGGGCGCGCGCCGGGCGCCGCGCGCGCCGAGCGCATCGCGAGCGTGCCGCTAGGCCGAGCCGGTAGCCCCGAGGACGTCGCTGCCGCGGTGGCCTTCCTGCTGTCCGACGACGCCTCGTACATCACCGGCGAATGCATCCACGTCTGCGGCGGAGACGTGATGCTGTGACCTCCATGGTCGCCCCCCACGACACGATGACCCTCGGCACCGGCGCCGGTCGGAGCCGCGAAGACCTGGTCATCGACGCCGCCGCCGCGGCGGACCTGGTGCGCGATCGCGACTGCGTGGTCGTCGGCGGCTCCGGCTCGCTGCTGCAGGTGCCCGAGACGCTCCTGTCGGCGATCGGCCGCCGGTTCGCCGCCACAGGCGGACCCGTCGACCTCGACGTGGTCCACGTCATGGGTCTGGGCGACCACCTCGGTCGCGGGGTCGACCACCTGGCGCGGCGCGCCTTGGTGCGCCGATTCATCGGTTCGCACTTCGTCCTGAGCCCCGCCGAGCAGGCGTTGATCGCCCGCGGCGAGGTGGAGGCCATCGGGTTGCCCGCGGGCACCATCACCCTGCTCTACCGGGAGATCGCGGCGGGAAGGCCGGGCCTGCTGACCGACATCGGCCTCGACACGTTCGTCGACCCGCGCCAGCAGTGGGGCCGGATGAACGAGGTGACCGCCGACGGTCTGAGCCGCGTGCTGACCCTCGACGGACGCGAGTGGCTCTACTACCCCACGTTCCCCGTCCACGTCGCGTTGATCCGGGCCACGGACGCCGACTCCGCCGGCAACCTCACGATGGGCGACGAGGCCGCGTCGAGCGACAACCTCGCGATCGCCCAGGCCGCGCACAACTCCGGCGGACTGGTGCTCGCCGAGGTCAAGCGCATCGTCGACGCGGGCACGATCCCCGCCGCCCAGGTGCGCGTGCCCGGCGCACTCGTCGACCATGTGGTCCTCACCGACTTCCCGTACCAGACCCCGGTGACGCGCGAGGACCCCCGGCGCACCGGCACTCGTCGCAACGCACCGACTCAGGTGCCCACGCTCGGCCTCGACCACCGCAAGGTGATCGCGCGGCGAGCCGCGATGGAGCTCCGCTCCGGGCAGCTGGCCAACCTCGGTGTCGGCATGGCAAACGGCATCTCGTACGTCGCTCTCGAAGAGGGGGTGCTCGACCAGCTGACGCTCACCGTCGAGCAGGGGATCTTCGGTGGCCTGCCGGGGATCGGCCTGGACAGCGGCACCGCGGTCAACCCGGCCGCGATCATCGACATGACCAGCCAGTTCGACCTCTACGACGGCGGCGCTCTCGACCTGGCTGGACTCTCGTTCGCGCAGGTGGACCGCCTTGGCAACGTCAACGTCACCCGTGTCGGCAACACCCCCATCGGGCCGGGCGGCTTCATCGACATCAGCCAGAAGGCGCGCACCGTGCTGTTCTGCGGCACCTTTCGCGGCGGCGACCTTCAGGTCGACGTCGATGACTCCGGGGTGCGCATCCGGCGCGACGGCCGCTACGGCAAGTTCGTCGAACAGGTGCCTTCCATCACCTTCAGCGCAGCCCGCGCCCACGCCCAGGGTCAGCGGGTGCTGTACATCACCGAGCGAGCCGTCTTCCAGCTGGGCGCGCACGGGGTCGAGCTGATCGAGGTCGCCCCCGGCATCAACCTCCGCCGCGACGTGCTGGACCAGATGGGCTTCGAGCCCGTCATTCCCCAGCCCCCGGCGCTCATGGACGCGCGACTGTTCCGTGCGGGGCCCATGGGTCTCGTCCTGTCGCCCGCAGACACGGGCAGACGAGTAAGGAGACCACTGTGACCGGCGCCTACGAGGGCATCCGCATCCTCGACTTCACCCAGCTCGAGCAAGGCCCGTGCGGCACCCAGGTCCTCGCCGACTTCGGCGCCGAGGTGATCAAGGTCGAGCGCATCGACCTTGGCGAGATCGGCCGCCGGCAGTTCCCCACCGTCGCCGACGGCTACAGCCCGCACTGGTCGGCAACCAACCGGAACAAGAAGAGCTTGAGCGTCGACCTGAAGAGCAAGCGCGGCATCGCGCTGATCATGGAACTCGCCAAGGGAGCCGACATCGTCGCCAGCAACTTCCGGCCCGGTGTCATGGACCGGCTGGGCCTGGGCTGGGACGCGCTGTCGACCGTCAACCCGCGGATCATCGTCGCCTACGCCTCCGGCTACGGGCAGTCCGGTCCTTACACCCACCGGCGCGGCCAGGACCTCGCCGCACAGGCGATCGGGGGCCTGATGGCCCTGACCGGCAGCGCGGAGGGCGGCGCGACCCCGGCCGGCACCTTCATCGCCGACTACATGGCGTCCCTGCACTTCGCGCAGGGAATGATGATCGCGCTGGCAGCCCGCGAACGCACCGGGCGCGGTCAGGTGGTGGACACCTGCCTTCTCAACGCCGCGGTCGTCAGCCACCTCCAGGAGGGCACCACCTACCTCAACACCGGCCAGAGCTACCCCCGCCCCCCGGCCGGTATCGCCCACGCCCACAACACCGCGCTGTACGGCCAGTACCGCACCGCGGACGGGCGCTGGATCGCACTCATCGGCGAGTTCTACGTCACCGAGCCGTGGAAGCGCGTCGCACGGGCACTCGGTCTGCCCGACGAGGTCCGCGACGACCCGCGCTTCCAGGACAACGAAGGGCTGCTCGCGCACCTCATCGAGACGCGTGACCTCGTTGCCGCCGGAGTCGAGCGGCTGACTTTCGTCGATGCGCTCGCCCGGTTCGAGGCCGAAGACGTGCTGGTCGCGCCGGTCAATGAATACCCGGAAGTCTTCTCCGATCCACAAGTCCTGCACAACGAACTTGTGATCCGCGCCGAGGTCCCCCACGTCGGCACAATGGCCTTTGTCGGCAATCCGATCAGACTGTCGGAGACCCCCGGCGAACTCCGCACTACGCCGCCGACCGTGGGACAGCACAACGAGGAGATCCTCGCCGCTATTGGCTATTCGGAGCAAGCGATCATCGACCTGCAGGCCACCGGCGTCGTCGGATCCGAGAACACCCGACTAAGGGCAGGCGGGCCCGCGGCCTGGTGAAGCAGCAGGCAGCGAACATTTCGGCGACGTTTGGAGGTCGGCACCATGACTCACCTCTCCAGCCTGATTGCCAACATGCGCGCCCGGGTAACCATGGCTCTTCATCGGATTGCGACACTCGCCCGGGAGGTGGAGGACGATTGGTATGCAAACGAATCCCTACGGCTGGCGATGACCGGAGCCTTGACCGGCGGTACACCCATCGCGCCTAGCGGTTCGACACCCATCACTTGGCCACACTCGCATGCGACGCTCGGCCACACCAAGCACCGCAATGAAAACCCAGACGGGTCACCTCTCAATGGAATTGGCGACAGCCGTCGGCCGCGCTAGACATCGCGCTGGCGGCTGCCTGGTGTGAGGTTCATCCCACTCACGAATCAATTCGCGTTTCGAAGGAGCGCCGCCGTCGCCCAAAGCCCTCGCCATCGCTGGGCTGCCGGTACGCTCAGCTCGAACTGAGGCCGGCCACCCCGGACCTGCACCGCCGCTACCGTGACAGTGTTTCCGCCAATCCACACGGTTCACGGGGTCAGGCCCCACCCGACCCGACGATCCTCCGCAGGACTCAAGTCTCGCATCGCTGACCAGCGCACCTGCAGACTCGAACCCCATTCGCGCGCGCCACGGGCTCAACTCTCGCGCTCCGGCGGCAACGCGTACACCCAGGTCACGCCCTCACCCGCACCCCGAAGCCTTCGGCCACGCGGGCACTTTGTGGCCACTTTCTGGCCATCGACAAGCAAGAAGGCCGCCCCTCCACCCGGAGAAGCGGCCTCTGACCTGCCCAAACGTGGAGCTGATGGGACTCGAACCCACGACCCCCTGCAGCACGACGGCAGGCTCGCCCGTCTCGCCGCGGATCGAGTCGACTGGCGTCGTCTCG
>NZ_MKTH01000004.1:0-257435 GCF_001898175.1 Cellulomonas sp. 73-92
AGCCAGTCGCAGTACACGGTCAAGCTCCAGTCGTTCCCGCAGGCGTCGTACAACGACGCTGTCGTCGCGGCGGCCTCGGCGAAGAAGCTGCCGTGCATCGTGGACATCGACTCGCCCAACGTGCCCAACTGGGCGTGGGCGGGCTACATCAAGCCGCTGGGCCTTCCTGACAGCGAGTGGAGCGGCCAGCTCGCCAGCACGGTGGGCAAGGTGAACGACAAGGTCTACTCGTTCGGCCACTACGACGTGGCCCTGGCCTTCTACACCCGCAAGTCGATCCTGCAGTCGGTCGGGGCGCGGGTGCCCACGGTCGCCCAGCCGTGGACCAAGAGCGAGTTCGCGGACGTGCTGGCCAAGCTGAAGGCGACCGGGAAGTACCCCTACGCGCTCGACCTGGGCACCGGCGGCACGGGGGAGTGGATCACCTACGCCTACTCGCCCTTCCTGCAGTCCGCGGGTGGCGACCTGATCGACCGGAGCAGCTACAAGAAGGCTGACGGCGTGCTCAACGGTGCCCAGGCGATCGACTGGGCCAGCTGGATGCAGGGCCTGGTCAAGGACGGCTACATGTCCGCCAAGTCCGGCGCGGACCCGACCGCCGACTTCGCGAACGGCAAGTCGGCGATCCTGTACTCCGGCAGCTGGGCCGACGCGACCGTGACGAAGGCGTTCGGTGACGACGCCCTGGTCATCCCGCCGGTGGACCTGGGCCAGGGGCCGAAGGTCGGCGGCGGTTCCTGGCAGTGGGCGATCACCGCCCAGTGCGACAACACGGCGGGTGCCCAGGCATACCTGAAGTTCAGCCACCAGACGAAGTACGTCGCGGCATTGGCCAAGGCGACGGGCACCATCCCGGCCACGGACGCGGCGGCGGCCACGATGCCGGAGTACGCCACGGGCGGTGCATCGGAGATCTTCCGCACGTTCGCCCAGAAGTACGCGGTGGTCCGCCCGGTGACGCCGGCCTACCCGTTCATCACCTCGGTGTACCAGAAGGCCACGCAGGACATCCTCTCCGGCGGTGACCCCAAGACGATCCTCGCGACGGCCGGCCCGCGCGACCCATCCGGAGGTCTGTCATGACCGTCATCTCCCCAGCTCGGGCACGAGCCGTCCGCGCGCCGCGGGACGTCCCGGCAGCAAGGCACGCGGCACGACGCCACGAAGGACTGACCGCCCTGTGGATGGCCGGGCCTGCTGTAGCGCTGCTCATCCTGTTCATCGTCGTGCCGGTGATCCTCGCCTTCGTGCTCGCGTTCACCAACGCCCGCCTGATCTCGCCACGACCGGCGACGTTCGTCGGGCTGCACAACTTCGCCAACCTGTTCTCCGACCCGGTCTTCTGGGCCTCGCTCCGCAACACCTTCTACTTCGCCATCGTGGTGGTACCGATCCAAGCCGGTCTGGCACTCGTGCTGGCGCTGCTCGTCAACGCGAAGGTGCGAGGGACGAACTTCTTCCGGACCGTCTACTTCGTGCCGGTGGTGACCTCGATGGTCGTGGTCTCGCTGCTGTGGCGGTTCCTGTACCAGAAGGACGGTCTGCTCAACGCGCTGATCAGCGCCGTGCACCCCAGCTATGCACCGATCGACTGGCTCAACGACCCGCGCACCGCCATGCCGGCCATCATCGTGATGTCGATCTGGCAGGCCGTCGGCTTCCACATGATCATCTGGCTGTCCGGCCTTCAGACCATCCCTGCTGAGCTCTACGAAGCCGGGGATCTGGACGGTGCGGTCGGCTGGAAGCGGTTTCGGTACATCACCTGGCCGAGCCTGCTCGCCACCCGCACGTTCATCCTCATCACCATCACCATCGCAGCGCTGTCGCTGTTCACGCAGATCAGCGTGATGACGCAGGGCGGCCCGTTGGACTCGACGACGACCGTCGTCTACATGGCGGTGCGCACCGGGTACCAGCAGCTGGCCACCGGCTACGCCTCCGCGATCTCCCTCGTCTTCTTCGTGCTCGTCCTGATCGTGTCGGGCGTGCAGCGGTTCCTCACTCGCGAGAAGGACTGACCATGAGCACCGTCGTCGAGAACCCGCCTCGCGCGGGCCGTTCCGCGCACCGCCGGCGCACCGGCTGGCTCGTCCAGACAGGACGAATCCTGCTCGCCCTGCTCTTCGCCGGCCCGCTGCTGTTCCTCTTCGTGTCCTCACTCAAGCCCGACCTGCAGATCTTCGCCGACCTGCGCTCGTGGCGGGCGTTCGTGCCGCTGGGCCATGTCTCGTTCGCCAACTACAGCGCCGTGTTCGCCAGAGTGCCGTTCGCCCGGTTCCTGATGAACTCGATCGGCATCTCCGTGGTCACGGTCATGCTGGGTCTGCTCGTCAACTCCCTGGCCGCCTTCGCCCTTGCGCGGCTGCAGTGGCGGGGCAAGCAGCTCGTGCTCACCGGGATCATCGCGACGTTGATCCTGCCGTTCGAGACTCTTGCCCTGCCTCTGGTGTGGTGGGTGAACAAGCTGCCGTGGCTGACGATGAACGGCTTCCACCTGCAGCTGACGACCGGCTGGCTGGACACCTACCAGGTGCAGATCATCCCGTTCGTGGCCAACGCGTTCTCGGTCTACCTCTTCTACCAGTACTTCACGTCGATCCCGAAGGAGCTGGACGAGGCGGCCCGGATGGACGGGGCCGGGTGGTTCCGGATCTACCGCAACGTCGTCATGCCGCTGTCCGGGCCTGCGATCGCCACAGTTGCGATCCTGACCTTCCTGCCGGCTTGGAACTCCTACCTGTGGCCGCTGATGGTGGTGCAGTCCGAGGAGCTGCGGCCCGTGATGCTCGGCATCCAGTACTTCTTCCAGCTGAACGTCTCGTGGGGCCAGGTCATGGCGTACGCGTCGATGATCACCCTTCCCGTGCTGGCACTGTTCCTCGCCTTCCAGAAGGCGTTCATCGGGTCGATCGCGTCCTCCGGTGTGAAGGGTTGATGTGAGCACCGTTCTGCGACCGTCCTGGCACTTCACCACCGCCGACCGCTGGCTCAACGACCCCAACGGGCTCGTCTTCCACGACGGCACCTACCACCTGTTCTTCCAGTCCAACCCGTTCGGTCCCGAGTGGGGCGAGATGTCGTGGGGTCACGCGACCTCCACGGACCTCGTGCACTGGACCGACCTCGGCACCGCCATCCCGGCTCTTCCGGACGAGATGGTGTTCTCCGGCAGCGCAGTCGTCGACACCAATGACACCGCCGGCTTCGGCGCCGGTGCCATGGTGGCCGTCTACACGAGCGCCTACCGCTCTCCGTCTCCGCGTGCTGGCGTGCAGGCCCAATCCCTCGCCATCAGCAACGACGACGGGCTCACCTGGCGGCGCTACGAGGGCAACCCCGTGCTCGACGTCGGCGCGACGGACTTTCGTGACCCCTACGTCTTCTGGCACGAGGACCACTGGGTGATGGTCGTCGCCGAGTCCGTCGACCACCGGCTGTCCCTCTACACCTCGCGTGATCTGCGCTCGTGGGCGTTCTCGTCGACAGTGGGGCCGGCCTGGACTACCGCGGCGCTGTGGGAGTGCCCGGCTCTGCTCACGGTCCCGACTGCGGACGGCGACCGGGCGTGGGTACTGATGCTGTCGGTCAACCCCGGTGGCCCCACCGGTGGATCCGCGAGCCAGTACGTCCTGGGGGACTTCGACGGATACACGTTCGTCCCCGACGGCGACGCGTCGCCTCGTTGGCTCGACTACGGCCACGACTACTACGCCGCCGTCGCGTGGGGAGGAGTTCCGGACGGCCGGGCGTTGACGATCGCATGGGCGGACTCATGGCAGTACGCCCGCGACCTGCCCTCCGCGCCGTGGCGTGGAGCCATGTCCCTCGTCCGCCAGCTCGACGTCGTCACCGGCACGGACGGAGTTCGCCGACTGAGGCAACAGCCGGTCCTGGGCGGACAAGAGGGCGGCGGCCCGGCCGTGACGCACCTGAGGCTGCCGTGCGGGCACGGCACGTCAGCGTCCGTCAGGCTTCTCGACGACCGTGATCAGCAGACTGTCGTTCTGACGGTCGATGGTGACGCGGGAACGCTGAGCCTCGACCGGAGCGGTTGCGGAGCGATGCCTCCGGCGGCAACGGCCGTGGCGGCGACTGCTCCCCTTGCCGCGAGTGAGGAGATCGACGTCACGATCATCGTCGACGGATCCGTCGTCGAAGTGTTCGCGGCCGACGGGACCATCACCTTCTGCGAACGGCTGTTGGCCACCTCGCCGCTGTCTCGCGTCGAGGTGCGGGAAGTCAGTCGGCGCCGCTAGTCCCGTACGGCTGACGCCCGCAGACGGTCGCGCACGGCAGCGGGCGTCAGCCGTCGAGCTCTTCCTTGGACGGTGGGTTGGCTCCTGCCCTCGAGACGTTGATCGCCGCGGCGCGACCAGCGCGAGCGAGGACCTTCCGCAGCTCGTCCGCGTCCAGTCCCGCAAGACGGTGGCTGGACCGTGGCCCGAGAGTGCGGGCATCCATCAAGCCGTCGATGAGAGCCGCCATCAGCGTGTCGCCGGCGCCCACCGTGTCGACCACGTCCACGCGAACCGGCGGCACACGGCACGTGCCGTGCTGGCTCACCGCGAAGCACCCGTTGGCGCCCATCGTGACGACAGCCAGGCCTGGACCGGCCTCCAGCCAGCCTCGCGCGACCGACTCGGCGTCGGCCCCGTCGTACAGCCAGGCGATGTCCTCGTCGCTGGCCTTGACCACGTCGACGAACCTAAGGACGCTCTCCAGCCGCTCGCGTGAGCGGTGCGGGTCACCCATCAGCTCGGGGCGGACGTTCGGATCCAGGCTGACCGAGCTGTGGTCCCGAACGGACAGCAGCAGAGCGTCCAGCTCAGCAGGGGCCGAAGACAAGAAGACGGGGAACGAGCCGAGGTGCAGATGCGAGCCTCGCGGTGCCGGCAGATTCGGTCCTGCTGCCCACGTGACCGAGAACTCGTAGGCGGCCGCACCACTCTCGTCGAGCACCGCGACCGCCGAGGGCGTCGGAGTGCCCTCCGCCGCGACGTTGATTACGCGCACGTGCTCGCGTGCGAGGTGCGCACGCATCAGCTGTCCGTGCTCGTCGTCCCCCAGGCAGGTGGCGAAGTCGACGCGTCGGCCAAGTCGGGCCAACCCGACCGCGACGTTCGCAGCGCTCCCGCCGGGGTAGGTCACTTCGTGCTGGGCGCTGTATCGAATGGTGTCCGCGACACATTCGCCTAGCACGTTGACATCGACGCCGTTCGGCATGCAGTCACCTCTACTAAAGGAGAACCCGAGAAACACAGGGGAGTAGCGGACGGGTGCGCGCTGGCAGCCTTCAGGACGCGGCGGTGCCAGTCCGCGCCCGCGTCTTGTGCGGCTTGGCGATCGACTCGCGCTGGACCGTGCGGCAGGGCATCAGCACGGAGTCTGCGGTGGCTGCCTCGTCCCCGAGCAGCGTGGCGAGGGTCTCGACGGCCCAGGCACCCATCTCGTAGTGCGGAAGCGCCACGGTGGTCAGCCCTGGGAACAGGCTTTCGGGGATCGGTGCTTGGTCGTCGAAGCCGATGACGGACACGTCCTGAGGGATCCGCCGGCGCCGCTCCGCGAGAGCGCGGTACACGCCCATCGCCATCCGGTCGTTGTAGGCGAAAATCGCGGTCGGGTCCCCACCCTGCTCGAGCAGACGCATCGTTCCGGCGTACCCACCGCGTGCCTCTGACTCCACTTCGGCCTGCAACCTGGGGTCAACCGGGACACCGGCTTCCGCCATGGCGTCGTGGTAGCCAAGTAGTCGCCCGCGGGTCGCGGGGACGTCCTCGCAACCGTTGAGGAAGGCAATGCGTCTGTGGCCGACGGCCAGCAGGTCACGCACCGCGTCCGCGGCGCCCTGTCGCTCGTCCGGCACCACAGACGGCAGCTTCCCGGTCCGGTCGGTCGCACCGATGAGCACCGCCGGCACCGACAGCAGCTCCTGCGGCGGGGTCACCGTGTCGTGGTAGACGGTCGCGTAGATGATGCCGTCGACGTGGCGGTCGAGGAGGGCGACCACGTCGTTCCGGCGTTCGTCGGCATCGGCCTGCAGGGCGGCGTTGATGATCGCCAGCGTCAGGTTGTGCCGGCTGGCGGCTTCCTGCGCGCCGAGGATGATCCGGCCGGCGTGCGGAGTGGTGGCGATCTCCTCGGTCAGCAGTCCGATCATCCCCGAGCTGTTGGTACGCAGCCCGCGGGCCAACCGGTTCGGGTGGTAGTTCAGCCGCCGGGCGACCTCCTTGATCCGCTCGCGGGTCTCGGCGTTGACCCGGCCGTTCAGCGAGTCGTTCAGGGCATGCGAGACCGTCGTGAGGGAGACGCCCGCCTCTTGGGCAACGTCCTTGATGCCGACTCGTCGAGCCACTTCGCTGATACTCCTCACGGCTGGCGCTGCGCACGTGGGGCACGCAGCACACGTAGGTTATGCGGGTCGAACCGGCTGCGAATGGCTCACGGCGCGGCTGACAGCAGCGCGGTCCGACGGCACGGCCCGGCACATCGGCACGGTTGCAAAACGTTCGCCAAAGGGGCTCACTCCTCGGGTGCTCATCTGACCAAGCCGCCAAGGGTCGGTGTCGGTCTGAACGCGTTGGTCGCCCGGTCGAGATCCACCTGTGTCTCGTCACCCGAGTCGAGGACCGTGTTGCCGAACGATGCGCCGTCGACCAGAACAGTGGTCACCGGCAGCTGTCTCGATGACGCCGCGGTCAGGAGAGCGTCGACCTGTGCCGCGTACGCGGAGTCGCCCGTGCCGGCCCGGACGTCGCTGGCAACCACGTGGTTGTTGGCCAGGTAGTTACCGCTCCCCGAGGCGACACGCATGATGACGGGCGTCGCGCTGGCGGGGCTGATCCTCGTGGCGTCGACGATCTCGGAGAAGTGGTTGCCGATCACGGAGTTGCCGCTGCCCTCGATCCGCAGCAGGCCGGTGGTGTCATCCAGCCCGTTGTCGATCCCGAGGAACGGCGCCCACGGTTCGTTGTCGCGGAGGAAGTGGTTGGAGGCCACCAGGTTCTCCGAGGAGGCCGCGGTGAGGGTCACCATCCCGGGGTAGAAGGAGTGCAGCCGGTTGCTGGTGATGCTCGACCGCGTCACCCCTGCGAGCTCGACGCTGCTGGCCCCGCGGGGGAATACGTTGTTCGCGGCGATGAGCAGCCCACCATGGTGCTCCGCGAAGATCGAGCGCCCCCGAAAGCCCGCCCCGATGAGGTTGTCGGTGATCTTCGAGGCCTGGCCCCAGCCGCGCAGCTCGATGCAGCTGCCGCACTCGGCGATGAAGTTGTCGTGGATGGACAGAGCATCGGCATGCCACACCGTCACGCCGTGCTCCAGGTACACCAGCCCCATCCCCGTGATGCGGACCGAGTCGTTGGCGCTCGCGATCAGGATGCCGGTCTTCCCGTTCCGGTAGGTGTTCTCCGGGTGCAGGTCGGAACCGTCCGGCTCGAAGTGCAGGCCGTCGATGCAGAAGTTGGAGAACTCGACGGAGCTGATCCGAGGGCTGCCGTCACGTTCCACCCGGAACGCGGCGGCGACCGACTGGTCGGCACCGCTGTTCGGAGGCAGGTCGACCAGCACGCGGCTCCCGCCGGGCCACAGCTCGTGCAGCTGGGACCACTCGTTCTCGGGGACGTTGAAGCGGATGCTGGACGAGGTGAAGCCGTGCCCGGAGCCTTCGATCCGCAGGTAGCTGATGTCGATGTGCACCTGCGTGCGGAGGTGGTAGTCGCCCGGCGGGAGGTAGATGACGGCGCCGGGCTTGCCGCCGTCGTTCAGATCCGTGGCGGTCTGCCTGTGCTTGATGTCGGCGAGGATGCTGTTGATCACCTCGCCGAGGTCCTCGTGAGGGTCGCCCACCGGCCACGACGTGACGTCGTAGCGGTTGTTGCTGGCCATGCGCTGTTCCTCCTGGTGCCCTGCTTGCTCGGGTCGTGCCACCACCGCCGTCGGACGGGAAGTGCTCGAGGGTCGAAGTCGTGCCGGCGTCGCGGTCATCCCTTCACGGCCCCGAGCGTGAGGCCGGCGACGATGTGCCGCTGGAGCAGGAGCGTCAGGAGGATCACGGGGATGGAGTAGAGGGCTGCCAGCGCCGTCATCGACCCCCAGTCGAGGCCGAACTGGGTCTGGAAGTTCGCGATCGCCAGCGGTGTGGTCTGTGCGCGGACGCTGGTCAGGAGCAGCGCGAAGAGGAACTCGTTCCACGAGGCGAGGAAGGCGAAGATCGCGGTCACGGCCATCCCGCCGGACACCACGGGGATCACCACGCGCCACAACGCTCCGAGCCGTGAGCAGCCGTCGACCTTGGCCGCCTCGTCCAGCTCGTCCGGAACGGCCTCGAAGAAGCTGGACATCAGCCAGATCGACAGCGGCAGGGAGATCGTCGTGTGGGCGATCGCCAGTCCTGTCGGCGTGTCGAGAAGGTGCAGGCTGCTGATCGTCGAGCTCAGCGGGATGCCGACCGCCACCGGTGGAACCATCCGGGTGACGAGCGCCAGCATCACGAAGAAGCGGCCGGCCCTGGTGCGGAACCTGGTGATCGCGTAGGCGGCGGGTACTGCCAGCACCAGCGAGAGCAGGGTGCTGATGGTGGCGGTGGAGATGCTGTTGATGAAGGACGCCGGCACCCCGTGGGACGCCCACACCGCCGCGTAGTTGGCGGTGGTCCAGCGCGACGGCAGGACCGTCGGCGGGACAGCAAGCGTCTCGAGCGGGGGCTTGAACGACGTCAGGAGCAGGTAGAGGAAGGGGAAGGCGTAGAGCACGACCACTGTGACGAGAAGTGCCCACAGCAGGGTCCGGGTGGCGGGTCGGCGGATCTCGAGGCCGTTCATGCGTCGGCCCCCGGCCGCCAGATGGTCACGACCGCTGCGACCGCGACGGCCAGCATGACCAGCAGGTACATGGTCGCCATGGCGCTGGCCAGACCGGGCTCGCCGAACCGGACCATGGTCCGGTAGATCAGCAGGCTCAGGGTCTGTGACGCGTTCTCAGGTCCACCGCCGGTCTGGATCAGGATGATGTCGAACGCCTTGGCCGCGTCGATGCCGCGGACGATGAGGGTCACCGCGATCACCGGTCGGAGCAGCGGCACGATGATGCGCCGCAGCAGAGTCCACCCCTTGGCGCCGTCGAGGCGTGCGGCCTCGATGACGTCGCCCGGGATGTTCTGCAGACCGGCGAACAGGACGAGGGCCATGAACGCCGTGGTGAGCCAGATGTCGGGGATCGCCACGGAGAACAGCACGATCCGCGAGTTCGAGAGCCACCCGATGTCGCTGGCGGAATGCAGGATGCCGACGCGGGCCAGCAGGGTGTTGACGATGCCGGAGTTGTCGATCAGCAGGAACCGCCACAGCAGACCTGCCACGACCGGCGCGATCATCAGCGGGTACATGAAGATCGTCCGGAACACCGCCGACCGACGGCCGATCGCGCTGAATAGGAGCGCCGTGGCCAGCCCGAGCACGAACTCCGCAGACACGACGAGAACGGTGTAGGCCAGGGTCCGTACAGCCGAGCTGCGGAACCCGGAGCTGGCCAGGGCGGTCGTGTAGTTGCCCAGCCCGACGAAGGTGCGCGGACCTCCGGCGATCGGCGAGATGTCGTAGAAGCTGTTCATGACCAGCCGCACGATGGGCCAGGCCACGAAGGCTGCGAGGAAGAGCGCCGCCGGCACCATCAGGAGTGCGGCGAAGCGTCGGTCGGTGAGACGCACAGGGAACCTTCTGCCGGCGGCGTTGCCGCGCTACGGGGATGGGACGGGTGGTGGGGCGGGTGTGGCCGGCGCTGCAGGGCGCGCCGGCCACACCCGGGCCGCTCAGCCGACGATGCCTTCGATCTGCTTCTTGGCGTCGTCGAGCAGCTTCTGGTTGTCGGTGCCGTTGCCGTCAACGGCCTTCTGGATCATCGGGACGAGGACGGTGTCCACGATCTGCTGCCACTTGGCGTTGGCAGGCCGCGGCTGAGTCCCGTTGGCGCCGAGGGTCGTGATCAGCGGGTTGAGGTTCTCGTGGCCCGCCTGCGCCGCCGCGCTCTGCAGGGCCGACTTCGTCGCCGCGAGGCCCAAAGTGGTGTTCAGCCCCAGTGCGTTGTTCTCGTACGCGAACTCGATGAACTTCTTGGCCTCGGCCGAGTTCTTCGTGGCCTTCGGGACGGACAGGTACCAGGCGCCGGGGATGGCGCCGATGCCGCCGTCACCCGCCGGCATGGGGGCGACGCCGACCTTGCCGTAGACGGGGGAGTCCTTCGGGATCTGGGTGTAGGCGTGCGCCCAGAAGCGGGTCATGGCCAGACCGCCCTGGTTGAACAGGTTCTGCGCCGCGGCCCAGTCGATCTGGGAGGCGCCGGCCGGTGCGACCTTGTCCTTGGTCGCCAGCTGCGTGTAGTAGTCGAGAGCCTTCTTGTGCGCGGCGTCGTTGATGATCACCTTGCCGCTGTCGTCCAGCACGACGTTCTTGTCACCGGCCTGCAGCACCGTGGCGAGCCACTCGGTCTCGACCTTGCCCTTGACGTCCGTGCCGTACAACTTGGGCGTGCCACCGTTGGCTGCGGCGCTGTCCTGGGTGAAGAACTTGGCGACGTCGAGGTACTGCTGCCAGGTGGTCGGGACGACCAGGTCGTACCCGTACTTGGCCTTGAAGGCGGCCTTCTTCGACTCGTCGTTGAACAGATCGGTGCGATAGAACAGCAGCTCGGCGTTGGTCCACGCCGGCATGCCGATGAAGTGCCCGTTGGACTGGGCCTCCTTCAACAGCGACGGGAACATGTCGCCCTTCACCTTGTCGGTGAACAGGTCGTCGATGGGCGTCAGACCGTCCTTGAACGCCGTGAGCCAGACTGCGTCGAGCGCCGCGACGTCGAACGACACGTTGCCCGAGGACAGCTCGCTGTTGAGCCGGTCGTACAGGCCGTCGTACGGCAGCTCGACGAACGTGATCTTGGTTCCGGTCTCCTGCGTGAACTTGTCGGCGACCGGCTGCAGCTCGCCGTGACCGCCGCCCTCAACGAGGACGGTCAGCGTGCCGGCACCGCCGGCAGCTGCGGTTCCGGACGAGGTGCTCTTGCTGGTGGTGCCGCCCGCACCGCAGGCCGCGACCGTGACGAGGGTGGCTGCTGCCAGACCCGCCACCACTGAACGTCGCACCAGGCGGCGCGATCCAACTTCCCACGACCTCATCGAGGGGACTCCTTCGTCCTGTCGGGACGCACCGCGACCGTCGAGGTGCGCAAACGTTTTGCAAAAACGTTCACGCACAAAGTAGAGGGGTCCGTCTCCGGGCGTCAACCCGCGTCACGTCACGGTTCGGACACGGCGCGCTGGAGTGCGGAACAGCGGCCACGATGCGCGTCTGAGGCGAGGGGCGGAGCGCGTCGTCCGTCGGGATGTCTGGCAGTGTCGGACGGACCTCGAGGTCACTGACGACTCGAGGAGTTCAGGTTGGAGCTCGTCGATCCCAGGAGCCTTCTGCGACGCGGTCACGCGCGAGGGCACACCTGGCCCCCGGCGGATAGGGAGGCGCGCCGGGGGCCGGGTGCGGCCTAGCGGCCTACCCGCCGGCTGCGGGCGTGAGAGGCGAGGGGCGACCCCGGGGAAGGGCGCGGACCGCGCGGTGCGATGGCTCAGCCCGACGCCTGAAGGACGCCGGGCTCAGTTAGTCACACGGTTCTCGATGACCGCGGAGAACTGGCGAGATCGTTGGACAGGCGCGGCCACAAAGCGCGCGCCTGTCCAACGATTCGCAGATCAGGACAGGGTCCACACGTCGGCGCTGGCGCCGCCCTCGACCGTCACGTGGTTGTCCCGATCAACGGCGACCGGGGCGGCGAGCACTCCACCGGCGGTGAACACCTCGACGACCGGGCCGTCCAGCACGACGCGGACGTCCACTCCGTCGATCGGCATGGTGAACGTCCCCGCCGACGTGGACACGGTCACCTCGGCAGCCGCCGCGACGACACGCACCGCGTCGTCGCCGATGGTGAGCGTGGCCCGTGAACCCGGACCGTCGAGCGTCATCGTGACGTCGACCGTGCTGCCGGCGTCCACCGAGGAGTCGCGGACGTCCGTGCTTCCGGCTGTCCGGGCCTTGGTGAGGCTCGGGTGAGGCGATGCGACGACACGATCGCCGGCCAGGGCCAGGTGGTGCGGCAGCGAGTGTGCACTGGCCCACGTCCCGGCAGGGCCGTCGACGTCCCGCAGCCAGTAGATCAGCCCGCGTTCCCCGTCCCTGTCCTCGAACGCGGAGCCGGCGTAGTAGGACGGCCCGTACGAGAGACGACCCCACGACTCGGCCGTGAACCGGCCGTCCTCGTAGGTGCCGATCGCGTAGCCCTCGTAGTAGGGGACGAACGGCTCCCACACCGACACGGTCAGGACCCACTTGTCGCCGAGGCGGAACAGCTGGGGGCACTCCCAGACGGCGCCCATCCAGACCGGCGTCGTCTCGTCGCGATGCCGTTCCGCCAGGAACCCGTCGTAACGCCACTCCTGGAGATCCTCGGAGGCGAAGGTCAGAGCGGTTGCGGTGCCGTCAGGCAGACCGGCGCCCATGAGCATGCGCCACGTGGTGCCGTCGTGGAACACGTAGGGGTCGCGGAACGCGACGACGTCCACGCCCGGGGGCAGCTCCGCGACGACGGCACCCTTGGTCCAGGTGTTCCACGTCGCGTCGGCCGGGCGCGCGATGCGGGCCTTGCCGATCTGGACGTCGTCCAGCTGGACTGTCGTGTAGAACAGCGCGGCCGGTTCGCCGTCCGGCCGCACGATGCTGCCGGACCACACGCCGTCGTCACCGTCACCCGGCTCGAGGGCGACAGGCCCCTCCGTCCAGTGCAGCCCGTCGGGACTGGTGGCGTGCCCCCACCGCTGGTTCGGGCCCCACTCGGTCTGCCCGGGCACGAACTGGAAGAACAGGTGGTACTGGCCCTCGTGGTACGTCAGCCCGAGCGGGTCGTTGATCCACCCCTCCCTTGCCGTGAAGTGCAGGAGGGGACGCGTCAGGTCGTTGCTCATCGGTGTCCGTCCCTCTCAGCGCTGCTGGTCGAAGCGTGCGCGGATGTCCCGCGCTTGTGCGGCGTTGCCTGCTTCCCAGGCGTCGATCTCGGGGACGCGCTCGGCACGGACCCGGTCGCGTTCGGCCACGAACTTCTCCATCCGGGCAGCCGTCGCCTCTCGGGCCGCCTGCTGCGCCGGGCTGAGCGGCGGCAGGGGTGACGTGACGACGGCGTCGCGCGGACGCAGCGGCAGGCGATCCTCGACAGGCGGGATCGTCAGCGGTGCGGTGGGCAGCGTCTGGTACCAGTACGCGACCGAGGCCCAGTCGTCGGACAGGTGGTTGGCGTGGCCGTGCTCGAACGACACCTTGATGCGCGTGGTGAAGCGGATCGGGTCGACCATGTGGAACCGGTAGCTGTGGTGGAAGCCGGGCACGTCCTCCTCGTGGACGATCGTGCCGTTCATCAGGTACGCGTTGTGCTGCATGCCCCACGCATGCCCGAAGTAGTCCTCCATACCGGTGCCGTGCAGGCTGGGCGGCCAGGTGTCGTCGTCGATGAAGATCATGTCGTCGCCCTCGCCCCACCAGGAGCCCTGGAAGTGGCGCACGGCCAGGGTGCAGCCGACGTAGTGGCCGTGGCCCTCGACCTCGAGCGCGACGTAGTTGTCCTTCCCGTCCAGGTCCGGGATGTTGACCTCGATCGCGTTGGACTGCAGGTCCGGTCCCCAGCCGTTGCACGGACGCGCCTGCCGGTAGTGCGCGTGGAAGTAGGCCACGTCCTCGGCCAGCGGCTGCGGGTACAGCTCGTAGTCGATGTAGAAGTACTGCAGGTAGGGCACGTCGTTCTGGTTCTCCACGACGACTCGCGCCCGCTTGTTGAACGGCATCTGGAAATAGCTGTTGAACGCCGCGGAGCCACCGAACGTGTGCAGCTCGGCCTCCTTCGCCGACACGGACAGCGGCAGCGACTCGTAGGACCCCGAGAGGGAGTTCATCAGCCCGAAGAAGTCCCCGAGAGGGGCGATCACGCTCGGAGTCTCCTGGTCGTCCCAGTAGATCTTCAGGACGACCTTCCGGTAGTAGTCCGGGTCGACGACCTCCCAGCTGACCCCGAGCGCGTTGTGGATCTCGAGCATCGGCACGCCGACGACGTCCGGGGGGATCTGGCCTGGCCCCGGTTGGAGCCGGCACGACTGCGTCATCCAGATGTGGGTGATCGCCCCCGGCCCCTCGAGGTCGGCCAGGACGCGCTCCTCGCCAGGGCGGATCAGCCAGTTGTCCCGGTTGCGACCGGTCTGGTCCCAGCTCGAGGAGCGCGCCGTTCGCACGTCCCGGGTTCGGGTGAGGTCTCCCAGGATGCCCTTCGCGGGCCCGGATTCACGGTCCATCGTCGTTCTCCCATCCTCGGTGCCTCGGGCAGCAGTGTCCGGCACACCGCGGCGTCGCCTCGTTGCGTCAGGCAGGCGCCGACTCGCGACGGGGCCTCGAGTGATCGAGGCCACCAGGCATCGAAACGTTTGTCGGTCGGGTGCAGCATGGTGCCCGGCACGGCGCGCGTCAAGCGCCCCTGCGAGAGCTGGGGTTCACGCTGGTCCGCCGACGCGACAGCGCGGGAGTCCGGGTGTCTGTGCAGGTGGCGTGAGCACCAGCTCGGCAGCGGCGACCAGACCGGGGGACCCAGCCACTTGACGATGCGTCGGGAACGGCTCTACGGTCACCAGGCAAACGTTTCGCGTCGATCTCGCTCATCGTCGAGCACCGTGACCTGGTCGGCGTGGAACCACCGAGCACTGCCAACAGCAAGCCCTGGGGACCACGGCCGTGGTGCGGATGCCCGGCCCGACCCTTCGGTCGCCGATCGACCGACGGCCCAGTACAGCGACGTGCGACAGGAGTGGAGCAGACGATGAACAACCAGCGACGACGGTGGGGCTATGCACACCCGCGCGGAGCCGCAGTGGCGCTGGCGGCGCTGACGGCACTCGGCCTGGCGGCCTGCAGCTCGGGCTCGGCTGGTGCCGGCAGCTCCTCGGCCGGCGGCAAGGTTCAGATTACGCTGTCGATGCAGAACCCCAACGTCCAGCAGCAGGACCCGGCCACGTACGCGATCGTCCAGGCCTTCCAGAAGGCCAACCCCGACATCACGGTGAAGCTCGAGGGGCAGACGGTCGACGAGCACGAGAAGGCGATGCAGGTCGCGGCCCAGTCAGGCACGCTCCCGGACATCTTCTGGGTCTACAACTCCCTGGCCTCGCAGATGGCCCAGCAGGGCAAGCTGCTCGACCTCGGTCCGGTCCTCCAGAGCGGTGCCCTCACCGACAAGTTCCCGAAGGCGATGCTGTCGGGCTACACCAGCAACGGCACCCAGTACGGCGTGCCCTACCAGTCGCTCGTGACGGGCCTGTACGTGAACACCGCGATCCTGCAGAAGTACGGGCTCAGCGAGCCGAAGACCTTCGACGACCTGCTGAACGTCGCCCAGGTGCTGTCCAAGAACGGGGTCACGACCATCGCGCAGGGTGCGAGCAAGTCGGCCTACAGCGTGTGGGCGTTCCTGACGATGCTCGACAGGTTCGGGTACGAGGACAAGTACCAGGACATCCTCTCGGGCAAGAGCAGCTACAACAACGCCGACTTCCTGCGGCTCTACCAGCACATCGAGCAGTTGGCGAAGGCCGGCGCGTTCTCCAAGAACGTGTCCACCCAGACCTACGTGCAGGCGGTCGAGGAGTACACCAGCGGCAACGCCGCGATGCTCGACTCCGGCGTCTGGGCCGCCGGCGACATCCAGAAGAGCTCGGTCGCGGCCAACACCAAGTTCTGGGCCGGTCCGACGTTCTCCGACGGTGTCGGTGACCAGAACCTGTACATGAACGCGCCGTCGGCGCCGCTGGTGGTCAGCGCTGAGGTGAAGAAGTCGACCGCCAAGCTCGACGCGGTCAAGAAGTTCATGGCGTTCTACTACGGCGACTCCGGCCAGCAGATCCTCGTGGACAACGCGCAGACGCCGGTCACGAACTACAAGCCGAAGGTCGACGCCAGCGCTCAGCCCGTCTTCGCCTCGGTCCTGGCGGTGCTGCAGCAGGACGGCTGGCACAGCCCGGCCGCACAGCCGGACCTGGTGGTGTCGGCGGAGACCTCGAGCGCCATGTACGACAGCATCTACGGCGTGATCCAGGGCGTGTACTCCCCGTCCCAGGCCCTCGACGTGGTGCAGAAGACGATCCACTGAGCAACCGCCGCTCGGGGCAGGCGCGCGCCCAGCGGCCTGCCCCGAGCGGGCACACAGGACAGGAGGAGCCGACGTGAAGTGGCTCAGCACTCGGCGAGCCCTTGCGCTCATGATCGCTCCCGCGTTCGCCGTCTACAGCCTGTACTTCGCGTACCCGATCGGGTACTCGCTGTACCAGAGCTTCACCAATGCGCAGGCGTTCGGCTCCACGAAGCTGGTCGGTGGGAAGAACTACGTGCAGATGGTGCGCGACACCTTGTTCTGGGGGTCGCTGCGTAACACGGGGATCATCCTTCTCGTCTCGCTCGTCATCCTTCTGCCGGGCGCGTTCTTCCTCGCGCACCTGCTGAGCGGACGCGTCAAGGGTGCCGGCGCCCTGCGGGCCATGGTCTTCGCCCCGAACGTGATCGCGCCGATTCTCATCGGCCTCATCTGGGTCTTCATCCTCGACCCGCACATCGGCCTGGTGAACTCGCTGCTGCACACCCTCGGCGTCCAGCACCCACCGGTGTGGATCGGGGGGACCACGTTGAGTCCCTGGTCCATCGGGGTGGTCTACACCTGGCAGACCGTCGGGTTCATCATGACGATCTTCTACGCGGGAATCCGCATGCTGCCCCACGACGTGATGGAAGCGGCCTCGCTCGACGGAGCGACCGGTTGGCAGCGACTGCGGTACGTGACCGTCCCGATGCTGCAGGAGACGTTCGGCATCACCACGGTGCTCGTCGTCACCGGTGTCTTCAAGATCTTCGAGCTCGTCTTCCAGCTGACCGGCGGCGGTCCCGTCCATCTGTCGGAGACGCTCGTCAGCTACACGTACTGGATGACGTTCTCCAACCAGAAGTACGGCTACGGCATGGCGCTGGCGGTCGTCATCAGCCTGCTCGGCGTCGTCGTCACCGTGGCACAGATGGCGTTCATGCGCCGCAGGAGGGCCTCATGAGCACGCTCAGCACGACTGCCCCACGCCTCGTGCGGCCGGACGCTCCGCCGTCGCAGCGACGTCCTCGTCGACGTCGGCTCGGGATCGCGGCGATCGTCGCCTACCTGGTCACCTTCGTCCTGATCCTGCCGATGGCGTGGGTGGTGCTCCTGTCGTTCCAGAGCAACGACAACATCCTCCGCGACCCGCTGAACTTCTCGCACCTGAGCTGGGCGAACTACAGCACGGCGATGTCGACGCTGAACTTGATGACGATGTACAAGAACACCCTGATCCTCGCGGTGGTGTCGGTGTCCGTCGGCGTCGTCATCTCGTTCACGGCCGCCTACGCACTGACCCGCATGGTGTTCCGCCGCCCCGGGCTGCAGAAGTCCCTGCGTTTCTACTTCCTCGCCGGGCTGGCGATCCCCGTCTACATCCTGCTGTTCCCGGTGTACAAGCTGAACATCGAGCTGGGTCTGTACGGCACGTACGCCGCGCTGATCCTGCCCTACATCGCGACGCAGCTTCCGTTCAACATGCTGCTCTTCACCGGCTTCCTCGCCGACTTCCCAGGCGAGATCGAAGAGGCCGCGATCATCGACGGCGCCGGCTTGTTCACGCTGTCGTGGCGCGTGGTGTTCCCGCTGATGCGTCCCGTCATCGCGACGCTGCTGATCCTCAACATCATCTACGTGTGGAACGAGTTCCCGTTCGCCGTCACGTTGATCAACAACCCGGCGATGACGACCATCTCGCTCGGCGTGTCGCAGTTCCAGGGCTTCTGGACGGTCGACTACGGCGCGATGATGGCGTCCGCGACACTCGTGCTGCTCCCGCAGCTGGCGCTCTACGGCATCTTCCAACGCTACGTCGTCGCCGGTATGACATTCGGGGCGGTGAAGGGCTAGGCCATGACGGAGCCCACACGTGGCCGAGGCGCGGCCCAGCAGCGCAACGGCAACGGCAGCGGTGCCGCTGGGCTCAGGCCCACCATCATCGACGTGGCGCGCCTTGCTGACGTGTCGACGTCGACCGTGTCGCACGTGGTCAACGGCACGAAGACGGTCCGCGAGCCGATCCGAAGCCGTGTGCTGAAGGCGATCGAGGCCACCGGCTACACGCAGCACGCGGCTGCGCGGTCGCTGCGCCGTGATCGGACAGAGTCGATCGGGCTGGTCATCTCCGACAGCGGGCAGCCGGCGTTCGCCGACATGGTCCGCGGCGTCGAGGAGGCCGCACGGAAGGCCGGCCTGGTGCTGCTGCTGGCCAACTCGTCCGAGGACCCTCAGCAGGAGCTGCGAGCGATCGAGGCGTTGCAGTCCCGTCGCGTCGACGGCCTCATCCTCGCCCGGGCCGCTCGCTCGACCGATGCCGCGATCGAATGGCCGAAGGCCCAGGGTGTGCCGCTCGTCCTCCTCGACCGGCTCTCCAACCTGCCGCTCGACCAAGTGGGCGTGGAGAGCGAGGCCGCGGTCCACACCCTGGTCACCCATCTCCTGCAGCTCGGCCACCGCCGCATCGCCATCACCGCGGGCAACCTCGACGTGCCAACGTTGCGCGAGCGCTACAGCGGGTACGAGCGTGCGTACGCCGACGCGGGCTTGCCCGTCGACCCGTCGTTGGTCCTCACCGGGGTAGGGGACGAGGAGGAGACTGAGGCGCTGGTCCGGGAGCTGCTGCAGCGACCCGACCGACCGACGGCGATCGTGGGCGCAAGCTCGCCGATGACCGTCGGCACGTTGCGTGCCGCGGCCGGCCTTGGTGTGCGGATCCCGGAAGAGCTGGCGTTCGTGTCCTTCGACAGCCTGCCGACGCCCGACCTGCTGCGTAGCCCGCCGACCAGCGCCGAGCAGCCGGCACGCGAGGCGGGTCGAGAAGCGATGCGACTCCTACTGCGGAGGTTGGCCGAGCCGGACGCGGCCCCGACGACCGTGCGGCTCGCGGCCCGCCTGTCGCATCGCGCGTCGTGCGGCTGCGGGTACCCCGAACGGCCGCTGGTCTAGGTGTGATGTCCAGGGAGGTTGGTCAGTCGGGTGATCGGCGGCTGGCCTCTGAGGGCGGAGTGGGCGCGGTGGTGATTGTAGAAGTGCAGCCATCCGGGCAGGGCGGCGCGTTGCTCGGCTTCTGAGTCGTAGAACCGGGCGTAGGCCCAGCCGTCGGCCAGGGTGCGGTGGAACCGTTCGATCTTCCCCGTCGTGGTCGGTGACCTGGGTGCGGTCAGCAGGTGCCCGATGTCGTGACCTGCGCAGATCCGATCGAACCGGACCGGACCGGGCCGGGACCGGGTCCGAACCGGGCGGTGAACACCTTGCCGTTGTCGGTCAGGATCTGACGCGGGGCACCGAACCGGTCGATCGCGAGGTCCAACGCCGCACACACCGGCCCCGCGGTCGCCCGGGCCACGACCTGGGCGCTGACCACGAACAGGGAGTAGTCATCGATGCCCGAGACGATCTTGGCCCTGCGTGCCGTCGACCAGCCGCACCCCACCCACGACGTCCATCTGCCACAGGTCCATCGCCGCCGACCGTTCCCACCGGCGGTAGTCGGCACGCTTGGGAGCCTGACCCGGTTGCCCGGACATACGCCGGCGCAGCTCCACCAGCTCCCGGCGCTCGTCGGTGCTGATCCCCTCGCGGCGGCCGGCGTCGACGTCGTCCTGGGCCATCCAGCGGCGCAGGCACGACTCACTGATCCCCAGATCGGACGCGATCCTCGCGACGGGCTGCTGACCCGAGCGGACCAGGTCCACGGCTCGACGCCGGAACTCCGGCGGCTTGGCGGCAGGCATCCAGGACTCCTCTCCGAGGCGATCATCACCTCAGACCAGGTGTCCGGAGAAGCGGGTCAGGCTCCCATCGCTCGACCGATCCGAGCGTGGGTGTTCAGCGCAGTTCGGCGGGGTCCGGCCGAAGCCGCCGCCCACAATCCGCCCACATCAAGCCGAGAGGCCCTCTAGCTCGTCTGAGCGAAAGGGCCTCTGACGCGAAGATTCAGGTTGCCCGCGGGTTTGTGAGTCCCTGGGTCGTGAGGGTGACGTCGTAGCCCAGGGCGCGTAGCTGGTTCAGGGCGCGGTCTTTGGCGCGCTCGGGGTTGCGGTGCAGGTAGTAGTCGCCGCCGGGGTCGCGGTAGGGCGTGTGGTTGGTGAGCATGTGCCACAGCGCCAGGAGGATCGCGTGCTCGAGGGCGACGGTCGCGCGTTGGGGTCCGCGGCGGGTGCGCACGCGCCGGTGCTTGGCGGCCAGGTAGGTGTCCTTCGAGCGGGCGGCGGCCATCGCCGCCACGCCGAGGGCGCCTTTGAGGTAGGGGTTGCCGGGCCGGGTGCGGGTGGACTTGACCTTGCCGGCGGACTCGTTGGCCCCCGGGCAGGTCCCGGCCCAGGACGCCAGGTGGCCGGGGCTGGGGAAGCGGGTCATGTCGGCGCCGGTCTCGGCGATGATGACGTCGGCGAGAAGGACCGAGACGCCCGGGATCGTGACGATCAGGTCCCGGGCGGCACGAAAGGGGGCCATCGCCTCCTCGATGTGGCTGCTGATCTGGTCGATCGCTTCGCTGAGGTGGTCCAGCAGGTCCAGGTGGGTGCGGACCAGGAACGCGTGGTGCTCGCTGAAGCGGCCGGCCAGGGCTTGCACGAGGTCCTCGGTCTTGTTCTTCAGTCGCCGCTTGGCCATCGCGGCCAGGATCTGCGGGTCGCGTTCGCCGGCGACCAGCGCCTCGAGCATGGCCCGCCCGGAGACCCCGACGATGTCGCAGGCCACCGCGGACAGCTTGATCCCGGAGTCCTCGAGCAGCTTCTCCAGCCGCTGGACCTGCTGGGCGCGTTGGCGGACCAGCGAGGTGCGGGTCCGGGTCAGGTCCCGCAATGCCCGGATCGGCTCGGGCGGCACGAACGAGCCCCGGACCAGACCATGGGCGCCGAGCTGGGCCAGCCACGCCGCGTCCGAGACGTCGGTCTTGCGGCCGGGCATGTTGTGCGCGTGCCGAGCATTGACCAGCAGCAGCTCCCACGGGCCGTCCTCCAGCACGTAGTAGAACGGCTTCCAGTAGTCCGAGGTGGCCTCCATGACCACGCACGTGACCTGCTCGGCCAGCAGATGATCGCGCAACGCCAGCACCTGAGCGGACATCGACGACCACGTCGTGACCGTCGTCCTGGTCCCTGCCCGGCCGCCACCGGCTGCCCGGATCGCGACCTTCGCGTCCCGTTTGGAGATATCGATCCCGGCGCATCGCCGGTGCACCACGTCCATCCCGGTCCACCTCCCCATGAGTCACCCAAGGGCGTGCGCCCCGGGGAGGGCAGGAGTTCAACGAAGTCTGACGCGCGTGCTCGAGGCAACAGTCCACGGTTCCCGTGGAGCCCTCCACCGTCATGCTGACCTACAGGCTCGCAGGCACCACAGAGGTGACGACGTCCGACCGGGACGCACCCTCGAAGTGTGATCCGGCCAGGGCGCCAACGGAACCCCACCACCATCTTCGGCAACCCCGGCGAAACGAAGTCTCCGCAATGCTGACCTGCAACTTCACTTGTAGCGGGGGGACCACGGCTGCGTGCGCCCGGTCTCTGACTCTTCGTGCATCATCGCAGGTCAGCGGCTCCTGCATGGGCAGTTGCACACCCGGCGTCGTCATCACGGCTCGATCGAACCACAGAGCACGGACAGGTGATCGGCGCGCTTGGTGTCGTTGCTCGCGGAGCGCCGAGGGCAGGTCGTCACGTCCTGGGCGTGGACGTGCGGCGGTGATGCCGGAGGCGATGAGCGTGGGCGGCGGCGAGGCCGCCCGAGCCTTCCGGCGCGAAACCGGCAGATCGCCCGGCGCGTGGACGTGATGATCGGCAGCGAGGAGGACTTCGCCGCGGCCATCGGCTTCGAGGTCGCGGGTGTCGACGAGAACCTGTCCAGCCTGGACGTCGACGCTTTCGCCGCGATGATCGACCAGGTCGGCGCCGAGTACCCGAACTTCGCAGTGATCGCCACCACGCTGCGTACGGTCCGCTCCGCCACCGTCAACGACTGGGGCGCCATCGCCTGGTCCCGTGACGAGGGCTTCGCTCGCGCCACGCACCGCCCGGGGATGGAGATCCTCGACCGGGTCGGCGGCGGCGACTCGCCCGCGTACGGCCTGGTCCGCGGCCTAGTCGACGGGCAGCCGCTGGCCACCGCTCTGGAGTAAGGGGCCGCGCACGGTGCGATCGCGATGACGACGTCCGGTGACACCACGAGGGCCAGCAAGGCCGAGGTGCTCAGGCTGGCCGGGGGTGGCAGCGCCCGCGTCGCCCGGTAGGACTAGAGAAGGACAGGCGTCAGTCGGCGGGCCCTGGCCGGTACTGCTGGAGGGCTTGTCCACACCGGGGGCTGCGCGGCTGCGCTGAGTAAGCCCCCCCCTGCCCTACATGCCGCCCTAGACGCGCTGTTACCAACTCGTGCAGCAGACCCTTCAGCGGCTCCGAGAGTTGCGCATCACCCGTTGGAGGTGCATCTGGGACCGCTGCGGCACGCCGCCGTTCCGCGACATCGACGGACAGCTGGCCTGCCATCCTGCCGACCTGTCCGCTTAGCAGGCGGCGCGACGCGCCACGGAACTAGGTCGGTAGCGCCGTGGGATCTTGGCCGACGGAGGCGCCGGCTGCCAGCGCGCCGCGTCGGGGCGGCCCGACGACCAGCACGTCGACGCCGTCACGGGCGTGACCTGACGCTGGACCTTGGCTCGGCGCTCGACTTCGCGAGCGCCACCAGGCAGTGCCGGCCGGTGTTCGTTACCGAAACGCGACCTGGCCGGGCCCTGATGAGTAACCGCTTACTTGACCTCCGTCCAGCGCCCGGCTAGTCTCCTGGCGAAACGCCGAGTAATCGGTTACTCACTGCTCTCGCTCCCCAAGCGGGCAGAGCGGACGGCCCTACCTGGCCACGTTGACGTGCGGCCATGCGAACGAGGAGGTTTGCGATGAGAGGTCGACGAGACCTGCAGATCGGGATTGCCACCATCGGCATCGCTGTACTGGCGCTGTCGGGCTGCTCCTCTGCGAAGAGCGGCTCAAGCGCCGGAGCGAGCGGCGACTCGGGCGTCGGTCCGATTACGTTCGCGTCCGGCAAAGACCTGACAGGCGCGATGCCGCAGCTCATCGCCAAGTGGAATGACCTTCACCCGGATCAGAAGGTGACGTTCATCGAGCTCTCCGCGTCCCCGGACGACCAGCGGAACTCGTTCGTCCAGGATCTCCAGGCAAAGAGCTCGAAGTACGACGTCCTCTGGGACGACGTCGTCTGGACCGCAGAGTTCGCGGCACACGGGTGGCTCGAACCGCTGGACCCCGCGCAGGTGGGTGGGAGCGACGTCCTCCCTGCGGCGAAGGCATCGGCGACGTACGACGGCAAGATGTACGGGGCACCCTTCATGACAAATGCCGGCCTGCTCTACTACCGGTCCGATCTGGTACCGAAGCCCCCGACGACTTGGGCGGAGCTCGAGGCGGACTGTTCGATCGCCAAGGCGCACAACATGGACTGCTATGCCGGTCAGTTCAACCAGTACGAAGGTCTGACGGTCAACGCCGCTGAGGCGATCAACGACTTCGGAGGTTCATTCCTCAGCGCGGACGGAAAGTCTGTGACCGTCGATTCGCCCCAGGCGCGCGCCGGGCTTCAGCAGCTGGTCGACATGTTCAAGAACGGAAGCATCCCGCCGGCAGCGATCACCTACCAGGAGTCGCAGGGCGCTGATGCCTTCACCAGCGGCAAGCTTCTCTTCCTTCGAAACTGGCCGTACGTGTACACGGCGGGCAGCGCCGACGGCTCAGCAATCAAGGGCAAGTTCGGTATGACGCTCCTCCCCGGGCAGAACGGACCCGGGATCTCCTCTCTCGGTGGGATCGACCTGGGAGTGTCGGCGTACTCTAAGCACAAGACCACGGCGAAGAACTGGGTCGCCTGGATGCAGTCTCCCGAGGCGCAGAAGGTCCTCGTTTCCGTGATGAACCAGGCCTCCGTCCTCAAGAGCCTGTATACCGACTCAACGTTGATCGCGACGTCGCCGTACCTGCCGACGCTCGGGCAGCAGCTCCTCACCGCGAACCCCAGGCCGGTGACTCCGAACTACAACGCCGTCAGCCTCGCCATCCAGAAGAACGCCTACGCGGCGCTCAAGGGCAACGTCTCGGTCGATGCGGCGATCACGCAGATGGCCGCAGACCTCAAGCAGGCCATCCAGTAGCAGCGCGGCTTTGGTCGACCAACCCATGAGCAGGAAGGCGAGTCGTGTCCACCCACACCGGTACCCCGCGAACGCTTCGAGGTAAGCGCATTCGACGCGCGTCGCGTGCTACCAGGCCGCACGAGGCACGACTCGCCTTCTGGCTCGTGGTCCCGTCGATGATGGTGCTGATCGTCGTCATCGGGTATCCAATCGGCGAGGCCATTGTTCGCTCTCTCTTCGGAGACTCGATCGGCGGAACACCTCCGTTTGTCGGATTGAGCAACTACGTCAGCGCACTGAGCGGCTACCACAGCAAGGAGTTCTGGGCTTCTGCCGGGACGACGTACTTCTTCACCGCGGTGACGGTCACCCTGGAGACCCTCATCGGGTTCGGCATGGCGCTGGTGATGACGAGGGCCTTCCGAGGCCGCGGGCTCATGCGGGCGAGCGTCCTCGTCCCCTGGGCCATCCCCACTGCGGTCACCGCCGTGCTGTGGAAGTGGAGTTTCGACCCCGCCGGGATCATCAATGCGGTCACGGGCTCGCATATCGTCTGGACCGGGTCCGAGTGGCCGAGCCGGACGGCGATCATCATCGCCGACACGTGGAAGACCTCGCCGTTCATCGCCCTGCTGATCCTCGCCGGCCTGCAGGTCATCCCGGAGGAGGTCTACGAGGCGGCCAGGATCGACGGGGCGGGCGCGTGGCAACGCTTCCGGCTGATCACGCTTCCGCTCGTCAGGCCCGCGCTGCTGGTCGCTGTCCTGTTCCGCCTTCTCGACGCGCTGCGAATGTACGACTTACCCGCGATCTTGACCAATGGCTCGAATGGGACGACGACGCTGTCGATCCTGGTCGTTCGTGCGACGTTGAGTCAGCTCAAGCCCGGTTACGGCGGCGCTCTGTCCACGTTGACGTTTGTCTTTATCTTCGTCACTGCCTTCGCCTTCGTGAGGCTGCTCGGCGTCAATCTCGTCGAGAGGAGCGAGAAGTGAGCACTACGACTATGAACCGCACGCGTCGACCGCTGACGACCGACGCGACACCGGCTCGGGCGGCACGCCGCCGTAGCCTCGCTGGCGCTTGGTTCTACGTGGCCATCGCTCTGATCGTCGTGTTCTGCATCCTCCCGTTCTACTGGATGATCGTGTCGAGCCTCAAAGGTCCGCGAGACATCCTCGACAACCAGTTGATCCCCTGGCACCCCTCGCTCGTCAACTACGAAGCGGTCTTCGGCGGGCAGAACACGTTCGCCCTTGCGCTGAGGAACAGTGGGGTGATCGCGGGCTCGGTAACCGTGATCGCCTTGGTCCTCGGCATCACGGCGTCGTACGCGCTGGCGCGACTGACGTTTCGCGCCAAGAACGCGATCCTCGCGGGTTTCCTCGCGACGTCGATGTTTCCCGGCGTGGCCATCCTGACGCCGTTGTTCCAGCTGTTCGCGAACTACGGCTGGATCGACACCTATCGAGCGATGGTTATCCCGGACATCAGCTTCGCGTTGCCGCTCGGTATCTGGATCCTCACCAGTTTCTTCCGGGAACTGCCGTGGGAACTGGAGGAGGCCGCGAGAATAGATGGCTGCACGCCCATCCAAGCGTTTCGACGTGTTCTCCTCCCGCTCGCGATGCCCGGTGTATTCACGACCGCGATCCTCGTGTTCATCGCGGCGTGGAACGAGTTCATGATCGCCAACTCCATGTCGCAGACCCCGGCATCCCAACCGGTGACGGTCGCCATCGCGCAGTTCACAGGCGTGTCGCAGTACGACCAGCCGTTCGGGACGCAGATGGCTGCCGGGGTGATCGTGACCGTCCCGCTCGTCATTGTCGTTCTCGCATTCCAGCGCAAGATCGTCAGTGGTCTCACAGCGGGCGGGCTCAAGGGATAGGCCTGCGCCAGGTCCACCAGAGCCCAGAACGCTTGTCAGCCAGGGAGTGCGACGATGTCATTGCGAGTGTTGTTCATCGGTGGTACCGGAATCATCAGCTCGGCATGCGCCACACGCGCGCTGAGCGAGGGACACGACGTGCACCTGATGAACCGCGGAACGTCTTCGGCACGACCGGTTCCCGCAGGAGCACGCGTGCTCCGCGCCGATGTCCGGGACGTGGAGGCCGTACAAGAGGTGCTCCGTGACGCCGAGTTCGACGTGGTCGTCAACTTCGTGGCGTTTACGCCGGACCATGTGCGGCAAGACGTCGATCTATTCACCGGCCGGACGTCGCAGTACGTGTTCATCTCTTCCGCCTCCGCGTACCAGACCCCCCCGAGTCGCGTTCCTGTGACCGAGTCCACCCCGTTACGCAATCCCTTCTGGGAGTACTCGCGCCGGAAGATCGCCAGTGAAGACGTGCTCGTGCACGCGTACCGGGAGCGTGGCTTTCCGATGACCATCGTGCGGCCGTCTCACACCTACGACCGCACGATGGTGCCCTTCGACGGCGGCTGGACGGTGGTCGATCGCATGCGCCGGGGCCTGGAGGTCGTGGTGCCTGGGGACGGGACATCGTTGTGGACCATCACCCACGCCCACGATTTCGCCGCCGGGTTCGTCGGACTGCTGGGAAAGTCGTCGGCTCTGGGTGAGGCCTTTCACCTCACGTCGGACGAAGCCCTCACCTGGAACCAGATCTACGAGGAAATGGCCCATGCTGCCGGCGTGCTGCCGCGCCTGGTTCACGTGACCTCGGACGCGATCGCCGCAGGGGACCCCGAGCTTGGCGCGGCGATGCTCGGCGACAAGTCGCATTCGATGCTCTTCGACAACTCGAAGATCCGCAGCGTGGTCCCGGACTACGTGGCACGCGTGCCGTTCAGCCAGGGCGCCCGCGAGATCGTCGCTTGGCACGACGCGGATCCGTCACGGCGCGTGGTCGACCAGCGCGTCGACGCGCTCTTCGACGCCCTGATCAGGACCTACCGGCCTCGGGCTTTCTGACCCTGTCTGGCAACGACCGAAAGAGAACGAACATGGACTACCGCCAACTGGGCACCACAGGGTGCATCGTGTCGACCTACGGACTTGGCACGATGACGTTCGGAGCCGAGACCTCGGCAGAGACGGCGTTCGAGCAGCTCGACCTCTTCGTCGAGCGTGGCGGCACGTTGATCGACTGCGCCGACGTCTATGGCGGCGGCGAGGCGGAACGGATCGTGGGCGAGTGGCTCAGGAGCCGTCCGGGCGACGTCGCCGACTCCGTGGTGCTGGTGACCAAGGGTCGGTTCCCCGTGAGGCAGGTCGGCGGCTCGGAGGGCACGTCCAGGCGACACCTGCGGCGCGCTCTCGATGCGTCGCTGGCTCGGCTCGGTCGGGACAGCGTCGAGGTGTACATGCCGCACGCGTGGGATCCGCTTACGCCGCTGGAGGAGACGCTGGAGTTCCTCGACGACGCGGTCCGCCAGGGAAAGGTGCTCTACCCGGGACTGTCCAACTACCTCGGCTGGCAGGTCCAAAAGGCGATGGGGCTCACCGAGACGAACAGGCTTGCCAGGCCTGTCGTCGTGCAAGAGAGCTACAGCCTCCTGGTGCGTGAGGTGGAGCTGGAGATCGTCCCAGCGAGCATCGACGCTGGGCTCGGACTTCTGGCGTGGTCACCTCTGGGCGGTGGGTGGTTGACCGGCAAGTACGTCAGGGATCTGCACCCCACCGGTGCGACCCGCCTCGGCGAGGACGAGAGCCGCGGCATCGAGGCGTATGCCGGGCGGTCGGCTCGAGCTCAGACCTGGGACGTGCTAGGAGCCGTGGAACGAGTCGCGCGTGCGCTCGGTGTGCGTATGGGCCAGGTGGCGCTCGCCTGGGTCGCGCAGCAGCCGGCCGTCACGTCCGTGCTGGTCGGTGCTCGCACGATGGAGCAGCTCAAGGCCAATCTTGACGCCGCGACGTTGACGCTCGGTCACGAGCACGTCTCCGAGCTCAATGCGGTCTCAGCACCGGTGGTGGGCGATTGGCCTTACGGGTCTGCCGGGGTCGACCAGCGCACCCGCGTTGTGCCGAGTGGCCGCTAGGCGTGGCGGACGGGTGAGGTGGACCCGCGAACGACGAGCTCGGTCGGGAGCACGGTCGTCAGACGCGGCCGACCGGGCTGTGCGATGTCGTCGAGGATGTTCTGCACGGCGAGGGCCCCGAGCTCCTCTAGCGGCTGCGCGATGGTCGAGAGATCGAGACCGTCGGCGAGCTCGTGGCCGTCGAAGCCGATCAGCGCGATGTCGTGACCGGGTCGCACACCTGCCATGCGCATCGCACGCAAGGCACCGAAAGCCATCTCGTCCGACATGGCGAACACTGCGGTCGGCGGCTCGGGGAGCTCCAGCAGTTTGCGCATCGCGGCGGCCCCGCCCTCGAGGGTGAACATGCCGGACGCCTCGCGCTTGGGGCTTTCCGCCACGCCTGCTTCGCGGAGCGCGTCAGCGAAGCCGAGGTAGCGCTGGTGCTCAAGGGCCAACGGGTTCGTGCGCTCTCGACCGTAGATCAGACCGATCTTCGTGTGCCCCTGGTCGAGCAGATGGCGCGTTGCCGCACGAGCACCGGCACGGTCGTCGATCGAGACACTCGCGACGCCCTCACGAGTCGATCCCACGAGGGTGACCGGCATGTTCAGACGGAGAATCTCCTCGAGGTCCGGGCTCCCGGCCGCGATCGACATGACGAGGATCCCGTCGACTCGGTGGCGCAACCGGCGATGGGCAGGCACCGGGTGCGGATCGCTCGGGTCGCCCAGCCGGTAGAGAAGCAGGTCCATGTTCGTGGTGCGCAGGATGCGGTCCACGCCACTCAGCATGCGTGCGAACGACCATCGAGCGATGTACGGCGTGATTATCGCGATGCTGTTGGTTCGACCCGTCGAAAGGGCAGCTGCCGCAGGAGACCCGACGTAGTCCAATCCCTGCGCAATGGCCAGCACGTGCGCCCGGATCGCCGGGTCGACCGACGGAAACCCCCGCAGCGCGCGAGAGACCGTCGCCGTGGAGACGCCCGCGGCGCGCGCGACGTCTTTGACCGTTACGGACATCTGTCGGAGTCCTTTGGTTGATCTTGGGCTGAGCATAGCAATCGGTCGTCACAAATTCTAGTCCGTGACCGGCGCAGCGGGCATCGCAGCGCCGTTCAAAGAGGTTGTCTGACGTGTCACGACCGGCACGAAAGAACGTCAGATGGCTGTTGCGCTGAGTGCAACCGGTCGTGCGATATGAAAGGAGTAAACAATGGCTAACCAAGGACGCCGCGAGAACGTTCAGCTGATCGCGTACGCGGACAGGTTCGGAGGCACGTTGCAGGCATTGCGGGGCGTTCTGGATGGGCCTCTGGCGGGGGTGTTCACCGGGGTGCACGTCCTGCCGTTCTTCACGCCATTCGATGGTGCGGATGCCGGTTTCGACCCGGTGGACCATACCGAGGTCGATCCGCGGCTAGGGACGTGGGACGACTTGAGGGCGATAGGTCGCGATTACACGCTGATGGTCGACCTGATCGTGAACCACGTCTCGGCAGACTCGGCAGAGTTCCGTGACGTACTCGCTCGTGGTGACGCCTCGCCTCACGCCGCGATGTTCCTCACGATGGCCGACGTCTACCCCCAAGGTGCTGACGAGGCGGAACTCGTAGGGATCTACCGTCCGCGTCCGGGTCTGCCGTTCACGGTAATGACGCTCGGCGGCCGGCGTCGGCTGGTGTGGACCACGTTCACGAGCCAGCAGATCGACCTGAACCTCGGTTCCCCTGCGGGACGCGCCTACCTCGACCGGGTGCTGTCCACGCTCGCCGACGGTGGCGCCTCGATGGTGCGTCTGGACGCGGTGGGGTACGCGATCAAGACCACCGATACGTCCTCCTTCATGACCCCGGAGACGTCCGCATTCATCGACGAACTGACGACTCAGGCGCGGGGGCGCGGGGTCGAGGTCCTCGTGGAGATCCATTCGCACTTCGAGCGCCAGATCACGATCGGCTCCGTGGTGGACCGGGTGTACGACTTCGCGTTGCCACCGCTGCTGCTGCACGGGTTGTACACCGGCGACGCCGCACCTTTGCGACGCTGGCTCCAGGTACGTCCGACGAACGCGGTCACGGTCCTGGATACCCACGATGGCATCGGGGTGATCGACGTCGGTCCTGACCAGATGGGCCAGGGTCGTCCGGGGCTGCTGACCCCGGAGCAGTTGCACGACCTTGTCGAGGGCATCCACGAGCACTCCGGCGGACAGTCGCGGCAGGCGACCGGCGAGGCGGCGACGAACTTGGACGTCTACCAGGTGAACTGCACGTACTACGACGCGTTGGGGCGCAACGACGCGGCGTACCTACTCGCCCGCGCGGTGCAGCTCTTTACTGCCGGCATCCCGCAGATCTACTACGTCGGGCTGCTCGCGGGGGTCAATGACATGGACCTGCTCGCACGTACGGGTGTGGGTAGGGACATCAACCGCCACCGTTACACGGTCGCGGAGATCCAGGCCGAGCTGGACCGGCCCGTCGTCGCGGCCCTGGTCGGACTGATCCGGTTCCGCAACACCCACCCAGCCTTCGCAGGGGAGCCGACCATCGGAGGGAACGACTCCCGGCTCGTGATGACTTGGACGGCCGGAGACCAGACCGCGTCGCTCACCGCCAACCTCGCCACCCACCACGCGGAACTCACCTGGACCGAGCCCGACGAATCCCTGCGCAGCGAGGACGACCTGCTCGCGTTCGCGACGCTTCCCTGACCTTCGAAGTACTGGGCATCGGCGTGGCGAACAGAAGGCCGGGAACCTGGACGCGTACCAGGGCACGGTTCACCGAGGTCCGGCCCGGCAACGGATCGACGCCCGCCCGGCCCGGCCAGTACAAGATCGTGCACGAGCCCCACCCCGGGTGCTGCGTCCGCATCGCCACGATCCCGGTGCGGGCGCGTCCGCGGCCGGCTCGAACGGTCAACCAACGCGGCCAGCCCACCGTCGCCATACGCGCGCAGCCAGGCATGCACCGTCTGACGGGCCACCCCGAACCGACGCGCGCCATCCGTCACGCTCGCCCCGTCGTCCAGGGGGCCTGACCCGGTTTCCCGGACAGGTGCGGTTGGTTGATCAGGCCACCGCGGTAGCGGCGGTGTGAAGGTCCTCGAAGTCGATCGGGGACTGGCAGCCGAGGCCGGAGTTACGTCGGTGGGGTTGCGTTCGGCGCGATGTGGCGCGTCATGCCCCCGTTGCCGTTCCGGGAATCGTGGCCCCGCGCGTGATCATCTACCTGGTTCCGCAGCAGTACTACGTGGCCGGACCGCTCGCGGGACGGTGAAGGAACGAGGTCCGCAGTCCGACGGGCGATTGCTGTTCGTGATGCGTGCTCCTCGCGCTGCCGTACTCAGACCGCCGAGTGGCCTGGTACTTGAGGCCTCCCGAGGGTGGCGCGTGTGGTTACTTGCGTCTACGACGAAGGCCCGGACCATCTGGTCCGGGCCTTCGCTACTGAGTAGCGGGGGCAGGATTTGAACCTGCGACCTCTGGACGAGATCGGGGCGCCTGCGACAGCTACGGAGTCAAGACGGTTGCTACGGAGTTCCCTTGTTTTGAGCGGGAAACCGGGCTCCTTCCAGTCTCAGGGTACCCGTTAGGTGCGGATCCACGGCGGCTCAATCTGGACCCAAGATGGACACTCGTCGAATCCGGCTGGGCGACCAGATGCATCACGGAATAGAGATACGCGGATCGTCGGTCGCGACCTTCCCCGGCCTCGGGACGCTCATCGGAGTCACATGTCCGCCCGGTCCGAGCCGCCCGGCTGCTCGTTGGGGTTTTCGGTTGTGCGGTTCGCCTTCCAGTCTCCGACGGCCCTCAGCCGTCGTTGTTGTTGGGCGGCGGCGCTTGCGTCGAGGCCACGGCCGCGGGCGAGGAGGTTGTCGATGGCTTTCTCTCGCAGCTGCACGGGCTTGTGGTCGTCGTACTTGAACTTGGCGTCGACGTGGAGGACCTCCAAGCGGATGCCGCGGATGCCGGGCAGCATGCGCCCATACGGCGGTTGGTCGGGGTCAACCTCGGCGTGGCGACCTTCGGGCTGGAACCCGTCGAGCTGCTGGGTGAGGCCGGCCTTGGCGTGGGGGTCGTCGACGATGGTCGGGGTGCAGACGAACTGGACGGCCGCGTAGTAGCTGGTCGGGACTCCGTCCTCAGGAGGGACGTCGTCAGCGGCGCGCCAGTAGCCGGGGACGTAGGCGTAGTCGCCCATGACGCTGATCCGTACCTGCGCCGCGGCTTCCAGATGGGGCCAGACCGGGTTGGGCCGCGCGAGGTGGAGGAGGATCTCGTCGGCGCTGACAGCGGTGAAGTGAGTCGGGATGACCAGCGGCGCCTGTGCCGGATCGAGGTTGTTGACGGCCAGGACTCCGAAGTGGCCGGAGGTGGCGAGCCAGTTGCGCCACTCGTCGGTGTCGATGGCGGCGTCCCAGGGCTGGACGAACATGGCGTTCCTTCCGGGTCGTGGCGCGGGTCAGCGGGCGGGGCCGTAGGCGGTGGTCAGGGCTGCGTCGAGGTCGGCGATGAGATCGTCTGCTTCTTCGAGGCCGACAGCGAGGCGGATGAGGCCGTGGTCGCGGAACGGAGTGTCGAACGCGGCGGCCCGGGCTTCGGGGTAGTTCTCGTAGACGATGAGGGTTTCGTCGTGGCCGAGGGAGACCGCGGAGGTGATGACACGTAAGTCGTTGACGAACTTCACGCGGTCCTCGTGGCTGCCGGCGATGGCGAACGAGACGACCCCGCCTGCGCCGCCGGCCAGCTGGGCGGTGGCGCGTTCGTGGTGGGGATCGTTGGCCAGGCCGGGGTAGGCGACGTGGGCGACGCGAGGGTCGACGGCGAGGAACTCGGCGATGGCTTGGGCGTTGTCGCAGTGACGTTCCAGGCGCAGCGGCAGGGTGATCGCGCCGCGCATGATCAACCAGGCGTTGAACGGAGAGATGGCGCCGCCCACGTGCCACAGGGCACCAGCGCGGATGTCCTCGACGAGGTCGGCGGCACCGATGACGACACCCCCCATGGCGTCTCCGTGGCCGTTGAAGTACTTGGTCAGCGAGTGCAGCGTCAGGTCGGCAGCGTGGTCGAGCGGCCGGAACATCGGCGGTGGCGTGAAGGTGGAGTCGACGGTGAGCCGTGCGCCGGCGGCGTGGGCGATGTCGGCCAGCGCCGCGATGTCGGCGACGCGGACGTCGGGGTTGGCGATGACCTCGGTGTGAACGAGCCGAGTGTTGGGTCGGACGGCTGCTTGGACGGCGGCGAGATCGGTGATGTCGACGAAGGCGACCTCGATGCCGAGCTTGGCCGGGAGCAGGGAGTCGAACAGTCCCCATACCCGCATGTAGGTCACGTTGGAGACGATGGCGTGGTCGCCGGGGTTGAGCAGGGTGAAGAACGCGGCGTGCAGGGCTGCCATGCCGGTGCCGAAGACTGCGGCGGCCTCGCCGTGGTCGAGGGCGGCCAGCTTGCGTTCCAGGCCGAGCTGGTTGGCGCCGTGCTCGCGGGTGTAGACCAGGCCGCCGTAGTCGGGGTCGTCGAGTGTGGTGGGGTCTTCGGGCAGCTGGTAGCTGTTGGCCATCACGATGGGGGTGCGGATGGCTCCGGTGGTGTCGTCGGCCTGGTTGCCGCCGTGGACGAACCAAGTGTCCTCAGCGACGGTGCCCGGGTCGTGCTTGTCGGGCCGGCTAGTTCCACCGGCCGGTCGGGTGCTCTGGCGGATGCTCATGCTCAGCTCGCCTCGGCCTCGTCGGCGGGGAGGCGGTCGTCGCCGTAGGTGGCGGTGACCTGGCTGATGACGATGCGGTACCCGTCGTACCAGCGTGCGACCTGGCCCTTGGCTTCGCGGTGGGTGGGGAACCGGGCGAGCTTGGCGACGTCCTTCTTGTCGGCGAAGTTGTAGATGGCGTTGATCACATTACCGTCGGGCGACAGGTACTTCTCGACGCGCTGGAAGCCGGGCAGGCCGCGGGCGTACTCGTCGATCTGGGCGTCGAGGTGGTGGAAGTCGTCGTCGTAGGTGCCGGGCTTGAAGATGAACTGGCAGCACATCATGGGAGTTCTCCTGATTTCGGGTCGTACGGGTCTGGGGTGGTCTGCGCGTCAGGCTCGGATGGTCCGGCGGGCTGAGCGGACGTCCGGGCCGAGCCGGGCGAGGTGGGCGAGTAGGTCGTCGGCGACCGCGTTGAGGGCCTCGTCGGTCAGTGGGTCGAGGGCGTCGAGGATGAACAGGGCGGTCGTGGTGTCGTCTGCAAGTTGCGTGCGTCGTCCCTGGCGCCAGTTCCAGCGGCGGCAGGTCACGCCGATCTCGTCGCACCACACGACCTCGCCGGGTTCGGGGTGCTCGACGACATCGGCTCCGTCGGCAACGGTGTCGAACGGCTCCTCGCCCGTGGCCCGCACGAGCCGCGGCGGCCCGTCGTAGCGGTTCAGGTCTTCACCGCCGAGCGGGATCTGGTGGAGGACCGAGACGGCGTTGTAGAGGTCGGTGAGCCGGTTGACCCGCGGCAGACCTGCCTCGGAGCCGGCACGCCTGGTGAGCGCTTCGAGACTGTTGCGGGTGCGTTGCGGCTTGGCGCCGAACGCCCGATAAGCATCCCGCCAGGAGGCGATGGGGGGAAGCTCCTCGACCGCATGGCCGTCGAGCTCGCGCACCGCCGCCTCCGCGGCGGCGAGCAGTGCCTCGCTGTGCTGGTCGCTGGCTCCTGGTGTGATGCCGTCGACAGCCAGGAGCAGGACGCGGTAGTCCGGGCGCAGCCCGAAGACCGCGCTGTCGACACAGGCGCCGTTGAGGAAGGAACTGAGGTCAGGCATCGTTCGCAGCCGCCTTGCTGGTCTTGTTGGACTTGGGGGAGGTGCCGACACCCGGCTCGAAGACGGTCAGGGAGAACCGAGCCGGTTCCGTGCCGGCGTTGGCGTATCCGTGGTCGACGTCCCCGGCGAACCCGATGGCGTCTCCGGCGTTGAGGGTGGCTTTCTGGTCGCCGACCGTCACGGTGACGCTGCCGTGGTGAACTTGCAGGAGCTCGTGGGTCCCGGCCACGTGCGCCTCGCTCGCGTGGGCGTCCCCGACCCCAAGTGTCCAGTCCCACAGCTCAAGGACGTCGGGAGGCTGGGTGCCGGCCACCAGCACTCCACGGCCGCCTGCGTCGCCGGTCCACAGCGCGGCGCCCTCCCCGCTCCGGGTCACCTTCAGAGGTGCCGCCTCCGGGGGTTCGACCAGTGCCGGGAGCCCGACGCCGAGGGCGTCGCTGAGCCGCAGCAGCGTCCCCACGCTGGGGTTGGCTGCACCCTGCTCGACGTTGACAAGCATCCGGCGGCTCACGCCGGCCAGGTCGGACAGCTGGTCGAGGGTCAGGCGACGAGCCTGCCGCTCGTGACGGACCCGGCCACCGATGGCGGAGGCGAGCGAAGCGGTACTCTGATCCATCTGTGCAACATAGTGCACTTGATAGTGCACCTCAATATCGGATGGGGTCGCTGGCCGGCTCAGCTGCCGTGGGAGACGGCGACCGGGCGCCCGAGCGACTTCCGGACCATCGACCAGAACGAGACCGCGGCCCACACACCCTCGAGCAGGATGAAACCCCACTCCCGGCTCAGAACAGCCGTGACGGTCAGCGCGGCTGAACCCGCGAAGTTGACCGCAAGGTAGGTGTAGGACGACTGCTGCAGGCGCCCACCCAACGCCGCAACGAAGGCAGCCAGGATGAGCAGCGACCCGGTGACCTGGACGACGTCGTACATGACGAGACTCCTCACGACACCGTCTTGTCGCTGGCCGGGTACGGCGTGCCTCGTCCGGTCGCCCGCTCGGGCGCTCCGACCATTGTGCTGGATCCCGGCAGCCTGCGGATGGTCAGATGCGTCACCTGTCATAGCCCGAGGTCGCGACTGGAGGTGTACTCCAGAGCTTGAGCGGGACGGATGTAGCGCTCGATGAGAGTCGAGAGCCGTTTGTGACGAGTCTGGGCGGCGATGCGGTCCAGGGAGACGCCGGCGACGGCTGCGGAGGTGGTGTGGCCGGCGCGGAGGGAGTGGGGGGTGATCCGCGCGGCGTCGAACCCTGCTGCGCGGGCGCGGTTGCGCAGGGCGATCGCGATCGCCTGCCCGGAGATCGGGTGGAGGCTGACGGTTCCTCGTTGCAGGCTGGTGAACAGCGGGCCTGGTGCCCGGCCGCGGCGGTCGAGCCATTCGTTCAGTGCTGCAACGGGGTCGGTGACCGCATGCTGGCCGTTCACCACGGCCACGCGCTGCCCTTCGCCCTCCTGGTCGGTCTTCGACCTGCTCACGGTCACGACAACACCGCCGGGTTGGTGCTCGATATCGCTCACAGTGAGGGCTGCCAGCTCAGAGCGGCGTAATGCGGAGGCGAAGCCGAGCAGGATGATCGCGGCGTCGCGGGCGCCCTTGGGGGTGGTGCGGTCGATGGCGGTGACGATCCTGCGGATGTCGTCGGTCTGCAGCGGCCGTGCTTGGCGTCGGGGTGCGGCCCCGATGAGACGGCGTAGCCCGAGCCGGACCTGGCGCACCCCTTCCGACAGGACCGGGTCACGCTGTGGCTGTGGGCCGAGCGGGCGGTGCGGCCTTGGCCGACATCGCCGCTGCGATGGCGGCGTCGCGCTCGTCGGTTGCGTGTTGGTAGCGCGCCACGATTGTCGGCGTCGTATGGCCCGCGCGGTTCTGCAGCTCGGCGACGGTCGCGCCAGCCTGTCCAGCCCAGGTCAGACCGGAGTGCCGCAGCGTGTGGAAGCTGAAGCCTCGGGGGAGGCTCGACTTCGCCACAGCCCCGCTGACATACCCGCCGAGCGTGCGGCGATGCATGTGCCGGTCCTGACCGGGGTAGAGCGGGAACAGCAACCCGTCAGGCCCTTCGTTCGTATGCGCTAGAAGGTGGGCGCGGATCTCTCCGGCCAGGTGCGGTGGGACGTGGACCGTGCGTGTGCCGGCCCGTGTCTTGGGGGCGCCGACGATCGGTTCGCCCCGCACGAATGTCACCGCACGGCTCACCGCGATGGCGTGCGGTGTGACGTCCGCTCGGCGAAGTTCGAGGACCTCCCCGATTCGTAGCGAGCACCAGGCGCCGAGCTTGATCGCGAGGCCGAGGCGGTCCGGGACCAGCCCGGCGAGCTCGTCGACCTGTTCTGCCGATGCCACTGTCTTGTCTCGAGAGCTCGGCGACTGCCCGGCTCCGCGAATCACGAGGGGGTTGGCGGTAAGGAGGTCGTCGTCTTCGACGGCGGTACGCAGGATGGCCCGCACCAGGGCGTACACCCGCGCACGGTTGGTGGGGCGACTGGGGGAGAGCTGCCGATACCAGGCGCGCATGTCGTCCTTCATCAGACCCGCCACTCGGCGATCGCCAAGGATCGGCATGACGTGCAGGTCGAGGTACCTCTCATACAGCGCGCGCGTCGCGGGCCGCAGCGGCTCTCCGCGGCTGTTGCGTCGCTCCTCGATCCACCGTGCCGCGTAGTCCCGGAAGGTCACATCGGAGGCGAGCGCTTTGGGGCGCAGGATGCCGTCGGCGAGCTCGGTGCGCTGCCGGGCGAGCCACAGTTCCGCGTCCTTCTTCGTGTCGAACGTCGTCCCCGCGTTCACCCACTGTCGCGGGACTGCGTCGGGGATCGTGTACCTGGCGCGCCAACGCCCGGACGGCAGCTGGGCTACAGCCCCGAATCCCGACCTCGATCTGGCCACCCAGCGATGGTGGCAGTGTCACAAGGAGTGTCACAAGAGGGCCGATTTGGGTTCCGCGACGTTCCTCTCCCTTCACGCGGATGTGGCCGTTGACCTGGCCAAAGACCAGTTCTGGTGCAGGTCGGCGAGCTGCATCTGGGTGTTTCGAATCCTGGGGGCGGAGCCGCTCCGACGCCCGTCCCCGCTCGCCCGGCCCCAGCCCGGCCGACCACGCTCTTGGCATACCCACCGGGGTATCGCTACGATACCCATCAGGGTATTCGTCGTTCGTGGGGAGACATCGGTGGGCACGCTTGTCAGGACCCTCGTCGCGGCGGTCGTCGCGCTGGCCGCGGTCGTCGGGCTGGGCGCCTGCTCATCGCACGGCGACGCCGCGGTGCCTGCCGGCTCGGTCGTCATCGACGTCCGCACCGGCGCCGAGTACGCCGCCGGCCACCTCCAGGGTGCCGTCAACATCGACGTCGAGGACGCCGGCTTCGCGACCCGGGTGGGCCAGCTCCCCAAGGACGGCCACTACCTCGTGTACTGCCGGACCGGCAGCCGTGCCGGTGCGGCGAAGGCCCAGATGGCGTCGCTGGGCTTCACCGACGTCACCAACCTGGGCGGCGTCGACGCCGCCTCCAGGACGACCCATCTGGCCGTCGTGACCCACTAGAGACCTGTGGAGGTCCTCGTGTCCGTGCTGCTCTTCCTCGGCTCCCCCGCCGGCCGGTGGACGCGTGCCGTCGCCGGCGTCGTGCTGATCGTCCTCGGCGCCCTGCTCGGCGGCGGCTGGTGGGCGCTGGCCGCGCTCGGCGTCGTCTTCGTCCTCGTCGGCGCGCTCGACGTGTGCCTGCTGGCCCCGTTGGCGCACCGCCCGTTGCGCGGCGCGGCCTTCCGGGCCGTCGCGGGGCGGTGAATCTGGCGGTCGCCGTGCGCGTCTGACATCTCACACGTTCCCGCGTGGCATCGGCGGTGGGCGCGGCGTACCGTCGAAATCGTCGGTTCGGGATTGACGGGTTCGGGACCTGGGCCTGGCGAACGCAGATCCGACGCGGAGAGAAAGATCGTGGCGTCGACGCACGACTCTGCTGCGATCCGCTCCCGAAGCCGGCCTCTGCCGGATGGCGGCCCCGGATGGCGGCCAGGGCCGCTGACCTGTGTCGCGCCACCACCGTGGACACGATGTCGGTGCGTCGCATCCGGTGATCACGACAGTTCTCGGTCAGGGCGACAACCGGCTCACGCCCGCGCATTGATTCCTTGACATCGAAGGAGTTGCGCCGTGAGCGACATCACACCGCTCAGGAATGCGTTGCGTCACGGAAGTCCGCTCAAGCGACTGGGCGGCACGTGGGGCGAGGTGCTCGCTGAGTTCCTGGGAACCTTTGTTCTCATCGCCTTCGGCGACGGCGTCGTGGCGATGGCCGTGGCCGGCCTGCCCGGTTCGGGGCGCACGTCCGGCCCGAACGTCATCTTCGCGGCGGCCGGCGACTGGCTGCTCATCACCTGGGGATGGGCCCTGGCCGTGGCGCTGGCCGTGTACGTCGCGGGCGGGGTCAGCGGCGCCCACCTCAACCCGGCCGTGACGTTGGCCTTCGCGGTGCGCCGCAAGTTCGCGTGGAGCAAGGTGCTCCCGTACTGGTTCGCCCAGCTGGTCGGTGCCTTCACCGGCGCGGCGCTCGTCTACCTCGTCTACCACAACGCGATCGACGCGTTCAACAAGGCGGCCGGGACCGCCCGGAACGCGGCCGGCGGGCTGGCGACGTACTCGATCTTCGCCACCTTCCCGGCGCCGTACTTCAACGGCGGCTGGGTCGGTCCGCTCGTCGACCAGATCGTCGGCACCGGCTTCCTGGTGCTCTTCGTCGTGGCCCTCATCGACCTGCGCAACACCGCGGTCAAGGCCAACCTCGGTCCGCTGCTCATCGGGCTGGCGGTCGCGGCGATCGGCATGTCGTACGGCGCGAACGCCGGGTACGCCATCAACCCCGCGCGTGACCTCGGTCCGCGCCTCTTCGCCTGGATCGCCGGCTGGGGGCAGGTGGCGATGCCGGGCACCGTCGACGGGAAGTTCTCCGCCTACTTCTGGATCCCGATCGTCGGGCCGCTGATCGGCGGGGTGATCGGCGTGATCCTCTACGACCTGTTCGTGGGGGACGTCCTGCACTCGCGCGTCATCGAGCGCGGCATCGCGGCTGAGCCCGGGCCGGCCGTCGAGGAGGTGTAGGGACGACCGTCGGGCGGCCGAGGCGGTGACCCGCTCCGGCCGCCCGACGCACGTCGAGCCCGTCCGGTCGTCGGGCTCGCGACCAGGGCGCCGCGGTCAGCCGTGCCCGCGGAGGATGACGCGCATCATCTTGAGGTTGAGGGCGGCGAACCGGAGCAGCTGGAACGCCACGTTCCGGCGCCGGGCGAGGGTTCTCGGCGTCGGCAGCGGTGCCGACGCGATCGCCTCACCGGTCACTGCGTCACTCATCACCAGCTCCTTCGGTCGTCGGCCGGCGCGGGCACGGGGGTCACTCCGGGATGAGGAACCACAGGGGCCGAGCCTTGGCCTTGTAGAGGAACAGGTAGTGCAGCATCGCCTTGATCCAGTGCCCCGCCAGGCCCAGCTCGCCCGACGTGCCGCGCACGTCGCGGCCGGTGGCCGGGTACCGCCGCCAGTCCGGGACGACCGGGAACATCGTCATCGAGGCGGCCGACCCGCGGGTCAACCCCGTGCCGGCGGACGCCACGCACGCCGCACCCATGGCCGCCATCGACGCCTTGTGCGGCTGCGCCTGCTCGCCGCGCTCGATGAGGTCCTTGATGGTGAGCGCCACCGCCTTGGCCATGATCCCGGAGGGCATCCCGGTGCGTGGCGGCGCCGGGGTGATGACCGTCCCGTTCGGGCTCGTGTGCGGCGCCGAGATCTGGTGGGGCGGGGCGAACGCGATGCCCGGGGCGAAGACGTTCGGGTAGCTGGGGTTGCGGTAGGTCGTCGGCCAGTCGTCGGCCGACCACTGGTCGTAGGGCTTCGGCGTGTAGTCGGCGTCCACCTTGGTCAGGCCGCTCGGGGCGAACAGCCGGTCGGTGACGTCCGCGCCGGCGCGGTCGTAGGCCTTGAGGTCGGCGCCGCGGAACGGCGGCAGCAGCATCGCGAAGTCGAACGCGAGCGAGTGCTCCGAGCCGTCCAGCTGCTCGTAGGTCAGCATCCCGGGCTCCACCCGCTGCACGTGGGCGCGCAGGATCGCCTTGACGCCGCGCTCGCGGAAGAGCGACTCCGTCCACGTCTTCGACGACATGGTGTAGCCCATCTGCGTGAAGCTCATGCCGCCCACGCCGAAGTCGCCCAGGTCGTACTCGTTGGACAGGTAGACGAGCTCGGCCTTGTCCCGCACGCCGTGCGCGCGCAGCTCGTGCTCCACGTTGAACGTGTACTCGAAGGCGGCGCCCTCGCACGTGCACATCCCGTGCCCGGTGCCGATGACGATCGTCTTGTGCTCGCCGCGCTTCATCGCGGCGATGAGGTCCGCAAACACCGCCGAGGTCGCGGCGGCGTGCGACGCGGTGCACACGGACAGCGAGTTGGCCTCCGGGCCGAGCCCCGGCGTCGCGGCGAAGTTGAGCTTCGGGCCGGTGGCGTTGATGAGGTAGTCGTAGCCGATCCGCTCGATCGCGCCCCGCGTCTCCGAGCGCGTCGAGGACGCCTCGACCTGCGGCCGGGGGTCGTCGGCGGTGCCCTCGGGGAAGATCGTCGTGGCCAGCGCCTGGTGGAAGTCGATGCCCAGCCGGCGGTAGACCGGAGCGAGGGGGAACACCACCTTGTCGGCGCTCATCCTGCCGACGCCCACCCAGATGTTGGACGGGATCCAGTTCCACTGGGCGCTCGGCGAGACCACGACGACCTCGTGCTCACGAGCGAGCATCCGCCTCAGGTGCAGCGCCGCGGTGTGCCCCGCGATCCCTGCCCCGAGGATCACCACGCGTGCCATCGGCTCCTCCTTGAGCTCGATCGGCGTCACCGACCCCGGCGCGTCCCATGCTACCCACGGGGACGCTCCGCGGTGGGGGAGCTGCTGCGGCGCGACGACCGGGGGGGCGCCCCCGCTACGCGGTCGCCCGGCGCGCCACCGGTAGACCGGGAAGGAGACGAGGAAGAGCACCGCGCACCACAGCAGCCAGGCCTGCGGCGTCGCGATCTCCATGGATCCCACCGTCACACTGACCTCGCGGCGCGTCCCCTGGCGTGCCTTCGCGTCGACGTAGACCCAGACGTCGGCAGCCACGACCAGCAGGAGCGGGATCAGGCCGAGGGCGCCGGCGGGCATGGCGTCAACCCTGCCATGCCGTCGCACCGCGTGGGCGGGGCCCCGAGCACGGTCAGCGGCGCTGGTCGGCCGGCTCGAGCCACAGGGCCCGGCGCGGGCACGCCCTCACCGCCCGGCGCGCGGCCCGCACCGCGGCGCCCGCGTCCAGGTCGCCGTCGACGATCGGATAGCCCCAGCGATCGAGCGCGACCACCCGGTCCGCGACGTGCGCGCACAGCCCGATGCCCTCGCAGGCGACCGGGTCCACGCGCAGCCGGAGCCGGCCCGCCGGCGCGCGGCTCATCGGCGGACCGCCACGGGAACCGTGCCGGCGCCGTCCACCCCCGGGAGCGGGTGGTCGGCGCGGGCCGGACAGGCTCGCCCCGCGACGTGCGCCGCGACATCCGCCTCGAAGGTGGCCAGCGCCGAGGCGACAAGCCGGGTCGCACCGTCGGGATGGTGGCACGCGCCGCGACCCTCGACGAGTCCCGCGTCGTCCAGCAGCCGCTGCACGAGGTCGTCGTGGCCTCGCCCCTCGGCGAGCGCCCGGGCGGAGTCGGCCAGCGCGGGCAGCCCGAAGGCGCACGGACCGCACTGGCGGGCGCTCATCGACGCGAGGTAGCGCACCAGGTCGGCCGTGACGCGCAGGCCGCAGGCGCCCTCCGCGAGAGGGATCACCACCCCGGCGCCGAGGGTCAGGCCCTCCGAGCGCAGGGCGGACTCGGCGAGCGGCAGGTCCGCCAGTCGGTCCCAGGGCGCCCACAGGCCGCCGTAGCCACCGAGCAGGACGGCCTGCGGCCGAGAGTCCCAGCCCAGCTCGGCCAGCAGCCGGGCGAACGTGGTGGCCGCCTCCACCTCGACGACGACGCGGTCCGCGCCGAGCACCGACAGCAGCCGGGTGCTCGTCGGAGGGCGGTCCCTGGCCAGCAGCGCGAGCCGGGCGAGCGTCTCGACGTTGTGCACGAGGGTGCGGGGGCGGTGCGGGCCCCGCGCCGGGCGGCGGGTCGACGGCAGCGCCGGCCCTCCGAGGACGCCGCGGGCCACCGCGCTCGACTCCCCGGCGAGGTAGTGCACGGGTCCGCTGACGATCTTGACCGGCTCGCGCGCGCCGGTCCGCCGCCGCTCCTCCAACGCTGTCCGGACGGCACGGCGCCCGCCGTCGTCGTCCCCGTGGAGCCAGACGACGGCGCGTTGCGCGCCCAGCGCCTCGGCGGCCAGGGCCAGCCCGTCGAGCACCAGGTGCGGGCGCTGCCGGAGCAGCGTGCCGTCCTTGCCGGCGACGGGCTCGCTCTCGGCGGCGTTCGCGACGAGGGTCAGCGGCCCGTCCCCGGCTGCCAGCGCCCGCCATTTCACCGCCGCCGGCACGTGCGCACCGCCGTGGCCGAGGAGGCCGCTGCCCTGCACCAGGTCGACGAGTCCCGGCCCGCCGAGCGGTCGCGGGCCGAGCCGGGCCAGGTGCTCCACGAGGCTCTCGGCGGCGACGTGCCGCACCGGGTCGGCCGGCCCCGAGCGGCGCAGGTGGACGTCGGACAGCAGCAGGCGGTCGGTCAGGCCGCCGGACGCACCCACCCTGCGTCCGGGCAGCCGGGGGAAGGTGGCGATCCCTGTCATCGCGTCGCTCCGCGGGCGGCCGAGCGGGTGGGCCAGGCCTCGGCCGTTCCCTGCGTGTCGCGGGTCAGCTGCGCCACCTCGTCGGCGGGCGTGCGCGCGGCGTACCGCGTGATCGCCAGCGCGACGACCGCGCACCCGGTGCCCAGGTAGAACGCGCGCAGCGCGACGACGTCGCTGCCCGCCAGCACGCTGTGGGCCCACACGAGCACCAGCGACGCCCCCGCCACCTTGTGGAGCGGCCACCACAGCCGGCCGACGAGCCGGCCCGCGAATCGCGCGGTCAGCCCCGTGACGATCCCGGCCCAGACCGCGATGACCCCGAGGCTCACCGCGACCGGCCGGTACACCGCCGCCATGGGCAGCAGGGCGCCGACCCAGCCGACCTTGGCCCACGGGTCGGTGGCCAGCACCACGACGTGCAGCACGGTGAACGCCAGGGTGTACGTGGCGAGCCCGGTGTGGAGGGCGAGACGGGTGCGTGCCGTCGGCAGCCGCAGGTGCCGCGCCCAGGGGTGCGCGAGCAGGATGCCGGTGGTCACCAGGGCGAGCAGCAGCACGTAGGACGTCAGGCCGGCGGCGCGGCCGAGCAGCCAGTGCGTCGTCTTCCGGCCCATCGCGTCGGCCACGAGCCAGGCCGTGGCGGCCAGGCTCACCGCCGTGGCGCCCGCCAGCACCACGGCGCCCACGCGCGCCAGTGCGGGGCGGCCGGCGGCCGGCCTCATGCCGCCCGCCATCGGACGTGCGGCTCCATCGCGGGGGACACCCGCACGGCGCCGGCCTCCGTCACCCAGGCGGCGGCGAGCCCCCGGACCCGGGCCTGCGCCTCGACCTCGACGGCGCCGGCGAGGAACAGCGTCTTGCTCCACACCTCGGCCCAGGCCGGATCGCGGTGGAGCACCGTGACGGCGGACAGCCCCGGGCCGCCCGGACGGCCGGTCCGTGGGTCCACCAGGTGGTGCACCGGCGTGCCGTCGCCGGCCACCCAGCGGCGGCGCCGGATCGACGAGGTCGCGCAGCCGCTGTCGGTCACCGACAGCACCAGCAGCGGGTCGTCGCCCCCGTGCGGGTCCTCCACGCCGACGTGCCAGCCGTCGCCGTCCGGACCCGCGCCACCCAGCCACTCGTCGCCGCCGGCGTCGACCAGCACCGCGCTCCCGGCGCCGCGCAGCACGGCCGCGGCGCGCCGCACCGCCAGCCCCTTGCCGATGCCGCCGAGATCGATCGGCGACCCGTCGAGCTGCACCAGCCGCCGATCGTCACCGGGCAGGACGGTCGGGCGCCACGGAGGGCGGGGAGCCAGTGCCGGTCCCGCTGCCGGTGCGCCGGCCGGGGCGGCGTCCGCGATCGTCCGGACGACCTCCTCGAACGTGCGGTCGTACCCCCAGGCGAGGAGGCGGTCGAGCACCCGCGGGTCGAAGAGGCCGTCGGTGGTGCGGTGCGCGCGTTCCGCCTCCTCGATCGCCTCGGCGAGCTCGGCGGGCACCACGTGCCATGCCGACGGCCGCGCGTTGGCGCGGGAGAGTGCCGACGCGGGATCGAAGCGGGTCACGTGCGCCGCGACCGCGCGGATGGCCGCACAGGCGGCGTCGACGGCCGCCGTCGCCCGCGGCGTGGGCGCGACGACGCTCACGCGGATGTCGCTGGCCATCGAACGGAACGTCACGGTCAGCTCGTCGGCGCCCGTCACGGTCGTCATCCGGACGCCTTGGTCGTCGTGTGCACCGGCGGGGGCGGTGCCGGGGCGGGCCGCGCCGGTGCCGCCGCGGGCGCCTTGGCGGGTGGAGCCGCGACCGGCCGAGGCGCCGCCGGTGCCGAGGTGGCGGCACCCGCCGCCGCGGCTCGCTGGTCGAGCGTGGCCTGGAGGGCCGCGATGCGGTCCCTCGCGTCGGCGATCTCGGCGAGCGCCTGGGTGAGCTGCGGGTCGGTCGTCGTCGCGGCGGTGGGCACCGGAGCCGGGGGCGTGGCGGCCGCCTGGTGCGACGCCGCCCAGGAGAGCCCGCCGCCGAAGCCGCCGACGCTCAGCGGGACCAGGCTGAGCGCGGCCAGCCGCCGGGTCTGGCGACCACGGTCAGTCATCGGACGCGCTGTCGTCGTGCCCGGAGGACTCCCGTTCGGCGTGGTCGGACTCGGGCGGTGTCGGCGCGACGTCGTCATGGGTCCCCACGGCGACCGCCGGCTCCGTGGCGTCGGCGGACGGAGCAGGCTGCGGCGCCGTCGGCACCGGGGAGGGCGTGGCCGCCCGGGAGACCGCGGCCTCGAGCCCGGCGACCTGCGCGCGAAGCTCGGCGGCCTCCCGGGCGAGCTCGGCCTGCTGCGACTCGTCGTTCGACGTCACGACGACCGCGCTGGATGCCGGAGGCGTGCCGCTCGCGGCGGAGGCGACGGTCAGCGCGCCGCCGCCGGCGAGCGCCACGCCGGCCGTGCCGGCGAGAACGGTCCGGGTTGCCCATCGCATGGTGGTCCTCCCTCGTCGGGCCGCGGTGGCCCGGTCGACCACCACCGTGACGCGCGCCGGATGAGGGCCGGGGCAATCCGGGGCTAAGCCTCGGTTAACGCCGCCGGCAGCACGAGGGCGAAGCGCGTGCCCCTGCCCGCCAGGCCGGGACCCACCTCGAGCCGTCCGCCGGCGCGTTCCGCCGTCCGCCGCGCCACGTCCAGCCCCAGGCCGGTCGAGCCGGCGCCGGACCGCCCGCGTTCCGTCAGCGCGCCGTCGGCGAGCCCCGGCCCGGCGTCCGCCACCGCCACGACGACCATTCCCGGCCCGGGTCGGACCGTTAGCTCGAGCGCGGTCCCGGCCGGTGTGTGACGCAGCACGTTGTCGACGAGGACGTCGAGCGCGGCGCCCAGCTCGCCGGCTCCCACCGCGACCCGGGCCGCGGTGGGGGGAACGTCGACCCGCAGCGGGCGGCCCTCGTGGGTCGTCAGCACCTCCCAGAACGTCGCCCGGGCCCGCACCACCGCGGCGGCGTCGCAGACCTCCGGCGTGCGCGGGGCGTGGGAACGAGCGGCGTGGATCACCGTGTCGACGGCGCCGACGAGCCCGTCGACATGGGCGGCCATCCGGTCGCGCTCGTCCGGGTCCGCCAGCATGTCGACGTCGAGGCGGAGCGCGGTGATGGGTGTGCGGAGCCGGTGGGAGAGGTCTGCGACCAGCTCACGCTCGTCGGCCAGCAGCCCTGCCACCCGGTCGCCGAGCCCGTTGAGCACGGCGCCGACGGACGCGACCTCGGCCGGTCCGGACGGTTCCGCCCGGGCCGCGAGGTCGCCCGAGCCGAGCCGTTCCGCGACGTCGGCCAGGTCACGCACGGATCGGGAGAGCCGGGCGGCGATCCGGTCGCCGGCGAGCACGGCGCCGCCCAGGAGCACGGCGCCGACGAGGGCCAGCACGCTCCAGGCACGCAGGACACCCGCCTGGAGCTGGGAGTCGGGGACGAAGGTGCGCACCACGGCCACCCCGGCCGCGCCCCCCACCGGCTGGAGCACCTCGACGCCGCCGTCGGTCCTGGCCGTCAACGCGCGTCCCAGGGATGCCAGCTCCACCGCGGGGCCCCTCGGCGCGGGCGCGCCCTCGACGGTGCCGTCGGGCAGGAAGACGCTGGTGCGCCGCGCGCCGGCGTTCACCGCCAGCAGCGTGGCCTGCAACCGGGCCGGGTCGTCGGCGACGACCCCCGCGAACATCGCCACCTGCTGCGCATCCTGCTGCGCGGCGGCCAGGGCCCGCTCCGCGGCGAGCGAGCGGGCCAGGAGCCCGAGCGGGACGAGGAACGCGACCAGCATGACCGAGGTCATCGCCAGCCCGTACCGGACCAGCAGGCCTCTCACGGCGGCGGCAGCAGCTTGACCCCCACACCGCGGACACGGTGCAGGTACACCGGTTGCTCGGCCGTCTCGCCGAGCTTGCGACGCAGCCAGTGGAGGTGGACGTCGACCGTCTTGTCTGCTCCGCCGTACGGCAGGTTCCACACCTTGGCCAGCAGCTCCCGCTTGCTCACCACCTCGCCGGGGCGCTCGGCGAGGAAGAGCAGGAGGTCGAACTCCTTCGGGCTCAGGTCGAGCGTGGCGCCGTCCAGGGTGGCGGTGCGAGCCCGCGCGTCGATGACGAGGCCGCCCGCCGCCACCGGGCCCGTCGGCCGGCCCGGGTCGGTCCGGCGCAGCACCGCCCGGATCCGCGCGTCCAGCTGGTCCGTGGCGAAGGGCTTCACCAGGTAGTCGTCGGCGCCGGCGTCGAGCACGGCCACGATCCCCGCACCGTCGTCGCGCGCGCTCACGACGATCACGGGGACGTCGGAGACCGCCCGGATCATCGCGAGGAGCGCGGCGCCGTCCAGGTCGGGCAGCCCGAGGTCGAGCAGCACCACGTCCGGACGGTGGTCGACCAGGCTCTGCAACCCCTCGAGCGCGGTGGCAGCGGTCATCGTGGAGTGCGAGCGCGCCGACAGGGCCCGCACCAGCGCGGTCCGGATCGTCGCGTCGTCCTCGATGATGAGCACGTCCGCCACATCCCGGAACCTAGCGCCATCGATCGCCGGTCGACGCGCTGCCCGGGGGAACCCGGGGCGATCTTGTGGTGGCCTTAACGTCGCCTTGGCCTCGGTGGGCCACGATGGGTGCGTGCGTCACACCGGCCGCGCCGCTGTTCCGAGACCGGGCTCACCGGCCGGCTCCCGACGGCGGGGCGCACTCGTGCTCGGCGCGTGGGTCCTGGCCGTCGTCGTCACGGGGCTCGTCGCCGACCGCGCCGTCGCCGTGCTCGACACGCAGACCTCGCGTCCCGGCGTGATGTCGGCGGGCGAGGTGGAGCGCGCGCTGGCCGCCGCGCGCGCGGCCGTGCCGACCCCGACGGCCGGCGCCACCACCCCGCCGGCCCCGACCACGTCGCCGACCGCGAGCCCGGCCCCCGCCCCGAGCGACCCGGTCAGCCGGCCGACGACGGGACCGATCCCGTCCAGCCCGCCGGCGACGGCCGCGCGCACGTGGTCCGTGGCCGGTGGCACGGTCGCGGCGTCCTGCACCGGCGGTGCGATCTCGCTGCTCTACGCGACGCCTGCCGACGGCTGGACCGTCGAGGTCGGCAGCGCCGGACCCCAGCGGGTCGAGGTGGAGCTGAGGCAGCCGGGCCTGGAGACGAAGGTCGTGGCGCTCTGCTCGGCCGGCGTGCCGCAGCACACGGTCGACGCGGGGGCGCCCGACGCCGCGGACGACGGGTCGTCGGACGGCTGAGGCGGCCCGGCGCTGCGCTTGCCGGGTCCCGGAGGGCGACCTAGCCTCGACAGAATCCGGATGCAAAACGTTATCGGAGTCCGGTTGCGCCACCGCGGGGCGTGCCGCTTTGCTGCGAAGGAGCCTGCAATGCGCATCCGTCATCCCTTGCTGGTCGTCGCCCTGGCGACGGCGGCACTGACCGCGACGCCCGCGGCGGCGTTCGCCACCACCGGCGGCCATCCGCCGGTCGGTTCCGGCACCACCATCCACGACACCCAGCCCAGCCTGCGCATCCTCGCGCAGCGCTCCGGCCTGAGGGTGGGGGCGGCCGTCAACATGGACCTGTACGGGTCGGACGCGACGTACACCGCGATCGTCAACCAGCAGTTCAGCACGGTGTCGCCGGAGAACGTCATGAAGTGGCAGCTCGTGGAGCCCACGCAGGGCACGTACGACTGGGCGCCCGCCGACCGTCTCGTCGCCGGGGCGCGGGCGGCGCACCAGCTCGTCCGCGGCCACACCCTGGTGTGGCACAACCAGCTGCCGAGCTGGCTGTCGACCGACGGCGTGACGACGTCGTTCACGCCGCAGCAGGTGCGCGACCTGCTGCACAAGCACGTCACCGACGAGGTGACGCACTTCAAGGGCCAGATCTGGCAGTGGGACGTGGTCAACGAGGCCTTCGCCGACGACGGCACCCCGCGCCAGGACATCTTCTACCAGGCCTACCAGGCGCTCGGCATGAACGGGACTGACTACATCGCCGACGCCTTCCGCTGGGCGCACGAGGCGGACCCGCGCGCGCTGCTCTTCTACAACGACTACAACCTCGAGTTCACCGGGGCGAAGAGCAACGCGGTCTACGCGTTCGTCCAGCAGCTCCAGGCGCAGGGGGTGCCGATCGACGGCGTCGGGTTCCAGGGTCACCTGGACACGCAGTACGGGTTCCCCGACCTGCAGAACAACCTCACGCGCTTCGCCGCGCTGGGGCTGAAGGTCGCGCTCACCGAGGTCGACGTCCGCACGTTCGTCCAGCCCGACCCGGCCAACCCCGGGGCCTACACGGACATCCCGCTGACACCCGCCCTGCAGGCCACGCAGCAGTCCTACTGGACACAGTTGCTGCAGGCCTGCCTCGCGGTGCGGCAGTGTCTCTCGTTCACGGCCTGGGGCGTGGACGACGGCCACTCCTGGATCCCCGGCGTGTTCCACGGTGAGGGGGCAGGGCTCCTGTTCGACCCGAGCTACCACCCCAAGCCGCAGTACCAGGAACTGCGGAAGGTCCTCCTGACGACGCACGCGCCTCGGCGCTCCTAGTCGTCCATCCGTCGAGGGGTGCGTCCCGCGTGGGCGCGCCCCTCGACGCGCGCCCGGGCGGCTACCCGCAGGTGTCGCAGACGCCCGTGGCGGGCAGCACCGTGAAGCAGGTCGGGCAGATCGCCACCGGCCGGTCCTCCGGGGCGACGCGGCGGGTGCTCGTGCGCGGCGAGGACGAGCGTGGGCTCGTCGTGCGCGCGGAAGGGGTACGACGAACGGGCGCAGCGCTCTCCGGGGCGTCCGGCCCCGTCACCTCGAAGCCGTTCTTCCGCAGCACGGCGGCAGCGCCGGCGACCCCGCGGCTGAACTCCTCCTCAGGCGCGATGCGGCCGGTGGCGTACTTGTGGGCGACGCCGAGGATCGCCTTGGAGTCGTACTGCCGTCCCTCGTGCACGAGCCAGTACTCGAGCGACGGACCGAACCCGTAGACGCCGAGGAAGTTCTCGCCGCCCCGCTCGTCGTACTCGGCGATCGCCTGGAGGATGTGCTGCCGGTTCACTGCGGAGAACGTCGCCACACCCTCGACCCTACGTCGCGCACCTGGGAGCCCTCGTCGGGACGGGATCGGCACCCCGGGGGAGGTAGGCTCGTCGCGACGTTCCGGCCCGGTTGTTCCCGGGCGCACACCGCGAGGAGCCCTGGCGAACGTGACCATCCCCCGCCCTGCCGCGGTCGTCGTGCTGGCCGCAGGGGAGGGCACCCGCATGCGGTCGGCCACACCCAAGGTGCTGCACACCCTCGCGGGGCGGTCGATGCTCGCCCACGCGCTGGCGACGGCCCGCGCCCTGGACCCCGAGCGGGTCACCGTCGTCGTTCGCCACGGGCGCGACCTCGTCGTCGACCACCTGCGCCAGGTGGACCCGGAGGCCATCGTCGCCGACCAGGACGACGTGCCGGGCACCGGCCGCGCGGTCCAGGTGGCGCTCGCGGCGCTCGAGGCGCGCAGCCCGCTCTCCGGCGCCGTCGTGGTCATGGCCGGCGACGTCCCGCTGCTGGACGCCGGGACGCTCGAGCAGATGCTCGCCGCGCACGCGGCCGACGACAACGCGGTCACCCTGCTCTCGACCGAGGTGCCCGACCCCACCGGCTACGGCCGCGTGCTGCGCGGCGCGGACGGTGGCGTCGTCGCGATCGTCGAGGAGAAGGACGCGGACGACGAGCAGCGGGCCATCCGCGAGATCAACACCTCGACCTACGTGTTCGACGCCGACGTGCTGCGCTCCGCGCTGGGCCGGCTCGGCCGGGACAACGCCGCCGGCGAGGTCTACCTCACCGACGTCGTCGCCCTGGCGCACCGCGACGGGCGCCGGGTGCACGCGCTGCTGACCGACGACCCGGCGACCGTCGAGGGCGTGAACGACCGGGTGCAGCTGGCGGCCATCCGCGCCGAGCTGAACCGCCGGATCCTCGAGGAGTGGATGCGCGCGGGCGTGACCATCGTCGACCCGGCCACCACGTGGGTGGACGTCGACGTCGAGCTCGGCCAGGACGTGACGCTGCTGCCCGGCACGCAGCTGCACGGCGCCACCGTGGTCTCGGAGGGCGCGACGGTCGGCCCCGACACCACGCTGACGGACGTCGAGGTGGGCCCGGGCGCGGTCGTCGTGCGCTCGCACGGCTCGCTGTCGGTGATCGGCCCGCACGCGACCGTCGGGCCGTACTCGTACCTGCGCCCCGGCACCATGCTCGGCACCGACGGCAAGATCGGCGCGTTCGTCGAGACGAAGAACACCAGCATCGGCACCGGCTCGAAGGTGCCGCACCTGTCGTACATCGGCGACGCGGAGATCGGCGACCACACGAACGTCGGCGCCGCGTCCGTCACGGCCAACTACGACGGGGTGGACAAGCACCGCACGACGATCGGCTCGCACGTGCGGATCGGCGCGGACACGATGTTCGTCGCGCCCGTGACGATCGGCGACGGCGCCTTCACCGGGGCCGGGACGGTGGTGCGGTTCGACGTGCCGCCGGGTGCCCTGGCCATCAGCGCGAACGACCAGCGGACCCTCCTGGGGTGGGTCGACCGGACCCGGCCGGGATCGGCGGCCGCGGAGGCGGCGGCCCGCGCCAGAGGCCCGGTCGCGGGCGCACCCCCCGGCGACGATCTCCCCGACACCGACGAGACCGCGACCGACGAGAAGGACACCACCCGATGACCACCGGCCTGATCAGCAGCGACGGGGAGAAGCGCCTCGTTCTCGTGTCGGGCCGGGCCCACCCGGAGCTGGCCTCCCAGGTGGCCGAGCACCTCGGCGTCGAGCTGGTGCCGACCACCGCCTACGAGTTCGCCAACGGGGAGATCTACACGCGGTTCGGGGAGTCGGTGCGCGGGGCGGACGCCTTCGTCCTGCAGTCGCACTGCACGCCGGTGAACACGTGGATCATGGAGCAGCTGCTCATGGTCGACGCGCTGAAGCGGGCCTCGGCGAAGACCATCACCGTGGTGGCGCCGTTCTACGGCTACGCCCGCCAGGACAAGAAGCACCGCGGCCGCGAGCCGATCTCCGCCCGGCTGATGGCCGACCTGTTCAAGACCGCCGGGGCCGACCGGATCATGAGCGTGGACCTGCACGCGGCGCAGATCCAGGGCTTCTTCGACGGGCCCGTCGACCACCTGTGGGCGATGCCGATCCTCGTCGAGTACGTGCGGACCCGTGTCGACGTCTCCAACGTCACCGTGGTGTCGCCGGACGCCGGGCGCATCCGCGTCGCCGAGCAGTGGGCCGCCAAGCTCGGGGGAGCGCCCCTGGCGTTCGTCCACAAGACCCGCGACATCCGCCGGCCTAACCGCGCGGTGGCCAACCGGGTGGTCGGCGACGTCGAGGGCCGCTCGTGCGTGCTCGTCGACGACCTCATCGACACCGCCGGCACCATCTCCGAGGCCGTGCGCGTGGTGCTCGAGGCCGGCGCCAAGGACGTGCTGGTGGCGGCGACGCACGGCGTGCTGTCGGAGCCCGCGGTCGAGCGGCTGGAGCACGGCGGTGCGCGCGAGATCGTCGTGACCGACACCCTGCCGATCCCCGACGAGCGCCGGTTCGACAAGCTGACCGTGCTGTCGATCGCTCCGCTCATCGCGCGGGCGATCCGCGAGATCTTCGACGACGGCTCGGTGACGTCCCTCTTCGACGGCCAGGCCTGACCCGGCTCGGTGGCGGGGCTCACCCCCGCCGCCTCGCCACGGCGGACTCACCCGCCGCCTCGCCACGGCGGACTCACCCGCCGCCTCGCCACGACGTGCTCACGCTCGCCACCCCCACCCCCGCCGCCTCGGTGGTTCGGTGCCACTTCGGTGCATCGATCCACCGAGTCGGCGCGAAAACACCGAAGTGGCGGGGAGATCGAGCCGACCACAGCCGGGGGCGGTCGAGCCGACCACAGCCGGGGGTCCGTGGTCGAAGGCCGCCTGCCGTGCGGTAGCAGGGCCATCGAAGGGCTGATCCGAGCACCGTGGCGCGGTGTCCTTGCGCCCCGGCTCATCGGTCCCGACCCCCGTCGTCTCGCCGCCGCGCGTCTACCTGGCGCGCGAGCACGACCACAACGCGACCGCTGCTCGCGTCCGGCGCGCGTCATGGGAGCGGTTGACCCGAGGCGGGTACGGCCCGACGAGCCCACGCCGCTCGCGGGAGGAACGCGCGCTGGCCGTGATCGCGGCGGTCGACGACAGGCTGACGAGGCCGCACTGGTTCAGCCACGAGTCGGCGGCCCTCGTCTGGGGCCTGCCGTTGTGGCGTGTGCCCGACGCCACCCACGTGCGGCAGCTCGGCCGTCCGGGCACTGGCCGGGACAGGCTGGTCGCGCGTCACACGGGACCCGTGGACCCTGGCCAGCTGACGGTCGTCGGGTCCCTGCCCGTCACGAGCCTCGCGCAGACGATGGTCGACTGTGCGCGCTCGCTGCCACCGCTCGCCGGGCTCGTCGTCGCGGACGCCGCGCTGCGTGCCGGCGCGGACCGGTCCTCGGCGCTCGAGCTGCTCGCACGCATCGCCGGACGCAACGGTGTGGCGCGAGCGCGCGGCGTGATCGAGCTGGCCGACGCCGGGGCAGAGTCGCCCGGCGAGAGCGCCGCCCGCTTCGTCGTGCTGCGTGACGGCCTGCCGCTGCCGCGCACCCAGATCCCCGTCACGACCAGGCTGGGCACGTTCTGGACCGACCTCGGGTGGGAGGAGTGGCGTGTGTTCCTCGAGTACGACGGCCGGACGAAGTACCGGACGGCGGAGGACCTGGTCGCCGAGAAGCGGCGGCAGGACGCTCTCGTGGACGCCGGTTGTCGCCTCGTGCGTGTCACGAAGGAGGACATCCCGCGTCGCGCGGGCCTCTCGGCGCGTGTGCTCCGGCTGCTCCCACCCGACGTCCCGACGATCCTGCGCCCGCCGCTTCTCCGCTGAGCCGCCACTTCGGTGCATTCGCGCCACGACGGTGCATCGATGCACCGAATCGGAGCAGAAGCACCGAAGCGGTCGGCACGAGGGGAGGGGGCGTGGGTTGGGGGGTGGGGCGGGAGCCGGTAGGATTCTCGGGCTGCCTCGGCGAGGGATGTCGGACGGTCGGCTTGCCGGTCTGCGAGGACCGGCATCGGCCTCGAGCCACATCCGTGATCGACTGGGCCGATGCCTCCGCGTCGCCCGTCCCGCGCCCCGCGTCGAGGCCGTCTCGATTCGTCGTACCAGTTCGTCATGCGCCGCGCCCCGGGTGCGGCGACAGTCAACGCTCCGGAGGACCACCATGGCCGAGACCAAGCTCGTCGCCACCAGCCGCACCGAGTTCGGCAAGGGCGCCGCGCGCCGCCTGCGCCGCGCCAACCTCATCCCCGCCGTCCTCTACGGGCACGGCACCGACCCGGTGCACGTCGCGCTGCCGGGCCACCAGGTGATGATGGCCGTCAAGCACTCCAACGCGCTGTTCGAGATCGAGATCGACGGCACGCTGACGCTGGCGCTCGCCAAGGACGTGCAGGTCGAGCCGGTGCACAACGTCATCGAGCACCTGGACCTCCTCATCGTCCGCCGCGGCGAGAAGGTGACGGTCGAGATCCCCGTGCACGTCGTCGGCGAGTCGGCCCCCGGCACCATCCACGTCGTCGAGACGCAGCACCTCTCGCTCGAGGCCGAGGCGACCCACCTCCCCGACCGCGTCGAGGTGTCGATCGAGGGCCTGGAGGAGGGCGCGATCCTGCACGCCGGCGACATCGCCCTCCCGCAGGGCTCTTCCCTCCTCACCGACCCCGAGCACGTCGTCCTGACGATCACCGTGCCGCGGGCCGAGGCCGAGACCGAGGCCGAGACCGAGGCCGCCCCGGCCCCGGCCGCCGCCGCCGAGCAGGACTGACCCGCACCGGGCAGGGAGGACGAGCGTGGCCGAGGACCGTTGGCTCCTCGTCGGCCTCGGCAACCCCGGCCCGGAGTACGCCGGCAACCGGCACAACGTCGGCGCGATGGTGCTCGACGAGCTGGCGCGCCGTCTCGGCGTGACGCTCGGACGTACCGGCGGTGTCCTCGGTCGACGGCCGCAGGCCGCGACGGCCGAGGCCCGGCTCGGCACGCTGCCCGGAGGGGCACCGGGCCCGCGCGTGGTGCTGGCCCGCCCGACGACGTACATGAACGTCTCGGGCGGGCCGGTCGGCCAGCTGGCGAGGTACTACGACGTGCCTGCCGAGCGCGTCGTCGTGGTGCACGACGAGCTCGACATCCCCTTCGCGGACGTCCGCCTCAAGGTCGGGGGCGGGGAGGGCGGCCACAACGGACTGCGCGACGTCTCCCGCGCGCTCGGCACCAAGGACTACGTGCGGGTGCGGGTGGGCGTCGGACGCCCGCCCGGGCGGATGGACGCCGCCGACTTCGTGCTCCGCGACTTCTCCGCGACGGAGCGCAAGGACCTCGAGTGGCTGGTGGACCGCGCCGCGGACGCGGCCGAGGCGGTCGTCGTCGAAGGGCTCGAGAGGGCCCAGCTGCTCTTCCACACCAAGCCCAACGGCGGGTGAAAGTGTCATGAATCGGACATCTAGGGCTTAACGGGTACCAACCAGGTCGAATAGGCTCCAAACCGGACACCGGGGAGGGGGCTGACATGACCGTCGTAGGAGAACCCGGCGCGATCACGGCCGAGCTCGCCGCGCTCGTCGAGCGCCGGCGTCCCTCTGCCGCCGTGCGTCGCTCGTGGGCCTCCACCGAACCCTTCGTCGCCGGCGAGCGGGTGCCGCTCGAGGGTGACGAGGCCGACTCGTGGCGGGGCGCGGCCACCGGCTACGTCTACCGCGCGGCTTCCGCCGACCTGGCGCTCGTCGCTGCGACGCTGGCCGGTGCGTACGCGCTGGGCTGGCTGCCGACGACGACCCAGGCCATCCCGGCCCTCATCGCCGGTGCCACGTTCCTCGTGGCGGTCGGCGTCGGCCACGGCTACGACGGGAAGTCCGTCGGCGACGGCCCCCGCGAGCTCCAGGCCGTGCTGCGGGCGGGGGTCGCGGCGGTCGTCGTGCCCGGGCTCGCCACCGCGTTCACCGCGCACCCGCTCCCGCGGCTGATGCTGGCCGTCGTGGCCACTGTGCTGACCGTCGTCGGGCTCCTCTGCCGGCAGCTGCAGCGACGCGGGCTCCACGGCGCCCGCCGGAACGGGCTCGCGATGACCCGCACGCTCGTCGTCGGGGACGCCGACTCGGTGCACCGCACCATCGAAGGGCTGCGCTCCTCGTCGCACTACGGCTACCGGGTGGTCGGCATCTGCCTGCCCTCGGTGAACGACCGGCCCCCGCAGGACGGGGTGCCACTGCTCGGTGCCTTGGCGGACGTCGTCCAGGTCGCCTACGACTACCGCGTCGAGGCGGTCGTCGTGGCGGGAAGCGAGCTGGCCGGCGATGCGCTGCGGCGGCTCTCGTGGGCGCTCGGACGGGCCGGCGCGGACCTCGTCGTCGCTCCCGGGCTGGTCGAGGTGCTGGGGCCGCGCGTGTCGGTGCGCCCGACGGTCGGGCTGTCGCTCCTCGAGGTGCAGACCGTCCCGCCGCGTCGCCGCCTGCTCGCCAAGAGCCTGCTCGACCGGCTCGTCGGTGGTGCGCTGATGCTCGCCGCCACCCCGGTGATCCTCGCGGCCGCGCTGGCGGTGCGCGTGACCAGCCGCGGGCCGGTGTTCTTCCGGCAGGCGCGCATCGGCATCGACGGGCGCCCGTTCACCATGATCAAGCTGCGGTCGATGTACCGGGACGCGGAGGAGCGCAAGGCCGCACTCCTGTCGCAGAACCAGGGCAACGGCCTGCTCTTCAAGATGCGCGACGACCCGCGGATCACCCCGGTCGGCAAGGTGCTGCGGCGGTTCTCTGTCGACGAGCTGCCCCAGCTGTGGAACGTCGTGCGCGGCGACATGTCGCTCGTCGGCCCGCGCCCGCCGCTGCCGAGCGAGGTGGATGGCTACCAGGACCAGGTGTTCCGGCGTCTGCACGTGCGGCCGGGGCTCACCGGGCTGTGGCAGGTGTCCGGCCGGTCCGACCTGTCGTGGGACGAGTCCGTGCGCCTCGACCTGCGCTACGTGGACAACTGGTCGGTCGCGATGGACCTGCTCATCCTCTGGAAGACAGGGCGCGCCGTGCTCGGGTCCGCAGGGGCGTACTGACTCAGAGGGCGAAGTCCAGGGGGGTCAGCACGCCGTCGGCCTCGGCGTAGCGCTCGCCGCTCGTCGGGCAGCGCCAGCGGCCGTCGCCGTCGGCGAACAGCGGCTCGCCGGCGCGCCCGACCCAGCGGACCCGCCGCGCGGGCACCCCCGCGACCAGGGCGAAGTCGGGCACGTCCTTGGTGACGACGGACCCCGCAGCCACCAGCGCCCAGCGGCCGATCGTCACGGGGGCGACGCACACGCTCCGGGCACCGATCGAGGCGCCGGCCCGGACGGTCACGCCGACGGCGTGCCAGTCGTCCGCAGCCTTCAGCGTCCCGTCGGGGTTGACGGCGCGCGGGTAGTAGTCGTTGGTGAACACCGCGGCCGGCCCGACGAAGACGCCGTCCTCGAGGACGGCGGGCTCGTAGAGCAGCGCGTAGTTCTGGATCTTGCAGCGAGCGCCGACGAGGACTCCGGGGCCGATGTAGGCGCCGCGGCCGACGATGCACTGGGCGCCCACCGCGGCGTCCTCGCGCACCTGGGCGAGGTGCCAGACCTTGGTGCCCGCGCCGATCGTCGCCCGGGGGTCGACGTCGGCGGTAGCGGCGATCGTGGCCGGCGGCAGGGCGGCCGGCGGGGTGTCGGGCACGGTCGGCTCCGGGTTCGGTGGATGGACTTACGCCGATGATCCCGTGCGGTGGTGGCGGGAGCGCACGACGCGACGGGTGATCTTCGACCGAGATGTACCCGTCGTCGCGCTTTGGACCGTATTGTCCGGTATGACCCGGATTGGTGTCCGAGTCCGTGTCGTCGCCGCTGAGCGGCGGCGTGCGGAACGACGTTCGAGCGGAGCCGACATGTCTACTCGGGCAGCCCACGGTCGGGTCGCCGTCCTGGTCGCCGTCGCCCTCGCGAGCGTAGGGCTCACCGCCATCGCCGCGCCGGCCAGCGCGGCCGATCCCTGCGGCGTCGGCAGCAACCCCATCGTCTGCGAGAACTCCAAACCGGGCACCGACCCGTCCGTGTGGGACATCCAGGGAGCCGGCGACTCGGAGCTCCAGGGATACGCCACCGACATCTCGGTCAATGCGGGTAGCAGCATCGGCTTCAAGATCGACACCACGTCGTCGAAGTACACGATCGACATCTACCGGACCGGCTGGTACCAGGGGCTCGGCGCGAGGCACATCGCCTCGGTCACCCCCTCAGTCGCGCTGCCGCAGACACAGCCGCAGTGCGTCTGGGACGAGACGACCGAGCTGACCGACTGCGGCAACTGGGCTGTGTCCGCCACGTGGAACGTGCCCACCGATGCGGTCTCGGGCGTCTACGTCGCGCTTCTCGGCGACACGGTCCACAACTGGTGGAGCCAGATCACCTTCATCGTGCGCAACGACTCGTCGCACTCGGACATCGTCTATCAGACGTCTGACCCGACGTGGGAGGCGTACAACACTTACGGCGGCTCCGACTTCTATCAGGGCGGCGGCCCCGGCCGCGCGTACAAGATCAGCTACAACCGGCCGTTCGCCACGCGGGGTTGGCAAGGGGGCCGCGACTTCTACTTCAGCTCCGAGTTTGCGATGGTGCGCTTTCTCGAGCGCAACGGGTACGACGTCACCTACATCGCTGGCCTGGACTCGGACCGATACGGCAGCCTTCTCCTGAACCACAAGACCTTCATGTCCGTCGGGCACGACGAGTACTGGTCGACCGGCCAGCGCGCGAACGTCCAGGCGGCCCGTGACGCGGGCGTGAATCTGGCGTTCTTCAGTGGGAACGAGATCTACTGGCACACGCGGTACGAGCCGTCGATCGCTGGGACGCCGACCGCCAATCGGACCCTCGTCTCCTACAAGGAGACGTGGTCCAACGCAAAGATCGACCCATCCCCGACGTGGACGGGCACGTGGCGAGATCCGAGATTCGCCTCGACGGCGCAGGGGGCGGGTCTACCCGAGAACGGGTTGAGCGGCACGCTGTACATGTCGAACAACTCGGACCTGCCCGTCACGGTGACGGCCGCGCAGGGTCTGACGCGGCTCTGGCGCAACACGTCGCTCACGTCGATGCCGGCCGGAACCACGCAGGCGCTGGCGCCGCACACGGTCGGGTACGAGTCGGACGAGGACCTTGACAACGGTGCCCGTCCGCCGGGCCTCGTGGACCTTTCGACGACGATCGGCGCCGTCCCGCAGTACCTGCAGGACTTCGGCAACGTGACCGCGCCCGGCACGACGACGCATCACGTAACCCTCTACAAGGCCTCGAGCGGAGCGCTCGTCTTCTCGGCGGGAAGCATCCAGTGGGCGTGGGGCCTCGATCAGACTCACGACGGATCTGGTGCGCCCGCGGACCCGCGCATGCAGCAGGCGACCATCAATCTGCTGGCCGACATGGGCGCGCAGCCGTTCACGCTGATGTCCGGCATGGTGCCGGCCGCGGCGTCGACCGACGTCACGGCGCCGACGGTCACCATCACGACGCCGACCGCCGGCACTCCGGAGACCAACGGCTCGTCCGTCACAGTGTCCGGGACGGCGAGCGACGTCGGCGGCGTGGTCGCGGGCGTCGAGGCGTCAACCGATGGCGGCGCCACATGGCACCCCGCAGTTGGTACGACCAGCTGGTCGTACTCCTACCTGCAGGCGGGTGTCGGAGCAACGAGTGTCCAGGTGCGTGCGATCGACGACAGCGCCAACATCGGCATGCCCGCGTCGCTGTCCCTGAACGCGTCGTGCCCGTGCTCCCTGTACGGCACGACGACGCCCGTCACTGCCGACAGCGGCGACCCCTCGGCGGTCGAGCTGGGACTGCAGTTCAGCGCGTCGACGGCCGGTTTCGTCTCGGGCGTCCGCTTCTACAAGAGCACGGCCAACACGGGCACGCACGTCGGCTCGCTCTGGACGAGCGCAGGGCAGCGCCTGGCGACCGTGACGTTCAGCAACGAGACCGCGAGCGGCTGGCAGCAGGCGTCGTTCTCGACACCTGTCGCCGTGTCCGCCGGGACGACGTACGTGGTGTCTTACACCGCACCCGTGGGGCATTACGCCAACCAATCGGAGGCGTTCGCGTATGCCGGGCGTAGCGCACCGCCGCTCGCGACCACAGGTGGCTTCGGGTCGTCCTACAGCGGCGTGTACGGCACTCCCGGCTCCTTCCCCAACCAGACCTTCAACGCCAGCCAGTACTACGTCGACGTGCTGTTCCAGACAGCCGACACGAGTCCGCTGACCATCGGTTCGCAGAGCCCGTTGCCGGGTTCGACGAGCGTGCCGCTCGGCACGCCGATCCAGGTGACGTTCTCCAAGACCGTCACGGCGCCGTCCGTCTCGCTGACCTTGGCGGCGGGGTCGACCGCAGTCGTCGGCACGACGAGCTACGACTCGACATCACGCATCGCGACATTCACACCCACGTCAGCCCTGACGCCGTCGACGACCTACACCGTCACGGCCGCCGCGACGTCCAACACCGGCGGGGTGACCGGCGGGGCGTCCTGGACCTTCACCACGGCGGCGCCGGACCAGGTCGCGGGTGGGTCGCCGGTGTCCTTCTACAACGACTCCGCGACGCCCGCCACCCTCGAGGCGGCGGACTACAGCGCGGTGACGCTGGGCGTCCGGTTCGCCAGCAGCACCAGCGGCGTCGTCAACGGCGTCCGGTTCTACAAGGGACCGCACAACACGGGGACCCACGTCGGGACCCTGTGGGCAGCCGGTTCCGCGACCCCGCTGGCCACCGCGACGTTCAGCGCGGAGAGCACGCAGGGCTGGCAGACGGTGATGTTCGCGACGCCGGTGCGCATCGCGGCCGACACCGAGTACGTCGCCTCCTACCGGACCACGGTCGGCGCGTACTCGGCGACGACCGGCGCGTTCTCGGGAGTGGGCCTCCAGCGCGCGCCGCTGCGGACCGCCAGCGACAGCGGTATGTACTCGTACGCGGACGCCTACCCGGGCTCGACCTCGTCGACGAGCTACCTGGTCGACGTCGTGTTCACGCCCGACCCGGCGCCCCTCACGGTGGTCGCTCAGAGCCCGGCGCCCGGCGAGCCCGGGGCGGCCGTGGGTTCGCCCGTGTCGCTGACGATGAGCGCACCGCTCGCGGCCGGGGCGACGCTCGGCCTGACGGCCGGGACGACGGCTGTGGCCGGCACGACCAAGCTCTCGTCCGACGGCCTGACCTTGACGTTCACACCGTCCGCGGCGCTGGCGCCGAGCACCGCCTACACGGCGACCGCCGCGGGGCTCGTGTCGACGACGGGCGCGACCGCCGGTCCGGTGACGTGGTCCTTCACGACCGCGGCGAGCTCGGGGTGCCCGTGCACGTTGTTCAGTGAGGTCGTGCCGGCCACCACCGCGGCGAACGACAGCTCGGGCGTCGAGCTCGGCGTGTCCTTCACGCCCAGCCAGAACGGCTCCGTCTCGGCGATCCGCTTCTTCAAGGGGACGGGGAACGGCGGCACCCACACCGGCACCCTCTGGAGCGCCACGGGCACCGCACTGGCGACGGTCACCTTCAGCGGTGAGACGGCCAGCGGATGGCAGACCGCGACGCTCGCGACGCCGTACACGGTGACTGCGGGCACCACGTACGTGGTGTCGTACTTCGCCCCGCAGGGCCACTACGCGGTGACGCAGAACGCGTTCACGGCGGACGTCGTCGCGGGGCCGCTCACCGCACCCGCCGCCGGCAACGGGCGGTACCGGTACGGCGGCGGGTTCCCGACGAGCACGTGGCAGCAGTCGAACTACTTCGTCGACCTCGTGTTCACCCCCGCGCCGCCAGCGCCGCTGACGGTGACCAGCACCGTCCCGACGGGCGGAGCGACCGGGGTGTCCACGGGTTCGACGGTCTCGGCGACGCTCTCCACGACGCCCAGCGCCACGCCTGCCCTGGCGCTCACCGGCCCGGCCGGTGCGGTCGCGGGGTCCGTGGCCTACGTGGCCGCGACGGGCACGGTGACGTTCACGCCGTCCGCCGCGCTCGCCCCGGGCACCGTCTACACGGCGACGGTGACCGTCTCGGGCGCGGTGCCCGCCGGGGGCACCTGGAGCTTCACCACGGCGACCGGCACCGCGAGCCCGGTCTCGCTGTGGTCCAGCACGGACGTCCCGGTCTACGCGTCGTGGAACGACACGGCGAACGTGCAGGTCGGCACGCGTTTCACCAGCAGCGTCGCCGGGACCGTCACCGCGATCAAGTTCTACAAGGGCTCGGCGAACACCGGGGCGCACACCGTCAAGCTGTGGAGCGCGGGCGGAGTGCTGCTGGCGAGCGCCCCTTCGTCGGGCGAGACGGCGTCGGGCTGGCAGACCGTGACATTGCCGACTCCCGTCAACCTCACGCCGGGCGCCGTCTACACGGCGGCGTACGAGTCCGTCGGCGGGCTCTACGCCGTGACGGTCGGCGGGTTGACGAACGTCCGCACGGTCGGACCGCTGTCGACCGTCGCCAACGGAGGGGCGTACGTGTACGGCGACGGCAGCGCGTTCCCCGCCGGCACGTCGTCCGCGTGGTACGGCGTCGACCTGGTCTTCGTCCCCGCCGGCTGAGCATCGCGACACACGTGTGGCCGCTCGTCGCCCGTCGACGGCGGCCACACGTGTCCCCGGAGTGTTCACCCGTGCCCGCGGGGTGAAATGGCACCGAACCGTGGCAAAGGTGCCAATTCGGACACCAGACTGGAGGCCATACCGACCGGAACGAGGAGACATGACCGAGCAGCTGCGCGCCGCCGTGATCGGCGCGGGGTACTGGGGGCCGAACCTCGCACGCAACTTCCGCGGCAGCCCCGACTGGGACCTGGTCGCGGTGTGCGACCTCGACGAGGCCCGGGCACGCAAGGTCGTCGGCCCGCGGTCGACGGTCGAGGTGATGACGTCCGTCGACGAGCTGCTGGCGCGTGACGACGTCGACGCGGTCGCGATCGCCACCCCGGCCCGCACCCATGCCGCGCTGGCCACCGCCGCGCTGCGCGCGGGCAAGCACGTCGTGGTCGAGAAGCCGATCGCCGACGGCGGGGCGGCGGCTCGCCGCATGGTGAGCCTCGCGGCCGAGGTCGACCGGGTCCTCATGGTCGACCACACCTTCTGCTACACGGCCCCGGTCATGAAGATCCGGGAGCTCGTGGCCTCCGGCGACCTCGGCGAGGTGCTGTTCGTCGACTCGGTGCGGATCAACCTCGGCCTGGTCCAGCCGGACGTCGACGTGTTCTGGGACCTCGCGCCGCACGACCTGTCGATCCTCGACTTCATCCTCCCGGGCGGGCTGGTGCCGACCGCCGTCGCGGCCCAGGGGGCGGACCCGCTCGGCGTCGGCCAGTCGTGCGTCGGCTACCTGACGCTGCCGCTGCCGGGCGGGGCGATCGCGCACGTGCACGTCAACTGGCTCAGCCCGACGAAGATCCGCCAGGTCGTCGTGGGCGGCACCAAGCGGACGCTCGTGTGGGACGACCTTCAGCCGCAGCAGCGCCTCACCGTCTACGACCGGGGCGTCGACCTCGGCCGACCCGACGCGGACAAGGCGCGGGTCAACGTCTCCTACCGCCTCGGCGACGCCTGGGCTCCGGCACTGCCCGAGCGCGAGGCCCTCGGTGTCATGGTCGGCGAGCTCGCCGCCGCGATCCGCGAGCATCGGCCGGCGCGCACCGACGGGCACGCCGGCCTGCGCGTCCTCGACGTGCTGGAGGCCACCTCGCTGAGCCTGGCGGACGGCGGCCGCCTCACCCCGGTGTCCACCGGGGCCCCGACGACGACGCTGGAGCCGGTCGCATGAGCACGCTGCAAGGAGCGAACGCCCTCGTCACGGGTGGGGCCGGCACGATCGGCTCGACGATCGTCGACCAGCTGCTGGCGGCGGGTGCCGGCAAGGTCGTCGTGCTCGACAACCTCGTCCGCGGCCGCCGCGAGAACCTGGCCGGCGCCCTGGCGAGCGGGAACGTCGAGCTCGTCGTCGGCGACCTGCGGGACCGTGACCTCGTCCACGACCTCGTCCGCGGCCAGGACCTCGTCTTCCACCAGGCGGCGATCCGCATCACCCAGTGCGCCGAGGAGCCGCGGCTCGCGCTCGAGGTGCTGGTGGACGGGACCTTCACGGTGCTCGAGGCGGCGGCGGAGCACAAGGTGGGCAAGCTGGTCGCCGCGTCCAGCGCGTCGGTCTACGGCCTCGCCGAGGACTTCCCGACGAACGAGCGCCACCACCACCACAACAACGACACCTTCTACGGGGCCGCGAAGAGCTTCAACGAGGGCATGGCCCGGGCGTTCCGCGCGATGTACGGACTGGACTACGTGCTGCTGCGCTACTTCAACGTCTACGGCCCGCGGATGGACGTGCACGGGCTGTACACCGAGGTGCTGGTCCGCTGGATGGAGCGCATCGCGGACGGGCTGCCACCGCTCATCTTCGGCGACGGGCTCCAGACCATGGACTTCGTGTTCACGGAGGACATCGCCCGGGCGAACCTTCTCGCGGCGAGCAGCGACGTCGTCGACGGCGTCTACAACATCGCCAGCGGCACGGAGACGAGCCTGCTCGGCCTCGCCCAGGCGCTGCTGCGGGCGATGGACTCCGACCTTGACGTGGAGCACGGGCCGGAGCGGGCCGTCAACGGCGTCACCCGTCGCCTGGCGGACACCACCGCGGCACGGATGGATCTCGGTTTCGAGGCGACCGTCGGCCTCGACGAGGGGTTGCGCCGGCTCGTCGAGTGGTGGCGGCCGCTGCGTGCCGAGATCGCGGCGGGACGGGCGCTGAGCGGGGCGGGGCGGGCATGAGCCGCATCAACGTCATGCAGCCGTGGTTCGGCCCCGAGGAGGTCGCCGCGGTGTCCGAGGTGATCGCTTCCGGCTGGGTCGCGCAGGGGCCGCGGGTCGCGGCGTTCGAGGTGGCGTTCGCCGAGGCGATGCAGGCGGGTCACGGGGTCGCGACCTCGTCGTGCACCACGGCGCTGCACCTGGCGATGGTCGTCGCGGGCGTCCGCGCGGGCGACGAGGTCGTCGTGCCCTCGTTCTCGTTCATCGCGACGACGAACGCCCCGACGTACGTCGGCGCGCGGCCGGTGTTCGCGGACGTCGATCCCGTCACGGGCAACCTCACCGCCGAGACCGTCGAGGCGGTGCTCACCGACCGGACGCGGGCGGTCGTCGTCGTCGACCAGGGTGGTGTGCCCGTCGACCTCGACGCCATCCGCGCGGTGACGGACCCGCGCGGGATCGTCGTCATCGAGGACGCGGCGTGCGGCGCCGGCTCGACCTACCGCGGCCGGCCGGTGGGTGCCGGGGCCGACGTGGTGACGTGGTCCTTCCACCCGCGCAAGATCGTCACCACCGGCGAGGGCGGCATGCTGACGACGCCGCACGCGGCGTGGGCCCAGCGCGCCCGGCGGCTCCGGGAGCACGCGATGAGCGTCTCGGCCGCGGACCGGCACGCCAGCGTGCTGGCACCGGCCGAGGAGTACCCCGAGGTCGGCTACAACTACCGGATGACCGACCTGCAGGCGGCCGTCGGCCTCGTGCAGCTCGGCCGGCTGCCGGAGGTCGTCGCGCGCCGCCGGGAGATCGCCGCAACGTACGCCAAGCACATCGGGGAGATCCCGGGGCTGCGCGCGGTCGCGGACCCGGCGTGGGGCACGTGCAACTTCCAGTCGTTCTGGGTCGAGGTCACGTCCGCATACCCGCTGGACCGCGACGGCCTGCTGGCATGCCTCGCGGCCGCCGACATCTCCGCCCGCCGGGGCATCATGGCGGCCCACCGGCAGCCGGCGTACGCCGGCGTGCGTCACGTGCCGCTGCCCGTCACCGAGCGGCTGACCGACGGCACGCTGATCCTGCCGGTGTTCCACCAGATGTCGGAGTCGGAGCAGGCACGCGTCATCGACGTGCTGGTGGGGGCCTGACGTGGCCGACCAGGTGCTGCTCGTCGCCGCGAGCGGCCTCGCCCGCGAGGTGCTCGCGGTTCTCCGCACGCGCGGCGGGTTCGACGTGGCGGGCTTCCTCGACGACTCGGCCGCCCTGCAGGGCACGACGATCGACGGGGTGCCGGTGCTCGGCACGATCGAGGAGGTGCGCGCGCACCCGTGGTGCGACGTCCTCGTCTGCGCCGGCCGGGGCGCCGCGCGGGAGGCCATCGTCGCGCGCCTCGACGCCCTCGAGGTGTCGCCGGCGCGGTACGCCACGGTGGTCCACCCCTCGGTCGACGTGCCGGTCGGCTGCGAGGTGGGGGCGGGGTCGATCGTCCTGGCCGGGGTGGTGATGACCACCTCCGTCACGCTGGGCGAGCACGTCGTCGTCATGCCGAACGTCACGCTGACGCACGACGACGTGCTGCAGGACTACGCGACGGTGTGCGCGGGCGTGGCGCTGGGCGGGGGCGTCGTCGTCGGCCGTGCCGCGTACCTGGGGATGAGCAGCTCCGTCCGTGAGCACACGGTCGTCGGTCCCCGCGCGACCCTCGGCATGGGCGCCGTGCTGCTGCAGGACCTCCCCGCCGGCGAGACGTGGGCCGGGGTGCCGGCGCGCGCGCTGCCGGCGTACGACGAGCGGAAGGCATCTCTGTCATGAACATCCCGCTGGTGGACCTTGCCGCCCAGCAGGCCGAGATCGCCGACGAGGTGCGAGCGGGTCTGGACGAGGTGTTCGCGACCACCGCGTTCATCGGCGGGCCGGCTGTCGCACGGTTCGAGGCGGCGTATGCCTCGTACGTCGAGGTGGGGCACGTCGTCGGGGTCGCCAACGGCACCGACGCTCTCGAGCTCGCCTACCGCGCCGCCGGGGTGACCCGTGGCGGGGAGGTGGTCGTTCCCGCCAACACGTTCATCGCTACGGCGGAGGCCGTGTCACGCATCGGTGCGGTGCCAGTACCGGTCGACGTCGACCCGGAGCACCTGCTGATGGATCCTGCCGCGGTGCGGGCGGCAGTGGGGCCCCGTACGCAGGCAATCGTGCCGGTGCACCTCTTTGGGCAGGTGGCGCCGGTTGACGAGATCGGCAAGATCGCGGCCGATGCGGGCGTTCCGATGATCGAGGACGCCGCGCAGTCCCAGGGGGCCCGACACAATGGCCGTGCCGCCGGATCGTTCGGCCTCGCCGCCGGCACGAGCTTCTACCCCGGCAAGAACCTCGGTGCGGCCGGTGACGCGGGGGCGGTGCTGTCGTCGGATGCCGACGTCGCTCGCCAGGTCCGGGTCCTGGCCGCCCACGGCTCGGCGCACAAGTACGACCACGAGGTGGTCGGGGTCAACTCGCGGCTGGACGCCGTGCAGGCTGTGGTGCTTTCTGCGAAGCTCAAGCGGCTCGACGCGTGGAACGCGGCGCGTCGGGCGGCCGCCGCCCGGTACGCCGAGCTCCTGGACGGCGTCGACGGTGTCCGGGCCCCGGTCTCCGCCGAGGGCAACGAGGACGTCTGGCATCTCTACGTTGTGCAGGTCGACGAGCGGGACCGCGTGCTGGCGACGCTCAACGCCGCCGGGATCGGGGCCGGCATCCACTACCCGACGCCGATCCACCTGACCGGCGCATACGAGTCGCTCGGGTTCGGCACCGGCTCCTTCCCCGTGGCAGAGGCGGCAGCCGAGCGCATTCTGTCTCTGCCGCTGTACCCGCACCTTACGGCCGGGCAGCAGGAGCGTGTCGTCGAGGTGCTGGCCCAGGCGGTGCGGTGACGCTGCGCCGGCGGCGCGTCCTCGTCCACCTCAACAGCCTCGAACTCGGGGGGACGCAGATCAACGCGGTCGACTTCGCTGCGGCGCTCGCCCCGCTAGGGTTCGACTCCTGCCTCATCGGTCCGCGGCCGACGCTGCCCGGGCCGAGCGTGCTCGACGTGGCACGCGATCGGGGGGTCGACATCGATCCGTACGAAGAGCCGGAGACAGTCCTTGCCCACGCGCGGCTGCTGTCGCGCTGGGCCGATCGCCTCGACGTCGATCTCGTGCATGCCTACGGCACGTGGGGCGCTGCCCGTTCGGTCTTCTGGGGGCCGAGCCGGTTCGCCAGCCGGCCCTGGGTGCTGACGATGTACGAGATGGTGCTCAGCGAGTCGGTGCACCGACACGTGCCCCTTGTCGTCGGCACCGAGTACCTGCTGGATGAGTGCGTCGACCGGCCGGGCCCGACCATCCTCATCCGGCCTCCGGTGGACATGACCCGCGACCGCCCGTCCGAGGTCCCCGTTGCGAACCGCGAACTGACGGTGGTCATCGTGTCCAGGCTCGAGGAGAACCTCAAGGCCGTCGCGATCGAGTCCGCGATCGGGGCGGTTCGGCTGCTCGCCGACCGAGGCATCGTCCTCAAGGTCGTCGGCACAGGGGCGGCGGCGCCACGGCTTCGCCTCCTGGGGCAGAGCGTCAACGCCGAGGTAGGTAGGGAAGCGGTGCAGTTCGTCGGCCCAATGTCCGACCCGCGAGCCGCCTACGCTGGTGCCGACATCGTGCTCGGCATGGGGGGTTCCGCAGCGCGCGCGCTCGCGCACGGAAAGCCGCTCGTCGCGCAGGGAGACAACGGGTGGAGCGAGATCTTCGAGCCCGAGACGGCGCAGCAGCTCGCCCGGAACAGCTACTGGAGCGACGAGAAGGTGTCGCGGCCCGACGAGCTGCTGGCGCGTCAGCTGACGCGACTCATCGACGACCCTGCTCTGCGCGTGGAGCTCGGGAGGTTCGGGCGCATCTTCGCGGAGAGGCACTTTGGCCTGGAGGCGATGGCCGCACGCCTGGCCACGTTCTACGAGGAGGCGATCGCTGCGTACACGGCCGGGTCGTGGTGGGCCGACCTGCCAACCGAGGCCAGGCGCGTGCCCGCGAAGGTCGCCCGGGTACTCAGGCGTGCCTGAGCGCCGCCTCCTGGGACCTATCAGGCCGACACCCGCGACCATCGCAGCAGCACGGTCCTCACGCGCGCCGGCACCGGTGCGTGGTCGATCGCGTCGCGATAGATCCCCGGGACGACGACCCGCAGCAGCACGAGGTGCACCGCGACGATGACGACCCCCACGACCAGGAGCTGGACGATGCTCGGCCCAGCCACGACCGCGAGGACTGCCATCCCAGCGGCGCCGGACCCGAGGGCGCACGCGATCTGGGTGACGAACAACCGGGCGAGGTCGCGCTCCGTCGTGCCGATGTCACGCGAGACGAGCCGCCACCGTGCCACGGTCGCGACGAAGGCGACAGCAACGAAGGCCCACGCGACCGCAGTCAGGCCGCGGGATACGGCCAGTGCCGTCGCGCCGACTGTCACGACGTCTGTCACCGACGAGTAAACGAGCCACCGTCCGGCCCGCCCGAGGGCGTAGAAGAGCCCCTGGTCGAGGAAGGCGCCCAGAGTGAGGATGCCTGCCACGGCCAGTCCTCGTGCGACGGGGACACTCTGCGACCACTGCGGGCCGAAGAGGAACGGGATCACCACGGGCGCGGCCACCGCCACGAAGATCAGGACCGGCGACACCGTGCCGTACACGAGCCGGAGGGCGCGCTGGTAGGCCTGGCGCAGCCGCTCGGGGGTGTCCCGGACCTTCGCCAGGACAACGAGCGACACCGGTGCGACGGCCGATCCGCCGAGGTCCTGTGCGACCTGGACCAGGCGCTGCGCGATCGAGAGGTACCCCAGAGCGGAGGTTCCCAGCGAAACCGCCACGATCGCTGTCTCGGCCCAGCCGCGCAGGATCGCAACCAGCTCTACTGCGACGACCTTGTACCCAAAGCGGGCCATGGTGACGAAGTCCATCCGCGAGAACGTCGCTGACGGCCGCCAGCGCGCGGCGATCCAGGCGCTTCCCGACGTGATGGCTACCGACGTCAGCGCCTGGACGACGAGCGCCCAGACCCCGCCGTTCTCGAGCGCGACCAGGACCGCGGCGAGCTGGGCGAGGACGGCACCGGCGGCCCCCTGTAGCGCCAGGAGGCGGAAGCGCATCCGGCGCCGGAGCAGCGCCGTCGGCACTGAGGCGAGGACCACTAGCGGCACTGAGATCAGCATGACGCGCATGACGCTCGCGGCCGCGGGAGCGCCCAGCAGGTTGGCGAGGAGCGGCGCACCGGCGAAGAGCGCGCCCCCGAGGATCGCCGCAGCGGTGAGCGAAAGCCAGTAGCCAGTGCTGAGCACGCGCTGGTCCGGGTCCGTCGCCTGTACGAGATAGGTGGACAGCCCGAGGTCCGACAGCAGGTAGACGAAAGGCAGAACCGAGGAGGCGACCGCGACGACGCCGAACTCCGTGGGCGAGACGAGCCGCGCGAGGATGGCGATGGTGGCCAGGCCCGAGAGCCGTACCAGCCACTTCTGCGCCGTCAGCCAGAGCGCACCGGAGGCGGCGGCGCGGCCGAGCTGCTCACCTGTCGCTGCCTGCTCGGCGATCGGTGCGTCGGCGGGGGACGTCATCGAGCCGCATCCCCACTCGGGCGCGCGACGGCGCCGGCGTCCCGCCGGTGCTCGATCGCGGCGCGGACGACTCCCGCGTGCCCCGCGACCATCCCATCGAAGCCACCGTCCAACGGTGGTCTCGCCGGTCCAAGGCGACGGGCGGTGTCGACCGCAGCGGACAGGGCGGCGGCAAGGACGCCCGCGTTCGGCTGGTGCGTGGCGCGCCGACGCGCCGCGCGCACGACCCTGTCCGTGACGCGGTCGGCAGGTCCAGTGGGGTTCGGGATCAGCGCCGACCCACGCACCGCGCGGTCCACAAGCTCTGCCGCGCCCCCGGTGTCGCTCAGGACCACCGGCAGCCCGGCCGCGACGGCCTCGGTCGCCGCGAGGGGCCACCCCTCGAAGAAGGAGTCCAGCACGAAGGCGTCGGAGGCCACGAGGACGCTGGCAGCGTCGCAGATCCCCAACAGATGGACCCGGTCGCCGTGGGGGTGTAGCCGGCGGATCGCATCCGCGCGACGGTACTCGAGCCAGTCGGACGGCTCGCCGGCGACGACGAGGCGCATCCGCTCGTCGTGCGCCGCGGCCGAGAGGAAGGCCGCGACCGTCGCGGCGATGTTCTTCTGTGAGTCATACCGTGCCAGGCAGACGACGACGACCTCACCCTCGAGGTCGACACCGAGCGTCTCGGCGAGGGCCAGGCGTGCGCGGTCTCGGGTGCCGTCGGCCATCGGCCGGACTGGCATCGAGCCGTTGGCCACGACAACGATCTTGTCTGCGAGCCTGCGGGGGAGGCGCTGGGCATGGAACTGACGGACCACGTCGCTCACCGCAACGACCGCGGCGGCGCGGTCGAACAGGGCCGCGGTCTCGCGCCACATAGCCTCGTCGTAGTGGATCTCGGTGTTGTGGAGCACCGGAACGACGGGCACGCCCAGGGCGAGCGCCGCTGCCACGAGGTGGCGAGGCGCACTGTGCACCTGGACTGCGTCGAGCCCCGCGTTCCGTAGTGCGGCGCCGATCGGCTGCCCCGCAGGCATGACGAGCACCTCGACGCCGGCATCCCGGAGTCGCTGCACTCGGTCGCCGTCCGCGGGACAGACGACGACGGGAGCGATCCCCGCGGCCCCGAAGCCGACGGCGAGCATCTCCAGCACCCGTCCGATGCCGCCGCTGTCGAGCTGGTCGGCGAAGAGGCCGCAGCGGACGTCGGCAGCACGGCCGGTCGCGGCGCTCGCCAACTCGAACCGCACGCCCGGCACCGGACCCAACGTCGCGAGTGGCCGCCGCAGGACCCGGCCAGCCAGGGGGTGGACATAGCCGTACCGGATTCCGGGGGACGTCAGGTCCGCGAGACCGACCGCGAGGCCGAAGGCACCCGCCCGAAGGCGCGCGACGAGTGTCGCAGGCGACCTGCGGACCACGGAGCTCACGGCGTCGGTCACGATCGGCTAGCCGGCGACGGGCGCGGGCCGCGCAGTCGGCGTCGTCGTGGTCGCGGTCGCCGGGCGACGACCGAACGGTGCGCTGCGCCGGGTGCGCCACTGCGCACGAACTCGAGCCGCCGCGGGGTGGACCAGGAGCCATGCGCCGGTGTCTTCGGCGAGCCCCAGGAGGTGCGGCGTGTCGGCCAGCAGCGGTGCGAGGCCGCCGACCGCACCCTCGTCGATGCCGGTGACGAGGACGGCCCGCCCGGCGACCGCCGAGAACCAGCCGTAATCCACGCTTCGCCCGACTTCGGCCGAGACCGTCCGGCCGAGTCGCGGCAGACCGTCGACCGACCATCTGCCGCCTTCGAGAGCGGAGTTGCCGAGGTTGACGACGTGCAGCGACGCGGCGTCGATGGTTTCGAGCGCCTCGTCGATCGCCAGTCGGATGTCGCCCAGGATCATGTCGTGGGTCGACCGGCCGGCGGCGCGGGCCAATCGTCGGGCCCGCAGCGACTCGCGCCACCAGGTCGCGACGCCCCTGCGGCGGCGCAGCGCGGTGCGTATCGGACCATCCTGGCCTCGTGGCCGAACGACGCCGCAGGTGGTGCGCATCGGCAGCAACGCTGGGTAGATCGCGGCGACGTGGCGGTGGGCCTCGTCGAGACGGGCGAGATTGACCGTCAGGCTGTTGTGCGTGAGCGCGAGATCGTGCGCCACGACACGGAGACCGGCGGACCGCATCCTGGCCCCGTACTCGACGGCGTAGGCGTGCCAGGCAAGGTCCGGGTGCTCGCTCAGAGGGTCGGCCACGACTCGGTCACGATCGACGAGGAAGAGCACTTCATCGACGCTGTCGACGTCCTGCGACTCGGAGGTCGGCTGCCCGATCATCACGACTCGGTCCCGCACCCGCCCGAGGACGGCTCCCGTGTCGGTGATGCCGACCGCGCCGACGAGTCCGATCCGCGGGTCGTCCAGGAGCGCGGCGGCCGCACGCTCGAGCGCAACGAGGTCGTGCAGGTAGACGTCCTGGTGGACGAACGCGACCACTCGACGGCGTGACTCGGCGGCGCCGGCGTTGAGGGCGGCGCCGGCTGAGCGGAATTGGCCGCGAGTGTTGTCGACGGGGATGTACTCGGTGTCCGGGGCGTCAGAGAGCCCCGCGGCGATCGAGCGGTCCAGGCACGACGAGCGCACCGCGGGGTCGTTGAAGACGCACACGATCGACACCGGCTCACGTCGCGCGTCCGCCATGGCAGCCCCTCCCGGCGAGGGATGGAACCCCCTCGCCTCGACCATAAGGGACGAAACGGATCATATGCCGCGATCCAGATGAGGTTCACCCGCGTCGTCACCCAGCCGCTGGAGCCCGTGCGAATCGGCCTCGTGCGACGATTTCGACGCCGCCCGAGTCCAGGAGGCTGTTGGTGTCCCTGCGCCATCCGCGCCGCCTCGTCGCCGCTGGACACCTGTCGGCCCAGCCGCGGATCGGACGTGCGACCGGCGCGCCGGGACGCGTCGGCGTCGTCATCGTCACCTTCGACAGCGCGGCCGTCGTCGCCGGCGTCCTCGCCTCCCTGCCGACCGGTCTGGCCGGCGTCGACTGGAGCGTCGTCGTCGTCGACAACGGGTCGAGCGACGGGACCCTCGACGTCGTCCGTGCGGCGGCACCGGACGCCGAGGTGGTGCGGTCGCCGCGCAACGGCGGCTACGCCGCCGGGATCAACCTCGGCGTCGCCCACCTCGGCGACGTCGACGCCTACCTGATCCTCAACCCCGACGTGCGCCTGGCGCCGGGATGCGGCCGCGAGCTCCTCGCGGCCCTCCGACGGACGGGTGCCGGGATCGTCGTGCCGCGCCTCCTCGACGCGAAGGGCGAGCTCATCGCCTCCCGGCGACGGGAGCCGACGCTCCGGCGGGCGCTGGCCGACGCCGTGCTCGGTGCCGAGCGTGCCGGCCGGATCCGCGACCTCGGCGAGGTCGTCACCGATGTGGCCGACTATGAGCGGGAGAGCCCGACTGACTGGGCCGAGGGTTCGACGCAGATGGTCTCCGCCGACTGCTGGGGCGCGGCCGGGCCGTGGGACGAGACCTATTTCCTCTACTCGGAGGAGACGGACTTCGCGCTCCGTGCCCGGGACGCCGGGCACGCGACCTGGTACGTGCCGAGCGCCACCGCCACGCATCTCGAGGGTGGGTCGGCCGGCAACCCGCGGCTGTGGAAGCTCCTCGTCGCCAACCGCTACCGCCTCTACGCGCGACGGCACGGGCGCGCGGAGTCCGCCGCGTTCTGGGGCGTGCTCGTCGTGCGCGAGGCGAGCCGGGCGGTGCTGGGCAAGCCGACCAGCCGCGCCGCCCTGCGGGGGCTCCTCAGCCGCTCCTACCTGCGTCACCCGAAGGGTCCGCACAGCATCGCGTAGCCGTCACCGCAGGCGCTTGGCCAGTCCCTTCGCCTCGAGGACGAGCCGCCGGGGCAGCGGCGCCGGGGTGAGGACCCGTCCGCGCAGCGAGTCGACCGTGTCGTCGCGCGTCACGCTGTACCGCGGCTGCAGCCAGGCGCCGGGCCGGGCCGGCCGGGCGTCCGACGTGAACGCACGGTGGTAGCCGAGGCCACGGAGCGCAGCGAGCGCGGTGCGGTCGTACTGCCCTCGGGGGAACGCCGCCTGGTCGACGAGGCGCCCGGAGGCCTCGGCGATCTGGGCCCGGGCGGTGACGAGCTCGCGCGTTCGTGCCGCGGGGTCGAGCGCGCGCCACGAGACGTGGTTCATCCCGTGGCTGCCGACCGTCATCCCGGTGTCGGCGAGGGCACGCACGTCGTCGCGCCCCAGGCTGCCGGCGGTGTCGAGCCGGCCGGCGAGCACGAAGAACGTCGCCGCCAGGCCCCGCTCGACGAGCGCCGGGAGGCCGATGCGCTCGTCCGACGCGTTGCCGTCGTCGAACGAGAGCGCGACCGACGGCCAGCCTGCGACGTCGTCGAGGATCCGCAGGAACTCGTCGCGCGTCACCCAGTAGCGCGCCTCGGCCGCGTCGACCGAGCGTGCGGGCGTGCCGATGCCGTGGAAACAGACGTTCCGCAGCTCGCTCATCGTCCCCCCCGCGGCGCCCGTGTCGTGGTGTCCGTGCCCCAGGAGCCGTCGGAACGCCGGGCGCGCCTCTCCGCGACCAGCGTGATGACCGCGTAGACGAGTCCCGCCGGAGCGAGCCAGGGGCGGGGCAGCACCACGTCACGCAGCCAGCTGGTGCGGTTCGACGAGCGGACCCCCACGCGACCGGAGGCGCGGAGCGCGGCGTTCCCGCGTCGCACCCGAGCCAGGCGTCCGACGAGGTCGCGAGTCCGGCGGGGTGTCTCGACGGTGGTGTGCACCGAGGCGACGAGCACCCGCTCGTCGGCCGCGAAGAGCGAGTCGAGGAAGAGGTCGTCGGCCAGCACGTCCGGGAACCGCTCGAAACGCGCGCGCGCCGGCTCGGTCAGCGCGATCATGCCGCGACCGTACAGGCCGGTGCGGGCGGCGGGCAGGCGCGACTGGATCGCGTAGTAGCAGCGCACCGCGGGGGGCCGTCCGGACACCACGAGGCGCCGGTCGGGCACGGCGACGAGCGGCCCCGAGGCCTCGCCGAGCGCCCCGACGAGCGCCCGCACCGTGTCGACGGTCGCACCGACGTCGGCATCGAGGTAGATGCGCGGGTACCCGGTGGCGGCGGCGTCGCCCGCGTTGAGCGCGCCGGCCTTGCCGGCCTCCGGCAGGTCGAGGACCGTGACGGGGCGGGCGCGGGCCACGCTCGCCGTCTCGTCGGAGCACCCGTTCGCGACGACGACGACCTCGAGCTCGCCCGGTGCGGCACCCGCGAGCAGGCGGTCGAGGTTGGCGCCGATGACGGCGGCCTCGTTGTAGGCCGCGATCACGACGCTCGTCATCGATCCGAGCCCGGCCGGGCGGCGACCCGCGTCCCGAAGCGCGACATGCCCGGAGCCTACGGGATCACCCCGCGGCCCCGGGCATGTCCCGGAGGGTGCCTAGGAGACCGGCTGCCCGGCGTTCGGGCCGTCGTTCCAGACGTTGCCCGTGACGGTGACCGCCGGCGGGTCGACCGACGTCAGCGGCCCGTACACGCCGCCGTTCGGGTAGACGCTCGTCGTGAAGCGGTTGTTGGAGATCACGATCCCGCCCACCTTCGAGAGCGTGTCGACACCGGCGGCGTAACCGCCGTACACGGTGTACGCGCCGCCGCCGAGCAGGTTGCCGTCGATGACGATGTTCTTCATCGAGTCGGCGGAGCCCGTCGAGAGCATGATCGCCGACGTCGAGCCCTTCCCGATGACGATCGTGTTGTGGGTGATCCGCACGTTGTCCGACCCGAGCGACTGCATGCCGTCGTTGTGCGAGCCCGCCGTCATCACGAGGTCGTGGACGTAGGAGTCCTGGACCGTGACGTTGTCACCGAGCTTGAGGCCGTCCATGGTGCCGTGCACGTTCACCCGGGTCAGCGTGTAGTTGTACCCGCCGACGGCCGCGTCACCCGACGTGTTGTTCTGCCCGTCGAGCTCGGAGTCCACGATCTGCAGGTTCGTCGCGCCCTGGTCGTTCAGGACGAGGAAGAAGCCCTGCGCGCGGATGACGCTGTTGCGGATCGTCACGTTGTTGGCGCCTGCGGCGATGACGAGCGGCGTGGTGATGAGCTTGGAGTCGATCACGGTGCCGGGGGTGGTGATGGTGGCCGGGCCCGTGTAGGGGGTGAGGGCGACGCCCGCCGGGACACCCGTGGTCGTCGCGCCCGGGAAGCCCGTGCTCGGCGGCGGCGAGGTGGGCGGCGTCGTGGTCGTCGGCTTGGGCGTCGGGCTCGTCGTCGTGGGCTTGGGCGTCGGGCTCGGCGACGTCGACTGGGTCGGCGTGGTCGTCGGCGTCGGCGTCGGGGCTGTCGTGGTCGTGGGCGGGCTCGACGGTGTCGTGGCCGTCTGGCTGGGCGTCGCCGTCGCGGTCGGCGCCGGAGCGCCGGCGTTCGCCGCGCTGCTCGGCTGGAAGACGACGTCGACCCAGTACTCGCTGCCGCGCCAGGTCTGGCTGGGGAACGAGCTGGTAGACCCGTACGAGTACACGCCCGAGTTCGTCGCGGGGATCGTCAGCTGCGGAGCGGAGTCGGTCCCGGTGAAGTACTCCGTGCTGGCGTAGTGGCCCTTCGGCGCGAGGTACGAGACGACGTACGTCGTGCCGGCGCTGACGGCGACCGGCTTCGAGAAGGTCGCGATCTGCCAGCCGCTCTGCGTCTCACCGGTGAACGTGATGCTCGCGAGCCGGCCGCCGCTCTTCGTCCAGAGGTTGCCGACGTGCGTGCCGGTGTTGGTGCCGGTCTTCCAGAACTTCACGCCGAGCACGGTGCCGGAGACGGTGGGCGTGAACCGCTGGCCGAGCTCCACGGAGTTGGTGTCCTGGTCGACGTTCGCCGAGAGGGGACGCGTCGTGCCCCACAGGGTCTGCGTGCCCGATGGCAGGCTGGCCGGTGTCGACAGCGCCTGCGCGCTGGTGATCCCGACGAGTCCAACAGCCATGACGGCACCGATGACCGCCCAGCGTCCGCTCCGGCCGAGTCGTCGCCGCCGCCCTGCTGCCGGGGCGACGGCCGTCCAGCCGTCGTAGGGGTATCGGTCCATCGTGCTTCTCCTCGCGGGGTGCGTGTCAGCGACACCTGCGGTGTGTCCGCGTGGTTCGCCCACGTACTTCGTCCGTTTCCTGCCCGAACTTGAGCAATGCCGGCTTGGTCGGAGTCATCGTGGCATGGGGGTGGCGCCCGCCAGAATTCACCCGCACCATGCGGGGATTTCACTCGATCGAATGAAGGCGACATAACCGGTGAACCCCCCAGGTCAGCGCGAAAGTAAGTCTGCCCTCACTTGGCGTCTCGCGATATGGACGGCTCATCTCGATTCCCGAGACGGCGGGACAAACCGGGACATCCGGGGCTCGGTGCGCGATACTCCCGGGCATGGCGACCGGCGCGACCGTCCGCCCGATCGCGGCGGGGGACCTTCCGGCGGTCGGGCGCTTCCTCCACCTGCACCTCAACACCCGGCTCTCGGCTGCGGAGTGGGCCGACGCGCTGCGCCCGTCGTGGTCGCCGCCGGACGAGGGCCACGGCGTCGCGCTGTGGGACGGCGACAGCCTCCTCGGCGTCTACGCGGCGTTCTACTCCGAACGGCGGATCGACGGCCGCACCGAGCGGTTCTGCAACCTGGCCGCCTGGTGCGTGCTCGACGAGCATCGCGCGCAGGGGCTGCGGCTGGTGCGCGCGATGCTGGCCCGGCCGGGTTACACGTTCACCGACCTCTCGCCGAGCGGCAACGTCGTCGCGCTGGACGAGCGCCTCGGCTTCGTGCACCTCGACACCTCCGGCGCGCTGGTCGTCAACACGCCCCCGCTGCCCCGCCGGGGCGTGCGGCTCGTCACCGAACGGGCCGAGATCGAACGGCTGCTCCAGGGCGACGACCTGCGGATCTACCGCGACCATGCGGACGCCGCGGCCAGCCGCCACCTCGTTGTCGTGCGGGACGGCCGGGCCTGCCACGTCGTGTGGCGGCGCGTGACCCGCAAGAACCTGCCCGTGTTCGCGGCCGTGCTCCACGTCGGCGACCGCCGGCTGTTCGGCGAGGTCGGCCGGCACGTGTACGGCCACCTGCTCGTGCGCCACGGGATCCCGTTCACGCTCGTCGAGCGGCGCACGGTCGGGGCGCTGCCCCGAGCGGCCGTGCCGATGACCGGGCGTCCCAAGATGGTGCGGTCCTCGACCGTCGCACCCGACGAGGTCGACGACCTCTACAGCGAGCTGACCTGCGTGCCCTGGTGAGCGGAGCGGCGGACGGCAGGCCGGAGCGCGTCGCGCGCGTGGTGGTGAAACGTCGGGTGACTTTGTCCCACGCGCCCGATATGCGCCGAATCGCCCGCTAGCCTGCGGGAGTGAGGCGGAACCTGCACGCGCTGGTGGCAGAGCGCGCGACGTCCGACGGCGACCGGCCGGCCGTCACCTACAAGTCGACGACCCTGACGTACGCCGAGCTGTGGGCGCAGGTGCGCGGCGTGGCGGGAGCCCTGGGCGGCATGGGCCTGGCGCGCGAGGACCGGGTGGCGGTCTTCCTCGAGAAGCGGATCGAGACGGTCGCGGCCATCGTCGGCACCTCCGCGGCCGGGGGCGCCTTCGTCCCCGTCAACCCGCTGCTGCGGCCGCAGCAGGTGGCCTACATCCTGCGTGACTGCGGCGTCAACGTCCTGGTGACCTCGGCGGATCGGCTGGAGATCCTGCGCGAGGAGCTCGCCGCGTGCCCCGACCTGCGGCACGTCCTGCTCGTCGAGGAGTCGCCCTCCGCCCCCGCCACCGGCGCGTGGCAGGTCCACGGCTGGCCTGCCCCGGTCACCGACGGTCCCCGGGTGTCGCAGGGCATCGACGCCGACATCGCCGCCGTGCTCTACACCTCGGGCAGCACCGGCAAGCCGAAGGGCGTCGTGCTGTCGCACCGCAACCTGCTGGTGGGCGCGGAGAGCGTCAGCGAGTACCTGCACAACACGCGCGACGACGTCTTCCTGGCCGTGCTGCCGCTGAGCTTCGATGCCGGCCTGAGCCAGATGACCACGGCCTTCGCCGTCGGCGCGCACGTCGTGCTCATGAACTACCTGCTGCCGCGTGACGTGCCGCGGATGTGCGCCCAGCACGGCGTCACCGGACTGACGTGCGTGCCGCCGCTGTGGATCCAGATCGCCGACGTGGCGTGGCCTCCCGAGGCGACCGCGCGCCTGCGCTACTTCGCGAACACCGGCGGCCGGATGCCGAAGGCGCTGCTCGACAAGCTGCGCGGGCTGTTCCCCACGGCGCTGCCCTACCTGATGTACGGGCTGACCGAGGCCTTCCGCTCCACGTACCTCGACCCCGCGGAGGTCGACCGGCGGCCGGACTCCATCGGCAAGGCGATCCCCAACGCGGAGATCCTCGTGCTCCGGCCGGACGGCACCCGCTGCGCGCCGGGCGAGGAGGGCGAGCTCGTGCACCGGGGCGCGCTGGTGGCGCAGGGCTACTGGGGCGACCCGGAGCGGACCGCGGAGCGCTTCCGCCCCGTGCCCGGTCCCTACGACGCGTGGCGCGTGCCTGAGATGGCGGTGTGGTCCGGGGACACGGTGGTCGCGGACGAGGAGGGCTTCCTCTACTTCGTCGGCCGCCACGACGAGATGATCAAGACCTCGGGCTACCGGGTCAGCCCGGCGGAGATCGAGGAGGCGGCCTACGCCACCGGCATGGTGCGCGACGCGGTGGCCCTCGGCGTGCCGGACGCCCGGCTGGGTCAGCGGATCCTGCTCGTGGCCAGCCCCACGTCGGGCGACGGCCTGGACGTCGAGGCGCTGCTCGGCGCGATGAAGCACCAGGTGCCCGTCTACATGCTGCCGGCCACGGTGGTCACCCGCGACGAGATCCCGCGGTCGCCGAACGGCAAGTTCGACCGGGCGTCGCTGCGGGCGGAGCTGGCCACGTGAGCGGCGCCGGCGCGGTGCCCGCGTTCCCGGTCGCCGGCGGGCAGCTCGTCGTCGGCGGGGTGCCCCTGGACCGCCTTGCCGCGCGGGTCGGCTCGACGCCGTTCTTCGCCTACGACCGCGACGCGATCACGCGCCGCGTCGACCGCGTGCGCGCGGCGCTCGGCGGGCGGATCGCCCTGAAGTACGCCGTCAAGGCCAACCCGATGCCGGCGGTGGTGCAGCACCTGGCCGGCCTCGTCGACGCGCTCGACGTCGCGTCCTCCGGCGAGATGCAGACGGCGCTGGACACCCCGATGCCAGCCGCGCGGATCAGCTTCGCCGGCCCGGGCAAGACGGACGACGAGCTGACCCGCGCCGTCGCCGCCGGCGTGCTCGTCGAGGTCGAGTCGGCGGGTGAGGCGCGGCGCCTCGTGGCGGCCGGAGAGAGGATCGGCATCGGGCCGCGGGTGGCCGTGCGCGTCAACCCGGACTTCCAGGTCAAGGGGTCCGGGATGCGGATGGGCGGCGGGCCGCAGCAGTTCGGCGTCGACGCGGAGGCGGTGCCCGAGCTGCTCGGGTGGCTGGCCGCGGCGGGGGTCGAGGTCGAGGGTTTCCACGTCTTCGCGGGGTCGCAGAACCTCAGCGCCGACATCCTGCGCGAGGCCGAGACCCGCACCGTCGACCTCGTGCTGTCCCTCGCCCGCCACACGCCGACGCCCGTGCGCTACGTCAACCTCGGGGGCGGCTTCGGCATCCCCTACTTCGAGAAGGACTCCCCGCTCGACGTGGAGGCCGTGGGTGGGCACCTCGCCGGGCTTGTCGCCGAACGCCTCGACCCCGAGCTTCCCGGCGCCGAGGTCGTCGTCGAGCTCGGCCGCTACCTCGTCGGGGAGGCCGGTGTGTACGTCACGCGGGTCGTCGACCGGAAGGTGTCGCGGGGTCGCACCTACCTCGTCGTCGACGGCGGCATGCACCACCAGCTCGCGGCGTCCGGCAACTTCGGCCAGGTGATCCGGCGGAACTACCCGATCGCCGTGGGCTCGCGGATGGGTGCCCCGGCCGACGAGCGGGCGACGGTCGTCGGCTGCCTGTGCACGCCGCTCGACCTCCTCGGCGACGACGTCGACCTGCCCCGCGCGGACGTCGGCGATCTCCTCGTGCTGTTCCAGGCCGGGGCCTACGGCCTGACGGCCAGCCCCACGGCGTTCCTCGGGCATCCGCAGCCCGCGGAAGCCCTCGTCTGACACGGGAGGCACCTCATGGCTCTGGATCCGGCGATCCTCGCCGACGTCACGGCCGTCATCGTCCGCACCTTGGGCATCGAGGACCGTGCGGCGACGCTCACCGCCGCGACGCCGCTCTTCGGCGCGATGCCCGAGCTCGACTCGCTCGCCGTCCTCGAGCTCGTCACGCAGCTCGAGGCTCGGTTCGGGATCGCCATCGACGACGAGGACATCACCGGCGAGGTCTTCGAGACCGTCGGCTCGCTGGCGCAGTACGTCCAGCAGTCGGTCGCGGCCAAGGGCTGAGGATGGCGCGCCCGCCGCGGGTCCTCATCATCGTGCAGAACCTTCCGGTGCCCCTCGACCGGAGGGTCTGGCTGGAGTGCCAGGCGCTGACGGCGGCCGGGTACCGGGTCTCCGTCATCTGCCCGCGCGGACCGGAGGACTCGTCGCGCGAGCTGCTCGACGGGGTCGCGATCTACCGGTACCGGCCGGCGCCCGAGGCGCGCGGAGTGCTGGGCTTCGTGGTCGAGTTCGTCTACTCGTGGCTCCGGACGGCTGCGCTCTCGCTCGTCGTGCGCCGCGAGCGCGGCTTCGACGTCATCCAGGCGTGCAACCCACCCGACACCTACTGGCTGCTCGCGCTGCTCTGGCGGGTGGCGGGCGTGCGGTTCGTCTTCGACCACCACGACCTCAACCCGGAGCTGTTCCGTTCGCGGTTCGGCGAGCCGCGGTCGGCAGCGGCCCGGCTGCAGTACCGCGGGCTGCTGTGGCTCGAGCGCCGGACGTTCCGGACGGCGGACCGGGTCATCTCGACCAACGAGTCGTACCGGCGGGTAGCGCTCGAGCGCGGCGGCGTGCCGCGGGCACACACGGAGGTGGTGCGCAGCGGCCCGGACACGAGCCGGATGCGCCCGATCGTCGTCCCGCCGGCGGAGCGCCACGTCCTGGCCTACCTCGGGATCATGGGGCCGCAGGACGACGTGCACGTCGTCCTCGAGGTGATGGACGAGCTGGTGCACCGCCGCGGTCGGACCGATGTGCGGGCCGTCCTCATGGGGTTCGGCGACACCCTCGAGGTGCTGCGGGCGCGGTGCACCGCGATGGGTCTGGACGAGGTCGCGACCTTCACCGGCCGCGTGGGGCCGCGCGAGATCGGCGAGCAGCTGTCCGCGGCGAGCCTCGGCCTGGGTCCGGATCGCAAGACGCCCCTGAACGACGTGTCGACCATGAACAAGACGATGGAGTACATGGCCTACGCCGTGCCGGCCGTCTCGTTCGACCTGGTGGAGTCGCAGTACTCGGCGGGGGACACGGGGGTGTTCGTGCGCTCGGGGGACGTCGGCGCGCTCGCGGACGCGGTGGAGGCCCTCCTGGACGACCCTGAGCGACGGGTGGCCCTCTCGCTCGCGGCGCGGAGGCGTGTGGAGGACGAGCTCGACTGGCGTCCGCAGCGTGCTCGCTACGTCGGCGTGTACGACGGGCTCTTCGCACGGCGGTCCCCGGTGCCCGAGCCCGCGCCGCCGGCGGCGAGCGACGCGTGGGGCCGGCCCTACGTCGACCTCGGCACCCCGGGAGCGCTCGAGGCGTTCGTCAGGTCGCGGGGGCCCCGGGGCTGAGGGTGTCGTTCGCCAGCGACGGGCTGCGCTGCGCAGGGACTGTCGGGCCGACGCTCGTCTCAACGGTCCGCGCGGGCAGGGCTGCAGCGACACGGCCCCAGGATTCCTCGGGAACCGGGCTGCGACCTCGCTGGTTGACGTAGGCCCCCGCGATCCCCAGCAGGAGGAACAGCGTCCCCATCGTCATCGGGAACCCGAAGCCGTCAAAGAACGCGATGGACGCCGAGCCCGCGGCGATGCTCGCAGCCAGGGCGAGCGCTCGGTCTCGCGACCGCTCGTCAGCCCAGAAGCGCCGGCGCCGGAACAGCAGCACGATCGCCGTCACGAGGATCCCGGCGAATGCGGCGGTACCGACGATCCCGACGCTGACCAGCAGTCCGAGGTACTCGTTGTCGAAGATGCGGTACTTGGGCAGGAAGGTGCCGAGCCCGCGACCGAACACAGGCCAGCGCGCGAAGAACTGACTCGCCAGCGCGTAGCTGTCGGTGCGGGAGGCGATGCTCGGGTCGTCCTGCGCCGTGACGAACATGCTGCGAACGGACCGGTACAGCGGCGGCAGCAGCAGGCCCATGAGGATCGCGCCGACGATCGCGAGGGGACCTGCGGTCCAGCGGAGCCTGTTCGGCCACCCGATCATCAGCACGACGAAGACGATCGCGATGGCGACGTACGCCGAACGCGAGCCCGAGAGCGCAAGAGCTGCGAAGACCGTCAGGACGGGAAACCACCGGCGGAACCGGCCGATGTCTCGCTGGTGCAGCGCGCAGTGGAGCGCGATGGGGAAGAGCATGGTCAGCAGCGCGCCGAGCTCGATCGGGCTGGTGGCGGTGCCGGAGATGCGGACCAGGCCGTTGCGGAACGCAACGTCCGCAACGCCGTTCGCCCGCAGTCCTGGGATGGAGAGGCGGTCGACGATCAGCTGCTTCGTGACGTACTGGGCCAGCCCCAACGTGGCCATGAGGCCGCCCGCCATGCTGAAGCGCCGGAGGATCGTGTCGATGTCGCGCAGGTGTACCAGGCCGTCATGGGCCACCAGGAGCACGCCAGCCATCGACAGGCAGGTGATGAGCGCAACGTCCGCCTGGCTGATTTCGTCCGGTTCGATGGGCCTGGTCATCGCCAGGGTGAAGCTGATGCCTACGCAGACGAGGAAGCACGCCAACGCGAACCGTATGGGTCGGCGCGCGCCTGGTTCATTCGTCGTGCGCCAGAGCTGGGCGAGGAACCATGCGAACGCGCAGAACAGCCCAAAGACCAACGATGGCGCCCCCGCGCTCCCGAGAGGGGCGAAGACGAGCCGGGTGGGGATGCCGAGCAGCAAGATGACGTAGACCGTGAGCAGGGCGACGACCCCCACCTGACGTGCGACATCCGAGTGCGGCGCCGACACGAGGCTGGCCTACCGGTGAGGGGCGGCGGGCCGCCCGGCCCAGTCGGGCGGGAAGCCTGGGGCGGCCTCGCCGGCTTGACGAGGCGCTGGCCTGAGGGTGATCGGGAGAGTGTCGCGAACCTCACCATCCCCCTGCGGCTCGTCTGTGCCCTTCGACCGGCGGGCTGATCGGCGCGCTATCAAGCTGTCGAACGCAACCGCTCCGATGAGAGTCAGGGCCAATCCGACGCCTGCGGCGAGAATCGCGACGCGCATCGTCGTGCCCTTCACCTTGGTGGCATGCGTGTCCACGCTCAGCGGCGCCGAGCGAACGCGTGACGCGGCTGGCGCGTCCACACCGTCCTGGAGAGTGTTCAGCGCCTGAGGCAGCATCGCGAGCGCGCCCTGCAAGGCCGTAAGCGCCCCGTCGGCTGTCGGGGCGTCGACGGTGAAATCGACGAGGGGTCCGCGACCGAGCGTGTCCACGGTGGCGGTGTACGTCGCACCTGGGTACATCTCGCCGAAGCGTCGGTGAAGGTCGCTTCCGCCGAGGTACGCCACGGCGAGCGACGTCGGCTGGTCGAGGCCCCCGAGCTGAAGGAGCGGGTTGGCGCCGGCCTGCAGGGACTGTTGTGACGGCAACAGCACGACGCTGGCGGTTGCGCTGTACGTCGGGGGCACGAGATACAGCGCTGCAGCGACGAGACCGGCGGTCACGAGCAGCCCGCCGAGCGCGAGGTACCAACGCCGCAGGAGCGACGCGATGACGGCCGTGAAGTCCATGGCTCCCTGCCAGATCCGGAGGCGCTGAGGCCCTTCGGTCCCCGACGCCGATCGGCGACGCAGCAGCAGGCTATCCGCCCGTTCAACACCAGTTGCCCGAGACCACCGGAATTCGCCCGTTTCGTCACCCTTTCCACCCGTCTGGACGGGGATCGGGCGCTATCCGGATGGGACGATCGGTGCGGGAGGTCGCGATGGGCATCTGGGACGTGCTGCAGGCGCTGGTGCGGCGCTGGTACGTCGTGCTCCCGGTGGCGCTCCTCGCGCTCGGCGCGAGCTACGGAGTCAAGGAGAAGCCGGGCGTCTACTGGTCCCGCGCAGAAGTGACCTTCCTTGCCCCGTCGAGCACGACGAACCCGAACGCACTCACGACCCAGTCGACCGATCTCGTGGTCACGGCCAGCCTGGTCGCCAAGCACATCAACGGCAACCTCACCTGGAACAAGCTCTCCGACCCGGCGGCAACGATCCTCGGCGAGGGCGTGTACGACGGCTGGGCCGTCCGCGTGCCCGATTACGGCGGTCAGTGGACCCGGTACTACGCACGCCAGGTCCTCGACGTGCAGGTGAGTGGTCCGACAGAGGCGGACGTTCGGGAGCGCCAAACGGAACTGCTGGCGCGCATCGACAGCGAGCTCGCCGACATACAGCAGGGCGTCGCCCAGGTCGACCGCATCACGGCGACCGTGGTTCCCAACCCGCCGAACGTCTTCTACTTCCCGGGCAGCCGGAGCCGCGCTCTCGCCATGATCTGGGTGCTGGCGGTCGCGGCGGCCGTGACCGCCGCGGTCGAACTCGAGAGGCGCCGCGTTCGGGCCTCGCGGGCAGGGACGTCGTCGCCCGAGTCCGTGCGGCTGGTTCCGACGGCAGCTGCGCATGGCTCGGCGCGGCCCGCGCGGTCCGACGAGACATGACGCGCCGCGGCTGTTAGTCGGTCAAACGCCGGCCCGGCTCCGAAGGATCCGCTGGAGCTGCGTCCCGCGGCGTGCCCCGACGAGCTCGTAGGCGAACGCGTCGGCAGCCACACGGGCCGCGTTGCCGTAGGCGCGGCGCGCGGCGGCGTCATCGGCGAGCGCCCGGATCGCACCGGCGAGGGCGCGCGGATCGGCGGGCGGGACGACGAGCCCGGTCCGTCCGTGCTCGACGAGCCGGGCAGCTCCCATCGGTGTCGTCACCACGGGGAGCCCGCAGCCGGCGGCCTCGTACGTCACCTGGGGACCGCCCTCCTCCAGCGTGGGGAAGACGAAGACGTCGGAGCCGCGGTAGACGGCCGCCGGGTTGGCGGCGTAGCCGTGCAGCCGTACCCGGCCGGTGGCCACGTGCTCGGCCACCAGGTCCGCGATCTCGGGGTCGACCGTGCCCACCAGCAGCAGTTCCCCGTCGACACCCGCCGACTCCCAGGCGCGGAGCAGGTCGGGCACTCCCTTGCGGATGCCGATGCGACCCACGAACACCGCCCGGAAGGACGTGCGGGGGATCGCCTCGTCACCGCCGAACCGGGACGGTGCCCAGCCGAAGGTGGTCGGGAGGATCCGCTCCGTCGGGATGCCCACCGCCGCCAGGGACCGTTCCACCTCGGGGTTGGAGGCGAAGACGTAGTCGTAGAGGTGAAGCTCCGCCGTCTCGTCGGCGATCGCCCTGCCGGTGACGCCGTGGGTCGGCGGCAGGCCGGCGCGAGCGTAGGCCGCGTCGAGGATCGGACCGGAGGTGGCCAGGGCGGAGTTGATCATCTCCCGCACGGTGACGATGCCGCGGCGCCGGGCGTACGCGACGGCGTCGAGGGGGCTCCCGGGCCAGAACCAGGCGACGGTGGTGGCGGGGTCGGCCCGATCGAGGGCGCGCCGGAACTGACCCTCGAGCAGTCGCAGCGCCGGCCGCTCGGCGTAGCGCCACGGCACCCTCTGCCCGACCACCGGCAAGGGTGTGCGGGCCCGCACACCGGGCGGCAGCGGGGAGCGGCACCGGCCGAGGTGGATCTCGGGCACGACACCCCCCGCCGGCATGCCGGCGGCGATCTGGGCGCAGCTCTCCGCCGGCCCCCGACCGCTGAAGGAGTACGGCGCGTAGACGAGGCAGCGCGGCGTGCCGCGGGCGTCGCCCATCACCGCACCACTGAAGGGGACCACGCCCCGGGGATGAAGAGAACCGGCTGCGCGTCCGCCGTGATGCCGACGGAGTACACGTCGGTGGTCCCGGCCTGGCCGGCGCGCGGCAGCCCGTACAGCAGCGTCGAGCCGTCGAGCCACTCGACCTGGTCGTCGAGCCCCTTGGTCGCGGGGATGAGGGTCTCGGTGCCGGCGGCGATGTCGCGGACCGCCACGGCCCACACCGGTTGCCCGTTGACCGTCTCGACGACCTTCTTGTAGGCGACCTTCGACCTGTCGGGGGACACCGAGGGGCACTCGGCGTTGTCCGCGACGGATGTCAGGGACTGGCCCGAGATCGAGCCCGTCATGAGCCAGGTCTTGCCGGCGGCGTGCGACGCCGCCGTGGCGAAGATCGTGTCGTCGTCGACGAAGGTGACGCCCCAGAGGTTGCGGTCGGAGGCCGTGAAGGGCTGCCCGTCCACCGTCAGGCGCCAGTTCTCGAGGTTGCCGCGGCTGCTGCCGTCCGCCGTGGTGTGGATCTCGGTCCGCGTCGAGAAGCCGATCGTGGCGTAGGAGTCGCCGGTGACGAACGCCGTGGTCCCGACCAGCGTCCCGTCGTCGGACAGCCGGGTGCGGCTGGGGATGCCGGGCAGCGGCCACGTCTGCGTGCGCTGCCACGTGGAGACGTCGTAGATGTCCGTCTCGAACGTCGTCGCCACGCCGGGCACCGTGCGCAGGCACGAGGCGAAGCTGCCGGCGACGTCGACGCGGTCGCACGCGAGGGGCGTGAAGGCCCGGGCGCCGGCGGGGTCAGCGATCGGCACGGCGGCGACCAGGCCGTACTGCGGTCCGGGCAGCGTGCTGCGGAACACGATGTGCGGCCCGGCGAGCACCCCCGCGAGCGCGGTCGACGCCACGGTGGGTGCGGCGGCCAGGGCCTGCTGGTGGCGGCGCACGGCCTGCACCGCGTAGGCGCCGACGCCGAGGACGACCACGACGACGACCGCGACCAGGACGACGACCCGCCGAGGGATCCGGTTCACGCTGCCACCCTGTCCTGGACACGGCTCGAGGCGTCGAGCGGGCGGACGATCAGCCAGCAGACGCCGACGGCGACCGCCAGGACGGCGGCCACGGCGAGGATGGCAGGCCGGCGGCCCACCGCGAACCACAGCGCGCCGAACCCGGCGGACGCCACCATCTGCGCCACCGCCTGCACCGTCTGCGCGGTGCCGATCGCGGTGGCCCGGACGTTCGGGGCGGCGACGCGCCCCGTCAGGGCCGCGAGGACGCCGTCAGTGGCCGCGTAGAACACGCCCAGCAGCGCGAGCGAGACGAACGTAGAGGCCGTGCCGCCGAGCAGTCCGGCCACGGCGTAGGCGCCGACGAGCCCGAGGTGGCCGACGACGAAGACGCGTCCCCGGCCCACCCGGTCGGCGAGGCGTCCCACCGGCGTGGCCAGCGCCATGTATGCGACGTTGGTGCCGACGTACAGCAGGGGGAACCACTGCGTCGCGAAGCCGTCGCGCGCCTGCAGCGAGAGGTAGACGAAGCCGTCGCCGACCGTCAGGAGCGAGAGCACGGCGGCGGCGATCATCACCCGCCGCAGCTCCGGGGCCGCGACCATGCTCCACCGGAACGGCCGGCCCGCCGCCTCCAGCCCGCCCGGCAGGTCGCACGTGCAGCCCTTGCACTTGGGGAGCCCCCGCTCGACGCGCGTGCGGTGCTTGAGCAGCCACCCGAGGTTGCGCGGGCGCACGTCGGGGACGAGGAGCACCAGCACGGCGAAGCCGACGACGGCGAAGCCGAAGGAGACGACGAACACGGTCGAGTAGCCCTGCGGCAGCCACCACAGCACCACGAAGGCGAGGAGCGGGCCGACGGCGGCACCGATCGTGTCGAGCGTGCGGTGCACGCCGAACGAGCGGCCGATGGTCCGGGGGTCCGACGATGCGGTGATCATCGCGTCGCGCGGTGCCGTGCGGATGCCCTTGCCGACGCGATCCAGCGTCACGGCCGTCGCGATGCCCGCGAAGCCGGACACCAGGAAGAGGATCACGCGCGTGACCATCGACAGCCCATAGCCGACGGTGGCGACCCACTTCGGGTGGTCGCCGCGGTCGGCGGCCCACCCGCCGAGCACGCGCACGATCGCGGTGGCCCCCTGCATGAGGCCGTTGACGAAGCCGAACGCCAGGGTCGTCATGCCGAGGGCGGCGGTGATGTACAGCGGCAGCACCGCGGACACCGCCTCGGACGAGACGTCGGTCAGCAGGCTGACGACGCCCAGGGTCACGACGACGGACGAGACCTTGGCCGCGGTGCGCGGGCGGGTGCCGCCGGTCGGCCGGGCGCCCCTGGCCGCGGCGGGCAGGTCGTGGGTCTCGAGGGCCATCCGGTCAGCCCGTGGTGGTCAGGGTCGCGGCGATCGTCAGCTCGGTGCCCCCGCCCACGCGTCCGGTGACGGTCAGCACCGCCCCGTCGACGCCGCGCACGAACTGGGTGGCGGTGCTGCCGGAGATCGCCGGCGACGGGGCGACGGCGAAGCCGGCGTCGCGGAAGGACTGCACGTACCGCGAGGTGACGGTCGCCGGATCGGCGGTGCTGCTCGCCTCGAGGCCGACCTGCAGCCGGTCGCCCTGGCCCGAGACGGAGCTCGCCACCACCTGGATGCCGGCGAGAACGGGGATCACCTGCGACGGGAAGCCGGCGACGAGCCGCTCGCCCTGCGCGGACGCGGTGGCCGGCAGCGGCCCGGTCAGCGACGGGGTGGTCGGTCGTGGGCTCGGCGGGGGCTGCGTCGCCAGGGTCTGCGGCGTCCCCGGCGACAGCTCGCTCGCTTTCGTCGGGGCCGACGTGGCGGCGGCGCCCGGCGCGGAGACCGCGCCCGGTGATGGGGTGGACCCGCTCCCGGCGGAGCCGGTGGACGCGCCGCCGGCCGCTCCGCGCGTGACGTTCGGGAGCCCGGACATCGCCGCGCCGCTCGTCGTGCCGGCCGGGTGGCCGGCCGTGGCCGGCGTCGTGCCGTTCGCCCAGGCGGTGATCCCGACGACGGCGGCGACCCCGAGCGCCACCACGGCGCCGCACGTGATCGCCACGATGCGGAGCGACGGTGTGCGGCGGGTCATGGGCACCTTCGGAGCGGGGCGGGCGGGAGGTGTCGGCGCGGGACAAGACGGCACAAATGGGACAGGCCGGCCCCGCCTACGCTACCCACGTCTTCGGCCGCCGAGACCGGCGGGACCGTGGTTTCACCCGTCCGCAGCGGGTGGTTCCCGCACGCTCAGGCCGTGGCCAGCAGCCCGACGATGTGCTCGGCGATCTCCAACGCGGCAGTGGCTGCCGGCGACGGCGCGTTGAGCACGTGCACCTGCCGCGCCGTCCGCTGGACGAGGAAGTCGTCGGCGAGGGTGCCGCTGCGCTCCAGCGCCTGGGCGCGCACGCCCGAGGGGGCCGGGACCAGGTCGTCGGGCCCGATCCCGGGCACCAGCTCGGCGAGGCTGGCGGCGAACGCCCGCCGCGAGAGCGACCGCACCATCTCGCGCAGGCCGGGCCCGGCGTTGCGCGCCGCGAGCCGCCACAGCCCGGGCCACGACAGGGAGTCGGCGAGGTCGCGCACCGAGACGTCGCGCCACCGGTAGCCCTCCCGGGCCGTCGCGAAGACAGCGTTCGGTCCCGCGTGCACACCGCCGTGCAGCGCCTTCGTCAGGTGCACGCCCAGGAAGGGGAACCGTGGGTCCGGCACGGGGTAGATCAGCCCGTTGACCAGTGCGGACGCCGCAGGGGACAGCTCGAAGTACTCGCCGCGGAACGGGACGATCCGCGCCGACGGCGTGACGCCGAAGGCTCGCGCGACACGGTCGGCGTGCAGGCCGGCGCACGCGACGACGAGGTCGGCTGCGATCTCCTCCCCGGAGGTGACGACCCGGACGGACCCAGGCCCCTCGTGACCGGCCGTCACCGCCGTGCCGTACCGCACCTCACCGCCGCCCGCCTCGACGTCGGCGGCGAGGGCGCGGCACACCCCCGGGTAGTCGACGATCCCGGTGGTCTCGACCCAGAGCGCCTCGACGCAGCGGGCATGCGGCTCGTGGTCGCGGGCCGCCTGCGGTCCGACGAGCGTCGCCGACACCCCGTTGGCCGCCGCGCGGTCGGCGAGCCGGTGCAGCTGCGGCACCTGCTCCGCGGTCGTCGCGACGACGAGCTTGCCCGTGATCTGGACGTCGACACCGCGCTCGCGGGCGAAGACCGTCATGCTGCGCTGACCGGCGGCCGCCATCCGCGCCTTGAGGCTCCCGGGCGCGTAGTAGAGGCCGGAGTGGATGACGCCCGAGTTGCGTCCCGTCTGGTGCCGGGCCGGGCCGGCCTCTTTCTCCAGCACGGTGACACGCTCGCCCTGGCGCACGAGACGTGCGGCGGTCGCCAGCCCGACGATCCCCGCCCCCACCACCACGACGTGCCGCACGACGACCCCCCTCGATGCTCCAGCCGCAGGCTAGACCGACGGTTCCGAATCCACCCGGCCCATCACCGCATTTCGCCCCGTCCCGGCCTGCCGCGGCCTGGCGGCGTCACTATGCTCCCGCTCGTCGGATGACCCATGTGCACCATTCGTCCAAGGGGGGACGGCGTGCTCAGCGACGTGGGCGAGCGGGCGGCGACGGGCATCACTCCGCCGACCGGCTGGGACATGTCCACGTTCGCCGGGCTCCGCGCGATCCTCCGCGAGGACTGGTCGGTGAACGGCCGGAGCCCCGCGGCCCCCGTGACGCAGATGATCACCATCTACCGCTTCGGCCAGTGGGTCCACGCGCCGCAGCGGTCGGCGGCGATGCGGGCCCTCGGCGGCCTCGCGTACCGCGTGGCCTTCGTCTGCGCGCGCAACGTCCTCGGCTTCGAGATCGATCACACCGTCACGCTGGGCCGCCGGGTGCGGTTCTTCCACCAGCACGGCGTCGCCATGGTGCCGCGGACGCAGGTCGGCGACGACTGCCTCGTCTACCAGGGCGTCGTCATCGGGGTCCGCTGGGAGGAGGGCAAGCCCGGGGCGTACTACGAGGCGCCCCGCGTCGGTGCCCACGTCCGCCTCGGCGCCGGCTGCGTCCTGCTCGGGGCGGTGCACGTCGGCGACCGCAGCACCGTCGGCCCGCGCGTGGTCCTGGCCCGCGACGTTCCGCCCGACTCGAGCGTCATCGCCGCGCCGCCCCGCGTCCTGCGCCTGCACGAGAGCTCGGAGGAACCGGCATGAAGTCGCTCGACGAGGTACGGGCCGACCTGCGTGGCCTCATCGTCGGCCAGCTCGTCCCGCTGACGGACGACGAGCTGGTCGACGGCGCGCCCCTCGTCGACCAGGTGCTCGACTCGCTCGGCATCGCCGAGGTCGCGGTGTTCATCGAGGAGGAGATCGGGCGTCCGCTGCACGAGACGGAGGAGGTCCGCTCGACCTTCGCCTCGGTGGACGCCGTCGTCTCCTTCATCGCGGAGCACCGCTGACGGTGACCTCATGTGCGGGATCGCCGGCCTGACGGCCTCGGCGCCGCGGCCGACGGACCGCCCCCGCGTCGAGGCGATGCTCGCCGCGCTCGCCCATCGAGGGCCCGACGAGCAGCGCGTGGTCCAGGCCGGGGCCGGGTGCCTGGGCACCGCCCGGCTCGCCCTGGTGGACCGGCCCACCTCCCGGCAGCCGATGGCCGATCCCTCCGACCGGTACGCGCTGGCCTTCAACGGCGAGATCTACAACTACCGGGAGCTGCGCGCCGAGCTCGAGCGAGCCGGCGTGGCGTTCCGCACGACCGGCGACACCGAGGTGCTGCTGCACGCGCTGGTCCGCTGGGGCGTCGACGCGCTGCCGCGGCTGCGGGGCCAGTTCGCGGTCGCGTTCTGGGACGGCCTCGAGCGGACGCTGCTGCTGGCCCGCGACAGGTTCGGCATCGTCCCCCTGCACTGGGCGGCAGGCGACGACGGCGTCGCGTTCGCCTCCGAGGTAGCCGCGCTGCGGGCGGCCGGGCTCGACACGCCGCTGGTGGTGCGCGACGTCGTGGACACGGGGGTGCTCTGGGGGCTGCACCCCGGGCGCTCCGTCTACGCGGGCGTCCGCTCCGTGCCGCCGGGCGGGTTCGTCCTGGCCCGTGGCGCGCTGGCCGACGAGCGTTCCTACTGGTCGTTCGACTTCGCCGCCGAGCGTGACGCGGGCACGCTCGACGACCAGGCGGCGCGCCTGGTCGACCTGCTGTCCGGGGCGGTCGCCCGGCGCGTGCCGGCGTACGGCGTCCCGGCAGTGCTGCTGTCCGGCGGCCTCGACTCCAGCGCCGTCACCGGGCTGCTGCGCCGCGAGGTCGGCGACGACCCGGTGGACTCCTACTCGATCGAGTTCGCGAGCGCGGCGCTGGACGAGTCGCCGTTCCAGCGCGCCGCCGTGCGGGCGTTCGGCACGAGGCACCACGCCGTGGTGGCGGACGACGAGACCGTCGCCGCCGCGCTGGTGCACGCCGTCGAGCATGCCGGGATGCCCCTGGTGCGCACGGCGCCGGCGGCGTCGATCGGCCTGGCGGCGCGCATCGAGGCGAACGGCACGCGGGCGGTGCTCTCGGGCGAGGGCGCCGACGAGCTGTTCTGCGGGTACGACCTGTTCAAGGTCGCCTGGATCCGCGACGCCTGGAGCCGCGACCCCGCCGACCCCCGGTGGCCGCGGCTGCTCGAGGAGGCGCTGGCGCAGCAGCGCGGCATGGGCCGCGCCGTCGAGCGGGCCTTCTACGAGCAGGGGCTCGACGAGCGGTCCGACCCCGTGTTCTCGCACCAGAACCGGTGGCGCTCCTCCGCCCGGCTGCTGCAGTACCTGGCGCCGGACTGGCGGTCCGCCATCCAGCCTGAGGACGTGCTGGCGGGTGTGCGGGAGCGGCTGCCCGCGCGATACCGGGCCTGGGACGTCGTCGAGCAGGCGCAGTACCTCGAGGTGACGTACTTCCTGCCCAGCGCCCTGCTCGCGTCGCAGTGCGACCGGCCCTACATGGCGCACAGCATCGAGGCCCGGTACCCGTTCCTCGACGAGGACGTCGCCGACTTCGCGCTGACGCTGCCGCTGCGGGCCAAGCTCGCGGGCCTCGAGGAGAAGGTGGTGCTCAAGGTCGCCACCGCCGGCGTGGTGCCCGACGAGATCCGCGGCCGCGTCAAGCAGCCCTACACCGCGCCGGAGGGCGAGGTGTTCCGGTCCCGGGCCGGTGACGCGCTGCTGGACGCGTTCGTGTCGCCGGCCGCCCTGACCCGGCACGGCCTGTTCGACGCGAGCCGGGTCGCCTGGCTGGTCGCGAAGCTGCGCCGAGGCCGGACCAGCTACTACGACGACCTCGCCCTCCTCTGGGTGCTCTCCACCCAGGTCCTCGCGGACGCCTGCGGCGTCGACACCCACCTGGAGGCCGTATGACCACGCTCGACGTCCATCTCACCGACGTGGCGGCCACGGCCGCGGGGCTCGTCGAGGGCATCCGGGACGCGGCGCGCCGGTTCGGCCGCCTCGGTGCCGTGGTCGCGGTGAGCGGCGGCATCGACTCGGCCGTGTGCCTCGGGCTCGCCGCCCGGGCGCTCGGGCCGGCGCGCACCACGGCGATCGCGCTGCCCGACCGGGAGTCCGAGCCGGTCTCCGCCGAGCTGGGCGCCCTGACGGCTCGGGCGTTCGGCGCCGGCTTCGTGGTCCGGGACATCTCGGGGGCGCTCGAGGCGCTGGGCTGCTACGCGGACCGGCTCGCGGTGGTCCGGCGGCTCGCGCCGGGCTTCGACCCGGACGCCGGCGACGCGTTCTCGGTGGAGTTCGTGCCGGCCACGGGCGAGGCCGAGCGGCTGCAGTCGTTCGTGCTGACCGTCGTCCGGGCCGGGGTGACCACGAGGCACCGCCTGGGCGGGCGCGACTTCCTCACGATCATGGCGGCGACCAACCAGAAGCAGCGCGTGCGGATGCTGGCGACGTACCGGCTGGCCGACGAGCGCAACCTGCTCGTCGTCGGCACGTCCAACCGGCTGGAGATCGACCAGGGCTTCTTCGTCAAGCACGGCGACGGCTGCGGGGACGTGTTCCCGCTGCGGTTCCTGCTCAAGTCCCAGGTGTACGACCTCGCGGAGCACCTCGGCGTGCCCGAGGAGGTCCGCCGTCGGCCGCCGACGACGGACACCTTCAGCGCGCCGCAGAGCCAGGAGGACTACTTCTACGGCACGTCGGTGGAGACGGGGGACGCGTTGTGGCTGGCCTACCACGACGGCGTGCCGGCCGCCGTGGCCGCGGGGCTCGTCGGGATGGCGGCGGAGGACGTCGCCCGGTTCTACGGCCTGTACGCGCGGCGTGCCCGGTACGCGGACTACCTCATGACGACGATCCCGGGGGAGCACCGGTGAGGCCGCGCGGGGTGCTCGTGGCGGGTGCCGTGGTCGTGGTGCTCGGCCTCGTCGCCGTGCTGACCTTCGGGCGGCCGTTCGCGGCCCGTGCGTACCACCGCCTCGCGGACCGGCAGCCGGCGATGGTGCCGGACGGCCTGGACCCGGCGGCGACCACGGTGCTGTACCTGCACCACAGCACGGGGCTGGCCGTGTGGGACGGCGGGGTGCCCCGGCTCGTCGAGCGGCGAAACGCGGCCGAGGGCACCGACCTGCAGGTGGTGGAGCGGGCATTCCCGCACCGGCCCTACCCGTGGGACAACAACCCCTACGACTACTGGAACGCCTGGGTGAACCACTCGGGGGACCGCCGGGTGCAGGGGCAGGCCACCCTCGAGGACCTGGTCGGCGCCTACGACGTCATCGTCTGGAAGGACTGCTTCCTCGCCGGTGACATGGTGCCCGACGACGGCCGCCCGGACGTCACGTCCCCGGTCCGCACCCCGGCGAACTACCGGCTCCAGTACCTCGCGCTGCGCGACGCCATGCACCGGTTCCCCGGGACGAGGTTCGTCGTCTGGACGCTGCCGCCGAAGGTGGCGACCGACACCGACCCTGCCACGGCGGAGCTGGCGCGGCAGTTCGCCTCCTGGGTCCGGGAGGAGTGGGACCAGCCGGGCGACAACGTGTTCCTCTGGGACTACCGCGCGATCGCGGCACCCGACGACCTCTACCTGCCGGCCGCGTGGGCCGTCGGGGAGCGCGACTCGCACCCCGGCACGGAGCTGTCGCAGCGGGCGGCGGCCCTGTTCGTGCAGCGCCTGGTCGACGTGGCGGCCGGCCGCGGCGACCGCACGCCGGCGACCGGCGCGACGCTCTGACTCACGACGTGGCGGCGGGCCACGCCGGGCGCCGGACCGCCTTGCCCGAGCGGGTGGTCTCGAGGTGGTCGACGACCTGCACGTCGCGGACGAGCCCGCGGGGCTCCACGGCGGCCAGGGCGAGCCGGCGTGCCGGGCCGGCGTCGGCGCCGGGCGCCAGCACGAGGCGAAGCACGCACGCGGAGTCCTCCTCGGCGGTGTCCGGCTGGACCCGTGCCTCGAGGACGCCGGGCACCTCGGCGACCCGCGCCTCGACGGCGACGAGCGAGACGCGGTTGCCGCGGAAGTTGTGCATCTCCGCCTCGCGCCCGGTGACGAAGAGGTCGCCGGCCGGGCCGAGCCGGCCGAGGTCGGTCGTGGTGTGCGGCGCGGCCGGGTCGCGGGGCGGCTGCCCGAGGTAGCCGATCATCAGCCCCGGCGACGACACCCGGATCCGGCCGACCTCTCCCAGCGGCAGCGGCGCCCCGAGCTCGTCGACGACGTCCACGTGCGTGCCGGGCAGGGGCAGCCCGACCGAGTCGGCCGGGGCCCCGTCGCCGCGCCGTCGCACCGCGACCCGGGCCGTGCCCTCGGTGAAGCCGTACATGAGGTACGTGGCGCCGGGGTAGCCCGGGAGCACCTCGTCGAGCTCGTCGTCGTGGATGCCTCCGCCGGCGAGGTAGAGGATCCGGAGCCGGCGGGCGCCGTCGCGCCCGAGCACGAGCCCCCGCCGTCGGCTCAGCCGGAGGAAGTAGGGCACGCACGCCAGCAGCGTCACCTCGTGCTCGTCGAGCGTCGCCATGAGCGTGCGGGTGGGTGGGCCGCACGGCGTCAGCACCACGGGGACCCGGCGCGCCAGCGCCAGCAGGACCATGGACAGGCCGAAGGAGTGCGTGAGCGACAGCACCTGGCCGAGCCGGTCGGCGGGTGTCCACGGCTCGGTGCTCCGCAGCATCGCCGTGAGGTTGGAGGCCACGTTCGCCGCCGAGAGCCTCACGCCGCGAGGTCGGCTCGTGGTGCCGGAGGTGTAGAGGAGCACGGCCTCGGCGGACCCGCCGAGGGACGTCCCGACGCGCGCGTCGTACGGGTCGTCGGGATCCGCCGGCCCGGCGCCGGTGGCGCGCAGGTTGCCGCCGAGCGCGACGAGGTCGCAGCGCGCCTCGCCCGCCAGCTCGTCGAGCGCCGGGTCGTCGGGCCCGTGGACCGGCAGCATGGCGACCGGGCGTCCCGCACGCAGGGCGCCGAGGACGAGCGCGACGTCCCGGACGGCGCCGCCGTCGACGAGGCCGACACGGTGACCGGGCTGCACCCGCTCCGCGATCTCGGCCGCCAGCTCCTCCGAGAGCGCGGCGAGCCGGCCCCGGGTGGTGGTGACGCCGTCAGCGATGACGGCGGCCGAGCCGGGATCGGCGTCGAGGCCGAGGAGCGCCAGGAGCGCACCATGGCCGACCGTCGCCTCCGTCGAGCCCAGCACCGCCACGTCGCGCATGCCACCGCCCCCGTGATGGAGTCCCGGTGCCACGATCGGGACACACCGTTCATCATGGACGAATCGGACATCGGCCGGCATGCGATCGCGGGGTGAACGTTGCGCGCCACGGGGTGGAGGGGGACGCTCCCCTGGCTGGGTGCGGCGGCCGCCTGCGCGGCCGGCGCCGCTCTGCTCGTCGCCAGCGCGGCGGCCGGCACCGACCGGCGAGCCGTCGCGCTGGGCCGCGTCGCGTCGTTCGCGCCGCACCACGACCTCTGGGTGCGGCTGCTGCGCGGCGGCCTGGGCCGGATCACCATCCCGTTCCTGCTCCTGGTCGCCGCCGGGGCGCTCGTCTGGTTGGCGCGGCGGCGCAGGTGGCGTGAGGCGGTCGTGGCGGCGGGCGTGCTCGTCGGGGCGAACGGCCTGGTCGAGGCGGTCAAGCACGGCCTGGTGGGCATCGGCGCGCCCGTGCTCAGCGGGCACATGGCGCTGGTCGTCGCGACCGGGTTCGCCGTGGTGCTCGCGACGACCACGCGGTGGCGGCGGCGGGCGGCCGTGGTCGCGGCCGCCGCCGTCCTCGCGACGGGCGTCGGCGTGGTGGTCGCGGCGTGGCACACCGCGGCGGAGACCGCGGGCCCGACGCTCGTCGCCGTCGCGTGGGTGCTGGCGTGCCGGCCGCTGCTCGACGCGCCCCGGCGCAGCGTCCCGCGCGAGGATGCCCGCCCCGCCGGTGTCGGCGCCCGCTCGTAGACTGGCGGCACACCCCGGGTCCCACGGATTCCGGGATCTTCGTGCTGCCCGCTCCACCCCCGAGGACCCATGAACCTCACCGGCCTGCTGCCCACCCTCGTCGACGACCCGGCGATCGCCGGGGCCCTCGCGCACGTGCGCGCCCGCGGCGAGCTCGACGTCGTCGCGCCCGCCGGGGTCCGCGCGCCCCTGCTCGCCGCGATGGCGGGCGCCCGCGCGGGCGACGGCGGCGGGCGGACGACGAAGGACGCGCGCCCGCTCGTCGTCGTCACCGCCACCGGCCGCGACGCCGACGAGCTGGCCGCGGCGCTGCGCTGCTACCTGGCGGACGACGACGTCGCCGTGCTGCCGTCCTGGGAGACCCTGCCGCACGAGCGCCTCAGCCCGCGGGCCGACACCGTCGCCCGGCGGCTGGCGGTGTTCCGGCGGCTGGCCCACCCGGCCGACGAGCCCGGTCCCGCCGGGTGGATCCGGGTGCTCGTCGTCCCCGTCCGGGCGCTGCTCCAGCCGGTGGTCGCCGGCCTCGGCGAGCTGGAGCCGGTGAGCCTGCACGTCGGCGACCGCGTCGACCTCGAGCAGGTGGAGCAGGCGCTGGTCGACGCCGCGTACACCCGGACCGACATGGTGGAGCGGCGCGGCGAGTTCGCCGTCCGCGGCGGCATCCTCGACGTGTTCCCGCCCACGGAGGACCACCCGCTGCGCGTGGAGCTGTGGGGCGACGAGGTCGAGGAGGTCCGCTGGTTCTCCGTCGCGGACCAGCGCAGCCTCGAGGTCGCCGACCGCGGGGTCTGGGCGCCGCCCTGCCGCGAGATCCTGCTGACGCCCGCGGTCCGGGACCGCGCCAAGCACCTGGCGGACCGGCTCCCCGGCGCGCGCGACATGCTGGAGCGGCTCGCCCAGGGGATCGCCGTCGAGGGGATGGAGTCGCTCGCCCCCGCGCTGGTCGAGCGCATGGTCCCGGTGCTCGACCTGGTGGCCGACGAGGCGCTGCTCGTCGTCGCCGACCCCGAGCGGGTGCGCCGGCGCGCGCACGACCTCGTCGCGACGTCGGCCGAGTTCCTCCAGGCCGCCTGGACGGGCGCGGCGGCGGGCGGCGCGGTGCCGCTGGACCTGTCGGCGGCGAGCTTCGCCAGCTTCGCCGAGGTCCGTGCGCTGGCCTCCGTCCGGTCGCTGGGCTGGTGGACCCTGTCACCCTTCGGGTTCGGGGGCGACGACGAGGACGAGCCGGTCGCGGTCGACGCGGGCGCCGCCTCGCTCGTCGTGCGCGCCCGCGAGGTGGTCCACTACCACGGCGACCTCGCCCAGGCCGTGGCCGACCTCAAGGCCCACCAGCGCGACGGCTGGCGCATGGTGCTCACCACCGAGGGCCACGGCCCGGCCCAGCGCATGGTGGAGCAGCTGCGCGCCGCCGACGTCCCCGCGCGGCTGGAGCCCGGGATCCACGACGAGCCGGAGGCGGGTGTCGTCCTCGTCGTGCCGGCGCCGGCCGGCCCCGGGTTCGCGTCCGACGAGCTGCGGCTGGCCGTGTTCTCCGAGTCCGACCTCACGGGCCGCGCCGGCACGTCGACGCGTGACATGCGCCGGATGCCGAGCCGGCGGCGCAACGTCGTCGACCCGTTGCAGCTGCGCACGGGCGACTTCGTGGTCCACGAGCAGCACGGCGTCGGCCGGTTCGTCGAGCTCGCCAGCCGCACGGTCGGCTCCGGCGCGACGGCCGCCACCCGCGAGTACCTCGTCATCGAGTACGCGTCGGCGAAGCGGGGCCAGCCGGGCGACCGCCTCTACGTCCCCACGGACCAGCTCGACCAGGTGACGAAGTACGTCGGCGGCGAGGCGCCCACCCTCAACCGGATGGGCGGCGGCGACTGGGCGAAGACGAAGGGGCGGGCGCGCAAGGCGGTCCGCGAGATCGCCGGCGAGCTCATCCGCCTCTACAGCGCCCGGATGGCGACGGCGGGCTACGCGTTCGGTCCCGACACCCCCTGGCAGCGTGAGCTGGAGGACGCGTTCGCCTACGTCGAGACGCCCGACCAGCTCGCGACGATCGACGAGGTCAAGGCGGACATGGAGGAGCCGATCCCCATGGACCGGCTGATCTGCGGCGACGTCGGCTACGGCAAGACCGAGATCGCCGTGCGCGCGGCGTTCAAGGCGGTGCAGGACGGCAAGCAGGTCGCCGTGCTGGTCCCCACCACGCTGCTGGTGCAGCAGCACCTCGAGACGTTCGCGGAGCGGTACGCGCCCTACCCGGTCACGGTGAAGGCGCTGTCCCGGTTCCAGACCGACGCCGAGGCGAAGAAGGTGGTCGAGGGGCTGGCCGACGGCACGGTCGACGTGGTGATCGGCACGCACCGCCTCATCACGGGCGAGGTGCGGTTCAAGGACCTAGGGCTCGTCATCGTCGACGAGGAGCAGCGGTTCGGCGTCGAGCACAAGGAGACGCTCAAGGCGCTGCGCACGAACGTCGACGTGCTCGCGATGTCCGCCACACCGATCCCGCGCACGCTCGAGATGGCGGTGACCGGCATCCGCGAGATGTCGACCCTGGCGACGCCGCCGGAGGAGCGGCACCCGGTGCTGACGTTCGTCGGTGCCTACGACGAGCAGCAGATCACCGCCGCGGTGCGCCGCGAGCTGCTCCGTGAGGGTCAGGTGTTCTACATCCACAACCGGGTGGAGTCGATCGAGCGGGCCGCGCAGCGAATCCAGGAGCTGGTGCCGGAGGCCCGCATCGCCGTGGCGCACGGCAAGATGCACGAGCACCAGCTCGAGCGCGTCATCGTCGACTTCTGGGAGAAGCGGTTCGACGTGCTGGTCTGCACGACGATCGTCGAGACCGGCCTCGACATCTCCAACGCCAACACGCTGATCCTCGAGCGGGCCGACCTGCTGGGGCTGTCGCAGCTGCACCAGCTGCGCGGGCGCGTCGGCCGGGGCCGCGAGCGCGCGTACTCGTACTTCCTCTACCCGCCCGAGGTCCCGCTGACCGAGACGGCCCACGACCGGCTCGCGACCATCGCCGCGCACACCGACCTGGGTGCCGGCATGCAGGTGGCGCTCAAGGACCTGGAGATCCGCGGCGCCGGCAACCTGCTCGGCGGCGAGCAGTCGGGGCACATCGAGGGCGTCGGCTTCGACCTCTACGTGCGGATGGTGGGAGAGGCCGTCGCGGAGTTCCGCGGCGAGACCACCGAGGAGACGCCGGACGTCACGGTCGAGCTGCCGGTGGACGCGCACATCCCGATCACGTACATCGCCACCGAGCGGCTGCGCCTGGAGGCGTACCGCAAGATCGCGGCGGCGGTCGACGAGGCCGGGCTGGAGCGCGTCCGCGCCGAGCTCGTCGACCGCTACGGCCTGGTGCCGCCCGCGGTGGACGCCCTGTTCGACGTGGCCTCCTTCCGGCAGCGTGCCCGCGCGGTCGGCCTCACCGACGTGACCGCGCAGGGCAAGTTCGTGCGCTTCGCGCCGGTGCAGCTGCCGGAGTCGGCGCAGCTGCGCCTCAAGCGCCTCTACCCGGGCGCGGTGCTCAAGCCGGCGGTCCGCACGGTCCTCGTCCCGTTCCCGACGACGGCCCGCGTCGGCGGCACCCCGCTGTCCGGCGCGCCCCTGCTGGCATGGGCCCGCCAGCTGGTGGACGCGGTGCTGGCGGGCGACGTCGCGGCGGCGGCCCGGGTCGCCGTCCACTGAGGCACGCGGCCTACGATGTGCCGCGAACCCCACCGGCAAGGAGGACGAGAGTGACCCAGCACGCGACGGCTCGCCGCAGGATCGTCGGGGCGGCCGCGGTGACGCTGACGCTGGCCGGCCTGCTGGCCGGCTGCTCCTCCCGGCCGGGCGCCGCGGCGGTCGTCGACGGTCGCACCATCCGCACGTCCGACGTCGTCAGCGTGGTCGACGACCTCAAGCCGGCGCTCGGGGACGTCAGCGCGACGCAGGTGCTCAACATCCTCATCGAGGAGCCGATGCTGGTGCAGCTCGCGGCCGACCACGGCCAGGGGGTCTCGGACGCCGACGCGAGGTCGACGCTCGACGCGTTCTTCACGAGCGCCAAGCTGACTCCGCCGGCCAGCTACTCGCCCGCGACCCTGGAGGTCGGCCTGCACCAGGCGGCCAACGCCAAGCTCGCCGCTGACACGACGGACGCCACGCTCGCGCAGGACTACACCACGCGCCTCGGCAAGCTCGCGGTGACGGTCAACCCGCGCTTCGGCACGTGGGACCAGGGACAGCTGGGCGCTGCGGCGGCCCCGAGCTGGGTCGTCGCGCAGAAGTGACCTCGGTGTGACGACGCCCGACGAGCCCGTCGACCCCTTCCGCGCGCTCGTCGCGGTGATGGACCGGCTGCGCTCGCCGGGCGGCTGCCCGTGGGACGCGGAGCAGACGCACGCCTCGCTGGTCCCGTACCTCCTCGAGGAGGTCCACGAGCTCGCGGAGGCCGTCGACGAGGGCGACCGCGCCGGGCTGCGCGAGGAGCTGGGCGACGTGCTGCTCCAGGTCGTGTTCCACGCGCGGATCGCCGCCGAGGACGCGGCCGACCCGTTCGACGTGGACGACGTCGCGCGCGACCTGGTCGCCAAGCTGGTTCACCGCCACCCCCACGTGTTCGCCGGCGCCGACACCCCGGCCGAGCGGCTGCACGCCCAGTGGGACGCCATCAAGAAGGCTGAGAAGCACCGCGACTCCGCGCTCGACGGGGTCCCAGGGGCGCTGCCGGCGCTCGCCCGCGCGCAGAAGGTCGCGGCCCGCGCCGGGCGGGCCGGCCTGGACGTGCCGGCGGCGCTGGCCGCGGCGACCGGTGGCGCGGGGTTCGGCGACCGCCTCCTCGCCCTCGCGCTCGAGGCGCACGACGAGGGCGTGGACGCCGAGGGCGAGCTGCGCCGCGCGACGGCGCGGCTGGAGCAGGTCCTGCGCAGCCTCGAGGGCTGAGCGGAGCAAGTGAAATCTCTCACTAAAGTCCCGGACGACGGGAAGCCGGGCGGCCCGCGGGGCGTTGCGCCCCTGGGCCGAACGTCCGACAGACTGGGCCCTAAGTCCGTCATCCCATGGCTTGCGGACCACGACGCTGGTCCGTGGCCTCCCGGCCCGGGGCATCGCCGCTCCGGTCCGTCTGCCGTACCAGCCCGGTGCGTCGAGCGGCGCACCCAGACGAGGAGTCGCTGATGCTCATCGGTGTTCCCAAGGAGACGCGTCCGGGGGAGCGGCTGGTCGCCGCGACACCGAAGACCGTCGCACAGCTGCGCAAGCTCGGGTACGACGTCGTCGTCGAGTCCGGAGCCGGCGCCGGCGCCAGCTTCAGCGACGCCGCCTTCGTCGCCGAGGGCGCGACCATCGGTGACGCCGCCGCGGCCTGGGGAGCGGACGTCGTCACCGCCGTCAACCCCCCGGCCGACGAGGACGTCGCCCGCCTGCGCGAGGGCTCGTACCTCGTCGCGCAGCTCGCGCCGCACTCGCGTGCCGACCTGGTCTCGTCGCTCGCGGCCAAGGGCGTCACGGCCCTCGCGCTCGACGCCGTCCCGCGCATCTCCCGCGCCCAGGCGCTCGACGTCCTCTCGAGCATGTCCAACGTCGCGGGCTACCGGGCGGTCATCGAGGCGGCGGAGGCGTACGGCGGCATGTTCACCGGGCAGGTGACCGCCGCCGGCAAGACCCCGCCGGCCACCGTGTTCGTCATCGGCGCCGGCGTCGCCGGGCTCGCCGCGATCGGCGCCGCCGCCTCGCTGGGCGCGCAGGTGCGCGGCTTCGACGTGCGGCCCGAGGCGGGCGAGCAGGTCGAGTCGATGGGCGCCAAGTTCGTCACGGCGTCCGCCGACGCGATGCAGGAGAAGTCGTCGACGGGCTACGCCGCCGCGCTCTCCGAGGCGCAGGAGAAGGCGACGCTCGCCCTCTACGCCGAGGAGTCGAGCAAGGCCGACATCGTCATCACGACGGCGCTGGTCCGCGGCAAGGCCGTGCGGACGATCACCGCCGAGATGGTCGCGAACATGAAGCCGGGCTCGGTGATCGTCGACCTGGCGGCCACCGGCGGCGGCAACTGCGAGCTGACGGTGCCGGGCTCGACAGTCGTCACCGACAACGGCGTGACGATCGTCGGCTACACCGACCTCACCAGCCGGCTGCCGCAGCAGAGCTCGCAGCTGTTCGGCACGAACGTCGTCAACTTCCTCAAGCTGGTGACGCCGGCGAAGGACGGGAACCTCGTCCTCGACCTGGACGACCCCGTGCAGCGCGGCATGACTGTCGCGCGGGCGGGCGAGGTCCTCTGGCCACCACCGCCGATCTCGGTGTCGGCCGCACCGGCGGCAGCCGCCGCGGTGTCGTCGGACACCCGGAGCCCGGAGCAGAAGGCGGCCGACGAGGCCGCGGCCAAGGCCGCGAAGGCGAGGCGCAACAACCAGCTGATGGTGGTCGCCGGCGTCATCCTCGCCGTGCTGCTGCCGTTCACCCACATCGAGACGCTCGTGACGTTCACGGTGTTCGTGCTCGCCGTGTTCGTCGGGTACTACGTCATCTCGAACGTCAGCCACTCGCTGCACACGCCGCTCATGAGCCAGACGAACGCGATCTCCGGGATCATCCTCGTCGGCTCCCTGCTCCAGATCGGCAACGACCACCTGCTGGTGACGATCCTCGCGGTGGTCTCCGCCGCGATCGCGTCGATCAACGTCTTCGGAGGCTTCCTGGTCACGTACCGGATGCTCGGCATGTTCCGGAAGGATGCGTGACCCGGTGACCATCACCCTCACCACGGTGGCCCAGGCTGCCTACCTCGTCGCGGGCGTGCTGTTCATCCTGTCGCTCGCGGGCCTCTCGAAGCAGGAGACCGCCCGGCGCGGCAACGTCCTCGGGATGGTCGGCATGGGCGTCGCGATCCTCGCGACGGTCGTGCTCGCGCTCGACGAGTCCGCGCGGCCCGTGTGGGTCACGGCGCTGCTCATCGTCCTCGTCCTCGTCTTCGGCGCCGCGGTCGGCACCTGGCGGGCCCGCACGGTCGAGATGACGCAGATGCCCGAGCTCATCGCGATGCTGCACAGCTTCGTCGGGGCGGCCGCCGTCATCATCGGCTACAACTCGTACCTCACCGAGAAGGACGCCGGCGGCGCCCACCTCGTCGAGGTCTACCTCGGTGTGCTCATCGGCGCCGTGACCTTCACGGGCTCGATCGTCGCGTACCTCAAGCTGTCGGCGCGCATCAAGTCGAACCCGTTGACGCTGCCGGGCCGCAACCTGCTCAACGCGGGCGCGCTCGTCGTCTCGGCCGGCCTCATGGTGTGGTTCATCCCGAGCCAGTCGATCTGGCCGCTGGCGATCATGACGGTCATCGCGCTGCTGCTCGGCCTGCACCTGGTGGCGGCCATCGGCGGCGGCGACATGCCGGTCGTCGTGTCGATGCTCAACTCGTACTCCGGGTGGGCGGCGGCCGCGGCGGGCTTCATGCTCGGCAACAACCTGCTCATCGTCACCGGCTCGCTCGTCGGCTCCTCCGGTGCGATCCTCTCCTACCTCATGTGCAAGGCGATGAACCGCAAGTTCATCTCCGTCATCCTGGGCGGCTTCGGCAACGAGGGCGGCAAGGTGGCCAAGGAGGTCGGCGGGGAGTACCGCGAGGTGTCCGTCGCGGACACGGCCGAGATGCTCAAGGCCGCGCGCTCCGTCGTCATCGCCCCCGGCTACGGCATGGCCGTCGCCAAGGCGCAGTACCCGGTCGCCGAGCTCACCAGCCGGCTGCGCGCGCAGGGCGTCCAGGTGCGGTTCGCCGTCCACCCCGTGGCCGGCCGCCTGCCGGGCCACATGAACGTGCTGCTCGCCGAGGCGAAGGTGCCGTACGACATCGTCCTGGAGATGGACGAGATCAACGAGGACTTCGCCGGCACCGACGTCGTCCTCGTCATCGGGGCCAACGACACGGTCAACCCTGCCGCCATGGAGGACCCGGGCTCGCCGATCGCGGGCATGCCCGTCCTCGAGGTGTGGAAGGCCGACCAGGTGGTCGTCTTCAAGCGGTCGATGGCCACCGGCTACGCCGGCGTGCCGAACCCGCTGTTCTACCGCGAGAACAGCGCGATGCTGTTCGGCGACGCCAAGGTGAAGGTCGAGGAGATCCTCGCCGCGCTGTAGCCGCACGACGAACGACGCCCGGGTGGTCCCAGCGGCCACCCGGGCGTCGTCGTGTCGGTGCGGTCAGGCGCCGCCGAGCTGTGACACGTCGTCGCTCCAGGCGGCCTCCGGGCCGGGCGTGCCGCCCAGCACGCCGACGAGCCGCTCCCGGGCGCGCGCGAGGTGGCGCTCCAGGAGCGAGACGGCGCCGTCGGCGTCCCCGCCCTCGACGAGTGCCAGCAGGCGCTCGTGCTCCGCGTGGATCAGCGCGGTCGAGAGCAGCGAGTTGCCCTGGACCTGGGCCATGCAGAGGCGCACCTCGCTGGCCAGCGACGAGTAGGCGCGGCTGAGGCGCGGGGAGGCCATCGCGTCGACCAGGCTCGTGTGGAACCGCATGTCGGGGTCGACGACGTCGAGCGCGGACGCCTCGCCGAGGGCGGCGATCTCGGCGTTGGCCCGGCGGGCCTCGTCGGGCACGGTCCGCCTCGCCGCGAGCCGGCGCAGCACGATCGACTCGACGTCGGCGCGGGTGCCGTAGATGTCGCGCGCGTCCGCCGCGTCCAGCACCGGCACGCGGGCGGAGCGGTGCACGCCGCGGACGAGCAGCCCCTCGGACACGAGCTTCTCGATGGCGGCCTTCGCCGTCGGCCGCGCCACCTCGTACTGCTCCGAGACGCTCGCCTCCGTCAGGGGCTCGTCGGTCGAGAGCTCGCCGCGGAACAGCTGTCGGCGCAGGTCCATGGCGATCGCGTCGACGATCGACGTCACGCCCTCCACACGGGCCATCGGTGCGAGCCCCCTTCTTCACGCATGTCAGGCCATTATCGCCGACAACCTGACCGGTGTACTTGACTGACAAGAACACTTGTAAGACGATTCCGGAGGACGTTTGTCCCACCCGTCCCGTCCCACCAGGTACTTCTCAATGGGGAGAAGCCGATGTTCCAGCAAGTCCTCGCACCGTTCGCCCACTCGCTCCTGCTGTCGGCCCTGCTGGCGGCCCTGCCGCTGGCCGCGCTCTTCGTCATGCTCGGCGTGTTCCGGGTCAAGGCGGCCTACGCCGCCCTCGTGTCGCTCGGCAGCGCGGTGGTCCTCGCGATCGCCGTCTGGGGGATGCCCGTCGGCCAGGCGCTCAGCGCCACCGGGGAGGGCGTCTTCTACGGCCTCTTCCCGATCCTCTGGATCCTCGTCAGCGCGTTGTGGGTCTACAACCTGACCGTCGCCACCGGCTGGTTCGACGCCCTCGGCCGGATCATCCGCTCCATCAGCGACGACCCACGCGTGCTGGCGATCCTCATCGCGTTCTGCTTCGGGGCCCTGCTGGAGTCGCTCGCCGGCTTCGGCGCCCCGGTGGCGATCTCCGCCGCCATGCTCATCGCCGCGGGGATGAAGCCGGTTCGCGCAGCGGTGGTCAGCCTCGTGGCGAACACCGCGCCCGTCGCGTTCGGCGCGATGGCCGCCCCCATCACGGCGCTCGCCGGCGTCACCGGCCTGCCGGTCCACGACCTCGCCTCGATGACGGGCCGCCAGACCCCGTTCGTCGCGCTCATCGTCCCGCTCGTGCTCGTCTTCCTGGTCGACGGCCGGCGCGGCGTGCGCGAGACCTGGCCGGTCGCGCTCGTCGCCGGCGGTGTGTTCGGCCTGTCGCAGTTCGTCGTCTCGAACTTCCTGGCCTTCGAGGTCACCGACGTCGTCGCCTCCGTCCTTACGGTGGCCGCCGTGCTCCTCATGCTGCGGGTGTGGCAGCCCGCCGTGCGGCACGACGAGGGCGGCCTGGCGACCCGGCCCGCGGTCCCGACGCCCCGCGGCGGGATGCCGGCGGGACCGGGCGCCGCGCCGGTGGCGACGCTCGTGCTCGAGGACGAGGCCCTGCCGACCGCCACCCGCCGCTCCCCGGGGCAGGTCCTCAAGGCCACCGCGCCCTACCTGGCGATCATCGTGATCTTCACCATCGCGCAGCTCCCGGCGGTCAAGGGCTGGCTGGCCGTCCACGGGACCGTCGGGTTCGGCTGGCCCGGGCTGCACGTGCTCGCCCCCGGCGGCAAGGCCGCCCCCAACCAGGTGTTCCACCTCGACCACCTCAAGGCGACGGGCACGCTGCTGTTCCTGTCCGGCCTGGTGACGATGGCGATCTACCGGATCTCGCCGAAGCAGGGGGCTCTCGTGCTCGGGCGCACGCTGACGCAGCTGCGGTGGACGATCATCACCGTGGCCTCGGTGCTCGGCCTCTCGTTCGTCATGAACCTCTCGGGCCAGACGACGACGCTCGGGTCGGCCCTCGCCGCGACGGGTGCGTTCTTCGTCGTGCTCTCGCCGGCGATCGGCTGGATCGGCGTCGCCCTCACCGGCTCCGACACGTCGTCGAACTCGCTGTTCGGGCTGCTCCAGGTGACGGCGGCGAAGTCCGCCGGCCTGCAGCCCGTGCTCATGGCGGCCGCCAACTCCGCGGCCGGCGTCATGGGCAAGATGCTCTCCGTGCAGAACCTCGCCGTGGCCGCCGCAGCGGCGGGCATGAAGGACGGCGAGCACGTCCTGCTGCGCAAGGTGATCGGCTGGAGCCTCGGCCTGGCCGCGTTCGTCGCGGTGATCATCGTGCTGCAGTCCACCCCTGTCCTCGGCTGGATGGTTCCGTGACCCCCTCGCAGCTGCTTCTCGAGGACCTGCGCGCGTCGGTCGCCGACGCCGCGCAGGTCCGCACGAGGCCGATCGACCTGCTCACCCACGCGCACGACGCGTCCCACTTCCTGCTGCAGCCGCAGGCGTCGGTCATCGCCCGGGACGCCGCCGAGGTGGCGCGCGTCTTCGGGGTCGGCACCCGGCACGGCGCGCCGGTGACGCTGCGCGCCGGCGGGACCAGCCTGTCGGGGCAGGGCTCGGGGACCGGCATCCTGCTCGACGTGCGCCGCGGGTTCCGCGACGTCGAGGTGCTCGACGACGGGGCGCGCGTGCGCGTGCAGCCGGGCGTCACGGTGCGCCAGGTCAACGCCCGCCTCGCGCCGCACGGGCGCAAGCTCGGCCCGGACCCGGCGAGCGAGGTGGCGTGCACGCTCGGCGGGGTGATCGCCAACAACTCGTCGGGCATGACGTGCGGCACCAGCGCCAACGCCTACCGGACGCTCGAGTCGCTCACGGTGGTGCTCGCCGACGGCACCGTCGTCGACACGGGCGCGCCCGACGCCGACGAGCGGCTGCGGCTGACGCGGCCGGAGCTCTACGCCGGCATCGCCGGGCTGCGGGACCGGGTGCGCGGTGACGCGGCGTCGGTGCGCACGGTGCGCCACCAGTTCTCGATGAAGAACACGATGGGGTACGGGCTGAACTCGTTCCTCGACTTCGACCGGCCGGTGGACATCCTCGCCCACCTGCTCGTCGGCTCCGAGGGCACGCTCGGCTTCGTCGCCGAGGCCGTGCTGCGCACCGTCCCGGTGCTGCCGCGGGCCGCGACCGCGTTCGTCGTCTTCGACGACCTCGAGGCCGCCAACGACGCGCTGCCGGCGCTCGTCGGGACGGGCGCGGCGACGCTCGAGCTGCTCGACGCGATCTCGCTGCGCGTCGGCCAGGGCCTGGCGGGCACCCCGCAGCAGGTGATGGACCTGCGCGTCGACCGGCAGGCCGCGCTGCTCGTCGAGTACCAGGCGGCGGACGACGACGCGCTGGACCACCTGCGCGCGGAGGGCGACCGCGTGCTGCGGTCCCTCGCCGGGGCCGCTCCCGCCCGCTTCACGACCGACGGCGCCGAGCGGGCCGACCTGTGGCACCTGCGCAAGGGCCTCTACACGGCGGTGGCCGGGGCGCGGCCGTCGGGGACCACCGCGCTGCTCGAGGACGTCGTCGTCCCCGTCGCGGCCCTGGCCCGCACCTGCACCCGGATCACGCAGCTGTGCCAGCACCACGGCTACCAGGACTCCGTGATCTTCGGCCACGCGAAGGACGGCAACGTCCACTTCATGATCACGGACGAGTTCGCCTCGGCGGCGTCGCTGGCGCGGTACCGGGCCTTCACCGAGGGGCTCGTCGACCTCGTCCTCGGCGAGGACGGCTCCCTCAAGGCGGAGCACGGGACGGGCCGGGTGATGGCGCCGTTCGTCCGCCGGCAGTACGGCGACGAGCTGTACGACGTGATGCGGCAGGTCAAGTCGTTGTGCGACCCGGTGGGCGTGCTCAACCCCGGGGTCGTGCTGGACGACGACCCGGACGCGCACCTGCGGCACATCAAGACGAGCCCACGCGTCGAGGAGGAGGTCGACCGTTGCGTCGAGTGCGGCTACTGCGAGCCGGTGTGCCCGAGCCGCGACCTCACGCTGACGCCGCGGCAGCGGATCGTCGCGCGCCGGGAGATCGCCAGGGCGCGCGCGGCCGGCGACGAGGCGCTCGCGGCCCGGCTCGAGGCCGACCACGGCTACTCCGTGGTGCAGACCTGCGCCGTGGACGGGATGTGCCAGACGGCGTGCCCGGTGTCCATCAACACCGGGCTGCTCGTCAAGCGGCTGCGGCGCGAGGGTGCCGCGCGCACCGCGAACGCGGTGTGGGGGCAGGCCGCACGCCACTGGGCGGGCACGACGCGGGTCGCCGCGGCCCTGCTGGACGTCGCCCGGGCCGTCCCTGAGCCGCTCGTCACGGGTGCCAACGTCGTCGCCCGTCGCGCGCTCGGGGCGGACAACGTGCCGCTGCACTCGGCCGAGCTGCCCGGCGGTGGGGTCCGCCGTGCCCGGCCTGCGCCGTCCGCGGTCCCCGAGGCCGTGTACCTGCCCGCCTGTGTCAACGCGATGTTCGGCCCCGCCGGTGGCGGCGCCGGCGTGCAGGCCGCGGTCGAGGCCCTGTGCGCGCGGGCCGGCGTCACGCTGCTCGTGCCCGAGGGTGTCGACTCGCTGTGCTGCGGCACGCCCTGGTCGTCGAAGGGCCTGGCCGACGGCCTGGCGGTGATGCGGCGGCGCACGCTCGACGCGCTGCGCGCGGCCACCCGCGACGGCGCGTTGCCGGTGATCTGCGACGCCGCGTCGTGCACCGAGGGGATCGTGCACGCGCTGGAGGAGGACCTCGGCTCGCCGCTGACCGTCATCGACGCCGTCCAGTTCGTCGCCGACCGCGTGCTGCCCCGGCTCCCGTCCGGGCAGCGGCGGGTCGCGTCCCTCGTCCTGCACCCCACGTGCTCGTCGACCCGGATGGGTCTCAACCCGGCGCTGTCGACCGTCGCGGCGGCGGTGGCCGACGAGGTCCGCGTGCCGGACGACTGGGGCTGCTGCGCGTTCGCCGGCGACCGCGGGATGCTCCACCCCGAGCTGACGGCGTCCGCGACGGCCCGCGAGGCGGCGTCCGTGGCCGCGATCGGCGGCGACGCCCACGCGTCGTGCAACCGCACGTGCGAGCTCGGCATGACCCGCGCCACCGGCCAGGAGTACCGGCACGTGCTCGAGCTCCTCGAGGAGGTCACCCGGCCGGAGGGGTGACAGAGGTCCCATGTCTGGTCCTCTGCCGCCGTCCGGGTGCCGCCACTAGGGTGGGGTCGCAAGCCCACCAGTCCTTGAAGAAGGAGCATCCATGGCCAGCATCGAGGCCGTCGGAGCCCGCGAGATCCTCGACTCGCGCGGCAACCCCACCGTCGAGGTCGAGGTGGCGCTCGACGACGGCACCATCGCCCGTGCGGGCGTCCCGTCGGGGGCGTCCACCGGTGCGTTCGAGGCCGTCGAGCGTCGTGACGGCGACAAGGGCCGCTACATGGGCAAGGGCGTCGAGGGCGCCGTCTCCGCGGTGATCGACGAGATCGCGCCGGAGCTCATCGGCTACGAGGCGACCGAGCAGCGGATCGTCGACCAGGCGCTCATCGACCTGGACGGCACCCCGAACAAGGGCAAGCTCGGCGCCAACGCGATCCTGGGCGTCTCGATCGCGGTGGCCAAGGCCGCGGCCGACTCGGCCGACCTGCCGCTGTTCCGCTACCTGGGCGGCCCGAACGCCCACGTGCTGCCGGTCCCGATGATGAACATCCTCAACGGTGGGTCGCACGCCGACTCCAACGTCGACATCCAGGAGTTCATGGTCGCGCCGATCGGTCTGCCGACCTACAAGGAGGCCCTGCGCGCCGGCGCCGAGGTCTACCACTCGCTCAAGAGCGTCCTCAAGGGCCGCGGCCTGGGCACCGGCCTCGGCGACGAGGGCGGCTTCGCGCCGAACCTGCCGTCGAACCGCGACGCGCTCGACCTCATCGTCGTCGCCATCGAGAAGGCCGGCTACGTGCCGGGCAAGGACGTCGCGCTCGCGCTGGACGTCGCGTCGACCGAGTTCTTCAGCGACGGCAAGTACGCGTTCGAGGGCAAGGCGCTCTCGGGCGCCGAGATGATCGAGTACTACGAGCAGCTCATCGCGAGCTACCCGCTCGTGTCGATCGAGGACCCGCTGTCCGAGGACGAGTGGGACTCGTGGGGCGCCCTGGTCTCGCGCATCGGGGACAAGGTCCAGATCGTCGGCGACGACCTGTTCGTCACCAACCCGACGCGCCTGGCCAAGGGCATCCAGCTCCGGTCCGCGAACGCGCTGCTCGTCAAGCTCAACCAGATCGGCACCGTCACGGAGACGCTCGACGCGATCGAGCTGGCCCACCGCAACGGCTTCCGCACCATGACCTCGCACCGCTCCGGCGAGACCGAGGACACGACGATCGCCGACCTGTCGGTGGCCTCGAACGCCGGTCAGATCAAGACCGGCGCCCCGGCCCGCGGCGAGCGCATCAACAAGTACAACCAGCTGCTCCGCATCGAGGAGGAGCTGGACGACGCCGCCGTCTACGCCGGTGCGTCGTCGTTCCCGCGCTTCAAGCAGGCCTGACCGCCTGACGTCACGACGCCCGGGCTCGGGGGCTTCGGCCTCCGGACCCGGGCGTCGCGCTGTCGGGGCGGCGCGCCTCAGGGCAGCGGGGACTGCATCGGCGTCGGCGCGTCGTTGACCTGCGTGGTCTGCTCCACCGAGCGGCCCGAGCGGACTGCCAGCAGTCCGGCCGAGGCGGTGGCCGTTCCGACGACGAGCACGAGCCCGACGACGAACGCCGTCAGCCATGCCCCCCGATGGGTCGTCGACCGTCGCCACTGCAGGCCGGACGCGATCGTCCCCGCGACGACGAGCACGGGCAGCAGGAAGACGAGGGCGCCGAGGGCCGCGCCGACGAACGGGAGCGCCAGCAGCGTCAGCGGGACGGCGCCCACGACCCCCACGACGACCAGCAGCACGGTCAGCCAGACCGGTTGCGGCCGTGCGCTCGCCTCGTCGGGCGGGATCGGCACGAGGCCGTGCGCGCTGGGCCGCAGCTGCGGGCCGCCGGACCACGCGCCCTGCGGCGTGCCCGGCCGGTCGGCGCCGGCCGCCCACGCCGCCGCCACCTCATCGGCCGTGCCGAGGCGGTGCAGCACGCCGGCGACCTCGGCCTGCGTCGGGGAGGCGCCCAGCTCGGCCAGCGACGCCTCGATGTGCTCGCGCACGGCGTCGACGATCTCCAGGCGGTCCGCGGGGTCGGCACCGGCCAGCGCCCGGTCGAGGTCGGCCAGGTAGGCGGCGACGAGCGGGGACTCGGTCACTGTGCTCCCTTCATCAGCCGGTCCACGCCGGCGCGGAACGGCTCCCAGGTCTGTGCGAAGGCACGCAGGGCCGCGCGTCCCTCGTCGGTCAGCGCGTGGTACCGCCGGGGCGGCCCGGCGGGCGACGGCTGCCAGGTGGTCTCCACCCAGCGGCGGCGGCGGAGCCGCGTGAGCAGCGGGTAGAGGGTGCCCTCCGAGCCGAACAGCACCGGGTCCGACCCGAGGGCTCGGGCGATGTCCTGCCCGTACGAGGGGCCCTGCGCGAGGTAGGCGAGCACGCAGTACTCCAGCGTGCCGCGGCGCAGCTGCGTGAGGACGGACCCCTCGTCGTCCGGTTCCATGCGTGACAAGGTACCGAGTGTCGCAAGGTACTTCAACCACGCAAGGTCCCGAGCGCCCACCTCCTCGCCGAGACCGTGCCTTCCGAGCGTCGGACCGCCCGGTCTCGAGCACGAGCTGGGCGCTCGGCGTGGGGGAGCGGCAACGCGCGGGGAAGCACGGGTCCCGGGGGATCGGCGAGCCCACGGGCAGAATCGACGGCATGCCCACATCGCGCTCGTCGTCGTCCGGCCTCGGCCGGCGCCCGAGCGTGCCGCGTCCGGGAGCACCACGGGGTGGGCCCGCCCCGCGCACGGGCGCCCAGCCGCGTGCCACCCGTCCCGCGCCGCCACCGGGTCCCCAGCGGGGCTCGTCGGGCCCCGGCCGGTCCGGTCCGCGCGTGGAGCGTGTCCGCGCGACGACGCCGAAGCTCATCAGCGCGCGCGCGATGGTCATGGGGGTCGTCGCGCTGCTGGCGTTCGTGCTCGTCTACCCGACGCTGCACTCCTACCTCGCGGAGAAGGCGGCCGTCGACGCGCTGCGTGCGAACGTCGCGTCGTCACAGACGACGAACGACAACCTCACCGCGGAGCTCGCCCGCTGGAACGACCCCGCGTACATCACCGCCCAGGCCCGCGAGCGGCTGAGCTTCGTCATGCCGGGCGAGACGGCGTGGCGGGTCGTCGACCCGCAGACGGTCCCCGGCGAGGCGCCCGACCCCGTGGCGACGCCCGCCGCGGCGCCCACCCCCGCCGTGCCCTGGTACGGGAAGGTGTGGCAGTCGGTGCAGGGCGCCGACCAGGCGTCCGACGAGCCCACCGCCGGCACGTCGACCGCCCCGCCGATCTCAGCGCCGACCCCCTGACGCCGCCCCTCCCGGCCCACCCCTCCAGCTTCATTTTCCTGAAGTCCACGTCGTGAATCACGACCGAGGCTTCAGGAAAGTGAGCCCTGAGGGGTGGGAGTGAGAGGTGAGACCCGGAAGCTGGGGCCTGCCGGCCTCACCGCGGGGGTGGGGGCGGGACGCGCCGGGCGGGGACAATGGCGGGGTGACGATCGACCGGGCCGACCTCGACGTGCTCACCGAGCAGCTCGGCCGCGTGCCCCGCGGGGCGGTCCGTGTCGCGGCGCGCTGCGCCTGCGGCCGGCCGACGGTCGTCGTCACCGCGCCGCGGCTCGACGACGGCACCCCCTTCCCGACCTGCTACTACCTCACCTGCCCGCCCGCCGCGGTCGCGATCAGCCAGCTCGAGGCGACCGGGATCATGAAGCAGATGACCGCCCGGCTGGCCGTCGACGACGAGCTGCGCGCGGCGCACCGGCGCGCGCACGAGGCCTACATCGCCGACCGGGAGGCGCTCGGCCACGTGCCGGAGATCGAGGGCGTCTCGGCCGGCGGCATGCCGGACCGCGTCAAGTGCCTGCACGCGCTCGCGGCGCACGCGCTGGCGGCCGGCCCCGGCGTCAACCCGATCGGGGACGAGGCGCTGGCGCTCGTCGCCGACACCTGGCGACCCGACCGCTGCCGCTGCTGACGAGCCGGAACGGCCCCTCGTCCCGGGCCTCGGCACGATTCCGGGCTGGGCGGACCCGGATGGCACGATGTCGCGGTGACACGCGTGGCTGCCATCGACTGCGGGACGAACACCATCCGGCTCCTGGTGGCCGACGTCGAGGGCGACACCCTCGTCGACGTGGAACGGGACGCCGTCATCGTGCGGCTCGGTCAGGGCGTCGACCGCACGGGTGAGCTCGCGCCGGACGCGCTGGAGCGCACGCTCGCGCAGACCAGGGAGTACGCGGCGCGGTGCGACGACCTCGGCGTCGACGCCGTGCGGTTCGTCGCCACCTCGGCCACGCGCGACGCCCGCAACCGCGACGCCTTCGTCGCCGGCGTGCGGGCGGCGCTCGGTGTCGACCCGGAGGTGGTCAGCGGCGACGAGGAGGCGGCGCTGGCGTTCCGGGGGGCGGTCGGCGTGCTCGGGGCGAGGCGCCGGGGTCCGTTCCTCGTCGTCGACCTCGGCGGTGGGTCCACGGAGCTGGTGCTCGGCGACGACAAGCCCCGCGCTGCGCTCTCGATGGACGTGGGCTCGGTGCGGCTGACCGAGCGCCACCTCCGCAGCGACCCGCCGACGCCCGACGAGGTCGCCGCCGCCCGCGCCGACATCGACGCGGCCCTCGACGCCGCCGTCCGGGTGGTCCCCGTCGGCGAGACGGCGACGCTCATCGGGCTGGCCGGCACCGTCACGACGATCACGGCGCACGTGCTCGGCCTGGACCGGTACGACCGCGCCCGCATCGACGCCGCCGAGCTGCCCGTCGACGCGGTGCTCGCGGCGTGCGACGACCTGCTGCACCGCACGCACGCGGAGCGCGCGGCGCTCGGCTTCATGCACCCCGGCCGGGTCGACGTCATCGGGGCGGGCGCCCTCGTCTGGCACGAGGTCGTGGCGCGGGTGCGGGATGCGGTCGCCGCGAGCGGGCGCACGCTCGGCACCGTGCTCACCAGCGAGCACGACATCCTCGACGGCATCGCGTGGAGCGCGGCGGCCGGTCTCGGCAAAATGTGAAGAACATCACTAGATCCGCCGGGCCGTAGGACTTAGGTCCGGCTTACCGTGGAGGCATGTCCGCAGACACCAGGCCGCCACGCAAGTCCCCGCGGGTGCTCATCCTCGGCGGCGGCACCGTCGGGCTCTACACGGCCCGCCGGCTCCGGAAGCGGCTGGGGAAGCGGGAGGCGGCGATCGTCGTCGTCGACCCCCGCCCGTACATGACCTATGCGCCCTTCCTCCCGGAGACGGCCGCCGGGTCGATCGACCCCCGCAACGTCGTCGCGCCGCACCGGCGCAGCCTCAAGGGCGTCGACGTGCTCCAGGGCAAGGTCGTCCGCATCGAGCACGCGCAGCGGCGCGTCCAGATCCGGCCCGAGGAGGGGGAGCCGTACTGGGTGAGCTACGACTTCCTCGTCGTGGGCCTCGGCTCGGTGGCCCGCACCCTGCCGATCCCGGGCCTCATCGAGCAGGGCATCGGCTTCAAGACGGTCGAGGAGGCTATCGCCGTCCGCAACCACGTGCTCGGCCGCATCGAGGCCGCGGCGTCCACGTGGGACCCGGAGGTCCGCCGCCGGATGCTGACGTTCGTCTTCGTCGGCGGCGGCTTCGCTGGGGTCGAGGCCATCGCGGAGGTCGAGGACATCGCGCGCTACACCGTGAAGAAGTACCACGCGATCGAGGCCGACGAGCTGCGGTTCGTGCTGGTCGAGGGCAACACCCGGATCCTGCCCGAGGTGAGCGCGGAGCTCGGCGGCTACACGCTCGACCAGCTCCGGACGCGGCAGATCGACATCCACCTGGGCACGTTCCTCACCTCGTGCGTGGGTGGGCACGTGGTCCTGTCGGACGGCACCGAGATGGACTCGGAGACCATCGTCTGGACCGCGGGCGTCAAGGCCAACCCGGTCCTCAAGGACTCGGACCTGCCGCTCGACGATCGCGGCCGCGTCATCGCGAACGCCAACCTGCAGGTGACGACGGCGGACGGGACCGTGGTGGCCGACGCGTTCGCCGCCGGCGACTGCGCGGCCGTCCCGGACCTGGCCAACCCCGGCCAGACGTGCCCGCCCAACGCGCAGCACGCGCTGCGCCAGGGCAGGCACCTGGGGGAGAACCTCGCGCGGGTGCTGCGCTCCGCCGAGCCGACGCCCTACCGGCACAAGAACATCGGCGCGGTGGCCTCGCTCGGCATGTACAAGGGCGTCGCGCAGATGTTCGGCCGGTTCAAGGTGCGCGGGTTCCTGGCCTGGGTGCTGCACCGCACGTACCACGTGTTCGCGATGCCGACGTGGAACCGCAAGATCCGCATCATGGCCGGCTGGACGTGGTCCCTGCTGCTGCGGCGCGAGGTCATCGCGCTCGGCTCGCTGCAGGACCCCCGCGCCGAGTTCCTCGCCGCCGCGGTGCCGGCCGTCGGCCCGTCGGGCGGCGCTGCACGGGCCGAGACGTCGCCGGCTGCGGCGCCCGACGAACGAAGGGCGGCCTCCGGCACCGCCCCGCGCGGCGGCGCCCGCGCCTACCGCTGACCGGGAGGCGGTTCAGTCCGGGTCGTCGGGGTCGACCGGCGCGTGGTGGTCCAGGCCCGCGACGCCCCGCTTCCAGTAGCCGCTCGCGACCACCTGCTCCGGCCCGAGACCGAGCTCGCGGCGCAGGTAGCGACGCAGGGGGACGAGGGTCGTCGCCTCGCCCGCGAGGAAGACGAAGGTGCCGGGGTCGATCGGCAGGGCGCGCAGGGCCGCCTCGAGGTCGACGCCGGCGCGGATCGTCGCGCGCCGCGAGCCGGGCAGGCCGTCGAAGTAGCGGGCGGCCTCCTCGGGCGCGTCGAGGAGCAGCGTCACCGGGACGTCGGGCGGCGTGAGCCGCAGCCACCGCGCGGCGGTGGGGAACGCGGTCTCGTCGACGACGAGCACGAGTGACGTGAGGCCGTCCGGCACGAGCTTCGAGGTCTTCGGCCCTGCGACGATGAGTGGATCGCCGACCGCGGCGCGGCTCGCCCAGGCGGAGGCGGGCCCGCCGTCGCCGTGCACGACGAGGTCCAGGTCCAGCTCGCCGGGCCGGTGGTCGGCGGGCGTGTAGTCGCGCGAGATCACCGCACCGGGCGCCGACAGGCCGAGCCCGCCGGCGTGGAAGCCGGGCGTGGCGATGCGGCCGGTGCGCGGGTCCGGGAAGAAGACCTTGAGGTGATCCGTCGGCCCGTCGGCGGCGAACCCGTCGAGCTCGCCGGTGAGGGTGACGCGCACGATGCGCGGCGTCACGGACCGTACGGACGCAACGGTTAGGTGCCGCTGCACGAGCTCGTGCCGGACATGGCGGCGGGACAGCGCGGGCGCGTCGGTCATGCCCCACGGTAACCGGTGCGCGCGGGCACCCCGCTGGCGGTCTCGCGCCGGGTGCAAGGATGGCCGCGCCCCCGTAGCCCAACCGGCAGAGGCAGTCGGCTTAAAACCGATCGAGTGCGGGTTCGAGCCCCGCCGGGGGCACCGCACGGCAGCGCGCCGGGCGCTGTCGGCCGGAAGGGCGTTCAGGACTCGGCGGCGTCCTGGAACGCCGGCGCGGCCACCAGGGGCCGCTGCACGCCGTGCCGGGTCCGGGCGAGGTAGGCGACGAGCGCGACGATCACGGCCGCGGACGCCAGCGCCACCACGTCGTCGCCGAGACCCAGGCCGGCGCCCTTCGTCGCCGGCTTGCCGAACCAGTCGGCGAACGAGGCGCCGAGCGGCCGCGTCATCACATAGGCGAACCAGAACGCCACGACCGGGTCGAGCCGCAGGCGCCACCAGCCGACGAGCGGCACGAGCATCACGGCCCCGAACAGCAGCCCGGACGGCAGGTACCCCAGGTGGAGCGTGAACGCCGCGAAGTCGCCGGCAGCGGTACCCAGCGCGAACGTCACCAGGACGGTCGTCCAGTAGAAGAGCTCGCGGCGGCGGGTGGTGATGCTGTGGATGGACAGCGTGCCCTCCGTGCGGTGCCACACGACGAGGACCGCCACGAGCGCCACCGCGTACCCGGCCGTCGTCACCGTGTACGGGATGTGCAGCACCACGTGGAGCGCGTCCGCGGCCATCGTCCCGAACACCGCCACCATCGCCACGGCGAACCAGTACGCCCATGCCTGGTAGCGCCGCGTGCGCAGCTGGACCCACATCGCGACCACGAACCCGGACAGCCCGACGACTGCGGCGAGCGGGATCGACAGTGCAGCCAGGTAGTCCGACGCCGCCTCGCCCATCCCCGTGGTGAGCACCTTGGCGAGCCAGAACAGGGCGGTGATCTCCGGGACCTTCGCCGCCAAGGGCGCCCGGCTCCCGCCGCGTCCGTCGCCCATCCGTGCCTCCCGCTGGTCGATGTGGCGCCGGCGGCCCAGGGTCGCGGCGGTTCCTGTGGGGACCCTGAGAGCGCCCGCCAGAGCGGGTCACGCCCACCTGGGTCGCCGCATCCCTACGCTGGGCAGCGACGACGACCTCGGAGGACGACCGTGATGGAGGCCCGTACCGCCCGCCGGGTGGCGATCCCGGTGGCGCTCGTCGTCGCGCTCGCGCTGGCGCTCGGGGCGTGGGCCTTCTGGCACGCCCGGTCCCCGAGGACGAGCTGGGTGGTGCCGGCTGCCTACTCGATCTCCGCCGACGGCGGCACGCTCACGCTCTACGACTGGGGCGGCGCCTGCGACAAGCCGCTGTCGGCGCAGGTCCTCGGGCAGAGCCCGGCGATGGTGGAGGTTGCCCTGCGGCGGACCGTCCCCGCGGGCTCGTGCACCGCGATGGCGGTGCTCCACCAGGTCGACGTCACGCTGAGCCTGCCGCTGGGCGACCGCAAGGTGAGCGACCGCTCCGGCGCGACGATCCCCGCGGCGCCGTCCGCGGCCGACGTGCTGGCGCACCCGAGCCAGTACGGGTTCGGCTCAGGCTGAGGGCCCCGGCTCGTCGGGCGGCCGGTCCTTCTTCTCGCGTTGCCGGCGCTCCCGCTCCCGCTGGCGGTTGGAGCGCGCGAGCGCGGCGAGGAACTCGGGGTCGTCGTCGGGGGCACGGGTCCCGGTACGGCGGCCGCGCGACGACGTGCGGACCCGGCCCTGGGCGAGGGGCCGCCCGGCGAGCAGCCACGCGAGGGGACCCAGGAACGGGACGAGGACGACGAGCAGCAGCCACAACGGCTTGGGCAGCGCGCGCACGCGGGGGCCGTCGGTCTGGGCCACGTCGACGAGGCAGTACACCAGCAGGGCGATCCACAGCAGGACCGGCAGGTAGCGCATGGGCGCCTCCTCGCAGCGTGCCTGCAGCCGACGGTAGCTCACCGCGCGGCGGCGTGGCGAAGCGGGTCAGCGGTCGGCGTCGCCCCGCTCGTCGGACGCATTGCCTTCCTGCTCACGGAGGCGCCGCTCGCGTTCCCGGAGCTGCTGCTCCCAGTCGCGCAGCATCTGCTCGTGCCGCTCGTCGGACCGCTGCCGCGACGCGAGGAACGTCGGGTCGTCGTCGGGCCCGAGCGGGCGGGGTCGCTCGTACTCCGGGAAGCCGGCGGTCTGCGTCGACGGCCACGGCACCCGGCGCGGGCCCGTCGTCACCGGCCGGCCGGCGACGAGCCAGGCCACGCCGCCGGCGAGGGGCAGCAGGACGATGAGGATGATCCAGCCGGTCTTGGACAGGTTCCGGATCCGGCCCTCGTCGGACTGCAGGCAGTCGATGAGGCAGTACACGAGGAGCCCGATCTCGACGAAGAACGGCAGCACCCGCCACATCGGTGTCTCCCCCTGGGACTCGGCTGTGCGACGAGTCGCACGCTAGCGGAGCGCCGCGTCCCGCGCCGGGGTTTCAGGAGGTGGAGGGAACCAGGAGGACCCTGCCGGCGTTGCTACCGTCTGAGGCTCAGACGTCCCAGGAGGTCATCGTGGCCAACCCAGTGTTCGAGAACGACCCGGTCTTCGGCGACCCGCGCCGGCGACCCGCGCAGCGGGCCGTGGTGGCGCAGCCGGGTGTCGACCCGGTCACGCTCGAGCAGATGTACGCGTCGCCGTCGGCCACCGCGCGCGACACCGGCCGGCTGACGTACGACGACGTCATCGTCCGCACCGGCGGCCTGCTCGCCCTGCTGGCGGTGGTCGCCGCCGCGACCTGGTACGGGACCGAGCAGGGGTTCCTGCCGCCCGGCACCTGGGTGGTCGGCATGGTCGTCGGGCTGGTGCTCGGCCTGGTCAACGCGTTCAAGCGGCAGCCGAGCCCGGTGCTCATCTCGCTCTACACCGTGGCGCAGGGCGTCTTCCTCGGCGGCATCAGCCTCGCCTTCACCGCATTGCCCGTGACGGGCACGGGAACCGGTACCGCCCAGCCGATCGTACTCCAGGCGGTGCTCGCGACGTTCGCGACGTTCGGCGCCGCGCTCTGGCTGTTCAGCTCCGGCCGCGTGCGGGTGACGGCGAAGTTCGTCCGCTGGCTCATCGTCGCGATGGTCGGGTACCTGGTGTTCCAGCTCGTCAACGTCGTCCTGTCCTACGTGATCCCGAGCGGCGACGCCTTCGGGCCGCTGCGGTCGGGCGGCTGGGGCCTGCTCGTCGGCGTGTTCGCCGTCGGCCTGGCGGCGGCGAACCTCATCGTCGACTTCGACGCCATCAAGCGCGGCGTCCTGGCGGGTGCGCCGCGGCGCTACGCGTGGACGGCCGCGTTCGGCCTCGTCGTGACCCTGGTGTGGCTCTACCTGGAGATGCTGCGGATCTTCGCGATCTTGTCCGGCCGGCGCTGAACAGTCGCGTCGGCCGTCACCGGCGCCCGGATGTCGTGGCCTTCCGGCGTCGGCCGGGGGTGGATGGCAGGCTGACGCGGTGAAGTACGTCGAGCACGTCAGCGACCTCGTCGGCGGCACGCCTCTGGTGCGGCTGTCCGCCGTCACCGCGGGGCTGACCGCGACCGTCCTGGCCAAGGTGGAGTACCTCAACCCGGGTGGGTCGATCAAGGACCGCATCGCGCTGCGGATGGTCGAGGCGGCCGAGGCGAGCGGTGCGCTGCGCCCCGGCGGCACGATCGTCGAGCCGACGAGCGGGAACACCGGCGTCGGCCTGGCGCTCGTCGCGCAGCGCAAGGGGTACCGCTGCGTCTTCGTCTGCCCGGACAAGGTGAGCCCGGACAAGCGCGACGTGCTGCGGGCGTACGGCGCGGAGGTCGTCGTCACCCCGACCGCCGTGCCGCCGGAGCATCCCGACTCGTACTACTCGGTCTCCGACCGGCTGCTGCGCGAGATCCCGGGCGCGTGGAAGCCGGACCAGTACTCCAACCCGAACGGGCCGGCGTCGCACTACGAGTCGACGGGCCCGGAGATCTGGGCGGACACGTCCGGACGCGTGACCCACCTGGTCGCCGGCATCGGGACCGGCGGCAGCATCACCGGCACCGGGCGCTACCTGCACGAGGTGTCCGCCGGCCGGGTGCGCGTCGTCGGAGCCGACCCCGCGGGGTCGGTCTACTCGGGCGGGGACGGCCGGCCGTACCTCGTCGAGGGCGTGGGCGAGGACTTCTGGCCGGCGGCCTACGACCCCACGGTGCCCGACGAGGTCATCGCGGTGACGGACGCCGACTCCTTCGCGATGACGCGGCGGCTGGCGCGGGAGGAGGGGCTGCTCGTCGGCGGGTCGTCGGGCATGGCGGTGGTCGCCGCGCTCCGGCTCGCCCACCGGCTGCCGCCGGCGGAGGCGGCCGAGGCCGTGATCGTCGTGATCCTGCCGGACTCCGGGCGCGGGTACCTGTCGAAGATCTTCAACGACGCGTGGATGCGCTCGTACGGGTTCCTCTCGGCCAGCTCCGGGGCGACCGTCGCCGACCTGCTCACGACGAAGACCGGTGTGCTGCCGGACCTGGTCCACACCCATCCGAACGAGACCGTGCGGGACGCCATCGAGATCTTCCGCGAGTACGGGGTGTCGCAGATGCCGGTCGTGGGCGCGGAGCCGCCGGTGAAGATCGGCGAGGTCGCGGGCTCGGTGTCCGAGCGGGCGCTGCTCGACGCCGTGTTCTCCGGGGCGGCGGCGCTGTCCGACCGCGTCGACAAGCACATGTCGCCGCCGCTGCCGCTGGTCGGCGTGGGGGAGTCGGTCGAATCTGCGCGGCTGGCGCTGGAGAAGGCGGACGCGCTGCTCGTCGTGGGCGACGGCCGGCCGGTCGGGGTGCTCACACGGCTGGACCTGCTGGCGTTCCTCGCCCGCTGAGGCCGTGACCGCCCCGACGATCGTGCCGATCGCTGCCTCGCCATCAAGAGCTCGGGTCGAGGTGCCGTTGCGGGGCCGTGGCACCGCAACCGGGCTGGTACAGCGATGGGGTGACGCCGGGCGTGGCCCGGTGGTTCGACGGGGAGGCGTGGACGCAGCACACGCAGCCGGTGGCGCCGCCGGTGGTGCCGTCGCCGCCCAACCCGGGGTCGCAGCCGTCGCAGTCCGCCTCGGCGGCGCCTTCGGCCTATGCGTCGTCGCACCCCTCGTCGTACCCCTCGTACCCCTCCTCGTACGGCGGTGCGGTGGGGTACGGGCCGGCGGTGCCCGCGGCCGACCAGCACGGTCCGTCCGACGCGCTGCACTGGATCCTGCCCGTCGGCCGGTCGTGGCAGTCGATCGTCGCCGGCTACGTCGCGATCGTGGCCTTGTTCCTGTGGCCGCTGGGACCCGTCGCCCTCGGCCTCGGCATCTGGGCGTTGGTCAAGGCGCAGCGTGGTGGTCACGGCCGTGGCCGAGCGGTCTTCGCGGTCGTCGTCGGCGTGCTGGCGACCGTCGGCACGGTGTGGGCGGCCAGCACGGGGTTCTTCTCGGGCCGCTGACACCTCGCTCCCGGTACGACGAATGTGCGCTGTGACCTGGACAAACATTGTCAGCTCGGCGTATCATCGAACACATGTTCGCACGCGTTGGTCTCGCCGGAGAGCGCACTGTCGCGCTGTCCGACGACCTGGGCGCTGAGGTCGGCGGGGGCGGTGCGCTGCCTTCCGGCGACCAGCGCGTACAGGTCGACGCGGACGCTCTGCTGCTGTCCGGCGATCCGCGGGCGGTGGTGCTGGTCGATGCCGATGGTTCGCTGTCCGACGAGCCGGGGGCGGCTGGGCTGGTCGGCGGCGCCGTGCTGCCCGACGAGCCCCGGGCAGACGAGTGGTGCTGGCTGTGCGATCCGTTGGGTGATGCCTGGTGGGATCCCGCCGACGCGGGTGCCGAACCGGGTATCGAGATCAGCCCCGAGGTTCAGGCGCTGCTGAGGTTCGCGTCGTGGCCGTCGGAGTCCCACCGGGCCGGCGCCGAGTGCGCCGCGGAGATCACCCCGCCCGGGCTGGTCGGGCCGGCGCTGTCGACGTGGGACCCGGCCGGTGCCGAGCCCGGCATCGTGGTCGACCCGCAGCTCGAGGGGTCACCGGGTGAGGTGCCGTGGTTGTCGGCGTCGTGTCTGGCGGCGATGACCCCGGGGTCGGGACTGGCGGGCGTGTTGGAGCGGGTGGATCTGGCGTCGGCCGGTGATGAGCTGTTGGTGGAGACGGTGGCGGCAGCTGCGCGGCAGGCCGCGTTCGATCACCTGCTGGGTGCGTTGGCCGCTGGGGAGCTGTCGCGGCGGGCGTCGATGAACCCGCTGTGGCATCCGCCGGTGCCGTCGCGCACGTGTGTGGCTGGTGATGAGCTGGCGATGCGGTTGGGCTGGTCGCGTCCGGCCGCTAACCGGCTGGTCCGCGATGGGCGGGCGCTGGGCGCGCAGCTGCTGCCGGTGGCCGACGCGGTCCGCGACGGGCTGCTCGATCTTGCCAAGCTACGGGTGCTGAGCGACCGGTTGGCTGACCGGGCCTACCAGCTGTCCTGGCCCGTGCTGGAGCAGGTGCTCCCAGACGCGCCGACGCGCACCCCGACGCAGCTGGCCGCCGACATCGACCGGGCCCTGCTGGCCGCCGACCCGGTGGATGCGGCGATACGCCTGCCGAAGGCGTTGGCGGCCCGGCACGTGTGCCACCCCCGTCGCCTGCCGGACGGGATGGCGGGCCTGTGGGCCGTCCTACCCGCCACCGATGCGGCGCGGATCGACGGCACCCTGGAGGCCACCGCCCGCGCCGCGCGGGCCGCCGGGGATCCGCGCACCCTGGACCAGCTACGCGCCGACACCCTGACCGACCTAGCCACCGGCACCGCCGTGCTCGCCGGTGTGAAGTTGGCGATGGCGGGCGAGGGCGCTGGCGAGAAGGTCGTCGTGACCGCCGATGCAGGCAGCGGCCAGATCGCTGATGCCGCCGACCAGCAGCCCGATCCGCTCGACCGGGGGCCGGACGAGGCAGACCAGGAGACCGACGGGGTCGACCGGGCGCCGGATGACCAGGGGTGGGAGTCGGACCTGGCGCCGGAAGCCGCGCCGGTCGCCGGCCAGGCTCGTCCGCCGGGGCGGGCCGCCCCGGGCATCCGGATCCCCAAGGTCCGCATCGATGTCACGGTCGCGTTGTCCACGTTGATGGGGTTGGACGAGCAGCCGGCTGAGCTGGCCGGGCTCGGACCGATCCCCGCCGAGCAGGCCCGTGCCCTGGCACTCGGCGGGACCTGGCGACGCCTCGTCACCGACCCGCTGACCGGCACCGTGCTGGACGTCGGACGCACCCGCTACCGGCCACCCGCCGCCCTGGCCGAGCACGTCCTGGCCCGCGACCAGGTCTGCGCCGGACCCGGCTGCAGTGTGCCCGGGCACCGCTGCGACCTCGACCACACCACCGAGTACCACGGCACCCCCGCCAACGGTTCGCCCGTGCCCGGCACCACGTCGGCCGGCAATCTCGGTCCGCTGTCCAGCCGATGCCACCGACTGAAGACCGACGGCGGCTTCACCCTGCGACAAGTGACCCCCGGCGTGTTCGAGTGGCACACCCCCGCCGGCCTCGCCTACCGCGTCACCCCCGGCCAGAACGGACACACCCAGAAGCTCGACACCCACCCCCGCGCCATCCCCGACAACCCACCCTTCTGAGCGGGCCTCGGCGGCAGCAGGTCGGCGTCGGACGGGTGCCTACGCTCGAGGCGTGACCGGCTCCGGCGCCATGGAGGGCTCGCCGGGGATGCCGCGATACGCGCTCGTCGCCTGGACCGTCGCCGGTGCTGCCGTGCGCTCGCACGAGCAGCCGCGGCTGAACCGCCGGTTCGGCGACCGTACCGGGCGTGCCTGAAGGCGGTGCCGGCCTGGGTGGCGGCGGACGGTGGCGTCGGCTCTAGGGTTTCGTCGTCCCCTTCCTATCGACGACGAGGGAGCCCCTTCCGGTGGCCATCTTCGACCTGCCGCTGCCCGAGCTCGAGCGCTACCTGCCGGAGGTCGACGAGCCCGCCGACTTCGACGCCTTCTGGGAGGCGACGCTGGACGAGGCCCGCGGCTTCGACTTCCCGCCGCAGGTGACGCCGGTGGAGACCGGGCTGTCGCTGGTCGACGTTCTCGACGTGACGTTCGCCGGTTTCGCCGGCCAACCGATCAAGGCGTGGCTGGTGCGGCCCGCGGGCTCGTCGGACCGGGCGCTGCCGGCAGTCGTCGAGTACATCGGCTACGGCGGTGGGCGCGGGCTGCCGATCGAGCGCCTGGCCTGGGCCTCCGCCGGGTACGCGCACCTGGTCATGGACACGCGCGGCCAGGGGTCGACGTGGTCGATCGGTGCGACGCCCGACCCGGTCGGCAGCGATGCCGCCTACCCGGGGTACATGACGCGCGGCATTCTCGACCCTTCGTCGTACTACTACCGCCGACTGATCACGGACGCGGTGCGGGCCGTCGACGCGGTGCGCGCGCTGCCGGGGGTCGATCCGGCTCGGGTGGCCGTCACCGGCGGCAGCCAGGGCGGCGGCGTGACGCTCGCCGCGGCGGGGCTCGCCGGGGACCTGGTCGCGGCCATGCCCGACGTGCCCTTCCTCACGCACTACCGCCGGGCGCTGGACCTCACCGACGAGTACCCCTACCAGGAGATCGTCCAGTACCTGAAGAACCACCGGGACCAGGAGGCCGCGGTGTTCCGGACGCTGGCCTACCACGACGGCCTGTCGTTCGCCCGCCGCGCGACGGCGCCGGCGCTCTTCTCGGTCGGCCTGCGTGACACCACCTGCCCGCCCTCGACGGTGTTCGCCGCCTACAACCACTACGGCACGCTGGCCGACGAGCGGCCGCCGACCGAGATTGCGGTGTACCCGTACAACATGCACGAGGGCGGCCAGGCCTTCCAGCTGAGTCGCCAGATCGCGTGGCTGAACGCGCTCCCGTCCTGACGCAGGGGGGGCCAGGTTCGGTCCCGCCGAGTGCCGGTGTTGTTCGCCGAGCGCCGGGGACGTTTCATGGGCGCTCGGCGCACGAGGACGGCGTTCGGCGAGGGGAGCACGCGCTCGTCCGGCGGCCCAGGGGCATGTGAGGATGGGCGCCATGACTGACGCCCTTCCCACCGCCACCGGCGCGTTCGGCGACAAGCCGACCCTGACCTTCCCGGCCGAGTCGGCTCCGGCCGACCTCGTCGTGCAGGTGCTGGAGCGCGGCACCGGCGACCTCGTCGAGGCCGGCCAGGACATCGAGGTCAACTACCTCGGCCAGATCTGGGGCGGGTCGATCTTCGACTCGTCGTACGACCGCGGCGAGTCCATCAGCTTCCCGATCGGTGTCGGCATGGTCATCGCCGGCTGGGACGACGGGCTCGTCGGGCAGCCGGTGGGCTCCCGGGTGCTGCTGTCGATCCCGTCGCACCTCGGCTACGGCGACCGCGGCGTGCCGGCGGCCGGGATCCGGGGCGGCGACACGCTCGTCTTCGTCGTCGACATCCTCGGCGTCAGCTGACCCGCGGGGCTCAGCGCAGCCCCGTGACCACGGTCTCGACGAGGTAGCGGAAGCTCGCCTCGACGTCCTCCGGCAGGCCGAAGCCGCCGCCGAGCTCGAGCTCGACGAAGCCGTGCACCGCCGCGCGCACGGTCCTGACCTGGTCGACCCACCGGTCCGGCGGCAGGCCGAGCTCCCTGACCGCACGCGCCACGAGGTCCACGGGCCCCGACGAGGCCGGGCCGAGGGCGGCGGTCTCGGCACCCTGGACGGCGCGGTACCGGCCCGGGTGGGCGAGGGCGTAGGCGCGGATGGCGATGGCCAGAGCGCGGACTGCCGCGGCCCCGGTGAGCGTGGCGTTGGGGCCCTTTCCGGCGGCTGCGACGGGGTCCAGGGTGGGGTCCGCCGCGGGCCCGGTCACGGCCGCGGTCATCACGGCCGCAAGGTCGTCGACGCATCGCGCCGCGACGGCCGAACGGAGCGCCGGCAGGCCGTCGACGTGCTTGTAGAGGCTGGGCACCGCGACCCCGGCCCGCTGGGCCACGGCCGAGAGCCCGAGGTTGGCCCACCCCGAGGTCCCGCCCTCGTCGACCACAGCGAGGGCGAGGTCGACGACCACCTGCGGCGTCAGCCCGGCCCGCGGCACCTCAGGCACCCCTTGTCGGGAGCGCGGCGAGGAACTCGAGCACCGCGGGCACGACGATGTCGGGCGCCTGGTGCTGCGGGTAGTGGGCCACGTCGTCGAGCAGCTCGACGCGGGCGCCCACCTCATGCTCGAGCCACGCCGCCTCGGCGGCCGGGTCGTGGAAGTCCGGGTCCTGGCGCCCGAGGAAGGCCAGCATCGGCACGTGGATCTCCGGCAGGCGGGGGGTCACCGGCGCGTGCGTCAGCTGCATGGTCAACGCGCGGAACTGCGCCAGGCGAGCGGGGTCGCCCATCGAGGTGCGGATCGCGGCGACGTGCTCGTCGAGCCACGGAGCCGTGCGGCCGCGGTTGAGGGTGCCGCGGTAGTAGCGCGTCCAGACCGCCGCGCCCCACGGGCGCGCGAAGAGCAGGGGGTAGAGGAGCCGTGCCGCCGAGCCGCCCGACGAGGGGTTGCGCAGCAGCGGACCGGTGAGGACGAGTGCCTCGACGGCATCGGGGCGCTCGGCGGCGGCGTAGGCGACCGAGGCCGCACCCATGGAGTTGCCGACGAGCACGGCGGGGACGCCGCCCAGCTCGTCGACCAGGGCCAGCACGTCTCCCGCCGTGGCGATGTCGCCGTGGGTGCGGAAGGTGGTGTCGGAGTCGCCGTGGCCGCGCAGGTCGGTGACGGCGACGCGGTACCCGGCGCCGAGCAGGGGCCCGACGAGCTCGCGCCACGTCGAGCGCAGGTCGCCCATGCCGGGCACGAGGACGACGAGCCGGCCGTCGGCCGGTCCGTCGACGGTGTAAGCGACGCGACCCTCGGGCCGCTGGATGTACTGGACGGTGCTCATGGCTAGAAAGCTAATGCCATTAGCCACCGGTGTCAACGCATCTCGTCGCAGCGCTGCCCGGGCGAACCGCAGCGCCAGCGCCGCGTCCTACGGCGAGCAACTCGTCGGTCATGCGCTTGGAAGTCTCCGGGCAGCGGATCACCGACGGCCTTGCTGTCGTCAGGAGTAGCCGGTGACGGTCACGTCGAGAGTGATCCGCTGCGGAGTGGAGGAGCAGCTGTACGTGAGCACCGCGGTCGTCCTGCCCCCCTGGGTTGCGGCGAGCATGGGGATGCCGCCGGTCGGTCCGGAGCTGTTCGCGGGCGGGAACGTCAGAACGGCTGGGTCTGCGATCGTTGCCTGCCAGCACTCGGCAGCAAGGTGCGCGCCGGAAGGCGGCGTGATGACGACCTTTGCGCCAAGCGTTACCAGCACCGCGACTGGTGTCGCGCCTTGTGCCGCGCTCGCGAAGTCGACATTCGCGTCCGGTGGCGGCTGCGTCGGGGGCGGTGACGTGCCCGAGGCGGTGCAGCCGGCGAGTGCGCCGATGACGAGAGCTGCGCCGGCGCACCATGCGGCCGCTGACCTGCGACGCCCCATGGCCGGAGTATCGCGTCACGCGCCGTTGGCGTTGGCGCGGTTTCGGTGCGGTCTGATCACGATTTCGCTCGCCCGGCACTCCTCACGGCGCCTTCGTGGCTGGAGCCAGGGCCCGCACGGCGTCGATCGTGTCGGCCTCGTCGGGCCCCTTGTCGTCGCGGTAGCGCAGCACCCGTGCGAACCGCAGCGCCACGCCGCCGGGGTAGCGCGAGGAGCGCTGAACGCCGTCGAAGGCGATCTCGACGACCTGCACCGGCCGGACCGTCACCACCCAGCCGTTGTCCGACTCGGCGAGCTCCGTGAACCGCTTCGTCTGCCACACGAGCATCTCGTCGGTCATGCCCTTGAACGTCTTGCCGAGCATGACGAACCCACCGGCCGGGTCGCGCGCGCCGAGGTGGATGTTCGACAGGGTGCCGACGCGCCGGCCGGAGCCACGCTCCACCGCGAGCACCACGAGGTCGAGCGTGTGCCGCGGCTTCACCTTGACCCAGCCCGCGCCACGCCGGCCGGCGGCATAGGGCGCGGCCGGGGACTTGACGATCACGCCCTCCTGGCCGGCGGCCACCCAGGTGGCGAACCGCTCCTGGGCGATGGCGACGTCGGCCGTCACCAGGCGGTCGACCGTGTGGCCGACGGCGATGCGGTCCAGGACGGCCAGCCGGTCGAGCAGCGGCTCGTCGAGCAGGTCGCGCCCGTCGGCGTGCAGCACGTCGAAGAAGAAGGGGGTCAGCACGGCGGACCCGGCCAGCTCGGCGTCGCTCGTCGCGAGGCCCTGGCCCGTCGGCCCCGCGCCGCGGGTCGCGGCACGTGAGCTCGTCTCCTGGAACGGGCGTGCCCGCCCGGTCGCGTCGAGCGCCAGCGCCTCGCCGTCGAGCACGAACCGCTCGTCGGGCATCGACCGTGCGATGCCGACGATCTCCGGGACCCGCGCGGTGATGTCGTCGAGCGAACGCGTGAACACCCGCACGTCGTCGCCGTCACGGTGCACCTGGATGCGGATGCCGTCGAGCTTGACGTCGACGACGGCCAGAGTGGCCGGGCCCGCGCCGACCGCGGTGAACGCCGCAGCCACGTCCGGTGCCGACTGCGCGAGCATCGGCCGCACGGGCCGCCCGACGGTGAGGCCGATGGCCGACAGTGCGACCGTGGGTTCGTCGGACGACAGCGCTGCGACCGCGACCGGCGCGCTGTCGCCGGCCAGCATCGCCGCCCGCCGCACCAGCCCCGGGTCGACGCCCGCGGCCTCGGCGACCGCGTCGAGCAGGAGAGCGTCCAGCGCGCCCTGCCGCAGCTCGCCGACGACGAGCCCCCGCAGGAACCGCTGCTCCTCGGCGGTCGCAGCACCGAACAGCGCCGCGGCCGCCGCGTCGCGCGCACCCGCCGAGCCCGGCCCTGACAGCGCCGCCATCGCCTCGAACGCTCGGTCCACGCCCGTGACGGTCAACGACGGCTCGTCGGCGGGCGGCGGCGTGCTGGCCAGGCCCCGCCACCCCAGCCCGGTGCGGCGCTGCCGCAGCTCGCCGGCGAGGTAGCGCGCGACGAGCCCGACCTCGTCGGGCCCCTCGCCGGCGGCGCGGCGCAGCGTCGCGACGAGCAGTGCCCGCTTGGCCAGCCGCGCGCGCGTGGCGGCGACGGCGGTGGACGTCGCGGCGACCTCGGCGAGCAGCACCCGCCCATCGTCGTCCGCACCACCGACACCTGCCTGGTCAGGGGCGCGCCGGGGACGCAGGATGGCGACATGCACCTGAGCACCGAGCTCGTCGCCACCGGCGGCACCACCACCGGCGTCCGCATCCCCGACGACGTTGTCGTCGCGCTCGGGGGCGGGAACCGGCCCAAGGTCGTCGCCACGGTCAACGGCCACGTGTGGCGGACGAGCATCGCGCGCATGGGCGGCGAGTTCTGGCTCGGCGCCGGCGCGGAGGTGCGGGCAGCGGCGGGGATCGCCGCGGGCGACGCGATCGAGCTGGACGTCGAGCTCGACCAGGCGCCGCGCACCGTCGAGGTGCCCGACGACCTCGCGACCGCGCTCGCCGCGGCGCCGGTGGCCAGGGCGGCGTTCGACGCCCTCTCCTACAGCCACCAGCGCCAGCACGTCGAGGCGGTGCTGGGCGCCAAGGCGCCCGAGACGCGGGCCCGCCGCGTCGCCGCGGCGATCGCCAAGCTTGGCGGCTGACGAGGACGACGGACCCAGGCGCGGCCGACCGGCCGGATGGCAGCATGAACTCGTCACGCCGGGACGGGGGTGGGCGCAGTGGGGGCGGTCTATCACGCGGTGGAGTTCCGGGTCATCGTCGACCCGGACTGGCCGACGAGGGTCGAGCCCGTCGTGGACGGGGTCCTGCTACGCGACCTCGTGGCCCGGTTCGAGCACGACCATGGGTACGAGCCTGCGGGACACTACGCCGGGCTCGTCCCGGACACCGCGCACGCGGCCACCCTCGACGCGTACCTCCACGGGGGAGAAGGCGCCCACCACTGGGCGCGGGGCGCCGGCACGGAGCTCCTGTCGTGCGAGTGCGGCGAACCCGGGTGCTGGCCGCTGGACGCGCGTGTGACGGTGGCGGGCGACCACGTGACCTGGTCCGAGTTCCGCCAGCCGCACCGGCCGGGGTGGAGCTATCGCGAGATGGGCCCGCTGCTGTTTCGTCGGGCGCAGTACGACGTCGCCGCCGCCGAGGCCGTGCGCCAGCTCGTCAGCGACGGCGCCTGAGCGCGCGGGTCACGCCCGACGAACCGCGCTGGCCCACACCCACGCGAACCCGATCCGTCCGCCGCGGTCGAGGTACTCGACCTGCACCTGTGGGTGCTGCCCGGTGGTCCAGGCGACCGCACGTGCCTGCTCGGACAGGAACGCCTTGCCGCGCGCGGTGACGATCCAGACCTTGATGGCCACCGGTTCGGGCGGCTCGATCCGCTTGGACCCGTCACGGGCCTCGACGGGCGCCTCGAGCGCGCTCTCGTGCAGCGGCACCCGCTCCACGCCGGCCACATCCCTCGAACGCACGTTCGAAGGATAGGGCTTCTCGCGGTGCCTCTGCCAGGGGCTACGTTGCACGTGTGACCAGCGGTGGGGGGTGGTTCGGCCGCGCGGCGTCGAAGCCGCCGAGCGCGCCGAAACCGGCGAGCGTCCCCAAGCCTGCGTCCGTGCCGAAGCCGGCCAGCGCGCCCAAGCCGGCGAGCGTTCCCAAGCCGGTGAGCGTGCCGAAGCCGCAGTCGGTGCCGAAGCCTGCGAGCGTGCCGAAGCCGGCGTCGGTGCCGAAGCCGGCCAGCGTCCCGAAGCCCGCGAGCGTGCCCTGGCGGCCGCGGCCGCGGCCGTAGCCGTGGCCGCCGGAGCGACTACGCCGGCACCGGGCAGGCGACCCCGGTCGAGTTGATCGGGCAGTACCCGTGCGGGTTCTTGTCGAGGTACTGCTGGTGGTACCCCTCGGCGTAGTAGAACTCGCCCGCGTCGGCCACCGGCCTGATCTCGGTGGTGATGGCGCCGAGCCCCGCGGCGGCCAGGCGCGGCGCGTAGGCCTCCCGGGTGGCGCGCGCGGCCTCCAGCTGCGCGTCGGTCGTCGTGTACACCGCGGAGCGGTACTGCGTGCCGACGTCGTTGCCCTGGCGATAGCCCTGGGTGGGGTCGTGCTCCTCCCAGAAGTGCCGCAGCAGGTCGGTGTCGGACAGGACCGTGGGGTCGTACGCCACCAGCACCGTCTCGGCGTGGCCGGTGCGGGCGGTGCACACCTCGTCGTACGTCGGGTGCGGCGTGAACCCGCCCATGTACCCGACCGCGGTGGTCACGACGCCGGGCAGCTGCCAGGCCGCCTTCTCGGCGCCCCAGAAGCACCCGGAGGCCAGGTAGAGCACGCGCGTCCCCTCAGGCCACGGCCCCGCCAGGGGCGTGCCGAGCACGGTGTGCGTCGTCGGCACCTCGTAGGGGTACGACGAGCGGCCGGGCAGCGCGTCCTCGCGCGCGACCATCGTCGACTTCAGGCCGGAACCGAACAGGAATCCCATGTCGTGGATCAACCCCGCCCCCCGGACGCATGTTCCGGCGTCCACGGGCCGAGCCCGTAGGCTCGGCGGACGTGACCGACGACGAATCCCTCGGCTTCGCGACGCGTGCGATCCACGCGGGCCAGGAGCCTGACGCAGCGACCGGCGCGGTGGTCCCGCCCATCTACCAGGTGTCCACCTACAAGCAGGACGGCGTCGGCAGGCTGCGGGGCGGGTGGGAGTACTCCCGCTCCGGCAACCCGACGCGCGCCGCGCTCGAGGCGGCGCTCGCCGCCGTCGAGGGGGGTGCGGCCGCCTTCGCCTTCGCCTCGGGGCTGGCCGCCGAGGACACCCTCCTGCGCGCCGCCCTCCGGCCGGGCGACCACATGGTGATCGGCAACGACGTCTACGGCGGCACGTACCGCCTGGTCGCGCGCGTGCTCGGGCCCTGGGGCGTCGAGCACACCGCCGTCGACCTCACCGACCCCCACCAGCTGGTGGACGCGATCCGCCCGGGGCAGACGAAGGTCGTCTGGGTCGAGACACCGTCCAACCCGCTGCTGTCGGTGGTCGACATCGCCGCCGTCGCGGCGCACGCCCGCGCGGCCGGCGCCCTGCTCGTGGTCGACAACACGTTCGCCAGCCCGGCGCTGCAGAACCCGCTCGCACTCGGCGCCGACGTCGTCGTGCACTCGACGACGAAGTACGTCGGGGGCCACAGCGACCTCGTCGGCGGCGCGGTCGTGGTCGCGGACGGCGCGCAGCTGCCGGCCGGCCTCGAGGGCCCGACCGGCACGACGAGCGTGCGGGACGCCGTGGCGTTCCACCAGAACGCGTCGGGGGCCGTGGCGGGACCGTTCGACGCCTGGCTCGCGCTGCGCGGCCTCAAGACGCTCGACGTGCGCATGCAGCGCCACTGCGCCAACGCGCAGCGGGTCGCCGAGTTCCTCGCCGGGCACCCTGCGGTGACCGCGGTGCACTACCCGGGCCTGCCGGACAACCCGGGCCACGAGCTGGCGGCGCGCCAGATGCGCGGCTTCGGCGGCATGGTCTCGTTCCGCGTCGGCAGCGCCGAGACGGCGGTGGCCCTGTGCGGCGCCACGGAGATCTTCACGCTCGCGGAGTCCCTCGGCGGCGTCGAGTCGCTCGTCGAGCACCCCGCGCGGATGACGCACGGCTCGGTGGCCGGCACGGCCCTCGAGGTGCCCGACGACCTCGTCCGCCTGTCGGTCGGCCTCGAGGACCCCGACGACCTGGTCCGCGACCTCGACCGCGCGCTCGCGGCGGCGACCCGATGATCGGCCCGTCGGACGTCAAGGCGGCCGCCGCCCTGCTCGACGGCGTCGTGACGCGCACCCCGGTGCTGCGCAGCCGCGTCCTGTCCGAGCTCGTCGGGACCGACGTCTGGCTCAAGTGCGAGAACCTGCAGCGGACCGGCTCCTTCAAGATCCGCGGCGCCTACACGCGGCTCTCGCGGATGTCCGACGAGCAGAAGGCGCACGGCGTCGTCGCGGCCAGCGCCGGCAACCACGCCCAGGGCGTGGCCCTGGCGGCACAGATGCTCGGCATCGAGGCGGTCGTCTTCATGCCGGAGGACGCGGCGCTGCCCAAGGTCTCCGCGACCAAGGCGTACGGCGCCCGGGTGATCCCCTCCGGCGCCACGCTCGACGACTCGCTCGTCGCCGCCCAGGCGTACGCGCAGGAGTCCGGGGCGGTGCTCGTCCACCCGTTCGACCACGTCGACATCGTGGCGGGCCAGGGGACCGCCGGCCTGGAGATCGCCGAGCAGGTGCCGGACGTGCGCACGGTGCTGGTGCCGGTGGGCGGCGGCGGCCTGGCGGCCGGCATCGTCGCGTCTCTCGAGGACCGGCCGGACGTGCAGGTGATCGGCGTCCAGGCGTCCCACGCCGCCGCGTACCCCGAGTCGCTGGCCGTGGGCCACCCGGTCAAGGCGCGCGAGCTGCGGACGATGGCCGACGGCATTGCCGTCGGCGTCCCGGGCAAGGTGCCGTTCGAGATCATCTCGACGCACCGCATACCCGTGCTGACGGTCGCGGAGGAGGACCTCTCCCGCGCGATGCTGCTGCTGGCCGAGCGGGCGAAGCTCGTCGTCGAGGCGTCCGGCTCCGCCGGCGTCGCCGCGCTCATGGCGGCGCCCGAGGAGCTCGCCGGCCGCGGCCCGGTCGTCGTGGTCCTGTCGGGCGGCAACGTCGACCCGCTCGTGCTCATGCGGCTCATCCGGCACGGGCTGGCGGCGGCGGGACGCTTCCTCCACCTGCGCATCACCATCCAGGACTCGCCGGGCGCGCTGGCCGGCGTGCTGCGGGACATCGCGGCCTTCGGCGCGAACGTCCTCGACGTGGTCCACCTGCGCACCTCCAAGGACCTGGCGTTCGACGAGGTCGCCATCGAGGTCGAGGTGGAGACGAAGGGGCCGGAGCACTGCACCGACGTGGTGCGCCGGCTGCGCGAGGCGGGCTACCGGCTCGCGGACTAGGGAGGCTCCATGCGCTACACCGAGGTCGACGTCTTCACCGACACCCTCACCGCCGGCAACCCGCTCGCCGTGGTGCACGACGCCGACGCGCTGAGCGACGAGACCATGGCGGCGTTCGCCCGCTGGACGAACCTCTCGGAGACGACCTTCCTGCTGCGCCCCGCCGACCCCGGCGCCGACTACCGGCTGCGCATCTTCACGCCGGCCGGCGAGCTGCCGTTCGCCGGCCACCCCACGCTCGGCTCCGCGCGGGCGTGGGTCGAGGCCGGTGGCGTCGGGCGCACGCCCGGCGTCGTCGCCCAGGAGTGCGGCGTCGGCCTCGTGCCGGTGCGGGTGCGCGACGAGGGAGCGGCGTTCGCCGCGCCACCCCTGCGCCGGTCCGGACCGGCCGACGAGGCCACCCGCGCGCTCGTCGTGCGCAGCCTGCGGGTGCACCCCGACGCCGTGCGCGCGGTCGAGTGGGTGGACAACGGACCGGGCTGGGTGGCGGCGCTGCTCGGATCGGCCGACGAGGTGCTGGCGCTCGAGCCCGACTACGCGGCCATGGCCGACCAGCCCGTCGGCGTCGTCGGGCCCCACGCCGCGGGCGGCCCGGCGGACGTCGAGGTGCGTGCCTTCGTGCCCGACCTCGGCATCCCGGAGGACCCGGTGACGGGCTCGCTCGCGGGCGGTCTGGGGATCTGGCTGCCGTCGACGGGAGTCGTCGGGCCCGACTTCGTCATCCGGCAGGGGACCGCGCTGGGGCGGCGGGGCATGGTGCGTGTGACGCGCGAGGACGGCGCCGTGTGGGTCGGCGGTGACACCGTGGTGGCCGTCACCGGGACGGTCGCGCTCGCTTCGTGAGGCAGTTCCGGACGGCTCGGCGGGCCGGCTTGGTAGACTGGCCGTTTGCGCCGCCGGACGATGACCCCTCGTGGGCACCGGCGGCGCGGTCTCGCGGGGCGTGCGACGACTGCGCGCGCCCTGCCGGACTCCGACCGAGGAAGGGATGGACGTGACCGAATCGACTCAGGCCACGTGGCTGACGCAGGAGGCGTACGACCGCCTGCAGGCAGAGCTTGCCTACCTCGAGGGCGACGGACGTCGGCACATCGTCGAGCGCATCGCCGCCGCTCGGGCCGAGGGTGACCTCTCCGAGAACGGGGGCTACCACGCCGCCCGTGACGAGCAGGCGAAGAACGAGGCCCGCATCCGCGAGCTCAAGGAGAAGCTGCGCAACGTCCACATCGGCACGCCGAAGGACGACGGCGTGGTCGAGCCCGGCATGCGGGTGACCGTGCTGCTGGCGGGCGACGAGATGACGTTCCTGCTGGGCGCGCGCGAGATCGCCGCCGGCACGGACCTCGAGGTGTACTCGCCGACGTCGCCGCTCGGCGCCGCGATCAACGGCCACTCGATCGGGGACACGGTGGCCTACACGGCCCCGAACGGCCGCGAGTTCACCGTGGAGATCACCGGGGCCAAGCCGTTCGCCGGCTGACCTGACGCCGTCTCGGGGCTCAGCCGACGCGGCAGCTGACGACCGTGCCGGTCACCGCGCGCTCCGAGGTCGGGAGGGTCACCGTCAGGCGTTGCGTGCTCGTCGTGCCGGGGCCCACCGGGACGTCCAGGACGCCGACCTCCGCGAACGTCTGCGACAGCGCGTGCACGTGGCAGGTGGCGCTCGCCGACGGCGACTTGGTGACGTCGAACGTCACGTCGATCGAGGTGGCACCGTTGACGTGGTAGCCGACGTCGCGCCACTGCACGGGGTCGCGCAGCGTGTGGATGCCCACCCAGGCCAGCACGCCCAGCGCCGCGAGGACGAGCACGGCGAGCCCGGCACGCCGCCAGGCGACGGTGCGGCCGGTCGGGGCGGGTCCGTAGCGGCCGGCCGGGGGCGTGCTCACGGTCCTCCTAGGCCTCGTCGTAGCGTCGGTGCAGGATGATTGTTCCTCGTCGGGAGGGCGCCCGACGAACCACGACGAGCCACGGGAGCACTGCGTGACCAACAGCGTGACCGACGACACCTTGCGGCTGATGGCCGTGCACGCGCATCCGGACGACGAGTCGAGCAAGGGTGCGGCGACGGCGGCCCGGTACGCGGCGGAGGGCGTCGAGGTGCTCGTCGTCACGTGCACCGGCGGTGAGCGGGGCGACGTGCTCAACCCGCACTACGGGCCCACGCCGGCCGGGGGCATCGAGGGGATGCGTGCGGTGCGGCGGGTCGAGATGGCCGCCGCCGCGGCGGCGCTCGGCGTCCGGCAGCACTGGCTCGGCTTCGTCGACTCCGGCCTGCCCGAGGGCGACCCGCTGCCCCCCTTGCCGGAGGGCTGCTTCGCGCTGACGCCCCTGGAGGAGGCGGCGGCACCGCTCGTCGCGCTCGTGCGGGAGTTCCGCCCGCACGTCATGACGACGTACGACCCGTCGGGCGGCTACCCCCACCCGGACCACGTCATGTGCCACACGGTGTCGATGGAGGCGTGGGAGGCGGCTGGCCACCCCGACCGGTACCCCGACGCCGGTGCCCCCTGGCACCCGCTGAAGCTGTACTACGACCACGGCTTCTCGCTGGCTCGCATGCGCGCGGCCCACGACGCGATCCTCGCGGCGGGTGGCGAGTCGCCGTTCAGCGACTGGATCGACTCGCGCGAGGCGCGGGAGGTGCCGGAGCGGGCCGTGACGACCCGGGTGCGGTGCGACGACTACTTCGACCGGCGTGATGCCGCGCTGCGTGCGCACGCGACGCAGATCGACCCCGACGGCTGGTTCTTCGCCGTGCCGCGGGAGCTCGAGCGGCAGGTGTGGCCGTGGGAGGAGTTCGAGCTCGCGGCCTCGCGGGTGCCCACCACGACGCCCGAGGACGACCTGTTCGCGGGGATCCGGGGGCGGCGGGCGTGATGGGCGCCCTCCTCCTCGCCGCGACGCCGAGCCCGTCGCCGTCCCCGCTGCCGCAGGCGGACCCCAGCCTCGGCTCCCCGGGGTTCATCGGGTTCGTCTTCACGTTCGTGCTTGCGCTCGTGGTCATCGGGCTGGCGCTGCTGATGACGCGCGAGCTGCGCAAGGTCAACCGCAGGGCCCGGCTGGCGGCCGCCGCCGAGGCGGGTGCGCCCGACGCCGCCGACGACGAGCGTGCCGACCAGGGGCCCGACGACGGCGGCTCTGCGGAGCCCGGGCGTCGCGCGTGACCGACGGGCCGTCGACCGCACCCGCGCCTCCCGCGCCGCCGGGACGACCTGCGGTGCGGGTCGCCGTCGCTCAGCTCGAGGTCGGCACCGACCGGGAGGCCAACCGCGCCGCCGCGGTGTCGGCGGTCGACGCCGCCGCCCGCCGCTCGGCGGACCTCCTCGTGCTGCCCGAGTACGCCGCCGCCTACGACCGCCACGGCGTCGGCGCCCGGCTCGCGGAGCCCCTGGAGGGGCCGTTCGTCAGGGCGTTGCGGGAGCGTGCCGCCGCCACGGGCGTCGCGGTGATCGCCGGGACATCCCTGCCGGCCGCCGATCCAGGCAAGGCCGTCAACGCGGTCGTCGCCGTCGACGGCGACGGGCAGCTCGTCGGCGCCTACCGCAAGGTGCACCTGTACGACGCGTTCGGCGCCCGCGAGTCGGACGTGCTGGAGGCGGGCGCGGCCGACGCGCCGCCGCTGGTCATGGCCGTGGCCGGGCTGACGTTCGGCGTCCTGACGTGCTACGACCTGCGGTTCCCGGAGTCCGCGCGCCGGCTCGTCGACGCGGGCGCGCAGGTGCTCGTCGTGCCTGCCGCCTGGGTGGACGGCCCGCTCAAGGCGATGCAGTGGCGCGCCCTCGCCGTGGCGCGCGCGATCGAGGACACCGCGGCCGTGGTGGCCGTGGGCATGGCGGGGGCGGGCGTCACGGGTCGCTCGCTCGTCGTCGGGCCCGACGGCGTCGTCGTGCTCGAGCTGGACGGCGAACCCGGGCTGGCGACGGCCGACCTGGACCCGGCGCGGATCACCGCGGTGCGGGCCGCGAACCCGTCGCTGGCGAACCGGCGGTACCGCGTGGTGCCCGTTCCTGCGGGTCAGCGCAGCGCGTAGGTGGCGAGCGAGACCGCGACGTAGTGGGTGGTGAACCCGACGACGGTGAGCGAGTGGAAGATCTCGTGGAACCCGAACCAGCGCGGGCTCGGGTTCGGCCGCTTGAAGCCGTAGACCACGGCACCGACCGTGTAGGCGACGCCGCCGGCCATGACGAGCCAGACGATGCCCGGCCCGCCGCTGCGCCAGAACTGCGGCATGAACCACACCGCCACCCAACCGAGCGCCACGTAGATCGGCACGTACAGCCAACGGGGCGCGCCCAGCCAGAAGATCCGCATCAGCAGCCCGACGAGCGCACCGGTCCAGACGACAAGGAGCAGCGTGCGGGCCGTGCCGTACGGCAGGAGCAGCACGGCGAGCGGCGTGTAGGTGCCGGCGATGATGAGGAAGATGTTGGTGTGGTCCATCCGGCGCAGCACGCCGGAGACCCGCGGCGACCAGTGGCCCCGGTGGTAGACGGCGCTCGTGCCGAACAGCAGCACGGCGGAGAAGCCGAAGACCGTGTTCGCCCAGCGGGCCGACACCGTGGGCGAGAGCGCCACCAGGACGATCGCCGCCGCGAGCACGAACGGCGCGATGCCGGCGTGGATCCAGCCGCGCAGCTTCGGCTTGACCTGGCCGACGAGCTCGGCGGCAGCCTTCGTCGTGCGCGAGGCCAGCTCGCGCCCGACGTCCCCGGGACCGGCGACGGGCCTCTCGTTGACGTGCCCGGAGCTCATCGATCGCCCTCTCACCAGCCGTAACCTACGGATTCGTAGGTTACGCGAGCGTAGGTTCTGTGTCGACGGGTGGCGCGTGAGGGTGATGTGTCGGTTCGTCGTGCCGCGGACCCAGGACCCCGCAGCGGAGCGGGGGAGCGGGATACCGTGGGGTGCGGCCCATCCCAGGAGAGAGTGCACCGATGCCCCATCCGCTCTACGGACTCTACGAGCGCCGGCTGCTGGCGAGCCTGCCTCGTGAGCGGATGCCGCGGCACGTCGGCGTCATCCTCGACGGGAACCGCCGCTGGGCCCGGTCCATCGGCCTGGACCCCACGACCGGGCACCAGCGCGGCGCCGACAAGATCTCCGAGGTCCTCGGCTGGTGCGAGGAGGTCGGCGTCGAGGTCGTCACCCTGTGGATGCTGTCCACCGACAACCTGTCGCGGGACGCCTCGGAGCTGGTGCCGCTCCTCGAGATCATCGAGGAGGCCGTGGCGAAGCTGGCGGCGACGCGGCGGTGGCGGCTGCAGCCGATGGGGTCGCTGGACATGCTGCCCGAGAGCACGACGAAGGTGCTCAAGGCCGCCGAGGCGGCGACCGCCGACGTCAGGGGCCTGCACGTCAACGTCGCCGTGGGCTACGGCGGGCGGCACGAGATCGCCGACGCGGTGCGGTCCTACCTGAGGGAGCAGGCCGACCGGGGGGCGTCGCTCGAGGGCCTCGTCGACGACTTCGACGTCGAGCACATCGCCGCGCACCTGTACACCAAGGGGCAGCCGGACCTCGACCTCGTCATCCGGACCTCGGGGGAGCAGCGCCTCGGCGGGTTCCTGCTGTGGCAGAGCGCGGAGTCCGAGTTCTACTTCTGCGAGGCCTACTGGCCGGACTTCCGGAAGGTGGACTTCCTGCGCGCGATGCGGGCGTTCGCGGCGCGCGAGCGGCGCTTCGGGCTGTAGGCGCCCACCCCGCGCCGGGCGCGCGTGCCCTTCGTCGGGCGCCGGGTGAAGGACGGTGAACAGCGCGTGACGCCGCGCGTGTCGGCGCGGCCCCGGGCGCGGCCGGAGCTACCGTCCGGCGGTAGAGGGGTGGCGCCCGCCGCCCCCGGGAGGCCAGCCCATGGAGCATCCGCTCCGCAGGGGAGGGGCCGCCCGGCCCCTGAGGGCCGGCCGACCGTATCCCGCAGCCGAGCGCCGCAGGACCACCGTCAGGGTGGTCGGCGCGAGGTGCCCGGACCGACGCTGACGGCGCCGGAGGGGAGCCTGCCGTGGTGAGGACACAGAGCGAGACGACGTCCGCCGTCGAGGTCGAGGACACCAAGCGGACCCACGTGCTGGACACCTCGGTCCTCCTCTCCGATCCCAAGGCGATCGCCCGGTTCGCCGAGCACGACGTGGTGCTGCCCGTCGTCGTCATCACCGAGCTGGAGGCCAAGCGCCACCACGCCGAGCTCGGCTACTTCGCCCGCGCCGCGCTGCGCGCGCTGGACGACCTGCGTGTCACGTACGGCCGGCTCGACGCGCCCATCCCCGTCAACGAGCAGGGCGGGACGCTGCGGGTCGAGCTCAACCATGTCGACCCCACGGTGCTGCCCGCCGGGTTCCGGCTCGGCGACAACGACAGCCGGATCCTCGCGGTCGCGGCCAACCTCGCCGCCGAGGGCTGCGACGTCACGGTGGTGTCGAAGGACCTGCCGATGCGGGTCAAGGCCTCCGCGGTCGGCCTGCGGGCCGAGGAGTACCGGCACGAGCTGGCGATCGACTCCGGCTGGACCGGGATGGACGCCCTCGACGTCACCGAGCAGCAGATGTCCCGCCTGTACGAGGGTGAGCTCGTCGCGCTCGCGGACCTCGACCTCACCGTCGGGCTGCAGCCGGGCGACGCGGCGCGCGACCTGCCGTGCCACACCGGGCTCGTGCTGCACAGCCCGCGGGGCTCCGGGCTGGGACGCGTGACCCCGGACAAGCAGGTGCGGCTGGTGCGCGGCGACCTCGACGTGTTCGGGTTGCACGGGCGCTCGGCCGAGCAGCGGATCGCCATCGACCTGCTGCTCGACGAGGAGATCGGCATCGTGTCCCTCGGCGGCCGGGCCGGCACCGGCAAGTCGGCGCTGGCGCTGTGCGCCGGCCTCGAAGCGGTGCTCGAGCGGCGCCAGCACCGCAAGGTCATGGTGTTCCGGCCGCTGTACGCGGTCGGCGGCCAGGAGCTCGGCTACCTGCCGGGCAGCGAGGCCGAGAAGATGAACCCCTGGGCGGAGGCGGTCTTCGACACCCTGTCGTCGGTCGTCAGCCGCGAGGTGGTCGACGAGGTGCTCGACCGGGGCATGCTCGAGGTGCTCCCGCTGACCCACATCCGCGGCCGGTCGCTGCACGACGCGTTCGTCATCGTCGACGAGGCGCAGTCGCTCGAGCGCAACGTGCTGCTGACGGTCCTGTCGCGGATCGGGCAGTCCTCGCGGGTGGTGCTGACGCACGACGTCGCGCAGCGCGACAACCTGCGGGTCGGGCGGCACGACGGCGTCGCGGCGGTCATCGAGGCGCTCAAGGGCCACCCGCTCTTCGCCCACGTCACGCTGACCCGGTCCGAGCGCTCGCCCGTCGCCGCCCTGGTCACGGAGCTGCTGGAGGGCATCGAGGCGTAGCCCGCCGGTCGAAGGGGCGGTCCGCCGAGGGGTGGGCCGCCCCTTCGTCGTGCCGCGGTGCGCCGCCACGGGGAACCCTTCCGGCGCGCGTCGCGGAAGGCCCGCCGCCGCTCGGCGGTTGTACGACGAGGTCGGTGACGCGGCGGCACCGCGCCGCCGTGGGTCCGTCCCGCCGGGTCGTCGGGCGCGGGGGTCGTCGGGCGCGGGCTTGTCGGGAGGACGACGCAGGCGTATCGTCCCGACCGAACTATTCCGAACGGAATATATCGAACGGAGCACCGTGGCCGAGCTGCCCGTCGTGGCCGTCATGGCCCTCGCGCTGCTGCACGAGGAGCCCATGCACCCGTACGAGATCTTCCGCACGCTCGAGCAGCGCTGCGAGACCCGGCTCGTCCGCATCAACGTCGGCGCCATCTACCACGCCGTGGACCGACTGGTGGCCGACGGCCTCGCCGAGGCGGCCGGGACCGAGCGGGAGGGGAAGCGTCCCGAGCGCACCACGTACCGGGCCACCGCGGCCGGCACCGCCGCGCTCCTGCCGCGCCTCACCAGCCTGCTGGCCGACGACCACCCCGTGTACCCCCCGTTCGCCGTCGGGCTCGCGGAGGCGCCGCACCTGCCGCGCGCCCAGGCGCTCGCGGCCCTCGCCGCCCGACGGGACCGGCTGGCCGCGGCTCGGGCGTGGAGCGCGGCGACGCTCACCAAGCTCCGCGAGGAGCGGAACCTGCCGCTCCGCTTCGTCCTCGACGTCGACCACGAGGCCGCCATGCTCGCGGCCGAGGTCGCGTGGCTCGACGACGTCATCGGCCGCCTGGAGGCCGACCCCGACACGTGGGAGTCGGACCAGGTGCTCGCCGGCACGGCCAGTGTCAGTGCCGTGCCGCACCCTGCTTCCTAGCCCCAGCCAGCCCCTGAGGAAGGTCCTCGAATGTCCGCCACCTCCAGCACGGCGCCGCGCGCGCTCGTCGACCTCCACGGACGCAGCCCGTGGAGCATCCTGCCGGGCCTCTGCCTGGGCTTCTTCATGATCATGATCGACATGACGATCGTGAACATCGCGGTCCCGACGCTGCAGAAGACGTTCGACGCGGGGATCACGGCGGTCGGCTGGGTGAACAGCGCGTACCTGCTGACGTTCGCGGTGCTGCTGCTCGTCACCGGGCGGCTCGGGGACCGGTTCGGCCCCCGGCCGGTGTTCATGGCCGGGCTCGTCGTCTTCACGCTCGCCTCGGCCGCCTGCGGCTTGGCACCGACCATCGGCTGGCTGATCGCGGCGCGTGCGGTGCAGGGGGTCGGCGGCGCGATGATGACGCCGCAGACGATGGCGATGATCACGCGCGTGTTCCCCCCGCGGTCGCGCGGCGCGGCGCTCGGGCTGTGGGGCTCGGTGGCGGGCGTCGCGACGATCGCCGGCCCGCTGCTCGGCGGCATCCTCGTCGAGACGGCGGGCTGGGAGTGGATCTTCTACGTCAACGTGCCGGTGGGCATCGCCGCGCTGGTCTTCTCGCTGCGCTGGCTGCCGCGGCTCGAGACCCACTCCCGTACGTTCGACGTGCTCGGCATGGTGCTGTCGATCGCCGGCATGTTCCTGCTCGTCTTCGGCATCCAGGAGGGCTCCACCTACGACTGGGGGACCATCCGAGGCCCGATCACCGTGTGGGGCGTCATCGCGGTCGGCGTCGTCGTGCTCGCCGCCTTCGGCTGGCTCCAGCTGCGCCGGGGCGACGACGCCCTGCTGCCGATGAAGCTGTTCCGGAACCGGACGTTCCTGCTGTCCAACGCCGCGGGCGGGGCGCTCGGGTTCGCGATGGTGGGCATCTTCTTCCCGTTGACGATCTTCCTCCAGGCGATCCTCGGGATGTCCCCGATCCGGGCCGCGCTCATCAGCCTGCCGGGCTCGGTCATCTCCGGGCTCATCGCGCCGGTCGCCGGTCGGCTGTCGGACCGGGTGCCGCCGAAGTGGATCGTCGCGTTCGGCTTCCTCATGTTCACCGTGTCGGTGTTCTGGCTGTCGGCGTGGGTGAACGCCGAGGCCTCGCCGTGGCGGCTGCTGGCGCCGATGGCGCTGTTCGGGTTCGGCACCGGGACGGTGTTCTCGCCGCTGGGCAACCTCGCGGCGTCCGCGCTGGACCACCGCACGGCCGGCGCCGGGGCGGGGATCTTCAACACGAACCGGCAGGTGGGGTCCGTCATCGGCTCGGCCGCCATGGTCGCGCTGCTGACGTCGCGCCTGAGTCACACGATCATGTCGTCGGCGCAGACGGCGGCCGCTCAGCTGCCGCAGCAGTTCCGCCAGCCGTTCCTCGACGGGTTCTCGCACCTGTCGGCCGCGGACTTCTCGGGCGGGGCCGGCAACGCGAACGCGTTCCCGCTGCCCCCGGGCATCCCCGACAACGTCGCGACGCAGGTGCGGGCGCTGGCGCTGGGCGCGGTCCACGACGGCTTCGCCGCGGCCGTGTCGCAGTCGGTGATGCTGGCGGCGATCGTCTTCTTCCTCGGCCTGCTGGCGTGCCTGGCGATGAGGTCGGTGCGGATCCACCACGAGGCGCCGGCGCCTGCCGGGGACGCGGCGGCGGTGCCGGCGGGGGCGGCGTTCGAGGGGTGACGCCCGGCGCCGCCGGAGCGGGTCAGGCCTGGGGCGGGCGCGTCATCGCCAGCACGTCGAGCGCGGCGTCGAGCTGTTGTTCGGTCACCTCGCCGCGCTCGACGAAGCCGAGGTCGACCACGGCCTGGCGCACCGTCATCCCGTGCTTGACCGCGTGCTTGGCCACCTTGGCGGCGGCCTCGTAGCCGATCACGCGGTTGAGTGGCGTGACGATCGACGGCGACGACTCGGCAAGGGCGCGCGCCCGCTCGACGTTGGCGGTGATGCCGGCGACGGCCTTGTCCGCCAGCAGCCGGGACGCGTTCGACAGCAGCCGCACCGACTCGAGCACCGCCTGGGCGATGACGGGGATCTGCACGTTGAGCTCGAAGGCGCCGGAGGCGCCTGCCCAGGCGACGGTGGCGTCGTTGCCCACGACCCGAGCCGCGACCATGAGCGTGGCCTCCGGGATCACGGGGTTGACCTTGCCCGGCATGATCGACGAGCCGGGCTGCAGGTCGGGGATCGCGATCTCGCCGAGGCCGGTGTTGGGGCCGGAGCCCATCCAGCGCAGGTCGTTGCAGATCTTCGTCAGGCTGACCGCGATCGTCCGCAGCGCGCCGGACAGCTCGACGAGCCCGTCGCGGGCGCCCTGCGCCTCGAAGTGGTTGCGCGCCTCGGTCAGCGGCAGGCCGGTGTCCTCGCGCAGCAGCGCGATGACGCGCTGCGGGAAGCCCGCCGGCGTGTTGATGCCGGTGCCGACGGCGGTGCCGCCCAGCGGGACCTCGGCCACCCTGGGGAGCGCAGCCTCGAGCCGCTCGACCCCGTAGCGGATCGCGGCGGCGTAGCCGCCGAACTCCTGACCGAGCGTCACGGGCGTCGCGTCCATGAGGTGCGTGCGGCCCGACTTCACCACGCCCGCGAACTCCTCGGCCTTGGCCTCGAGGGTCGCCGCCAGGTGCCGCAGCGCCGGGACCAGGTCGTTCACCACGGCGCCGGTCGCCGCGACGTGCACGGACGTGGGGAACACGTCGTTGCTCGACTGGGAGGCGTTGACATGGTCGTTGGGGTGGACGTCGCGCCCGAGCGAGCGGGTCGCCAAGGTGGCGATCACCTCGTTGGCGTTCATGTTGGAGCTCGTGCCGGAGCCGGTCTGGTACACGTCGATGGGGAAGTCGTCGTCGTGCGCCCCGGCCGCGACCTGCTCCGCGGCGGCGGCGATCGCCTCGGCGACGTCGCCCGCCAGCACCCCGAGCTCGGCGTTGGCGCGCGCCGCGGCCTTCTTGATCCGGGCGAGCGCGGCGATGTGCGCGCGCTCGAGCCGCGTGCCCGAGATCGGGAAGTTCTCGACGGCGCGCTGCGTCTGCGCGCGGTAGAGGGCGGCGGCGGGGACCCGCACCTCGCCCATCGTGTCGTGCTCGATGCGGAAGTCTGCGGTGACGTCGGCCATGGGCTCATCCTGCCTCAGCGCCGCGCCGCCCCCGGCCGCCCCCGGGGTCGCGCCCTCAGCCGGCCGGCGAGATGTCCCCGATGACCTCCGCGACGCTGACCGTGCCCTCGGCCAGCGTGTAACCGACCGCGACGACCGCGCAGGTGCCTTCGGCGACGCGGCGGGCGAGGGTCGCGGAGTAGTCCGTCAGCATGTGGGCCGTCGCGCGCAGGTGCTCGTGGGCGAGCTCCTCGACGTCGAGCGACGCCACCGGCCGGCCGGAGGCGGTCAGCGCGACGATGCTGGGGATGACGCGGTCCACCACGGTGCGGACGAACCCGTGCGGAGTCTCGCCGTCGACGAGCGCCCGCGTCGCCGCCGTCACCGCGCCGCAGTGGTCGTGGCCGAGGACGACGACGAGCGGCGCGTCGAGGATCTCGACGCCGTACTCGATGGATCCCAGGACGGTCGTGTCGATGACGTGCCCCGCGGTGCGGACGACGAACGCGTCGCCGAGGCCCCGGTCGAAGATGATCTCCGCGGCGACGCGGCTGTCGGAGCAGCCGAACACGACGGCGAACGGCGCCTGCCCGGTGCTCAGCTCGGTGCGGTGCTCGACGCCCTGGGACGGGTGGAGCATCCGGCCGGAGACGAAGCGCTCGTTGCCGGCGGCGAGCTCGGCCCATGCCTCGGCGGGGGTGGTGGGACGGTTCATGTCCCCAACCATGACCTCCGGCGGCACGGATCGCTCGCGCGCGCCAGTGGGCGGACAGTCCGCGGTGCCTCAGCCCTCGGGCGAGAGCACGGCGTCGAGCTCCGCGCGCCGTGGCGGGTTGGCGCCGGCGCGCGAGACGGTGATCGCGGCGATCCGGATGCACCGGTCGAGCACGCGGCGCAGCGTGTCCTCGTCGATCGCCCGCAGCGCCTCGCGGTTCTCGGCCCCGAGCAGGCCCTCGGCCCACAGCCCGTCGATGAGCCCCGACATGAACGAGTCGCCGGCGCCGACCGTGTCGGCGACCGTCACCGGCACCGCCGGGACCTGCAGCCGCGCCCCGCCCGCGGTGGCGGCGAACGCGCCGTGCTCGCCGTGCGTCACCACGACGACCGCGGGACCGGACTGCGCCCAGCGCGCCGCGACGTCGTCCGGCTCCTCGGCGGGGTGCAGCCACACCAGGTCGTCCTCGCTGGCCTTGACGACGTCCGCCACGGCGACGAACGCGTCGACCACCGGCAGCGCCTGCTCCGGCGTCCCCATGAGCGCCGGGCGCGCGTTCGGGTCGTACGTGACGGTCGAGGTGGCCCGGCGCGCGGTGACCTCGCGCAGCACCGCGGGGCCGCCGGGCGTCAGCGTCGTGGCGATCGAGCCCGTGTGCACGACGAGCGGCGGGACGTCGTCGCCCGGCCAGGCGGCCGGCAGGTCCCACGTGAGGTCGAACTCGTAGCTGGCCTGCCCCCGCTCGTCGAGCCGCGCCATCGCGACGGGCGTCGCGACCGGGAACCGGTCGCCCGTGATGACGTGCACGCCGGACTCCTCGAGGTGCGACGTGACGCGCGTGCCGTAGTCGTCGGGCGCCAGCCACGTCAGCAGGTCGACCGCGCGGCCGAGCCGTGCCAGGCCGAGGGCGACGTTCGCGGGGCTCCCGCCGGGGTGCTCCTCGCGCCGCCCGTCGGCGTGCTCGACGACGTCGACGAGCGCCTCGCCGATCACCAGTGCCCGCGGGTCGCTCACTCGTCCACCTCGTCATCGCCTGCGCCGGCCGTCGGCGCGTCCGCCGGGCGCCGCCCGGATGTCTCGTCGTCGGGGTCAGCCGTCGGTGACGCCGCCGTCAGCCGTGCCCGCGCGCCGTCCAGCCACTGCTGGCAGCGCGCCGCGAGCGCCTCGCCGCGCTCCCACAGCGCGAGCGACTCCTCGAGCGTGGCGGCGCCGGCCTCGAGCCGCGCGACGACGGCGACGAGCTCGTCGCGCGCCTGCTCGTAGCCGAGCGCGGCGACGTCGGCGTTCGGGTCCTCGGCGGGTGGCTTGCGGGGGGGCACGGGCCTTAGTCAACCAGCCCGCGCGGACACCGGACGACGGACCTCCGGACCCCCGACGGTCGAGCGCGCCGCGCACGGCAGTGACCGCCGCACGCCGCTCCCCGCCCGAGGCCGACCGCCGCTCAGGCGGTTGCGCCCTCCGTGCCGCCCGCACGCACGAAGAAGCGGCCCCGCGCCACCCGGACGCCCAGCACCTGGTCCACCTCCACCTCCGCCGGGTCACGCACCACCGCACCGTCCGCCTGCTGCACCACGGCGTAGCCGCGGTCGAGGGTCGCCGCGGGGGAGAGCGCCCGCACCTGCGCCGCCAGGGCCGCCACCTGCGTGCGGGCGTCGCCCAGCAGGCCGTTCGTCGTGCGGCGCCCGCGTCCGACGAGGCCGTCCAGCCGGGCCTGGTGCGGCGCCAGCATCGTCTCCGGCCGAGCGAGCACCGGGCGGCTCCGGGTCGCGTCGAGCCCGGCCTGCTCGCGCGCGAGCCGGTGCCGCAGCGCGGTGCGCGCCCGGTGACGGGCCTGCAGCAGTGCGGCGCGCTCGGCCGTCACGTCGGGCACGACGCGCTTCGCTGCATCCGTCGGCGTCGACGCGCGCCAGTCGGCGACCAGGTCGAGCAGGGGCTGGTCGAGGTGGTGGCCGATCGCGCTGACGAGCGGGGTGCGGCAGGCGGCGGCTGCCCGCACGAGCGCCTCGTTGCTGAACGGCAGCAGGTCCTCGAAGCTGCCACCGCCGCGGGCGACGACGATGACCTCGACCGCGGGGTCGGTGTCGAGGTCCCGGATCGCGGCCGTGACCTCGGGGACGGCGCGGGCGCCCTGCACCGTGACGCGCCGGATCTCGAACCGGACGGCGGGCCACCGGGCGCGCGCGTTGGAGACGACGTCGTGCTCGGCGTCGCCCTGCTGCGCGCACACCAGCCCGACGACCGCCGGCAGGAACGGCAGCGGCACCTTGCGGGCCTCGTCGAACAGGCCCTCGGCGGCAAGGACGCCCTTGAGGCGCTCGATCTGCGCGAGGAGCTCGCCGAGCCCGACGAGCCGCACCGCGTCGCCCGCGAAGGAGAGGTCGCCCGTGCGTTCGAGGAACCGCGGCCGGGCGTGCACGACGATCCGCGAGCCGTCGGTCAGCCGGTCGACGATCGGCGCGACGTCGCGCGCCGGCAGGGTCACCCGGAGGGACATGTCGAGGTCGACGTCGCGCAGCGTGAGGAAGTACAGGTTGTTCCACCGCTTGAGGTTGAGCACCTGGCCCTCGACCCACACCGGTGACATCCGGCCGACGTAGTCCGCGATCTTCGGCACCAGGTGTCGCACGGGCCACGGCCGGTCGGCGCTCGTCTCGGCGGCCTTGACCGGCAGCGGCAGCGATCGCTGCGCCGGTGCCGCGAATTCCGCGGTCTCGTCGTGCTCCATGCCGCACAGCCTGCCCCACCCCGCCCACGCGCCCATGCCATCCGCCCCGCCCACGCCATCCGCCCCGCCCGCACCGGCCGCCTCGCCCACACGGGCCGCCCCGCCCGCACCGGCCACCCCTCCCGCGCCGCCCACCCCTCCCGCGCCGGCCACCCCGCCCACGCGCGGACGCTGGCCACGCCGGCCAAACCGCCGCCCACCCCGCCCGCACCGCACACCCCGCCAATGCCGGCCACACGCGGCGCCCGTACCGCCCGCTCCACGCGTGCACCCGGGTCGCCTGCTCCACGCGAGCGCCCAGCTCGGCACCGAGACCGTCCCGTCCGGACGTCGGAAGGGACGGTCTCGACAACGAACGGGGCGCTCGGCATCGGTCCCGCGGCGGCGTTGGACGGCCGCCGACCCCGCCGGGGGGCGGCTGGACGGGCACCGGTCCCGTGGGTGGCTCCAGACGAGCACCCGGCGGGGGCACCGGATGAGCACGGGTCCCGCGGCGGGGCGGACGAGCGCCGGTTCCTCGGGGGCGAACGAGCACCGGTTCCGCGGGGGGCGGACGAGCACCGGCGCTGCGCGGGCGGGGCGGAACGTAGGGTGGTGGGGTGACTGGATCGACCGCCGTCGGGACCAAGCGCGTGCTGCTCGCGGCGCCGCGCGGGTACTGCGCGGGCGTCGACCGGGCCGTCGTCGCCGTGGAGAAGGCCCTCGAGCAGTACGGCGCGCCCGTCTACGTGCGCAAGGAGATCGTCCACAACAAGTACGTCGTCGAGACGCTCGCCGCCCGCGGGGCGGTCTTCGTCCACGACACCGACGAGGTGCCGGAGGGTGCCCGCGTCGTGTTCTCGGCGCACGGTGTGTCACCGGCCGTCCGGGCCGCCGCCGCGGCCCGCTCGCTCCTGACGATCGACGCCACGTGCCCGCTGGTCACGAAGGTGCACAAGGAGGCCGTACGGTTCGCGGCCGACGACTACGACATCCTCCTCATCGGCCATGCCGGGCACGAGGAGGTCGAGGGCACGGCGGGCGAGGCGCCGGAGCACATCCAGGTGGTCAACTCGCCCGACGACGTCGACGGCGTGCAGGTTCGCGACCCCGACCGCGTGGTGTGGATCTCGCAGACCACCCTGTCGGTCGACGAGGCGATGGAGACCGTGCGTCGGCTGCGGGAACGCTTCCCGAACCTCGCCGACCCGCCGTCCGACGACATCTGCTACGCCACCCAGAACCGCCAGGTGGCGGTGAAGAAGATGGCGCCCGAGTGCGACGTCGTCGTGGTGGTCGGCTCGGCGAACTCGTCGAACTCGGTGCGTCTCGTCGAGGTGGCCCGGGAGTCCGGTGCCGGCGCGGCGCACCGCATCGACGCCGCCGGCCAGATCGACCCCGCCTGGCTCGACGGCGCGACGACGGTCGGCGTGACGTCGGGCGCGTCCGTGCCCGAGATCCTCGTGCGCGACGTCCTCGACCGGCTCGCCACCTTCGGCTTCGGCGAGGTCGAGGAAGTGCGCACCGCCACGGAGGACCTCATGTTCTCCCTGCCTCGCGAGCTGCGCGCCGACCTGCGCACGGGCGGTGCGGACCCAGGCCGCGCCCGCAGCGCCGCTCGCCGGGCCGCGGTCGACAACTCGCTCTGAGGTCGCCGGGACGGCCCGCGAAGGCGCACCAGCGCGGCCTCAGCTTGGCCCGGCGCGGCCCGGCACATCGTGAGCCCGGCGCCGCCCCGATCCGGCACCGGACGCGGTGAGCCGACCGTGACGCAGTCTCAGCCCGACACGGCAGCCCCCGGCCGGCCGTCGTCCAGCGCGACGAGCTGCTCGGTCGCCGAGGCGACGAGCTCCGGCGCGCTGACCATCGACAGCCGCGGGTCCACCGGGGCCGGCGCGGCGAGGTCGCCCTCGACGACGCCCAGGTCGGCGAACCGGCGCGCGCTGACCAGCACCCGCGTCTCGAGCGAGCCGACGGCCTGGTTGTAGGCGGAGGCGGCTCCCTCGAGCGCCCGGCCGAGCCGCGTCAGGTGACCGCCCATCGTCGACAGCCGCCCGTGCAGCTCCTTCCCGAGCGACAGCACGTTCTGCGCGTTCGTCGCGAGGGCGTCCTGCTTCCAGGCGTACGCGACCGTGCGCAGCAGCGCCAGCAGGGTGGAGGGGGTGGCGACGACGACCTGCCGCTCGAACGCGTACTCCGCCAGCGCGGGGTCCGCGTCGAGCGCCGCCTGCCAGAACGCGTCCGCCGGCACGAACATGACGACGAACTCCGGCGCCGGCGCGAACTGGTCCCAGTACCGCTTCGCCGCGAGCTGGTCGACGTGCCGCCGCACGTGCCGCGCGTGGTCGGCGAGCCGGGCCGTGCGGGTCGCCTCGTCGGGCGCCTGCGCGGCCTCGAGGAACCCGAGGAACGCGACCTTCGAGTCGACCACGACGTGCTTGCCGCCCGCGAGCCGCACCACGAGATCCGGCCGCAGCCCGCCGTCGTCCGTGCTCACCTGCGACTGCTCGACGAAGTCGACGTGCGGCAGCATGCCCGCCGCCTCGACCACGCGGCGCAGCTGCGTCTCGCCCCACCGGCCCCGGACCTGCGGCGCGCGCAGCGCCGTCACCAGCTGGGCCGTCTCACCCCGCAGCGACTCCGACGCAGCGCGCATCTGGAGCACCTGCTCCGCCATCGCCGCCTGCCCGGCGGCGCGGGCCCGCTCGGCGGCGCCGACCTCGGCGCGCACCTGCTCGAGCGTGCGCGTCAGCGGTTCGACCATCGCCCGCACCGACCGCTCCTGCGCGGCGAACTCGCCGGCCCGAGCCGCCGCCAGCTCGGCGCGCCGAACCCGCTCCGCGGCGCGGCCCGACGCGACGACCCACGCCAGGGCGGCCCCCAGCACCGCCCCGACGACGAGCGCCACCAGCACCGACACCGCATCCATGACGGAACCGTCCCACCCACCACCGACAGAGCCAGTGACGCGAGGCCGCGCTGACCAGGTGCGGGCCGCCACTCGGGTGACCCGCCCGGGCCGGGGAGGTCTCGATCCCTATGCTGACGCCGTGCCCGACGTCGCCCCCGCCCTCGTCCTGCGCGGCCTCTGGCGCCGCTTCGGTGCCAAGACCGCCGTCGCGGGGATCGACCTCGACGTCCCGGCCGGCTCGTTCTACGGCCTCGTCGGGCCCAACGGCGCGGGCAAGACGACGACGTTGCTCATGGCCACCGGCCTGCTGCGCCCCGACGCGGGCCAGGTGTGGGTCGGCGGGGTCGACCTCTGGGCCGACCCGGTCCGCGGGAAGGCTCTGCTCGGCGTCCTGCCCGACGGGGTCAAGCTCTTCGACCGGCTGACCGGCGCCCAGCTCGTCACGTACGCCGGCCTGCTCCACGGCCTCGACCGGCCCACCGCGACCCGTCGGGCGGACGACCTGCTGGCGGCCGTCGACCTCGTCGCCGACCGCGACACGCTCGTCGTCGACTACTCCGCCGGCATGGCGAAGAAGGTCTCGCTGGCGTGCGCGCTGGTGCACGCCCCCCGCCTGCTGGTGCTCGACGAGCCGTTCGAGGCCGTCGACCCCATCTCCGCGGCCAACATCCGCGACATCCTCGCCGACTACGTCCGCGGCGGCGGCACGGTGATCGTCTCGAGCCACGTGATGGACCTGGTGCAGCGGATGTGCGACCACGTCGCCGTCATCGCGGCGGGGCACGTGCTCGCGGCGGGCACGCTCGACGAGGTCCGCGCCGGCGCGACGCTGGAGGACCGGTTCGTCGAGCTGGTCGGCGGTCGCACCGGCGGGGAGGGGCTCGCGTGGTTGCGCACCTCGTCCGCCTGAAGCTGATCCTCACCGCCAACGGGCTCCGGCGGAACGCGTGGGTGGTCGTCGGGTTCGTCGTCGGCTCCCTGTACGGGCTGGGCGTGCTCGTCGGGTGCCTGGCGGCGCTCGGCTACGTCTCCACCCAGGCGTTCGAGCTGCGCGAGATGACCGGCGTCCTGGCCGGCGCGGGGCTCGTCCTGCTGTGGTGGGTGGTGCCGCTGGTGGCGTTCGGCCTCGACGCGACGATGGATCCGGCGCGCTTCGCGCCGTTCCCGATCCCGCGGCCGCAGCTGCTCGTCGGGCTGACGCTGGCGGGGCTCCTCGGCGTCCCGGGGGTGCTGACGCTGCTCGGCGCCCTCGGCTCCACGGTGCTGTGGTGGCACGAGCCGCGCGCGATCCCGGCGGCGCTGCTCGGCGCGCTGCTCGCGGTCCTCACGTGCCTGCTGGGCTCGCGGGCGCTCGCCGGCGCGCTGGCGCGCGTGGTCGTCCGGCGCCGGGTGCGCGAGGCCGGTGTGGCGCTCGTGCTGGTCCCGCTCGTGCTCGCCGGGCCGATCCTGACGCGGCTGGTCCCGGCCGGGTACTCCCTCAAGGACGCCGACGTCACGCCGCTGCTGCGCGTCGTCGCGTGGACCCCGCTCGGGGCCGCCTGGAGCCTGGCGCCCGACGTCGCCGAGGGCCGGTGGGGCCAGGCGGCGGGACGCCTGCTCGTCGCCCTGGCGACGGTCGCGGCCGCCGCGCTGGCCTGGGACCGCTCGCTGCGGCGCGCGCTCGTCGAGCCGGTGCGGGAGACGACGAAGCGCCGCGACCGCGGCCTCGGCCTCTTCGGCCGGGTGCCGGCCACCCCGTTGGGTGCCGTCTACGCCCGCTGCCTCACCTACTGGGTGCGCGACCCGCGCTACGCGCTGGCCGTCGTCCTCGTCCCCGTGCTGCCGATCGTGTTCGCCCTCGCCGACCCGGGCGGGCGCCTCGTCGTCGTGGCCGCGCCGCTGTCCGGCTTCCTCATGGGGTGGGCGATCGCGGCCGACGTCGCCTACGACGGGACGGCCTTCTGGCTCCACGTCGCGTCCCCGCTGCGCGGCCTGGCGGACCGGTGGGGCCGCGCGCTCGCGGCGGCGTCGGTCACGGTCGTCGTCGTGCTCACGCTGTCGGTGGTCAGCGCGATGCTGTCCCACCGGCTCACCCTGCTGCCCGCCCTCGTCGGCTGCGGCCTGGGGATGGCCGGCTGCGCGCTGGGGGTGGCGTCGGTCGCCTCCGCGCTCGTCGTCTACCCCGTGCGGCAGCCGGGCGACAGCCCGTTCTCGATCCGTCAGGGCGCCACGCTGCCGGCCTTCCTCACGCAGATCGGCGGCTGGGCGCTGGTCGCCGCCTTCTCCTCACCGGTGACGGTGCTGACGTCCCTGGCTGTCGCGGGGCACCCGGCCGCAGGGTGGGCCGCCCTCGTCGTCGGCCCGGTGCTGGGTGGCGGGGTGCTCGCGCTCGGGGCGTGGCTGGGCGGCCGGCTGCTGGACCGCACCGGCCCCGACCTGCTGCGCCGGCTCCTCGCGATGACCTAGTCGGCCTCGTCGGGCGCGGGCGCGCGGTCGCGGTCCGCGAGGTGCCGCCGGACCTGCCAGACGACGAACGCGACGACGACGACAGCAGCGACGACGAGCGCGCCGTCGCGCCCGATGATCTTCTCCACCGCCTGGTACGACGCGCCCGCGAGGTAGCCGAGCGTGACGACCACGGCGCCCCACACCGCCCCGCCGATGGCGTTGAACAGCAGGAACTTCCGGTACGGCATCTTCACGGACCCGGCCAACGCGGGCATGACGGCACGGAAGAACGCCACCCACCGGCCCAGCAGCACCGCCCAGCCGCCGCGCCGCGCGAGCAGGTCCTGGGCCTTGTCGAGCCGCTCGCGCCGGCCGTCGAGCCGCTTGGACGCCAGGATGCGTGGGCCGACCTGGCGGCCCACCTCGTACCCGATGCTGTCCCCGGCGATCGCCGCGAGGATCACCACCACGATGACGCCCCACAGCGGGATGTGCGGGCGGTGCGCCGCGACGCCACCGAGGATCGCGGCGGTCTCCCCGGGCAGGATGAACCCGACGAAGATCGCGTCCTCCGCGAGCACGACGAGCCCGACGACGACGAACACCACCCACGGCGCGGCGCTCAGCACGTGGTCCAGGAAGGCGGTCACCGGGTCGACGGTAGTCGACGGGCGCCGGACCGCCCGCCCGTAGACTCGTCCGCCGTGGCTCTCACCATCGGCATCGTCGGGCTCCCCAACGTCGGCAAGTCCACCCTCTTCAACGCGCTGACCCGGGCCCAGGTGCTGGCGGCGAACTACCCGTTCGCGACGATCGAGCCCAACGTCGGTGTCGTCCCGCTGCCCGACGCGCGCCTGGACGTGCTGGCGCGACTGTTCGACTCGGAGCGGATCGTGCCGGCCACGGTGTCGTTCGTCGACATCGCCGGCATCGTCAAGGGTGCCTCCGAGGGCGAGGGCCTGGGCAACAAGTTCCTCGCCAACATCCGCGAGGCCGACGCGATCTGCGTGGTGACCAGGGTGTTCGCGGACCCGGACGTGGTGCACGTCACCGGCCGGGTGGACCCGCTGGACGACATCGAGACGATCCACACCGAGCTGGCGCTCGCGGACCTGCAGACGCTGGAGAAGGTCGTCCCGCGGCTGGAGAAGGAGGTCCGCGCCAAGAAGGCGGACGCCGCGCAGCTCGCCGCCGCCGTCGACGCGCAGGCGGTCCTCTCGGAGGGCCGCGTGCTCCACGGCTCGGGCGTGGACCTCGAGGCGCTCGCGCCCTTCTTCCTGCTCACGACGAAGCCGTTCATCTATGTGTTCAACACCGACGACGCCGGGCTGGCGGACGCGGCCCTGCAGTCGTCGCTGCGCGCCGCGGTGGCGCCGGCGGACGCGATCTTCCTCGACGCCAAGTTCGAGGCCGAGCTCGTCGAGCTGGCGCCCGACGAGGCCCGCGAGATGCTCGCCGAGACCGGCCAGGAGGAGTCCGGCCTGGACCAGCTGGCGCGCGTCGGCTTCCACACCCTCGGCCTGCAGACCTACCTGACGGCCGGCCCCAAGGAGTCCCGCGCCTGGACCATCCACCAGGGCTGGACGGCCCCGCAGGCGGCCGGCGTGATCCACACCGACTTCCAGAAGGGCTTCATCAAGGCCGAGGTCATCTCGTACGCCGACCTCGTCGAGGCCGGCACGGTTGCCGCCGTGCGCGCCGCGGGCAAGGCCCGCATCGAGGGCAAGGACTACGTCATGGCCGACGGCGACGTGGTGGAGTTCCGCTTCAACGTCTAGGCAACGGCGAGCCTGAGGAGATCACCACCGCCGCTCGCTACAGCGCCCTGAGCAGCTCGCGCAGCGCTGCCGTGTATCCGTCGAGGGCCGCGCGTCCGCGGGGCGTCAACGCCACCGAGGTGAGCGACGCGATCCCGGCGCCACTCTTCTCGGTCGAGACGTAGTGCGCGTCCTCGAGTCGGCGGAGGTGGGAGATGAGGTTGCCGGGCGTCAGGTCGAGCAGCTTCTGCAGGCGGCTGAACGACAGGGTGTCGCCGTCGTTCAGTGCCGCGAGCGTCACCATGATCCGCAGCCGCGCCGGCGCGTGGATCAGCGGATCGAGCGGCTCCTCGGGGACGCCGGTCATCGCTTGGCTGCCCGCCGGCGCCACATGGCCGATGCGTAGATCAGCAGGGCGACGGCCGCCCCCAGCCCGGTGAGGCCCCACGCGCCCTGTGGGCCGAAGAAGGTGCTCAGCGACGCGACAGCAATGATCGCCACCGAGAGCCACAGCTCGGGCCAGCGTTCCCGCGTCGCAGCGACGCCCGCCCCCGCGGCGGCCAGGGCGATGAGCGGGACCGTCGGCCCGTACACGCCGTACACGATCTCGGCGGGGACCCCGAGGTGGAGCAGTGCCCCTTGGACCATCCAGGCGCCGATGCCCGCGGCCCCCACGGCGACCGCCTGCGCCACCTGCCGCCGGGCGGACCTGCCGCGGACACCGGCGGTCGCCCGGCGAGCGACGGTGCCGCCGACGATCGCCGCAACGCCGATCGCTCCGTAGAGCACGCCGATCGCCCACCCCGGTGACCCGGTGTAGGTGGCCTCGCCCCTGATGGACCACCACACCGCGCCGTAGCCGACCAGGAAGACCCCTGCTCCGACGGCCGCGGCCACCGGTGACACGAGGTCGAACGCACGTTGTGCCTGCCTGGCGGTCTGCTCGACGAGCAGTGCCGCGTCGCCCGGGTCCAGCTCGTTCCGGTCGTCGAAGGCCTCGTTCGAGCGGCCGCTGCCGGTCTCGTCCATGACAGCTCCTCAAACTTTGTGATGCAAAGTTATCGGGCTTTGTGTCGCAAAGTCAAGGGTCGACGTCTCCGGAGCGAGCCGACGGCGACGTGGCGGAGCTCCGGTTCACCGTGTGAGCCCAGTCGCCTCTCCCGGGCCAGCGAGCGGGCGGGCGTCAGGTGTGGGCACGGCGTCGGGCAATTGAAGAATTCTTGTTATGGTAAGTGGCTGCTCTCTTCGAGGAGGTGTGACCCGTGAGCGACCTGTACAAGGTCAAGGCGGAGCTCTTCCGCACCCTCGGGCACCCCGCCCGGATCCGGATCCTGGAGCTGCTCGCCGAGCGGGACCGCCCCGTGCACGAGCTGCTGGCCAGCATCGACATCGAGCAGTCCAACCTCTCCCAGCAGCTGGCCGTGCTGCGCCGGGCCGGGCTCGTCAGCCAGCACCGCGAGAGCGGCGAGGTGCGGTACGCCGCGAGCGTCCCGGCGGTCGTCGAGCTGCTGCGGGTCGCCCGGATGCTGCTCGTCGACATCCTCCAGGGGCAGCAGACCCTGCGGGCCGAGCTCGAGGACGCCACCGAGGAACCCGCGCCGGCGCTCCCGACGCACGACGCATGAGCCTCGCCGACCTCGCCCGCCTCATCGGCCGCACCGGCCGGATCGCGGAGCCGGCGCCCCCGCGACCGGCGGCGTCGCCGGCGGGCGTCGGGCCCGACGAGGGGGTTGACGGGTCGTCCGGCGAGGGGTCCCCGGCCGTCGCCGCCGTGCGGCGAGAGCTGCACGGCAGCGCCCAGGTGCGGCACGTCGACGCCGGCTCGTGCAACGGCTGCGAGATCGAGCTCGCGGCCGCCTTCGGCCCGGTGTACGACGCGGAGCGGTACGGCGCGCGCCTGGTCGCCTCGCCGCGGCACGCGGACGTGGTGCTGGTGACGGGCGTCGTCACGCGGAACATGGCGGAGCCGCTGCGGCTGACGGTCGCCGCCACCCCGCAGCCGCGTGTGGTGATGGCGGTCGGCGACTGCGCCCGGGACTGCGGGATGTTCCGCGGCGCCTACGGCGTGGTGGGCGCGGTGGGCGACCTGGTCCCGGTCGACCTCTCGGTGGCCGGCTGCCCGCCGGCACCGGCGGACATCGTGGTGGCACTGCGGCGGGTCACCGGCCGATGACCGCCCTGGCAGGAGGGCTCCTCGCGCAAGGGGCCCTGGCGACGCTCGCCGTGCTCGTGGCGGTGTCCGCACGCGGGCGCGCTCGCAACCTGCTGGCAGGCGTCGCCTGCGCGGCGCTGTCCGCCGCCGGCGCCGTCAGCGGCGCGCTCGCGCTGTCCGGCGCGACCGTCACGCTGCGCATGGCGACCGCGCTGCCCGGTGCGGAGCTGGTGCTGGCGCCGGACCGGCTCGGCGGCCTGCTCATGCTGCTGGTGGGGTCCGTCGGCTTCCTCGCGTCGGTGTACGCGATCGGCTACGTGCACGGTGCCTCCGCGTCGCGCACCCAGTGGGCGGCGCTCGCGCTCTTCCTGCTCGGCATGCAGCTGGTGCCGGCGGCGGGCGACGTGGTGGCGTTCCTGCTGGCGTGGGAGCTGATGGCGGCCGCGTCCACCGTGCTGGTGCTCGCCGAGCAGGCCCACCGGCCCGCCGCGCGCCAGGCGGCGGTCTGGTACGCCGTCATGACCCACCTCAGCTTCGTGCTGCTCCTCGCCGGGTTCGCCGCGCTGTCCGCCACCGGCGGCACGACGAGCTTCGCCGGGCTGGCCGGCACCGACGCGGCGCGCCCGGGCGCCACCGCCGCCTTCGTGCTCCTCGTCGTCGGCTTCGCCGCCAAGGCGGGGGTCGCGCCGCTGCACGTCTGGCTGCCGCGGGCCCACCCCGAAGCGCCCAGCCACGCGTCGGCCCTCATGAGCGCCGCGATGGTCTCCCTCGGCGCCTACGGGATCCTCCTGGTCGGCATCCGGCTGCTGCCGGGCGGCCCCACCTGGTGGTCCGTGCTGCTGACCGCGCTCGGTGCGGGCTCCGCCGTGCACGGGATCCTCCACGCCGGCGTCGCGACGGACCTCAAGCGGCTGCTGGCGTACTCGACGTCCGAGAACCTCGGCCTCGTCGTCGCCGCGATCGGCCTGACGATGCTGCTGCGCACGCACCACGTGCCCGGCGCCGCGGGCGCCGCCCTGGTGGCGGCCCTGCTGCTGCTCGTCAGCCACGCGGCCTTCAAGTCGACCCTGTTCCTCGGCGCCGGCGCGGTGCTGCGGGCCACCGGCGAGCGTGACCTGGACCGGATGGGCGGCCTGGCGCACGCCATGCCCTGGACCGCGGCGACCTTCGGCGTCGGTTCACTGGGGGCTGCGGCGCTGCCGGTGACCGGTGGGTTCGTCGCCGAGTGGACGCTGCTGCAGGCCCTCATCCACGGCGTGCGGCCGGCCGACCGCGTCGTGGCCGTCGTCGTGCCGCTCACCCTGGGCCTCATCGCGCTGACCGCCGGGCTCGCGCTGGTGACCTTCGTCAAGGCGTTCGGCATCGCCTTCCTGGCCCGGGCCCGCTCGGTCACGGCGCTGGCGGCGACCGAGGCTCCGCCGAGCATGCGGGCCGCGATGGTGCTCGGGGCCGTGGGCGTGCTGGCGCTCGGCGTGCTGCCCGGTCCGGTCGCCGCCGCCGCTGCCTCGGCCATCGGGGTGGACGGTGTCCGGGTCGCCGGGCTCGGGGGCGTGGAGCTGACCGGCGTGGGCGCCGTGCTCAGCCCGGCGGCGCTCGTCGGCCTCGGCGCGGTGGTGGCGCTGCCGGCCCTCGCGCTGGTGCTGGTGGTGGCGCGGCGCCGGCCCGCGACCACCGACGTGCTCGGCTGGGGCTGCGGTGGCGTACGCACCAGCCCGCGCATGCAGTACAACGCGACGTCGTACGCCGAGCCCGTGATGCGCATCTTCGACGATGCGCTCCAGCCGCGGCGCGACGTCGTCGTGACGCACGTCGGCGAGTCCGCGTACCTGGCCGAGCGCGTCCGGTTCGCCCAGCACCACGACGACGTGGTGGAGGTGCGCTTGTACCGCCCGCTCGTCGCCGCCGCCGACGCCCTGGCCGACCGCGCCCGCCGCGTGCAGAACGGCTCGGTCAACCGCTACCTGGCGTTCTCCTTCACCGCGCTCGTCGTGGTGCTCCTGGTGGTGGTCGCATGAGCGCCGCGCCGCTGCTCGTCGCGCTGGTTCAGGTCACCGTCGCGGTGGTGCTCGCGCCGCTGGTGATCGGCGTGACGCGCCAGACGCGGGCGCGGCTCGAGGGCCGCGTCGGGCCGGGCGTGCTGCAGCCGGCGCGCGACCTGCGCAAGCTGATCGGCAAGACCCCCCTGCGGGCCGCCGGGACCAGCCCGATGACGGTCGTCGCGCCGGTGGTGCTGCTGACCTCGAGCCTGCTGCTGGCCGCGCTGGTGCCGCTGGTGGCGGCGCTGCCGCTCGCCCTGGTGCCGGGCGACCTGTTCGTCGTCGTCTCCGTGCTGCTCGTCGGCACGGTGGCGATCGCGCTGCTCGGCCTCGACGGCGGCTCCGCGTTCGGCGGCATGGGGTCCAGCCGGCACATGACCATCGCCGCCCTGGTCGAGCCGACCGTGCTGGTGGCCGTCTACGCGCTGTCCATCCCGGTGGGCAGCTCGGCGCTGCCGCTCATCGTCGCCGCCCGCCGGGACCACCCCGCGAGCATCGCGTCGCCGGCCGGCGTGCTCGCGGTGGTGGCGCTGGCCATCGTGGTGCTCGCCGAGACCGGGCGGCTGCCGATCGACAACCCGTCCACCCACCTCGAGCTGACGATGATCCACGAGGCGATGGTGCTGGAGACCTCCGGGCGCGACCTCGCGTGGGTCGACCTGGCGTCGTGGCTGCGGCTGTCGGTGCTGCTCGGGCTCGTCGGCAACCTGCTGCTGCCCTGGGGGGTCGCGGGTTCCGCCGCGCCGGGGCCGGTGCTGCTCGGCGCGCTCGCGCTCGCCGGCAAGCTCGCGCTGCTCGCCGTGCTGCTGGCCACCGTCGAGGTCGCGATGGCCAAGCTGCGGCTGTTCCGGGTGCCGGAGCTGCTCGCGGGCTCGTTCGTCCTGGCCTTCCTCGCCGTCACCGCGTCCTACCTCGTCGCATGACCGTCGTCGGAGAGGCCCACCTCATGTCCACGCCCGGATCGGCGGCCACGCAGCTGATCGCCCTCGCCGCGGGCGCCCTGCTCGTGACGTCGGTGCTCATGGTGTGGCGCCGCGAGCTGTCGGCGCAGGTCCGGCTGCTCACCGTGCAGGGGGTGTCGCTCGCCGTGCTGGCGGTGACGATCGGGCTGTCGGGCCCCGCCTCGGCGCGGGCCGAGCTGCTGGTGGTCGCCGCGCTGGTGCTGGCGCTGCGGGCGTGGTTGCTGCCGTGGGTGGTCGGGCGGCGGCTGCGCGCCGGGGTCGAGGCCGGTGACGCCGCCCGCGAGGACGGCGCGCGGCTCAACCCCACCGCGAGCCTCGTGGTGGTGGCGCTGCTCGCCACCGTGGCGTACCTGGTCAGCAGGCCGATCTCGGAGGCGGTGGCCGCCGGCTCGGGCGCCGCCGTGTCCGGCCCGGCGGCGTTCGCCGTCCCGGTCGGGGTCTGCATGGTGCTCATCGGGTTCCTGCTGCTCGTCGGCCGGCGTCGAGCGATGTCCCAGCTCATCGGCTTCCTCGTGCTGGACAACGGCATCGCCACGGTGGCCTTCCTCACCGCGGCCGGCGTGCCGTTCGCGGTGGAGCTCGGCGTCTCGTCGGACGTGCTGCTCGTGGTCCTGATCCTCGCCGTGCTCTCGCGCCGCATCCACGCGCAGGTCGGCTCCACCACGCTCGACTCGATGACGGAGCTGAGGGACTGATGACGGCGCTGCTCCTGGTCCCCCCGCTTGCCGCCCTGCTCGTCGGTGCCGGCGCGGCGACACGTGCGTCCGCGCTGCTCACCCGCCTGTCCGGCGTGCTGGTCAGCGCCGTGCTGCTGGCGACCGGGACCGCCCTGCTGGCGCACCGCGGGCCGGTCCCCACCCTGGGCGGCGACCTGCTGCGCGCCGACCCGCTCTCCGCCCTGATGCTGGCGATCGTCGGCGCGGTCGGGCTCACCGCGACCTGGGCGGGCCTGGCGCCGCGCCGGGCCGCCGACGAGCCGCGGGCCGCCGACGAGCCGCGGGCCGCGAGCCGCGCCGAGCGCCGCTACGCAGCCCTCGTGGCGCTGTTCCTCGGCGCCATGGCGATCGCCGTCACCACCGACAACCTCGGCGTGCTGTGGGTGGCCGTCGAGGCGACGACCATCGCGACGGCCTTCCTCGTCGGCCACCGCGGTGGGCCGCGCGCCCTGGAGGCGGCCTGGAAGTACGTGGTGCTCGGGTCGGTCGGCATCGCGATCGCGCTGCTCGGCACGGTGCTGCTGTACGCCGCGAGCCGGAGTGCGGGCGGTGCGACGCTGTCCTGGACCCGGCTGGTCAGCGGCGAGCTGCCGCTGGACCACGGGCTGGTCCGAGTGGCCGTCGGCCTGGCCGTGCTCGGCTTCGCCACCAAGGCGGGCCTGGCGCCGATGCACTCCTGGCTGCCGGACGCCCACAGCCAGGCGCCGGCGCCCGTCTCCGGCCTCATGTCCGGCGTGCTGCTCGCCGTGGCGTTCTACGCGATCTTGCGTGTCCGGGCGATCGCCGACGTGGTGCTCGGCCCGGGGCTGGTCCGCGGGCTGCTGCTCGCCGCCGGGCTCGGGTCGCTGGCCGTGGCCGCCGCGCTCATCCTGCGGCAGCGGGATCACAAGCGGATGCTCGCCTACTCGAGCATCGAGCACATGGGGGTGCTGGCCGTCGGCGCCGCGGTGGGCGGCCCGATCGCCCTGGCCGCGGTGCTGCTGCACCTCATCGGGCACGGGTTGGCCAAGGCGAGCCTGTTCGTGGTGGCCGGCCGGGTGCTGGCGGCCGAGGGGACGACGACCATCGCGGACGTGCGCGGGCTGCTCGCCCGCCGGCCTGACCTGGCCGTGCCGCTGGTGGTCGGCATGACGGCCCTGCTGGGGTTCCCGCCGTTCGCGCTGTTCTTCTCGGAGGTCGCGATCGTCCTCGCAGGCTGGCGGGCCGGCCTGGGCTGGGCGATGGGCCTGACGGTGGCCCTGCTGCTCGTCGTGGTGGCCGGCCTGGTGCGGGCGACCGCGTCGATGGTGCTCGGGCCGGCGCACGACGAGGAGCGCGCCGCGTCGGGTCCGACGCCCGCCGCCGGCCACGGGTCCGACCGCGGTCCCATGACGCCGTTGGTGCTCGCGCTGTCGGTCACCGCCGTGATCGGGTTCGTCGCCGTCCCCGTCGGCGACGTGCTCGTCCGGGCGGCCGCCGCCCTGGGGCTGGCATGAGCGCGGCGCGTCCGACGAGCCCGGGAGGGCCGCTGCCCGCGCCGCCGGGCTCGTCGTCCCGCACCGTCACCCGCGACGGCCTGGGTGAGGAGGTCGGCGGCCTGCTCGGCGACGGGAACCGGCTCGCCCTGGTGGGGGGGCACGACGACGGCCCCACCGGCTTCCGCGTCGTGTACGCGTTCGCGCACCCGGGCACCGACCGCCGCACCGAGCTGACCGTCGCGGTGCCGCGGGACGAGGCCTGGGTCCCGTCGCTGTCGACCGTCTCGTTCCCGGCCGGTCGGTTCGAGCGGGCGATCCGCGACGGGTTCGGCATCGAGCCACGCGACCACGTGCGTCCCCGCCGCCTGATGCGTCACGCGCACTGGCCCACCGGCTGGTACCCGATGCGCCGCGACGCCGCGGCCGACCCGGCGTTCGGGCCCGACGAGAGCGGGTTCGCCTTCGTGCCGGTCGAGGGGCAGGGCGTCTACGAGATCCCGGTGGGTCCAGTGCACGCCGGGATGATCGAGCCGGGGCACTTCAGGTTCTCGGTGGTCGGGGAGACCATCGTCCGGATGAAGGCCCGGCTCTGGTTCGTGCACCGCGGGCTGGAGCGTCACCTGCAGGGCCGGACCCCGGCGCAGGCGCTGCCGCTGACCGAGCGCATCAGCGGCGACACCCCGGTGGGCCATGCGCTGACCTTCGCGATGGCCGTGGAGGACGCGCTCGGGCTGCCGGTCGGCGAGGAGGACCGGCTCGTCCGCGCGCTCCTGCTCGAGCTGGAGCGGCTGCACTGCCACGTCGCCGACCTCGGCGCGATGGCCAACGACGTCGGCCTCGGGATCCTGCAGACCCACGCGCTGCGGCTGCGCGAGCGGCTGCTGCGGTCCAACGCCGACGTGACGGGCCACCGCCTGCTGCGCGGCGGCATCGTCGTCGGTGGTGCCCGGCTGCGCGCGCTGCCCGATCTCGACCTGATCCGTGGCGTCGCTGCCGAGGTGGCCGACCTGGTGCGGATCGCCCTCGGCACGTCGGTGCTGGTCGACCGCTTCACGGGGACGGCGGTGCTCCGCCGCGAGGCGGCGGCGGAGATGGGTGCGCTCGGCTACGTCGCGCGCGCCTCCGGGCTGGACGTCGACGCCCGCCGCGACCACCCGTTCGTCGACCTGGGAGCCACGTTCCACGTCTGCACCGCCGACGACGGCGACGTCATGGCGCGGTTCCGCGTGCGCGCCGAGGAGGTGCAGGTCGCCGCGGCCCTCGTCGCCGACCTGGTGGCCCGCCTGGGCGGGCACCTCGGCACTGGCCGTGCCGCGTCGGGGCCGGCGCCGGCGGCCGGCGGCCCACCCGAGCCGACCGGCGCCCCGGTGGCGGCGGGGCTGGCGCTGGTGGAGGCATGGCGGGGCACGGCGTGCCACCGGGTGGAGCTCGACGACGCCGGGCGCCTCACCAGGGCCGCGATCGTCGACCCGTCGTTCTTCACTTGGCCGGCGCTGCCGGTCGCCCTGGCGGACACGATCGTCCCGGACTTCCCGTTGGCCAACAAGAGCTTCAACCAGTCCTACGCCGGCAACGATCTCTAGGCCGGCGGCGCAGCGCCACGCTGCCATCGGCCGCTGGCCTAGGCTCGTGGGGATGATCCCCGCACCGACGAGCCGCCTCCGGTTCCGGGAGATGACCGACGGCGACCTCGACCTCATGGCCGGCCTGCTCGGCGACCCGGCCGTCATGACCTTCTACCCGCGGCCGAAGACGCGCGACGAGGCGCTCGGCTGGATCAGGTGGAACCAGCGCAACTACGCCGAGCACGGCTACGGCCTGTGGATCGTCGAGACCGACGACGGGCGGTTCGTCGGCGACTGCGGGCTGACGTGGCAGCCCGTCGGGGGAGGGAAGGTCCTCGAGGTCGGGTACCACACCGTCCCGGCGCTGCAGGGGCGCGGGTACGCCACCGACGCCGCGCGGGCCTGCGTCGACCTGGCGTTGGGACCGGTCGGTGAGACCCACGTCGTCGCGATCATCAACCCGGCCAACACGCCGTCGCGCCGGGTCGCGGAGAAGCTCGGCATGCGCCTCGAGCAGGAGACCGAGGTGCACGGCCGCCACGTCGTCGTCTACGGCCGCGGCGCGTAGCCGCTACCCGGCGCGCTCGACGCTCGCCCCGGCGCGCAGCGCCTTCGGGATCTCGGCCACCGCGTCGACGGCGCGCAGCAGGGCGGCCACGTCGTCAGGGTTGGCAGGCGAGTCCACGTCGACGGCGTAGGTCACGCCGGTCGAGCGCCAGGTCTCGCTGTCGAAGCCGCCGGAGGCGGTGACCCGGACGCCGTGCACGGGAGTGCCGAGGCGCTGCGCCTCGCGGAAGACGTCGTTGAGCACGCACCCGGCGGCGGCCAGGTGGAGCAGGTGCGCGCCGGTGAAGTCCGCCTCGACCGTGACGCCCTCGGCGGTCCAGCGGTGGGGCCACGGCACCGCGCCGGCCGCGGCGCTGCGCAGCGTGCCGGCCGCCACGACGACCTGGTAGTCAGCCATGGCGGTCATCGTGGCATCGCCGTGGCGGGGGTGCCCGTCGCCGGGGGGCCCGCTCGTCATGCCGCCGCAGAGAGCCGCCCGTCGGACATCTCGTAGACCAGGTCGCAGTGGTGGAGCACCTCGTGGTCGTGGGTGACCATGACGGTCGCCACGCCGTGGTCGTGCGTCTCCCGGGCCAGCAGGGCCACGGTGCCGGTCCAGGGCGGCGGTCGGCTCGTCGACGAGGAGCACCTGCGGGCGGGTGACCAGCGCCCGGGCGATGCCGACCCGCTGCCTCTCCCCGCCGGAGAGCTGGTGCGGCCGGCGGCCGGCCTTGTGTGCCATCCCGACCTCGTCGAGCAGCGCACGCGGGTCGCGCGGCCGGGCCACGCCGCCGAAGGTCAACGGGAGGCGGACCTGGTCGAGCGCCGTGAGCGCGGGGATGAGGTTGCCGCTCTGGAAGACGAAGCCGAGGTGCTCGCGCCGGATGCGGCCGCGCTCGCGGCGGGAGGCGGTGGCCAGGTCCACGCCGGCCACCAGCACCTCTCCCCGGGTGGGGGCGACGAGGGCACCCGCGACGGCCAGCAGGCTGGACTTGCCCGCGCCCGACGGGCCGACGATGGCGACCATCTGCCCGGCCGCGACGTGCAGCGTCACGTCGTCGAGGGCCGTGACGGTGTCGTCGCCGTCGCCGTGCAGCAGGGTGACGCCCGTGAGGGCGAGTGCGGCGGTCATCGGTTGCCTCCGAGGGCGTTGAGGGGGTCGACGCGGGCGATCCGGACGACGGCCACGGCGGCGCCGACCATGCCGAGCACCACCGTCAGCAGGGCGGCGCCGGCCACGGGCCCGGCCTCCAGGGCGAAGGGCATGGCGGTGGTGGAGATCCCCGCCCCCGCGGCCAGGCCGAGCCCGATGCTGAGCGCCGTGGCCGTCGTCAGGAGCACCGCGGACTGGAGCAGGCTGTCGCGCAGCAGGTAACGCGTGCCGGCGCCCATCGCCCGCATCACGGCGATCTCCCGCTTGCGCTGGATCGTCAGCACGGTGAAGAAGGCGCCGACCACCAGGGCCGAGATGACGTAGAGGAAGGCCTCGATCATCATCAGGGTCGAGGTCTCGGCCGTGTACCCGGGTGAGGCGCCGTACGACTGCGCCTTGGTCAGCGAGGTCGTGCCGGCGGCGCGGTCGGCCGCCGGCAGGTCGGGGCCGGCGCCCGGGCGGGCCGCCACCGCGACGGCGGTCACCTCCTGGTAGACGTGCTGCGGGGCCCGGTCGCCCGGGTGGACGCCGGCATGGATCTCCTGCCACGTCCGCAGCGGCACGTAGCCCACCTCGACGTGACCGAACGTCTGCTGGGTGGGCAGGATGCCGACCACCCGCAGGCTGGTGCCGAGCGGCTCGACCGTCACGACGTCGCCGAGGTGGATGCCGTCCTTCGCCGCGGTCGCGCTGACGACCACCTCGCCGGGGCCGCCGGTGAGCCGGGTGCCGCTGGCGACCTCGGGGTCGACGAACGAGCCCGCCTCGACGCCGAACAGCGCCAGGTCGATCTCGAGCCCGCGGTTGGTGCGGGCGTTGACGAGCGTGTTCCCGAACGGGGCGGCCGCGGCGACGCCGTCCTGGTGCGCCCAGGTGGCGACGGCGTCCGTGGGCACCACGGAGCGCGAGAAGGCGGAGTCCTTGGCGACGTGCTGCTGGAACGCCAGCGAGGTCACCGGGAGCCGCTGCAGGCCGGACACCCCGTCGTTGGCCAGGCCCACGGACAGGCCGCTGAGCAGCACCATGAGCATCGCGATGAGCACCACGACCGAGCCCATGAGGGCGAACCGCCCGCGGGCGAAGACGAGCTCTCGGACAGCGAGGAACATGTCAGCACCCCGCGTATTTTGTCGACACCATGTTGGGAACTATAGCAACACCGTGTCGGTAAAAGTCGTCGCGGTCCGGGCGGCGGCCCGCCCCTGGGCTCAGTCCGCGATCCTCCGCGAGGGCCACCACATCCGCCGGCCCAGCTCCTGCCCCAGCGCCGGCACCAGCAGCGAGCGCACCAGCACCGTGTCGAGCAGCACGCCGAACGCCACGATGAACGCCAGCTGGAGCAGGAACAGGATGGGGATCACCGCCAGCGCCGCGAACGTCGCGGCGAGGACCACGCCCGCCGAGGTGATGACCCCGCCCGTGATGCCCAGCCCGCGGGACATGCCGGTGCGCGCGCCGGTGCGCAGCGCCTCCTCCCGGACGCGCGTCATGAGGAAGATGTTGTAGTCGATCCCCAGCGCCACGAGGAACACGAACCCGAACAGCGGCACCGCGGGGTCGGCCCCCGGCAGGTGCAGCACGTGGTTGAAGACGAGCGCCGAGACGCCGAGCGTCGCGCCGAACGACAGCACCACGGTGCCCACCAGCACGAGCGGGGCGACGAGCGCCCGCAGCAGCAGCACCAGGATGACGAGGATCACCACCAGCACGAGCGGGATGATGAGGTTCCGGTCGTGCACCGAGGCGTGGTCGGAGTCGACCGCGGTGGCGGTGACGCCGCCCACGAGGGCGCCGGCGCCCAGGTCGGCGCGCAGCTGCCGCACGGTCGTCTCCGCGGCCGCCGAGTCCGCGGCGTCGGCCAGGGTCGCCTGGAGCAGCACGTCGCCGTTCGCCACCGTCGGCGCGGGCGCCGGGGTGCCAGGGATCACCGGCTGCACGCCGTCGGCCGTGACCGGCGCCTGGCCGCTGGGGGACTGCGCGCTGACGACGGCGACGGACGTCACGCCCGGCGCGGCGAGCAGCGTCCCGGCGGCGGCCCGCAGGCGGTCCACCGGGACGACGACCTGCACCGGGCTGCCGGACCCGCCGGGGAAGTGCTCGGCGAGCTGCTCCTGACCGGTCCGTGCCTGCGAGTGGCCCAGCACCAGGTCGCTGGCCGGTACCCCGCTGGCGCGCAGCTGGAGCAGCCCGGCGCTCGCGGCGAGCAGCACCACGACGCCCACCAGCCAGACGGGCCGCGCCCGCCGCACGACGAAGCGCGGGACCCGGGCCCACAGCCCGCTCGTCGGGACCGGGTCCGCGCCGGCCTCGTCGGGCGCGAAGCGGGGCCGTCGCGGCCAGAACGCCGCCCGGCCCAGCAGGAGGAGCAGGGACGGCAGGAGGGTCAGCGCGCCGAGCATCGCGAACACGATGCCCACGGCCGCGATGGGTCCGAGCGCGCGGTTGGACTGCAGCTCGCTCAGCAGCAGCATGAGCAGCGCGGCGATGACGGTGCCGCCGGAGGCGAGGATGGGCTCGATCGATCCGCGCAGCGCGGCGCGCGTCGCGTCCCAGCGGTGCTCGTGCGACCGCAGCGCCTCGCGGTAGCGCGAGACGTAGAGCAGCGAGTAGTCGGTCGCGGCGCCGATGACGAGGATGAAGAGGATGCCCTGCGTCTGGCCGCTGAGCGGGAAGACGCCGGCCTTGGCCAGCCACCACACCGTCAAGAGCGCGGCGGTCAGGGCGAACGTGCTGGTGAGCAGCACGGCCAGGGGTAGCAGGGGCGACCGGTACACCACCACGAGGATCACGAGCACGGCCAGCACGGCGACGAGCAGGAGGATCCCGTCGATCCCCCCGAAGGCCGTCACCAGGTCCGCGGTGAAGCCGGCCGGCCCGGTGACGTAGACGTCGGTGCCCGCGGGCACGAGCCCGGGCAGCGCGGCGCGCATCGCGGCCACCACGTCGCCCACGGACGCCGACGCCGCGACCGGCACGAACACCTGGGCCGCGGTGCCGTCCTGCGACACGATCGGCGGGCTCGGCCGCCCGGACACCCCCGCGATCCCGGCCAGCGCCGCGGGGACCTGGTCGAGCTGGGCCCGCTCCGCCGCGGTGAGCGGCGAGCCGGCCGTGACGAGCACCACGGCCGGGATGGTGTCCTTGCCCAGGAACTCCGGCAGCCGCGCCTGCACCTGTGTCGCCTGCGCGCTCGTCGGCAGGTAGGCGGTCGGGTCGTTCGACGAGACCTCGCCGATCCGGCCGAAGTACGGCCCGCCGACGCCGGCCACGGCGAACCAGACGAGCACGAGGAACGCCGGGAGCAGGGCGCGCAGCACGCGCGGCGCGCGGCGGCGCAGCGCAGGGGCGGGGTCGCTGGTCACGGGGGTGAGGCGGGTCATGAGCGTCCGATCATGATGAGGATCAGTGTGACGAGGAAGCCGACGGCGTAGTTGACGACGAGGAAGTGCCGCCACCCGCCGTGCGCGGCGGCCGAGGCCTCGTCGGTCACCGACCGGTACGGCCAGGCCAGCACGAGGTAGGGCACGACGAGCGGGGCGGCGAGCAGCCCGGGGAACGGCTCGGCGAGCAGCAGCAGTCCCGCGGCGGCCCACAGGGCCAGCGACAGCCGCACGGTGCGCGCGGCGCCGAGCGCGGTGGCGACGGAGGCGATGCCGGCCTGCCGGTCCGGCACCACGTCCTGGACCGCGCCGAACGCCTGCGCGGCGACACCCCAGGCGAAGAACGCGACGAGCGCGAGCACCGCGGACCGGCCCCACTCCCCGCCCGCGAGCACCAGCCCGTAGACGGCGGGCCCGGTGAAGTGCGTGCTCGAGGTGAGCGAGTCGAGCACGGGACGCTCCTTGAACCGCAGCCCCGGCACCGAGTACGCGGCGACGGCGAACAGCGTCACGCCGAGCACCGCCCACGACCACGGCCCGCCGAGCGCCACCAGGGCGGCGACGAAGGGGACGCACGCCGCGACCGCGGCCACCAGCACGCGGCGGTGCAGGCCCGGGTCGAGCAGCGCGCCCTCCACCCCGCCCTTGCGCGGGTTCGCCGCGTCCGACGCGTAGTCGAACACGTCGTTGATGCCGTACATCGCGAGGTTGTAGGGCACGAGGAAGAAGACGGCGCCGACGACGAGCGCCACGCCGGCCCGGCCGCCGGCGAGCAGGTAGGCGGCGGCGAACGGGTAGGCGGTGTTGACCCAGCTCAGCGGCCGGGACGCGGCCAGCAGCCGGCCGACGAGGGCGCGGGCGGGCAGCGCGGGGGCGGGGGCGGCGCTAGGCGGCACGTCGCGCTCCGCGACCGGCCCGCTCGGCGTCGTGCTCGGCGTCGTGCTCGGCATGGTGCCTCCGGCGGCTCAGCTCCCACACGCCCGGCAGCAGCAGGGCGGTGGCCAGCGGGTAGGAGAAGTCCTCGATCGGCGCGCGCCCGATCGCCAGCCCGGACGCGTGGGCGCGCGCGTAGTCGTCGACGCCCACGGCCAGCATGACGTTGTCGAACGCGGCCGTCAGCACGAGGAGGGCTATCGCGGCGACGAGCGTCGGGGCCACGGGGATGCGCCGGCCCCGTCGTCGGGCCACCGCGCCCGCGAGCACCCGCACCGCGGCGGCCAGCCCCACGAGGACGAGCGCGAGCAGGGGGTACCTCATGGCGTCCCCCTGCGCGCCAGCACGCGTTCGGACCCGCGGACCAGCACCATCGTCAGGTAGCACAGGAACGCGAGGAACACGGGCTCCTCGACCGGCAGCTCCGGCGCCAGCAGCAGGCCGGTCATGATGCGCGTCGGCGCCCGGAAGAACAGCCCGAGCGCGATCCCCACGAGGTCGGCGGCGAGCAGCACCGCCACGCCGGTGCCCACGACGAGCCCCGCCCGCCGCGCGTCGTGCCAGAACACCAGCCGCCAGCGCCGGTCGACGAGCGTCAGGCCGCCCCCGGACAGGAGCAGCGAGGCCAGGTAGGCCGCCCTCACACCCGGCTCCGCACGCGCTCGGGCAGCGGCGACGCGCTGCGGTCGCCGCGCACGCGCTTGGCGACGAGCTCGGCGCTGATGAGGCACATCGGCACCCCGATGCCCGGGATGGTGCTGCCGCCCGCGTACAGCAGGCCGCGCACGTGGCGCGAGGCGTTCGGCGCGCGGAGGACCGCGCTCTGCCGCAGCGTGTGGGCCGGCCCGAGCGCGCTGCCGTGCCACGACCGCAGGTCGTCGGCGAAGTCCCCGGGGCCCACCGTCCGCCGTACGACGACCCGCTCGGCCAGGTCGCCCGCGCCGGTCCACGCGGCGATCCGGTCGATCGTGCGGTCGACGAAGGCCTCGACCGCCGGGTCGCCCGCACCGTCGATGCCGCCGTGCCCGAGCCCGGGCTCGGCCGGCACCGGGACCAGGACGAAGAGGTTCTCGTCGCCGGCCGGCGCGACGGTCGGGTCGGTGGCGCTCGGCCTGCCGATGTACAGCGACGGCGACGCGGGCAGCCCGCGGCCGCGGCGCAGCGCGTCGAACCCGCCGTCCCAGTCATCGGCCAGCAGCAGCGTGTGGTGCGCGAGCTGCGGCACGCGGCCACGCACCCCGAGCATCGCCAGCACGGCGCCCGGGCCGGGGTCACGGCGTCGCCACCACCGCTCGTCGAGGTCGCGGTGCTGCGGGTCGAGCAGCGACTGCGTGTGGTGCAGGTCGCCCGCGGCGACCACGAGCTCGGCGTCCACCCGCTGCTCCACGCCGCGCTCGTCGCGGTAGAGCACGCCCCGCGCGACGCCGCCGTCCACGAGGATGCGGTGCACCGGCGCGCCCGTCACCAGCCGCGCGCCGGCACCGGTCGCCAGGTCGGCGATCGTCCGGACCACGCGGGCGAACCCGCCGTCGGGGTAGCGCACCGCGTCGTCGACGTCGAGGTGGCTCATGAGGTGGTACAGCGCCGGGACGCGCATGGGCGAGCCGCCGAGGAAGACGGCGGGGTAGCCGAGCAGCCGGCGCAGCCGGTGGTCGGCGGTGTGGGCCCGGATCTCGTCGTCCAGCGAGCGGCGCAGCAGCCCGACGAGGCGGGGGAGCCGGGCCAGCAGCCGCCGGTCGAGGAACGGGGGCAGGGAGTCGAAAGAGCTGTAGAGGAAGTGCTCGATCGCCAGCCGGTACGCGTCGGTCGCCGAGTCGAGGTACCGGCGCAGGCCGTCGGCCGAGCCGGGGTCCAGCGCCGTCAGCGCCGCACGGGCGGCGGGCCCGCCGACGGGCAGGTCGAACGGCTCCGGGTCGCCCTCGAAGTACGCCCGGTACCCGGGGTCGAGGGTGCGCAGCACCAGCTGCTCGTCGGCGGACGTGCCGAGCAGGCGGTAGAAGTGGTCGAACACCTCGGGCATGAGGTACCACGACGGCCCGGTGTCGAACCGGAAGCCGCCCTGCTCCCAGGAGCCGGCACGCCCACCGAGCCGGGGCAGCGCCTCCAGGAGGGTCACCTGGTGCCCGTCGGCCGCCAGGAGGGCCGCCGAGGCCAGCCCCGCCACGCCGCCGCCGACGACGACCGTCGCCAGGGCCCGCGTCACGCGGCCACCGCCGGCGCGAGGGTCCAGCGCACGGCGAGCGCCACCTTGACCGGCGTCGGCACGGAGACCCGCACGTGGCTCAGCCGGTCGGCGGGCAGCCGGTCGATGCGGCGCAGCAGCTCGCCGAAGATCGCCGTGGCGACCAGCACCGCGTGCCGGCAGTCCGCCGGCAGCAGCGGCACCGCGGCCCGGGCGGCGCGCAGGTCGGCGCGGACGTCGGCCACCACGGCCGCCTTGCCGGCGTCCGTCAGCCCGTCGGCCGAGCCGGGCAGGTAGGCGCGGCCGAGCCGGCGGCGGTCGTCGCCGAGGTCGCGCAGGAAGTTGACCTTCTGGAACGCGGCACCCAGGCGGGCCGCGCCCTCGTCGAGCGCCGTGGCGGTGGCGGGGGAGACGGGGCGCCCGGCGAGGAACACGCGCAGGCACATCAGCCCGACGACCTCCGCCGACCCGTGCACGTACCGCTGGTACTCCGGCAGGTCGAAGTCCACGGCGTCCAGGTCGCGTCGCATGGAGGCGAAGAACGCGCGCGTCAGCGCGGGCTCGACGGCGCACGTGCGGGCCACCGCGGCGAAGGCGTGCACGACGAGGTTCGCGGAGAACCCCGTGGCCACCGCCCGCTCGGTCTCGGCCTCGAGCTCGTCGAGCACCCGGCGTTGCGCGTCCCGGTCGAGGCCGGCCTCCGCGGCGGTCCCGTCGACGACCTCGTCGGCGATGCGCACCAGGGCGTAGATGGCCGCCACGGCGGCCCGGCACCGGCGTGGGAAGAGGGCGGTCGCCAGCCGGAACGACGTCGAGTAGCGGCGGATCACGGGTGTCGCCGACGCCCGTGCCGTCCCGCCGTAGAGGGCGAGCCCGGTCGCGCGCGTCATGACCGGCGCTCCGCGGCGCGGTCGACCTCGTCGGCCAGCATGCGCGCCAGGCCGGCCGGCAGGCCGGCACGGTCGACGAGGGCGAGCGCCGTGTGCCGCTCGCGGTGCAGCTGGCGTTCCGCGGCCGCCCGGGCCCCGCACCGCTCGAGCGCGGCGCGCAGCCGGTGCGCCCCCTCCTCGTCGAGGTCGGCCCGGCCGAAGAGGTGCTCCACGGCCCGCCACGCCTCGGTCCCGCGCGCCGCCACGACGAGCAGCGTCTGCTTGCCCTCCCGGAGGTCGTTCGAGGCGCTCTTGCCCGTCTCCTCCGGCCGGCCGAACACCCCGAGGAGGTCGTCCCGCATCTGGAAGACGAGCCCGAGCGAACGGCCGACGGCGCCGAGCCGATCGCCCAGCTCGGGCCGGCCGGCGAGGATCGCCGCGGCGCGCAGCGGCAGCTCGAGCGAGTAGTGCGCCGTCTTGTCGGCCATCGCCTCGCGCACCTGCGCGGCGGTCGGCGTGGCCAGGCCCGCGCCGTAGGCGACGTCGGCCAGCTCGCCGGCCGCCGCGCGGAACACGCTCTCGTCCACGAGGTCGACCAGCTGGGCCCGGCGGGGCGCGGCTACGTCGAGGCCGGCGGCGATGCGCAGCGCGGACGTGAGCATGAGGTCGCCCGCCAGCACCGCAGCCTGCTCGCCCCAGCGCCGCGCCCCGGCCTCCGGCAGCCCGCCGTCGGCACCGACCGCGACGAGCCGCCCGACGACGTTGGGCGCGCCGCGGCGCTCGAGGTCCCCGTCGATGACGTCGTCGTGGACCAGCAGGGCGGTGTGCAGCAGCTCGACCGCGACGGCCAGCTCGAGCGCCGGCTCGAGCCGCGACCCGCCCAGGTGCAGGTAGCCGGCCAGCAGCAGCCGCGGGCGCAGCCGCTTGCCGCCCCGGGTCGCCTCCTGGAGCGCGTGCCACAGCAGCGGGTAGGGGCCGGGGCGGGCCGCGGCGCGTTCGGCCTGCTCGGCGAAGAACCGGTCCAGCCGGCGCTCGACCTCCGCGAGGGCGGCCGCCGCGTTCGGCAGCACCAGGGCGGCGGCCCTCTCCCGCCGCGGCTCGGGGCCGCCCGCGCGGCGCAAGGGTGTCGGCCGGCCGTGCCACTCGGCGGTGGCGATCTCGGCGCTCACCGGGGCCCCGCCCCCGCGCTCGCCGGCGCGGCGAGCTCCGCGAGCTGCAGCACGAGCCAGGGGCTGAACGCCCACGGCGCCAGCCGCACCGCCTGCGCGAGGTCCGTCGCCTCGACCCAGGCGTGCTCGAGCACCTCGTCGGGCGCCGGCCGCAGCTCTCCGACGAGGCGGGCCCGGAACACGGGGCACACCTCGTGCTCCACGACGCCGGACGGGTCGACGGCCCGGTAGCGGAAGTGCGGGAGCACCAGGTCGAGGTCCGTGAGCTCGACCCCGAGCTCGCGGCGCGCGTGCCGCCGCACCGCGTCCCCGAGCTGCTCGCCGGGGGTGGGATGCCCGCAGAAGGCGTTCGTCCAGACGCCCGGCCACGTGGCCTTCCCCAGGGCGCGGCGGGTGACGAGAACGCGCCCGTGGTCGTCCGACACGTGGCAGGAGAAGGCCAGGTGCAGCGGGGTCCGCGGCCCGTGCACGGTCGACTTGGGCGCCGTGCCGACCGGGTCGCCGGTCGGCGAGACGAGCACGACGCGGTCCATGGTCACCTCCTGAGAAAGTAGTTAGCCGGGATAGTAGCCAGCCAAGGCAAATAACGCGAGAGGCGGTACGGTTCAGCCATGAGCGCGGACCGGGAGGCACCAGAGATCACGCAGGGCTTCCACGACCCACGCGTCGTCGACCGCGGGGGCCGGCTGGTGACGACCGAGGGGCTGGCCGACGACGAGGTCGCCCAGGTGGTGCGGGTCATGGACGCGCTGTTCCGATGGCGCACCGCGGAGCAGCGCGCGAGCGCGGCGTCGCGGCGCTACATGCGGCTCGGGGAGACGGACATGAAGGCGCTCCGCTTCGCCATCGTGCGCACCGACCAGGGCCGGCACGTCACCGCGCGAGACATCGCCGAGCACCTCGGCATCTCCAGCGCCTCGACGACGAAGCTGCTGGACCGGCTCGAGGCGGGCGGCCACATCCATCGGACCCCGCACCCCTCGGACCGGCGCGCCATCGCCGTCGTCGTCACGCCCGAGACCCGTCGCGCCGCGGAGGAGACGGTGGGGCGCGAGCACGCCCGCCGGTTCCGGGTCGCCGCCGGGCTCAGCCCCGCCGAGCGGGAGATCGTCATCACGTTCCTCGACCGGCTGAGCGCGACGAGCGAGGAGGACTGGGCCGCACCGGTCGCCTCCGCGTGATGGTCGTCCGCCGGGGCGCGCACCGCGCCGGGTCGCCGGGTGGCACCGCCGGTCGCCGCGCGTGACGCTGGCGGCCATGACGGACGCACCACGCCCTCCAGCCGCCACCGGGTCGTCCGGGAGCCTCTACGCGGCGGTCGGCGGGCTGCCGGCCCTGCTGCGCCTGGCGCGCGCGTGGCACGAGCGATGCCTGGCCGACCCGGAGCTGGCGCACCCGTTCACCCATGCCCCGATCCACCCCCGGCACTCCGAGCGGCTGGCGGCGTACTGGGCGGAGCAGCTCGGCGGCCCGCCCCTGTGGACCGGGCCCGGAGGGCCGCGCACCGCGCTCGGCTCGCACCGCGGCGTGGTGCACATGCACTCCGGCGAGGGCGTGCACGAGGACCTCGACCGGCGGGCGGTGGCCGTCTTCGTCACCGCGATGGACGACGCGGGGCTGCCCGACGAGCCACGGCTGCGGGCGACGCTCACGGCGTGGTTCACGTGGGCGACGGCGCTCATGTCCGCGTACCCGCGGTCGGCCGACGACGTGCCGCCCGACCTGGCGATGCCGCACTGGTCCTGGGACGGGCCTGTCGGCACGGCCTGAGGAGTCCCCGCCGTGGCACGATCCGGGCCGGGGGTGGGGCCGTGACCAGCGCGATCCTCTACGCGGCGGTGTACGTCGTCGGCTGGCTGCTGCTCGTGCGGCGGCGGCCCGACGGCCGGCCACCCCGTGTCACCGCCTGGGGTGCCGGCCTCGTCGCGCTCGTGGCGGCGGGCTGGGTCGCGCAGCTGCTGCGGCCGGCGCTCCTCGACCAGGGCATGCGCGAGTCGGCGGCGGTCCGGTCCGGTCAGTGGTGGCGGCTCGCCACGGCGATCGTGCTGCAGGACGGCGGGTGGATCGGCGCGGCGGTGAACCTCGTCGCGCTCGCGGTGACGGTCGGGCTCGCCGGCGAGGTGCTCACGGCGTGGACCGGCCTGCTCGTCGTGCTCCTCGGCGGGATCGCGGCGAACCTGCTCACCGTCCTGACGTTCGGGCAGCCCGGCGCGGGCAGCTCGATGGCGACGATGATCCTTCTCGTGGTGGCCGTGCTCGTCGGGCTGCGGAATCCGTCGTGGCGCGAGGCCGGTCTCCTCGTCGTCCTCGCGGCCCTCGCCGGGGCGCTGCTGGCACGCCGCGACCAGCACGGCCTCGCGCTGGCGCTCGCGCTGGTCAGCGGCGTCTGGCTGCGCCGCCGGCGCAGCCCCGTCACGCCCTGAGCAGCGTGTTTCCGGCGCGTTACGGGAATCACATCACAAGGCCTCCGCGCCGGAGGAATCCGTACTCACCGGTATCGACTTAGTAACGATTCGATGGCCGTGTCCGGGCTGCCCGATTCGTCCTATCTGGACACGACTACGGTTTGCACAACCTGTGGCGGATCAGTGCCTGCCGCTCACCCTCGGGCGAGTCGGCCGGTCCCGCCACCTCCCTTCCCTGGAGGAACCTTGAAGATCAGGCGAATCAGCGCAGCGGCCGCCTTCGTGGCGGTCGGCGCGGTCGTCCTCGCGGCGTGCTCGAACGCGCCGGGGACCACCACGCCCACGGCGACCGGGACCGGCGGGGCGACCGCGGGCACGGCCACCGGCGGGACGATCCGCGTCGCGGAGACCAACGCGTTCACGACGTTCAACCCCCTGACGAGTGCCGGCAACACCGACATCAACAACAAGGTCGTCGAGTACCCCACCCGCGCGTGGTTCAACTACGTCGAGGGCCCGACCCTGAAGGTCGTCAAGGACCCGTCGTTCGGCACCTACGAGGTCCTGAGCCAGGACCCGCTCAAGGTGAAGTACACGGTGAACAAGGGCGTGACGTGGTCCGACGGCGTCCAGGTGGACGCTTCCGACCTGCTGCTCGCCTGGGCCGTGGACTCGGGTCACTACAACTCGCCGGGCGCCGACGGCAAGCCGTCGACCAAGGACGACGTCACGTACTTCGACTACGCGGGTGACACCAGCACGCTGGCCCTCACCTCGTTCCCGGAGATCAGCTCCGACAACATGTCGATGACGCTGACCTACTCCAAGCCGGCCGCCGACTGGGAGATCGCCCTCACCGCCGACGAGCCCGCGCACGTCGTGGCGGCGCACGCCGGCCTGGCCGACACCAAGGCCCTCGACGACCTGTTCAAGAAGCTCGCGGACAGCGCCCCCAAGGCGACCGCGGCCGACCCCGACCTCAAGAAGGTCGCGGACTTCTGGAACACCGGCTTCGACACGACGACGCTCCCCAGCGACCCGTCGCTGTTCCTGTCGTCCGGCCCGTTCATCGTGCAGGACATCCAGGAGAACCAGTCCGTCACGCTGGTGCCGAACACCAAGTACACCGGTGACCTCAAGCCGCACGTCGACCAGATCGTCATGCGCACCATCTCCGACCCGACCGCCGCGGTCCAGGCCCTGAAGAACGGCGAGGTCGACGTCGTGTCGCCGCAGTCGTCGGCCGACACCCTGACCGCCCTCAAGGCGCTCAGCGGCATCAAGGTCATCACCGGCGACCAGCTGGCGTTCGACCACGTCGACCTGACGTTCAACAACAAGGGTCCGTTCGACCCGGCGACCTACGGCGGCGACGCCACCAAGGCGCTCAAGGTGCGTCAGGCGTTCCTCAAGACGATCCCGCGCCAGCAGATCCTCGACGCGATCGTCACGCCGCAGAACCCCAACGCGAAGGTCCTCAACTCGCAGATCTTCGTCCCGGCTCAGGCGGCGTACGCCCCGACCGTCGCCAAGAACGGCTCGGCCGACTACAGCGCCGTCGACATCCCCGGCGCGCAGAAGCTGCTCCAGGAGGCCGGCGTCACCAAGCCGACCGTCAAGATCATGTACAACAAGGACAACCCGAACCGCCTGAACAGCTACACGCTGATCGCGCAGTCCGCGGCCCAGGCCGGCTTCAACGTCGTCGACGACGGCCAGCCGAAGGACAAGTGGGGCGGGATCCTCGGTGACGGCACCTACGACGCGTCGATCTTCGGCTGGATCCAGCCGGGTGTCGGTGTCTCGGGCACGCCGCAGCTGTACAAGACCAACGGTGGCGGCAACTACAACGGCTACTCGAACCCGAAGGTCGACCAGCTCTGCGACCAGCTGACCGTCGAGCTCGACTCCGCGAAGCAGACCGACCTGCAGTCGCAGATCGACTCGCTGCTGTTCCCCGACGCGTACGGCCTGCCGCTGTTCCAGTCGCCGGGCGTCGACGCCGTCTCCGACAAGGTCGGCGGCATGGACAAGTACAACTCCACGCAGTCCGGTGTGTGGTGGAACACGTGGGAGTGGACGATCAGCAAGTGATCGTTCGCTGACCGTTCCTAGCGTGTGACCCAGGACGGCGCCGGGAGGGTTCACCCTCCCGGCGCCGTCCGTCCGTCCTTCTGGTTCGGGTCCAGCCACCGAGACGCTAGAGTCGTCTCCCAGTTCGCCGTCTGCCCCGGCACCGGCGAGTCCCCCGTCCATACGGCCGCGGTCCGCCGCGGCCACCCGCGCGGTCGCGCCGCACAACGGCGTGCCGTTCGCGCGAGAGCGAGAAGTTGATGGCCTCCTACCTGCTGCGACGCCTCGGGGTGTCGCTGCTCATCCTGCTCGGGGCGTCGTTCCTCGTGTACATGCTGGTCTCCGTCTCCGGAGACCCGCTCGCCGAGTACCGCACGTCGAACAAGCCGAACAAGGAACAGCTCATGGCGGCGCGCATCGCGCTGCTGCACCTCAACGTCCCGGCGCCGGCGCGCTACTTCGTCTGGCTCTCCGGTGCGGTCAAGTGCGTCGTCCCCGGCAAGTGCGACCTGGGCAAGACGATCTCCGGCCAGCCGGTGACCGCGGCCCTCGGGTCCGCGATCCCGTCGACGCTCCAGCTCGTGACAGCGGCCATCCTGCTGGCCATCGTCATCGGCGTCGCGATCGGCATCGTCACCGCGCTGCGGCAGTACTCCGGCTTCGACTACACGGTGACGTTCTTCACCTTCCTCTTCTTCTCGCTGCCGAGCTTCTGGGTCGCGGTGCTCCTCAAGGAGTTCGGCGCCATCAAGTTCAACGACTTCCTCGGCGACCCGAAGGTCAGCACGACCGCGATCCTCGTCATCGCCCTCCTCAGCGGGATCGTGTGGGCGCTGATCATCGGCGGCACGTGGCGGCGCCGTGGGCTGACGTTCGTCATCGCGGCCGCGGCGGCAGCCGCCGTGGTGGTCTACCTCGAGGCCTCCAAGTGGTTCCAGTACCCGGGTCTCGGCGCACCCCTGGTCATCGTGTTCGGCGTGGCGATCGCCGTCGGTGTCACGGTGCTGCTGGCGGGCCTCCAGCACCGCAAGGCCCTCTACTCGTCGCTCATCACGGTGGCGCTCGGTGTCGTCGCGATGTACGCGCTGCGCCCGGTGCTCGACCACGCCTCGTTCTGGCTCCTCGTCCTCCTCGGGCTGGCGGCCGTGGCCGCCGGCCTGCTGGTCGGCTGGCTGATGGGCGGCTACGACCGCTCCCAGTCGATGAAGGCGGCGGCACTGACGAGCTTCCTCGTCGCCGGGCTCGTGCTGCTGGACCGGTTCATGAAGAGCTGGCCGCAGTACGTGTCCGTCGCCAACGGCCGCCCGATCGGCACGATCGGCGCGTCGATCCCCAACCTCGATGGCGACTTCTGGATCACCGGCCTCGACAAGTTCAGCCACCTCGTGCTGCCGACGACGGCGCTGCTGCTCATCTCGCTCGCGTCCTACACGCGGTACTCGCGGGCGTCGATGCTCGAGGTGATGGGCCAGGACTACGTGCGCACCGCGCGGGCCAAGGGCCTCTCGGAGCGGGTCGTCGTCACCCGGCACGCGTTCCGCAACGCGCTGATCCCGCTCGCGACCGTCGTCGCGTTCGACATCGGCCAGCTGCTCGGCGGCGCCGTCATCACGGAGAACGTGTTCTCGATCAAGGGCATGGGCCAGCTGTTCATCCAAGGCCTGCAGCGCCAGGATCCCAACCCCGTCATGGGGACGTTCATCGTCGTCGCCATCAGCGCCGTCGTGTTCAACCTGATCGCCGACCTCGCGTACTCGGCGCTCGACCCGCGTGTGAGGGTGACCGCATGAGCTCCGAACGTCTCACCGACACGCTGGACAGCCGGGAGGTCCCCGAGGACGTCAAGGGGCTGTCGCAGAGCGCTCTCGTGCGCAAGCGGTTCTTCGGCCACACCGGCGCCATCGTCTCGCTCATCGTGCTGGCGTTCGTCATCACGCTAGCGATCAGCTCCGTCGGCGTCGGCTTCCACGGCTGGTGGAAGTACGACTGGAAGGGCGTGACCCCGCTCCTCAACGGGGGTCACCCGACGCTCAAGCTGTTCCCGCCGTCGCTCGGCGACCATCCGTTCGGGCAGGACGCGATCGGCCGCGACTACTTCGCCATGACGATGCGCGGCGCGCAGATCTCGCTCATGGTCACGGTGATGGTCGGCCTCATCTCCGGGCTCGTCGGCGTCATCGTCGGGTCGCTGTCGGGGTTCTTCCGGGGCTGGGTCGAGTCGGTCCTCATGCGCTTCACCGACGTCGTCATCATCATCCCGATCCTGCTGCTCGGCGCCGTCGTCGCGTTCAACTCCACCGCCAACGTCTTCGTGCTCGGCGGGCTGCTCGGTCTCACCGCCTGGACGGGCATGGCGCGACTGGTGCGCGGCGACTTCCTGACGCTGCGCGAGCGGGAGTTCGTCGACGCCGCGCGCCTGGCCGGCGCCTCGAACCGGCGAATCATCTTCAAGCACATCCTCCCGAACGCCATCGGCGTCATCACCGTCAACACGACGCTGCTCATGAGCTCGGCGATCCTGCTCGAGACGGCGCTCTCGTACCTCGGCATGGGCGTGCGTCCGCCGGACACCTCGCTCGGCCGGCTGATCAGCGAGAACCAGGCGGCGTTCCAGACGCGGCCGTGGCTGTTCTGGTGGCCCGGGCTGTTCATCGTCATCATCTGCCTCTGCATCAACTTCATCGGCGACGGCCTGCGCGACGCGTTCGACCCGCGGCAGAAGAAGCTGGTGCTCAAGCGCGTCAAGGAGCCGGACTTCGACCCGCTGCTCGAGGCGACGCAGGCCAGCGCGCTGCCGGGCTTGCCGCTCAGCGAGATCGTCGCCGCACCGGCCGCCGCGGGCGGCCAGACGACGACCATCGAGTTCGACGAGGGCGGCCGGTGACCGGCCGGACGGCCTCAGAGCGCGAGCTGCAGCGCGACGCCCAGGGCTACCAGCACGACGAGCGCGACGAGCGCGCGCACGTCGACGCGGCGCGTCACGGGGGTCTCGTCGGCCTCGCCGAGCGCGAGCGCTCCGGACTCGGCGAGCGCCTGCCAGCGGAGGCGGACGACGCGCGCGACCTGGCCGCTCGCCGCGGACGGCAGGTCGCCGACGTCGGCGCCGATCCGCGGGTCGTGGCCGCTCGCCCGCAGGTCGACGACGCTGGCCATCGCGGCCGCGTAGCGGCCGGGGCCGGGTGCCGCGAAGGCCTGCACCGTGCGGTGCGGCGTCACGAAGGTGCACGCGAAGCGGGTGCGCACCTGGATGAGCGCGGCCCACGGCACGTGGTACCCGGCGAGCGGGTTCACCACGTCGACGCCCTCGTCACCCACCAGCACGCGCGGCTTGCCGAAGACCAGCCAGCCCGCCAGGGCGCCGGCCAGCGCGAAGGGGGCCGCCTGCACCAGGGCTCTCGCGCCGCCGTCCACCCACTGCGCGAACGCCAGCCCGGCCGCCACCACGACGGTCCCCAGGAAGGCGGGCAGCCAGCTGCGGGGGCGGTACGTCCAGTCGTTGTCGCTCGTCGGCACGTCGTCATGATCCCAGGAGTTGTTCGATGACCACGACGCCCCTCGGCGCCCCGGTGCTGCAGGTCCGCGACCTGAGCGTGGACTTCGCCGTCAACAAGAAGTGGGTGCCGGCCGCCGTCGGGCTCAGCTTCGACGTCGCCGCGGGCGAGGTGCTCGCGATCGTCGGCGAGTCCGGCTCCGGCAAGTCCGTCACCTCGATGGCGATCCTGGACCTGCTGCCGAAGAACGCGCGGATCAAGGGGTCCGTGCGGCTCAAGGGCGAGGAGCTGCGCGGCGCCTCGGCGTCCCGGCTGCGCCACATCCGCGGCAACGACATCGCGATGATCTTCCAGGAGCCGATGACGGCGCTGAACCCCGTCTACACGATCGGGTTCCAGATCGTCGAGACGCTCCGGCTGCACTCCGCGCTGTCGCCCCAGCAGGCCAAGGAGCGCGCGATCGAGCTGCTCGAGATGGTCGAGCTGCCGGACCCGGCGAAGGCGTTCCGCTCGTACCCGCACCAGCTGTCCGGCGGTCAGCGCCAGCGCGCGATGATCGCCCAGTCGCTGGCCTGCGACCCGGCGCTGCTCATCGCCGACGAGCCGACGACGGCCCTCGACGTCACCGTGCAGGCCGAGATCCTCGACCTCATGCGCAACCTGCGCGACCACCTGAACTCGGCGGTCATCCTCATCACGCACGACATGGGCGTGGTGGCCGACCTCGCGGACCGGATCGCCGTCATGCGCCGCGGCGTCGTCGTCGAGACGGGCACGTCGGACGACATCTTCGGCAACCCGCGCCACCCCTACACGCAGGAGCTGCTGGCCGCGGTGCCGCACCTCGGCGGGCCGGAGATCGACATCACGGCGGCCCTGGTCCAGGCGACCGGCGCCGAGAATCTCGTCGTCGACGTCACGGCCGAGGAGCTCAAGCGCCGCGAGCAGGAGAACGCGCGCCTCATCGAGCTGAGCGCACGCAAGGAGCGCGAGGAGGCGATGGCGGCCTCCCAGGAGACCCCGATCCTCGAGCTCGTCGACGTGGCGATCGAGTACCCGAAGCAGGGCCGGATGCCGGCGTTCCGCGCCGTCGAGGGCGCGCACCTCGTCGTGCGGCCCGGCGAGGTGGTCGGCCTGGTCGGCGAGTCCGGCTCGGGCAAGACGACCATCGGGCGTGCCGCGGTCGGCCTGCTGCCGATCGCCGGCGGCAGGCTGACGGTCGCCGGCGTCGACATGTCCAAGCACGACCGGCACGCCATGGGCCAGCTGCGCCGCAAGGTCGGCATGGTGTTCCAGGACCCGGCCTCGTCGCTCAACCCGCGACTGCCGATCGGCGAGTCCATCGGCGAGCCGATGTTCCTCGCGGGGGTCGCCAAGGGCGCCGAGCTGCAGCGGAAGATCGAGGACCTCCTCGACCAGGTGGAGCTCCCTCGCAACTACCGCAACCGGTTCCCGCACGAGCTGTCCGGCGGCCAGAAGCAGCGCGTCGGCATCGCCCGCGCGCTCTCGCTGTCGCCGGAGCTGCTGGTGGCCGACGAGCCGACGTCCGCCCTCGACGTGTCCGTGCAGGCGCACGTGCTCGACCTGCTGCAGCAGCTGCAGGCCGAGCTGAAGTTCGCCTGCCTGTTCGTCACGCACGACCTGGCGGTCGTCGACCTGCTGGCGCACCGCATCGCCGTCATGGAGCGCGGCCACATCGTCGAGCAGGGCACCCGCGACGCCATCCTGCGCAGCCCGCAGGAGGCCTACACCCAGCGGCTCATCGCCGCGGTGCCCCTGCCCAACCCGGAGAAGCAGCGGGAGCGTCGCGAGCTGCGGGCCTTGCTGCTGGAGGAGCACGCCCGCACGGCGTCGTGACCCGAGCGCGTCTGCTGGCCAGGGCCGCCGTCGTCATGACGGCGGCCCTTGTCGCACCCGTGGCGGCGTGCACCTCCGACACCGTCGCCCCCGACCGGGCCGGGACCGTCGTCGTGGCGATCGACTCGCCGTTCACCTCGCTGAACGCGGGCGTGCCGGAGGGGCGCACCGGCGGCAGCACGCTGGTGCGAGGGCTGGCGCAGGACGAGTTCGTCGGGCTCGACGACGCCGGCTCGCCCGTGCCCGACGCCGCGTTCGGCACCGTCGAGAAGCTGTCCGACTCGCCGCTCACCGTGCGGTACACGCTGGCCTCCGGCGCGCGCTGGTCGGACGGCGTGCCGGTGAGCCCGGCCGACCTGCTGCTGGACTGGGCAGCCCGGTCGGGACGGTTCGACGAGGCGGCGCCACCCGCCGCCGGCACCACGACACCCACCGCCGCCCCTGCCACGGTGAGCTTCGGCGCCACGTCGGCCGCGGTCGTCGCGGTGGGCACCACCCCGACGCTCGACGCGCACGGCCTCACGCTCGTGTACGACCGCCCGGTGGCCGACTGGCAGGTGGACCTGGGCGTCAACCTGCCCGCCCACGTCGTCGGACGGCTCGCTCTGGTGGGCGCGCCGACGCCGGCGGCCACGGCGGCGGCGACGCCGTCGGCCGGACCGCGATGGGCCGACGACGCGTGGGCGCAGGCGGTCGCGACGGCCATCGTCGGGAACGACCACGCCGCGCTCGTGCCGATCTCCCGCGTGTGGCGGACGGGCTTCGACGCCGGCGCGCTGGCTGCCGACCCTGCCCGCGCCGTGACCACCGGGCCGTACCGGATCGAGTCGGTGGACCCCGCGAGCGGCGTCACGCTCGTGCGCAGCGTGGACTACGCCGGCGGGCGCCCGGCCGCGCGGGACCGCGTCATCGTGCGCTGGGACCTCGACCCGCTGGCGGCGGTCGACGCGCTGCGCGGCGGCGACGTCGACGTCGTCGCCCCGGTCGTGACGCCGGACGTCACCGCGGCCCTGGCCGGCGTGCCGGGCGTCCGCGTGGCCACCGGCGGCGGCGCCGTGCTCCAGCTCCAGCTCGACGAGGCGCGGGGGCCGTTCTCCGCGGCGGGCGCCGGGGACGAGGCCACCGCCGGACGCCGGCGCGCCGCGTTCCTCGCCGCGGTGCCGGTGGCGGCCCTGGCGTCGGCCGGGGGCGCGGCGCCGTCGGACGTGGTGCTCGCCACCGTCGGTGCCGGGCGCACGGCGAGCCCGGCACCCTCGTCGGGCGCCACGCCGGCCGCCGGCCCCGCCTCGCCCGGCGCCGGGACCCCCGACGCCGCCCCGGCGCCCCCTCCCGCGGCCCGGATCGCCGTGCGGCTGCTCGTCTCGACCGGGGACCCGGTGCGCGCGGCGATGCTGACGGCCCTGGCGGCGGCGGTCCGGCCGGCGGGGTTCGACGTGAGCGTCGCCGAGCCGGCCGACCCGGCCACCGCGCTGTGGGCCGACCCCGGCTCGTGGGACGCCGCGCTGGTGCCGGTGGCGCAGGCGGAGCTGCCGGTGGCGGGCGTCGTGGACGCGTGGCGCTCCGGCGGCGCGACGAACGTCACCGGCCACGCCGACCCCGCGCTCGACGCGGTGCTGGACCAGCTGTCGGGTACGGCGGACCCGGCGGCGGTGGGCGACGGGCTGGCGCGGGTCGCCGCGCTCGTGCGCGCCGCGCACGTCGTGCTGCCCCTCGGGCGCCAGCCCAGCCTCACGGCGACGGTGGCGCGCACGGCCGGATCGGGGCTGCCCGACGTGGGCGAGGTCCCCGCGGTGCCGTGGGGATCGGCGGACCTGACGTCCTGGTGGTCCTGGGCCGTCCAGGCGGGGTAGCGCGGCCGACCGGTAGAATCGGGGCGCGCCCGACGCCGTGGCGCGATTCCCCCGTCGAAAAGTGAGCCCCGTATGTCTGCCGTGCGCCCGGACCTGCGCAACGTCGCGATCGTCGCGCACGTCGACCATGGCAAGACGACCCTGGTCGACGCGATGCTCTGGCAGACCGGGGCGTTCGGCGAGCACGAGCACGTCGAGCGGCGCGCGCTCGACTCCGGCGAGCTGGAGCGTGAGAAGGGCATCACGATCCTCGCCAAGAACACGGCGGTGCGGTACACGGGCCCGTCCGCGGCGGCGCACGGCCAGCCCGACGGCATCACCATCAACGTCGTCGACACCCCGGGGCACGCCGACTTCGGCGGCGAGGTCGAGCGTGGGCTGTCCATGGTCGACGGCGTGGTGCTGCTGGTCGACGCCTCCGAGGGGCCGCTGCCGCAGACCCGGTTCGTGCTGCGCAAGGCGCTGGCGGCCGAGCTGCCCGTGATCCTCGTGGTCAACAAGGTGGACCGGCCGGACGCCCGCATCACGGAGGTGGTCCACGAGACCACCGACCTGCTGCTCGGCCTGGCGGCGGACCTGCACGAGGACAACCCGGACCTGGACCTCGACGCCGTGCTCGACGTGCCGGTGGTCTACGCCAGCGCGAAGTCGGGCCGCTCGTCGCTGACGCAGCCGGCGGACGGCGGCCAGCCCGACGGCCCGGACCTCGAGCCGCTGTTCGCGACGATCCTCGAGAAGATCCCGGCCCCCACGTACGACGAGGACGCCCCGCTGCAGGCGCACGTCACCAACCTCGACGCGTCGCCGTTCCTCGGGCGCCTCGCGCTGCTGCGCATCTTCAACGGCACGCTGCGCAAGGGGCAGACCGTCGCCTGGGTGCGCCACGGCGGCACCACGCAGACCGTGAAGATCACCGAGCTGCTGGAGACCCGGGCGCTCGAGCGCGTCCCGACCGACGAGGCCGGGCCGGGCGACATCGTCGCGGTCGCCGGCATCGAGGACATCACCATCGGCGAGACCCTCACCGACCCGGACGACCCGCGGCCGCTGCCGCTCATCACGGTCGACGACCCCGCGATCTCCGTCACCATCGGCATCAATACGTCGCCCCTGGCGGGTCGCGGCGGCAAGGGCCACAAGGTCACCGCCCGGCAGGTGAAGGATCGGCTGGACCGGGAGCTGGTGGGCAACGTGTCGTTGCGCGTGCTGCCCACCGACCGGCCGGACGCCTGGGAGGTGCAGGGCCGCGGCGAGCTGGCGCTGGCGATCCTCGTCGAGCAGATGCGCCGGGAGGGCTTCGAGCTGACCGTCGGCAAGCCGCAGGTCGTCACGCGCCAGGTGGACGGGGCCGTCCACGAGCCGGTGGAGCGCATGACCATCGACGTGCCGGAGGAGTACCTCGGCGCGGTGACGCAGCTGCTCGCGGCCCGCAAGGGCCGGATGCTGACGATGGCGAACCACGGCACCGGCTGGGTGCGCATGGAGTTCCAGGTGCCGGCGCGGGGGCTCATCGGCTTCCGCACGCGGTTCCTGACGGACACCCGCGGCACCGGCATCGCGTCGTCGATCGCCGACGGCTACGAGCCGTGGGCGGGGCCGATCGAGGCGCGCGCCACCGGCTCGCTCGTCGCGGACCGCGCGGGCGCCGTCACGGCGTACGCGCTCAACGCCCTGTCCGACCGCGGGACCTTCTTCGTCGGCCCGACGGAGGAGGTCTACGAGGGCATGATCGTCGGCGAGAACCCGCGCAACGAGGACATGGACGTCAACATCACGCGCGAGAAGCAGATGACGAACATGCGCTCGTCGACGGCGGACGTGTTCCAGACGCTGACGCCGCCGCGTCGGCTGACGCTCGAGGAGTCGCTCGAGTTCGCCGGCGACGACGAGTGCTGCGAGGTGACGCCCGAGGTGGTGCGCCTGCGCAAGGTGGAGCTCAACCAGGAGCAGCGGGCGCGCCTGCGGGCCCGGGCGCGGGCGGCCACGCGGGCGTGAGCACCGCCGCGCCGCCGGGTGCGGCGTCCGACGAACCGGGCGGCCCGACCGGCGGCCTGCTCGCCGTCCACGCCCACCCGGACGACGAGACCTTGGCGACGGGTGCCCTGCTGGCGACCTGGGCGGCCGCCGGGCTCCCGGTCACGGTCGTCACCGCCACGCGTGGCGAACGCGGGGAGGTGATCCCGCCGGCGCTCGCGCACCTGGAGGGCGACGGGCCCGCGCTCGCGGTGCACCGGGCCGGCGAACTGGCGGGCGCGCTGGCGGCCCTCGGCGTGAGCGACCACGCCTACCTCGACGAGCTCGGCGGCGGCGGGACGTACGAGGACTCCGGGATGGTGTGGCTGGGGACCGCGAGGGCGGGAGCCGGTGCGGACGTGCCGGCCGGCGCGTTCGTCGCGGTGCCGCTCGACGAGGCGGCCGGCCGACTGGCGGGCCTGCTGCGGGCTCGTCGTCCCCGGCTCGTCGTCACGTACGACCCCGAGGGGGGCTACGGCCACCCCGACCACGTCCGCGCGCACGAGGTGACCATGCGCGCGGTCGAGCTGGCCGCCGGGGACGGCTGGGAGCCGGCGGTCTGGTGGCGGCGCACCGGCCGCACGGCGCTGGCGGCGGGGTACCGCGCGCTGCGGGGCGATGCGGTGCGCGCCGCGCTCGGGGCGGCGTACGACGAGCTGACCCCGCCCGAGCCCCCGTTCCCCGCGGTGGCGGTGGACGACGACGCCGTCGAGGTGCTCGTCGACGCCGCACCGGTCCGCGACCGGGTCCTGGCCGCGCTGCGCGCGCACGCGACGCAGGTGCAGGCGGTGCGGGCGGTGCCGGGGGAGCCGGCGCTCCTCGGCTGCTACGCCCTGTCGGACGGCGTGCTCCAGCCGCTGCTGCCCGCCGAGGGCTACGTGCAGGTTCGCGGTCCCCGGCTCCCAGATTCCGCCCCGACGCGGCGGCTACCCTGACGGCATGCGACCCCTGACCGCAGCCGTGCTCGGCAAGGCCATGGCGACCCTCGTGCTGGGCCTCGTCGTCGGCGTGGTGGGCACGGTGCAGCACCGCTGGCACGAGCCGTGGGGCGTGGTGCTCTGCCTCGCGCTGGTGGTGGCCGGGTCCGTGACGTCCCGGGCCTGGGACGGCTGGCCCACGTGGGTGACCTACGCGGGCGGCGTGTTCTTCGCGGTGCAGGCGCTCTCGCAGACCGGACCGGGTGGTGACGTGCTCGTCCCGGCGCACGCGGCCGTCGGCTGGGTGTGGGTGATCGGCTCGATCGTCCTGGCGCTGGCCACGGGGATGCTGCCCGCCCGCCTGTTCCGGGACCGTCCCCGCGGCGAGCGGCCCGGGGTGCCGGCCGGGTCGGCGGGCGAGCCGCCCACCGAGCCGGTCGCGCCCACGGGTCCGTCGTGGGACCCGGGTGCCCCCGGGCCCGGCGAACCCGGACGATGACGGTCGAGCCGGGCCACTACCGCGCGGTCGCGGCCCGCCTGCCGGGCGCGGTGTGCGTCGTGGCGGTGCGGTGGCGGGGCTCCCTGCACGCCACGACCGTCAGCTCGGTGGCCTCGGTGTCGCTCGCGCCGGCCCAGCTGCTCTTCTGCGTCCACGCCGACGCCCGGCTGTCGGACGCGCTCGCGGACGTCGACCTGTGGACACTCTCGGTCCTGGCCGCCGACCAGGGTCCGGTCGCGGACTGGCTGGCGTCGCCCGGCCGCCCGACGATCGGGCAGCTCGATCGCGTCCCGCACACCGTCTCCGACACCACGGGTGCGATGCGCGTCGACGGCGCCGCCGCCTGGTTCGACTGCCGCACCGCCGCGATCCATCCGTCGGGGGACCACCTCATCGTCGTCGGCGACGTGGTCGGCGCCGACGCCTCGGGCTCCGCCGCGGGCGCGCTCGTCCACGTGCGCGGCCACCTGCGGCCGGTGCCGTGAGCCGGCCGCCGATCGGCTGACGCGCGCCCGGCAGTCCCCGAGCGCGTCGGCGTCGGGTCGTAGAATCCCGGCGCAGCGTACGAAGGGGAGAATCCGCATGGCGCGTCAGGCCGACCGCGAGAAGCCGGCCGAGGGCACCCCCCGGACCACCCCAGCTGAGGACGAGACGCGCTGGCCCACCTGGGACGACATCGCCCGCCTCCACCAGATCCCCCGCCCCGACGGGACGATCCCCGAGCCCATGCCGGCGCCGGAGCCGCTGCCGGCGCCTGAGCCCCTCCCCGAGCCGATCCCCGTGCCGACCCCCGAGCCGCTGCCGCAGCCCGAGCCGCTGCCCTCGCCCGAGCCGCTGCCCTCGCCCGAGCCCCTGTCGTCGGCCGAGCCCGGGCCGGCGCCCGACGACGCGGTGGTCGACGAGGGTGGGCCCGCCGCGCCGCCGGCGGACGAACGACCGGGGGACGCGGATGTCCTGGAGGACGCACCGGCCGACTCGGACGTCACCGCGGGCCTGGAGCCGGTGTCCGACGACGATGCCGGTCCCGACGAGACGGCGGCCGACGAGACACCGGCGAGCGCGCCGCCCGTCGACGCCCTCGTCGCGGATGGTGCGGCCGTCGATGGCGAGCACGAAGGTGAGACGGCGGACGAGGCGCAGGCCGTCGAGGCCGACGAGCCCGACGAGTCCGACGCCACCGTGGTCATGCCGCCGGTGGCCGGGCCCGAGCCGCCCGAGCCGGACCAGGCGACGCTCGCGCCACGGGTGTCGGAGTCGCAGGACGAGTCGCCCGAGCCCGACGCGACCGCCCTCGTGCCGCCGGTGGTGGACCTGGAAGACGGGGCGGCCGAACCCGACGCCACCGTCGTCGTGCCGCCGGTGGTGGAGCCGGAGGTCGAGCCGGCGGCGCCGGAGGCCGACGCGTCCGCCGACCCGGACGCCACCGTGGTCATGCCAGCGGCAGCGGTCCCGGCCGCCGCGGAGCCGCCCGTCGCGGAGCCGGCCGTGCCGGCCCGGGTCAGCGTGTTCCCTGCGACGTCGACGCCCGCCGCCGAGGGCGCCCGGATCAGCGCCGGTCCGGTGCCGACCCTTCAGACGCCCGGTCGCGGGCCCTCGGTCCTCGACGAGTTCCCCGAGCGGGAGACCCGTCGGCGCTGGCCGCTGCGCGTGGCGGTCGCCGCCGGCATCCTCGTCGTGCTGGCCGGGGCCTACGTCGGCATGAGCTACGCCCTGCGGGACAAGGTGCCCCACGGCGCGACGGTGGCCGGCGTGCAGATCGGCGGCCTGACCTCGTCGGACGCGGTGCACCGCCTGACCACCCAGCTCGCCGACGCGACCGGCAAGCCGCTGACCGTCACCGCCCACGACGTGCAGGCCCAGATCGACCCCGCCGCGGCCGGGCTGACGTTCGACCCGCAGCGCACCGTCGACGGCCTCACCGGGGTCCGGCTGGCCGACCCGCGGTGGCTGTGGCGCCAGATCGTCGGCCTCGGCGACGTCACGCCCGTCACCACCGTCGACCACGCCGCGCTGGCGGCGGCCGTCGGGGGGCTGTCGAGCACCCTGGGCGCGGACGCGGTCGACGGCGCGATCGTCTTCGTCGACGGCTCCCCGCACGCCACGCCCGCGCAGGACGGCTGGAAGATCGACGAGCAGGCGGCGGTGCAGCAGATCGCCGCGACGTGGCTGGTCGCCGCGCGGCCACTGCAGCTGCCGGTCGCGACGGTCGCCCCGGCCATCTCGCAGGACACGACCGACCGCGCGCTCGCGGACGTCGCGCAGCACGTCTCGGGCGGTCCGGTGTCGGTGACGGTCGGCGACCGGAGCGCCACGCTGCCGGCTCCGGTGCTGGCGGCGAACGCCTCGTTCGTCCCGCAGAACGGCGCGCTGGTGCTGCAGATGAACGGCAAGGCGCTGGCGGACGCCCTCGTTGCCCAGATGCCGGGGCTGCTGACACCGGCCGCGGACGCGCACTTCGAGTTCCAGAACGACGCCCCGGTCATCGTGCCGGGTCAGCCGGGCACGACGCTCGACCCGTCACAGGTGGCGACGGCGGTCGCGGCCGCGGCGTCGAAGGCGACCGACCGGACCGCCACGCTCCAGCTCGTCGCGACCGACCCGGCGCAGTCGACGGCGGTCCTCGACGCGCTGGGCATCAAGGAGATCGTCGGCGAGTTCGACACGCCCCTGACGGCCGACCACATCCGCGACATCAACATCAAGCAGGGCGCCGCCAACATCACCGGCGTGCTGGTGCGGCCGGGGGACACGTTCAGCCTCACGGACGCGCTCGGCCCGCTCGACGCGGCGCACGGCTTCGTCGCGGCGGGGGCCATCGTCGACGGCCAGCACGTCAACGCCATGGGCGGCGGCCTGTCCCAGGTGTCGACGACGACGTTCAACGCCGCCTACCTCGCCGGTTTCCTCATCGTCGAGCACACGCCGCACTCGGAGTGGTTCTCGCGCTACCCGGAGGGCCGCGAGGCGACGCTCTTCACCGGTGTCATCGACATGAAGTGGAAGAACAACACCCCCTACGGCGCGCTCGTCCAGTCGTGGGTCGGCGCGGACGACCACCTGCACGTGCGGATCTGGGGCACGAAGTACTGGACGGTCCAGTCGACGACGAGCGCCCGCTCGAACGTCCAGCAGCCGACCACCCTCTACGACCCGTCGCCGACGTGCGTTCCCGCGGGCAAGGGCAACCCCGGCTTCACGGTCTCGGTGACGCGCAAGGTGTTCCTCGGCTCCGAGCTGCAGACGACGACCACCTGGAAGACGACGTACAAGCCGCAGAACCAGGTGATCTGCGCGCCGGCGCCGACGGCGGGCCCCTAGCTCAGGGCGCGGGCCGGCGCGGCCGCGCGGGGGGCACCACCTTCGTCAGCCGGATCGCCTCGGCGGGCACGTGGACGTCGCCGCGGCGTCGCGTCCGCAGCAGCACGCCGGTGTCGTCGACCGCCAGCACGTCACCGACGACGTCGGTGTAGTGCGGCGGCGGCGCGTCCGCCGGCACGTCGTCCAGCGCGCGCCGCACGACGACCCGGATGCCGGGCGACCACGACCGCCACGACGGGGTAGAGGGCGCGGGCACAGGGGGGATACTAGGGCGACCGAGGGGAAGGACCAGCCGTGACGTACGTGATCGCCGAGCCGTGTGTGGACGTCAAGGACAAGGCGTGCATCGAGGAATGCCCTGTCGACTGTATCTACGAGGGTCGGCGCTCGCTATACATCCACCCCGACGAGTGCGTCGACTGCGGCGCGTGCGAGCCGGTCTGCCCGGTCGAGGCGATCTTCTACGAGGACGACGTCCCGCCGCAGTGGGCGAGCTACTACCAGGCCAACGTCGAGTTCTTCGACGCCATCGGCTCGCCCGGCGGTGCCGCCAAGATGGGCCAGATCGACCACGACCACCCGATCGTCGACGCCCTGCCGCTGCGCAACGGCCAGTAGGCCGGCATGGGCCTGCTCACCGGGCACCTGCCTGACTTCCCCTGGGACACCCTCGCCGACGTGACGGCGCGCGCCCGCGCGCACCCCGGCGGGATCGTCGACCTGTCGGTCGGGACCCCGGTGGACCCGACCCCACAGGTCGTCCGCGACGCCCTCGTCGCCGCCGCCGACTCGCCGGGCTACCCGCAGACGGCCGGCACGCCCGAGCTGCGGCACGCGGTGGTCCGGTGGTTCGCCCGGCGCCGCCACGTGCCGGACCTGGACCCGGCGGGCGTGCTGCCGACGCTCGGCTCCAAGGAGCTCGTCGCGCTGCTGCCGTCGTTGCTGGGCCTCGGCGCGGGCGACGTGGTGCTGCACCCGGAGGTCGCCTACCCGACGTACGACGTGGGGGCGCGACTGGCGGGTGCGGAGCCGGAGCCGTGCGCGGACCCCGCTGCGCGCCTGGCGGCCGACGAGGACGGTGCCGTCCGGCTCGTCTGGCTCAACTCCCCGGGCAACCCCGACGGCTCGGTGCTGTCGGTCGACGAGCTGGGCGCCGTCGTCGAGGCGGCACGGGCGGCCCGGGCGCGGCACGGGTGCCCCGTGGTGGTCGCCTCCGACGAGTGCTACGCCGAGCTGGCGTGGGACGAGCCGTGGGTGTCGCAGGGTGTGCCCAGCCTCCTCGACCCGCGGGTGACCGGTGGCGACGGAGCCGGGCTGCTCGTCGCCTACTCGCTGTCGAAGCAGTCGAACCTCGCGGGGTACCGTGCCGCGTTCGTCGCGGGCGACCCGGCGCTCGTCGGCCGGCTGCTCGAGGTGCGCAAGCACGCCGGCTTCATGGTGCCCGCGCCGGTGCAGGCGGCGATGGTGGCGGCGCTGGCCGACGACGAGCACGTCGCGGCGCAGCGGGCCCGCTACGCGCGCCGGCGCCGGATGCTGGCGGCGGCGTTCGAGGAGGCGGGCTACGCCGTCGACGGGTCGCGGGCCGGCCTCTACCTCTGGGTCCGGCCCGAGGGCGGCCAGGACTCGCGCGCGACGGTCGAGGACCTGGCGGGGCTGGGCATTCTCGTGGCGCCGGGGGCGTTCTACGGGAGTGCGGGAACGGGCCACGTGCGCGTGGCGCTCACGGCGTCCGACGAACGGGTCGCTGAAGCATGCACTCGGCTGACGGGTGCATGATGGGTGCCGGCGCAACTGCCTCGACGTCAAGATAAATCCTTGACCAAGGGAGTGGTGGCGCCACCCCCCGTGCAGGTAAAGTCGCGCCAAACCTTTGGCCTGGCGCACACCAGTGCGACGCAACGATGCGGTCCCGCCCCCGGGTGGCGCAGGAAGGACCCCCTCATGACGGACATCCTCACGGCCCGGACGCCGGTCCAGCTGGTCGTCGACGGCCAGGCGCGGGACCTCCCGATCGTCCACGCCACCGAGGGCAACGACGGGATCGTCGTCTCCTCGCTGCTGCGCGACACCGGCATGGTCACCGTCGACCCGGGCTTCATGAACACGGCGTCGTGCGAGTCGGCCATCACCTACATCGACGGCGACGCCGGCATCCTGCGCTACCGCGGCTACCCGATCGACCAGCTCGCCGAGCGCTCGACGTTCCTCGAGGTGGCGTACCTGCTCATCAACGGCGAGCTGCCGGACGCCAAGACGCTGGACGCGTTCAGCGAGCGCGTCAACCGTCACACGCTGGTGCACGAGGACTTCCGCACCTTCATGGGGACGTTCCCCCGCGGGGCGCACCCCATGGCGGTGCTGGCGTCCGCGGTCAACGCCCTGGCCACGTTCTACCCGGAGTCGCTCGACCCGTTCGACCCCGAGGCCGTCGAGCTCGCCACGGTGCTCATCCTCGCCAAGACGCGGACCATCACGTCCTACGTCATGCGCTCGCTCAAGGGCGAGCCGCTGCTGTACCCGGACTACGCGCGCGGCTACGTCGAGGACTTCCTGCGGATGGCGTTCGCCGTGCCGTACCAGAACTGGGCGCCGAACCCGGTCGCCGTGCAGGCGCTCGACAAGCTGCTCATCCTCCACGCCGACCACGAGCAGAACTGCTCGACGTCGACCGTGCGGATCGTCGGCTCGAGCCACGCCAACATCTACGCCTCGGTCGCCGCCGGCATCAACGCGCTGTCCGGGCCCGCGCACGGCGGGGCCAACGAGGCCGTGCTCAAGATGCTCGCCGAGATCCGCGACAACGGCGGCGACGCCACCGACTTCATGCGCCGCGTGAAGAACAAGGAGTCCGGCGTCCGCCTCATGGGCTTCGGCCACCGCGTCTACAAGAACTACGACCCGCGTGCGGCGATCGTCAAGCGCCTGACCACCGACGTGCTGCACGCGCTCGGGACCGACGACCCGCTGCTCGACATCGCGCTGGGCCTCGAGGACATCGCGCTGCACGACGACTACTTCATCTCGCGCAAGCTGTACCCGAACGTCGACTTCTACACGGGCATCATCTACAAGGCGATGGGCTTCGACGAGTCGATGTTCACGCCGCTGTTCGCGCTCGGCCGCATGCCCGGCTGGATCGCCCAGTGGCGCGAGATGATGTCCGACCCGCAGACGAAGATCGGCCGCCCGCGCCAGATCTACACGGGCGCGACCGAGCGGGACTACGTCCCGGCCGAGGAGCGCTGACCGGCCAGCGTCACGACGACCCGGCCCGCCGCGACGGGGGCCGGGTCGTTCGTCGTCCAGGCCGTGGCGGCCCGGGTCCACACGCGGTCCGCGACCTGGACCCGGTCGACGTGCAGGGTGTCGGCCAGCGCGACCGCCCACTGCGCGACGGCCCAGCCGCCCCTGGCGGGGTCGTCGGGGGTCAGTGAGCTCGTGTCCAGCGTGACCGTCGCCTTGGTCCGGGTGGCCTCGTCGGGCGCGGTGGACGACGAGGGAAGGGTGCCCAGGTCGCGGACGACGCGCGCCAGGACGGCGTCCGAGGACCCGGCGGCCGTCGACGCGGGCAGCCGGCAGGTGAGCGTGGCGGGCGACCAACCGGTCAGCGCGGAGGCGAAGGCCCGGGCGGCGTCCTCGTGGTCGGCGTACGCGTCCGGGTAGCCCGAGCGCTGCACCGCCTGGGCTGCCTGCGTCACCGGGATGGTGGTGTAGCCCGGCACCTTGACGAGCCGGTCGTAGAACGTGTTCGTCGCGTACACCGGGTCCGTCACCTGCTGCGCGGTGCCCCAGCCCTGCGACGGCCGCTGCTGGAACAGGCCGAGGGAGTCCAGGTCGCCGTGGTCCAGGTTGTCGAGCTTCGACTCCTGGATGGCGGTGGCCAGGGCGATCGTCGCGGCCCGCGCCGGCAGCCCGCGACGGACCGCGATCGCCGCGATGAGCGCCGCGTTGTCGGCCTGCTGCGGCGTCAGCCGCCACGAGCCGGCGTCGGAGGTCGCGGCGCAGGCGGCGACGATCGGCGGCGTCGTGGTCCGGTCCAGCCAGGCGACGACGGCCCAGACCGCGCCGCCGCCGCCGACGACGAGGGTGACGACGAGAGCGATCGCCACCGCCCACGCGCGCCTCGTGCGGCGCCGGGGCGGCCGGCGGCGTGCCGCGGCCATGGACCCTCCGAGATCAGGTGGCGTGCAGCGCCGAGTTGAGCCGCACGCCGATGCCGGAGCGTGCCGACGCCTCGACGGCACCCGTCACGGAGTTGCGGCGGAACAGCAGGCCGTCGCTGCCGGCGAGCTCGCGCGCCGCGACGATGCGGCCGTCCTCGCCGCCGACGCCGCGCAGCGTCACCTTGGTGCCCGCCGTCAGGTAGAGGCCCGCCTCGACGACGCAGTCGTCGCCCAGCGGGATGCCGAGGCCGGAGTTGGCGCCGAGCAGCGTGCGCTCGCCGAGCGAGACCCGCACGGTGCCGCCGCCGGACAGCGTCCCCATGATCGAGGCGCCGCCGCCGACGTCGGAGCCCTCGCCGATGACGACGCCCTGCGACACCCGGCCCTCGATCATCGCGACGCCCAGCGTGCCGGCGTTGTAGTTGACGAAGCCCGCGTGCATCACCGTGGTGCCGGGGGACAGGTAGGCGCCCAGCCGCACGCGGTCGGCGTCCGCGATGCGGACCTTCGGGGGCACCACGTAGTCGACCATGCGCGGGAAGCGGTCGACCCCGAGCACCGTCACCGGCCCGCGGGCGCGCAGCCGCGCCCGCGTCGTCTCGAAGTCGTCGGGGGAGCAGGGGCCGGCGGAGGTCCACACGACGATGGGCAGCACCCCGAAGATGTTCTCCAGGTTGATCGTGTTGGGGCGCGCCAGGCGGTGCGACAGCAGGTGCAGGCGCAGGTAGCCGTCCGGCGTGCTGTGCGCGGGCTCGTCGAGGTCGATCTCCGTGACGACCGGCTCGACACGCACCCCGCGTGCCTCGTCGTGCCCCGCCGCCGCGGCCAGCGCGTGCGGGATCGCGTCCTGCTCCGGCCGCGGCCCGAGCGCCGGGCTCGGGTACCAGGTGTCGAGCACCGTCCCGGCGTCGGTCACCGTGGCCAGGCCGTGGCCCCAGGCCGTGCGTTCCGTCATGGCGGCCAGCGTACGGCGTCGGCCTGTCTCACCAGGACTTCCGTCATCCGAGACGAAGGCGTCCACTGCTTAGGCTGTGCGCCGTGGCCGACCCTCGTGGATTCCTCACCGTCCGCCATCGCGCGCTGCCGGCGGACCGGCCCGTGGACGAGCGCGTGCACGACTGGTGCGAGGTCCACGCGCCGCACCCCGGTGACCCGCAGGCGCTCGAGCTGCTCCACGAGCAGTCGAGCCGGTGCATGAACTGCGGCGTCCCCTTCTGCCACTTCTCCTGCCCGCTGGGCAATCTCGTGCCGGAGTGGAACGACCTCGTCTGGCGCGGGCAGTGGGCCGACGCCGCCGACCGGCTGTTCCAGACGAACAACTTCCCCGAGCTCACCGGCCGGCTGTGCCCCGCGCCGTGCGAGACGGGCTGCGTGCTCGGCATCAACCAGCCGCCCGTCACCATCAAGAACGTCGAGGTCTCGATCGTCGAGGAGGCCTTCGCCCGCGGCCTGGTCACCCCGCAGGTGCCGCGCTGGTACACCGGGCACACCGTGGCGATCATCGGCTCCGGCCCGGCCGGCCTCGCCGCCGCGCAGCAGCTGACTCGCGCCGGGCACACCGTGGCGGTCTACGAGCGCGCGGACGCCGCCGGCGGCCTGCTGCGCTACGGCATCCCCGAGTTCAAGCTCGAGAAGTCCGTCCTCGACCGGCGCCTGGCGCTGATGAAGGAGGAGGGCACGCGGTTCCACCTGGGTGTCGAGATCGGCCGCGACGTGTCCGCCGCGGAGATCGCCCGCCGCTACGACGCGGTGCTCCTCGCGGTCGGCTCGACGACCCCGCGGGACCTGCCGGTGCCGGGCCGCGAGCTGTCCGGCGTGCTGCAGGCGATGGAGTACCTCCCGCCGGCCAACCGCGCCGCGCGGGGCGAGGTCGTCGCCGACCAGCCCGTGGCCACCGGCAAGGACGTCGTGGTCATCGGCGGCGGCGACACCGGGGCCGACTGCCTCGGCACCGCGCTGCGCCAGGGCGCCCGCTCGGTCACGCAGCTGGAGATCCTGCCGCGGCCGCCCGCGGAGCGGCCCGCGGCCCAGCCATGGCCGACCTACCCCATGGTCTTCCGGGTCTCCAGCGCCCACGAGGAGGGCGGCGAGCGCGTCTACGCCGTCTCCACGGCGCAGATGCTCGGCGACGAGGACGGTGCCGTCCGGGCGCTGCGCCTCGTCGACGTGGCGCCCGTCGACGGCCGGTTCGAGCCGGTGCCGGGCACCGAGCGGGAGATCCCGGCGCAGCTGGTGCTGCTGGCGATGGGCTTCACCGGGCCGGAGCGCGGCCCGCTGCTCGAGCAGCTCGGCGTCGACGTGACGCCGCGCGGGACGATCGCGCGCGACGAGGGCTTCGCGACGGACGTGCCCGGCGTGTTCGTGGCCGGCGACGCCGGCCGCGGCCAGTCGCTCATCGTGTGGGCCATCGCGGAGGGCCGCGCCGCGGCCCACGCCGTGGACGAGTACCTCGCCGGCGGCCCCTCCGAGCTGCCGGCGCCGATCACGGCGAGCACGGTCAGCCTGCGCCTGTAGTCCGCCATGCGAGACGGCGCCGCGCCCGGCGTCGTCATGCGTCCCGGCAGGTGAGCGCGTCGCGCCCGGTTCACCGCCGTCCGCGGCCGACCCGGGTCGGGTGGACAGGTCGGCGAAGGGCTCCGTACGGTCGAAGACCTGGGGTCCGGTGCGAGGCCCCGACGACCGGCGTCGACGAGGCCGCCCTGGCACGGCGTGGCACGAGCCACACGTGCGGACGAGAACAGCCGACGCCGGAGGTCCGGATGGCTATCGCCGAGACGACCGCCCCTACGCGAGGGCGGCACCACCACGACGACGCAACGCCCGCGCGCAGCGCGGAGAACCAGGCGGCCCGCAGTCCCTCGTTGACCCTGCTGGTGCTGGGGGCCACGGCGGGCGTGGTGCTGTACGCGAAGTTCCTGCTCGCCCCCGCCAACCGCGGAGACTGGCTGCCCTACCTCATGGTGATCTCCGCGGAGACGGTGCTCGTGGCGCACTGCCTGCTGGCCATGTGGACGATCCTGTCCGGCGGCGCCAACCCGCGGCGGTTCGCGTTCCACCACGCGCAGGACCGGCTCTACGACTGGGCGGACATCCTCCGCGAGCGCTCGTCCGACGAGCCGTGGCGGTGGGCGATGTACCTGCACGACCGGCCGGTCTCGGTCGACGTGTTCGTCACCACCTGCGGCGAGGACCCGGCGCTGATCCGCCGCACCGTCACCGCGGCGATGGCGATGCGGGGCGCCCACACGGTGTGGGTGCTCGACGACGGGGACAGCGACGCGGTCCGCGTCCTGGCGGCCGACGTCGGGGCCCGGTACGTGCGCCGCGCCTCCCACGGCGGGGCGAAGGCGGGGAACATCAACCACGCGTTGACGCTCGCGCGCGGCGAGCTCTTCGCCATCTTCGACGCGGACTTCGTGCCGATGCCGGACTTCCTCCACGAGACGGTGCCGTTCTTCGCCGAGGCCGACGTGGCGTTCGTGCAGACCCCGCAGGTCTACGGCAACCTCGACACGGTCGTCTCGCGTGGCGCCGCCTACATGCAGTCGGTCTTCTACCAGTTCGTCCAGCCGGGCCGGAACCGGTTCAACGCCGCGTTCTGCGTCGGCACGAACGTCGTCTTCCGGCGCAGCGCGATCGACCAGCTCGGTGGCCTGTACTCGGACTCCAAGTCGGAGGACGTGTGGACGTCGCTGCTGCTCCACGAGCGCGGCTGGCGGTCGGTCTACATCCCCACCCCGCTCGCGGTCGGGGACACCCCCGAGACCATCGAGGCCTACTCGAAGCAGCAGCTGCGCTGGGCGACGGGCGGGTTCGAGATCATGGCGACCCACTGGCCCTGGTCGCGCGCGCGTCGCCTCACGGTGGACCAGCGGCTGCAGTACACCGTGACCGCGACGCACTACCTGACCGGCATCGCACCGCTCCTCCTGCTGCTGGTGCCGCCGCTGCAGATCTTCTTCGACCTGACGCCGATGAACCTGTCGGTGAAGCCGCTCACCTGGGTCGCGTACTACGCCGGCTTCTACCTGCTGCAGATCCTCCTGGCGTTCTACACGCTCGGGTCGTTCCGGTGGGAGGTGCTGCTCCTGGCCACGGTCTCGTTCCCGATCTACGTCCGGGCGCTCGTCAACGCGCTGACCCGCCGCGACCAGGCCTGGCACGTCACCGGGTCCCGCGCCGGGTACCGGTCGCCGTTCGCCTTCGTGCAGCCGCAGGTGCTGATGTTCGTCCTCCTGGCGGCGACGACCGTGGTCGGGGTCTGGAAGGACGCCGGCAACGGCTACCCCAGCCTCGCGCTGGCGTGGAACGCCACCAACACCCTCATCCTCGGCGGGTTCGTCGTCACGGCCCTGCGGGAGGGGCGCCGGGGCCGTCGCGCCGCTCGTCGCCCGGCCGCGCCGGAGCGGGTGGACGTGCTGCCCGGGGTCCCCGCGATGATCGGAGGTGCGCGATGAGGTGGACCGCTCGGCTTCGGCTGCTCCTCGGCGTGCTGCTGGTCCTCGGGATCGTCGCCGTCGCGACGTATCACCTCAACGAGACCCGCGGGCGCGTGGTGAGCAGCTCCGCGCAGGTCCTCGGTCAGGACCTCACCATCGGGGCGCCCTACGGCGGCCTCGTGCTGGACCGTCGCGTCGACGTGGGGACCCAGGTGCACCAGGGCGAGCCGCTCTTCGTCGTCGACTCGGCGACGCTGTCGCTCGCGAGGTCGACCGGCGCGCGGCTGCCCGCGGCGACCCAGGTCGACGCGCAGGGACACCTCGTGGTCCAGGCGACCGCGGACGGCACCGTGACGGCGGTCAAGGCCGAGCCCGGTTCCACCGTGCAGCCGGGGGACCAGCTGGCGGTGCTCCAGCGCGTCGACACGCTCTACGTCGAGGCGCACTTCACCCTGACGCCGCAGCAGTACGCGCGGGTGCCGGAGAAGGCCGCGGTGCAGGTGCAGCTGCCCGACGGATCGACGCTCGACGGGACCGCCGACGAGGTCCACGTCACCACCGTGGACGGCAAGGCGGAGGCGGTCGCGACCGTGACCAGCCCGCAGCTCGACGCCAAGGGCGGCCTGGTGGCGGCCGGCGCACCCGTGACCGCTGAGCTCGAGCTCCGGAACGACGGGTGGGTCACCAGGACGGGCGACCGGGTGCGGGCCCTGCTCGACCGGGTGCCCGCGCTGATCGGGAGGATCGGCCGGTGAGGGCCCGCGCCGCGTGGGTCGGCGCCGCTGCCGGCCTCCTTCTCCTGGCCGGCTGCACGGGTGCGCCGTCGGCCGGCCCGACCGGGACGGGGACGGGCACCGCCACCCCCGTCCCCGGTCCGCCGGACGCGCCGGCGGCCACCGTGGACGAGGCGGCGCTCGTCGCCGGCGTGCAGCACGCCTCGATCGCCACCGTCCACCCCGCCCGCCTGGCGCCCGGCCTGGCGCCGCCGTCGAACCGGTGGTACTCGGGGCTCGTCTTCGGCGCCACGCCGCAGCCCGTGTTCCCGATGCCCCAGTCGTTCGCGCTCACCGCGACCGGGTTCGACGTCGGGCTGCCGCACCCGACCGCCCAGCCTGCCGTGATCGCGGCGCCGCACGTCCCTGCCGTCACGGTGGACGCGGGCGCCGCGTCCGCGGAGGTGACGGCGGCGGACCCGGTCGCCGTGACCGTCGCCCTGCTCGACGGCTCGGGCGGGACGGTGGGACACGTCGCGCTGGCGGAGGGCTCGCCCTTCGTCTCGTTCACCGCCGACCGCGCGACGACGCTGGCCGTGACCGTCACCGGTGGTGCCGGGTTCCAGGGCGGCACGCCCGCGGCGACCGCGACGATCGACGGCACCACGTGGGGCCTGGTGGCGCCCGCGGGCGCGCTGGCGGGCGACCGGGTGCGGCTCGCGCCCGGCCAGACCGCCACGTGGTACCCGCTGCCGGACGGCGCCGCGCCGGCGGCGGCCGACGCGCTCGCCGCGGCGGCGGGGGACCCGGTGACGGGTGTCGACGTCCGCTACGGGGTGGACAAGGACGTCGCCCGCACGACGCTGGTGTACCGCACGGCGCACGGCACCCCGAGCGCGTACGTGCTGGCCCCGCACCAGCGCGCCGGCAGGCAGCCGGCACGGACCGGGTGCGGCCTCGGGACGTACCACAGCGTGCTCGGCGACCTGCAGCTGTGCGCCGGCTCCCAGCTCGACGCCTTCGCACAGACCGTGCCGCCCGCCGGGTCCCTCGACCTGGCGCACGTCGACGACGCCCGCCGGACGGCCATCGTCACGCAGCTGCGCGCCGACGTGGCGGCGACGCCCGACTTCCCGGCGGACACCTACTTCGGTGGCAAGGCGCTGTACCGGGCGGCGACGCTCGTCGTGCTCGGCGAGCAGCTCGGTGCGTCCGACGTGGTCGCGCCGCTGCGTGCCCGCACCGAGCAGGCGCTGCGCACCTGGACCGAGCCGCAGGGGTGCGCGAGCCGGGCCGCCCAGTGCTTCGTCTACGACGAGGCCGCGCGCTCCGTCGTCGGGCGGACGCCGTCGTTCGGGTCCGACCAGCTCAACGACCACCACTTCCACTACGGCTACTTCCTCGCGGCCGCCGGCCTGCTGGCGGCGCGGGACCACGCGCTCGTCGGCCCGCTGCGACCGGTGATGGACCTGCTGGGCCAGGACATCGCCGCGGCGAGCGCAACCCCACAGCTGCCGCAACTGCGGGTCTTCGACCCGTGGGCCGGCCACTCGTGGGCCTCCGGGACGGCTCCCTTCGCCGACGGCAACAACCAGGAGTCGGTTTCCGAGGCGGTGAACGCCTGGAATGGCCTCGGCCTGTGGGCGCAGGCCAGCGGCCAACCGGCCCTCGTCACCGAGGCCACCTGGCTGGCCTCGACGGAGGCCGCCGCCGGTCGCGCCTACTGGACGGCACCGGACCTGTCCGCCTTCCCCGGCTTCGCGCACCACGTGACCTCGATCGTGTGGGGCGGCAAGCGGGACTACGCCACCTGGTTCAGCCCGGCCCCGAGCGCGATGCTCGGCATCGAGCTGATCCCGATGAACCCGGCCTCCGGGTGGCTCGCGGCCGGCGTCGACCCGGCCCGCATCACTGCGGCGGTGGACGAGGCGGCGTCCGGTGGCTACGGCGTGCCGTTCGGGGACTACCTCCTGGCGTACCGCGCGCTGGCCGGGCACGACGAGGCCGCCGCGGCCTGGCAGCAGGCGGTGGCGCTGCCGGACTCCGCGATCGACAACGGCGACTCCCGCGCCTACCTCCTGGCGTGGATCGTCGCGCACGGCGGCTGAGGGGGCGGCGTCGGTAGGGTCACGGCGTGGCCCTCGACCTGTCCGCCGACCTGCTGTCGCTGACGCGCGCCGTCGTCGACGTCCCCTCCGAGTCCGGCGACGAGGCCGCGCTCGCGGACCTCGTCGAGCGCGCGCTGCGCGCCCACGCGCACCTGCGGGTGGACCGCGACGGCGACACCGTGGTCGCGCGCACCGATCTCGGCCGGCCGCGCCGCGTGGTGGTCGCCGGGCACCTCGACACCGTGCCGATCGCAGGCAACGTGCCGAGCCGCGTCGAGGACGGCGTCGTGTGGGGCCGCGGCACGGTCGACATGAAGGCCGGCGTGGCGCTGATGCTGTCCCTCGCGGCGGCGCTCGACGAGCCCACGACCGACGTCACCTGGGTGTTCTACGACCACGAGGAGGTCGCCGCCGAGCTCAACGGCCTCGGCCGCGTCGCGACCGCGCACCCCGACTGGCTCGCCGCGGACTTCGCGGTGCTGGGGGAGCCCACCGACGGCGGCGTCGAGGGCGGCTGCAACGGCACGCTGCGCGCCGAGGTCGTCGTCCCGGGCGTGGCGGCGCACTCGGCCCGCGCGTGGACGGGGGTCAACGCGATCCACAGGGCGGGCGAGGTGCTGCGCCGGCTGGAGGCCTACCGGCCCGTCACCGTCACCGTCGACGGCCTCGACTACCGCGAGGGCCTCAACGCGGTGCTCATCACGGGCGGCACCGCGGGCAACGTCATCCCGGACCGCTGCGTCGTCACCGTGAACTATCGGTTCGCCCCGTCGCGCTCGGTCGACGAGGCGGCGGCGCACGTGCGCGACGTCCTCGACGGCTTCGACGTGCGGGTCGTCGACGCGGCCGCGGGCGCCCGCCCCGGCCTGGACCACCCGGCCGCCCGCGGCTTCGTCGACGCCGTGCTGGGGGCCACCGGCCGGGCGCCGGTGGCCAAGCTGGGCTGGACGGACGTCGCCCGGTTCGCCGCCCTGGGGATCCCGGCGGTGAACTTCGGCCCCGGCGACCCCCTGCTCGCGCACACGGCCGACGAGCGGTGCCCGGTGGCGCAGATCGAGCAGGTCCACGCCGCGCTGCGCGCCTGGCTCACGGCCTGACCACCGGCCCAGGTTCCGGCCCTAGGCTGACCCGCATGACCGAGGAGAGCCCGGACCCGGGCGCGGCCAAGCGACGCAAGGGCAACGGCTACCGCCGCGGTCCCGTGGTGCTGCGCGGGGCGCAGGTCCCGGCCACGACGTCCGACGAGCGCCTGCTGCAGCGCGTCGACAAGGTGACCTGGCTGCACGACGACCCGTGGCGCGTCATGCGCATCACGAGCGAGTTCGTCGAGGGTTTCGGCGCGCTGGCCGAGGTCGGGCCCGCGGTGAGCGTGTTCGGCTCCGCCCGGATCCGCAAGGGCGACCCGGAGTACGCGCTGGCGCGGCAGATCTCCGCAGGCCTGGTCGCCGCCGGCTACGCGGTCATCACCGGGGGCGGCCCGGGGATCATGGAGGCGGCCAACCGGGGCGCCGTCGAGGCGCACGGCCTGTCGGTGGGGCTCGGCATCGAGCTGCCGCACGAGCAGGGCCTCAACAAGTGGGTGGACCTCGGGATCCACTTCCGCTACTTCTTCGCCCGCAAGACGATGTTCGTCAAGTACGCCGAGGGCTTCGTCGTGCTGCCCGGCGGGTTCGGCACGCTCGACGAGCTGTTCGAGTCGCTCACGCTGGTGCAGACGCAGAAGGTCAAGGGCTTCCCGATCGTGCTCGTCGGCACGGAGTTCTGGGGCGGTCTCATCGACTGGATCCGGGCGACGGTGGCCGAGCGCGGGCTCATCTCGCCGACGGACGTCGACCTGCTCCACCTGACCGACGACCCCGACGAGGCCGTGCGCATCGTCGTCGAGCGCGCCGCCGAGCTGCGCGCCCAGGAGGAGGCGGCGTCCGAGCGTGCGGCCGAGGGCGACGCAGGGTGGTAGGGGCGTGCTGACGGGCGTCCCCGCGGGCGCGCCTCCGCTGCGCCTGCGCGGCCGCGAGCTGGCCGGGCCGGTGGTCATGGCGGTGGTCAACCGCACCCCGGACTCCTTCTACGCGGCGGCGAGGTACGACGAGGACGGCGCGCGCGAGGCGGTGGCGCGGGCGGCCGACGAGGGCGCGGCGATCGTCGACCTCGGCGGCGTGCGCGCCGGCCGCGGGCCCGAGGTGAGCGTGGCCGACGAGGTCGCGCGGATCGTGCCGCTCGTGGCGCACGTGCGTGCCGCGCACCCGGACCTCCTGGTCAGCGTCGACACCTGGCGCGCCGAGGTGGCGGCCGCGGCGGCCGACGAGGGCGCGGACCTCGTCAACGACACCTGGGCGGGGCACGACGAGCGGCTCGTCGCGGTCGCCGCGCAGCGCGGGCTCGGCGTCGTCGTGTCGCACACCGGGGGCGCGGCCCCGCGGACCGACCCGTTCCGGGTGCAGTACGGCGAGGGCCTGGACGGCGTGCTCGACGACGTGGTCGCCACCCTGACGGCCGGTGCCGCGCGGGCGGTCGGGCTCGGCATCGACCCCGCGTCCGTGCTGCTGGACCCGACCCACGACTTCGGCAAGAACACGTGGCACTCGCTGCACCTGCTGCGGCGCACGGAGGCGCTCGTCGCCCTCGGGCATCCGGTGCTCATGGCGCTGTCGCGCAAGGACTTCGTCGGCGAGACCCTCGGGCTGCCCGTCGACGAGCGCCTCGAGGGGACGCTCGCCGCGACCGCCGTCGCCGCGTGGCTGGGCGCCCGCGTGTTCCGCGCGCACGACGTCGCGGCGACCCGGCGCGTCCTCGAGATGGTGGCGAGCGTGCGCGGCGAGCGGGCACCGGCCGTCGCGGTGAGGGGACTGGCGTGAGCGAGGTGGCGACCGACGGGCACCCGCTGACGGCAGCCCGACGCCTCGACCCCCGGACGTGGCCGTGGTGGGGGCAGACGCTCGGGGTCTACGCCGCCAGCCGCCTCTTCGCCGCGGTCGTCTTCCTCTGGGTGGCGGGCTACCAGAAGGCCAACGTCTGGACGCAGGCGCACCCGTCGTACTTCCCGTGGGTCTCGCTGATGTTCGACGGGTCCTGGTACAAGAAGATCGCGCTGTACGGCTACCCGTCGACGATCCCGCTCGACGCGCACGGCAACGTGCAGCAGAACGCGTGGGCGTTCTTCCCGCTGTACCCCGCGCTGGCGCGCGGCGTCATGACCGTCACGCGCCTGCCCTGGGAGGTCGCGGCGCCGCTGCTGTCGACCGTCCTGGCGGGCGGCGCGATGCTCCTCATCCACCGCGGCATCGCCGAGGGCGCGCCGCGCGCTGTCGGGCGCTGGCCCGGCCTGCCCCTGGCGACGGTCGCCCTCGTCTGCGCCTTCCCGACGTCGCCCGTGCTGCAGACCGCCTACACAGAGTCGTTGGCGCTGCTGCTGGTGGCAGGCGCGCTGCTGGCCGTCGTCCGGCGGCGGTACGCGTGGGCGGGCCTCGTCATCGTTCTGCTGGGGCTCAGCCGGGCCGTGGCGTTGCCGATGGCGGCGGTGGTCGTCGTGCACGCCGGCGTGCGCTGGTGGGACGCGCGGCGCGGGCGCGACGAGCTGCGCCCCCGGACGGTCGGCGCCCTGGCCCTGCTGACGGCCGTGGCGGTCGCGTCGGGCTTCCTGTGGCCGGCGATCTGCGGCTGGGTGACCGGCGACCCGAGCGCCTACCTGCGCACGCAGGAGTCGTGGCGCGGCCTGCACTCGGTGCAGCCCTTCATCGGGTGGACCTACGTGCCGCAGTTCTGGTTCCACGCCAGCTGGCCGCTCGTCGTCGTCCCGGCCGTCGCCTTCACGCTGGCCGTCGTCCTCGCGCCCTCGGCCTTCCGGCTCGGCCGCGAGCTGCACGCGTGGGGAGCCGCCTACGTCGTGTACATCGCGGGCGTCGTCGAGCCGGGGAGCAGCCTCGCCCGGTTCCTCCTCCTGGCCTTCCCGCTCGGCGCGGCGACGGCCGGAGCGGTGGGCCGGACGCGGCGCGGGAGGGCGGCGTGGCTGGCGTTCGTCGTGCTCCTCATGCTCGGGCTCCAGGTGCTCTGGGTGCGCCAGATCTGGTTGTTCAACCCGCAGGGCGACTGGCCCCCGTGAGGGTCGAGGCGCCGGTGGTGGGACCGAGCGCCGGGACCCGTGACGGCGCTGTGACCTAGACTGTTGCTCGGAACCCCGGACGCCCACCCGGGCACCGGTGCGACAGCGAAGGAGAGGCCCCGCATGGCCGCCATGAAGCCGAGGACCGGCGACGGACCGCTCGAGGTGACCAAGGAGGGTCGGGGCATCGTCATGCGGGTTCCGCTCGAGGGCGGTGGCCGCCTGGTCGTCGAGCTCTCTGCCACCGAGGCCACAGAGCTCGGTGAGGCCCTCACCTCCGCAGTCGGCTAGTCGGCATGGCCGCACCCCAGCTGCGGCATCGCACGCCCCCCACCGTCACGCTCTCCGGGGCCCCGCTCGCGGACACACCCCTGCTGACCGACGGATCCGTGCAGGCGGTCGCGGTGCCCGTGTCCCCCGCCCTCCCAGGTGACGACGGACTGGTCCCCGGCGTCGGCACCGCCCAGGTCGCCGCCCGCTACGGCATCGACCTCGCCGAGCTCGCTGAGCGGGCCGGGATGGCCGGCGCGGCCGGCGAGGCGCACGTCGTGCACCTGCCCCGTCCGGCCGGCTCGGCCGTCCGGCTGCCGTGGGGCGACCTGCCGCTGCGCATCGTGCTCGTCGGCACCGGCGACGGCGGCACCGCCGCGCTGCGCCGAGCCGGCGCCGCGCTCGCCCGGGCGGTGCGAGGGCTGCACGCGGTGGCCACGACGCTGGGCGACGACGCACGCGCCGACGCCTCGACCGTGGCGACGCTGACGCGGGCATTCGTCGAGGGCTACCTGCTCGCGGCGTACCGGATGCCGTCCCTGGCGGCGTCCGACGAGCCCAAGGCGTCCGCCGACCTCGTGCTGCTCGGCCGTGACGGGCAGAGGGTGGGTGCCGCCGTCGTCGCCGCCAAGATCGACGCCACCGCGACGTGGCTGGTGCGCGACCTGGCGAACACGCCGTCGAACGTCAAGACCCCCGAGTGGATGGCCGAGCGAGCGCGTCGGCTGGGCGCGGACGCCGGGCTGTCGGTCGACGTGCTGGGGCCCAGGGAGCTGGCGGCGCAGGGCTTCGGCGCCGTGATGGCGGTCGGCGCCGGGTCGGCGTCGCCGCCCCGGCTCGTGGTGCTCCGCTACACGCCGCCCGGCCCGGGCGGCAAGCACGTCGTCGTCGTCGGCAAGGGCATCACGTACGACACCGGCGGTCTGCAGATCAAGCCGCGCGAGTCGATGGTCACGATGAAGACCGACATGGCCGGCTCGGCCGTCGCGCTGGCGACGGTCATCGGCGCCGCGCAGTCGCGCTCGATCCACCGGGTCACGGCGGTGCTGCCGCTCGCCGAGAACCACTTCGGGGGCTCGTCGTACCGCCCGGGCGACGTCGTCACCACCTACGGCGGCACCACCGTCGAGGTGATGAACACCGACGCCGAGGGCCGCCTGGTCCTCGCCGACGGGCTGGCGTACGCCGACGCGAGGCTCGACCCCGACGTGCTCATCGACGTCGCCACGCTCACGGGCGCCGCCCGCATCGGGCTGGGCACGGGCATCGGCGCGCTCTACGGCACGGACGACGAGCTCGTCGCGGCCCTGGCCGCGGCCGGCGACGCCTCGGGGGAGCGCGTGTGGCCCATGCCGCTCGTCGAGGACTACGCGTCCACCACGGACTCGGACGTCGCCGACGTGCGCCAGACCGCCAACGAGCCGAAGGTCGGCGCCGGGTCGGTGTTCGCGGCGCTCTTCCTGCGCCACTTCGTCGGGCAGCGCCGCTGGGCCCACCTCGACATCGCCGGCCCCGCCCGCGCGGCCGCCGACAAGCACGAGGTCACCGAGGGTGCCACCGGCTTCGGCGCGCGCCTCCTGCTCCAGTACCTGGCCGACCTCCGCTGACCCGGTCAGCGGCGGACGGCCACCAGCAGGCCGTCGCCCGTCGGCAGCAGCGCCGGGAGCAGGCGGTCGTCGTCGCGCACGGCGCGGCCGACCTCGCGGATCGTCGTCGTCAGCTCGTCGCGCTTGGCCGGGTCGGCGACGCGGTCCTGCCACAGGGCGTCGTCGATCGCCAGCACGCCCCCCGGACGCAGCAGGCGGACCGCCTGGTCGAGGTAGGCGGGGTAGTTCTCGGGGTCCGCGTCGACCAGCACGAGGTCGTAGCCGCCGTCGGTGAGCCGCGGGAGCACGTCGAGCGCGCGGCCGGCGATGAGGCGGGTGCGGGTGGGCCGCACGCCCTCGTCGGCGAAGGCCTCCCGCGCCGCGCGCTGGTGCTCGACCTCGACGTCGATGGTGGTCAGCACCGCGTCGGGGGCCATGCCCCGCAGCAGGTAGAGGCCGCTGACGCCGGCGCCGGTGCCGACCTCGACGACGGCGCGCGCCGACACCGTCGCGGCGAGCACCGCCAGCACCGCGCCGACCCCCGGGGTGACGGGGGTGCAGCCGAGCTGCGCGGCACGCTCGCGGGCCCCCAGGAGCACGCCGTCCTCGGTGCCGAAGTCCTCGCAGTAGGCCCAGGACTGGGCCTTGTCGATGCTGATGACACCCTCCCGGGATCGAGCCTGGGCCCAGGGTATCCGTGCGGGTACCGCCGGGACGGGAACCGCGGCCGCTCAGCGCTCGTTCAGGCACTGCTGGGACACTGGTGCGGACACGTCCGACGACAGGAGAACCGATGACCGCGCAGCCGGCCGAGTGGCAGGCGCCGACGTGGGAGGAGATCGTGCGCGAGCACTCCGCCCGCGTGTACCGCCTCGCCTACCGGCTGACCGGCAACCGGCACGACGCGGAGGACCTCACGCAGGAGACGTTCGTCCGGGTGTTCCGCTCCCTGGACTCCTACGTCCCCGGCACGTTCGAGGGCTGGCTGCACCGCATCACCACCAACCTCTTCCTCGACCAGGCCCGCCGCCGCAAGCGGATCCGCATGGACGCCACCGGCGACGAGGCGGCGGCGTGGCCCTCGTCCGACGCGCTGTCGTCGCCCGAGCGCGCGTACGAGCACGGCAACCTCGACTCCGACGTGCAGCGTGCGCTGGACGCCCTCCCGCCCGAGTACCGGGCCGCGGTGGTGCTGTGCGACATCGAGGGCCTGTCCTACGAGGAGATCGCGGTCACCCTGGGCATCAAGCTCGGCACCGTGCGCTCGCGCATCCACCGGGCACGCGCCCGCCTCCGGGAGTCCCTCGAGCACCGCCGCCCCGAGCCGGCCCACGCCGGGCTGCGCGACGAGGCCCACCCATGACCCACCTCGGCTCGTGGCTCAGCGCGCTCGCGGACGGCCAGCTGCCGCCCGACGAGACGGAGCGCGCCCTGGCGCACGTCGCGGTGTGCCCGCAGTGCGCCGGGGAGCTGGCGGCCGCCCGGGCGGCCCGGACCGCCCTGGCCGCCGCGGCCGCGGCAGAGCCACTCGAGCCGGCTCCCGACCTGACGGCGCGGCTGCTGTCGCTGGCGCCCTCGGGTGCCTCGCCGCTCACCGCGCACCACGACCCGTTCGTGCCGACCACCCCGCTGCCGGGCCGCTCGTCGGGCGTCCTGCCGGGACGGTCCTCCGGGGTGCTGCGAGGCGCCGTCCGCGGCGACGGGCACCTGGCCCAGCGCATCGTCATCGGCTCGGTCGCCGGGCTCGGCCTGGTCGCGGCGAGCCTGTTCTCGCTCGGCGCCCGGCCGGCGGTCGTGCCGTCCGCGCACCCCGGGCTCGCGCTCGACGTGCTGGGGGAGGCCACCACGGCGGTGGCGGCATCGAGCACCAGCACCGCGGCCAAGCGCTGGACCGTGCCGGCGCTGCCCGAGGGCTGGAGCGTCACGGCGACGCGGAGCAGGTCCACGGGCGTCGAGGTCGACCTCGCGGGACCCAGGTCGTCCGCGGTCGTCAGCGAGCGGCCCGGACGCCTGGACGTCGCCGCCCTCGCCGGCCGGCCGACGCAGCAGGTCGGCGGCCACCTGGTCTACGTGCTGTCGTCCGAGCCGTGGCACGTCGCGTGGCAGGCCGACGACACGGTCGTCGAGGTGGTCGCACCGACCTCGGGCACCGACGTCGAGAACCTGGTCGCGGCGCTGCCCGCGGCGCCCTACGACGACGGGGTGTCGGCCCGGATCGGGCGTGGCTGGTCGGTCGTCGCGCGGGCCCTCGAGACGCCCTGACCCTGCGCCCCGACCCGTCACGAGCCCCCGCGACGTCTGGGCTAGCCTGACCGGGTGTTCGGAGTCAACGGCGGAGAGCTGATCATCCTGCTCCTCGTCGTCGCGCTCGTCGTCGGCCCCGAACGCCTGCCCGGCTACGCCGAGCAGCTCGGCAAGTGGGCCCGCGGCCTGCGCGGCTACCTCCAGGACGCGCGCCGGCGGGTGGACGACGAGGTCGGTGACACCGGCCTGGATTGGGAAGCGCTCGACCCTCGTCGGTACGATCCCCGGCGCATCGTCCGTGAGGCGCTGCTCGACGACACGACCGCACCGACGACGGGGGACGTGCCGCCGGGCCGGCCCGCCGCGCCGAGCCGGGCAGCGACGCCGACGCCCGATGCCCCGACGCCGTACGACGACGAGGCGACCTGAGGAGAGGGAAGATCGATGACCGGTGACGCTGGGCTGCCCCGCGTGTTCTCGGGGATGCAGCCGACGTCCGACTCGCTGCACCTGGGCAACTACCTCGGCGCGCTCATCCACTGGGTCGCGCTGCAGGAGGGGCACGAGGCGATCTACTGCGTCGTCGACCTGCACGCGCTGACGGCCCACCCCGACCGCGCCGTGCTCCGCGAGCGGACCCGGCGCACGGCCGCGCAGTACCTGGCCGCGGGCGTCGACCCCGAGCGGTCCATCCTCTTCGTGCAGTCGCACGTGCCGGAGCACGCCGAGCTGAGCTGGGTCCTGTCCTGCCACACCGGCTTCGGCGAGGCGAACCGGATGACGCAGTTCAAGGACAAGTCGACGCGGTACGGCGCCGAGGGGCAGAACGTCGGGCTCTTCACGTACCCGGTGCTCATGGCCGCGGACATCCTGCTGTACGACACCACCTTCGTGCCGGTGGGCGAGGACCAGCGCCAGCACCTGGAGCTGAGCCGCAACCTCGCGCAGCGGGTCAACGGCCAGCTGGGGGCGGACACCTTCGTCGTGCCCGAGCCGTACATCGTCAAGGACACCGCCAAGATCTTCGACCTGCAGGACCCGACGTCGAAGATGAGCAAGTCGGCCGAGAGCCCCAACGGCCTCATCGAGCTGCTCGACGACCCGAAGGTGATCGCGAAGCGCATCAAGTCGGCCGTCACGGACACCGGGCGCGAGGTCCGGTTCGACCCCGAGACGAAGGCCGGCGTCTCCAACCTGCTGTCGATCTACTCCGCGCTGGAGGGCACGACGATCGAGGCGCTCGAGGCGCGGTACGCCGGGCACGGCTACGGCGACCTCAAGAAGGACCTGGCCGACGTCGTCGTCGGCGCGCTCGAGCCGTTCCAGGAGCGGGTGCACCACCTCCTGGCGGACCCGGGGACGCTCGACGACATCCTGGCGGCCGGCGCCAAGCGGGCCCGCGAGATCGCGGGCGTCACCCTGGACCGCGTCTACGAGCGCACCGGCCTGCTGCCGGGCCGGCGCATCTGATGACGCTGCCCGCGCCCGGGCCCGACGAGGTGCTCGTCGGCGTCGTGGTCACCGTCCCGGTGCCCCACGCGGGCGTGCTCGCGGCCGCCCGGCTGGCCAGCGGTGACCCCGAGGCAGCGACGATCGCGCCGCACGTGACGCTCGTCGGGCCGGCGGTCGTCGCGCGCGACGCGCTGCCGGAGGTCGACGCCCACCTCGAGGCCGTGGCGGCGACCCATGGGCCGTTCGTCGTGCACCTGCGGGGGACGGGGACGTTCCGGCCCGTGTCACCGGTGGTGTTCGTCGCCCTCGCGCGCGGGATCGCCGACTGCGAGCAGCTCGACCTCGCGATCCGGCGGGGACCGCTGGACGGGCCGCTGCGGTTCCCGTACCACCCGCACGTCACCGTGGCCCAGGACGTCGACGACGACGTCCTGGACGCCGTGGAGAAGCAGCTGGCCGACTTCGACGGCACGTTCGTCGTGACCGCCATCGACCGCTACGTCAACGACGAGGACGGCATGTGGCGCCCGGTGCGCAGCTTCCCGCTGACCGGGAGGGCCGGCCGCCCGTAGGCTCGTCAGGGTGCGTGCGCTGAGGGAACGCCTCGACACGGTGGCGGCCTGGTGGCGGGCCACCCGGCCCGCCCGGGCGCTGGCACGGTTCGGCTCGGCCGGTGGCGGCCTGCTGACGGGCGGCATCGCCTACGCGACGCTGTTCTCCATCTTCGCGGCGCTGACGCTGGGCTGGACGGTGTTCGCCGCGGTGCTCGGCCGCCACGAGGCGCTGCGGGCGACGGTCGTCCAGACGATCGACAGGACGCTGCCGGGCCTGGTCGACGCGCGCGGCGACGGCAGCGGACTCATCGACCCGAGCCAGATCCGGCTGTCGACGAGCCTCTCGGTCGCCGGGGTCGTCGCGATCGTCACGCTCCTGCTCAGCGCCGTGTCGGCGGTCTCGGCGCTGCGGACGGCGGTGCGGGCGATGCTCGGGGCGGAGGACCGGCCCAACGCCGTCGTGGGGAAGCTGCACGAGCTGGCGGGGTTCGCCGGCATCGCGGTGTCCGTCCTCGTCTCGGCCGTGCTCACCCTGGGGCTGACGACGATCACCGACCGCCTCGCGGGATGGGTCGGCCACCCGGGTGCCGCCGGACCGGCCACCCGTGTGCTGGGGGTGCTCATCGCGTTCGTCGTCGACGCGGCGACGTTCGTCCTCGTCGTGCGCGTGCTGGCGGGGCAGAGGCCGCCGTGGCGGGACCTGGTCGGCGGCGCCGCGATCGCGGGGGTCGGCCTGGGCGTGCTGCGGCTGCTCGGCACGTCCGCGGTGTCCGGCAGCCTGCGCAGCAGCACGGCGCTGGTGCCGTTCGCCCTCATCGTCGTCCTGCTGGCGTGGGTCAACCTCATGGCGCGCATCGTGCTGACGGCCGCCGCCTGGACCGCGAACCCTCCGCTGTTCCCGGCGCCCCCGCCGCCGTCGGCCGAGCAGGCGCGCCGACTGGCGGCCGCCGACGAACCGGCCGTGGAGCACCGGCGGGCCGACGGGTCCGGGTGACGCGTCAGTAGGCGCGCGTGATCATGGCGCGCTTGACCTCGGCGATCGCCTTCGTCACCTCGATGCCGCGCGGGCAGGCCTCCGTGCAGTTGAAGGTGGTGCGGCAGCGCCACACGCCTTCCTTGTCGTTGAGGATCTCCAGCCGCTGCGCGGCGCCGCTGTCCCGGCTGTCGAAGATGAACCGGTGCGCGTTGACGATCGCCGCGGGGCCGAAGTACTGGCCGTCGTTCCAGAACACCGGGCAGCTCGAGGTGCAGCAGGCGCAGAGGATGCACTTGGTGGTGTCGTCGTACCGGGCGCGCTGCTCGGGCGACTGCAGGCGCTCCCGCGTCGGCTCGTTCCCGGACGTGACGAGGAACGGCATGATCTCGCGGTAGCTCGCGAAGAACGGCTCCATGTCGACGACCAGGTCCTTGAGCACCGACAGGCCCTTGATGGGCTCGATGGTGATCGGCTTGGTCGGGTCGAGGTCCTTGAGGAGCGTCTTGCAGGCCAGGCGGTTGCGGCCGTTGATCCGCATCGCGTCCGAGCCGCAGACGCCGTGCGCGCACGAGCGGCGGAACGTCAGCGAGCCGTCCTGCTCCCACTTGACCTTGTGGAGGGCGTCGAGCACCCGGTCGGTGCCGTGCACCCGGACCGTGAACTCCTCCCAGTACGCCTCGGCCTGCGGGGCCGGCGCGCCGTAGGGCAGCGGCTGCGCGGGCTCCGGCGGCAGGTAGCGGCGCACCTTGAGGCGGACCTCGAAGGTCGGCACCTCGCCGATCTGGCTGGGGGCTTGCGCGGTGGCGGTCATCAGTACTTGCGCTCCATCGGCTGGTAGCGGGTGACCGTGACGGGCTTGGAGCCCAGCACGAGCCGGTAGCCGTCGAACACCGTCGTGTGCGCGAACTCGCCCTCGTGGTCACCGTCCGAGTCGTTGCTCCACAGCCGGTGCCCGTCGGTCGGCAGCGGCCGCCGGTACGCCAGCGTGTGCCGCATGTAACCGGCGTCGTCCCGCTTCGGGAAGTCCTCGCGGAAGTGCCCGCCGCGCGACTCCTTGCGGTTGATCGCGCCGACGACGACGGTCTCGGCGACGTCGAGCAGGAAGCCGAGCTCGACGGCCTCGAGCAGGTCGGTGTTGAAGCTGCGCGACCTGTCCTGGACGGCGACGGCCCGGTAGCGCTTCTGCAGCGCCTTGATGTCCTCCAGCGCCTGCTCGAGCGACTCCTGCGTGCGGAACACCTGGGCGTTCGTGTCCATGGTCTGCTGCAGCTCGGCGCGGATGTCGGCCACGCGCTCGCCGTCGGGGCGGGTGCGGATGGCCTCGAGCTCGGCCACGACCGGCCCGGCGGGGTCGTCGGGCAGCTCGACGAAGTCCGCCGTCGCGGCGTACGCGGCGGCCGCCCGCCCCGAGCGCTTGCCGAACACGTTGATGTCGAGCAGCGAGTTGGTGCCCAGGCGGTTGGAGCCGTGCACGGACACGCACGCGCACTCGCCGGCGGCGTACAGGCCGCGGATGACGTCGGTGGCGTTGCGCAGCACCTCGCCCTCGACGTTGGTCGGCACCCCGCCCATCATGTAGTGCGCCGTCGGGTACACCGGCACCGGCTCGGTGTACGGCTCGACGCCGAGGTAGGTGCGGGCGAACTCGGTGATGTCCGGCAGCTTGGCGTCGATGACCGCCGGCTCGAGGTGGGTGAGGTCGAGCAGCACGTAGTCCTTGTGCGGGCCGGCGCCGCGCCCCTCACGCACCTCGTTGGCCATCGAGCGGGCGACGATGTCGCGCGGCGCGAGGTCCTTGATCGTCGGGGCGTAGCGCTCCATGAAGCGCTCGCCCTCGGAGTTGCGCAGGATGCCGCCCTCGCCGCGCGCCGCCTCGGAGAGCAGGATCCCCAGGCCGGCGAGCCCCGTCGGGTGGAACTGGAAGAACTCCATGTCCTCCAGCGGGATGCCGCGCCGGTAGGCCAGGGCGATGCCGTCCCCGGTGAGGGTGTGGGCGTTGGAGGTGGTCTTGAAGATCTTGCCCGCGCCCCCGGTGGCGAGGATGACCGCCTTGGCCTGGAACACGTGGATCTCGCCGGTGGCCAGGTCGTAGGCGACGACGCCGGAGGCGTGGACCTCCTCGCCGTCGGGCACGTGCGTGGCCGCGAGGTCGTGGTCGACGAGCAGGTCGAGCACGTAGAACTCGTTGTAGAACTCGACGTCCTGCTTGACGCAGTTCTGGTACAGCGTCTGCAGGATCATGTGGCCGGTGCGGTCCGCCGCGTAGCAGGCCCGGCGCACGGGGGCGTCACCGTGGTTGCGCGTGTGCCCGCCGAACCGGCGCTGGTCGATCTTGCCCTCGGGCGTGCGGTTGAACGGCAGGCCCATCTTCTCCAGGTCGAGGACGGCGTCGATGGCCTCCTTGGCCATGATCTCCGCGGCGTCCTGGTCGACGAGGTAGTCGCCGCCCTTGACCGTGTCGAAGGTGTGCCACTCCCAGTTGTCCTCCTCCACGTTCGCCAGCGCTGCGCACATGCCGCCCTGCGCCGCGCCCGTGTGGGACCGCGTGGGGTAGAGCTTGGTGATGACCGCGGTGCGCGCCCGGGTCGAGGCCTCGAGCGCCGCGCGCATGCCGGCGCCGCCGGCGCCGACGATCACCACGTCGTACTGATGTGTCTGCATCGTTCGTCAGTCCTCGTCAGGCCTTGCAGAAGGAGGGCAGCAGGTCCGCCGGCGCCCCGGGCGGGCACGGGTCGAAGGTGAAGATCACCAGGGTGCCGAGCACGACGACCACGACGGCCGCCAGCACGAGGATCGACTTGAGCACCAGCCGGGTGCTCGTCTTCTCCGCGTAGTCGTTGACGATCGTGCGCACGCCGTTGGTGCCGTGGATCATCGCCAGCCACAGCATCAGCAGGTCCCAGACCCGCCAGAGGGGTGCCGCCCACTTGCCGGCGACAAAGCCGAAGTCGATCGCGTGCACGCCGCCGTTGGTGATGAGGTTGGTGATGAGGTGCCCGAAGATGAGGACGACGAGCAGCACGCCCGACGCCCGCATGAAGATCCAGCCGATCATCTCGGCGTTGGTCCGCGAGGTCTTCCGCGTGGCCCGCGAGCGGGGCTCGGCGATCGTCGTCATCAGTGGCTCCTGAACGTGTGCACGAGCTGGACCGGCAGGAAGCCCGCCATGAGCACCACCCACAGCCCGACGACCACCCACAGCATGAGCCGCTGGTACTTGGGGCCCTTCGACCAGAAGTCGACGAGGACGATCCGGATGCCGTTGAGCGCGTGGAACACGATCGCCGCGACGAGGCCGGCCTCGCCGAGGCCCATGATCGGGTTCTTGTAGGTCCCGATCACCTCGTTGTAGGCCTGCGGCGACACGCGCACCAGCGCGGTGTCCAGCACGTGCACCAGCAGGAAGAAGAAGACCGCGACACCGGTGACCCGGTGCGCGACCCAGGACCACATGCCTTCGCGCCCGCGGTAGAGCGTTCCGGCCGGCCTCGTGGATGCAGGGGCTGCAGCTGCCACGGTCGGGGCCTCCTGGCGATGGAGAGGGTGGACGTCGACGTCTGACGTCACTGTAGTGACTCGATGTCGAGATATCCCACCGCCTCCGCGCGTCGCGCGGGGGGGGCCGGGACACCGAGCCGCCACCGGTACCCTGTCGGCCATGCCAGGACCCCTGATCCCCGTTGCGCCGATCGAGGGCTTCCACGCGGTGGTCCCGGCGGGCGGCGCCGGCACCCGGCTGTGGCCGCTGTCCCGCGCCGGCCGTCCCAAGTTCCTGCTCGACCTCACCGGCTCCGGCCGCACCCTGCTGCAGGCCACGATCGACCGGCTGCTGCCGCTGACCGGGCCGGGCGGGGTGCTCGTCGTCACCGGCGCGACCCACGCGGAGGCGGTGCGCGCCCAGCTGCCCGAGGTGGGCGCCGACGACGTGCTCCCCGAGCCGTCGCCCCGCGACTCCATGGCGGCGATCGGCCTGGCCGCGGCGGTGCTCGAGCACCGGCACGGCGGCGACGCGGTGCTCGGCTCGTTCGCCGCGGACCACGTCATCACGGGGCACGACGAGTTCGCCCGCGCGGTGCGCGAGGGTGTCGCGGCCGCCCGCGCCGGCTACGTGGCGACGATCGGCATCGAGGCGACCGAGCCGTCGACCGCCTTCGGGTACGTGCACGCCGGCGCCTCGCTGGGCGTCGCCGACGCCCCGAGCGCGCGGCACGTGGTCGGGTTCACGGAGAAGCCCGACGCGGCCACCGCCGCGCAGTACCTGGCGACGGGGGAGTACCGCTGGAACGCCGGGATGTTCCTGTCCCAGGCCGGGGTGCTCCTCGACCACCTGGCGGACCAGATCCCGCCGCTGGCGGCGGGCGTCCGCCGCATCGCGGCCGCCTGGGACACTCCGGCGCGTGACGACGAGCTCGCGGCCTCCTGGCCCGGCCTGACGAAGATCGCGATCGACCACGCCATCGCCGAGCCGGTCGCGGCCGCCGGCGGCGTCGCCGTGGTGCCGGGCGGGTTCGGCTGGGACGACATCGGCGACTTCGCGTCGCTGGCCACGCTGCTGGCCTCGTCGGGCACCCGCACGCTGGGGCACGACGAGGAGGTGCTGCGGATCGGCGCGGACGACGCGCTGGTCGTCACCTCTGGTCGCACGGTGAGCGTCGTCGGCCTGGCCGGGGCGGTCGTCGTCGACACCCCGGACGCCGTGCTCGTCACCACCCGCGCGCACGCGCAGTCGGTCAAGGCCGCCGTGGACTCCTGGCGCGCCGCCGGCCGGGAGGACCTGCTGTAGGGGCTCGCTGTGCCCTCGGCGTCCGCGGCAGCCCCGCGCAGGCGGGCTTGTCGCGCGGGAATGGCCAGAATGGGGACGTGGCAGCCGAGCCGGTACCCCCCAGCGACGTCCCGAACGGGCACGACGAGGGCCCGCGCCCCGCGCTGCCCCGCGTGCCGTGCACGGCCGGCCGTGTCGCGGCCGTGACGAGCCTGGTGCCGGTGCCCGACGACCCGGCCGTCGCCCGGCTCCACGCCCTGGTCGCCGCCCGCCGGGACGACATGGTGGCGCTGCGGCGCGACCTGCACGCCCACCCCGAGCTCAGCCGCACCGAGGAGCGCACGACGACCGTCGTGGCCGACCGGCTGGCGGCGGCCGGGCTCACGCCGACGCTCTTCCCAGGGACCGGGCTGATGTGCGACATCGGCCCAACCTCGACGCAGGCGCGGCTGGTGGCGCTGCGTGCCGACATCGACGCCCTGCCGCTGGCGGACACCTGCGGCGAGCCCTGCGTGTCCACCGTGCGCGGCGTCGCGCACGCGTGCGGCCACGACGTGCACACGGCGGCCGTGCTCGGCGCCGGGCTGGCGCTGGCGGACCTGGCCCGGGCCGGCGAGCTGCGCAGCGGCGTGCGGCTGATCTTCCAGCCCGCCGAGGAGGTGCAGCCCGGCGGGTCCCTGGACGTCATGGGGGCCGGCGCGCTGGACGGGGTGAACCGGATCTTCGCGCTGCACTGCGACCCGAAGGTCGACGTCGGCCACGTCGGCACCCGCATCGGACCCATCACCTCGGCGTCGGACTCCGTCTACGTCACGCTGCGCGGGCCGGGCGGCCACACGTCCCGCCCGCACCTGACGGCCGACGTCGTGTTCGCGCTCGGCGAGGTGATCACGCAGGTGCCGGCGGTCCTCGGCCGCCGGCTGGACCCGCGTTCGGGCGTCAACCTCACGTGGGGGTCGGTGCGCGCCGGGAGCGCGACGAACGCCATCCCCTCGTCCGGCGTCGTCACCGGGACCCTGCGCTGCCTGGACGTGCGAGCCTGGGAGACCGCCGCCGACGTCTTCGAGCAGGCCGTGCGCGAGGTCGTGGAGCCCTACGGCGTCGAGCTCGAGGTGCGCTGCCAGCACGGCGTGCCGCCGGTGGTCAACGAGGGCGCGAGCACGGGCATCCTCGAGGCCGCGGCCCGGGACGTGCTGGGGGCCGACGCGGTCGAGCTGACCGAGCAGTCGCTCGGCGGCGAGGACTTCGCCTGGTACCTGACGCGCGTGCCGGGGGCGATGGCGCGGCTCGGCACGCGGGCGCCGGGCGGCCGCACCTACGACATCCACCAGGGCGACCTGCGGATCGACGAGCGCGCGATCGAGGTCGGTTCGCTCGTGCTGGCCCGAGCCGCGCTGCTGGCCGGGCGGCACTGACCGTCACCGTCCCGGGTGAACGTCCTGTCCATCCTCCGGTCCCGGGATGCGGCCCGATGTTCCAATGCGGTAACGGATCATGCCCGGACACGGTCCTGTCATCGCCACGGCCCGCCCCGCTCACTAGGGTTTCGATCCGATTGATGTGGCCGATCGGCCCCCGCCCCCACGGCGGCTCAACGTCGCGCCGCCGTGGGGCGGACCCGGCTCCCGGCCCGGGCACGACTACCAGGAGAGTCCGTGAAGAACATTCTGCGCACAGCGGCGATCGCCGCGATCGCCGCGCTGGCGCTGACCGCATGCGGCGCCGCACCGACCACGACCCCGACGGCCGGCAGCACCACCGGTGGCACCGCCGCCACCGGCGGGGCGACGCCGAGCGCCACCCCGCTCAACTTCAAGGCGTGCATCGTCTCCGACGCCGGCGGCTTCGACGACAAGAGCTTCAACCAGTTGTCGTTCGAGGGCGTCCAGCAGGCGACCAAGGACCTCGGCGCCCAGTTCAAGTCGGCCCAGTCGAACGCGGCCACCGACTACGCGCCGAACCTGCAGGCCATGGCGAGCGAGAACTGCAACCTCATCTTCGCCGTCGGCTTCAACCTGACGGCGGACACGGTCACCTCCGCGCAGGCGAACCCGAACATCCACTACGCGCTCATCGACGCGCAGCCCAGCGACGCCTCGGGCAACCCGATCAACATCGCGAACATCAAGCCGATCCTGTACGACACGGCGCAGGCCGCGTTCCTCGCCGGCTACCTGGCCGCGGGCTACACGAAGGTCGGCAAGGTCGGCACCTTCGGCGGCCAGCCCTACCCGACCGTCACGATCTTCATGGACGGCTTCCTGCAGGGCGTCAACTACTACAACCAGGTCAAGGGCAAGAGCGTCAAGGTCGTCGGCTGGGACGGCAAGAACGGCCAGTTCACCGGTGGCTTCGACGCCAACGACACGGCCAAGGGCGTTGCCCAGCAGGTCATCGACCAGGGCGTGGACGTCCTGCTCCCCGTCGGCGGCCCGATCTACCAGTCGGCCATCGCGGCCGTGAAGGACTCCGGCAAGGACATCGCGCTCATCGGTGTCGACGCCGACCAGTTCAACACCGACCCCAACATCCAGCCGTACATCCTCACCTCGATCATGAAGAAGATGGACGTCTCGGCCGCGGACACGACGAAGGCCGCCGCGAAGGGTGACTTCGACCCGTCCGCCTACGTCGGCACGCTGGCCAACGGTGGCGTCGACATCGCTCCGTTCCACAACTTCGAGAGCAAGGTCGACCCGACGCTGGCCGCCGAGGTCAAGCAGCTCAAGCAGGACATCATCGACGGCAAGGTCAAGGTCAAGTCCTACCTGGCCAAGTAACGCCACCCGCTACCGGGGAGGTCGCAAACCGCGGCCTCCCCGGTAGCGTGTCTGCGCACGTCCACCGTGGACCTGAGGATCGGGACAATGAAGCTCGAGCTGCGCGGCATCACCAAGCGCTTCGGCGCGCTGGTCGCGAACGACCACATCGACCTGACCGTCGAACCAGGCGAGATCCACTGCCTGCTCGGCGAGAACGGCGCCGGCAAGACCACCCTGATGAACGTCCTGTACGGCCTCTACCAGGCCGACGAGGGCGAGATCGTCATCGACGACGCGGTGCAGCACTTCGCCGGCCCGGGCGACGCCATGGCGGCGGGCATCGGCATGGTGCACCAGCACTTCATGCTCATCCCGGTCTTCACCGTCGCCGAGAACGTCGTGCTCGGCCACGAGCAGACGAAGGGCGTGCGGCTCGACCTCGACGCAGCGCGCACGCAGGTGCGCGAGATCGCGTCGCGGTTCGGCTTCCACGTCGATCCCGACTCCGTCGTCGAGGACCTCCCCGTCGGCGTCCAGCAGCGCGTGGAGATCATCAAGGCGCTCTCGCGCGAGGCCAAGATCCTCGTGTTCGACGAGCCGACCGCGGTGCTGACGCCGCAGGAGACCGACGAGTTCATGGCGATCATGCGCCAGCTCCGGGACTCGGGTGCGGCGATCGTCTTCATCACGCACAAGCTGCGCGAGGTCCGCGAGGTGGCGGACCGCATCACGGTCGTGCGCCGCGGCAAGATCGTCGGCGAGGCCCACCCCGGCGCCTCCGACGCCGAGCTGGCGTCGCTCATGGTCGGCCGGCCCGTCGAGCTGACGGTCCACAAGGCGCCCCCGCAGTACTCCGACGCCCTCCTCGAGGTCTCCGGCCTGACGGTCAGCGACCCGGGCGGCGCCGTGCTCGTCGACGACGTGTCGTTCAGCGTCCGGGGCGGCGAGGTGCTCATCGTCGCGGGCGTGCAGGGCAACGGCCAGACGGAGCTGGGCGAGGCCCTCGCCGGGCTGACCCCCGCCACCGGTAGCGTCCGGCTCGACGGCGTGGAGCTGCTCGGCCGGTCGGTGCGCGACGTCCTCGACGCCGGCGTCGGCTACGTCCCGGAGGACCGGTCGACCGACGGGCTGATCGGGTCGTTCACCGTCGCCGAGAACCTCATCCTCGACCGCGTGTCCGGGCCGCCGTTCGTGCGGGGCGGTGCGCTGCAGCTCGGCGTCCGCGACGAGTTCGCGCGCAAGGCCGTCGAGGAGTTCGACATCCGCACGCAGGGCATCGGCGAGCCCGCCGGCCGCCTCTCGGGCGGCAACCAGCAGAAGGTCGTCGTGGCCCGCGAGCTGTCGCGGGACCTCAAGCTCCTCGTCGCGGCGCAGCCGACGCGCGGCGTCGACGTCGGGTCGATCGAGTTCATCCACAAGCGGATCGTCGCGGCGCGCGACGCGGGTGTGCCCGTCGTCGTCGTGGCGACCGAGCTCGACGAGGCGGCCGCCCTGGGCGACCGGATCCTCGTCATGTACCGCGGGCGCGTGATCGGCATCGTGCCGGCCACGACGCCGTGGGACCAGCTCGGTCTGATGATGGCGGGCGTGGCGCCCGAAGGGACGGTGGCGGCATGAGCGCCGAGCAGACCGTGGCGGCGCAGCCACGGCAGCAGAAGGAGCCCGAGGCGGGCAACAACCGCTGGCGCGAGGCGCTCCGGCGCATCGTGTCCGGCAGCTGGGCGGTCTCGCTGGGCGCCGTGATCCTCGCGGTGATCGTCGGCTCGATCATGATCGCGGCGACGGACGACGGCGTGCGCACCGCGATCGGCTACTTCGGGAGCCGGCCGGGCGACACGTTCTCCGCCGTCGGCAAGGCCGTCGGCGGCGCCTACGCGGCGCTGTTCCGTGGCGCGGTGTGGGACTTCCACGCCACCAGCTTCACGAACGCGATCCGGCCGCTGACGAACTCGCTGACGCAGGCGACGCCGCTCATCACCGCCGGCCTCGGCGTCGCGGTCGGCTTCCGGGCGGGACAGTTCAACATCGGTGGCCGCGGCCAGATGCTCATGGCCGCCATCGCCGGTGGCTGGATCGGGTTCGGCCTCAACCTGCCGCCGGTCGTCCACATGCTCGTCGCGATCGCCGCCGGCATCGTCGGCGGCGCGATCTGGGCCGGCATCGCGGGCCTCCTCAAGGCCACCACGGGCGCGCACGAGGTGATCGTCACGATCATGCTCAACTACGTCGCCTTCTACATCCTCGGCTACCTGCTGGCCACTCCCGGCCTGCTGCAGGCGCCCGGCTCGTCCAACCCGAAGACCGCGCCGATGAAGCCGAACGCGATCATGCCCCACCTGCTCGGCGGCAAGTTCAACCTCCACTGGGGCTTCGTCTTCGCGCTGGTCGCGGTGGCGTTCACGTGGTGGCTGCTCGAGCGGTCGAAGCTCGGCTTCCAGTTCCGTGCGGTCGGGGAGAACCCCGCGGCGGCGCGGGTGGCCGGCATCGACGTCAAGCGGACGACGGTCTACGTCATGCTCGTCGCCGGCGCGCTCGTCGGGCTGGCCGGCGTCACCCAGGTGCTGGGGACCACGACGACCGGGTTCGGCGACGGGATCGACGCCGGCGTCGGGTTCGACGCCATCACGGTCGCCCTGCTGGGTCGCTCGACACCGCTCGGCGTGCTCGGCGCCGCGATCCTGTTCGGCGCGTTCCGGTCCGGTGGGGCGACCATGCAGGCGGCCGTCGGCGTGCCGATCGAGATCGTCGAGGTGGTCCAGGCCCTCATCGTGCTCTTCATCGCGGCCCCGCCGCTGGTGCGGGCCGTGTTCCGGCTGCCACAACCCGGATCCCGCCCGCGCCGGACCACGTCGACGGCTGCGGAGGTGGCGGCGTGAGCACCATCACCGCGGTCCCCGCCTCCGCGTCGGTCTCGGCCGACCTGCGCCACGTCGTCGTCGTCAGCCGCAAGACGCCGATCGCCCTGGCGATCATCACGGCGCTCGCCGCGCTGCTCTACGCCCTCGCCCCGCGTCCCGGCTACACGCACTTCCGGTTCTCCGAGTCCGGCGACCCGGTCCACGTGCCGACCCTGACGGTCGACGGCATGACGACGGCGTGGCTCAGCGTGGTGATCATCACCGCGCTCGTCGTCGTGTCCGTCGCGTACGTCGCCGCCAAGCGCAAGGTGCCCGTGTGGGTGCCCATCGTGTTCGCGCTGGTCGCCATCGTCGGCTTCCTGGCGTGGGCCGGGGCGGGCTCCACGGCGGAGTACCCGGTGGTCTCGCTCCTGCGGGGGTCCATGCTGCTGGCGGTGCCGCTCGTGTTCGGCGCGATGGGCGGCGTGATCGGCGAGCGGGCCGGCGTGGTCAACATCGCGATCGAGAGCCAGCTGCTGTTCGGCGCGTTCGGCGCCGCGATCTTCGGCTCCCTGACCCACAACCCGTACGTCGGCACGCTCGCCGCGATCGTCGCCGGTGTGCTGGTGGCCCTGGTGCTCGGCGTGTTCGCCATCAAGTACCGGGTCGACCAGATCATCGTCGGCGTCGTCCTCAACGTGCTGGTCTACGGCCTGACCGACTTCCTCTACTCCCAGGTCCTGGTCCCCAACGGGACCACCCTGAACACCACCGTGCGGTTCGAGCGCCTCGCGATCCCTGGGCTGTCGCAGATCCCGGTGATCGGCCCGGCGCTGTTCCGCCAGACGATCCTCGTGTACGTCATGTACATCACGGTGCCCATCGTGTGGTTCGCCCTGTACCGGACCCGCTGGGGCCTGCGGCTGCGCGCCGTCGGCGAGCACCCCCAGGCGGCGGACACGGTCGGCATCAAGGTCGAGCGCGTGCGGTACCGCGCGCTGGCCATCGCGGGCGCCGTGGTCGGCATCGGCGGCGCCTACTACACCATGGTGTCGGTGCAGTCCTTCGGCCGTGAGATGACCGCCGGTGCCGGGTACATCGCCCTCGCCGCCGTCATCTTCGGCAAGTGGGACCCCGTCCGGGCCGCCCTCGCGGCGCTGCTGTTCGGCGCCGCCACCAACCTCCAGGGCACGCTGTCGGTCGTGGGGGCGCCGGTGCCCAGCCAGTTCATGCTCATGCTGCCGTACGTCGTGACGATCCTGGCCGTCGCCGGGTTCGTCGGGCGCTCCCGCGCCCCGGCGGCGGACGGCACGCCGTACATCAAGGAGTGACGTGACCGACGTCGACTGGGCCGCGCTGCGCGCGGCCGCCACGGGCATGCTCGCGCACGCCTACGCGCCGTACTCGCACTACCCGGTCGGGGCGGCGGCGCTCGTCGACGACGGGCGCATCGTCGTGGGCTGCAACGTCGAGAACGCGTCGTACGGCGTGACGTTGTGCGCCGAGTGCGGGCTCGTCTCGTCGCTGGCGGCGACCGGCGGCGGGCGGCTCGTCGCGTTCACGTGCGTGGACGGGCACGGCGAGGTGCTGGCGCCGTGCGGACGGTGCCGGCAGCTGCTGTTCGAGCACGGCGGGCGCGGCCTGCTGGTCGAGACGAGTGCGGGAGTGAAGACCATGGACGAGGTGCTGCCCGGCGCGTTCGGGCCCGACGACCTGGCACGCTCATGAGCGAGCGCTTCGACGCCGTCGACGTCATCGTCGCCAAGCGCGACGGGCACCGCCTGAGCGACGCCCAGATCGACTGGGTCGTCGACGCCTACACCCGCGGCGTCGTCGCCGACGAGCAGATGTCCGCGCTGGCGATGGCGATCCTGCTCAACGGCATGACGCGGGAGGAGATCGCCCGCTGGACGGCCGCGATGATCGCGTCCGGCGAGCGGCTCGACTTCTCCCGCCTCGGGCGGCCGACCGCCGACAAGCACTCGACCGGTGGCGTGGGCGACAAGATCACCCTCCCGCTGGCGCCGCTCGTGGCGGTGTTCGGCGTCGCGGTGCCGCAGCTGTCCGGGCGCGGGCTCGGCCACACGGGCGGGACGCTCGACAAGCTGGAGTCGATCCCCGGCTGGCGGGCCGCCCTGACGAACGACGAGATGATGGCCCAGCTCGGCGGCGTGGGCGCGGTCATCTGCGCTGCCGGCTCCGGGCTCGCGCCGGCGGACCGCAAGCTCTACGCGCTGCGCGACGTCACGGGCACGGTCGAGGCGATCCCGCTCATCGCCAGCTCGATCATGAGCAAGAAGATCGCGGAGGGCACGGGCGCCCTGGTGCTCGACGTCAAGGTGGGCACGGGCGCGTTCATGAAGGACGAGGGCCGCGCCCGCGAGCTGGCGGAGACCATGGTCGCCCTCGGCACGGACGCCGGCGTGACGACGGTCGCCCTGCTGACGGACATGGACACGCCGCTCGGCCTCACCGCGGGGAACGCGCTCGAGGTCCGGGAGTCGGTCGAGGTGCTCGCCGGCGGCGGGCCGGCCGACGTCGTCGAGCTCACCGTCGCGCTGGCGCGCGAGATGCTCGCCGCGGCGGGCGTGGCCGGCGACCCCGCGGCCGCGCTGGCCGACGGGCGGGCGATGGACGCCTGGCGCGCCATGATCCGGGCGCAGGGCGGCGACCCCGACGCGCCGCTGCCGGTGGCGCGGCACACGCAGGAGGTCCGCGCGGCGGCGACCGGCGTGCTCGCCGAGGTGGACGCGATGGCGGTGGGCGTCGCGGCGTGGCGGCTCGGTGCGGGCCGTGCCCGCAAGGAGGACCCCGTGCAGGCCGGCGCCGGCGTCGAGCTGTTCGCCAAGCCCGGCGAGCGCGTGGTGGCGGGCCAGCTGCTCGCGCGGCTGCACACCGACACCCCGGACCGCTTCGCGCGTGCCACCGAGGCGCTCGCCGGCACCTTCGTCGTGCGCGACGAGGCCCCGGCCCCGCGCCCGCTGGTGCTGGGGCGCATCGCCTAGGCGCGAGCGCATCGTTCGTCGCCGAGCCCCACGGTTCCGTGCGCCGGAAGGGTCGATCTCGCGCGCGAACGATGCGCTGGCCGCCGCACAGCCCCCGCGAGCGGGGCGGCGGGGCGCGGAGTCTAGGCGGTGCGTCCGGCGCCGCCCAAGGGACCTGTGGGGCTGGCAACCGCGCGCTCTCCGGGTCAGGATGGGGCCCTGGGGGCTCGAGGGCGAGCCAGCCGGAGGGAGGGGCGCACATGAGCACCGTGCCTGGACCCGAGGCCTGGCGGGACGCCGGCCTCGCGCCGGTCGAGCCCGACCAGCCGCGCCGCCTCGGCGACGAGGAGCCGGCGCCCGACGAAGAGGCGGCCGAGGACTACGACCCGGACTTCGCCCGGGCGGACCGCGAGGACCGCGCCAACGAGGCCGACGTCGTCGAGCAGGACACCGAGGTCCCCCTCGACGAGGACCTGGACGACGAAGAGTGATCCGGCGTCACGGGACGGCACTACGGTGAGCGCATGACGAGCCAGACGGAACCGGGCGAGTCGCCCGAGGGTTCCCTCCGGGTCCCGTCCGCCGACGACGAGCGGCGGCGGGACCTGCTGGCCTCGATCCCGTCGCTGCCGAAGGTGCTGCTGCACGACCACCTCGACGGCGGCGTGCGCCCGGCGACGGTCGTCGACCTCGCCGCCGAGACGGGGCACGAGCTGCCCACCACCGACCCCGACGAGCTGGGCGCGTGGTTCCGCACCGCCGCCTGGTCCGGCTCGCTCGAGCGGTACATCGACACGTTCGTCCACACGGCCGGCGTCATGCAGACGGTCGACGGGCTGCGCCGGGTGGCGCGCGAGGCCGTCCTCGACCTGGCCGCCGACGGCGTCGTGTACGCGGAGTCGCGCTTCGCGCCGGAGCTGCACACCGAGCGTGGGCTCAGCCTCGAGCAGGTGGTCGACGCCGTCCTCGAGGGTTTCGACGAGGGCATGCGCGCGGCGGCCGCCGACGGCCGCGGCATCGTCGTGCGCGGCCTGCTGACGGCCATGCGCCAGCGCGACCGCTGGGACGAGGTCGCCGCGCTCGCGGTGGCCCTGCGCGACCGCGGCGTGGTCGGGTTCGACCTCGCCGGCCCCGAGCTGGGCTACCCGCCGGACCGGCACGCGAAGGCGTTCGACCTGGTGCGCGACGCGTGGCTGCCCGCGACCGTGCACGCCGGCGAGGCCGACGGGCTCGGCTCGATCGCCGGCGCGTTGCACGTCGGGGCGTGCCGGCTGGGGCACGGCATGCGGATCAGCGACGACATCCGCGGCGGCGAGCTCGGCACGCTGGCCCACTGGGTGCGCGACCGCCAGGTGCCGTTGGAGATCTGCCCGACGAGCAACGTCCACACGGGTGGCGCGCCGTCGGTGGCCGAGCACCCCATCACGCACCTGCTCCGCCTCGGCTTCGCCGTGACGGTCAACACCGACAACCGCCTGCAGTCCGGCACGTCGATGAGCGCGGAGTTCGCCGCGCTCGTCGAACAGGCCGGCTGGACCCTGGCGGACCTGCGGCAGGTCACGCTGACCGCCGCGCACCACGCGTTCGTCCACGAGGACGCACGGACCGCACTCATCGACGAGATCATCACGCCCGGGTATGCCCGGGCCGGTGGCGGGAGGCACCTGGCATGAACCACAACATCACCCTCGAGAGCGGTCACCGCCCGTTGGACGCGGCGGCGCTCGCGAACTTCGTCGACCACACGCTCCTCAAGCCCGAGGCCACGCGGGCGGACGTCGAGCAGGCGGTGGCAGAGGCCGTGCGGCTCGGCGCGTACTCGGTGTGCGTGTCGCCGTCGTTCCTGCCGTTGCAGGTCCCGGTCGACGGGGACGGCAAGCGCCGGGTCCGCGTCACCACCGTCGTCGGCTTCCCGTCGGGCAAGCACACGAGCGAGGTCAAGGCCGCGGAGGCCGCCCAGGCGGTGGCCAACGGCGCCGACGAGGTCGACATGGTCATCGACATCGGCGCTGCCAAGGAGCGGCGGTTCGCCGACGTCGAGGCCGACATCCTCGCGGTGCGTGCCGCGGCGCCGCACCCGACCGTCCTCAAGGTCATCCTCGAGACGGCGGCGCTGTCCGACCACGAGATCATCGAGTCCTGCCGGGCCGCCGCGGCCGCGGGCGCCGACTTCGTCAAGACGTCGACCGGCTTCCACCCGGCCGGCGGGGCGTCGCTGCGGGCCGTCGACATCATGGCGGGCACCATCGGCGGTCGGCTGGGCATCAAGGCCTCCGGCGGCATCCGCACCGCGGCCGACGCGATCGCGATGATCAACGCGGGCGCCACGCGCCTGGGCATCTCGGCCACGGCCGCCGTGCTGGCGGGGCTCGACGAGCGGGCGGTCGACGTCCCTGCGGACGCCAGCTACTGACCCGGGCCTCCTTCGAGTGACGGTCGGTGGAGCCGACCGACGCCTCGCGCGGCGTGTCGGCTCCACCGATGGTCAGGTGCCACGGGGTCGCTCGGTCCCACCGGTTCGGCAGGCGGCGCCGCGAGCGGCCGTCGCGGCCGCGGTCAGGCCTCCGGCAAGTCGAGCGCCGTCCTGAGGTCGCTCGCCAGGGCGTCCAGCCGGGCGCGGGCGGCCTGTCGGGCGGCGGCCACGGTCTCGTCGGACGCGTCCGGCTCGAGCGGCACGACGACCTCGAGGTAGCACTTCACCTTCGGCTCGGTGCCGCTGGGACGCACGACGACGCGGTCGTCGGCCGCGGTGAACAGCCGGAAGCCGTCGGTGGGCAGGAGGCCGTCCACGCCGACCGACAGGTCCGTCACGGTGGTGACGGGCGAGCCGGCGAGCACCGTGGGCGCGGCGGTCCGCAGCCGGTCGATGACGGCGGCGATCTTGCCGGGGTCGTCGAACCGCGCGGCCACCTGTCCGGTGAGGTACAGCCCGTGGCGGCGGGCGATCTGGTCGAGCTCGTCGGCCAGCCCCCGGCCCTGCGCCTTGAGCGTGGCGGCGAGGGTGGCCACGCGCACCGACGCCGAGATGCCGTCCTTGTCGCGCACGAGCGCCGGGGCGACGCAGTAGCCGAGCGCCTCCTCGTAGCCGAAGACGAGCCCCTCGGTGCGGGAGATCCACTTGAAGCCCGTCAGGGTCGAGGCGAACCCCAGTCCGGCGGCGGCCGCGATCCGCGACAGCAGCCGCGACGACACGATCGACGACGCGAGCGTGCCCTGGGTGGCGTGGCCGGCCGCGTCGGCGCCGAGCAGGGCGCCGACCTCGTCGCCGTGCAGCTGGCGCCAGCCGCCCACGTGGGGGTCGACGACGGCGACCGAGCAGCGGTCCGCGTCCGGGTCGAGCGCCACCACCAGGTCGGCATCCCGCGCGCGGGCGAGCGCCAGCGCGAGGTCGAGCGCGCCGGGCTCCTCGGGGTTGGGGAACGCGACCGTGGGGAAGTCGGGGTCGGGCTCGGCCTGCTCCGGGACCACGGCGACGTCGGTGAATCCGGCCTCCGCGAGCACGCGCGTGGCGGTCGCCGCGCCGACGCCGTGCATCGGCGTCAGCACGATCCGCAGCGCGCCGGCGCGGGCGTGGGCCTCGTCGTCGGGCGGCGCGAGCGCGGACACCGCCGCGACGTAGGCGTCGACGACGTCCTCGCCGAGCACGGTCCAGCCGTCCTCGGCGCGCGGCACCGAGGCCACCGACTCCACGGCGGCGATCATCGCCGCGATGTCGGTGTCCATCGGCGGCACGATCTGGGCGCCCTGGCCCGGGCCGGTGACGGCCCGGCCGCCCAGGTAGACCTTGTAGCCGTTGTCCGCCGCGGGGTTGTGCGAGGCGGTGACCATGATCCCGGCGTCGGCGCCCAGGTGACGCACGGCGAACGCGAGCACCGGCGTGGGCAGGGAGCGCGGCAGCAGCAGCACCTGCAGGCCCGCGGCCGTCAGCACGGCCGCCGAGTCGTGGGCGAAGTCCGCCGAGCGGTGGCGCGCGTCGTAGCCGATGACGACCGTCGGGGTCTCGTCCGTGAGCCGGGCGCGCAGGTAGGCGCCGAGCCCGGCGGCGGCACGGATGACGACCGCGCGGTTCATCCGGTTCGGCCCGCCCCCGAGCGGACCCCGGAGGCCGGCCGTGCCGAACTGCAGCAGGCCGCCGAAGCGGTCGACGAGGTCCCGGCGCGCGGCGTCGTCGCCCTGGGTGGCGGCGCCGAGGAGAGCGGACAGCTCGTCGGCGGTCGACGGGTCGGGGTCGTCGGCGATCCATGCCCTGACCTGGTCGGGGTCCCACGCGTGCTTGCCAGTCATGGTGGAAACCTATCGACACCCGCGCGTCCCGCTCGCGGGACCAGGGTGAAGGCCCCCGCGGACCGCTCGCAAGGGGCGGCGTGCGCGCCGCCCTGCCGGGCGGCACGACGCTGGGCCGGACGAGTGACAACCCGGACGTTCGTGGGTGAAGTCGCAGGTCAATCCCGGGCAAATCGGACAAACCCGGCTAACGTCGCCGACGTCGGACCGCACTCGGGAAGGGCACAGGTCATGTCAGCACGCACCCCTCGGCAGCCCCGTGGCGCCGAGTACCGGGACGCGATCGTCGAGTCCGCCGCGCGGGCGTTCGACCGCGTCGGGTACGTCGGCGCGTCGCTCAAGGAGATCGCCGCGAACGCCGGAACCGACCTGCGCGCGCTCAAGAGCGTCTTCCCGCACAAGGACGACCTCGCCCGCGCGGTGATCGACGAGCAGGACCGGCGCATGGTCGCCGCGGTGGACCACGCGCTGCTGCGCCACGGGCCGCTCGAGGCCCTCATCCACAGCTCCCGGACCATCGCCGACCAGATGGCGTCCGAGCCCCTGATGCGGGCGGGCTCCCGGCTGTCGATGGAGCTCGGTGCGCTCGACCCGGCCGTCGCCGAGCACTACCGCGCGTGGGTCGACCAGCTGACGGGACTGTTCGCGCGCGCCAAGGAGGCCGGCGACATCGCCGACCGCATCAACCCGGCCGAGCTGGGGGCCACGGTCCAGCCCTACCTGTCCGGCGTCCACACCATGTCGGCGCTGCTCGCCGGCCGGTCGGACCTCGACGCGCGGCTCGTCGTCATGTGGCGCACGGTCATCGACGCGGCGGCGCCGCTCGGCCGCCGGCTCGGCCTGCACGCCGTGACGCGCGACGCGTTCGGCGAGCTGCCCGTGACGGGGGAGCAGCCGGTGGTGGCCGGCGCCGCCTGAGCGAGCCGGTCAGAACCGCCGGACGACCTGCGCCAGCAGCGCGGAGATGCGCGGCCCGGCCGCCGCGCCGGCGGCGAGCACCTCGGCGTGCGACAGCTTCTCGCCGGTGACGCCCGCGGCATGGTTGGTGACGAGGCTGATGCCGAGGATCTCCAGCCCCACCTGACGTGCGGCGATCGCCTCCAGGGCCGTCGACATCCCCACGAGGTGGCCGCCCATCCGGCGGGCCATCTCCACCTCGGCCGGCGTCTCGTAGTGCGGCCCGCGGAACTGCACGTACACGCCCTCGGCGAGCTCGGCGTCGACCTCGCGCGCCAGCGCCCGCAGCCGCGCGGAGTACAGGTCCGTCAGGTCGACGAAGGTCGCGCCCTCCAGGGGCGAGGCGCCCGTGAGGTTGAGGTGGTCGCTGATGAGCACGGGCGTTCCGGGGCCCCACGAGGGGTCGATGCCGCCGCAGCCGTTCGTCAGCACGAGCGTCGACGCCCCCGCGGCGGCGGCCGTGCGGACGCCGTGGGCCACGCGGCGCACGCCGAGCCCCTCGTAGAAGTGGGTCCGCGCACCGAGGACCAGCGCGTGCCTCGTCGTGCCGTCACCCGCCTCGTAGCGCACCGAGCGCAGGGTCCCGGTGTGCCCGACGACCGCGGGGGCGGAGAAGCCGGGCACGTCGGTGGCCGGCAGCTCCGCGACGGTCTCGCCCAGCAGGTCGGCCGCGCCGCCCCAGCCGGACCCGAGGACGAGCGCGACGTCGTGGCGGGGGACGCCGGTGCGGGCGGCGATGGTCTCCGCCGCCAGCTCCGCGACGACGAACGGGTCGGTGGTCGGGTCGTCGAGGTCGATCGCGGCGGTCATGCCCGCAGGTTAGCGGCGAACGCACCGGTCAGCCCGACCGACGCCGGCGGCTACGACGCGTCGGTCTCCGTGCTCGACTGCAGCGATGGCACGGGCGTGCCGGAGTCGGTGACGGTGAAGGGCTGCCGGACGCCCTCCCCGGTCATGCCCGGCTTGCACGCCGCGGTGTACGAGCCGGGCCCGGCCTGGACGACGAGGTCGCGCGACAGGCCGGGGCCGATGTCCTCCACCTCGCCGACCACCGTGCCGTCGGCCCTCAGCAGGTAGAACTCGGTGACGTCGCCGCCCGCGTTCGACACAGAGAACGTCAGGCTGCCCGAGGGCGCCGTGGTGGCCGACAGGCGGCAGGCGTCGGCGGAGGACGTCACCGTGATCGTCCGGGTGGTGGCCCCGGCGCCCGGGGCGGCCCCCGGCGAGGCGTGCGAGGCGCACCCGCCGACGGCGGCGAGCAGGACGAGTCCGACGCCGAGGGGCAGTGCGGCGCGGGCGGCGCTGGGCATGGTTCTCCTCACGAGGGTGGGTGGGGCGGGCGGTCAGGCCGCGGTGACGGCGGTGGGCTGCGGCCGGGCGGGCGCGCCGGCGCGCGGCCGGGCCCAGGCGATGCGGACGAAGAACGTCATGACCGGCACGACGTAGAGCACCCAGACGACGGCCTGGAGCCAGGTGGTCTCGGGGGAGAAGCTGAAGACGCCCTTGAGGAGCGTGCCGTACCAGCTCGTCGGCGGCACGGCGCGCGAGACGTCGAAGGCGAGCGAGCCCAGGCCGGGCAGGACCCCGGCCTCCTGCAGGTCGTGCACGCCGTAGGCCAGGACGCCGGCGGCGATGAGCACGAGGAACATGCCGGTCCAGCCGAAGAACTTGCGCAGGTCGAGGTGGATCGAGCCCTTGTAGAGCGCCCACCCGAGCCCGACGGCGACCGCCAGGCCGAGGGCCGCACCCACGAGCGGCGCCGCGCTGCCGCGACCGGTGGCCTGGGCCCCGGACCAGAGGAACAGGGCCGTCTCCAACCCTTCGCGCCCCACGGCCATGAGGGCGACGACGAGGACCGCCCGCCGGCCCACGGCGACCGCGCCGTCGAGCTCGTGCTGCAGGTCGCCCTTGAGGTGCCGCGCGGTGCGCGCCATCCAGAAGATCATCCACGTGACCAGGCCGACCGTGAGGATCGACAGCGTGCCGCCGAGCGCCTCCTGCGCCTCGAACCCCAGCCCTGAGGGGCCGAAGGTCAGCAGCGCGCCGAACGCCAGCGAGACGCCGACGGCGACGGCGACACCGGACCACAGGGCGGGGAGCAGCTCGCGGCGGTTCAGTCGCGCGAGGTACGCGACGAGGATGCCGACGACGAGCGCGGCCTCCAGCCCTTCGCGCAGGCCGATGAGGAAGTTCGCCAGCATGTCGCCACTCCGGTGAGGTGAGCCTTACCTAATGGCCGCGACTTTACAACACACGGATGTTGCGAAAAACCCTTCTCGGTGGGTGAGACGGCACGCTCCACCGGCTCGGCGTCAGGCGGCCCCGTCCGAGATGCGGGCCAGGAGCGTGGGCCAGGCGTCGGCGAAGGCCGGGTGCAGCGGCAGCGCCGGGACCTCGTCGGCCGGTACCCAGCGCAGCTCGATGCTCTCGGCGTCGGTCACGACGGCCTCGACGTGGACCAGCTCGTCGGCGATCACCGTGGTGTACGACCAGTCGGGGTGGGCCAGCACGTGCTCGCTGCGGATCCCGACCGACTCCGGCGCGACGCCGGCCTCCTCGTGCGCCTCGCGCAGCGCGCCGTCGACCGCCGTCTCGCCCGGTTGCAGCGCCCCGCCCGGCACGGCCCAGGTGCTCCCGCGGTCGCTCCACGCGGCGCGGTGCTGGAGCAGCACCGCGGGAGGCGCGCCGGCGCGGCGCCGCACGACGAGCAGCCCGGCCGCCCCGACGAGGCCCCAGTGCCGCTGCCCGCACGCGCACTGCACCCACCCGTCGCCGGGGCCGTGGTGCAGCCGCTCGCGGGGGACCTGGTCCATGCCCCGACGCTACGGGATCACACGATGTCGCAGATCGCCGTGCCGGCCGCCACCGTCGCGCCCACCTCCGCCGCCAGCGCGGTGACCGTGCCGGCGCGGTGCGCCAGCAGCGGCTGCTCCATCTTCATCGCCTCGAGGACGACGACGAGGTCGCCCTCCTCGACGACGGCGCCCTCCGCCACGGCGACCTTGACGATCGTGCCCTGCATCGGCGAGGAGAGGCTGGTGCCGTTGCCCGACGGCCGGGCCGCCGGGCGTCGGACCCGCCGCTGCGCCGGCGCGAGGGTGCGCCCCCGGGCACCGCCACGGGCGAGCGCGAGGCCGGCCGGCAGCACCACCTCCAGCCGCTTGCCCCCCACCTCGACGACCACGCGCTCCAGGTCGTCGTCCGGCGCGGAGGCCGGGCCCGTGCCCGACGAGGTCAGCCCGGCCAGCCGGTCCGCGAAGTCGGTCTCGATCCAGCGCGTGTGCACCGAGAACGGCCGGTCGTCGGCGGGGGCGAACGCCTCCTCGTCGAGCACCGCGCGGTGGAACGGCACCACGGTGGGGATGCCCACGATGTCGAGCTCCGCCAGCGCGCGGCGCGCCCGCTCGATCGCCTGCCGGCGGGTGGCCCCGGTGACGATGAGCTTGGCCAGCATCGAGTCGAACGCGCCGGAGATCGTGTCGCCCTCGACCACGCCGCTGTCGACGCGCACCCCCGGGCCGGAGGGGAACCGCAGCCGGGTCACCGTGCCGGGCGCGGGCAGGAACCCGGCCGCCGGGTCCTCGCCGTTGATGCGGAACTCGATCGAGTGACCGCGGCTCGGCACCGACGTGTAGCCGAGCGGCTCGCCCGCGGCGATCCGCAGCTGCTCGCGCACCAGGTCGAGCCCGGAGACCTCCTCGGTCACCGGGTGCTCCACCTGCAGGCGCGTGTTGACCTCGAGGAACGAGATGGTCCCGTCGCCGGCGACGAGGAACTCGCACGTCCCGGCGCCGACGTAGCCGGCCTCGCGCAGGATGGCGATCGACGACGTGACGAGCTGCGACACCTGGGCGTCCGAGAGGAAGGGCGCGGGCGCCTCCTCCACGAGCTTCTGGTGGCGCCGCTGCAGCGAGCAGTCGCGCGTCGAGGCGACGACGACCGTCCCGTACGCGTCCGCCAGGCACTGCGTCTCCACGTGGCGCGGGCGGTCGAGGTAGCGCTCGACGAAGCATTCGCCGCGCCCGAACGCCGCCGTCGCTTCGCGCACCGCGGACTCGTAGGCCTCGTCGATCTCGTCGGCGGTGCGCGCGACCTTGAGCCCGCGGCCGCCGCCGCCGAAGGCCGCCTTGATGGCCACGGGCAGCCCGTGGGCCGCCGCGAACGCGTGCACCTGCTCCAGCGTCACGGGCTCGTCGGTCCCCGCGACGAGCGGGGCGCCCGCCCGCTTGGCGATCGCCCGGGCCGAGACCTTGTCGCCCAGCGCCGCGATCGCGGCCGGGGGTGGGCCGATCCAGACCAGCCCGGCGTCGAGCACGGCCTGCGCGAACGCGGCGTTCTCCGCGAGGAAGCCGTACCCGGGGTGCACCGCGTCGGCGCCGGAGCGACGCGCGACGTCCAACAACTTCTCGATCGACAGGTAGGTGTCGGCGGCGCGCGCGCCGTCCAGCGCGTAGGCCTCGTCGGCCAGCGTGACGTGGAGCGCCTCGCGGTCCTGGTCGGCGTACACGGCCACGGCGCCGATGCCTGCGTCTTTGCAGGCCCGGGCCACGCGGACGGCGATCTCGCCACGGTTGGCGATGAGGACCTTGGTGATGGCGGGCACGGTCCACCGTAACGCGACGCCCACCGGCGGCGGTTGGCGACGGTCCCCACCCGCGGGCCGGGCCGTTTGTGGGGTTCCGACGACTCAGGCGGTCCAGAGGTCCGTGATGGGGACCCCGATCGCGGCCAGCATGCGGCGCAGCAGCGGCAGCGACAGCCCGACGACCGAGTGGTGGTCGCCCTCGATGCGCTCGACGAACGGGCCGCCGAGGCCGTCGATGGTGAAGGCGCCCGCCACCCGCAGCGGTTCCTGCGTCGCGACGTAGGCGTCGATCTCGTCGTCGGACAGGTCGGCGAACCAGACCGTGGTGGAGGCGGTCTCGCCGAGCGCGGTGCCGGTGCCGTCGTCGGGCCGCGCGTCGACGAGCCAGTGTCCGGTGTGCAGCACGCCGCTCGAGCCGCGCATCGCCCGCCACCGGGCGACCGCCTGCGCGCCGTCGGCCGGGCGCCCCAGCACCTCGCCGCCGAACTCGAGCATCGAGTCGCAGCCGAGCACGACGACGTCACGCGCCTGCGGGTGCAGCGCGAGCTTGGCCGCGACGTCCTCGGCCTTGGCGCGCGCCAGCACCAGCACGGCCTCCGCCGCGGTCAGAGCGCCGGCCCGCGCCACGGCGTCCGCCAGCACGTCGTGCTCGTCCACGCCGGAGACCGCGACGACCGGCTCGATCCCCGCGGCGCGGAGCGTGGCCCGCCGTGCGGGCGAGGCGGAGGCGAGCAGCAGCCGGGTCACGCGACGCACCCTACGCAACGTCCTGCCCCCTCACAGGCGCGGCAGGGCACAATGGTCTGCCGGTCGACGCCAAGGAGGGGCCCGTGAGCGAGGCGACGAAGGAGGGCAGCGCCGTGGGCGACGAGCCCGAGCTGATCGACGAGTCCGACGAGCTCGAGTACCTCGACGACCCCGACCTGCTGGAGCAGGCGCCGCCGCGATGGCACCGCCGCACCGCCACCGAGATGATCGTGTCCGGCGTGCTCGGCCTCATCGCCTCGTTCGTGCTGTCGATCGAGGCGTGGCAGCTGCGGGGCGAGCCGAACGCGGTGTTCAGCTGCGACATCAACCAGGTGATCGCGTGCGGCAAGGTCGCCCGCACCTGGCAGGCGACGCTCCTCGGCTTCCCGAACGCCTTCCTCGGCATCTTCTTCGAGACGATCGTGCTGGTGCTGTCGGTCTCGATCCTCTCGGGCGTGCGCTTCCCGCGCTGGCTGATGCTCGGCGCCAACGCGCTGTACTCGATCGGCCTGTTCTTCGCGCTGTGGCTGTTCACCCAGTCGTACTTCGTCATCCACGCGCTGTGCCCGTGGTGCCTGCTCATCACCTTCACCACGACGCTCGTGTGGGCCGGGCTGACCCGCATCAACGTGCGCGACGGCCACCTGCCCGCCACCGCGGGGATGCGCCGGTTCGTCGCCGCCGGCTACGACTGGTACGTCACCGGGGCGTTCTGCCTGCTCCTCGTCGTCATGATCGTGCTGCGCTACGGCGGGTCGCTGCTGGCGTAGCGCCCGACGAGGGCCGCTCGTCGGGCGCTACGCGGCGTCAGACGACCTTCGCCAACACCTCGAGCGGCAGCGAGCCGAGGTTGAGCGCGCGCGTATGGAACGCCGGCAGGTCGAACTCCTCGCCCCGGGCCGCCGCGGCGGCGCGCGCCTTCTCGCGGATCTCCAGCCACAGGCGCTGGCCGACGAGGTAGGACGGTGCCTGCCCCGCCCAGCCGAGGTAGCGCAGCCACTCGAACCGGTTGAAGCCCTCGGCCATGTGGACGTTGCGCTTCATCAGCTCCCACGCCTTGTCGGCGTCCCACGTGCCGCCGCCGTACTCCTCCGGCGCGGGCAGGCCGAGGTGGACGCCGATGTCGAAGACGACGCGCGTGGCGCGCATCCGCTGGCCGTCCAGCATCCCGAGGCGGTCGCCGTCGTCGTCGAGGAAGCCGAGATCGGCCATGAGGCGCTCGGCGTACAGCGCCCAGCCCTCGCCGTGGCCGGAGGTCCACATCGCCAGGCGGCGGAAGTCGTTGAGCTCGTCGCGGTTGACGACGGCGGTGCCGACCTGCAGGTGGTGGCCGGGGACGCCCTCGTGGTAGACGGTGGTGCGCTCGCGCCAGGTGCCGAACTCCTCGACCTCCGGCGGCACGGACCACCACATCCGCCCGGGTCGCGACAGGTCGTCGGACGGGCCGGTGTAGTAGATCCCGCCGGTCTGGGTCGGGGCGATGCGGCACTCGAGCCGGTGCAGCGGCTCGGCGATGGTGAAGTGCCGCCCGTCGAGCGCGGCGATCGCCGAGTCGGCGGTGGTCTGCATCCAGCGCTGCAGCTCCTCGGTGCCGTGGAGCTTGCGCGCCGGGTCCGCATCGAGCTTCGCGATGGCGTCCTCGACGGTGGCGCCCGGGCCGGCGATGCGGCGGGCGATCGCGGTCTGCTCCGCCGTGATGGCGGCGAGCTGGTCGAGGCCCCACGCGTACGTCTCGTCGAGGTCGACCGTCGCGCCGACGAAGTAGCGCGACCACATCGCGTAGCGGTCGCGGCCGAAGGCGTCCTGCCGGGGGGCGCGCGGTGCCAGCTCGCGGAGGGTCTCGGCGAGCGCCGCGTAGGCGGCGGTGGCGCCGGCGGCGGCGGCGTCGAGCTCGGCGCGCAGCGACGCCGGCCCCGCGGCGACGAACGTCGGGAAGAAGGAAGAGCTCGGGTCGGCCAGCTCGGCCGCTTGCTTGATGCCCTCCTCGACCTGCCGCACGGCCGGGGCACGGCCGGCGTCGGCGGCGGCGCGCAGCGACTCGGCGTAGCCGGCGGCGGACCCGGGCAGCGCCCGGAGGCGGGCGGCGATGGTCGCCCAGTCCTCGTCGGTGTCCGTGGCCATGAGGTCGAAGATGTCGCGGATCCCCTGCAGCGGGGAGGCGAGGTTGTTGAGCGGTGCGAGCGTCTCGCCCGCGTCGTCCAGGGCCAGCTGCGTGCCGAGCGTGAAGGCCATCGCCTCGACCGTCACGCGGTCCGTGTCGTCGGCCGGGGTCGCGGCCTGCAGGGCGTGCAGCGCCTCGCGGGCGAGCTCCGTGCGGGCGGCGTGGCCGGCGGGGGAGAGGTCGGTCATCTCGTGGTCGTGGCCCTTGACGCCGATCTCGGTGGCGGCGATCGGGTCCAGGACCACGTAGCGGGCGAGGATGTCGTCGGCGATCCGGTCGACGGCGGTGGGGGTTCGACTCATGGTCTCGACCCTATCGAGGGCCGCCCACGGGGGCCGGGGAACCGGCCCCGATCAGGGGTGCAGGCTCCAGCGCCACGCGTCGGGCCCGGGGGCGGCGGCCGGCGGCTGCGGCAGCGCGCGGCGGCGGCTGGACCACTCGGCGGCGGGGGCCGCCGGCTCGTCGTCGTGCCCGGCCGTGGCGACCAGGCCCGCGACGAGCGCCGCGAGCTCGACCTCGTCGGGCGCGCCGCGCACCACCTGGACGTGGGCCGCGCCCTGCGACGGCTCGTTGCGCGGGGTCGGGACGCTCACGCGTCGCCGTCCTCGTCCACGTCGTCCACGTCGTCGTCCCCGAAGTGCACCGGCGCGCCCCGGGCGGCACCCCACTCGACGACGTCGAAGCCGGCCTCCTGGAGCGTGCGGGCGAGCTCGGCGCCGCCCGTGTCGACCATGTCGAGGACCGAGTCGAGGGTCAGGTCGCTGGTCGCCTGCGGCGGGCCGACGACGAAGCCGAGGTGGAACGTGTCGACCTCGCCCTCCTCGGCCTGCCCCTCGGGCTCCTCGTCGTCCCAGCTCATGCCGGTGAGGTCGGCGTGCAGGCCGAGGGTCTCGTGGAGGAGGTCGTACAGCTTGGCGTTGAGCGAGCCGACCGTCGCCTCGAGCGCGAGGATGCGCGGGTCCTCGTCGGCCTCGGTGGCGCCGAACTCGGCACGGACGCCCACCGCGGTGTCGACGTAGCTGTGCAGCGCGCTGGTCAGGTCGTCGACGACGCGGTGCATCGCGCCGGCGTCGACCCCGTGGATCGGCTCGGCGCCGTGGGCGCCCTCGTGGTGGTCGTGCTCATGGCTGGTCACAGCGGGATGTTCCCATGCTTCTTGGCGGGCAGGGTGGCACGCTTGGTGCGCAGCAGGCGCAGCGCGCGCGTGACCTGGGCGCGCGTCTGGGAGGGGGCGATCACGGCGTCGACGTAGCCGCGGTCGGCCGCGTCCCAGGGGTTGACGATCTGCTCCTCGTACTCCCGCGTCAGGCGGGCGCGCTCGGCCTCGACGTCGCCGCCTTCCTTCTCGACGGCGCCGAGCGCGGCGCGGTGCAGGATGTTCACCGCGCCGCCGGCGCCCATGACGGCGATCTGGGCGGTGGGCCAGGCGAGGTTGACGTCGGCGCCGAGCTGCTTGGAGCCCATGACGATGTACGCCCCGCCGTACGCCTTGCGTGTGATGACGGTGACGAGCGGCACCGTCGCCTCGGCGTACGCGAAGATCAGCTTCGCGCCGCGCCGGATGATCCCGTTCCACTCCTGGTCGGTGCCGGGCAGGAACCCCGGCACGTCCACGAAGGTCAGCACCGGCAGGTTGAAGGCGTCGCACGTGCGGACGAAGCGTGCGGCCTTCTCGGCGGCGTCGATGTCCAGCGTGCCGGCCATCGTCATCGGCTGGTTGGCGACGACGCCGACCGGATGGCCCTCGACGTGGCCGAAGCCGACCACGACGTTCGGCGCGAACAGCGCCTGCACCTCCAGCAGCACCCCGTCGTCCAGCACGGCCTCCACGACGGTGCGCATCTCGTACGGCTGCGCGTCGGAGTCGGGGACCACCTGGTCCAGCGCGAGGTCCTCGTCGGTCGGCTCCAGCGACGGCTCGTGGTGGTAGGTCGGCGGGTCGGTCAGGTTGTTCGACGGCAGGTACGACAGGAGGGCGCGCGCGTAGTCGATGGCGTCCTCCTCGTCGGACGCCAGGTAGTGCGCGACGCCCGAGCGGGCGTTGTGCGTCGTCGCCCCGCCGAGCTCCTCGAAGCCCACGTCCTCGCCGGTCACCGCGCGGATGACGTCCGGCCCGGTGATGAACATGTTCGACGTCTTGTCCGCCATGACGATGAAGTCGGTGAGGGCGGGGGAGTACACGGCGCCGCCCGCGGACGGCCCCAGGATGATCGACACCTGCGGGATGACGCCGGACGCGGCGACGTTGCGCCGGAAGATCTCGGCGAACTGCGTGAGGCCCGCGACGCCCTCCTGGATGCGCGCGCCGCCGCCGTCGAGGATGCCGACCAGCGGCACCCCGGTGCGCAGCGCCAGGTCCATCACCTTGGTGATCTTCTGGCCGTGCACCTCCCCGAGCGAGCCGCCGAACACCGTGAAGTCCTGCGCGTAGACGCACACCGGGCGCCCGTCGACGGTGCCGTGCCCCGCGACGACGCCGTCGCCGGGGATCCGCCGCTTGTCCAGCCCGAAGTTCGTGGAGCGGTGGCGCACCAGGGTGTCGAGCTCGATGAAGCTGTCCGGGTCCAGGAGGGTCTCGATGCGCTCGCGGGCGGTGCGCTTGCCGCGGGCGTGCTGCTTGGTGGCGGCCTGGGCCTCGGCCTCCGCGACCGCCGCGGTGCGGGCCGCCAGGTCCGCCAGCTTGGCCGCGGTCCCGGTCTCCGGCTCGGTCTGGGTCATCGCGCCAGGCTAGTTGTCGGCTGGCACCAACGACCTGCCGAGTGCGGACCGTGTTGGGTACCTGGCCTCGTCGGAACCCTCCAAGCCATGATGTCCACGTGACCTTCGACGCCGACCGGCTGCGCAGCCTGCTCCTGGCCCCCGCCGGGCCGTTGGCCCGCCTGGAGGTGGTCGACGAGGTGGGCTCCACCAACAGCGCGCTCGCCGACGAGCTGCGGGCGGCACCCTCGCTGTGGCCGACGCCGGGCCTGCTGCTGGCCGAGCGCCAGACCGCCGGCCGCGGCCGCTCCGGACGCACCTGGGTGACGCCCGCCGGGACCTCGGTGACCGGCACGTTCGTGCTGCGGCCGGACCTGCCCTCGGCGGCCCTGGGCTGGCTGCCGCTGCTCGCCGGGCTGGGCGTGGTGACCGCGCTGCGCGCGACCGCGGGCGTCCGGGCCTCCCTCAAGTGGCCCAACGACATCGTCGTCGACAACCTTGCCGGCCACGTCGAGGGCTGGGGCACCTGGCGCAAGCTCGGCGGCATCCTCACCGAGGTGGTGCCGCTGGCCGACGGCGCCCCCGCGGTGCTCGTCGGCCTGGGCATCAACGTCACGCAGCGGCCCGACGAGCTGCCGGTGCCGTCCGCGACGTCCCTCGCCCTGTCCGGCGCGCGGCACGCCGACCGGGAGTCCGTGCTGGTCGCGGTCGTGTCCGCGCTGGCGCTGGTGGCCGAGCGGCTCACGGCCGCCCACGGGGACGCGGTGTCGGCCGGGCTGGCCGGCGAGGTCGCGACCGCGTGCGTCACGCTCGGACGGACGGTGCACGTCGACCTGCCCGGCGGCACCCGGCTCGACGGGGTGGCGCAGCGGCTCGACGAGGCCGGTGCCCTCGTCGTGCGCGGCCCCGACGGCGACCGGACCGTCCTCGCCGGCGACGTCCTGCTGGTGCGCAGCCCGCAGATGTGACCCGCGTTACAGTCGTCGCGTGCCGGATCCCGCTGCGGACTCCACCGTCGCCGCGCTCGAGGAGGCGCTCCTCGGCGGGAACCGCCCGCTGACGGCCGACGAGGTCGCCGCGCGGGTCGGCGTGCCGGCCGAGCGGGTGCTGGCGTACCGGCGGATGTTCGGCCTGCCGACCGCGGAGCACGACGCCCCGGTGTTCACCGAGGCGGACGCCCGGGCGGGCGAGGTCATCGCGACCCTCTCGCGGGAGGAGGGCATCGAGCCGGCGGTCCTGGGCGAGCTGGTCCGCTCGCTCGGCCACACCATGGACCGCCTCGTGCTGTGGCAGGTGGAGGCCCTCGTCGAGGACCTCGCCGACCGGTACGCCCTCGACCACCCGAGCGCGCGGCTGCTGGTCCTCGACCGGCTCGCCGGGCTGGCGCCGCACCTCGACGCCCTCCTGACCTACGCCTTCCACCGCCAGCTGGCGGCCGTCGCCGGCCGCTGGGACGCCGAGCTGTCGGACCTCCACGCGCGCGGCTCGGAGGGCGGGCTGCCCCTGCGGCGGGCGGTCGGGTTCGCGGACATGGTGTCGTTCACGCGGCGGACGGCCGGGCTCGGTGCGACCGACCTGTCCGCCTTCGTCGAACGGTTCGAGGCCGCCGCGCGCGACGTCGTGGCCGCGGCCGGCGGGCGGGTGGTCAAGACGATCGGCGACGCGGTGCTGTTCGTCGCCGACGACCCCGCGACCGGCGCGCTGGTGGCGCTCGGCCTGGCGGACGAGTTCGGCGGCGACGTGCCGTCCGAGCTGGCGGGCGAGGCCCGAGGCGTGACGCCGGTGCGGGTGTCGCTCGTGTGGGGGCGGGTGCTCTCGCGCTTCGGGGACGTGTTCGGCGTGCCGGTGACGCTCGCCGCCCGGCTCACCGACATGGCCTCGCCCTCGACCGTCTGGACCGACGTCGAGACCGCCGAGGCGCTGGCCGCCGACGACCGCTTCACCACCGAGGCGCTTCCACCGCGCGAGGCCGAGGGGCTGGGGCGCGTGGAGCCGTTCGTGCTGCGCCGCGGCCCTGCTAGCGGCCCGGCGGGTCCACCGCCGCGGGCGTGAGCAGCTGCGGGCCGTTGTTGCGGACGCTGTTGACGGCGTCGGTGATGGGCACCGCCTCCAGGCGCGGTGCCTCCGCGAGCAGGAGCTTCGCGGCGCCGTCGGCCCCCACCGCCGGGTCCAGCCACGCCTCCCAGAGGTCCGGCGTCAGCATGAGCGGCTGGCGGTCGTGGATGCGCTCCAGCTCCGGTGACGCCGGCCGGGTGATGACGACGGCCGTCACCAGCCAGCGGTCGGGGTCGTCGTCCGCCTTGGTGCGGTCCCGCCAGAACTCGTAGAGCCCGGCCAGCGCGAGCGGCCCGCCGTCGGCCGGGTGGAGGTAGAACGGCTGCTTCCGCGGGCGCCGGCCACCCTCCTCGAGCTTCTGCCACTCGTAGTAGCCGTCCGCCGGGAGCAGCGCGCGACGGACAGCGAAGGGCCGGGCGAACGCGTTCGACTGCTGCAGCGACTCGGCGCGCGCGTTGACGAACCGGTTGCCGATGCCCGGATCCTTCGCCCAGCTCGGCACCAGGCCCCACCGTGCGACGCGCAGCTGCCGGGTGACCTCGCCCTGCGCGTCCGGGCGGTCGACGACGACCCGCACGCCGTCGGTCGGGGCGACGTTCCAGCTGGGACCGAGGAGGCGCACGTCGTCGGCGACGGTCGCGATCGCGAACTCGTCGGCCAGCTGCTGGTCCTCGCGGAACGAGGCGTAGCGCCCGCACATGGTCCGAGTATCCCCATGGCGCCGACATCGGCGCCGTCGGCGGGACTGGTGGTGACCACGAGCTGACGCCCTCCCTGTGGGCGGCCGCGAACCCCGGCGCTCCGATCCGGTCGAAACGATTCGACGGGCAAGCGCGGCCCGTGTGAGGATGGGCGGGATGTCCGGGCCCGCCTTCGACGACACGAGCGCCCCCGCCGGCGCGGGCACCGTCGCGCGCCCGGGAGGGTCCGTCCAGCCGGGTGGCGCGGCGTCCGAGGTCGGGCGGTACCGGCCGGACGCCCGGCACATCCTGCTGCTCGGCTTCATGGCGGCGCTGCCGGCCTTCTCGACGGACATGTACCTGCCGTCGCTGCCGGACGTGGCGCGCGACCTGCACACCTCCGCGACGGCGGCCCAGCTGACGATGACGGCGATGATGATCGGCGGCGCCGTCGGGCAGCTCGTCATCGGGCCGGTCTCGGACCGGTTCGGCCGGCGGCGGCCCGTGCTCGTCGGCGTCGCGCTGCACGTCGTCATGTCGGTCCTGTGCGCGGTGGCGCCCTGGATCGGGCTGCTCGTCGGGCTGCGCGCCGGGCAGGGCTTCTTCAACGCGTCGGCGACGGTCGTCGCCACAGCGGTGATCCGCGACCGCTTCGTCGGCGCCGACGCCGCCAAGCTGATGTCCCGCCTGATGCTCGTCATCGGCGTCTCGCCGCTGTTCGCACCGTCGATCGGCGGCCTCATCGCCGGCGTCTGGGGGTGGCGCGCGGTGTTCTGGGCGCTGGCCCTGTTCGGCATCGCGCTGTGGGTCGTCGTGCTGCGCACCCTCCCCGAGACCCTGCCGGAGCAGCGGCGGCGGGTCGGGGGGCTGCGGGTGGCGGGTGCCGGCTACCTCGCCCTGCTCCGCGACCGCCACTTCGTCGGGCTCGCGCTGCTGCCCGGCCTCTCGTTCGCGGTCCTCATGAGCTACGTCGTCGGCTCGCCGTTCGTGCTGCGCGACGGGTACGGGCTGAGCGAGAACCAGTTCGCGCTGATCTTCGCGGTGAACGGCATCGGGCTGGTCGCGAGCGCGCAGGTCAACGCGGCGCTGGTGCACCGGATCGCGCCGCTGCGGATCGTGCGGACCGCCCAGGTGCTCATGGTGGGGCTGAGCGCCGTGCTCGTCGTGCTCGGGGTCACCGGGGCGGGCGGGCTGCCGGCGCTGCTGGTCGCGCTCTTCTGCACCGTCTCGATGGTCAACCTCATCGGCGCCAACGCGAACGCCCTGGCCCTGACCCGCCACGGCGAGGTCGCCGGCACCGCCGCGGCGGTCAGCGGGTTCCTCCAGGCCCTCATCGGCGGCGCCGTGACGCCGTTGTCCGGGCTGCTGGGCGGGGACGCGCGTGCCATGACGGGCGTCATGGTGACCGCTGCGGTGCTCGGGCTCGTCGTGCTCGCCACGGCGACCCCGGCCTTCCGGCGCACGCGCGAGCGGGACGCCGTGCTCGGGCCGGTGGCCTGAGCTCCCATCCGGGACGCGTCCGGGCGCGAACACAGAGGCGCCGGCCTCCTGGTCGGCGTCCCGCGTTGCGAAGGAGCGTCATGAACATCCTCAAGCACCCCGCGCGGCTCGCGTCGTGCGGCCTGGCCGCCGCGCTGCTCGTCGCCGCTCCCACCGCGGCCAGCGCCCACGAACCGGGCGACACCTCGGGTGGCCTCGTCTTCGTCCAGACCGCGGAGGCCTCCGGCAACATGGTCCTGGAGTACCGGCGCACGCCGAGCGGTGGGCTGGTCGAGCTGGCCGGCTACCCGACGGGCGGCGTCGGCGGGACGCTCGCCGGTGCCGTGGCCGACCAGCTGGCGTCCGAGGGCTCCTTGACGTACGACGCGTCGACGCACCTGCTGTACGCGCTGAACTCGGGCAGCGACACCATCACCGTCTTCGCCGTGGTGGGGGACCACCTGGTGCGCCGGGACGTCGTCGGCTCCGGCGGCAGCTTCCCGGTGAGCATCACGGCCCGGGGCGGGTTCGTGTACGTGCTCAACGCCCGCGACGGCGGCTCGCTGCAGGGCTTCCGGCAGGCCGGCGGCCACCTGACGGCCGTGCCCTCCTGGCACCGTGACCTAGGCTTCGACCCCGCCGCGACGCCGGAGTTCGTCAGCACGCCGGCGCAGGTGGCCTTCACGCCGGACGGCCGCCGGCTCGTCGTCTCGACCAAGAAGGACGGCAACAGCGTGCTGGTGTACTCGCTGCGGCACGGCGGCCTGTCCGCGACGCCCGTGGTGAGCACGGCCGTCGGCGCGGTGCCCTTCGGCTTCGTCTTCGACCGCGCCGGCGACCTGGTGCTGACCGAGGCCGGCGCCGGCTCGGTGTCGACCTACCGGATCCAGCCGGACGGGGCCCTGCGCCACCTCGACACGCAGGTGACGGGCGGTGCCGCGGTGTGCTGGGTCACCGGCGCGAACGGCGTGTTCTACGTCTCCAACACCGGCAGCGGCACGGTGTCCAGCTACACGGAGAGTGGTCACGGCACCCTCACCAAGCGGGGCGACGTGGCCACCGGCGCCGGGCCGGTGGACTCGGCGGTCTCGTCCGACGGCCGCTACCTCTACGTCGAGACCGGCGTGGCGGCGGCGATCGACGTGTTCCGCATCGGGCCGGACGGCGCGCTGACCCCGACGGCGGCCGTTCCCGCCGCGGGCCTGGCGGGTGGGCAGGGCATCGTCGCCCTCTAGGCAGGAGGAGGCCGGCCGCCCGGGCGACACGTCGCGGGCGGCCGGCCTCGTGGGGCGTCTCACAGGGACGCGTTGCACACTCCCGCATGACCTCAGGACGGAAGGCGCCTCTGCTGGCCATCGCCGCGCTGCTGCTCGCGGCGTGCACCGGGCCGACGGCGGGCCATCAGGCCGCCGCGGGGACGACGCCCCCCACGACGCCGGCCGCCACGCCGGCCGGAGCCGCGTCCCCGACCCCGTCGCCCACGGCCGGCGCTGCCGCGTGGCCGGCGGCGCCTGCCGGCACCCCCGGAGAGCTGGCGCCCGGGTCGGACCCGAGCGTGCTGCCCGGGCCGGTCCTCATCGCGGACCGCGACAACAACCGGCTCGTCGTCGTCAGCCCGACCGGTCAGGTGCTCTGGCAGTGGCCGCAGGCGGGCGACCTCGCCCCGGGGCAGACCTTCCAGGTGCCCGACGACGTCTTCATCACCCCCGACGGCAAGGACGTCGTCGCGACGGAGGAGGACGTCTTCGCCGTCACGATGATCGACATCGCCACGCGCAAGATCGTCTGGCGGTACGGCACGCCGGGCCACCACGGGTCGGGACCGAACCAGCTCTGGAACCCCGACGACGCGCTCATGCTGCCCGACGGCAGCGTGCTCGCCGCCGACATCAAGAACTGCCGGCTCGTCGACCTGTCCCCGACGTCGACGTCGCCGCTGTGGACGCTCGGCACCCTCGGCTCGTGCCACCACGCGCCGCCGACGGCCTTCGGCAGCCCCAACGGCGTGTTCCCCCTGCCGAACGGGCACTTCCTGGTCACGGAGATCAACGGCGACTGGGTCGACGAGATCGACCGGGCGGGCCATGTCGTGTGGGCGGCGCACGCGCCGGGCATCGCCTACCCCTCGGACTCCCACCAGTACAAGCCGGGGCAGTACCTCACCGTGGACTACTCCAACCCCGGCCAGGCCGTGATCTTCGACTCGTCGGGCAAGGCCCTCTGGCGGTGGAACCCCCCGACGGGTCCCGGCCGGCTCAACCACCCGTCGCTCGCCGTGGGCCTGCCGAACGGCGACGTGATGCTCAACGACGACTCCAACAACCGGGTGATCGTCATCGACCCGGTGAAGAACGCGATCGTGTGGCAGTACGGCCACACCGGGCAGCCGGGCAGCGGGACCGGCTACCTCAACCATCCGGACGGCATGGACCCGGTGCCGCCGTTCTCCCTGGCGGACACCGTGGGGCTCACGGGGCCGGCGACGCCGGGCCGCTGGTGAGCCGCACCACCGTCGCGAGCGGGTGGCCCGTGCCCCCCTCGCCACCGACGGCGTAGGCCGCGTCCCCGAGCACCGCGACCGCGACGTCCGAGGCCGCCGCGGGCAGGTGCCCGACGAGGGCCGGCGCGCCCGTGGCGTCGATCCGCTCGATCGCGTCGAGGTGGGCGCCGCGGCTCAGGCCGCCGACGACGAGCAGCGTGCCGTCGAGGACCGTGGCGGTGGCGTGCGACAGCGGCGCCGGCAGGTGGCCGACGACGGCCGCGGCGCCGGTGGCGAGGTCGACCCGCTGGACGGTGTCGACCTGGGTGCCGCCGTGCTCGCCCCCGACCACCCAGAGCGCGCCCCCGACGAGGGCCGCCGCCGCGTACCGCACGCCCGTCACCAGGTGCGCCACGACGTGGAAGGTGACCCCGTCGGTGGTGGCGAGCACGTCCGTCAGCTCGGCGCCGGTCGCGTACCCGCCGACCACGTAGGCCGTGGTGCCGTCAGAGGCCACCACGTGGTCCGACCGTGGCTGCGGCAGCCGCCCGACGACCGTGCCCGCGCCCCCGGCGACGGGGACCGACTGCACCCAGTCCGCCGAGGCCTGCACGCCGCCGCCCAGCACGAGCGCCGCCCCGCCGAGCACCGCGCCGCCGGCGTCGTGCGTCGCGTGGGGCAGCCGGCCGCTCGCGGCGACCGTGCCCCCGGCCGGGTCGAGCGTCAGCACCTGCGCGCTCGTGGTGCCGGCCACGAGCCCGCCGAGGAGCAGCAGGCGGTGGCCGACCGGGAGGGCGACGACGCGCGAGGCGGGCGCCGGCAGCCGCACCGCCAGGGTCGTCGCGGTGATCCCGGTGACCGGGCCGGGCCCGGGGGTCGGCGCCGCGGGCGTCGTCGCGGCCGCGCTCGGGTCCGGCGTGCCGGCGGGCGCCATGGTCGTCGGCGTCACCGCCGGACCGCCGCCGCAGGCGGCGAGCGCCGCGGCCGCGAGGAGGCCGACGACCACCCCGACCACGCGTGAACCGGCCCGGCCCGTCGCGAGCACCCGTCGTCGGCCGGCGAGCCGTGCGTTGCGATCTGACACCCCGTCATTCTTACAACCCGTGCTGAGCGCTCCGCGCCGCCTGCGACGCCCGCCGGCCGGGAGGTGAGCCGCAGCCGCCGAGCGCGCGCCTCGCCCGCCGGCCGGGAGGCGAGCCGCAGCCGCCGGGCGCCCACTTCGTGCTCGAGACCGGGCGGATCGGACGTCGGAAGGGACGGTCTCGGCGACGAGCTGGGCGCTCGGC
>NZ_MKTH01000004.1:257533-343681 GCF_001898175.1 Cellulomonas sp. 73-92
CGTGCTCGAGACCGGGCGGATCGGACGTCGGAAGGGACGGTCTCGGCGACGAGCTGGGCGCTCGGCGGAGGGGGCCCCCGGACGCAGGAGGGCGGCCGGCCCCCGGGGTGGGTAGGACCCGGGGGCCGGCCGCCCTGTGACCGTCGGACCGACGGTCAGCTCTCGGTGGTGACCTTGCGGGCGCGGACCTCGTCGATCGACGTGCCGTAGTAGGCGGCCGTCATGAGGTCCTTCATGTCCTCGATCATCGGCATGCGCGGGTTGGCCGGGGCGCACTGGTCCTCGTAGGCGCCGTAGGCGACCTCGTCGAGCCGTCCGATGAACTCCTGCTCGTCGACGCCCTGCGCCTGGAACGAGGCGGGGATGCCGACCTTGGCGCGCAGCGCCTCGATCGCCAGCGCGTAGCTCTCGACACCCTCCTCCGGGGTGGCCGCCGGCAGGCCGAGCATCGCGGCGATCTGCTGGAAGCGCTCGGGGGCGACGTAGTGCTCGTACTTCGGCCAGCTCGTCAGCTTGGTCGGCACCTTGCCGTTGTAGCGGATGACGTGGGGGAGCAGCGTGGCGTTGGTCCGGCCGTGCACCAGGTGGTACGTCGAGCCGATGACGTGCGCCATCGCGTGGACGATGCCGAGGAAGGCGTTGCCGAACGCCATGCCGGCGATCGTCCCGGCGTTGTGCATCTTCTCCCGCGCGTCCCGCGTCGCCGGGTCCGCCGGGTCGCCGTTCACCGACTGGGCGAGGTTGTCGAAGATCAGGCGGATCGCCTGCAGCGCCATGCCGTCGGTGAAGTCGTTGGCGTAGACGGCGACGAACGCCTCGGTGGCGTGCGTCAGGGCGTCGAAGCCGGAGTCCGCCGCCAGCGAGCGCGGCATCTTCGACGTGAGCACCGGGTCGATGATCGCCACGCTCGGCGTCAGCGCGTAGTCGGCCAGCGGGTACTTCTTGCCGGCGTCCGGGTCGCTGATCACGGCGAACGGCGTCACCTCGGCGCCGGTGCCGCTCGTCGTCGGGATGCAGACGAGCTTGGCCAGGTCACCGAGCACCGGGAACTTGAACGCCCGCTTGCGGACGTCGAAGAACTTCTGCTTGAGGTCGCTGAAGACGATCTCCGGGTGCTCGTAGAGCAGCCACATCACCTTGGCGGCGTCCATCGGCGAGCCGCCGCCGAGCGCGATGATCGTGTCCGGCTTGAAGTGGCGCATCTGAGCGGCGCCCGCCTGCACCGTGCGGACCGAGGGCTCGGGCTCGACCTGGTCGATGATCTGCAGCGCCACGGTGTTGGAGCGGCGGTTGAGGACGTCGATCACCTTGTCGACGAAGCCCAGCGTGGTCATCGTCGCGTCGGTGACGATCGTCACGCGCTCGATGCCCGCCATGTCCGCGAGGTAGCGGATTGCGTTCGGCTCGAAGTACGTCTTGGCCGGGACCTTGAACCACTGCAAGTTGTTGTTCCTCCGGCCGACGCGCTTGACGTTGACGAGGTTGACCGCCGAGACGTTGTTGGAGACCGAGTTGTGGCCGTAGGAGCCGCAGCCCAGCGTCAGCGAGGGGATGAAGGCGTTGTAGATGTCGCCGATGCCGCCGAGCGAGCTCGGGGCGTTGGCGATGATCCGGACGGCCTTGACCCGCTTGCCGAACTCGACCGTCAGCGCGTCGTCCTGCGTGTGGATGGCGGCGGAGTGGCCCAGGCCGTCGAACTCGACCATCTGCTCGGCGAGCGCGATGCCGTGCTCGGTGCTCGTCGCGCGCAGCACCGCGAGGACCGGGCAGAGCTTCTCGCGGGTGAGCGGCTCGTGCGGGCCGACGCCGGAGACCTCGGCCAGGATGATCGACGTGTCCGCAGGGACGGTGAAGCCGGCCTGCTCGGCGATCCACACCGGGGACTTGCCGACGACGGTCGGGTTGAGCTTGGCGCCCGCGCAGTTCTCGCCGGCCTCGACGCCGAAGATGAACTTCTCGAGGAGGACCTTCTCGGCGGGCGTGGTGCGGTAGGCGTGCAGGTGGGCGAACTCCGCCATGGCGGCGTCGTAGATCTCGTCGTCCAGGATGACGGCCTGCTCCGACGCGCAGATCACGCCGTTGTCGAAGGCCTTGGACAGCACGACGTCGTTGATGGCGCGCTGCAGCTTGGCCGTCTTCTCGACGTAGGCGGGCACGTTGCCGGCGCCGACGCCGAGGGCCGGCTTGCCGCACGAGTAGGCGGCCTTGACCATGGCGTTCCCGCCGGTGGCGAGGATGGTGGCAACGCCGGGGTGGTTCATGAGCGCGTTGGTGGCGGCCAGCGACGGCACCTCGACCCACTGGATGCAGTGCTCCGGGGCGCCCGCGGCGACGGCGGCGTCGCGGACGACCCGCGCGGCCTCGGCCGACGACCTCTGCGCGTTCGGGTGGAACGCGAAGATGATCGGGTTGCGCGTCTTGAGCGCGATGAGCGACTTGAAGATCGCGGTCGACGTCGGGTTCGTCACGGGCGTGATGCCGGCGATGACGCCGACCGGCTCGGCGATCTCGGTGATGCCGTTGAGCTCGTCCACGTGGATGACGCCGACCGTCTTGAGGTTGGCCATCGAGTTGGTCACGTGCTCGCACGCGAAGATGTTCTTGACCGCCTTGTCCTCGAAGACGCCGCGGCCGGTCTCGTCGACGGCCAGGCGGGCGAGGTGCCCGTGCTTGTCGAGCGCGGCGACCGCGCCCTTCTTCACCAGGCGGTCGACGTCCTGCTGGGTGAACGTCGCGTACTCGGCCAGGGCCTTGGTGGCGTTGGCGACGAGCTCGTCGACCATCGCCGCGACGGTGGCCTCCTCGAGGGCGGCGGCGGCCGCCTTCTCGGCGGCGGTGACCTCGGCCGAGACCTCGGCGCTCGGCTCGGTGGCCGGTGTCGCGGCGGCGGGCGCCGCGGCCTTCGTCGTGCGCGCCGCAGCGCGGCTGGTGCTGCTCGATGCGGTGATGGTCACCGTGTCTCCCTGATGGCTCGGGGTGCCGACCTGCGACGTTGAAGACCAGCGGTGCGATGTCCACGAGACTATGTGAAGAATCGCACAAGGCCCTGGGCAGTTCGTCCCATCATTTGCCGCGACCTCGCGCGGGGCGCGGGCCGTAGCCTGCGGGGGTGGCGCACCTCGTCTGGGACTGGAACGGCACCCTGCTCGACGACACCGCGCTCGTCGTCGCGGCGACCAACGCGACGCTGGCCGGCCTGGGTGCTCCCGCCGTCTCGGTCGACGACCACCGCCGGGGCTTCTTCCGCCCCGTGGCCGACTACTACGCGGTGCTCCTCGGGCACCCGGTGCCGCCCGAGGACTTCGCGCTGCTCGACGAGACGTTCCACGTCGTGTACCGGGAGGGGCTCGACGGCGCCGGCCTGGCCCCGGACGCCCTCGCGGCGATCGCGGCGTGGCGCGGCACGCAGTCGCTGCTGTCGATGTTCTTCCACGACGACCTCGTCGCGCTCGTGCGACGGCACGGGCTGGAACCGCTGCTGGACCGCGTCGACGGGCTGCGCGCGCACGTCGACGGCGGGTCGAAAGCGCCGCACCTCGCGGCGCACCTGGCCGCGCTGCACGTCGATCCGGCCGATGCGGTGCTCATCGCCGACACGGTCGACGACGCCGATGCCGCCCGCGCCCTCGGCGCGCGGATCGTGCTCTACACGGGCGGTGTCACGGACGAGGACCGGCTCCGGGCGACGGGCGCGCCGCTGGCAGGCTCGCTGCTGGAGGCGGTGGCGGTCGCGGCGTCGTTGCGCGCCGCGTAGGCCGGACCCGCTCCGCCCGGTCGTCGTGCGCCTCACGCCCCCCCGGGACGCCGCTTTCCTGAGCTTTCGGTCGCGGTTCACGACGCGAAGCTCAGGAAAATGACGAATGGGGTGGGAGGGGGCGGCTCCGGCGACAGGCTCGAGGGGTCAGGACGCCGGGAAGGCTTCCGGGACCGTCGCCCTGACCTTGGCCGGGGTGTCCTCCCAGCCGGTCACCGCGACGCACGGGACGCCCGTGGCGATCACCGGGTAGTCGTTGCCGCCCTCGTCGAGCCGGTCCCCGAAGAAGACTGCCTGCTCGGGGTCGAGCGCGAGGCGGTCGAGCAGCTTGCGCACGCCGTAGGCCTTGTCGATGCCGGCGCGCGTGATGTCGACCGACGTGGAGCCACCGGAGCGCACCTCGAGGTTCGGCAGCCGCTCGGCCGCGTAGGCGCGCAGCTTCTCCTTCTTCGACCCGTCGGGGTCCCAGGCCTTCTTGGCGTCGACCGGCGCCTGCTGGCCGAGCGCGGAGAACGTCACCTGCGAGCCGCGGAGCTCGATGCGGTCGCCCCAGGTCTCCGGCTCCCACAGGCCGAGGGCGCGGGCGCCCTCCTCGAGGACCGCGGCGGCGTGCGCCTGCTCCTCGTCGGTCAGCGGCTCGTTGTAGACCTCGACCCAGCCGCGCTCGCCGTGGACCAGGTAGCGCGTGCCGCAGGTCGGCAGCACGTGGACGCGCCCCAGCGCCCTCTCGTCGTCGAAGGAGGACAGCAGCTGCGTGTCGAACTGCTCGAAGCGCCCGCCGGAGATCACCGCGACGTCGGCGACGGACGTCAGCGAGACGAGGAGGTCGACGATCGTCCGGTCCACCTTGCTCTTGGACGGGGCCAGGGTGTCGTCGAGGTCGAAGATCGCGAGCGCGTAGGTCACGAGGATCCATTGTGGCGGACCGGCGGAGGTGCCCGGCGCGGCCCTGGCGCCGCGGCCCGTCCCGCTGCTCACCGCCTAGTGTGGGCGGGGTGACGTCCCCCGGAGTGATCTCGCGGCCGAACGAGGCGCCCGCCGGGTCGTCGGCGGCGGCCACCCCGCGCCGCGCGCGCAGGGACGCCCTGCTGGGGACCTGGCTCGGCAAGGCCGTCCGGCTGGCCACGGCCTGGCGCCGCGGCGGCGGCCACGCGCTCCCGGGCCTCGTCGTCGAGCGGCTGGTCCCGGGCTACCTGGCGGCGCTCATCGGCCAGCTGCCGGAGGGCGTCGCGGTCGTCACGGGCACCAACGGCAAGACGACGACGACGAAGATGGTCGTGGAGCTGCTGGAGGCCACGGGCCGCACGGTGGTGACCAACCCGACGGGCAGCAACCTGACCAGGGGCATCGTCTCCAGCCTCGTGCGGCAGGCGGACTGGCGCGGCAGGCTGCCCGGCGACGTCGCCGTGTTCGAGGTCGACGAGGCGTACGCCAGCCGGTTCGTGCGCGTGGTGCGGCCGCAGTGGGTCCTGGCCCTCAACGTCAGCCGCGACCAGCTCGACCGGTTCGGCGAGGTCGACACCGTCGCCCGGCTGGTGGGCGACGCGATGCGCGCGGCGACGGCGGGTGTCGTCACGAACGCCGACGACCCCCGGCTGCTCGCCCTGGCCAAGGACGTGGCGCGGGCGGGGACGCCGGTCCACTACTTCGGCGTCGCCCCCGAGCTGGCGCCCCTCTTCCCGCGCGACGACGAGCTGGTGCAGGTGGGCGTCGCCCCCGTGGCCGCGCCGCCGCGGGACGTCAGCCCGTCGGTCGAGCTGGCTGAGATCGGCGACCAGGAGGGCACCTACCGGGTGGGCGGCGAGACGTACCGCACGCGGCTGCGGCTCAGCGGCCGGCACAACCTGCAGAACGCGGCCGCCGCGCTCGCGCTGGTGCGCCGGCTCGCGCCGTCGGCGGGCGACGCCGCGCTCGTCGAGGGGCTCGGCCGCATCGAGCCGGCCTTCGGCCGTGGCCAGAGCTTCGTCCTCGCCGACGGCAGCGAGCTGCGGCTGGTGCTCGTCAAGAACCCCGCCGGCTTCCGCCAGGGGCTGGCCTCGTACGTGGGCGACGAGCCCGCGATCATGATCGCCATCAACGACGCCGTCCCCGACGGGCGCGACGTGTCCTGGCTGTGGGACGTCGACGTCTCGGCGCTGGACGGCCGGACCATCGACCTGACGAGCGGCACCCGCGGTGCCGACATGGCCTTGCGGCTGGGCTACTCCGACGTCACGGTGCGCTCGGTCGAGCCCGACCTGGACCGGGCGCTGCGACGGCTCGCGGAGATCCCCGGGCGCAAGCTGGTGCTGGCCAACTACACGGCGATGCTCCACCTGCACGCCGCGCTGCGGCCGTACGCGGCCGCGCCGACGAAGGAGCCGGCATGAGGCCGCTGCACATCCTCCAGCTCTACCTCGAGGAGATGAACACGTACGGCGACCAGGGCAACCTCCTGGTGCTGTCGGTCCGCGCCCGCCGGCACGGCCTGGTGCCGGTGGTGCACCACCACGGCCCGGGCGGCGAGCTGCCCGACGAGGTCGACGTGGTGCTGGGCGGCGGCGGCCCGGACGCGGCTCAGGTGGAGGTGCAGCGCGACATCGTGCGCATCGGCGACCGGCTGCGCGCGCTCGTGGACGCCGGGGTGCCCATGCTCGCCGTCTGCGGCACGTACCAGATGTTCGGCAACGGCTACCGCACCGGCGCCGGGGTCGAGGTCGACGGCATCGGCATCTTCGACGCCGACACCGCGGCACCGGCCCACGGGGAGCGGCTCATCGGCAACGTCGCGGTCGAGACGACGTTCGCCGGCACCGTGTACGGGTTCGAGAACCACAGCGGTCGCACGGTGCTGGGTGCCGGGCAGGAGCCGTTCGGCGTCGTCGTGCGCGGCAAGGGCAACAACGGCCGCGACGGCCTGGAGGGTGCGCGCACGCGCAACGCGTTCGGCACCTACCTGCACGGGCCGGTGCTGCCGACGAACCCGGCGTTCGCCGACCACCTGCTCGCCCTCGCGCTGGCCCGCACGGGCGAGACCCTGGCAGCCGGCGACGTCGACGACGCGCTGGCCGACGAGGTGCGCCGCGGGGCGGCGCGGCGGGTGCGCCGCTGACGGAAGGCGGGCCGGCCGGGCGGGCCTTTCGCCCGTACCACCGTGGACCGGGTGAAACTGGACATCACGGGCCGCGTTTCCTGGCCCTCCTGTCACCGTCGGTGTTAGGTGTCCCTGCCGCTACTTCGGGCACGTCGGCCCTGGTCAACGCCATGGGCGCGTGCGGACGTTCAGGAGAGACTCACCATGCAGCCGGGAACGAACCGTCGTCGTGCCACCGCCCGGGCGGCGCTGACCGCCGCGCTCCTGCTGACGGGCGTCGGGCTCGCCCCCGCCGGGATGGCCGCCGCGGTCGCCCCGACCCCGATCGTCATCGACGACTTCAGCGGGAACACGGCCGGCGCCCGCACGGTCACCACGCTCCCGCTGCCGAACACCTCGACCACGTCCCCCGGCACGTTCACCGAGTCCGGCGGCCAGGCGACCATGACGATGAACGGCAACGGCAACGGGACCGGCGGGGTCCAGCTCAGCTACGCGCTGTCGCACCTCGACCTGACGTCGAACGGGAGCAACACCCAGTTCTTCCTCGCGTTCCCGCAGATCACCCGCACGGGGAACTTCACGACCGCGGCGAACATCTCGATCTCGCTGACGGGCGGCGGCATCACCGGCACCTACGGGACCGGCGTCGGCAACGTGACGAACTTCAACATCGTCCTCAACTTCTCCTGCGCGCAGAACCCGGTGTGCTTCAGCCCGCAGCCGAACTTCGCGGACGTGACGAACGTGACGGTGACCATCACGTACCCGCAGAACCACGACTCCTCCGGCTCGTCGACCACGGTGGTGCTGGACTCCATCAACACCACGCCGACCGGCGGCGCGATCCCCGACCCCGCCACCCCGACGATCACCTCGCCGGCCGACCCGACCTACGGGCCCTCCGGCACGACGCTCGCCTTCCCCGTGGAGTTCACGTCGGGCGGCCAGCCCGTCAGCGTCTGGAGCACCGCGACGGGGAACGCCCTGGGGCACGGCGACGTCACGGTCGGCGGCACGGCGCCGGGGGCCGGGACGTACACAGTGACCGGCAGCGGCTCGAGCTACACGGTGACGGTGGGTCCGCTGACCGGCGACGGGACTGTGAGCGTGTCGCTGGCCGCCGGCGTGGCCCACGACGCGTGGGCGCAGCCGACCAACGCCAGCGGTACCACCACGGTCCACTTCGTCGTGCCCGTGCCGCCCGCCTTCACGGGCGCGCCGCCGGCGGCCACCGCTGGCGTCCCCTACAGCTACTCGTTCACGGCCGGCGGCAACCCGCCGGCGACGTACAGCTCGTCCGGGTCCCTGCCCTCCGGGCTGTCCCTGGCCTCCGACGGCACGTTCGCCGGAACCCCGGCAGCCGGCAGCGGCGGCAGCTACCCGCTCGTGGTGACCGCCACCAACGTCGCCGGGACGTCGACCTACACCGCACCCTTCGAGGTCAGGGAGGCGCCGGTGCTGCCCGCCACGGGGCACGCCACCTTCGTCGTCGGCCAGCCCGGTGCCGTCACCATCGCCACCACCGCCGGCTTCCCGCTTCCCACCTTCCCCTCGGTGACGGGGCTGCCGGCGGGCCTCACCCTGACGGACAACGGCGACGGCACCGCCACGATCGCCGGGACGCCGACCGCGGCCGCCGCAGGCGTGACGCACGTCAGCGTCGACGCCGTCAACTGGGCCGTCGCGTCCGAGGCCCTGACGATCGAGGTGGACGCGGCGCCGGCCATCACGAGCGCGTCGGCCGCCACGTTCACCCTGGGGACAGCGGGCACGTTCACCGTGACCACCAGCGGGTTCCCCCTGCCGGCCCTCTCGGTCTCGGCGGGCACCCTGCCCGCCGGCCTGACCTTCGTCGACAACGGTGACGGGACGGCCACCCTCTCCGGGACTCCCACGGCCGGCGGGCAGGCGGTGCTCACCGTCCAGGCCGCCAACACCGTCGCGACCGCGAGCGCGGGGCTGACGGTCCAGGTGCAGCAGGCGCCCACGTTCACCAGCGCCCCCTCGGCGATCTTCGTCGTGGGCGCACCCGGGACGTTCACGGTCGCGGCGTCCGGTGCGCCCGCGCCCGCGCTCACCGCCGGGGGCCCGTTGCCCGCCGGCCTGACCTTCGTCGACAACGGTGACGGGACGGCGACGATCGCCGGTACGCCACAGGCCTCGGCGGCGGGTGACCACCAGGTCGTGGTGACCGCGACGAGCGGCGCGCTGCCGGGCGTCGACCAGACGCTGACCCTGAAGGTCAAGCAGGTGCCGGCCTTCACCAGCCCGGCGTCGGCGACCTTCCAGGTGGGCGTCGCCGGGGCGTTCACTGTCACGGCGGTCGGGGTCCCCACCCCGACGCTCGCCCTGACGGGGACGCTGCCGCCCGGCCTGACGTACGTCGACCACGGCGACGGCACGGCCACGATCGCCGGCACGCCGGCGGCGGGTGCGGCGGGCAGCTACACGGTCAGCATCAACGCGACCAACGACCTCACCGACCCGGTGCAGACGATCGTCGTCGTCGTCGCCCCGGCCGCGGCGGTCCCGAGCCCGACGCCCACGACCACGGGGGCGGCCCCCTCGGACGGGGTGCTGGCGATCACCGGACTGCCGGCGCTGCCGCTGCTGGCGCTCGCGGTCGTGCTCATCGTCGTGGGTGCGGCGGCCGCGGCCGCGGCGCGTCGTCGTCGGGCGTGACGGCGCCCCGCCGCTGACGAGGTGCGGGCCCGGCCGGGCTGGGTCAGGCTGGACGGAGCACGGGGGGTCCAGGCCTGCGCGCCGGACGGCGCGGGTGGCGCTGACGGGACCGCGCCGTGCGGCGGAGGAAGCCCGCCGGAACATCGCACGAGACGGGGTACCCCATGGGTGCGGACGACAAGGCGAAGAACATCGCCGAGAACGCGAAGGGCAAGGTCAAGGAGACCGCCGGGCACGTGACGGACGACGACAAGCTCGTCGCCAAGGGCAAGGCCGAGCAGGCCAAGGCGCACGTCAAGGACGCGGTCGAGGACGTGAAGGACGCCGGGGACATCTACCGGCGCTGAGCAGGGCATCACCGGCGCGGCCGGGGCGGACGTCGCCCCGGCCGCGCCGTCGCGCGTGAGCGTGTGACGGACGAGACACCGGTCGGCTCGGCGATCCCCCGGACGCAGGCGTAGGCTGGTCCTTGTACTGACCGGTCAGTCCTGAGAAGAAGGTTCGACGTGACCAGCGACACCAGCACCGCGACGCTCCACCGGGGTGGGCTCGGCGACACCTCCGGCCTCGCCATCAGCGCGCGCGGCCTCCGCCTCCGCGGTGGCCGCGGCGAGGTCTACGGGCCGGTGGACGTCGAGGTGCCCGCCGGCGAGCTGGTCGTCGTGCAGGGGCCGCAGGGCGCCGGGCGCTCGAGCCTGCTGCTGACCCTCGCCGGCCGGATGGTGCCGGACCGGGGCGGCGAGCTCGTCGTGCTCGGCGAACCGCTGCCCGCCCGGCGGCGCGCCGTCCAGGCGAGGGCCGCCGTGGCGGGCTTCGCGGGCATCGACGAGCTCGACGAGAGCATCACCGTCGGCGCCGCCCTGCGCGAGCGGCTCGCGTGGACCTCACCCTGGTGGGCACGGGTGCCGAGGATCGACCAGCGCACGTTCGCCCGGCACGTGGGCCCGGTGTTCGGCCCGCGGCCGCTGCCGCGCGTGGGCACGGTCGCCTGGGACCTGGACGAGGTCGACGCGATGCTGCTCCGGATCGCGTTGGCGACCGTCCGCGGCCCCGAGCTGCTCGTCGTCGACGACGTCGACCACGTGCACGACGACGCGCGCCGCCAGATGGTGTGGGCCGCGCTGGAACGGCTGAGGGCCGGTGGCGTCGCCGTCGTCGCCGCGGTCGCCTCGCTCGACGAGGTGCGGCGCATGGACTGGGAGCGCACGCCCCAGACCCTCAACCTCGCCACCGGGCCGCACGCGGTCCCGGCCGCCTGATCCCCTCGACCCGCGAAGGCCTCACCATGCTCTCCGTCATCTCCACCGGCTCCGAGCTGCGCCGGTTCCGCCGGGGCCGCCTGCCGCGGCTTGCCGTCGCCGCGATGATCCTCGTCCCGCTCCTGTACGGCGCCCTGTACCTGTGGGCGTTCTGGGACCCGACCGGCAACCTCGACAGGCTCCCGGTCGCGTTGGTGAACGCCGACGCCGGGGCGACGCTCGACGGCACGCCCGAGCACGCGGGCGCGGACGTCGTCGACAGGCTCACGGCGTCGAAGGACCTCGACTGGCACGTGACCGACGCGGCCACCGCCGAGCGCGGCGTTCGCGACGGCACGTACTACTTCGCCGTGACGATCCCGGCGGGCTTCTCCGCGGACCTCGTCTCCGCCGCCGGCCCGGCGCCCACCAGCGCGACGATCCACGTCACCTACAACGACGCCAACTCCTTCCTGGCGACCACCCTCGGCCGCACCGCGATGCTGCGGGTGGAGCAGGCGGTCTCGTCGGCCGCGGGGGAGCAGGCGGTCTCCCGGATGCTCGTCGGGCTCGGCTCGGCGCGCGACGGGTTCGCCACGGCCTCCGACGGCGCGCTCACCCTCGAGGCGGCGGCGGGCGACCTGGCGACCGGGGCGGACCAGGTGGCCGCCGGCGCGTCCTCGGCCGCCTCGGGCGCCACCACCGTGGCCGCCGGCGCGCGCCGGCTGCTGACCGGTGCCGACGGCGCGGCCGCCGGCTCGTCGTCGCTGGCGGCCGGGGCGACGAGCCTCGCCACGGGCAGCGCGCAGGTGTCCTCGGGCGCTTCCGCGCTCGCCTCCGGCGCGGACACCCTCGCCTCGGGCGCCGCCACGCTCGAGGCCGGCACCGCGCAGGTGGCTGCCGGGGCGTCGCAGCTCGCCGTGGGTGTCTCGGGCGCCGTCCCGGGGGCCGACGACCTCAAGGCCGGCGCCGCCGCCGTCAGCGCGGGCGTCGACCAGACCGTCAGCGGCGTCACCGCCCTGTCGACGAGGCTCGGCTCGTTGAGCTCCGTCGCCGCCTACCTCGCCTCGCAGGCGTACGACGCCCAGGGGAACGTGGTCGACCCGGCCGCCGCGCAGCAGCTGGCGACCCTGGGCTCGGCGCTGCCGAGTGCCTCGGACACCGCGGCGATGGCGCAGCAGCTGGCCACCCTGCAGGCCGGCGCCCACCAGGTCGCCACCGGCGCGGCCGACCTCGACACCGGCCTCGGCACGCTCGCCACCTCGACCCGCCAGCTGAGCGCGGGGGCGGCGAGCGCCGCGACGGGCGCCGCGGGCGTCGCGGACGGCGCCGCGTCGCTGGCGACCGGGGCCGCGCAGCTGGCCTCGGGTGCGGCCTCGGCCGCGCAGGGCGCCGCCGCGGTGGCCGGCGGCAGCAGCACGCTCGCGACCGGCGTCGCCCAGCTGGACCAGGGCGCGAGCACGCTGTCCTCCGGCGCGGACACCCTGGCCGGCGGCGCGACCAGCCTGGCCACGGGTGCCACCGCCGTCGCGCACGGCGCCGGCCAGGTGACCGACGGCACCGGGCAGCTGTCGACCGCGCTCGCGGGCGGGGCCGCCGCCATCCCGGCCGACGACGCCGCGCACCAGACCGCCCGCGCCACCGCGATCGCCACCCCGGTGACCCTCTCGGACACCGACCTGCAGCAGGCGCAGGGCTTCGGCGAGGGGTTCGCGCCGTTCTTCATCCCGCTGGCGCTCTTCGTCGGCTCGCTCATCACCTGGTTGCTGCTGCGCCCGCTGCCGTCGCGGGCGCTGGCCGCCGCCGTCCCGGGCTGGCGCACGACGATCGCGGGCTACCTGCCCGCTCTGCTGCTCGGCCTCGCCCAGGTCGCCGTCATGCTCGGCGTCATCCACTACGGCGTGGGCCTGCACCTGGCGAACGCCGCCGGCACGGTCGCGTTCACGGTGCTCGTCGTGGCGACGTTCCTCGCGCTGCAGCAGGCGCTCATCGCGGTGCTCGGGCCGGCCGCCGGCAAGGTCGCCGTCCTGGCGCTGCTCATGCTCCAGCTCGCCTCCTCGGGCGGCACCTACCCCGTGGACACCACCCCGGCGTTCTTCCGCGCGATCCACCCCTGGATGCCGATGAGCTACGCCGTCACCGGCCTGCGGATGCTCATCACCGGGGGCTCCGACGGCCGCCTGGTGGTCTCGGTCGCGGTGCTCGTCGGGACCCTCATCGCCTCGCTGGCCGTCTCGTCGTGGCGCGCCGGCCGGATGCGGACCTGGACGGTGTCACGCCTGCACCCGGCCCTGTCGATCTGACAGGGTGGGCGCCGTGACCTCGGTGCGGCAGCAGATCGTCGACGCGGCGCTCGCGCTCGTCGCGGACCGCGGCATCGCGGCGACGTCGGTGGACGACATCGCCGCGGCCGCCGGGGTCGCCAAGGGGTCGGTGTTCTACAACTTCGGCTCGAAGTCGGGCCTGTTCGCCGGGATCATCGGCGACGGCGTCGCCCGGCTGACCGAGGCGCTGCGCGCGGCCGCCGAGGGGCGCAGCGGCGCCGAGGCGATCGACGCCCTGGTCACGGAGCTGCTGACGCAGATCCGCGACCACCCGGACTTCGCCAAGCTCGTCGCGACGGAGATCTTCCGGCGGGGCCGCGACTGGCAGGAGTCGATCGGCACCATCCGCCGCGACGCGATGGGCGTGTTCGCCGCGGCCGTCGCTCAGGTCCGCCCGGACAGCGATGCCGCGCTGGCCGGGGCCGCCCTCTTCGGCGCGACGCTCGTCGCGGGGCTCGACTGGCTCGTCTTCCAGCCCGAGCGGACGCTCGACGACGTGCGGCGGGCGGTCATCGCGGCCTGGTGAGGGCCAGATCAAGGAAGCCGCCGGCCACGCGACCGATGACGAGAAGCTCGTCGCCGAGGGCAAGACCGACCAGGCGAAGGCGAGCCTCAAGGACCAGGTGGAGGACGTCAAGGACGTGTTCCACAACGACTGACCAGGCGTTTCGCACGACGACAGAGGGGGCCGTCCCCGTGGGAGCCGGCCCCTTCCGTCGTCAGTCGGCGTCGGGGGGCGCCGGGAGCGAGAGCACGAGGCGAGTGCCGCCCGCGTCCGAGGAGGCCGTCGCGGCGCCGCCGTGTGCCGCGGCCACTGCCGCCACGATGGCGAGCCCGAGCCCTGACCCGGGCTTCGGCCGGGCCTCGGGGGAGCGGTAGAAGCGCTCGAAGACGTGCGGCAGGTCGTGCGCAGGGATCCCCGGGCCCTCGTCGGTCACCGCCACCCATGCGTGGCCGTCGGCGTGCCCGCTCTCGATCGTGACCGTCCCGCCCGGCGGGCTCCAGGCGACCGCGTTGTCGACGAGGTTGGCGATCGCTCGGCTCACGGCGTCCTCGTCGGCCACCAACGGGCAGGGGACCGTGCGGACGGCGAACCGCACGGAGTCGGCGCGCGCCGCCGCCTGGGTGGCGACCCGCCGGGCGAGCAGGTCCAGGCGCGTCGGGACCAGCGTGGGCGCGACGTGCCCCTGCCGCGCCAGGTCGATGACGTCGTCGACGATGCGTCGCAGCTGGCCGGCCTGCTCGCGGGCTCTGTCGACGTAGAGCGGTGCTTTCGGGTCGGCCAGGCCGGGTTGCTCGTCGAGCAGGTCGAGGTTGGTCAAGACGCTGGTCAGCGGTGTGCGGAGCTCATGGGAGGCGTCCGCGACCAGCTGCTTCTGCGCCAGCGTCGAGGCCTCCAGGGCCGCGAGCATCTCGTTCATGGCGCGGGACATCTCCGCGACCTCGTCGGACCCCGAAACCGCGAGCCGCTCGTCGAGCCGGCCGGTGCGCCGGACCCGGTCGAAGGCCGCGGTGACGCGCGCAACGGGTGCCAGCGTGCGGCCTGCCAGCGCCCGCCCGAGGAGACCCGTGCCGACGCCGAGGAGCACGGCCAGTGCGGCGCACGCCGACACCAGCCGCCGCCGGTCGGCCGTGATCGTCGCGTAGGGGTACGCGGCGCGCACCAGGCCGTGGTCGGTCCCGGTCATCTTCGTGGTGAAGGCCCGGAAGGAGCGGCCGTCGATGGTGACGTCCGAGAAGTAGGGATCCTTGCGGGCCTCGGCCACGGCGACGTCCGCGTCGGTCATCGTGCCTACCGTGGTGCCGGCGCCCGCCGTGACGCCGTCGGGGAACAGCTGCAGCTCGGCGTCGCGCAGCGACACCGGTGCGGAGAACACCGGTTGACCTGCCTGGTCTGCGACCTTGGACTTGATCGCCTGGGCGATCGCGCCCGACTGCGCTGCCGCGCGCACCAGCGTCCCATCCACGGTCGCCGCCTGCTGGGAGACGAACAGCGCGCACACGCCCACCCCGATGGCCGCCGCGATGACACTGGCCGCCACCCCCGCCAGGACGCCGACGCGCCCGCGGAGGGTCATGGTTCCTCGCGCAGCACGTAGCCCAGGCCGCGCACGGTCTGGATCAGCCGGGGCGCACCGCCGTCCTCGAGCTTGGCGCGCAGCGAACTGATGTGGACCCACAGGGACGTCGCCGAGGCGTCGAACTCGTAGCCCCACACGGTGGACGTGATCACCTCGCGGGTCAGCACCCGGTGGGGCCGGCGCAGGAACATCTCGAGGAGCAGGAACTCGGTGCGGGTGAGCGTCAGGCGCTCGTCGCCCCGCCACGCCACGGCAGCACCGGGGTCCAGCCGGACGTCGGCGAAGCGCAGCATCTCGGCACCCGAACCCGTGCGGCGCAGCAGCGCGCGGACCCGCGCCCGCAGCTCGGGCAGGGCGAACGGCTTGGTGAGGTAGTCGTCCGCTCCGGCGTCGAGGCCTGCCACGCGGTCGTCGATGAGGTCGCGGGCCGTGAGCATGAGGATCGGGGTCTCGTCGTGCCCGGCTCGCACCCGCCGGCACACCTGCAGCCCGTCGAGCCCGGGCATGAGCACGTCGAGGATCAGCAGGTCCGCGCCCCGCGCCGCGAGGGCGTCCAGCGCCGACAGGCCGTCGCTGACCACGTCGATGTCGTACCCGTCCCGGCCCAGGGCGCGCGACAGCGAGTCGGCGACCGCCGCGTCGTCCTCGGCCAGCAGGATCCGCATGGCGCGATTGTGGTCCTTCTCGGTTCAGCCAAGCCCACGCTTGAGGTCGTCGATCGCCTGCGCCAGCCGTTCCGGCGTGACGCCGAGGCCGGTCGCGACCGCGCGGAAGCCGTCGCCGTGCGGGTCGAGGCCTCCCTTGGCGCCGGACAGCGGGATGAGCTGGGTCAGGGCCGCCTCGGCGGCGTCGTGCGAGACACCAAGGCTGCTCGCCACCAGGCCGGCCGCTCGCTCGTCGGCCAGGATCCCGCCGGACGGCCGCGCGGACTCTGCCGGTCGCGGCTTCTGAAGGTCCGCCATCTTCTGGGCGCGGAGCGCTTGGTCGTCGACCGACACGGACGACGAGGCCGTGGGGCTGGGCCCCTTGTCGCCGTTCCCGCCTGCCACCCAGGCGGCTCCCGCCGATGCGACCGCCACCGCCGCCACGCCCGCGGCGGCCGCCACTCGTCGAACGAGCTTCGTCATGACCATGACACGCCTCCTCAGCACCGCGCGTGGCCATCGCCGCGCGCGGCACCCAGTCGACCGCAGCGGCCTTTCGCCGGCCGCAGGCCGACCTGAAGAGTTCCTCAAGATGTGCGGGACGCCAGGATCTGCGCCTTGACGAGCAGCTCGTCGTACTCCGCGTCCGCGATGGAGTCCCAGGTGATGCCGCCGCCGGCCCCGTAGAGGCCGGTGCCGCTGTCGCGGTCGATCAGCAGCGTGCGGATAGGGACGTTGAATCGCGTCACCTCGCCGCGCGGCCCGACGAGGCCGACCGCGCCGCAGTAGACGCCCCGAGGTTCCGCCTCGAGCTCCCGGATGATCTGCATCGTCCGGTGCTTGGGTGCGCCGGTGACCGAGCCGTTCGGGAACACCGCGCGGAAGACGTCGACCAGGCCGATCCCTTCGCGGGTGCCGGCCACCACCTCGGAGACGAGCTGGTGGACGGTCGGGTACGTCTCGACGGCGCAGAGGCTGGTCACCCTCGGCGCGTGCGCGGCGATGCGCGCCAGGTCGTTGCGGACCAGGTCGACGATCATGACGTTCTCGGCGCGCTCCTTCGGGGAGTTCCGCAGCTCGTCGGCCGCCCGCCGGTCCTCGGCGGGGGTGGCGCCGCGGGGCGCGGTGCCCTTCATCGGGCGCATCGTCACCTCGCCGGCGCCCCAGGTGAAGAACAGCTCGGGGCTGGCGCCCGCGACCGCGAACCGCCCCGTGTCGAGGTACGCGTGGTGCGCGCCGCCCTGGGCGGCGGCCAGGTCCGCGTACAGCGCGGCGGCGTCCCCGGCCACCGGCCCGGTGAGCGTCGTCGTCAGGTTGACCTGGTACGTGTCGCCCGCCGCGATGCGGGCGCGGACGGCCTCGACCGCCGCCGCGTGGCGCTCGCGGCTCCACCCGCAGGTCCAAGGCCCCGCCGAGTACCCCGCGCCGTCGGACGGGGTGATCGGCGGCACGACGAGGCGCTCGTCGGCCACCCCGAACCAGGCCAGCGGCAGCCCGGCCGTCCCGGCGTGCGTCGCGAGCGCGGGGTCGAGGGCCGGTGCCGCCTCGTAGGCGACGAAGCCGAAGGCCCAGCGTCCCTCGTCGGCCGCCGCCTGCGCCGCGCGCAGCACGGGCTCGACCTCGTCGAGGGTGTCGGCCCGCAGGATCCCGTGGTCCGCCCGCAGCAGGGACGACGAGCCGGCCCGCAGGTCGTCGAACCGCGCCCAGGGGACCGGCTCAGAGGTCACACTGGCAGACGGTGTTGAGCTCGACGACCTCGTCGCCCTCCTCCGGGCGGGCCCACGCCTGCGCCTCCGCGCGGTTCGCGAACCGGCGCGGTGCCAGGCGGCCGTTGGCCAGCACGACGCCGACGTCGGTCAGCTCGCGCGGGTCGCTCCACGGCAGGGTCTCGATGGTCATGGCTGTCTTCTCCGATCCGGCCGGCGCTCAGGCCAGCGTGACGACGAGCTTGCCGTGCACGTGGCCGGCGCGCTGGCGCTCGACGGCCTCGCGCACCCGCTCCAGCGGGTAGGTGGCGGCGATCGGCACGGTCAGCCGGCCCGCGGCGACGAGCTCGGCCACCCGCTCGAGCGCACCCGGCGACGCCTCCACGCCTCCCGTGCGCCGCACCCCGGCCGGCGGGTCCGCGGCGGCGATCGTCGCCACCCGGTCGGCCGGCACGCCGAGCTCGATCGCGGCCTGCGCGGTCTCGACGCCGACGAGATCGGCCGCGGCCGTGACGCCACCCGGCGCCAGGGCCTTGACGCGCTCGACGAGCCCGTCGCCGTACGTCACCGGCTCGGCACCGAGCTCCCGCAGGAAGTCGGCGCTCGACGCGCTACCGGTGCCGATGACACGTGCACCGGCCAGCACCGCGAGCTGCACGACGAAGACGCCGACGCCGCCGCCCGCGCCTCCGACGAGGACCGTGTCACCGGCCCGCACGCCGATGGCCGCCAGCACCGCGTCGGCGGTCGTCACCGCGACGGCCAGCGCGGACGCCACGACGTCGTCGAGGCCGTCGGGGGTGTGGGCCACCCTGTCGGCTCCCGGGGTGAGCACCGCGAGCTCGGCGACCGCCCGGCCGGGCGCGCCGCCGTAGACGCGGTCGCCGACCGCGAAGCCCGTCACCCCGTCGCCCACCTCGTCGACGGTGCCGGCCAGGTCGTAGCCGAAGCCCGTCGGCAGGGTCAGCCCGCGCGCCGCCGCGGCGGACGCGGCGCCGATGCGCTTCCAGTCGCTCGGGTTCAGCCCGGCCGCACTCACGCGGACCCGGACCTGGCCCGGCCCCGCGTGCGGTTCTGCCACCTCCCGGACCTCGAGGACCTCCGGACCACCGAACTGCTCGACCACGACCGCTCTGCTCATGCCTGCGACAACGCGGCCGGGCACCGAGCATTCCGGGCGGTCAGCACGTGGGACGCCCGCGCCCGGTCAGAGGGCCGCCGAGGCCAGGACAGGGCGCGGCGCGCCGTCGACGGTCGCGGTGACGGTGAACGCGGCGTCCGCGACGTCGAACGCGATCGTGGCCTCGTCGTCACCGTGACGCCAGCGCAGCTCGCCCGCGCTGCCGCGCAGCTCGCTGGAGAACGTGCCGGCGAAGGCCGGATGCTCCCGCCGGAGCCGCAGCGCAGCGAGCGTTGCCGCGACGACCGGCCGTGCCAGCGCGGCCTGCGCCTGGTCCGCCGTGTAGCGGTGCCGGTTGACGTCGCGGCCGACGCCGGTCGCCGCCAGCCGCTCGACGTCGTTGTCCCCGGCGAGCAGCCCCACGTAGTACACCTGCGGGATGCCGGGCACGAAGAGCTGGATCAGGCGGGCGAGCAGGTGGCGCCGGTCGTCCCGGCCGAGGGCGTCGTAGAGCGTGCAGTTCACCTGGTAGAGGTCGAGGTTGGAGGCAGCGGCGCCGGTGGCGGCGCGGCTGGTGCCGCCGCTGTTGGCGTGGATCCGCTCGACGAGCGCGTCGATCTGGTCGGGGCCGAGCAGCCCCGGCTCGCCCGGACGCAGGTCGCTGACGCCGACGTCGACGATGCCGATGCCGTCGTGGGTGTCCAGCACGGTGACGGTGTTCCGCGGCCGGATCGCCAGCCAGTGCGCGAGCGGCTCGAGGTCGGCCGCGGTGAGTGCGTGCAGCACCAGCGGTGGCAGGGCGAAGTCGTAGACGTAGTCGACGGTCTGCGCGATCTCGATCTGCTGGCGGTAGTGCCCGTGCACCTCGACGAGCACGTGCGCGCCTCGCTCGTGCGCGTAGCGCACGATCCGCTCGGTGAGCGCGCGCGTGGTGCCCGTCATGAAGCAGTTGGTGCCCGCCTCCTTGCCGGCGTAGCCCAGCGCGTCGAGGCGCAGCATGCGGATCCCGGCGTCCGTGAGGGTGTCGATCACCGTGGTGAGGTAGTCCCACGTCTGCGGGCTGCGCACGTCGAGGTCCACCTGCGCCGGCGTGAAGGTGGTCCACACCAGGCGGCGGCGACCGCCGAGCGTCATCGCCGTGAACGGCAGCCCGGGGCGGGGCCGGTAGATCCGCGTCAGGTCGTCCTCCGTGGCGCCCTCGGGGAACACCGACGACAAGGTGAGGAACATCCCGGACCACGGCGACCGGTCGCCGTTCGCCACGACGTCGGCGAACTGGCGCGACCCCGACGACATGTGGTTGACGATGACGTCCGCCATGACCAGGCGGCCCTGCGCCAGCCGGCGCATGTCATCCCACGTGCCCAGCCGGGGGTCGATGGCCGTGTGGTCCTGCGGGTCGAAACCGGCGTCCGCGCCGTCGTAGGGCAGGTAGAACGGGAGCACATGGACGCCGTCGAAGGCGCCCGCCAGCGGCCCCTCCAGGAGGGCCCGCACCCCGGCGACATCACCGCCCCACCGGTCCGCGTAGGTGATGAGCTGTGGTCCGGTCGGCATCGGATCAACCACGGGAACCCTCCTCGGTCCCTACCCCGCACGCTGCTGTCGTGAGGCCCGGGCCCATGATCCCGCCTCGAGGTCGCAGCAGGCGAGCGAGCCGGCGTCGGCGAGTTCGTGCGGTGTCGTCGGCTGGGTCCGACGGCCCCACCGGTGACTGACCGTGGGGACGAGGATTCACCCATGACGAGCACCGACCGGCCGTGGGTCGCCAACTACCAGCCGGGTGTCCCGGCGGAGATCGAGCTCCCCACCGAGTCGCTGGTCGCGATGTTCGAGCGATCCGTGGCCGAGGCCGGTTCCTGCCCGGCGACGGAGTTCTTCGGCCGTCGCACGACCTACGCCGAGCTGGGCGAGCAGGTCGACCGGGTGGCGGAAGGCCTGCACCGGCTGGGAGTCCGGGCCGGCGACCGGGTGGCGCTGATCCTCCCGAACTGTCCCCAGCACGTCGTCGCCTTCTACGCGGTGCTGCGCCTGGGCGCCGTCGTCGTCGAGCACAACCCGCTGTACACGTCCCGCGAGCTGCGTCACCAGTTCGAGAGCCATCAGGCCCGCGTCGTGATCGCCTGGGACGTGGCGGTCCCCGCCGTCCGCGCCTTCCCGGCCGACATCGAGATCGACCACGTCGTAGCGGTGAACCTGCTCCACGCGTTCCCGGCCGCCAAGCGGCTCGCCCTGCGGCTGCCGGTGCCGAGCCTGCGCCGGTCCCGCGCCGCACTGACCAGCCGGGCGCCGGGAACGATCCCGTGGGAGGCGTTGGCCGGTCACGGTCGCCTAGACCCGGCCCATCCGCGTCCGAGTGTCGACGACCTGGCCGTGATCCAGTACACCTCGGGCACGACCGGGCGCCCCAAGGGGGCGATGCTCACCCACCTCAACCTGCATGCCAACGCCCTGCAGGGCGAGGCATGGATGTACGGCGCGCAGTACCGCAAGGAGGTCTTCTACGCGATCCTGCCGATGTTCCACTCCTTCGGCATGACGCTGTACCTGACGTACGGCGTGCGCAAGCAGGCTCTGCTGGTCCTCTTCCCCAAGTTCGACCCGGACCTGATCCTCACGGCGATGCGGAGGTCGCCCGCGACCGTCTACTGCGCGGTCCCTCCGATCTACGAACGCACGGCGATGGCGGCGAAGGCACGCGGGGTCTCGCTGCGCTCGTGCCGGTTCTGCATCTCCGGCGCGATGAACCTCCCCGAACAGACCGTGGAGCTGTGGGAGTCGATGTCCGGCGGGCTCCTCGTCGAGGGCTACGGCCTGACCGAGTCGTCCCCGGTCGCGCTGGGCAACCCGTTCCACCCGACCCGGCGCGCCGGCACCATCGGCGTGCCGTTCCCCTCGACCCTGATGAAGGTCGTCGACCTGCAGGACCCGGGCATCGAGGTGCCCCAGGGGCAGCCGGGTGAGCTGCTGCTGAAGGGGCCGCAGGTGTTCCAGGGCTACTGGAACGAGCCCGAGGAGACCGCGCAGTCCCTGCTGCCGGACGGCTGGCTGCGCACCGGCGACGTCGTGACGGTGGACGGGGACGGCTTCACCACGATCGTGGACCGCGCCAAGGAGCTCGTCATCACGGGTGGCTTCAACGTCTCGCCCTCGGAGGTCGAGGCGGTCCTGCGCCTGCACCCGACCGTCGTCGACGCCGCCGTGTTCGGCAAGCCGCTCGAGCGGGGCGGGGAGATGGTCGTGGCCGCGGTCGAGCTCGAGCCGGGCGCCGAGCTCGACGAGGCGGCGCTGCGAGCCCACTGCCGTGAGCACCTCGCCGCCTACAAGGTGCCCCGGAGGGTGGTCCGGATCCAGGAGACGCCTCGTTCGGCGCTCGGCAAGGTCCTGCGCAAGCAGGTGCGCGAGCAGGTCCTGCCGCGCCTGTGACGGCGCCGCGGGGCGCCGCGACCTCATCGTCGAGGTTGTGAATTGCATCGTGAGGGGTGCGCCCGACTGGACTCGAAACAGCGGCTCTCGCGGAATACCGAGGAACCGTGCGGAACCGATATCAGCTCTGACCTGCAGTGACGCTTGTCGAGACGGTATCGCGCGGAACGGGTTGTGAGATGCTTAATGCACGATAGATGCACGAAGCATGCGTGCGCATGAACCGTCGAAGGTGGGTGCGATGGCCGGACGGCGTGGCTTCGGAGGCGTGCGCAAGCTCCCGTCGGGGCGGTACCAGGCCTACTTCGGGGTGCCTGGCTCGGGGCAGGAGCGGGTCAACGCCCCGACGACGTTCGCCACCAAGAAGGCGGCCGACGTCTGGCTCGCCGAGCAGCAGACCCTCATCGAGCACCGCAAGATCAACCCCGAGGCGCGGCTGATCCCGTTCGAGGACTACGCCCGCCGGTGGCTGCGGCAGCGCCGGCTGAAGATTCGCACGCGCTCGGACTACGCGAACAAGATCGAGCACGTGCTGATCCCGCACTGGGGCACGACCGCGCTGGGCGCCATCCAGCCGGAGGCGGTGCGCTCCTGGTACTCGATGCTGGCGCCGGATGCCCCGACGCAGCGTGCGCGGATCTACGCGCTGTTCCGCACCATCCTGGCGACAGCGGTCGACGACGGGCTCCTGGACGGCAACCCGTGCCGCGTGAAGGGCGCCGGTCAGTCGCCGAAGCCGAAGCACGCCGTCGTGATCGCCACCCCGTCGGAACTGGCGACGATCGAGCAGGAGATGCCCGAGGGTTACCGGCTGATGGTGACCCTGGCTGCGTGGTGCTCGCTGCGGTTCGCCGAGCTGGACGCCCTGCGCCGCAAGGACATCCAGCTGTGGGACGACCTGGTGGACGGCCGGTCCGTGCGGCGCTGCAAGGTCCTCGTCGTCCGCAACGCCAACTGGGACCACGGCAGAGTCCACTTCGAGACGCCGAAGACGGATGCCGGCACCCGGGAGGTGACCGTGCCCCCGCACGTCATCCCCGCGATCGAGGCGCACCTCGAGCGGATCGGTTCGAGCCCGGACGCGCTGTTGTTCGCCCGGCCGGACGGTCTGCCGGTCTCGCGGGAGAGCCTGCGGAACGTCTTCGAGAAGGCCCGCGTGGCCGCAGGCCGGCCCGACCTGCGGTTCTACGACCTGCGGCACACGGGCAACACGTACGCCGCCGTGGCCGGGGCCACGCTGAAGGAGCTCATGGAACGGGCCGGGCACACCACGGCGGCGATGGCGATGCGCTACCAGCACGTGGCCGAGGGGCGCGACATCGCCCTGGCCGAGCGGATGTCCGGGCTGGTGCTGTAGCGCGCCACGGCTGCGGTCCTCAGCCGCCGCTCGGCTGGACGTCGGGCACGAGCCTCATCATCAACAGACGGATCCGCGCCTGGTCGACGGGACGGCGCGAGGCCGTGGCAGCGCCGGCGCCGCCCGGCTGCCCGAAGAAGGACCACAGGTGGGCGGCGGCCGTCCGCGCTCCGGCCGCGGCGGGCCAGTCGTCAGCCGTGAGGCCGGCACCGTCCGCGGCCTCGAGGAGGCGCCAGACATCGCGGGCATCGTTGGCTGCAAAGCGCAGCCGGTACGCGAACGCCTTCATGACGAGCGCGGCACGTACGTCGGTGACGTCGAGCGTCATCGCCAACCGAGTGCCGTCGCGCAGGTAGGCATCGACCTCGACCTCGGTGGCCGGCAGCATCATCGCCACGTGCATGCCGGGGATGGCGTCGACCGTCAGGTCACCGAACGTCTCGGACTCGACCTGACGGTCCCGCTGGGAGACGGTCAGCACGTCGATCACCGCGTTGTGCCCGTCGGTGCGCCGGAACCGGTTGCCCGCCTCCTGCTCGTACCTCAGCTCACGGAGCGCGCCGACGAGGTCGGTGTCCGCGAGGACCTGCCGTGGCACACCCATGTCGGCGTCGGCGGTCTCGCGTTCCGGCACGCGGTCCTCGACGCCGTGGACGTGTGTCAGCAGCGTGACGGCGATCCCGCCGACGAGCCGGTACGTGATTCCGAGCCGTCGGGCGAGCTCGGCCACGTCCGACGCGGCTGCCCATGCGGCGTCGGTGGCCGCCGACGCCGACCACAGGTCGAGTCGCACCGTCACCGGATCCTCCCGGCGACGAGCCCGTCGGCAAGGGCATCGGCCGCGTCGTCGCGCCCCTGATGCACCAGGTCGACCCAGACACGCCAGCCCGGCAGCTGCGGCATGCCGTCGGCCGCCGGACGCGCGGAGCTCAACAGGTGTGGGTCCTCGGACACCGCCAGGGTGAGGGTGGCCGCGTCCGCCGGCGCGGGCGTCAGCCCTGCAGGCTGGAGGTCTGCGGGTGCTGCGACCCAGATCCAGGCGGTCGCCGGCCGGGCCCAGGGTGCGATCCGGTCGGCAGCGACCTCGCCGGACACGGCGTGCCGCACGCCGATCTCGTCGAGACGCCGGCTGGCGGTCTCGGCTGCGCGCACCGGCGGCTCAAGCGTCGCCCACGTGGTCGCCAGCAGTGGTTCCTTGGGGTAGCGCTCGACGAGCCAGGCGGCGAGCGCCCGAGGATCCCTGACGGCCCACTCGGCGTTGCTGTGTACGACGAACTCGCCGAGCTGCGTCAGCACCTGCGAGACCCTCGGCCGGCCGATGCCTGCCCGGGCGGCAAGCTCTGACTGGTCTCGGACCGACCCCTCGAGCAGTGTGAACGCGACGGCATACGTTCCCCATGGAACGCGACCCCGAGCGCGGACCTGAGCCGGGCTCTGGGTCGGCGACTCCAGGCGCACGACGCCAGCCACGGTGCAGAGGAACCCTTCCGTTTGCGTCCCCTCCTGCACCGTGATCAGTGAGACTCCGACCTCCTCGGCGACACGGCGTGCCTCGGGGGAGGCGCCCGGGGCGATGACGAGCAGGCGCACGTCGGACTTGCCGCTGTCCGCCGCCACAGCGGCCAGGCGCCGCGCGGCGCTCGGTTGCACGGGACGGGTGAACCGCTTGATCGCGAACGCGGTCCGGGCCAGGTTCGGACCCGAGAGGACTACGTCAGCACGGGCATCGGGGCCGGGGAAGTCCGCAACGATACCGTACGCGGTCGCCAGGTCGGCCCACACGCCAGCCACCAGACGCTCCGAGTCCTGCACCGTTAGCATTATTCGCCTCCTGTGAACAATGCTAACGCTAGGAGCTCGCCGGCAGACGAGTTGTGTCAGCTGTCGCCGAGTCGCCGAGTCCCGGTCGGCCCGCGCGACCTCGCCCAACGCCGACATCCGCCACCACGCCCCGCCAGTCCCCACCGAGCCTTCCCAGCCGCTCCCACCGGCCCCTCGCTCACCTACCCTCCCCACGCCCCGAACACCCCACCCCCATCGCCCCCAACGACCACCACATTCAGCACTCTTCTTGCATCTCTGCGATGCTCGCGGTGCCCGCGGTCGCTGCAGCACGCAGTCGAGTCCTTTCAGACTCCGCGAAGGGCGAGGCTCGCGAGTTGCTCGACGTCGCGCAGCAACTCGCTGGGCTTTCTCGATACGTCGAGCGGCCACTGGACGATGTCGATCTCGGTGTTCCGGATCCGGTGGCGGGATGGCGCCGCACCCTCAGCGCGAGAACCGGCGTAGACGAGCCAACCGCGTCGCAGGCCGAGAGCCGTGCAGTACGCATGGACCTGGTAGAGGTCCGCCTCGGGGTACCTGCCGTCTGCGGTGCCGAGCTTGTACTTCGCATCAAGGACGATCACGGGAATGCGGTCGATCGTGTGCACGACGTCCGGCCGGATCGGAACGCGTCTGGCCGTATCGAGGAACGTGCGGAACTGTGACTCGGTGTGCCCGCCTGGGTTCAGGTGGGCTAGGGCTTCGCGCAGCGCCACCGTCACGAAGTCCTCGAAGACCGTGGCCATGTTGACGACGAACGCTGCAACCGACGCGTCACCGGCGTTCGTTGACAACCCGACGTGGCGCAACACCAGCTCGGACAGCCGAAGCACTGGCTGATAGCGCTCGTTGAGCCGGGACGGACGCCACTCGGGCAGCGGCGCGCCAGGCACCAGCACTCGCACGCCATCAAGTCGCGCTGCGAGGTGACCGAGGCGCCGGTGGAGCCCGAGAGGGAGCCGCGGCACCTGCGTCATGCGGACGAGTGCAGAACGCAGGATCCGGTTCTCGGCGATGTCGCCCTGGTACTCGTCGTACGTCACATCGAGCGGCACGAGGATGCCGGGACGACGGGCGATCTGGTCGGTCATGCGGATGCGCCCACGGACCACGGCAAGCGAGTCCTCACGCGTGACATAGCCCTGGAGAACGCCGCGACCGAGGGCTCGCTCGGCGAGCCGAGCGAGTGTCTCGGCTACCGCCGGCCAGAGTCCCTCATCGGCCAGCCCTGCGATCTCCCCGAGCACGAAGCCGGGGTCCTTCGCGTAGCCGAGCATGAAGAGCACCGACGAGAAGCTGGCCTTCGGACGCACGACCAGGTCGAGGTCGCCGACGCGGACGGCACCAACGGTGTTGGCCACCGGCAGCAGACGCCAGACGCCAGGGCGCTCGGGTCGTACTTCGACGATCGAGAGAGCCGCGAGTGTCGCGGCCTTCAAGTCGTCGAGCTCGACGAGCGTTCCGGCGCGGTCGTTCTCTGCCAGTTCGACGCGGCTCACGGCAGGTCGACGTCACCCTCGCCGCCGGGCAGCGCGTTCTGAACCGGTCCAGCACCACGTGTCTCGACGACCATGGTGGTGGTCAGACGTGAGCGCAGCCTCGCGAGGCCGAACCGTTCGCGTACCTGGGCTCGGTCGAGCCGGCCGTAGTAGTGCTCTTCGAGCAGGGGGAGGATGTCGTAGTCCCAGATCCGTTCGAGGCCCTGTTCGGTGTCGGCGTCGTCGCGCATGAGGTACGACGGTCCGATCTGGAAGTCGCGGTCGTCGGTGCCGATCTGGGCGTTGAGGGCTCGCAGCAGGTCGGCACGCCCACCGTCGCGGTGGTTGGCCGCCAGCCAGTTGTCGAGCAGGCTCGCGACGGGCTCACTGTCCGGGTGCATCTCGATGAACGAGAACCGGCGACGGATCGCGGCATCGACCAACGCGATGGAGCGGTCGGCCGTGTTCATCGTCCCGATGATGAAGAGGTTCTTGGGAAGTCGGAACTCGGCCTCGGGCGAGTACTGGAGTCCGACGTACTCGTCCCGGTACTCCAGGAGGAAGTACAGCTCGCCGAACACCTTTGCGATGTTGCTGCGGTTGATCTCGTCGATGATCAGCACGTACGGGACGCCGGGATCCAGGCTGGCGGCGGACGCGATACGACGAAGGGGGCCCGGCTGAAGCTCGAACGCGAGCCCCGTCTCGCCTTGCACCCGCGGCCGGAACCCTTCGAAGAAGTCCTCGTACGCGTACGACGGATGGAACTGGACCAGCCGCACGGCGTCGTCGCTCGCGACGTAGCGAGCGACCTTCCGGGCCAGGTACGTCTTCCCGGTCCCTGGCGGGCCGTAGACGATCACCTGTTGGCGGCTCTCAAGGACGCCGATGAAGTCGTCGAGCCACTGCCTGTCGAGATGGAGGGAAGCGGCGAATTCGCTGGTGGCGCCCTTCAGCGGCGGCGTCGAGCTCGTGGGCAGCACAACCGGCTCCGGCGTCGACTGCAGTGTCGTGACGGTGGAGACGGGGAAGAGCTTTTCGAGCGCACCGCGTCCCTCGGTGAGGTCAATGACCGTTCGCGACGTGGCCCCCAGTAGTCCGAGAACTGGCAGCGGAAGTGTGGCGACGGCGATGGGATCCGGCAGCCAGTCGACAGAGCGACGCAGCCGAGGTTCGTCCGGGCAGAACTCGGGATCACCAGTGATGCGGCCGAGCCACGCCTGCTCGTCGTGGCGGGCGACGACGACATCGTCGACCTGCATGCGGGACAGGAAGGCGAAGTAGTCATCGGTCAGGTACAGGCGTTGCGCGTAGTCGACATGCTCGTATCCAGCGTCGACGGAAACGCGGACGGTCTCGCGTGGAGCTCCGGCGGTCAGCGGAGCCAGGTGACTCGCAGCGAGTGAGACGAATCCCTCGTTGCGCCAGCGCTCGATGAGCTCGATGCCCGCGGGTTTCGTTCGCACGGCCCAGGCGCGGTCGCCGGCGTCCTTCGGTGGGTTCCACGACGCATACCACGGGTCGGTGTACCAGTCGACGGACTCGTTCCCAACCGGGTCGCTCTCCAATCGGGAACGGATTGCGAACAGGTCGCGGTCAACTGACTCGAGACTGGTTCCGCTCGGAGCCCCGATGACGTGCGCAAACGCGTCACGAATCCGACGCTTGTGGTCGTCGTTGACGATGTTCTCGAAGACGTCAGGGAACGCCATGAAGACGAAGGCGTTCCGCATCATCGGCAGGTAGTACTCGACGCGGCCTGCAACGTCACGGAACGCCCACGGATCCCGACGAGCCGATTCGCGCTCCGCGCCGGTGAGTCCGTTCCACGTGACTGTGAAGTCACACAGCCAGACGATCTGCTGCCACGCCGCGCCGTGCCATCCACGTCCCCCGTTGAAGACGCCGTGTGACGTCAGCCCCTCGCTGATTGGCGCCGGGATGGAGACAGGCTCCTGCATCAACGTGAGGACCATCTCGACGTACTGGCGCCGCGTGTCGGGTCGGAGGTCGGCGACTGGGATGGATCGCAGGTACACGGCCTCGGCGGCGAGCAGCAGCACATCCCTCGGCGCGCCAGTGAGCTGAGATCGGAATCGGTCCCACCACGCACCCTTGCCCGTGTCACCTTCTCCGAAGATCGCGTTCCGGAGCGCGGTGGCGTTCTCCGCGGTCCAGATGCGGCGCGAAGGATCGAGCGTGGACAGACCATCACCCAGGAGGTGCGCCAGCACCACGCGAGCGGCGGCGGCTACTGCGGCAACCTCCTCCTGCCGGCGACGGGGCTGGACGGAGGGGATCGGGTTCACGGGCAACCGTAGGCAGTTGGGGCACCACCGGGGGTCGACGGGCTCGTCGGGCGCCTGTCGCCACGCTTCGATGACCTCGTCCCGTGTGCGCGGCTCGACACCGACCCGCGGCTCGTGGAGGCAGTCGGCGGCGTGCATCAGGTGCGAGTCCCGCTTGTAGACGTACCCGGCCGGTGAGTCCGCAAGCTGGTATTCGGCGCCGCCGAACAGACGTTCCGTGCCCGGGATCGGCAGGTATGCGCGGTGGCCGGCCGTCGGCGCGTCGGAGCTCATGCCGCCACCCACCGCTCGTCGCGCAGCTGGTCCCACGCGATCTCGATATGACCGTCCGTGAACAGCTCCCGCTTGCGGCGCGACCATTTTTGGACCCGTCGACGGACGTCGGCCAGGTCAGCCGGCGCGGGGGACTCGTGTGTGGCCACCCAGTGCACTGTCGCGAGGAGTTCGGTTCCGTACATCGAGTCGAAGCCGTCGACGAGCTCGAGGACACGCGCCATGCGCGCCTGGGTATCGGGGTGCTCTGCGAGCACCGCTTCGGCTTCCTCTGCGGCTCCGGGGAGGAGAGTGATCGGCTCGGCGTCGATCACCTTCGCACTGGCGTCGCCGTAGCCGGTCAGGTACGAACCCTCGAGCTCGCGCAGCACGTGTCGCAGGTTGTCTGCGTACGGGCCGTAGTGGTGTCGCTGGTACTGCAGTCGCAGCGGCTCGCCGGCCTCTTGGAGAAAGTACATGAGCTTCTGAACCTCGATGAGCGAGGCACCGACCGCGGTTGTGAGGTAACGCGCCAGAAGCCCGACGAGGGCGGCACGCTGCGGTGTCAGCGGCTTGCGCTCGGCCGGCCGCGCCATGTCCGCCGCGGCAGGCGCACCGTTCGGCTCGTAAAGCAGCACCCGCACGTCCGCCACCTCGTCGAGAGCGGCGACGATCCGCGGCTTGACGAGCCGCCAATCCAGGCCGCCGCTGCCGGCACCGAGCGGAGGAATGGCGATCGACGAGATCTCGCGCTCGCGGATCACGCGGACGAGGTCGACGAGCCCGGCGTCGACGAACTCCAGCCGCGACGGGGCACGCCAGTGCCGCTTGGTCGGGAAGTTGATGACGTACCTCGGCCCGGACATCGACCCCGTGGGCCACACGTGCATCCGGCCGACCTCGACCTCGCCGGCTTTGCAGGCAGCAACGTACGACTCGAACATCGCCGGGTACGCGCGGCGGAACTGCAGGGCGATGCCCTTGCCCATGACACCGACGGTGTTGACGGTGTTGACGAGCGCATCGACGTCTGCGGCGAGCAGGTTGCCGCGAGCCTCCTCGATCATGGTCTGCCCGATCACCCCTCAGAAGTACCAGCTACGTCTGACATGGACGGGCGGGACATGCGCGGCGCCGACGAGGACTTGTTCAACGAGGTCCTTGCGTTGCGCGTCGAACACACCCACGGTCAGTATGGCGTTCCAGGGCACGCCCCGATGGACGAGGCACTCCGCCATGCGGCGCTCCTTGCGATCGGGGTACTCCGCCGTGTTGTTCCAGTAGGTCTCGCGCATCAGGCCCCAGTCGATGAAGCCGCCGGCCGTCCACACGGTCCGGTCCGCCGTGAACTCGGTGTAGCCGAGCACGGCGTTGCGGTCCGTGAACACGAGGTCGGCGCCGAAGTCCTCGAGAAGCTCCACCGTGGTGCCCAAGTAGACGAGGTCGCTGGTCCGTCCTTGGAAGGTCAGGACGTTTCCGTGCGAGATCGAGTAGAGCATGGGACTGCGTGGTGCGAAGTAGAACGGCACGTAGTCGCCAACGGTGCCCCGTGGGCCCACGGAGACGGCCCGCCTCCGCCTCCGCCCCTTGATCTCGCGGTCCCCAGCCTCCCGCACGACGAGCCCGCGGGCTTGCACTTCGGTATCCGCGATGAGGCCTTCGCGCACGATCGACGGCAGGTGGTCGAGGTGCGTGAAGTGGTAGAGCCACGTCGGTGTTGGCGGGGGCATCGTGGGGTCAGCTCGACTCGCGCGCGGGGTGGCGGGGACCCAGGCCCGGGGGCGGGTTGAGGATCGTCTGATACGCCGTGCCGGTGTCGATCGCGCGCTGCATGGCGTCGTGGACCTCGAGGATCACGCGCTTGGTGCGGTACTCGCCGTGCGCCACCTCGTCCTTGCGCCGGACGATCGGGAACGTCTCCATGATGTAGTCGACGTCGTCGCGCGCCACGCCATATAGGTGGAAGAAGGCGGCATCGAGTTCGGCGCGGATCAGGCCTCGGCGTTCAATGTCCCACCGGAATGGTTCGCCTTGGTCGCCCAGAAGTCTTGCGGCCGGCGCCAGCCTCTCCGACGTGTAGAGCAGCTCGCAAAGCCGGGATCCGAACCAAGCCGTCCCCGACTCACGCGTCCACGAGATGAGTCCAGTGATCTCGCGAGGCTCGGGTGCCACCAGTTGCGCCATGACAGAGAACTGAAGGTGCATTCCCGTGAGTTTCTGTCGTACGACGTAGTCGAAGACGAATGAGTTGAGGAAGCCTGTGGCGATGAGCGAATTTAACCCGGAGTTGCCTGCCAGGAAGTAGTCGTAGTTTCCACCGCCCGCGATTCCGTCCGTTGCTGTCGCGATCGCGGTGCGGATGTCCGTGGAGCGTGCGATACCACGCCAGACCGTAGCCCACGCTTCATTCCATCTGCCATTCAGCGTGTCCGCAGCGCTTGACTCGGGAACCCAATACCGAGGCTCTACCTCGAAGCGAGGGTCATCCTTCTCCTCGTCGGTTGCGTCACGAGTCGAGCCATCAGATTCATATGTCGCCCACCGGTGATCGAACTGATGGAGGAGTTTTGATTCGTAGAGCGGGAGCATGCGCTCGGGGGCTTCCGTCATGCGGGGATCCTCCTCGGCCGCGGGGCGTGGCGGGGGCCAGCACCCGGGGCGGGATCGAGCGACGACTGGAAACGAGTGCCGGTGGCGATGGCGGTCGACATCGCGTCGTACGACTCGAGGATCAGGCGCTTGGTGCGGTACTCGCCGTACGCGGCCTCGTCCTTTCGGCAGACGATCGGGAACGTCTGCATCACGTAGTCGACCTCGTCGCGCGGCAGGCCGTACAGGTGGAAGAACGCCGCGTCGAGCTCGGTCCGCAGCATCGCGCGCCGCTCCTCGTCCCACACGAACGGCTCACCGTCGTCGCTGAGGTCTTCGGCCAGTCCCCGCATGTCGTAGGCGGTGTAGCTGAGCTCGAGCACGTACGTCAGGATCCACTCCCGAGGCGTCGCGGGGAGCCATGCGACGGGACGCTCCAAGAGCCCCGCGTTGAGCGTTGCGATCTGCTTGACGATGAAGAAGTTGAGGCTGGTCGCGCTGACCGACTGGCGGGCCACGTAGTCCGTGGCGAAGGAGTTCAGGATGGCGGCGAGGACAGGACCGCCGACGGTGAGCATCAGCGGGACTTTGTTGCCTACCGCGCTCATCGGAAAGAGCGGCGCGATCAACGTCCGCTCGTCAGTGGCGCGCGCGATGTCGCGCCAGCCGAGGAGCCAGGGCTTGTCCCAGCGGTTTCCGAGGGACTTGGTGACCTCGTCGGCGTGGACCCAGTAGCGGGGGAGGACGACGAATGACGGGTCCACTTTCTCGGCGGGCGTCGCGTCGCGGACCGAGCCGTCGCGCTCGTACGTTGCCCAGCGGTGGTCAAACTGATGCATCATCTTGGCCTCGTAGAGCGGGAGGAACGAGGCGTGCCCCCCCCCCCCCGCTCATTTGCGCTGTTCGTCGGCCGGACGAAGACGTTGCCTTCCAGCACCCAGCCCTCGGCCTCGAGCTCGTCGCGCGTGTGGAACAGGTGCGAATCCGACGTCATGTTGAAGAGTCCCTGCATGAAGGAGACGCCCCATGGGTTCCCCGCCGGGTCGCCGGCGGCGACGAGGCGCTCATTGATGAGAACGGGGACACGTCGGTAGATGCCGAGTGTGATCTCGGCGTCGCGGCGGGTGCGGAATATGGGCAGTGTTCCGGTATTCGGGTTGAGAAGCGTGATCTCCTCGGGCGTCATCGTGAAGCGAGACGACGGGATCTCGCTGGCGTCGTGGAGGAAGAACGCGAACTGCGCGACCTTCGTCCTGCGGGCCGAACCGCCCAGTGTGAGCAGGCAGAACTTGTACCGTGAATCGACTGCCTGGAAGATTGGCGCACGGTTCTCGAAGTCGTAGAGAGCTCGGACGCTCGAATTCTCGACGAGGTCCCGGAAGAAGTACTGGGTGGTCGCGTCGGTGGCAATCCCGGTCGGCACGATCACGCCGGTCTGGCCCGACGCGGCAGTCAGCGTCCGGAACAGCTCGGCGAAGAGGGGGTCCGTCTTGACCCGGCCGCGACCGGTCAACGGGTAGACGCCAGACTCTGCGGCGAAGTGCCGCACGCAGTCGATGTGCCTCTTGTCGGCGGTGTACTGCGCGTACAACTGCGGGTCGTCGTGCTCCAGAGCCTCGATCAGGCGTTTCCGGCGGGCCCCCGCGGCGGAAGCAATCTCTGGATCTTTGGACGCGAAGTACTCCTGCTCCTTGAGCTCGATGTGCTCCCATGGCGGGTTGCCGAGCACCGCGTCGAAGCCGCCGATCCAGCCTGCCGGGCCTTCGGGACCTGAGGGCCGGTCGAATACCTCGGGGAACTCCAGGTGCCAGTGGAAGAACCGGTATTCATTGGCCAGCCGCTCCACCTCGTTGCGGGTGGCTTCCAGGCTCGCCGCGTCGGGATCGGTCTCGAACCGGCGGACGATCGCGGTGGTCGGCGGCTGGGTGACGTGCACGCTGCTGGCCGTGGCTTGGCCGAGCGGCCAGACGAAGGCGGCGACCCACGCGTCGGCGTGGACCTTGTGGTGCAGGTACTCCGGTGACCGCTCGTACTCGTGCCAACGACGCGCCTGGGTCCGAACGGACGCGGCGTCGTCGAACACCGCGAGGAACTCCGCGCGCGCGTCGCGGAACGGGCGCGCCCTGGCCGAGCCGAAGTCGAGCTCGAGGACGTCCTGACCGCCACCGTCTCGGCCGCGCTCGGCCTGGTTGCGGCGCTTCACCGCGGTTGCGACCTTCTTGTCGTCGCCCTCCAGGGGTGTGAAGGCCTCGTCGGGAACGCCGGCGGCCAGCAGCGCGGGCGTGGTGCCCAGCAGCGAGTTGCCGACGCGGATGCGCGCGTCGAGGAAGCCCAGCGCCTTGCCGGGTTCGACGGCCTCGAGCCAGAGTGAGACCTTCGCCAGCTCGGCGGCGAGCGGGTTGACGTCGACGCCGTACACGCAGCGGGCGACGACGTCCCGCAGCGCGTGACGAACGTCGTTCGGCGTGGGCTCGTCCTCGCCGGAACGGATCGCCGCGAGGCGGCGCGCGATGCGGCGAGCGGCGGCGACGAGGAAGTGGCCGGAGCCGCAGGCGGGATCGCAGACGCGCAGGTTGAGGAGTTGGCGCTCGGCATCGGCACCGTCGGTTGCCGCCGCTACGGCGTCATCTATGACTGGATCCAACGCGGAGTCCAGCAGCGCCGAGACAAGGGCCGGGGGCGTGTAGTAAGAGCCGGTCGTCTTGCGCTCGTTGCCGCTCAGGCGCTCGTACTCGAACCGGTGCTCCGTGACCGAGACTCGCGGGACCAGCTCGAGCAGCGCCTCGTACACACCGCCGAGCTCCTCGGACCCGAGGTTGCGGTAGTCGACCTGCTGGAGCCGCTGCTCGCCGGTGGGCAGCCAGGCGAGGTCGCGGATCGCCTGGAGCATGTCGTCGTTGGCGAGTTCAGCGTCGAGGAGCGGCTCGCCGAGGCCATCCTCGGGGTCGAAGAGGCCGCCGAGGGCCGGGAGTCCGAGCGCCGGCTCACCGTCACCGCCGAGCGCGCGCAGCACCAGCCGCTGGCCGCGCCACAGGTCGGCGTAGGCGGCCGAGCCGTGGCGTTCGCGCGCCTGGCGGCGCAGCCGCTGCGTGCCCAGGAAGTCCGTGTAGTGCTGCCGGGCCAGCGGGCCAGCGTTTGGGTCGAGCAGCACGTCGCGGTCCTCGGTGACGAAGAGGAAGAGCAACCGGTACACGAGGCGCAGCAGCTGGCGGTGGTAGTCCTCGCGTCGCAGCTTGCCGGTGGCGAGCAGCTCGCGAAGGTGGGTGTTCTCCGGGTGGGCGATAAAGCCGGTGCCCAGATGCTGCAGGGCGTTCTCGACGCCGTCGCGGAGCCGTTCCAGCGCACGAGCGCCGGCGTTGACCGAGTCGGAGCGCCAGGCCTCGAGCCAGCAGTCGCTCGCCGTCGCCGAGCTGCCTTCGGCGGTGGGACGGATCTCGAGCCGGGACTGGTGGCACGTCTCCCACAGGAGGAGGAACTCTGCGAAAAGCTCGCCGTCGAAGATCGCCTCGAGGTCGAACTCGACGAACGCCGAGCCAGCCAGCGCGGTGGAGTCTCGGAGCAGGCGCAGCCTCAGGCCGTTGGAGACGATCGCCCACAGGTGCTCGTCGGTCCGGTTGAGCAGCTCCTGGACCATCGCCTGGGGTGCGCGGGTGGCTCCGGCGACGCCGGCGTGGCGCCGGTCGAGGTCGACGCCGGGACCAAGCAGGTGGATCGGGATGTGCTCCCAGACGTGGGAGATGGGGTACGTCTGCTCGCCCACCGTGATCCCGCCGGTGCGAACCGGGACTCGGCCGTAGCCGAGCTCCTGGAGCAGCACAAGGAGCCAGCGCTCGCGGACCAGTGCAGCACCGGTGCCGGCGAAGCCGCCCGGCTCCTTCGCCTGGGAATCGCGCCACGCCTCCCAGGCGCCGACAAGGTAGGTCCATGACCGGTTCGCAGCGTCGCGGATGCTCTCGCGGCCGGGCAGGTGGTAGGAGGCCGGGGAGCGCGACTCGGTCGTGCCGATGTCATCGCTGGCGATGCGCTGGAGGAATGTCGCCGGGACGATGCCGCCCTCGACGTGGATCGCCTGGAACGCCGTCACGCAGCACCGCCGGGCAGGTACACGTAGACGCCGAGCAGGTCGACGGGGAGCTGGGGGCTGACGTCGAGGCCGCGGATGCCCAAGCCGCCCGCGACGTCGCGGCCGCGCGCGGCCTGGCGCACCCGGGTGTGCGCATCGCGCAACTCGTCGGCCGCTCGCTGTGCCTCGGCGTCGAGGGCCGGAGTGAGCTGCGGCAGTGCGCGGAGTACCCCTTCGATGAGGCTGCGGGCGCGGTCCGGGGGTGTGTTGGCGGACGGTTGGGCGGTGAGCAGGGCATCGAGCTCGTCCGGCTCGAGCCACACCGGCCTTGTCGGGGAACCGCGGAACGCGAGCGTCCGCGCCTCCTCAGCGACCTCCGTGCGGGTGCCGTGGCGGCCAGGGAGGGTCACGTGCACCCGGAACCGGGCGAGCAGCAGCACCGTGAGTGCGTCGACGGCGTTCGTTGTCATGACGCCGGCGCGCCGCGCCGGGCGTAGTCGCTCCTCGAGGCGCTTGTCGAGGGCGCCGTCAAGGATGAAGCGAGCCAGGGCGCCGACCCGCTCGTCCGTGCGCACGGTGACGGCTGCGCCGCGCGGGGCCGGCAGGTCGCGGGCCCACAGGAGCGTGCCGTCCGAGCCGTTGAGGTGCAGCGCGTCGCGCAGCCCGACCGGGATCGAGTGGGCCTCCAGCACCAGGCCGGACGGGTCGTCGCGGATGGCGCCGTCGACCTCGGCCAGCGCGGTGCGGACGAAGCGCGCGACATCCTCCGGACGGCCCAGGCGGGAGCGGGCGGCGTCCACCTCACGCGCGACCTCGTCGGGCCGGATCGTTGCTTGGGCGTAGCGCGTGCGCGAGAGGCGCTCGGTCTCGGCTGCCGACGTCCACGCGTCGTCGAGCTGCTTGACCACCGGGAATAGCTCGAGCTCGAGCTGTTCGCCTGAACCGCCGCGCAGCAGAACGCCTTCGAGGAGGGCCTGGAGCACGCGGTCGTTCGTGTCGTTGGGGACCGGGACGCTGATGCCGAGGTCCTTGCGGATCTGTGCGTGCTTGCGCAGCAGCGCGTTGAGCACGATCCCGTCGATGCCGTTGTCCTCGCCGTAGATTGTCACCGCCCGCACGATGTCCGCAGTCTGGCCGAAGCGGTCGACGCGGCCCTCGCGCTGCTCGTGGCGCGTGGGGTTCCACGCGAGGTCGTAGTGGATCACGGCCTGGAAGCCGTCCTGGAGGTTGACGCCCTCGGAGAGGCAGTCGGTGGCGACGAGCACGCGGCCGGAGTCGGCCGGTTGGTCGAGCAGGCCGTGCACGCGGGCGGAACGGTCGTCCGGGGCCAGCTCACCCGTAACGACCTCGACCGGAACGTTGCGCATCACCGAGCGAATGTGCTCGGCGAGGTAGTGGGCCGTGGGGATGAAGCGGCAGAAGACGATTGGCGACACGCCTTCCCTCAGCAGGCCCCGCACCTGCGTGACCAGGGCGGCCAACTTGGCGTCGTCGTCGACGCGGAGGCCTTGGGCCTGGACCGCCAGGTCGCGGAGGATGCGGGCCTCCGGCGAGGAGTTGTCACCCAGGGTGGGGATCGCGCCGGGAGCGGTGTCGTCGGCGTCGGTGGAGTCGTCCTCCACCTGGTCGAAGACGAGGGCGCGCCCGACGGCGTCGGCGGCCTCTCCGGACTCGGCCGCCGCGGCGGCCGAGCGGGCCACGAGGGTCGCGGCGGCGGCGGCCGGCGACGAGGCGATCGAGCGCAGCAGCGACAGGACCGACCACCATCGGACACGCTGTTGCAGAGTTGTGCCCGACCGGTCCCGGACCTGCCCGCGCGCGTAGGCGACGGCGTCGTCGAAGAACGTTCGGAACGAGGGGGACAGGCGGTACGGAACCTCGCGCGTCTGGCGGTCGCTCGGGAACTTCGTGTCCTCGTGCAGGTAGGTGCGGATGTCCGCGCGGCGGCGCTGAACGAGGTGGGCGGCCAGTCGCTGCCGTGCCTCCTCCGCGCCGAGGTCCACGTCGCGCAGCGCGGGATCGAGGAGGCCGACGAGGTTGCGGAATGCGCCCTCGTTCCCCGAGTGGGGCGTTGCGGTGACCAGGACGAGGTGGCGGTTCTCGTCCTCGGCGAGGTCCTGGAGCAACCTGTAGCGCTGCGTGCGCCCGCGGCCGCCGGCTCCGGCGTCGTCGACAACGCACGTGTGGGCCTCATCGACGACCACGAGGTCCGGGGCCGTGCGGAGGAACTCGTCGCGGCGGCGGTCGCTCTTGATGTAGTCGGTGGACACGACCGTGACCGGGTAACGGTCGAAGATCGACTCGTCGTGCGTCAGGCCGCGCTGAAGCCGGCCGACGGTCGAGGCAAGGACGAGTTCCGCCTCCAGGGCGAACTTCTCGCGGAGCTCATCCCGCCACTGCTCGGCGAGCGCCGGCGGACACAGCACGGCCAGCCCCTTCGCCTCGCCCTGGGCCAGTAGCTCCCCGGCGACGAGGCCGGCCTCGATCGTCTTGCCGATACCGACGTCGTCGGCGATGAGCAGACGCGTGGTCTCCTGACGCAGCGCCATGAGGAGGGGGACGTACTGGTACGGGCGCGGGTCGACGGCCAGTGACGCGAGGGAGCGGAAGGGGCCGCCCGTCGAACGGAAGCCGATCCGGAGGGCGTCGCGGAGCAGTGCGGCCGAGCGGGCGTCGCCAAGGTCGTCCGGACCGGGAGTCGGGAACGTGGCGGACTCGACGGCTTCGAGCGCTGGCAGGACCCCGGCGCGGTCGGTGTCGCCGCCCGCCAGGGGGCGCAGGACGAGGAAGTCGTCGGCGCTCTCCGGCAGAACCACCCACTCCCGCCCGCGTGCGCGGACGAGCGTTCCCGGAGCGTAGGTGGGCACTAGGCCATCCTGCCGAAGGCGCTCGGGTTCGCGGCCACCAGCGCGCCGAGATCATCGCCGTCCCGCAGGTGAATCACCTGCCAGCCGGCGGCCAGCAGCGGCCACTCGTCCGGCTGGTGGCGCGAGAGGTCCTCGACGATCACCACGGCGTGGGTGCGGGGGAAGGCGAGGTCGACGGTGATGCCTTCGATCGCGACGTCCGCGGAGTCAGGCAGTGCCAGGCCCCGCAGCCCGAGCAGACGAACGAGTTCGGCGGCGCGGCCGGACAGCGGGGTCGGGGTGCGCGCCGGGGCGGCGGGAGCAGGATCGGCGCTTCCATCCCCTGCGGGGTGCGGGTCGTCGGGAGAGTCGGTGACCGTCGTCGCACGTGCGAGACGGAGCAGGGTCGGCACCGCCGACTGACGGTTGATCGACTCGTGGTCTGACTGGTTGGAGTACGAGAGGAGGCACCGGTAGCAGCCACGGACGCAGGCATCGTCGTGCTCCCGGCCCGTGTCCGGATCGACGTGCATGATCCGCAGCGCCTCCTGCGCCACCCGCGCCAGAGCGTCGGGCTCGCCGTGAAGCCGGCGCAGCACGCCAGCGCCGCCCTCTGCGGCCTCGACGAGGAGGAACCGCCCACGGTGGTCGTCGTCGGCGAGGATCTCGCTCGTCAGCTCGGAGTCCTCGAGCTGGAACACCGCCTCGATGCCCCGCTCGAGGGCGTACATCAGCGTCTTCGCCTCGGACTCGTCGCGTTGGTCCTCCCACCGCAGCACCGCGATGTTGCGGCGGTCCTCGACGTACGGGATGACCCGCGCCTTGCGCTGGACGTCGGCGGCGACCGGGGTGTCGTCATCGCCCTCAGGCGCGTCGATCGCCGCGGCTCTGGTGTCCGAGAGCCAGGTCCCCCTGACGGTGTCGATCCAGAAGCCGGGGGCGGTGCCGGGAGCGCGCCGCTTGGGGCCGGTGTTCGTCACGCGAAGCTCCGCGGCGTCACCGTATCGGAGGTCGAGCATCGGGACTCCGCCCTCCTGCGCCATCGCGTGGAGCACGCCCGATGAGCGCCCCTTCGGCTGGAACCGGTAGGACGTGACGAGGTCGAACCCCAGCCGCTGGCGTTCCTCCTCGTCGGCGGAGATGCGGTCGCGGCGGCGGGTGATGACGGTCTGCATTGCCAGCAGGTTCCGTGTCGGCTCGGCCAGCCGGGCGCCGCAGTTCTCGCAGACGTCTGTGCCCACCTGGCGGTCGTGGTGATAGTTGCAGCTCGCGCAGATGCGGGCCTCGGAGAGCGTGACGTTGCCGGCATTCGGAGCCTTGCCGTCAGCTGGCTCGTCCGATCGCGGCAGGTTGACGCGAATCACCTGGTAGCGGGCGCCTTCGTGGTAGACGAGCGCGTTCGGCCCGAACTCGCGCAGGGCCAGGAACCGGGGACGCTGCAACCACGTGGCGCCGGCACCCCGTTGCCCCGGCACGTAGGCGGCCAGAGGCAGGCGTGGGAACGAGTAGCCGGGGAGGAACCCCTCGGAGCCGAAGTAGCGGTATGGGTAGTAGTCACCCTGACCCATGGCCGACGACGAGTCGCTCTCGTTGAGGAGCAGGTCGCGCTGGCGCCGGGCCTCACGCTGGCGGTCCTCGGCCTGCTGGCGTTCCTTCTTGGGTAGGCTGGCGTCGGCGGACTGGCGATACGCGAGATCCATCTCCACCCGGACCGTCCGGTCGAGCGTCCGCCACCTCTCGCACGCGAGATCGAATGCGTGGGGTGCATCGGCCACGACGTCGTCGACCCAGACGGCGGACCACCACTGGGTGCGCTCGAGGTCCTCCCGGAGGGGGTCGAGGACGGCATGGGCGGCCGCAGTTGCGCGTGCGGCGAGGTCGGGCACCGCGAACGCCGCCTTGATGTCGGCATTGACGGGGTACCCGGGTTGGTCGATCTCGACGACGTGCTTCATCGACTGCCGCAGGTCAACGGGGGTGCAAGCTAGCCAGATGGCATGGACGTGTGAGCGGACGAGGTCCTCGTTCGCCAGGTCGAGACGGGGTGGCAGGACGCGGCCCGCGACCATCTGGTTGCTGCGCGCGAAGTAGTAGGAGTCGTGGGCGTTGCCGCTGGAGCAGTAGGTGACGACGATTGCCGGCTGTCCCGACCGGCCAGCACGACCGGAACGCTGCGCATAGTTCGCGGGCGTCGGCGGCACGTTGCGCATCGCCACCGCGTCGAGCGAACGGATGTCGATGCCGAGCTCCATCGTCGGCGAGCAGTACAGGAGCTTCAGCTCTCCGCTGCGGAACTGGTTCTCGCGCTCCTCGCGGATCTCGGGGGGCACCTGGGCGGTGTGCTCGCGGGCGACGATGCCCGCCAACTTGGTGCCCGCCTCCCGGTACAGGTCGCGGAAGTAGGGGAGGACTCGCGGCGCTTTCTCTTTGTCGAGCGTGCGCCGCACGGGGTCGGGGGCACCGTGGTTGCCGTCGCCGGCCATCAGCCGGATCTGATGCGCTTTGAGGCGATAGCCGTGCAGCTGTCCGTCACGGACGTCGGCCAGGAATCCGTTGGCGGCGAGCAACTTGACGAGCGAGTCGAGGACGTCGTTCGTCGTGACCCGGTCGATTCTCGGGTGCGCCGGATCGACCGTGCGCGACAGCCATCGGCCATACGCGCCCTGGGCGGTCAGCGCGAGCACGTTGCGCGGACCACCTTGCGGTTGCGCTGCGAGGACGACGGTCCCCAGGTAGGGCACCTGCTCGGTGTCGCCGACTGTCCACACACCGACGAGGTGCTCGCGGCTGAGGATGCGCAGCTTGTCGATGTGCTCCTGCGAGAAGACGTCGGTGTCGATCGCGAGTACCCGCCGAAACTCGTCGAGGAGCACCTCGATGATCTCGTACCGCAGGTCGGGATCCGCGGCCCGCAGCAAGACGTGCGCGCTTGCCCAGTGCTCCACCGAACCGCAGAACGCCTTGGCGATGGGGTACCGGACGCGAATGAGGCCAGTCTGTTCCAGGTTCGGTAGCGTGAACCGCCAGCCCCGCCTCAGGTCCTGCATCGCGCGGAGAGCGACGACCTTGCGGAGCGCTGCATCCGCCTGGGACGTGTCGAAGGCACGCGGATTCTGGGCGTAGTGCTTCCTGTCGAGGTTGAGCACCCTGGGGAGGGTCGACTCGAAGTCGATTGGGTCGAGGCCCTCGTCACCGGATGCCTTGGCCGCGGCGAAGACCGCCGACCGCAGTTGGCTGACCAGCGCGAAGTCATTGACGTGACCCGCCTGCAGTGACGCGTCTTGGCGGTTATCGACGAACGTGAGCAGCTTGCGCACCTCGTCGGGCAAGTCCTTGTCCTGGCTGAGCGACCGGATGATGCTCGTCGATAGGACAGTCGTTGCGCTGGACCGGCCCTCTTGATCGAGGGTCACGACCTTCGACAGCTCGCTGAGGCGCGCGGTCTCGTACGTGACGCCGCAGCGAAGACAGAAGAGCATCGAACCGGGGATCCATGCGGCGGACACGCTCGGCGACGGGTCGCTGCTGCCTGGAGTCGAGTACTCGCCCATGAGTCCGACGACGACGGCCTGCGGAACGTGAGGTCGGCGCGATTGCTGGACGCGGGGGCCGGACGGGGTGTCGTCGATCCACGACTGGGGCAGGCGCTCGATCGGGTCGGCCGGCCACGGGTCCTTGGTGTCGACGTACAGGTAGCCGTCGTCAGGGCCGGAGAGGGCAATCTGAGTACGCGCGACGAACTGTGCCTCATTCCGGTCCTGCCTGACCATGAGGTACTCCTGGCCGCATTCCCGACAGAAGGCCAGGGGATACAGGCGCCGCTCAGGGGCAGATACAACGACCTGGTACTCGTGCTCGACAGGGCGTACAGCTTCAGCCTCGGCGGTGACATAGACAGAGGCGCCCTTGGACATGAACTGGTGGAGGCGGAAGGCGAACAGTGGTCGGCCTGCCGTCCCGTCGACAGTGCGCGAGCCCGCCAGGAGGGTGGCTCTGATCGCCGTCTCACAGGCACCGGCGCCGCGCCCGGTGATCTCGGCCAGCGTCTTACCGGCTCCCTGAACCGTCTGTGGTTCGGTGCGCACGAGGACCGCGGTGTCGGGTTCGGTCGTCAGCCCGAATGTGTCCTCGATCCATGACGCGAGCGGGTCCGTTCGAAGAGCGTCATAGCCGGCCGCCAACGTTCGGTCGACGGACTCTGCTTCACCGCGTGCGTCGACGGCAGCCGCCAGCTGATCGGCCGACGGGGCGCGCTCAGTCGTGGCTCGCACGAGCGATTCGGTGATGACGTTGTCGGCGGTGACCTCAGTGCCGAAGATGCGACTGGCAACGGCGGCGACTTCCCGGCGCTGATCGTCCTGGGTGCGGGCGGTCGACATCGTCGCGGAGGTACCCACGCACTGCAGGGCGCTGGCAGTGCCGGTCGCCTGCCTCACGCGTCGCACCAGCATCGACACGTCGGCACCCTGGCGACCGCGGTAGGTGTGGAGTTCGTCGAGCACGAGGAAGCGCAGTCCCTGCGCCGCCGAGACGAGCTTCTCCCGTTCCCGGGGCCGTACCAGGACGTAGTCGAGCATCACGTAGTTGGTCAGCAGGATGTCCGGCGGGTTCGCCAAGATCTCCAGACGCTCGTCCTCAGACTCCTGGCCTGTGTAGCGCCGGAACGTGACTGGCTCGTTGCCGGCGCCGAAGCCGCCCCGGAGGAACTTGCCCAACTCCTCGACCTGGCTGTTGGCCAACGCGTTCATCGGATATACGACGATCGCCTGCACGCCGCGCCCGGAGCCGCGTCGCAGGACGTGGTCGACAATGGGCACGATGTAGGCGAGGGACTTGCCCGAGCCAGTGCCCGTTGTCAGGACGTATGAGGCACCGGTTCGCGCCGCTCGGATCGCATCGGCCTGGTGCTTGTGGAAAACGAGCGGCTGGCCCGGCCCCTTGTCCTTCCCGACCCGGAAGATCGCCTTGGCCTCGGGACGCAGCAGCCCCTCGGCGACGAGGTCGTCGACCGAGCCGCCCGTTGCGAAAGACGGGTTCAGCGACAACCACGGATCCGGCCACTGCGCGCCAGCCGCGGCCTGCGCCTCGACGGACGCCTTGACCCGCTCGTCGCGGATATCGACGAACCCTTCGGTGAACTTCTTGTAGTCCTCAATGAGGTTGCGGTGAACCTTGAACGCGTCCATGGCCTCGCTGCGCTGCCCGTCTCATGGATCTCCTGACGGCGCGCCGCCCGCGACCCCCGTGCGTCGAACGTACCAACGCCGAGCCGCTGAGCGTCGCAGAAGAGTGGGCGAATCGACGTAGGACGTGGCCAGTTGCGTTCTTCGAGGGGTCCGATCGCACCCGTGCCGTCGCGTGTTCGACGGCCGCTGCACACCTGTTCTGAGGAGGGGTGTGCGGTTCAGCTCGGTGTGACCGCTCGCAATGCCGCGCACCCGCTCGCGGGGGCAGGAGCGTTCGCTCACCTCCCTGGGGCGAGGAGGGCGTCGTGCTGTCGATGCACAAGATGGTCGCGGGGCTCGGGTACCGGTATCTGACTAGGCATGTCGCGGTGAACGACGGCGCTGCGGTGACGGGTCAGTCGGTGACGGACTACTACGCGGCGACCGGCAACCCGCCGGGTTGCTGGCTCGGGCACGGCCTGGACGCCCTCGGCCGCATCGACCATCGGATCAGGCCGGGCTCGCGGCTCGACGAAGGCGAGCTCGCGGCTGTGTTCCGTGACGGCTGTGATCCGGTCACCGGCGACCCGATCGGCCGGCACCTGAAGGTCGCCGGCTATGACCTGACCTTCACGGTCCCGAAGTCGGCGTCGGTGTTGTGGGCGCTGAGCGACGAGCCGACCAGGCGCGCCGTCGAGGCGGCGCACGGGGCGGCGGTGGCCCAGGCGCTGGGATTTGTCGAGCAGTCGGTGCTGCGGACCAGGGTCGGGGCCGGGGGAGCGCGGCAGATCCGCACCCGCGGCATGGTGGCGGCGGGATTCGACCATTGGGACTCCCGGGCCGGGGACCCGAACCTGCACACCCACGTGGTCGTGGCCAACCGGGTGCAGGGCATCGACGGGGTCTGGCGTTCGGTTGACGGCACGACGATCCACGCGGCGGCGGTGGCGGTCTCCGAGCTGTATGACGCGTTGCTGTCGGACGAGGTCGTCCGTCGTCTGCCGGTGTCCTGGTCCTGGCGGCAGCGGGGCGAGTCCCGCAACCCGGCGCTGGAGATCGACGGGCTGAACGATGAGCTGCTGGCCGCGTTCTCCTCCCGCTCCCGGACGATCGGCGCGGCGCAGGAACAGTGGGCGATCGACCATCTTGCCCGCACCGGTCGGAGCCCGTCGCGGGTGGAGACGACACAGGCCCGGGAGCACCTGACCCGCGCGACTCGGCCGCGCAAGGTGGTTCGGTCGTTGCGGGAGCTGATGACCGAGTGGGCCAACCGGGCCCGCGCCCTGACCGGCCGTGAACCGCAGGACCTGGCCGCCGTGGCGCTGGCGGGCGGCTACGGGCGGGTGTTGCACGCCCACGACGTCGGCCCGCAGATACGTGAGCAGATCGTGGCGATCGCGGTAGCCGACGCCTCGACGCGTCGGTCGGTGTGGTCGACGTGGAACCTGGCCGCCAGCGTGCTGCGTGCTTCGGCGGACCTGCCGATGGCCTCGCCGAAGGACCGGTTCCATCTCACCGACCAGCTGCTGGCGCAGGCCTCCGACGGATGCATCCGTCTCGATGTCCCCGACCCGGAGCGCCCGGTGCGCCGTGGCCAGGAGCGGTACACCACCGCCGAACTGCTCGGCGCCGAAGCGCTGCTGCTGGCGGCGGCCACGCCGACCGGTACCCGCCGCCAGCACCTGCCGCTGAACCCGGTCGCGGCCGAGCACCTGGCCGGGCTGGACGACGATCAGGCAGACGCCGTCGCCGACGTGCTGGCTTCTTTGACCGTGCTGGACGTGTTGGTCGGTCCGGCCGGGGCGGGCAAGACGACCACTCTGGCCGCCTTGGCCCACGCCTGGCAGGCATCACGCGGCGGTGAGGTGATCGCGCTGGCACCTTCGGCGACCGCCGCCCACGTCCTGGGCACCGCGCTCCGGGTGCGGGCCGAGACCACCGCCAAGTGGCTGCACGAGTCCGTCGGCCCCGGCGCGCTCGCTCGCACCCAGGCGCAGGCCACCCCCGGGTTCAGCGGCGGCAACCCGCTGGCCATCCGGGACCGGGTCGAGCGGCTGTCCGAGGAGCAGGACCGTTGGCGGCTTCACCCCGGCGCCCTGCTCCTGCTCGACGAAGCCTCTCTGGCCGACACCCGCACCCTGGCCCACCTCACCGGCCAGGTTGAAGCGGTCGCCGGGGCGAAGATCCTGCTCGTCGGCGACCCCGCCCAGCGCGGCGCGATCGGGGCCGGTGGGGCGTTCGCCATGCTCGTCAACCGCGGCCCCACCGCCCAGCTGCGCACCCTGCGCCGCTTCACCCAGCCCTGGGAAGCCCGCGCCGTCCTCGCGCTGCGACACGGGTCGACCAGCGTCATCGACACCTACGCCGAGCATCGGCGCCTGCACGCCGGAACCTATGACGAGCTCGTCGAGCAGGTCGCCCAGGCGGCCACCGCCGCGCTGGGAGTAGGGGAACGGGTGCTGGCCCAGGCCGTCGACAGCGCCACCGTCAGCGACCTCAACCAGCGCATCCACCTGCTGCTGCAGGACGTCGGACTCGTCGGTGCCAACGCGGTGACACTCGCCGACCACCTGAGTGCCGGGGTCGGTGACCGGGTCGTCTCGCGCCGCAACGACCGGCGCCTGACCTACGGGGACGACCGCTGGGTCCGCAACGGCACCTTGTGGACCGTCGCCGCCGTAAGGCCGGACGGATCCCTGGACGTCACCGACCCCGACGGCGCCCGAGCGCTCTTACCGGCCGCCTACGTGACCCGGCACGTCGAGCTCGGCTACGCGACCACCACCGCCCGATCCCAGGGCGTCACCGCGGACGTCACCCACAACCTCATCGGCCCGGGCACCGCCCGCGAGGACCTGTACGTCGCGATGAGCCGCGGCCGCGCGGCCAACCACCTGTACGTCGCGGTCGACGGCCCCGGCACCGAGTGCCTGCCTGGGGAGCAGGTCGGTGACCCGATGGAAATCCTCACCACCGTCCTCAAGACGACGCGACTCGAGACGTCGGCCACCGACACCTGGGACCAGCACCACCCCGACCGACCCCTCGTCGTGCCCCTTCCACCCCGACCCAGCCAGCCGACCCACGCGATCCCGACACCCGCCACCACGCCGGCCCCACAGGTCCTCAGCCGCTGACCCCAGCGCCCGACGAAGGAGAAGAGACAATGACCATCAGCACCGACCACGAGCTGCTCACCGTCGCCGAAGCCGCCGAGCGGCTGCGCGTCACTACAAGGTTCATCCGCATGCTCATCGCCGACGGAACCCTGCCCGCCCTGCGCCTGGGCCGTCGCGCCATCCGGCTGCGCAAGGACGATGTCGACCATGTGCTGCGCCCGATCGGCAGGTGAATCGGCGGAGGCTAGATGCACGGAGAGTGCACGGCCTCATCTTCGAGGCTCTGACCTGCAACTTTACGTGCGCCCGACTGGACTCGAACCAGCGGCCTTCTGCTCCGGAGGCAGACGCTCTATCCACTGAGCTACGGGCGCATTGTCGTCGGGCTGCGAAGGGACCGGCCCGAGGACGACGACCGAGACTACCAGCCCGCGCGGGCCGGGCTCACGCCTCGGGGACCAGGCCGGACAGGTACTCTGTGGTCTCCTCGACGGCGCGGCGGTCGTTGCCGGCGACGATCGCCTCGATGAGCACGTCGTGCGCGTCGGCGCCGTGCGTGTCGGTGACGAAGTTGAAGCGGATGTTCTCGCCGATGGCGTCGATGAGGTTCTCGTAGAGCGAGAGCAGCACGGGGTTGGCGGCGGTCTTGACGATCGCGCGGTGCAGCGCGAGGTCGGTGTCGACCATCCGCTCGATGATGCCCTCGTGGTAGGCCATCGCGCGGGCGTCGCGGACGGCCATCAGCGAGGCGGCGTCGGTGGCGGTGCGGCGGCGGGCGGCCAGCCGGGCCGCCTCCACCTCGAGCGCACGACGAACCTCGACGACGTCGCGCTGACGCGCGGCCGCGATCTCGCGGCCGATGGTCACGGCCAGCTCGGAGTTGGACACGACGTAGGTGCCGGACCCCTGGCGCCGCTCCAGCAGGCCGCCGTGGACCAGCGACTGCACGGCCTCGCGCACGGTGTTGCGGCCCACGCCCAGGAGCTCGACGAGCGACGGCTCCGGCGGGATCCGCGAGCCGACGGCCCACTCGCCGGAGGCGATCCGGGAGCTCAACGCCTCCACCGCGGAGTCGATGAGTCCGGTACGTCTGGACATGGGATGCCTCCTGCTCGTCGTGCGCCGTAGTCAACACCGTCCGGTATAGCGGCTGCCAGCCCGAAGGGGGGATGACTCGCTGGCTAGGCTTTGCGGGTGACCCCCGCCCAGCTCGCCGAAGCGGTCCGCGCCGCCCTCGCCCATGCCGTCGCCGACGGCGCCCTGCCGCTCGACCCGGCCGACGTGCCCGCGAGCGTGCACCTGGAGCGGCCGCGGCAGCGCGAGCACGGCGACTGGTCGACGAACGTGGCCATGCAGCTGGCGAAGAAGGCGGGCGTCGCCCCGCGCAGGCTGGCCGACGAGCTGGCGCGCCGGCTCTCGGCGACACCGGGCGTCGCGGCGGTGGACGTGGCCGGGCCCGGGTTCCTCAACATCCGGCTCGACGCGGCGGCTGCGGGCGAGCTCGCCCGGACCATCGTCGAGTCCGGCTCGTCGTACGGCGAGAACGAGGACTTCGCCGGCCTGACGGTCAACCTCGAGTTCGTCTCCGCCAACCCGACCGGACCGCTGCACATCGGCGGGGTGCGCTGGGCCGCGGTCGGGGACAGCCTGGCGCGCGTGCTGGAGGCGTCCGGCGCCGTCGTCGTGCGGGAGTACTACTTCAACGACCACGGCGCGCAGATCGACCGGTTCGCCCGCTCGCTCGTCGCCCGCGCCCGTGGGCTCGAGGCGCCCGAGGACGGCTACGGCGGGCAGTACATCGCCGACATCGCCGAGCAGGTGGTGGCCGACGCGCTCGCGGCGGGCGAGCCGGACCCGACGACGCTGCCCGACGAGCAGGCGGAGGAGACGTTCCGCTCGCGCGGCGTCGGCCTGATGTTCGACGAGATCAAGCAGTCGCTGCGCGACTTCGGGGTCGAGTTCGACGTCTACTTCCACGAGGACTCGCTGCACGAGTCCGGCGAGGTGGACCGCGCCATCGCCCGCCTGCGGGAGCTGGGCCACGTCTACGAGAAGGACGGCGCGGTCTGGCTGCGGACCACGACGTTCGGCGACGACAAGGACCGCGTCGTCATCAAGAGCGACGGCGAGGCCGCCTACATCGCCGGCGACATCGCCTACTACCTGGACAAGCGCGAGCGGGGTGCCGACCGGGTCGTCATCATGCTCGGCGCGGACCACCACGGGTACATCGGCCGGATGATGGCGGTCTGCGCGGCGTTCGGGGACACCCCGCACGTCAACCTCGAGATCCTCATCGGGCAGCTGGTCAACCTCGTCAAGGACGGGGAGCCGGTACGGATGAGCAAGCGCGCGGGGACGGTCGTCACCATCGACGACCTCGTCGACGCGGTCGGCGTGGACGCGGCGCGGTACGCGCTCGCCCGCTCGTCGACCGACACCGCGATCGACCTGGACCTCGACCTGCTGGCCAAGGCGACCAACGAGAACCCCGTGTTCTACGTGCAGTACGCCCACGCGCGGACGGTCAACGTGGCGCGCAACGCCGCCGAGGCCGGCGTCCGCCGCGAGGACGGCTTCGACGCCTCCGTGCTCGACCACGAGACCGAGGCGGTGCTGCTTGGCCACCTCGCGGAGCTGCCGCGCGTCGTCGCGCAGGCGGCGCAGATGCGCGAGCCGCACCGGGTGGCGCGCTACCTGGAGGAGCTCGCAGGGGCGTACCACAAGTGGTACGACGTGCGCCGCGTGGCGCCCTTCGGCGACGAGGACGTCTCGGACGTGCACCGCACGCGGCTGTGGCTCAACGACGCCACCCGCCAGGTGCTGGCCAACGGCCTGGCGATGCTCGGCGTCAGCGCGCCGGAGCGCATGTGAGCCTCCGCCCGGCGCCGGTTCCAGCGGACAGCCCCTCGCCGGCTCGTCGGGCCGACGCCGGTACGTCGGTTCGCACCGACGTCGTGGCGTCGAACCGACGAGCCCGCCGGCGGGCGAGGGTGGCAGGCCCACGCGATGAGTGAGCAGCCGGGAGCGGTGGGTTCGCCCTGGTCGGCGGGGGTCGAGCGGGTGGCGGACGGGTCGGTGGCGGTGGCTGGCGTCCGCGTCGCAGAGCTCGCCGTCCGGTTCGGCACCCCGCTCTACGTGCTCGACGAGGCCGACCTGCGCGGGCGGGCCCGCTCCTACCGGGAGGCCTTCGAGGCGGCGTTCGCCCAGGTCGGCGCCGAGGTGGACGTCTACTACGCGGGCAAGGCCTTCCTCTCGATCGCCGTGGCCCGGTGGGTGCACGACGAGGGCCTCGCGGTCGACACCGCGACCGGCGGCGAGCTGGCGGTGGCGCTCGCCGCGGGCGTCCCCGGGGACCGGATCGGCCTGCACGGCAACAACAAGTCCGACGACGAGATCGCGGCGGCCATCGACGCGGGCGTCGGCCGGATCGTCGCCGACTCGCTCGTCGAGATCGCCCGGCTCTCCGCCGCCGCCACGACGCGCGGCGCCGAGGTCCCGGTGATGGTGCGCGTCACCACCGGCGTCCACGCCGGCGGCCACGAGCACATCGCCACGGCCCACGAGGACCAGAAGTTCGGCCTGTCCCTGGCGCACGACGACGACGCGGACTCCCCGGCCATGACCGGCCTGCTGGCGGTGCTGGCCGCGCCCGGGCTGCGCCTGGTGGGCATCCACTCGCACATCGGCTCGCAGATCCTCGAGCCCGACGGCTTCGTCGTCGCCGCGCGCCGCGTGCTGGCCCTGCGCGCCGAGCTGGCGGAGCGCACGGGCGTCCTGGTCGACGAGGTGGACCTCGGCGGCGGCTACGGCGCGGCCTACCTGCCGGGCGAGGTGCCGCTCGACCCCGACCGCATCGCCAAGGAGATCGCGCAGGGCGTCGACGCCGCGGCCCACGAGCTGGGCACCCCGCTGCCGCGGTTCTCGATCGAGCCGGGCCGCTCGATCGTCGGGCCGGCGGGCCTGACCCTGTACACGGTCGGCACGGTCAAGCCGGTGCGCCTCGACGGCGGGTTCGTCCGCACCTACGTCTCGGTCGACGGCGGGATGAGCGACAACATCCGGCCGGCGCTCTACGGCGCGCGGTACCACGCGGAGGTCGTCGGCCGCTCGTCGTCGGCCGCCATGGTGCCGGCGCGCGTGGTCGGCAAGCACTGCGAGAGCGGCGACATCGTGGTGCACGACGTGGCGCTGCCCGCCGACGTCGCGGCCGGCGACCTGCTGGCGGTCCCCGTCACCGGCGCCTACGGCCGCTCGATGGCGTCGACCTACAACCTCGTGCCGCGCCCGGCGGTGGTCGCCGTCCGTGACGGGCAGGCGCGCGTCCTCGTCCGCCGCGACACGATCGCCGACCTGCTCGCCCTCGACCAGGGCTGACCCGGGGACGGACCGTCCCACCGTGGCTTCGCGGGAGGGTCGCCACCTGCTGGATGCCCCCGATCTCGCCAGGTGGCCTGCCCGTAGGCTGTGCGGCAGACAGCCGAGCGAGGGAGGGCGCAGGTGGGCGAGCGGTTGCGGGTGGCCGTGCTGGGCGCCGGCACCGTCGGCACCGAGGTGATCCGGCTCCTGACCACGCAGGCCGACGACCTCGCAGCGCGCGTCGGCGCGAGGCTCGAGCTGGTCGGCGTGGCCGTGCGCAACCGCCACGCCGAGCGCGACCCGGCCGTCCCCGTGGAGCTGCTCACGGAGGACGCCCGCGCCCTCGTCGACAAGGCCGACGTCGTCGTCGAGGTGATGGGCGGCATCGAGCCGGCGCGCGAGCTGATCCTGCGGGCGATCCGCCACGGTGCGGCGGTGGTGACGGCCAACAAGGCCCTGCTCGCCGAGGACGGCCCCACGCTGTACGCCGCCGCGGACGCCGCGGGCGTCGACCTCTACTTCGAGGCCGCCGTGGCCGGAGGGATCCCCGTGGTCCGGGCGGTGCGCGAGTCGCTGGCGGGCGACCAGGTGCGCCGCGTGCTCGGCATCGTCAACGGCACCACCAACTACGTGCTCGACAAGATGGCCACGGAGGGCGTCGAGCTCGAGCAGGCCGTCAAGGAGGCGCAGGCGCTCGGCTACGCCGAGGCCGACCCGACGGCCGACGTCGAGGGCTACGACGCCGCTGCCAAGGCCGCCATCCTCGCCTCGCTCGCGTTCCACACCAGGGTCCCGCTCGACGCCGTCGGCCGCACCGGGATCACCGGGCTGACCAGCACCGACGTCATGTGGGCCGAGCGCACCGGGCACGTGCTCAAGCTGCTGGCGGTCGCGGAGCGGGCGCACGACGAGGACACCGGCGTCGACGGCGTGCTCGTCGGAGTGCACCCGGCGCTCGTGCCGGAGCACCACCCGCTGGCGAAGGTCAGCGGCTCGTACAACGCCGTGTTCGTCGAGACCGCGTCGGCCGGCGAGCTGATGTTCCTCGGGCGGGGCGCCGGTGGCGCGCCCACCGCGTCCGCGGTCATGGGCGACGTGGTCTCCGTCGCCCGGCACCGCGTCGTCGGGGGCCGCGGGCCGGTGGAGTCGTCGTACGCCGACCTGCCGGTGCTCCCGCCGGACGCGGCCCGCGCGCGGTTCCAGCTGCGGCTCGACGTCGCGGACCGGCCCGGCGTGCTCGCCCAGGTGGCCGCGGCCCATGCGGAGCACGGCGTGTCGATCGAGGCGGTGCGCCAGTCGCCGGGCGACGCCGCGGTGGCGCACCTCGTCATCACCACGCACACCACGTCCGAGCGCGCGCTGCGCGCCACCGCCGACGCGGTCGCCGCCCTGCCGTCCGTGCGCCGCGTCGTGTCCGTCCTGCGAGTCGAGGGAGCCTGATGGCCCACCAGTGGCGCGGCGTCATCGCCGAGTACGCCGACCGCCTGCCGTCGCACCTCACGCGGACACCGGTCACCCTCCTCGAGGGCGGCACGCCCCTGGTCCCCGCGCCCGGGCTCAGCGCCCGCGTGGGGGCCGAGGTGTGGCTCAAGGTCGAGGGGACGAACCCGACCGGGTCGTTCAAGGACCGCGGCATGACCACCGCGATCTCGGCTGCCGCCGACAAGGGCGCCCGGGCCGTGGTCTGCGCCTCCACGGGCAACACCTCCGCGAGCGCCGCCGCCTACGCGGCCCGCGCCGGGATGGTCTGCGCGGTGCTGGTCCCGGACGGCAAGATCGCGATGGGCAAGCTGAGCCAGGCGGTGGCGCACGGCGCGCGGCTGCTGCAGGTCGACGGCAACTTCGACGACTGCCTCGTCGCCGCCCGCAAGCTCGCCGAGGCGTACCCCGTCGAGCTGGTGAACTCGGTGAACCCCGACCGCATCCAGGGCCAGAAGACGGCGGCGTTCGAGGTGGTCGACACCCTCGGTGACGCCCCCGACATCCACGTGCTGCCGGTGGGGAACGCGGGGAACATCACCGCGTACTGGAAGGGGTACCGCGAGTACGCGGGGCACGACGACGGCGCGGGGCTGGCGCCGGTCGCCACGCGCACGCCGGCCATGTGGGGCTTCCAGGCCGCCGGCGCCGCGCCGATCGTGCTCGGCCACCCGGTCGACGAGCCCGAGACCATCGCCACCGCGATCCGCATCGGCAACCCCGCGTCGTGGGACAAGGCGGTCGCAGCGCGCGACACCTCGGGGGGGCTCATCGAGTCGGTCACCGACGAGCAGATCCTCGCCGCGCACCGCGTGCTGTCCGCCGGCGAGGGCGTCTTCGTCGAGCCCGCGTCGGCGGCCGGGGTCGCCGGCCTGCTCAAGCTGCACGGCGAGGGCCGCGTGCCCGCCGGCGCGCGCATCGCCATCACGGTGACCGGCCACGGGCTCAAGGACCCGTCGTGGGCGCTGCGGACGCCGGACGGCACCGAGGTGGCACCTGTCCGGGTGAGCGCCGACGTGGTGGCCATCGCCGCCGCGCTCGGCCTCGACTAGCAGGAGAGCAGGCATCGCCCATGCGTCTGGCAGCCGACCACGTCCGCGTGCGCGTGCCTGCGACCAGCGCGAACCTCGGCCCGGGCTTCGACGCGCTCGGTGTGGCCCTCGCGCTGCACGACGTCGTCGAGGTGCGCGCGGTCTCGACGCCCGGAGCCGTCGTCGACGTCGTCGGCGAGGGCGCCGGGGGAGTGCCGACCGACGACGAGCACCTCGTCGTGCGCGCCATCCGGGAAGGCCTGGACCACGCCGGTGCCTCGCAGGTGGGTCTCCGCCTGGAGTGCACCAACGCGATCCCGCACGGCCGCGGCCTGGGTTCGTCGGCCGCCGCGGTGGTCGCCGGGCTGCTCGTCGCGCGCGCCCTGGTCGCCGACCCGGAGGCGCTCGACGACGCCGCGGTGCTCGCCCTCGCGACGGCGATGGAGGGTCACCCCGACAACGCGGCGCCCGCGCTCCTCGGCGGCGTGACGGTGGCGTGGACGGACGACGCCGTCCGTGCCGCGCGCCTGCCGGTGCACCCGGACGTGCTGCCGGTCGCGATCGTGCCGCCGTACCACCTGTCGACGCGCCGCGCGCGCGGGGTGCTGCCGGCGCAGGTGCCCCACGCCGACGCCGCCTTCCAGGCCGGCCGCGCCGCGCTCCTGGTCGAGGCCCTGTCCCGGCGGCCGGAGCTCCTGTTCCCCGCCACCGAGGACCGGCTGCACCAGGAGTACCGCCGCTCCGTGATGCCCGACTCGCTCGCCCTCGTCGGCGTGCTCCGTGCGCACGGGGTGGCCGCCGTGGTCTCGGGCGCGGGGCCGACCGTGCTCGCGCTGGCCCGCCGCGTCCCGGGTCCCGAGGGACTGCCGTCGACCGACGCCGACGGGGCGATCGCGGCGGCGTTCGGCGGCGTCATGGCTGGCTGGCGCGTGCTGCCGCTGCCGATCGACGCCGACGGCGCCGTGGTCGAGCGGGGCGCCCCCGGTCGCTGACGCGCCGCAACATCACCCGTCGGGAGGGTCCCGCCCCGGTGTTACGATGGGCGCGTTCCCCGAACCTCCTCGTGGCCCCGCGCCGGTCGATGTGACCCGCGGTCAGAGCGAGTCGACGAACGGGAACGGCCGCTTCCGTCACGCACCGGTGCACGGCACCGCGGCCTCACACACGTCAGGTCTGAACTCGGCCTGGCCCCGGCCTTCCCGCGCAGAGCGGGTGGCCCGACGAGGGGAAGGATCCTTCGTGACCGACACCATCGACACCGCCCGCACCGGCTCGCTGACCGCACTGCGGTTGCCCGAGCTGCAGGCGCTCGCCGCGGAGCGGGGCGTCAAGGGCGCCTCGAAGATGCGCAAGGCGGACCTGCTCGCGGCGCTCGGCGGCCCGGCCCCGGCCGCCGCCGCACCCGCGCAGGTAAACGGCAGCTCCCGCCGCAACGGCGCGCCGGCACAGGCCGCGGCGCCGGCGGCGCAGCAGCCGGAGCAGCGCCCTGCCCCGATCGACGAGCGCCCGGCACCGGCGGAGCACGCGGCCGACGAGCGTCCGGCGCAGCGTGGCGAGCGGGTGGCCCGGAACACCCGGCGCCCGGTGGCTACCGACGAGCGTCCGGCCGGTTCCGACGAGCGTCCGGCCCGGACCGACGAGCGTTCGGCCCGGACCGACGAGCGCCCGGCCCGCACCGAGGGCGACGAGGCTCCCACCGGTGGCCGCGACGTGCTCGCCGGCCTCGAGGCCGCGCTCGACGCCAAGCTCACCGCGCACGAGGAGCGCGACGCCCATGCCGGCGACCGCCGTCCGCGCCGCGCCGGCCGTGGCACCGGGGCTCCGGTCCGCGCCGACGGCGGCGAGGGCCAGCGCGCGGACGGGGCCGGCCAGGCCGTCACCGGCCCGCGCGAGCAGCAGCCGCGCCAGCTGCCCGAGCGCCAGAACGACAACCGCCCGTACGGCGCCGACAACCGTCAGCCGACCCAGGGTGTCGACGACGAGATGGGTGGCCGGCGCCGCCGGTCCCGCGACCGCTACCGGGACCGTGACCGCAAGCGCGGCCGCGGCGGACGCCCCGGCATGCCGGACCTGACCGGCCTCGACGAGATCGAGGTGACCGAGGACGACGTGCTGCTGCCCGTCGCGGGGATCCTCGACGTCCTCGACTCCTACGCGTTCGTGCGGACCTCCGGCTACCTGCCCGGGCCCAACGACGTCTACGTCTCGCTCGGCCAGGTCAAGCGCGCCGGGCTGCGTCGCGGTGACGCGGTCACGGGCGCGGTCCGCGCCCCCCGCGAGGGCGAGCAGCAGCCGCAGCAGGGCAACCGGCCGAACAAGTTCAACGCGCTGGTGCGCCTCGACACGGTCAACGGCATGACGCCGGAGCAGGCCCGCAACCGGCCCGAGTTCGCCAAGCTCACGCCGCTGTACCCGCAGGAGCGGCTGCGCCTGGAGACCGAGGCGACCCGGCTGTCCAGCCGCGTCATCGACATCGTCGCGCCGATCGGCAAGGGCCAGCGCGGCCTCATCGTCTCGCCGCCGAAGGCCGGCAAGACGCTGATCATGCAGCAGATCGCCAACGCCATCACGACGAACAACCCCGAGGTCCACCTCATGGTGGTGCTCGTCGACGAGCGTCCCGAGGAGGTCACGGACTTCCAGCGCTCGACGAAGGGCGAGGTCATCTCCTCGACCTTCGACCGGCCGGCGAGCGACCACACGATCGTCGCGGAGCTGGCGATCGAGCGGGCCAAGCGCCTGGTGGAGATGGGCCGCGACGTCGTCATCCTGCTGGACGGCATCACGCGCCTCGGCCGGGCGTACAACCTGGCCGCCCCGGCGTCCGGCCGCATCCTCTCCGGTGGCGTGGACGCCGCGGCGCTCTACCCGCCGAAGAAGTTCTTCGGCGCGGCCCGCAACATCGAGAACGGCGGCTCGCTGACCATCCTCGCCACGGCGCTCGTCGAGACCGGCTCCAAGATGGACGAGGTCATCTTCGAGGAGTTCAAGGGCACCGGGAACATGGAGCTCCGGCTCAACCGGTCCCTCGCCGACAAGCGCATCTTCCCGGCGGTGGACGTCAACGCGTCCGGCACCCGCCGCGAGGAGATCCTCATGGCGCGCGACGAGATGGCGATCGTCTACAAGCTGCGCCGGGTGCTTGGCGCCCTCGACACGCAGCAGGCGATCGAGCTGCTGCTGGGCAAGCTGCGCGACACCAAGACCAACGTGGAGTTCCTGCTCCAGGTGCAGAAGACGACGCCCGGCGGCGTCTTCGACGAGAAGGAGATCGGCCGCACGGTCTGACCGTCACCTGCCGCGACGAGGCCCGGGGAGCAGCAGCTCTCCGGGCCTCGTGCGTCAGGGGGCCCTCGCGCGTCGGGCGTCAGCGCCGCCGGGTCGCCACGGCCCGGCGGTAGGTCGCCTCGATCTCGTCGACCACGGTGTGGACGTCGAAGCGGCGGGCGGCGACCCGCTGCCGCTCCGTGGCGCGGGCGCGCGCGTCGTCGTCCAGCAGCCAGCGGGCGAGGGCCTGGCCGAAGGCGACGCGGTCCCGCGGCGCGACGAGCTGCTCCTCGAGGCCCGCCATCGTCGAGCGGTAGCCCGGGTTGTCACCGGCGAGCACCGGTCCGCCGCCGCCGGCCATCGCCTCGACGACGGAGATGCCGAAGCTCTCCCCGCCCGTCGAGGGGAGCACGACGAGGTCCGCGTCCGCCAGCAGCGCCGCCTTGGCGGCCTCGGTGACGAAGCCCGGCATGTCGACCCGGTCGGTCAGGCCCTCGAAGGCCACCTTGGTGCGCAGCTCGTCGTCCAGCGGGCCGCTGCCCGCCAGGGTCAGGGTCCACGGCCGCCCGACGAGGCGGTGGTCGACGACGTACGCCGCGGCGTCCACCAGCTCGCGGGGACCCTTGCGGGGCACGAACCTGCCGAGGAAGACCACGCGCAGCGGCCGCTCGTCGTGCGCGGCGCTCGCCGGCTCTGGGTGGGCGTCGCGCGGGAGATCGTCGTGGTCGGCGCTCGCTGGCTCGTCGTGCGCCTGGTCGTGGGGACCGGGGCCGGGCCTGTCGGCCTCGCCGGGCGCCGCGACCGTTGAGAACCTGCCCAGATCGACCGGGATCGTGACGACCCTCGGCGTGACGCCGAACGACGTCCGCGCGAACTCGGCGGCCGGCGCCGAGACCGCCATCACCTCGTCGAACCGCCGCAGCGTGCGGCGCTCCACGAGCCCGAGCCCCCGCGTTCCCATGGCCACCAGCCGCGACTCCGGGAGGATGTGGAAGGTGCCGACGACCGCGACGTCGTCGGGCACGCGGCGCACCAGCCGGCCGGCGAGGAACGGCGAGTGCGGCAGCTGGACGTGGAGCACGTCGAAGCGGACCTCGCGGAGAAGCGTGTCAAGGTCGCGGGCGCGCGCCGGCAGCGGCGACGACAGCACGTTCCCGTTGAAGCGCACTCGCAGGTTGCGGCCCAGCACGTGCAGCCGCTCGAGGTCGGTGCGCGACGTGGTCGAGGCGACGAGGTGGACCACGTGGCCGCGGGCCTGCAGCTCGCGCGCCACCGTCAGCACGTACTGCTGCACGCCGTCGGGAGCGTCGAGGCCGTCGTCCAGCACCAGCCCGATGGTCAGGGACTTCGTCTCGGGCGTCGACGGCGGCACGCCGCCAGGATAGGGGCCGTGACGGCACGCCAGCGCTACGCGGAGGAGCTCGCGGCCCTCGCCGACGAGGAGGCCCCGGCCTACCTCACGAAGCGCTCCGGCCTGCCGGGCCCGCGCGCCAACCTCGAGCTGCTGGCGGCGTTCGGGGACGCCGCGCCGGCGTCGCTCGTCGTGCGCCTGGCCGACGACGTGGACGAGTACCTGCGCTGCTGCGGCACGGCCGCGCTGGGCCGACTGTGGCTCGAGGCCCCCGACGAGCCGACCGCGCACGGACCCGACGAGCCGGCCGCCGGGCTGGGACCTGACGAGCCGGCCGCCGCCCGGCTGTCCGGCGGTTCCGTCCGCGCCATGTGGTCCGGTGCAGCTGTGCGGCAGCGCCTCGAGGCGACCCTGACCGACCGCGCCCGTGACCCGTCGTGGCGCGTGCGCGAGGGTGCCGCGATGGCCGCGCAACGGATCGGCGCCGCCTCGCCGGAGGGGCTGGCGGGGCTCGTCGGGCGCTGGCTGCGCACCGGCGAGCCGCTCGTCGCGCGCGCCGCGATCGCCGCGGTGTGCGAGCCGCCGATCCTGCGCCCGTCGCCCCTGCTGCGTGCCGCCGCCCTGGACGCCTGCGCCGGTGCGACCGCCATCCTTCGGTCGGTGCCGGTGCCGCAGCGGCGCGACCCGGACGTCCGCACGCTGCGACAGGGCCTGGCGTACTGCTGGAGCGTCGCCGTCGCTGCGTCGCCCGCGAACGGCCTGCCACGCTTCCTCTCCCTCGGGACGGACGACCCGGACGTCGCCTGGCTGGTGGCGCAGAACCGCACGAAGGCCCGCCTGGCGAAGCTGCTCTGACGCCGAGCCCCAGACTTCGAGCGCCGCAGCTGTTGACCGAATGCCGGCGTAATTCCTGCGGCGCTCGGTCGACGTGTACGGCACTCGGCGAAGAGGGGGCGGTCGGGACGATTTCGGGGGGCGTCGGTGTTCTGGCATCATTGTTCGTCGGTCTGCCGGTTCACCGGCGCGTCGCGCGCCCGGACCCGGCGACATCCCCACCAAGGAGAATCCCGTGAAGTCTGGTATCCACCCGAACTACGTGGCCACCCAGGTGATCTGCACCTGCGGCAACACGTTCGTCACCCGGTCCACCGTGGCCAGCGGCGTCATCCACGCCGACGTCTGCAGCGCCTGCCACCCGTTCTACACGGGCAAGCAGAAGATCCTCGACACCGGCGGCCGAGTCGCCAAGTTCGAGGCGCGCTACGGCAAGCGCCCGGCCGCGGCCAAGTAGCTTCCCGGCAGCGCCGGTGCCGGCGGGACCACCCGCTGCACCGGCGCTGTTTCCGTGTCTGAGGACGGACAGACGGAGAGTCCCGCCCCACCGGTGGAGCGACCCGCGCCTCGGTGGAGCCGGATGACCGTGACACGCCGCGCGCGGACGTCAGTTGGCTCCACCGCTCGTCGAGCGGCTCCACCGGAACGGAAGGGCGAGGCATGAGCGAGGCGTTCGAGGCCGTGGCACCGCTGCTCGGCGAGCACGCGGACATCGAGGCGCGCCTGGCGGACCCGGCGGTGCACGCCGACCAGGGGCTCGCCCGCCGGCTGGGCCGCCGGTACGCCGAGCTCGGCCGCGTGGTGGCGGCGTACCGGGGCTGGAAGGCCGCGTCCGACGACGCCCGCGCCGCCGCCGAGCTCGTCGAGCTCGCGGAGGGCGACGAGGCGGCCGAGCTCGCCGCCGAGCTGCCCGGGCTGCGGGCGGCCGCCGACGAGGCCGCCGAGCACCTGCGCCGCGTGCTCGTGCCGCGCGACCCCGACGACGCCCGCGACGCCATCCTCGAGATCAAGGCCGGCGAGGGCGGCGAGGAGTCGGCGCTGTTCGCCGGCGACCTGCTGCGCATGTACACGCGGTACGCCGAGCGGCAGGGCTGGGCCGTCCAGGTGCTCGACGCCACCGACTCAGACCTCGGCGGCATCAAGGACGCCCACGTGGCGATCAAGGCCCGCGGGTCGGCGACGCCCGAGGACGGCGTGTGGGCGCACCTGAAGTACGAGGGCGGCGTCCACCGGGTGCAGCGCGTCCCGGTCACCGAGTCGCAGGGGCGCATCCACACCTCGGCGGCCGGTGTGCTCGTCTTCCCCGAGGCGGACGACGAGGGCGAGATCGAGATCGACCCGAACGACCTGCGCGTCGACGTGTTCCGCTCGTCGGGCCCCGGCGGGCAGTCGGTCAACACCACCGACTCGGCGGTGCGCCTGACGCACCTGCCGACCGGCATCGTCGTGTCGATGCAGAACGAGAAGAGCCAGCTGCAGAACAAGGAGGCGGCGCTGCGCGTGCTGCGCGCCCGGCTGCTGGCGGCGCGGCAGGAGGAGGCCGAGGCGGCGGCGAGCGCGGCCCGACGATCCCAGGTCCGCACCGTCGACCGCTCCGAGCGGATCCGCACGTACAACTTCCCGGAGAACCGGATCGCCGACCACCGCACCGGGTACAAGGCGTACAACCTCGACCAGGTGCTCGACGGCGACCTCGGGCCGGTGATCCAGTCCGCGATCGACGCCGACGAGGCGGCCCGCCTCGCGGCGGCCGCCGGGTGACACCGGTCGGGCTGCGGGCGCTCGTCGACGGGGCGACCCGGCTGCTCGACGAGGCCGGCGTGGCGTCCCCGCGGCACGACGCCCTCGCGCTGGCGGCGTTCGCGCTCGGGCTCGAGCGGGTGGACCTCGTGCTGCCGCCGGCCCTGCCCGACGGGTTCCCCGCCGCGTACGCCGGGCTCGTCGACCGGCGCGCGCGGCGCGAGCCGCTGCAGCACATCGTCGGCAGCACCGGGTTCCGCTACCTGACGCTGGCGGTGGAGAAGGGCGTGTTCGTGCCCCGGCCGGAGACGGAGGTGGTCGCCGGCCTGGCCGTCGACGAGGCCGCCGCGCGGGTCGCGGCCGGTGCGAACCCCCTGGTCGTCGACCTGTGCACCGGTTCGGGTGCCATCGCCGTCGCGGTGGCGACCGAGGTGCCCGCCGCGCGCGTCGTCGCGGTCGACGTGTCGTCGCCGGCCGTCGACCTGGCGACGCGGAACGCCACCGCCGCGGGTGCGCGCGTCACGGTGCTCCTCGGTGACGTCGCCGACCCCGACCTGCTGGCGGAGCTGGCCGGGCAGGTCGACGTCGTCGTCTCCAACCCGCCCTACATCCCGCCCGACGCCGTGCCGACGGACCCCGAGGTGCGCCTGCACGACCCCGACGTCGCCCTGTACGGCGGCGGCGCCGACGGCCTGGACACCCCTCGCGCGGTGCTCGCCGCCGCGTCGCGGCTGCTGCGACCCGGCGGCCTCCTCGTCGTCGAGCACGCCGAGGTGCAGGCGGAGGCCCTGCGCGCGGCGGCGGTGGCGACGGGGGTGTTCGAGGAGCCCGGCACGGTGCCCGACCTGACCGGACGGCCCCGGGCGCTCCTGGCGCGGCGATCGGCGTGACCTCATCGGGTGACGTGGAAGACTCACCCGACGTGAGCCCCATCCTCGACGCCATCGACCCGCACGCCTGGGGCCCGGCGCTCGACGAGGCGGTCAACGCCGTCTCGCGCGGCCAGGTGATCGTGCTGCCGACGGACACCGTGTACGGCGTCGGCGCGGACGCGTTCGACGCGCGCGCCGTCCAGGCCCTGCTTGACGCGAAGGGCCGCGGCCGCCAGATGCCGCCGCCGGTGCTCATCCCGGACGCGCGCACCCTCGACGGGCTGGCCACCGAGGTCCCCGGCGCCGTCCGGTCGCTCGCGGCGGCGTTCTGGCCGGGCGCCCTGACGCTCATCGTCAAGGCGCAGCCGACGCTGACGTGGGACCTGGGCGAGACCCGGGGCACGGTCGCGCTGCGCGTCCCCGACCACCCGCTCGCGCTCGCCCTGCTGCGCCGCACGGGCCCGCTCGCGGTGTCCAGCGCGAACCGGACCGGCCGGCCCGCCGCGACGACGGCGGCCGACGCCGCCGAGCAGCTGGGCGAGGCGATCGCCGTGGTGCTCGACGGCGGCCCGACACCCGGCAACGCGCCGTCGACGATCGTCGACGCCACGGGTGACCGGCTGCGCGTGATCCGCCTCGGCGCGATCCCCCTCGCGGAGCTGCGCGCCGTGGCCGACGTCCTCGGGCCGGACGAGCCGCGCGAGCCGGCGCACGACGAGCCCGCGGCGGGGTCCGCGGAGGCGACGGGCGGTGCCGACGCGCCGGGCGACGGCCGGTGAGGGCGTACATCCTGCTGCTCGTCGTCGCCGCGGCGGCGACGTACCTGCTGACGCCGGTCGCCCGGCGGCTTGCGTTCTCCTGGGGCGCGATCACCGCCGTCCGGGCCCGTGACGTCCACCACGAGCCGACGCCCCGCCTCGGGGGGCTGGCGATGTTCCTCGGGCTGCTCGTCGGCACGCTGCTGGCCAGCCGGCTGGGCTTCCTGCACTCGGTGTTCGACAACCCGCACCCGGTGATCGGCATCGTCGGCGGTGCCGCGATCGTGTGCGCGCTCGGGGTCGCCGACGACATCTGGGACCTCGACTGGCTGACGAAGCTCATGGGCCAGGTGCTGGCCGCGGTGTTCCTCGCCTGGCAGGGCGTGCTGCTCTACCAGATGCCCCTGCTCGGCGTCGTCGCGTGGTCCGGCCGGGTGTCGACGTTCGTCACGGTGCTGTCCGTCGTCGTCGCGATGAACGCGGTGAACTTCGTCGACGGCCTCGACGGGCTGGCCGCCGGCATGGTGGCGATCGGCGGCTCCGCCTTCATGGCGTACAGCTACCTGCTGACCGTCTCGACGAGCGAGAACGACTACGCCAGCCTGGCGACGCTCGTGCTGGCGCTGCTCGTGGGCATCTGCGTCGGCTTCCTGCCGCACAACTTCTACCCCGCACGGATCTTCATGGGCGACTCGGGCGCGCTGCTGCTGGGGTTCGTCATCGCGGCCGCCGGCATCGTCGTCACCGGTCAGATCGACCCCGGCTCGGTCACCACGCGCGTCTCGTTCCCCGCGTTCCTGCCGATGCTGCTGCCGCTGGCGGTGCTCGTCCTGCCGCTGCTCGACATGGCGATGGCCGTCGTGCGCCGCGTCGGCGCCGGCCACTCGCCGTTCCACCCCGACGCCCGCCACCTGCACCACCGGCTGCTGGCGCTCGGGCACTCGCACCGGCGCGCGGTGGCGATCATGTACCTGTGGACGGCGCTGTTCGCCTTCGGGGCGGCGGCGCTCGTGCGCTGGTCGACGACGACCGTGCTCATCGCGATGGCGGTCGGCGTCGTCGTCGCCACCCTGCTGACCCTCGGCCCGCTGCGCGGCCGGTCCCTGCGACGCCAGGAGGCGCCATGACCCAGCAGCCCGACGCCAGGCGCGGGAACCCGACGCCGGCCGAGGCGGTGTTCCGGCGCGCGCTGCGCGACGTGGCGATCCTGCTCGCCGTGCTGCTCGTCCTCGGGCTCGTCGTCGGCGGGCTGGTCGCCGGGCTGCCGGGCGTCTGGGGCGCGCTCATCGGCTGGGGGCTGGCCGTCGTCTTCTCGACGACGACGATCGTGGCGATGCTGCGCACGGTGCGGTCGTCGCCGGCCGCGATGGCAGCGCTCGTCATGGGGACCTGGCTGGCCAAGGTGCTGGTCGTCATCGTCGTGCTCGCCGTGCTGCGGCCGCTCGACTTCTACTCGCGGCCGGTCTTCGGCGCGGTGCTGGCGATCGCCGTCATCGGCTCGGCCCTGCTCGACTACCGCGCGGTCACCACGGGACGTGTGCCCTATGTCGAACCGGGCGAACGGGACGCATCGGGCGGATCCGCGAGGACCTAGGGCCACGCGGTCGCCCTCACAGCATGGGTTAGGCTTTCCGCTGACCATGACGGCCGGGGCGCCGGAGCCGGTTGCCCGCATGGCTGCGGTGTGGCCCGAATCGACCCCACGACCACCAGGGAGTGTGCCCTGACCAGCCTTGTGACGGTGCTCCCGCTCGCGGCCGACGGTGGCGGGTTCCAGCCCCCGACGATCAACGACTTCTTCCCGCCGCCGATCCTCTTCTCGGGCACGTGGTTCGAGTTCAACCGGGTCGAGCTGGTGCGGATCGTCGCCGCGCTCGTCATCGTCTCTCTGTTCGTCGTCGCCGCCCGCCGCGCCAAGCTCGTGCCGGGCCGGTTCCAGTCCGCGATCGAGTGGGTGCTCGACTTCGTGCGGACGGGCATCGCCGAGGACGTGCTGGGCAAGGAGAACGCCAAGCGGTACGTGCCCCTGCTGACGACGGTGTTCGTCGCGATCCTCGGGTTCAACCTCACCGGCATCGTGCCGTTCCTCAACATCGCCGGCACCAGCCGCATCGGGCTGCCCCTGCTCCTCGCGCTGTGGGTCTACGTCATGTACCTCGGCGCGGGCATCAAGAAGCACGGCGTCGGCGGATTCCTCAAGGCGAGCCTGTTCCCGCCCGGCGTGCCGCCGTTCCTCTACGTGCTGCTGACGCCGGTCGAGCTGCTCCAGGTGTTCGTCATCCGGCCGGCCACGCTGGCGCTGCGACTCACGGCGAACATGATCGCCGGGCACCTCATGCTGGTGCTCTGCTTCGGGGCGACCGAGTACTTCCTCGTCGAGGCTGCCCCGGCGATGAAGGCCTTCGGCGTCCTGACGTTCCTCTCCGGCTTCGTCATGACGCTCTTCGAGGTCTTCGTCGCCGCCCTGCAGGCCTACATCTTCGCCGTCCTCGCCGCCGTCTACCTCAGCCTGTCGATCGCCGACGAGCACTGAACCCCATCGCCCGGCCGACCGGCCGGGCGCCGAAGGAAGGAAAGCGACCGTGTCCAGCCTCATCCTCGCCGCAGCCGACACCGTCTCCGGCAACCTGGCCACCATCGGCTACGGCCTCGCGGTGCTCGGCCCCGGCATCGGCCTCGGAATCCTCATCGGCAAGACCGTCGAGGGCATGGCCCGCCAGCCGGAGGTCTCGAACCAGCTGCGCACCACGATGTTCATCGGCATCGGCTTCGTCGAGGTGCTCGGCCTCCTCGGCCTGATCACCGGGTTCCTCTTCAAGTGAGCACGGCCGCGCTCGCCGCGGTCGCCCTGGCAGCCGCGGACAGTCAGCCGGTCGACGGGATCCACCTGCTGATCCCGGCGGTCGCCGACATCGTCGGCTCGCTGGTCGTCGTCCTCATCATCGCGGTCCCGTTCTGGAAGTACGTCCTGCCGACGTTCCAGAAGATCTTCGACGAGCGGGCCGAGAAGATCGAGGGCGGCCTGGCCAAGGCCGAGCTCGCGCAGGCGGAGGCCGCCGCGACGCTCGCCGACTACCAGCAGCACCTCGCCGAGGCGCGGGCCGAGGCGGCGAAGATCCGCGAGGACGCGCGTGCCGAGGGTGCGCAGATCGTCACGGAGCTCAAGCGCAAGGCGCAGGACGAGGCCGGCCGCATCGCCGACACGTCGCGCAAGCAGATCGAGGCGGAGCGCCAGCAGGCGGCCGTGTCACTGCGCGGCGAGGTGGGCGCGCTCGCGACCGAGCTGGCGTCGAAGATCGTCGGCGAGTCGCTGGCCGACGAGGCGCGGCGCTCGCGCGTCGTCGAGCGGTTCCTCGACGACATCGAGGCGTCCGCCGTCGCCAGCGGTGCCGGGCCGGCGAAGGGTGACCGATCCTGATGCCAGGCGTGATGCGGGGGACGAGCCGGGCGTCGCTGGCCGCGGTCGCGCGCCGGTGGGAGCCGGTCGCCTCGGCGGCCGGTGACGAGGCGCTGAGGCTGGCCGACGAGCTGTTCGCGCTCGTCGACGCCCTCGACTCCTCCGGCTCGCTGCGCCGCGTCCTCGCCGACCCGTCCTCAGAGCCGGAGGTGAAGGCGGCGGTCGTCACCCGGTTGCTCCAGCGGGCCGACCCGCGCACCGTGGCGGTCGCCACCGACCTGGTCGGCGCCCGCTGGTCCGCCGACCGCGACCTGGCCGACGCCGCCCAGCGGCTCGGGGTCGACGCGGTGCTCACGGCGGCCGAGCAGGCCGGCCAGCTCGACGTCGTCGGCGACGAGCTGTTCGTCATCACGCGCGCGCTGGCCGGTCAGCGCGAGCTGCGCCGGACGCTGCACGACCCGACGGTGCCCCCGGACCAGCGCGCGGCGCTCATCGACGCGGTCCTGGGAGGCCGGGCGATGCCGTCGACCCGCGCGCTCGCCCGCCGGGCCGCGGCGGCCCCGCGCGGTCGCAGGTTCGTGGCGCAGCTCGGCGACGTGATGGACCTCATCGCCGAGCGCTTCAACCGGCGGGTGGCGACGGTGACCGTCGCGGCACCGCTGGACGGCGCGCAGAGCGAGCGTCTGGCGAGCCTGCTGGCGACCGCCCTCGGCCGCCAGGTGGAGCTCAACGTCATCGTGGACCCCACCGTCGTGGGCGGGCTGCGCGTGCAGTCCGGCCCCGACGTCATCGACGCCACCGTGCTGGCGCGCCTCGCGGACGCGCGCCGACGGCTGGCGAGCTGATCGACTGACCCCGCGCGCGGTGCGTGCGACTCGTGAGGAGACAAGGAATGACTGAGCTGACGATCCGGCCGGACGACATCCGGGCCGCGCTGGACCGCTTCGTGCAGTCGTACGAGCCGCCCGCGGCGGTGGCCGAGGAGATCGGCCGCGTCACCCTGGCGGCCGACGGCATCGCGCAGGTCGAGGGCCTGCCCGGCGCGATGGCGAACGAGCTGCTGGAGTTCGAGGACGGCACGCTCGGCCTGGCCCTCAACCTCGACGTGCGCGAGATCGGCGTCGTCGTGCTCGGGGAGTTCGCGGGCATCGAGGAGGGCCAGCCGGTCCGGCGGACGGGCGAGGTGCTGTCCGTGCCGGTCGGCGACGGGTACCTCGGGCGCGTCGTGGACCCGCTGGGCCGCCCGATCGACGGGCTGGGCGAGGTCGCCACCGAGGGCCGGCGCGCCCTCGAGCTGCAGGCCCCCGGCGTCATGCACCGCAAGTCGGTCCACGAGCCGCTGCAGACCGGCCTCAAGGCGATCGACACGATGATCCCGATCGGCCGCGGTCAGCGCCAGCTCATCATCGGCGACCGGCAGACCGGCAAGACCGCGATCGCGATCGACACGATCATCAACCAGAAGGCCAACTGGGCCACCGGCGACCCGAAGCAGCAGGTGCGCTGCGTCTACGTCGCGATCGGCCAGAAGGGCTCGACCATCGCCTCGGTGCGCGGCGCCCTCGAGGAGGCCGGCGCGCTGGAGTACACGACGATCGTCGCGGCGCCCGCGTCCGACCCTGCGGGCTTCAAGTACCTCGCCCCCTACACCGGCTCGGCCATCGGCCAGCACTGGATGTACCAGGGCCAGCACGTGCTCATCGTGTTCGACGACCTCTCCAAGCAGGCCGAGGCCTACCGCGCGGTGTCCCTGCTGCTTCGTCGTCCGCCGGGGCGCGAGGCCTACCCGGGCGACGTGTTCTACCTCCACTCCCGGCTCCTGGAGCGTTGCGCCAAGCTGTCCGACGACCTGGGCGCCGGCTCGATGACCGGCCTGCCCATCATCGAGACGAAGGCGAACGACGTGTCGGCGTACATCCCGACCAACGTCATCTCCATCACGGACGGCCAGATCTTCCTGCAGTCCGACCTGTTCAACGCCGACCAGCGCCCGGCGGTCGACGTCGGCATCTCGGTGTCCCGCGTCGGCGGCGCGGCCCAGGTCAAGGCGATGAAGCAGGTCTCCGGCACGCTGAAGATCGACCTGGCGCAGTACCGCTCGCTCGAGGCGTTCGCGATGTTCGCGTCCGACCTGGACGCGGCCTCCCGCGCCCAGCTCGCCCGCGGCGCCCGGCTGATGGAGCTCCTCAAGCAGGGCCAGTACACGCCGTACCCGGTGGAGAACCAGGTGGCGTCGATCTGGGCCGGCACCAAGGGCAAGCTCGACGACGTGCCGATCGAGGACGTCCGCCGGTTCGAGACGGACCTCCTGGACCACCTGCGGCGCAACACCTCGGTGCTGACGACCGTCGCGGAGACCGGGCTGCTCAAGCCCGACACCGAGGCGGAGCTGGAGAAGGCGGTCGACGAGTTCCGCGCCGGCTTCGTCCTGGCGGACGGCACTCCGCTCGTCGGTGCCGTCAACCAGACCGAGGTCGAGCCGGTCGACGTCGAGCAGGAGCAGATCATCCGGCAGAAGAAGGCGTAGGCAGGCGAGCATGGCAGGTTCGCAGCGCGTCTACCGCCAGCGCATCCGGTCCACCCAGGCGCTGAAGAAGATGTTCCGCGCCCAGGAGCTGATCGCGGCCTCCCGCATCGGCAAGGCCCGGGACCGCATGGCCAGGGCCACGCCGTACGCGCGGGCGATCACCCGCGCGGTCTCGGCGCTGGCGACGCACTCGGACGTGTCGCACCCGTTCCTCGTCGAGCGGCGCGACACCGGGCGGGCCGCGGTGCTGCTGGTCGCCAGCGACCGGGGCATGGCCGGCGCCTACTCGGCGACGGTCATCCGCGAGACCGAGAAGCTCATCGCCCGGCTGACGGCCGAGGGCAAGCGGGTGGTGCTCTACGTCGCCGGGCGGCGCGCCGAGACCTACTACACGTTCCGGCAGCGGCCGCCGGAGCGGTCGTGGGTGGGTCAGTCCGACGCGCCGACGAGCGAGCTGGCCGACGAGATCGCCGGCGTGCTGCTCGACGCGTACACCGCGCCCGCCGAGGCGGGCGGCGTCGACGAGCTGCACGTGGTGTACACGCAGTTCGTCAACATGGTGTCGCAGCGCCCGCGCGTCATCCGGCTGCTGCCGCTCGAGGTCGTCGAGGGCGTCGTCGAGCCGGGGCAGGACGAGGTCCTGCCGCTCTACGAGTTCGAACCGAGCCCCGAGGTGGTGCTCGACGCGCTGCTGCCGCGCTACGTCCGCGCGCGCATCCACGCCGTGCTGCTCCAGGCGGCGGCCTCCGAGCTCGCCGCGCGCCAGCGCGCGATGCACACGGCGACGGACAACGCGGAGGACCTCATCCGCACCTACACACGGCTGGCCAACCAGGCCCGTCAGGCCGAGATCACCCAGGAGATCAGCGAGATCGTCTCGGGCGCCGACGCGCTCGCAGCGGCCTCCTGACCGACGAAGCGAGGACAGAGCAATGACCGCCACCACCGTCGCCCCGACGGCCACCGAGCACGCTCCCGGCGTCGGTCGCGTCGCCCGGGTGATCGGGCCCGTCGTCGACATCGAGTTCCCGCCGGACCAGATCCCGGAGATGTACAACGCGCTGACGGTGCCGATCGAACTCGCCGGCCAGGGCGAGGGCGAGTCGAGCCACAGCCTGACCCTCGAGGTCGCCCAGCACCTCGGCGACTCCCTCGTCCGGGCGATCGCCCTCAAGCCGACCGACGGCCTGGTGCGCGGCGCCTCGGTGACCGACACCGGCGCGCCGATCTCGGTGCCGGTGGGCGACGTCACCAAGGGTCACGTGTTCAACGTCACCGGCGACGTGCTCAACCTGCAGCCGGGCGAGACGCTCGAGATCACCGAGCGCTGGCCGATCCACCGCAAGCCGCCGGCCTTTGACCAGCTGGAGTCGAAGACGACGATGTTCGAGACCGGCATCAAGGTCATCGACCTGCTCACGCCCTACGTCCAGGGCGGGAAGATCGGCCTGTTCGGCGGCGCGGGCGTCGGCAAGACCGTCCTCATCCAGGAGATGATCCAGCGCGTCGCGCAGGAGCACGGCGGTGTCTCGGTGTTCGCCGGAGTCGGCGAGCGCACCCGTGAGGGCAACGACCTCATCGCCGAGATGGAGGAGGCCGGCGTCTTCGACAAGACGGCCCTCGTCTTCGGCCAGATGGACGAGCCGCCGGGGACCCGCCTGCGCGTCGCGCTGTCCGCCCTGACGATGGCGGAGTACTTCCGCGACGTGCAGCACCAGGACGTGCTGCTGTTCATCGACAACATCTTTCGGTTCACGCAGGCCGGCTCCGAGGTGTCGACCCTGCTCGGCCGCATGCCGTCCGCCGTCGGCTACCAGCCGAACCTGGCCGACGAGATGGGCGCCCTGCAGGAGCGCATCACCTCCACGCGCGGCCACTCGATCACGTCGCTCCAGGCGATCTACGTGCCGGCCGACGACTACACCGACCCGGCGCCCGCGACGACGTTCGCGCACCTGGACGCCACCACCGAGCTGTCCCGCGAGATCGCCTCCCGTGGCCTCTACCCGGCCGTGGACCCGCTGAGCTCGACGAGCCGCATCCTCGACCCGCGGTACGTCGGCCAGGCGCACTACGACGTGGCGACCCAGGTCAAGGCGATCCTGCAGCGCAACAAGGAGCTCCAGGACATCATCGCGATCCTCGGTGTCGACGAGCTGTCCGAAGAGGACAAGACCGTCGTCGCGCGGGCCCGCCGCATCCAGCAGTTCCTCTCGCAGAACACCTACATGGCGACGAAGTTCACCGGCGTCGAGGGCTCCACGGTCCCCGTCGCCGAGACCGTCGAGGCGTTCAAGAAGATCGCCGAGGGCGAGTTCGACCACATCGCCGAGCAGGCGTTCTTCAACGTCGGTGGCCTCGAGGACCTCGAGAAGAACTGGGCCCGCATCCAGAAGGACTACGGGGTCTGATGGCACAGCTCGAGGTCGACATCGTCGCCGCCGACGGCAAGGTCTGGTCGGGTGCCGCCCGCCAGGTCTCGGCCCCGGCCGCCGACGGCGGGATGGGCATCCTGCCCGGGCACACGCCCGTGCTCGCGGTGCTGCGTGCCGGCGAGGTCCGCGTCACGGAGCACGCCGGATCGCCGGCGCTGCGCTGGACCGTGGACGGCGGGTTCCTCTCCGTCGACTCCGACCAGGTGACGATCGTCGTCGACGACGCGCAGCCGGTCACCGAGAGCCACTGAGGACCGCGGCGTGCACTGGACGGTGGGGCTGATCATCGGTCTGGCCGTCGCCGTGCTCGTCGTCACCGCGGTGCTCTGGGTGTCACGCACCACCACCCTGACGCGCCGCATCGGCTCGTTCGGCTGCCAGCTGGCGGAGCGGGAGGGCGGCCCGTGGCGCGCGGGCATCGCGCAGTACGGGCGCGTGCGGATGTACTGGTGGCGACGGGCGTCGCTCGCCCCTCGCGCGGCGGCCGTGTGGCGCCGCCAGGGGCTCGTCGTGCTCGAGCGCCACTTCCTCCCGACCGACCTCGCGCCCGGCCAGCGGCCGATCGCCGTCGTCGTCCACTGCCGGGTGGTCGGCGACGACGGCCCGCACGAGCTCTGGCTGAAGATGGCGCCGGCCGCCTACGACGGCTTCACGGGGTGGATCGAGGCGACCCCGACGTCCGTGCGGATGGTGTTCTAGTGCGGCTCGTCGTGGCCACCTGCACCGCCACCTACTCCGGCCGGCTGGATGCCCACCTGCCGCTCGCGCGGCGGCTGCTCGTGGTCAAGGCAGACGGGTCGGTGCTGCTGCATGCCGACGGCGGCTCGTACAAGCCCCTCAACTGGATGAGCCCGCCGTGCTCGCTCACGGTCTCCGCGCCGTCCGACGACGCCGCGGCCGCGGGGGTCACCGAGGTCTGGACGGTGCAGCAGGCGAAGTCCGACGACCGCCTCGTCGTCGAGCTGTACGACGTCGCCCACGACTCCTCGCACGACCTCGGCGTCGACCCCGGGCTGGTCAAGGACGGCGTCGAGGCCCACCTGCAGGTGCTGCTGGCCGAGCAGATCTCGCTGCTGGGGGAGGGGCACACCCTGGTGCGCCGCGAGTTCCCGACGGCCATCGGACCGGTGGACATCCTCGCGCGCGACCCCTCGGACGGGTTCCGGCACGTCGCCGTGGAGATCAAGCGGCGCGCGACGATCGACGCGGTCGAGCAGCTGACGCGCTACCTCGACCTCCTCAACCGCGACCCTCTGCTGGCGCCGGTCCGAGGGATCCTCGCCGCGCAGTCGATCGCGCCGCAGGCGCGCGTGCTGGCCGCCGACCGCGGGATCGACGTGCTCGTCCTGGACTACGACGCCATGCGCGGCGTCGACGACGCGTCGCTGCGCCTCTTCTGACCCTGGCCGGGATGCCACGATGGTGGCGTGTCGGTGCTCGACCCGTTGCTCGGCAGCGCGCAGGAGCGCGCCGAGCACGCGCTGACCCTGCGGCGCACGCTCCTGGCGATCGGGTGGGCGAGCCTCGTCGGGCTCGCGCTGGTCGTCGGGACCGTGGTGGCCACGGACCGGTCGCTCGCCGGTGCGGGGGTGACCCTCGGCGCGTGGATCGTGTGGCTCGTCGTCGGCGCCGTCGTCGCCACGCTGCCAGTGACGGTCGGAGCCCTGTGGGCGCTGCGGCGGCTGCCGGCCGGACGCTGGCCGCGGGTCGTCGTCGGCGGCTCGGCGGGCGCCCTGTTCGGTCTCGTCGCGGAGCTGCTCGCGGTGGGGTTGAGCCCGTGGGCCCTCCTTCGCGACGAGCTCGGGTTCGGGGCGATGCTCCTGCTCTGGCCGTCGGTGGCCGGCGCGGTCGCGGGATGGATCGTCGGACCGCGGCCGGTCGCGGCGGTCCCCGGCCCGGGGCCGGACGAGCGGGCGGAGGACGCCCTGGCGGACCGGGCCGACTGACCACCGACCCGCCCGGTTGCGGGCCGTCCGGCAGGACCGACAGACCACCTCGGCGCCCGGCGGGCCTGGAAGGATGTCGGCCGTGACCTCGCTGCCCGGTGCCGAGCCCTCGTTCGTCCTCCGCGGCCGGGTGGTGACCCCCGACGACGTGCTCGACGACGGCGCGGTCGTCGTCCAGGGGGTGCAGCTGCGGTGGGTCGGCCCGGCGGCCGAGGTCCCGGAGCGGTGGCGGGCGGCGGTGCCCGCGGCCACCGCCGACACCCTCCTGCCCGGCCTGGTCGACATCCACTGCCACGGCGGCGGTGGAGCGAGCTTCCCCGACGCCACGACGCCCGACGAGGTGGCGACCGCCGCCCGGGAGCACCTGGCGCACGGCACGACGAGCCTCGTCGGGTCCCTCGTCACGGCGGCCGCGGACGTGCTCGTCGAGCGCGCGGCGCTGCTGGCCGACGCCGTCGACGCCGGCGTGCTCGCCGGCATCCACGCCGAGGGGCCCTTCCTGTCGTACGACCGGCGCGGGGCGCAGAGCCCGGCCGACCTGGTGCCCGGCGACCCGGCGCTGGTGCGACGGCTCGTCGAGGCGTCGCGCGGCACGCTCGTCACGATGACCGTGGCGCCCGAGATCCCGGGTGTCGTCGCACCGCCCGACGACGTCATGGCCGCGCTCGTCGCCGGCGGCGCGCTGCCGTCCGTCGGCCACACCGACGCGAGCGCCGAGGAGGCCGAGGCGGCGATCGCCCGCGCTGTCGAGCTCCTGCGGGCCGACCCCTTCGCGGCCGGCCGCCGCCCCACCGCGACGCACCTGTTCAACGGCATGCGGCCGCTGCACCACCGGGAACCCGGGCCCGTGGCGGCCTGCCTGGCGGCGGCGGCCCGGGGAGAGCTCGTCGTCGAACTCGTCGCCGACGGCACGCACCTGGCCGACGCGACCGTCCGGACGGTGTTCGAGCTCGTCGGGCCGGACGCGATCATGCTGGTCACGGACGCGATGGCGGCCACGGGCCTCGGTGACGGCGACTACCGGCTCGGCCCGATGGCCGTGCGCGTGGCCGACGGCGTCGCGCGGATCGTCCAGCCCGACGGCTCGGCCGGCTCGATCGCCGGCGGCATCGCCCACCTGCTCGACGTCGTCCGCTGCACGGTGCGCGCGGGCGTCCCGCTGGCGCACGCGGTGCGTGCGGCCAGCCTCACCCCGGCGGACGTCCTCGGCTTCCGCGACCTCGGCCGGCTCGTCGCGGGCCACCGCGCGGACCTCGTCGTGGTCGACGACGACCTGCGCCCCCGCCGCGTGATGCGCCAGGGCGCCTGGGTCGCGGACGGACCCGCCACCGCCTGACGCCGGGCCGCCGGCCCGGCCGACCACGCACGGGCCGCCGGCCGCCCGCCCGGCCGACCACGCACGGGCCGCCGGCCGCCCGCCCGGCCGACCACGCACGGGCCGCCGGCCGCCCGCCCGGCCGCCCCGGCCGCCCGCCGGTTGGGCCGGCGAGGTCGATAGGTCTGCGCGACGTCGACACCTGCGGATATCGACGTCGCACGGGCCTGTCGACGTCGCGGGTGGGGCCACCGCCGGCGCCGGCGGCCGGGGCGCGGACGGGGCGCGGACGGTCGAGGTCGAATCGATTCGACTTTCCTCGCGCGGCGGTGGTAGCGTTCCCACGCGGCGTCGCACCGGCGCGCCCGTCAGAGCACAGCGTGCACCAGCGCGAAAGGCAGCCCATGGCCACGTCCCGTCCGTCCGGCCGCACCTTCCCGAGCGACTTCGTCTTCGGCTCCGCGACCGCCAGCTACCAGATCGAGGGCGCCGTGCACGAGGGCGGCCGCGGCCCGTCGATCTGGGACACCTTCAGCCACACGCCCGGCAAGGTGCTGAACGACGACACGGGCGACATCGCGGCGGACCACTACCACCGGGTCGCGCAGGACGTCGCGCTCATGCAGGAGCTCGGCCTGGAGGCCTACCGGTTCTCGGTCGCCTGGCCGCGCATCCAGCCGACGGGTGCCGGCGAGCCGAACGCCGAGGGCCTGGCGTTCTACTCCGACCTCGTCGACCGGCTCGTCGCCGCGGGCATCAAGCCCGTTGTCACCCTGTACCACTGGGACCTGCCGCAGGCCCTGGAGGACGAGGGCGGCTGGTCCAACCGCGAGACCGCCTACCGCTTCGCGGAGTACGCGCGCATCGTCGCCCGCGCCCTCGGCGACCGGGTCCACACCTGGAGCACCCTCAACGAGCCCTGGTGCTCGGCGTTCCTCGGCTATGCCTCCGGCGTGCACGCCCCCGGCGTGACCGACGACGAGCGCGCGCTCAAGGCGGTGCACCACCTCAACCTCGCGCACGGGCTGGCCGCCCGCGCCCTGCGCGACGAGCTGGGCCAGGACACGCAGATCTCCGTCACGCTCAACCTCCACCCGTTGACCCCGGCGACCCAGTCCCCGGAGGACCTCGAGGCGCTCCGGCGCGTCAACACCATCGGCAACGAGGTGTTCCTCCAGCCGCTGCTCGAGGGCCGGTACCCGGCAGAGGTCTTCGCCGACACCGCGCACGTGACCGACTGGTCCTTCGTGCAGGAGGGCGATCTCGACCTCATCCAGGTCCCGATCGACCTGCTCGGGCTCAACTACTACGACGACTCGGTGGTGCGCCACGGCACGCCGCCGGTGGGCGACGGCACCCCGGGCCCGGACGGCCACAAGAGCTCCGAGCGCATCCCGTGGGTGGGGGCCGACGAGGTCGAGTGGGTGCAGCGCCCGGGACCGCGCACGGCGATGGGCTGGGGCATCCACCCCGAGGGCCTGACGCGGATGCTCCTCGAGATCGCGCAGCGCTACCCCGGCCAGCCGCTGGCTGTCACCGAGAACGGCGCCGCGTTCTACGACGAGGTCACCGACGGCCGCGTCCACGACCAGGACCGCGTCGACTACCTGCACGACCACATCGACGCCGTCGGGGCGGCGCTTGCGGCGGGCGCCGACGTCCGCGGCTACTACGTCTGGTCGCTCATGGACAACTTCGAGTGGGCGTACGGGTACGACCGCCGCTTCGGCGTGGTCCACGTCGACTACCCCACCGGCACCCGCACGGTGAAGGACTCCGCCCGCTGGTACGCCGACGTGATCCGCACGCGCACGGTCGTCCCGCCGACAGTCGCGTAGCCGGCCGCTCGTCGTGCCCGGGGCCGGAGCGCCGTCCGGGCACGACGACCGGCGCGGGATGATGGCCGCGTGCCGAGCAGCCGGAGGTCCGCCAAGCGGCCCTACGCCGCCGCGCACGTGCCGCTCGACCTCGACCGCGCCAGCGGTGGCCGGTCGGCCGAGAGCGGGCCCGACGGCGAGTGGGTGGTGCAGCGGCTGCGCGGCTCCGACAAGGAGTACCGCTGCCCGGGCTGCGACCAGCTGATCGCGGCGGGCACGGCGCACCTCGTCGCGTGGCGGTCCGACGACCTGCTGGGCGACGGCGTGCAGGGCCGCCGCCACTGGCACCCCGCGTGCTGGCAGGCGCGCGCCCGGCGCGGACCCACCCGACGATGACGGCACCTCGCCTGGTCGCCACCGACCTCGACGGCACGCTCCTGCGATCGGACGGGACCGTCTCGGCGCGGACGGCCGCCGCGCTGGCGGCGTGCGCCGAGGCCGGCGTCGAGGTCGTCTTCGTCACCGCCCGCCCGCCGCGCTGGCTCGCCGACCTCGCGCCGCACGTCGGCGCCCACGGCGTCGCGATCTGCATCAACGGCGCGGCCGTCGTGGAGGTGGCCACCGGGCGCGTGCTCGACGAGCGCGGCATGACCGCGACCCAGGTGACGGACCTGGCGCGGCGGCTGCGGCTGGCGGGTGCCGGCACGGTCCACCTCGCCGTGGAGCGGGTGGTCGGCTTCGCCGCCGAGAGGGGCTACCGGAGCCGGCACGTGGCGCCGCCGGGCAGCCCGGTGGTGGCGCGCATCGAGCAGGTGCTGACCGACTCCACGCTCAAGCTCCTTGTGCGTGCCGAGGACGCGGGCGTCGACCTCGACGCGTTCGTGGCACGCCTGGCGGCCGCCGTCGGCGCCGACGCCGAGGTGAGCCACTCGGGGGCGGAGGGGCTGGCCGAGATCGCGCCGCCGGGCGTCTCGAAGGCGAGCGCGCTCGCCCGGTGGTCGGCGGCCCTCGGCATCGCCCCCGACGACGTCTGGGCGGCCGGCGACGCCCCCAACGACCTGCCGATGCTGCGGTGGGCCGGCGTCGGCTGCGCCGTCGCGAACGCCCACCCGGCGGTGCTGGCGGCCGCCGACCGGGTGCTGCCGGCCAACGACGACGACGGCGTCGCCATCCTGCTCGAGGAGGCGGCCGAGGCCGCCCGGGGGCGGGCATAGGCTCGAGCCGATGAGCGCGCAGACCCGCACCCCGATCCGTTCCCTGACCGTGCTGCCGGCCCTGCGCGAGGACGTCGAGCTGCACACCGCCGACGGCCTGACGCTCGTCGGCGAGCTCGCCCTCCCGGTCGACGACGCGGGCGAGCCGGTGACGCCGACCGCGACGCTCGTCACGCTGCACCCGCTGCCGACGCACGGCGGCTACATGGATTCGCACGTGCTCCGCAAGGCGGCGTGGCGGCTGCCCGCGCTGGCCGGTATGGCGGTGCTGCGCTTCAACACGCGCGGCACGACGAGCCCGCGCGGCACGTCGCAGGGCGCCTTCGACGAGGGCATCGGGGAACGCTTCGACGTCGCCGCGGCGATCGAGCTGGCCGAGTTCCACGACCTGCCGCACCTGTGGCTGGTCGGCTGGTCGTTCGGCACCGAGCTCGCGCTCAAGTACGGCCGGGACCCCGCGGTCGAGGGCGCGATCCTGCTGTCACCGCCCCTGCGGCGCGCGACGGACGACGACCTGGCGGCGTGGGCCGCGTTCGGCCGGCCGCTGGTGGCGCTCGTCCCGGAGCACGACGACTTCCTCGTGCCGGCGCAGGCCGCGCCGCACTTCGCGGGGCTGGCGAACGCGGAGATGATCGCCGTCGCGGGTGCGCGCCACCTCTGGGTGGGGGAGGCTCAGGTGCGGCGGGTGCTCGACGAGATCGTCGCGCACGTGCTGCCCGGCCACGGTCCTCTGCCGACGACCTGGGACGGGCCGAGCACCCAGGCGACAGGATCCGCCGACCCGACGGGGGAGGACGCATGAGCCAGGCCGCGGTGCGGCGCGCCGCCGGACCCGAGCACCACGAGGACGCCTTGCCCCTCGTCCTGCTCCACGCGTTCCCGCTCGACTCGCGGATGTGGGACGCCGCCGGCGCCCTCGTCCCGGCGCCACGGGCCGTGTACGCGGTCGACCTGCCGGGCTCGCCGGGGCACGCCGTCGACCTGCCGGAGCCACCGTCGCTGGACGCCTGCGCCGACCTCGTCGCCGCCGCGCTGGCCGACGCCGGCATCACCCGCGCGGTCGTCGCCGGCCTGTCGATGGGTGGGTACACCGCGCTCGCGCTCGCCGAGCGGCACCCTTCGCTCGTCGCGGGCCTCGGACTGCTGGACACCAAGTCCGTCGCCGACACCCGGGAGGCCGCCGCGAACCGGCTCGCGCGGGCGGCGCGGCTCGAGACGTCCGGGTCCGTCGCGGAGGTGGTGCCCGACGCCGACGTGCTGCTGGGGGAGACGTCCCGCGCCGCCCGCCGCGACGTGCGTGACCAGGTGCTGGGCTGGATCGCCGAGCAGGTGCCCGCGGGGCTCGCGTGGCAGCAGCGGGCCATGGCCGCGCGGCCCGACCGCACTCACGTGCTGCGGGCCTACCAGGGTCCGGTGACCGTCGTGGTGGGCGACGAGGACACCCCGACCCCGGTGGCCCAGGCGGAGGCGATGGCGGCCGCCGCCGGCGGGGCGCCCCTGGTCGTCGTGCGAGGGGCGGGGCACCTGACGGCGGTCGAGGACCCGGCCGCGGTGGCCGCCGCGCTCGCCGACCTCGCCCAGCGGGCTGACGGGAGCTGACCGCTCGAGCCGCCGCTAGCGGGTGCCGCCCGCCAGCACGCGGGCGATCGCCACGTCGAGGTCGAGCGACTCGCCGTCCTTGCCGCCGGCGCCGAGCACCAGGGGCGGGTCCGAGGGCTCCGGCCGGACGCCGCGCAGGCTCGCCCGCAGGCTCGTCGGCGCGCGCAGCACGTAGAACTCGCCGTCGGTGTCGACCGCGAGCGTGCGGTCCTGGCGCAGGTACCAGCCCTGCAGCGGGGTCCGGTAGGTGTGCCGGCCGTCGAAGCTGCGCACGACGAGCGGCTCGGGCGACGGCCCTTCCGCCAGCGCTCGCACGACGAGCCCGTGCAGCATCTGACGGGCGCGGGCCGACTCGGCCGCCTGCCGGCGCGCGAGGGACTGCGCGTGGTGGTCCGCCGCGGCGCGACGCTCCTCGCGCCAGCGCGCCGCGTCGTCGCCGGTGCCCGGCGTCGCCATCAGCGGGCGGGCGCGGCGTCCTGGTCGTCGACGACGACGGGGACGACGCCGGTGTCCTGCAGGTCCGCCGACTCGGTCGACCCGTCCGCGGCACTCTCCGGGACGGCGGCCTCGGCGGGCTGGGCGGCCTCGTCGTGCGTGCCGTCCTCGTGCGTGCCGTCCTCGTGCGTGCCGTCCTCGGGCGCCGCCTCGCCGTGCTCGGGCGCGGCCTCGCCCTGCTCGGGCGCAGCCTCGCCCTGCTCGTCGGACGCCGCCGGGCCGGGGGTGGCGGCGAGCGCGGCGGACACCGGCGCCGGCCGCGCCTTCGACTTCGACGACGAGCCGCGGCCGCCCTTGGCCGCCGGCCGTGCCGGGTGCGTCTCCGCGAACTCGGCCTGCACGCGCCCGGCCCGCTCGAGCGCGCCGCGATCGGGGTCGTTGCCGAGCAGGCTGCGCAGCTCGTCGAGGTAGGTGGTGATGGACTCCCGCTGGCGGTTGAGGTCCTCGACCTGCCGCTGGGCGCTGGTGCGCTCGCGCTCCGCCTCGGTCATCGCCTCGGAGATCTGCTTCTCGGCGTGCTCGCGCGCCTCGGCGACCACGCGGTCGGCGTTCTTGCGGGCGTTGGAGATGAGGTCGCGGGCGTGCGCCTCGGCGTCGCCGCGCACCTTCTCCGCCTGGGCGAGGGCCTTGGCGACGCGCTCCTCCGCCTCGGCGGCGTGCGCCTCGGCGTCCGCGACCAGCCGCTCGGTCTCGGCGCGCACCTGCGCGGTCCGGTCCTCGTCGGCCTTCTCCGCGGCCGCACGCTTCGAGGCGATCGAGATCTCGGCCTCGGCCATCTTCTGCTCGGCGTCCTGGACGAGCGTGTCGGCGTGCGCCTTGGCGGCGGCGGCCTGGTCCGCGATCGAGCGGTGGGCCTCGGTGAGGAGGCGCTCCACCTCGAGCCGCGTCGTCTCGCGCAGCTGGCTGGTCTCCCGCTCGGTGGTGGCGCGCAGCTCGGCGACCTCGCGCTCGGTGGTCTCGCGCAGCTGGGTCGTCTCCCGCTCGGTGGTGTCGCGCAGCTGCGTGGTCTCGGTGGCCGTGCGCTCGCGCAGCTCGGTGGTCTCGCGCACCGCGGCGGCGCGCAGCTCGGCGGCGTACTGCTCGGCCTCCGTGCGGACCTTCGTGATCGCCTGGTCGGCCTCCGTCCGGGCGGTCGAGATCTCCTCTGCCGCCAGGGCGCGCTGCTCACCGGTCTCCCGGTCGGCGGTGGCGCGGATGAAGGCGGAGTACTGGTCGGCCTCCGTGCGGAGCGCGGCCACCTCGGCGGCCACCCGCTGCTGGAGCGCCGCCGCGTCGCGCTCGGCCGTGGCGCGCACCTGGTCGGCGTACGCGGCGGCCTGCGCACGGAGCGTGGCGACCTCGTCGGTGACGTGCTGGCGCAGGGTCGCGACCTCGTCGGCCGCCTCCTGCCGCACGCGCGCCGCGTACGCGTCGGCGTCGGAGGTGGTCGCCGCGGCCTCGGCCTCGACGCGCTGCCGCAGCGTGGTCGTGTCGGCGTCGGCGGCCTGGCGCACGTCCTGCGCGTACCGCTCCGCCTCCTCGCGCTGGGCGGCGGTCTCGGTCTCGGTGCGCTGCCGCAGCTCGCTGGCAGTGCGCTCGGTGAGCAGGCGGAGCTGCGTCGCCTCGTGCTCCGTGGTGGCGCGCAGCGTGCCGAGCTCGCGCTCGAGCGTGGTGCGCCGCTCGCTCTCCTCGGTGGCGATCGCGGACTGGATGCGCTGCGCCTCGCGCTCGGCCGAGCCCACCAGCTCCTCGGCGCGGCGCTGGGCGGCGACGAGGTGGCTCTCCGCCTCGGCGGCGGCCGTCGTGCGGACCTCGTCCGCCTCCCGGCGTGCGGTGGCCAGGAGCTCGGCGACCTCGTTCTCCGCCCGGGCCCGCAGCTGGCCGGCGGCCAGCTTGGCCCGCGCGAGCGCGTCGGCGGCCTGCGCGTTGGCCTGCGAGATCACCTCGGACGACTGCTCCTCGGCGGAGCGCAGCAGCTGCTCGATCCGCGAGCCGAGCCCGGTGTACGTCGGCCGCTCGGCCTCGCGCAGCTGGCGGTGCGCCTCGGAGAGCTCGCCCGCCGTCTGCAGGGCCTTGGCGTCGGCCGCCTCGACCTGGTGGCGGGCGTCGGCGAGCCTGCGCTCGAGCTCGACGATCCGGGCGTCGACCGCGACGCGGTCGTACCCGCGGAAGTTGACCACGGGGAAGGCGGGGGTGTCGTCGACCACGGACGGTTCCTCCAGAACGCTGGGCTCGGCCCCGGCACGCAAGGGCAGCATCTCCGCCGGAGTCCGGCGCAAGGATACGCGGATCGGGTGATGCCGTGGCGCCCGGGTCCGGGCTCAGTGCGGACGGCCCAGTGCCGCCCGCCGCCTATCCTGGGGTGTCCCTCCCGAGAGGAAGCGTGTGCGGAATCGACTGATCTACGCCGCCCTCGGCATCGTCGGCGTGCTGCTGATCGGCCTGGCGATCGCGTCGGCGACGGTCTGGCGTGCGGACTCGGTGCTGCACGCATCGGCCACCGCCGACCAGGCGATCGTGGTCACCGACCCCGGGGTGCTCGAGATGGCCGGTGACCCGGTCACCGTCACCGCGACGGTGCCGACGGGCGACCGCGTCGTCCTGGCGATCGGGCGGGACACCGACGTCGACGGCTGGGTCGGCACCGCCGACCACCAGCGCGTGGCGGGCCTGTCCGGCTGGCACACGCTCGCGCTCGCGGCGCCGGCGACGCCCACGGCCAGGGCGAGCGGGACGCCGGCGCCGACGGCCACCGCCTCGGCCACCGGGACGCCGACCGACCAGCCGTCGACGACGACGAGCGCCGCCGCCGCCCCGGCAGGGACGACCACCGCCGCGCCGGCGGGGACGGCCACCGCCGCGGCGGTCCCCGACGCCACGGCCTCGGACATGTGGGTCGCGACCGCGCACGGCACGGGCTCGGCCTCGCTCACCTGGCAGGCGCAGCCGGGCCGCTGGAGCCTCCTCGTCGTCGGCTCGACCGCCGCCGGTGCGGGCGTGCCCCCGACCCTCGCCCTCGAGTGGCCCCGCTCCGTGACGACGCCGTACCTCGCGCCCGGCGTCGTCGTCGGCGGGCTCCTGGTGCTCGTCGCCCTGTTCCTGTTCTGGCGCGACCTCCGCCGCCGGCACGGCGCCGCGTGGACGCCGGTGGCGACCGGTGCGATCCCCGTCGTGACGGCCGGCCAGGGTGCCATGACCCGTCGGCAGCTGCGCGAGATGGCGGAGCTGGCCCGCACGGGTCAGCTGCCCACGATCGCCCCGCCGCCCGGGCCCACCGCGTCCGTCCCGGTCACGGCACCACCCGCCGCCGGTCCCGCGCCGCGGGTGCCGGGGCCGGTGGGCGCGTCGGTGGCGCACGACGAACCCGCGGCCTCCGGCACGGCGATCCCCGCCCCGTCGGGCGCGCCGCTGCCGGCTCTGTCCGGTGCGGCGCTCGCGGGCCCGTCCGGTGCGGCCGCGGCCGTCTCCGGGCTCGGGTCAGGGCGCGGCGTCACGCCGACGCGCGACGCGTCCTCCGGCGCGGCCGGCACCGGCCCGGGTTCCCGGCCCACGGCGCCGACCACGGGCAACGGCGACACCGCGCGCCCGTCGGCGAACGTCTCGACTCCTCCAACCACGAGCGGCGGCGACGCCGCGCGCCCGTCGGAGGACGTCGTGACTCCTCCCGCCGCGGCCGGGGCCCGGAAGGGCCGGTGGCGGCGGGCGGCCGACCCCGATCCGCAGCAAGCGGCCGAGCCCCTCTCGACGCCGGCCTCGTCGTCCTCGTCGTCCGCGTCGTGGGCTCCGCAGGAGGTCTCGTCGTCGACCGCTCCGGTGCCGGCTGGGGTCTCCCCGGTGAAGCCGCCCGCACCTGGCGGCCGCCGAGCGCGCCGCCAGGCGGCCGAGGCCGCGGCCGCGACGGCCGGCGCCGAGGCGCCGCGCGGGACGGTCGAGCCGGCCTCGTCGGGGGCGGGTGGGGAGGCGCCGTCCGCACCGGAGCCCGCCGCCCCTGCGCCCGCCGCACACCACCCCGCCTCGTCGCGCCCCGCCTGGATGCCCGCGCCCCCCGCGGCCCCGGCGCCGGCGGCCGCACCGGTGCCTGCACCGGTGCCTGCCGTCTCCTGGTCGGCTCCCGCCCCTGCCGACGCTCGGCCCGCTCCCGCTCCCGCCCCTGGCGCGGGGAGCGGTCCGGTGGCGCCCGCCCCGGCCGCCGAGCGCGCGAGCGCGTCGTCCGCGCCGGCACCGGCGCACGGCCCGGGCGCGCAGCCCGCGTGGCTCAGCCGCGTGGCGGCCCGGTGGGAGCAGGAGGACGCCGCCGCGGAGGCCGCGGAGGCGTCGGCCGCCCGCGAGCCGGACCGTTCGCAGCCGTCCCCGTCCTCGTCGGCCACCGCCGCGCCGCAGCCGAGCGAGACCGACGAGCCCTCGGCCGGCCGGACCCTGCCGCACGGTGATCCGCAGCAGCCGGCGGAGGCGTCCCGCGCCGACGCGTGGCGCCGGGCGTGGGGCCTGCCGCCGCTCGAGACCGAGGAGAACGACCGATGAGGCGCGCCGCGCGTGCGTTCGCCGCCCTCGTGGCGGCCGTCGCCACCCTGACGGCGTGCGCGACGCCGCTGCCGCAACCGGCCCCCGAGCCGCCGGCCGCCGTCGCGCCACCGGCCCTCCTGCCGACGCAGTCCGCGGCCGTGCTGACGGACCTCGGCGCGGTGCTCGCCGCCGCCGACCAGGCGCGCGACTCCGCGAAGCTGGCCCCGCGGGTGATCGGCCCGGCGCTGGCGATGCGGTCGGCCGAGTACCAGCGGTCCGAGGCGACGAACGGCGACCGCGCGCCCACGGCCCTGCCGACCAAGGCGCAGCTCGTCGTCGTCCCGCAGACCACGACCTGGCCGCGTGTGCAGCTGGTCGTCACCGAGCAGCCCGACAACCTGCAGGCCCCGCGCGTGCTGGTGCTCGAGCAGGCGACGCCGCGCGACCGCTACGCCCTGTGGGGCTGGGCGCGGATGTTCCCGAACGCGTCCACGCCGCACATGGCGGAGGCCGCCAAGGGCAGCCCGGTGCTGCCCGTCGATGACGCCGCTCTCGCGATGGCCCCGAACGCCGTGCTGGCCGCCTATGCGGACGTGCTGGCGAACGGCGACGCCTCCGCGTCCGCGGCCCAGTTCGCGCCCGACCAGTTCCGCGACCAGGTGACGCAGAACCGCCAGACGCTCTCGACGAACGTGAAGGACATCGGCCAGGTCGCCGAGACCTACACGCCCGACGGACCGCCGCTGACGGTGATCGGCGACGCCACGGGCGGGGCCCTCGTCGTCGGCAGCATGTCGACGGTGTCCACCGTGTCGATCACGCTCGCCGGCGCGAAGCTGACGCTGTCGCCGTTCGAGTCGGCGGCCGCGGGCGCGTCGGAGGCCGGGAAGTCGCTGGCTCGCACCTACACCGACGTGCTCGTGTTCCACGTGCCGGCGGCCGGGTCCGGCCAGCCGGTGCAGCTCATCGCCGCCGAGTCCGTGCTGACCGCCGTCGCTGCACAATGACCCTCGGCCCTCGCCCTCGCCTGATCCCTGGGAGCTCGTGATGTCGTCCCCGCAGCCGCCGCAGTCCCGCCCGCGCCTCGACGTGCGCGGCGCCGTGGACCTGTCCGCCCTCAACCGGCCGGCCACGCCGCCGCCGGGGACCCCGGGCGGCCTGCCGAAGCCGGGCCCCTACGTGGTGGACGTCGACGAGGCCTCCTTCGCCGACGTGGTCCGGCGCTCGACGCAGTACCCCGTCGTCGTCGTCCTGTGGGCGACGTGGAGCGAGGTCAGCACGGGGGTCGTGGCTCAGCTGGCCGCGATGTGCGACGACGACGCGGGCGCGTGGCTGCTGGCGCGGGTCGACGCGGAGGCCAACCCCCAGATCGCCCAGGCGTTCGGCACGCAGTCCGTCCCGGCGGTGGTGGCCGTGCTGGCGGGCCAGCCGGTGCCGCTCTTCCAGGGCGCGCCCGCGCAGGCGCAGGTCCGCCAGGTGCTCGACCAGGTGCTGGCGGCGGCCCAGGCGAACGGCCTGACCGCGCGCGTCCCCGCCGGCGCGGTGCCCGACGAGCCCGACGAGCCCGACGAGCCCGCGGAGCCGCCCCTGCCACCGCTGCACCAGGCGGCCTACGACGCCCTCGTCCAGGGCGACACCGCGACGGCGCGCGAGGCGTACGACCAGGCTCTGCGGGAGAACCCCCGCGACGCGATGGCTCGGGCGGGGCTCGCACAGGTGGGGCTGCTCGAGCGGACCGCCTCGGCCGACGTCGCCGCGGTGCGTGCCGCCGGCGCGGCGGCACCGACGGACGTCGACGCCCAGCTGGCGGTCGCGGACGTGGACCTCCTGGACGGTCACGTGGAGGACGCGTTCGGCCGGCTCGTCGAGCTCGTGCGGACGACGCGCGGCGACGAGCGGGAGCGGGTCCGCCTGCGCCTCGTCGACCTGTTCGAGGTCGTCGGTGGCGAGGACCCGCGCGTGGTGGCGGCGCGCCGTGCGCTCGCGAACGCCCTGTACTGAGGAGCCCGTGACGAGCGGCCGACGTCCTGTCCAGCGGATTTGACCCTCTGGGCCGCGTTGGCTAAGTTAGACCAGTTGCCTCCGGACAGGCCCGCAAGGGCTTGACGGCGTGCGTCTGTTTCTTGAGAACTCAACAGTGTGTCTTGATGTTGTCGATGCCATGGCCCGTTGATTCG
>NZ_MKTH01000005.1 GCF_001898175.1 Cellulomonas sp. 73-92
CGCAGCACGAGCGGATCGAGATCGCCGATCTGCACCGCGCCGGCAAGAGCGTGCGCGCGATCGCCGCCGAGCTGGCCCGGTCCCCATCGACGGTCAGCCGCGAGCTGCGCCGCAACGGCCGCCGCGACGGGCAGTACCGGCCATTTGAGGCCCACCACAAGGCCGCGATGCGCCGGCGCCGCCCACGCGCACCTCGGTGGACGACGACCCCAGCCCTGGAGGTGTTCCTGCAAGTGCACCTGCGCCAACGGTGGAGCCCGCAGCAGATCAGCCGCGAGCTGGGCCACCGATTTCCTAACGACCCTGCGATGCGCCTGTGTCCGGAGTCGATCTACCAGGCGATCTACCGCCCCGGCAGCCCGCTGACCAGGCCGCCCATCACACGCCACCCGGCTCGCTCGCCGCTGCGCACCGGACGTGACCACCGACGGGCGCACCGCCGACTCGAGCAGCGCCAGCACCGCTTCACCACACCGGGCCTGAGTGTGCACGATCGCCCGTTCGACCCGCTGGACCGCTCCGTTCCCGGCGCCTGGGAAGGCGACCTCATCGTCGGACCTGGGCACCGCTCGGCGATCGGGACCCTGGTCGAACGCCACACCCGGTTCGTCAAGCTCATCCACCTACCCGGACAAGACTCACGCGCGCTGCGCGACGCGCTCATCGACGACCTCGCCGACCTGCCGGCACATCTGCGCACGTCGATCACGTGGGACCAGGGCACCGAGATGTCCCGCCACCAGGACATCACCGCCGCCCTGGGCACGAAGGTCTACTTCGCCGACGCGCACTCGCCCTGGCAGCGCGGCAGCAACGAGAACACCAACGGACTGCTACGCCAGTACTTCCCGAAGGGCACCGACCTGTCGCGGCACACCTCGGCCGACCTTCGCGCCGTCGCCGACGAGCTCAACGCACGCCCCAGAGCAGTCCTCGGACACCAACCACCAGCTGCCCTCTTCGCCACGCTGCTAGCGTCGGCAAACGGAACCGGGTCAGGCTCCCTGCGCCGCTACGTGCGACCGGCGTTCGAGCACTACACCCTCGGCGAGATCACCACGGGCCGGGTCGAGTGGTTCATGCGACGGGAGGCCGCGGTGTCCTACGGACGGGCCAAGCACTCGTGCACCGGGAGGCCATGCCGGCCTCGTGGCGATCGGCTGGCAGTCTCACCGCCGGGAGGCAGGCGCTCGCCTGCTTGCGGCTGCACTCTTCAGCCCAGCGGTTCAGCGCGATGGTGCCGACCGTCTGGCTACCGGCCTGCGAGAGTTGGGTCGGGCGCACGGAGCGGCCCGGTGCTTCCGCGTTCGATGAGGCGAGGGACGGAGTCGAGGGACGGCTCACTGTCCACTCCGTCGATGACATCGAGGAGCAGTCGGCCGGCGTGCTCGCCGTAGGAGTGCACGTCGTGGCTGATGGCGGACAGGGCCGGATGCGTGCTCTCGCACAGCACGGAGTCGTCGTAGGCGACCAGGGACACGTGGTCGGGAACGACGAGCCCCAGCTCGTGTGCGACCCCTAGGCCGGCGACGGCCATGATGTTGTTGTCGTAGACGATCGCGGTGGGTCGCGTTGTCCCGGTGAGCAGCTGGTGGGTGGCGCTGCGGCTGCCGACCGCAGAGGGCGCCGCCTCCACGACGAAGGGGCTGGGCAGATCGAGCCCGGTACAGGCTTCGACGAACGCGCGGTTACGGATGGTCGTGTGCGCCATGGTCGTCTGCTCGCTGACGCGAGCCAGGCGCCGGTGGCCGAGCTCGACCAAACGTCGCACGGTCGCCGCGATCGCCGCCCCATCGTCGCTCCACACCGCGGTGGCGCCTGGGGCGTATCGCGGGTCTCCGATCACGACGAACGGGATCGCCATGTCGCGCACGAGGCCTGGGCGCGGGTCGTTGACGCGCAGATCCAGCAGTACCAATCCGTCGACCCGCTGCTCGGCCACCCAGCGGCGGTAGGTGTCCAGTTCCGCCTGCTCGTCCTGGGCGAACTGGAGGAGCAAGCCGGTGCGCTGCACGCTGAGAGCAGCCTCAAGGCCGGCGATGAAGCTCATGTAGAACGGCTCGATGCCGATGTCGCGTGCCGGGCGGGTCAGGACCAGGCCGACCGTGCCGGCGCGGGCGCCGACCAGAGCGCGCGCGGCCGCGTTGGGGAACCACCCGAGCTCGGTGGCGATTGACAAGATCCGCTGCCGCGTGGCCTCGGAGACGCCCGGGCGATCGTTGAGCGCCAAGGAGACCGCGCTGGTCGACACGCTGGCCAGCGCGGCGATGTCCGCCATCTTCAGCGGTCTGCGGGACGTCGTCATCTTCAACTACTCGAACGCTCAAGCATGTGTAGCCCTCTCCGTCACAAGTCGGTCACAATCCTAGCGTCGACCTGCGATGACGTCATCACACTCGGTGCAGTGTTGATACTCAAGCGTTTGAGTACTACGGTCGGTCACGCTCAGTTCGAGCATCGAGGCTTCAAAGGAGACAGCCATGACGAGGAAGGTAACGACAGTCGGCGTCGCTGCGGTCATCGCCGCGCTCGCGCTCGCCGGTTGCTCGGGGACGGCACAGCCGGCCAGCACGTCATCGACCGGCGGTACCGATGCGCTGGGGCCGGACTCGCTCAAGAGCGCCGGAGCGGCGACCATCACCTGGTGCGCGCAGAAGGACTCGTCCGGGACATTCCATGCCGTCATGGACGCGGTCAACGCCGCTCAGGGCGCCAGTGGCGTGCAGCTGAACCCGGATCCGCCGGTGTGATTTCGTGAGGGGCTGGTGTCGGGCTTTCGTGGCGGCTCGGGCGTAGGGGCGCG
>NZ_MKTH01000006.1 GCF_001898175.1 Cellulomonas sp. 73-92
CGGCAGCACCGGGACGAGCGCCCGCTCCGCCAGCGCGCCGTGGCCGATCTCGCGGCGCTTGGGCGAGCCCACGCGGCCGGTCTCACCGGTGGAGAACGGCGGGAAGTTGTAGTGGTGCATGTAGCGCTTGCGCGTCTCCGGGGAGAGCGTGTCGAGCTGCTGCTCCATGCGGAGCATGTTGAGCGTGGTCACGCCGAGGATCTGCGTCTCGCCGCGCTCGAACAGCGCCGAGCCGTGGACGCGCGGCAGCACCTCGACCTCGGCCGACAGGGTGCGGATGTCCCGCAGGCCACGGCCGTCGATGCGGAAGCCGTCCGTGAGGATGCGGCGGCGGATGAGCTTCTTCTGCACCGACCGGTAGGCGGCGGAGATCTCCTTCTCACGGCCCGGGAACTTCTCGGCGAGCTCGGCCTTGATCTCGGCCTTGATCTCGTCGATGCGGCCCTCGCGCTCCTGCTTGCCGGCGATCGACAGGGCGCTCTCCAGCTTGGCGGTGGTGCCCGCCTCGACGGCCTCGTAGACGTCCGGCTGGTACTCCGGGAACACCGGGAACTGGACGGTCTCCTTGGCGGCCTTGCCGGCCAGCTCGATCTGCGCCAGGCACAGCGCCCGCAGGAACGGCTTGGCGGCCTCGAGGCCCTGGGCGACGACCTCCTCGGTCGGGGTGGTGCCACCGCCGCCGTGGATGAGGTCCCACGTGTTGTCCGGCGCCTCGGCCTCGATCATGGCGATCGCGACGTCGTCACCGACGATGCGACCGGCGACGACCATGTCGAACGTCGCCTGCTCGCGCTCGGAGTAGCGCGGGAACGCCACCCACTGCCCGTCGATGAGGGCGATGCGCGTCGCGGCCACCGGGCCGGAGAACGGCAGGCCGGACAGGCCGGTGGAGACGGACGCGGCGTTGATGGCGAGCACGTCGTACGCGTCGTCCGGGTGCAGCGAGAGCACCGTGACGACGACCTGGACCTCGTTGCGCAGGCCCTTGACGAACAGCGGCCGCAGCGGACGGTCGATGAGCCGGCAGGCGAGGATCGCCTCGGTCGAGGGGCGGCCCTCGCGGCGGAAGAACGAGCCGGGGATCTTGCCGGCGGCGTACTGCCGCTCCTCGACGTCGACCGTCAGCGGGAAGAAGTCGAACTGGTCCTTCGGCTCCTTGCCGGCGGTGGTCGCCGACAGGAGCATCGTCGAGTCGTCGAGGTAGGCGACGGCGGAGCCGGCGGCCTGCTTGGCGAGGCGGCCCGTCTCGAAGCGGACGGTGCGGGTGCCGAACTTGCCGTTGTCGATCACGGCTTCGGCGAACTGGATCTCGGGACCCTCCACGGGTGCCCTCCTTGTTCTCGAAGGCGCCGGACGAGACCTCGGCGGTCTTCGATCGAGGCCCACGGACCGTTGTCGTCCGGGAGCCACTACCGAGGACCGGACGCGGGCCGGCCGACGCGGGGGTGGAGTTGTCGTACGCAGAACCGGCCCGGACCCTTCCGCGGGTCCGAGCCGGTGGGACGTGCTATCGACGCAGTCCGAGCCGCTCGATGAGGCTGCGGTAGCGCTCGATGTCGACCTTCTGCAGGTAGCTGAGCAGGCGGCGACGACGACCGATGAGCAGCATCATGCCGCGCTCGCTGTGGAAGTCGTGCTTGTTGACCTTGAGGTGCTCGGTGAGGTCCTTGATGCGCTGGCTGAGCACCGCGACCTGGACCTCGGGCGAACCGGTGTCGCCCTCGTGCGTCGCGTACTCGTTGATGATGGCCTGCTTGGTGGCGGCGGCGAGGGCCACGGGCTCTCCTTCGGTGTCTCGTTGCGCGGCGCGCCGGGGCATGTCCACCCGGGCTCTGTGGGTCCGCGGCCGTTCGTACGGCCCGACGAGTCTACCAGCCGGTCCGCGCGGCCCCGGCCGGGTGCGCGCCCGCCCGGCGAGCCCGCCGCCGCGCACCGGTCCGCGGGTCGCGACCGACACGAAGTCTCGCATCGTGAGACCGCCGGTCGGGTTCGTCCGGGTGCGCCGGGGCGGGTGCCACACTCGGTCCGTGAGCACGCGTCCGATCGCCGCCCCGGCATCCTCGCGCGCCCTGTGCCGAATGTGCACGTCCTGCTGTCCGTGTCATCGCTGAGTCCCACTCGCTGACCCGCGGCCGGCCATCGCCGGCCCCTGCGCCCCGCGCAGGACGACCCCACAGGACCCCACATGTCGAGCACCGCCCTCCTGCCCGCACCCCGCGCCGCCCTGCGCCCGGCCGTCGCGGCCGCCCCGCCCCACCCGGAGGCCACGCGCCGCGGGTTCGTCCTCCAGGTCGACCTCTCCGACGTGGCCGACGAGGACCTCGACGACCTGCTGCGCGCCGTGCAGAACCTCGCCGACCTCGCCTCCGAGTGGTTCCCCAACGCGCGCGCCCGCGCCGCGCTGACGGGCACCGAGGGCGGCGCCGCGCGGGTGGTCCCCGCGGGCCGGGCGGCGGCCTTCCGCGACCGGCTGGCGGCCCTGCCGAGCGCGCCCACGCTGACGATCGACCCGGACGCCCGCACGGTCACCATCGACGGCCGGGCCGTCGCCCTCACCGCGACCGAGGTCGCCCTGCTCGTGCACCTGGCGCAGGCCGGCCCCCGCGTCGTCTCGCGCGGCGAGCTGCTGGCGTCGGTGTGGGACGGCCGAGACGTCCCCGACGGCAGCCGCACGGTCGACGTCCACGTGCGCCGGCTGCGCGACAAGACCGGGCTGGCCGACCTCCTCGTGACGGCCCGCGGGGCCGGGTACCGGATCGCGCCGCGCTACGACGTGCGCGTCACCGGCGACTAGACCGGCGCCAGCACCTCGCGCGCCCGTCGCACGTCGTCGGCCATCGTCGTGAGCAGCTCGTCGACCGAGGCGAACCGCTCCATGCCCCGCAGGCGCGCGACGAGCTCGACGGCGACCTCCTCGCCGTACAGCTCGAGGTCGTCGCGGTCCAGCACGTACGCCTCGACGCGGCGCTCGTGGCCGTGGAACGTGGGGTTGGTGCCGACCGAGATCGCGGCGGGCAGCCGCCGGTCGGGGTCGTCCTGCGGGACCGGGCGTCCGTGCACGTCGCGCAGCCGGACGAGCCGTCCGGCGTAGACGCCGTCCGCGGGCACCATCCCGGTGGCGTCGGGGCCGAGGTTGGCCGTCGGGTAGCCCAGGGTCCGGCCGCGCGCGTCGCCGCGCACGACGATCCCGCGCACCCGGTGCGGGCGGCCGAGCACCCTGGCCGCCCCGGCCACGTCGCCCGCGGCGAGCAGCTCCCGCGCCCAGGTCGACGACCAGCGCCGCCAGCGGTGCGCCGCCGGGTCCTCCTCGCCGCCGGCGTCGCCCGCCGCGGGCGGACGCACGTCGTCGACGACGTCCACCCGGAAGCCGAGCCGCTCCCCCAGCGCCGTCATGGTCGCCAGGTCGCCCGCGTTGTCCTTGCCGAAGCGCACGTCCCGCCCGACGACCACGGTGCGCGCCCGCAGGGCGTCGACGAGGTACGTCCGGACGAACTCCTCCGGCGTCTGCTGCGCGAACTCCAGCGTGTACGTCGCGAGCAGCACGCCGTCCAGGCCGGTCGCCGCGAGCAGCTCGAGGCGCTCGTCGTCCCCCGTCAGCAGCGGCGGTGCGACCTGCGGCCGGTGCACCCGGGCGGGGTGCGGCGTGAAGGTGACGGCCACCGCCCGGCAGCCGGACGCGGCGGCGTCGGCGACCATGCGGCGCAGCACGTCGACGTGCCCGCGGTGCACCCCGTCGAAGTTCCCGATCGTCACCACCGACGGCCCGAAGCCGACCGGCACCTCGGCGAGATCCCGCCACACCTGCACGTGCGCTCCCGTTCCGCTGACGCCGCACGCCGGGTCGGCGTGGTCAGGCGTGGTCACTGCGTGCTTCCGCGCGGACAAGCCTGCCATGTCATCCGACGAGTCACGCCGGGGCGAACACCACCACGGGCCGCAGCGCCCCCTCCCGCGGTTCCAGCAGCGCGACGAGCGAGCCGTCCGGGGCGATCCCGGCGGTGGTCCCCTCGGCGTCCCCCCGCGCGATCGTCCGGCCGTGGCCGAGGGCGACCGCCTCGTCGTCGGACAGCGCGCGCGCGGGGAACGTCACCCGCGCCGCGTCCGCGAGCGGCAGCACCGCCAGCGGCGCGTCGGCCGGCTCCTCGGCCAGCTGCTCCAGCGTCCGCGCGACGTCGAGGCCGAAGCCGCCGACGCGGGTGCGCCGCAGCGCCGTCAGGTGCCCGCCGACGCCGAGCGCGGCGCCCAGGTCACGCGCGAGGGCCCGCACGTAGGTGCCCGACGAGCACACGACCTCGACGTCCACGTCGAGCACCGGCGTGCCGTCCAGCTGCGCGGGCCGCGTGGCCAGCACCGCGAAGCGCGACACCGTCACCGGCCGGGCGGCCAGCTGCACGTCCTCGCCGGCGCGCACGCGCGCGTAGGCGCGCTCGCCCGCCACCTTGATCGCCGAGACCGTCGCCGGCACCTGGAGGATGGCACCCGTCAGGGGGCGGACGCCGTCCTCGACGGCCTGCCGGCTCACGCCGGAGGCGCCCGTCACGGCGAGCAGCTCACCCTCCGCGTCGTCGGTCAGCGTCGTGGCGCCGAGCCGGATCGTGGCGGTGTAGGCCTTGTCGGCACCCGACAGGTAGGCCAGCAGGCGCGTCGCCTTGCCGATGCCGACGACGAGCACGCCGGTGGCCATGGGGTCGAGCGTGCCGGCGTGGCCCACCTTGCGCGTCGCGGCCAGCCGCCGCACGCGCCCGACGACGTCGTGGCTGGTCCATCCGGCCGGCTTGTCGACGACGAGCACGCCGTCGGCGGCCGTCGGCCGGCGGCCGTTGCCGCTCGGGCCTGCGTCGCCGCTCAGCGGGACCACCGGTCCAGCGCGACGTGCTCGAGGCCGTCCACCCCCTCGATGACGCAGGCCAGCAGGGCGTCCATGCCCTCCTCCTGGCCCCGGTGCGCGGGGGCGTCGACCGCCAGCAGCACGTTGATGAGCATGCCGGTCGCGACGAACGTGCGGCCGTCGTCGGGCGTCCCCCCGGTGCGCTCCAGGAACATCCGGTAGACCTCGCCGAGCGTGTGCCGCGCGAGGCGGCCCACCTCCTCGTCGGCCTCGGCGAGGAACCCCTGCATGAGGATGCGCAGCAGGTCACGGTCGTTCAGCAGGTGCACGTAGGCGGCGCCCATCTGCGTGCCGGCGTCCGGGCCGGCCGGGATCGGCCGGAACGCGCCGAGGATGGCGTCGGCCACGTCGCGGTACACCGCGAGGAACAGCTCGCGCTTGCTGCCGAACAGCCGCACGACGTACGGCTGCGACACCCCCGCCGCGCGCGCCACCTGGTCCGTGGTCGCCTGATAGCCCCCCTGCGCGAACACCGTGCGGGCGGCGGCGAGGATCTGGTCCCGGCGCTCGTCCGAGCGCATCCGGGACCGGTGGCCCGCCACATGGGCGTGGAGCGCGGTCGACATGTTGACATGTTATCAGTCGATGCCTACCGTCGTCCTTCGTAGTAATCAGTGAATGCCAACAACAACGGAGCGCGACCATGACCGCCAGCACCGAACGCCTGCGCCCACCGCAGGCGTCGCCCCGTCCCGTCCCGGCCCGCGCCGCCGGCACCGCGCTCGCGCTGGCGGCCGCCTCGCTGCCGATGTTCATGTCCACGCTGGACAACCTCGTCATGACCACCGCCCTGCCGGTCATCCGCCGCGACCTGTCGGCGTCGCTGGAGCAGCTGCAGTGGATGGTCAACGCGTACACGCTGGCGTTCGCGTCGCTGATGATCGCCGCTGCGACGCTCGGTGACCGGACCGGCCGCCGGCGCGCGTTCGTCGCCGGCATCGCCCTGTTCGGCACCGGCTCCGTCGCCTCGGCGCTCGCCGGCTCGGCCGGGATGCTCGTCGCCGCACGCGCCGTCCAGGGGGCCGGCGCCGCGGCGATCATGCCGCTGTCGCTGACGCTGCTGGCCGGCGCCGTCCCGAAGGAGCGACGCGCCATGGCGATCGGCGTCTGGGGTGCGGTGTCCGGGCTCGGTGTCGCCCTCGGCCCCGTCATCGGCGGCGCCATCGTCGACGGGTTGTCGTGGCAGGCGATCTTCTGGCTCAACGTGCCCGTGGCGCTGGTGTCGATCCCGCTCATCGTGCGCGCCCTGCCCGAGTCCTTCGGCCGGCGCCAGCGCCTCGACCTCACGGGCGTGCTGCTCGCGGGCCTGGGCGTGCTCTCGGTCGTGTGGGGCGTCGTCCGCGGGAACGACGACGGCTGGACGTCCGCCTCGGTGCTCGGCCGGCTCCTCGTCGGCGCGGTGCTGCTGGCCGCCTTCGTCCGGCGCGAGCGGCGCACCGACCACCCGCTGGTCCCGCTGCGCCTGTTCGCGGTCCGCTCCTTCACCGTCGCGAACCTGACCGGCTTCGCGTTCGCGGTCGGCGTCTTCGGCGTCATCTTCGTGCTGTCGCAGTACCTGCAGATCGGCCTCGGCTACACCCCGCTGCAGGCCGGCATCCGCACCCTCCCCTGGACCGCGGCGCCCATGCTCGTCGCGCCGCTCGCCGGCCTCCTGGCGCCGCGCACCGGGGTGCGACCGCTGCTGACCGCCGGCCTGGTGCTCCAGGCGGCGGGGCTGGCGTGGATCGGCCTGCTCGTGGCGGGCACGACGAGCTACTCGGACTTCGTCCCTGGCCTCGCGCTGGCCGGCGTGGGCATGGGCCTGACGTTCGCACCGTCGGCGACGGCGGTGCTGGCGGACGTGCCCGAGGCCGAGCACGGCACCGCCAGCTCGGTCAACGCCACCCTCCGGGAGCTGGGTGCAGCCGTCGGGGTGGCCGCCATCGTCGCCGTCTTCCAGGCGGCCGGCGGCACTCTCACCCCGGACGGCTACGCCGGCGGCCTGCGGCCCGCGATGCTCGTCGGCGCCGCGGTGATCGCCGTCGCGGCGCTCGCCGCCCTCTTCATGCCGGCCGGCACCGGCCGGCAGGTGGCACCGGCAGCGCCGTCGACGGCCGACCGGGTGGGTCAGCCCGCGTAGCCCAGCCGAGGCGTGCCGGCCTCGTCGCCGATCCGGACGTCGGCGACGAGGCCGTCCGCGCGCAGCTCCAGCAGCCTCGTCACCGCACGGTCGCGCAGCGTGTACGGGTCGATGGTGTTGACGTACACCTTGGTGTCGCCCTCGAACCCGGCGAGGGTCGACACACGCCACTTGAGGACGATGCGCCACGGCATCGGCTCGCCGAGGTCCGGCGGCCGGTGGTGCCACTCCTCATTGCTCGGCGTGTGCACGCCGCCCACCGCGTGCAGCGCGTGCACCAGGTCGGAGACGCCGCGCACCTGGGCCTCGTCGTGCTCCCACGGCAGCTGCTCGCGCGCCGTCGAGTAGACCTCGAACGCCGGGTACCGGTGGCCCACGCCCGCGATCGCCACCGCGTGCTCGTTGCTCGCCACGACGAGCCCGTGCTCCACCGCGACGTCGATCACCTGGGTCTGGTACAGGTCCGGCTCGCCCCGCAGCCGCAGCCGCTCGTGCTCCACCTGCGGGCCGTGCTCGTCGATCGCCACCACCTGCTTGTGCAGGTGGTCGAACGACGCACCCGCGGGGCGCAGCCAGTTCTGGAACGCGGCGACGTACAACGCGGCGGGGCGCGTCTCGTACAGGTCGCGGATCGCGTCGACGGTCATCCCGACGAAGCGGTGGTGCTCGTCGGGCGTCAGCGTCCCCGAGCCCGCGAGCTCGTCGTCGAACGCGGCGCCGTCCACGAGGTGCCGACGGGCGACGACGACGTCGTGCGAGCCGGCGAACAGGTCGATCGCCGCCTGGTGGTCCTCCGGCGTCGCCGACGCGAGGTCCGGGTCCAGACCGGCGGCCAGGGCGCGGGCGCGCAGCACGCCCGCGACGTGCGCGGCACCCGCGGGGTCGGCCAGGTACGCCTCGGCCCGTTCCCGCACCGCGCGCGGCACGACGAAGCCGTGGTTCGCGCGCCAGTAGTCGACCGAGAGGATCTCGAAGAGGTTGGGGATGCGGCGCACCTCGGCGACCGTCGCGTCGAGCTGCGCCGCCGCGACGTGCTCGATGACGCGCGGGGACGGGTCCAGCACCAGGCGGGACTTCTCCGGCGGCGTGTCCCGGTACCTGCCGGAGCAGAACGCGCAGAGCCGGTCGACCCGGGACGGGTCGACCGGGTGGCGCTCCGCCGGCGCGCCCGGCAACGGGCGGTGACCCCGGCCGGGGACGGTCCACACGGTGGTCCCCGTCAGGGGCGACACCTGCTTGACGGTGCCGTCGGCGAGTCGCTGCAGCGGGAGCTCGGCCACGGCGGTCAGGCGGTGGGACCGTCGAGCTCGTCGTCCGCCCCGTCGGCGGCACCGTCCGACGGCGATCGGTACGGGTCCGCCTCGCCCGCGTAGCTGGCGCCGGCGGCCAGCGCCGCCACCTCGGCGTCCTTGCGCGCCGCGGCCGCCAGGGCGGCCTCGAGGTGCGCCGCCGTCTCGGGCACCGCGTCGAGGTGGAACGCCAGGGTCGGCGTCAGGCGCAGGCCCGTGGCCTTGCCCACCTCGGAGCGGATGATGCCGGTGGCCGAGGCCAGCGCCACGGCGGAGGCCGCCCGCGCCTCGTCGTCCCCGTACACCGTGTAGAAGATGTCGGCATGCTGCAGGTCACCGGTGACGCGCACGTCGGTCACCGTCACGAACCCCAGCCGCGGGTCCTTGATCCGGGTGTCGAGCATGCGCGCGACGACCTCCTGGATCCGGTCAGCCAGCCGGCGCACCCGCGCGTTCTCCGCCATCACGTCTCCCTGTCTGCGCGCACCCAAGGCGGGTCCGGCCCGGGGCGGACCCCGGGCCGGACCTGGTGAACCTCAGGAGCGCGGCTTCTCCCGCATCTCGAACGTCTCGATGACGTCGTCGACCTGCAGGTCGTTGAAGGAGCCGAGCCCGATACCGCACTCGTAGCCCTCGCGGACCTCCGTGGCGTCGTCCTTGAACCGCTTGAGCGACTCGATGGTCAGGTTGTCCCCGATCACCTTGCCGCCGCGCAGGACGCGCGCCTTCGCGTTGCGCCGGATCTCGCCCGACCGCACCAGCGAACCGGCGATGTTGCCGAACTTGGAGGACCGGAACACCTCGCGCACCTCCGCGGTGCCGAGCTGGACCTCCTCGTACTCCGGCTTGAGCATGCCCTTGAGGGCCGCCTCGACGTCGTCGATCGCCTGGTAGATCACCGAGTAGAACCGCACGTCGACGCCCTCGCGCTCGGCGAGGTCCTCCACGCGCTCGGCGAACTTGACGTTGAACCCGATGATGATCGCGTTGTCGACCGTCGCCAGGTTGACGTCGTTCTGCGTGATCGCGCCGACGCCGCGGTGGATGACCCGCAGGTCGACCTCCTCGCCGACGTCGATCTTGAGCAGCGCGTCCTCCAGGGCCTCGACCGCACCGGACACGTCGCCCTTGATGACGAGGTTGAGCGTCTCGACCTTGCCCTGGGCGAGGGCCTGCGTGAAGTCCTCGAGGCTGATCCGCTTGCGACGCTTGGCCAGCAGGGCGGCACGCTCGGCGGCCTCGCGCTTCTCGGCGATCTGGCGCGCCGTCCGGTCGTCGGGCGCGACGAGGAACGTGTCCCCCGCGCTCGGCACCGACGTGAGCCCGAGCACCTGCACCGGGCGCGCCGGTCCGGCCTCGGGCACGGTCTCGCCGTGCTCGTCGAACATCGCCCGGACACGCCCGTGGGCCGTGCCCGCGACGATCGCGTCGCCGACCCGCAGCGTGCCGGACTGCACGAGGACGGTCGCCACCGCACCGCGGCCGCGGTCGAGGTTGGCCTCGATCGCCACGCCGCGCGCGTCCTTGTCGGGGTTTGCCCGCAGGTCGAGCGCCGCGTCGGCGGTGAGCAGGACGGCCTCGAGCAGCTCGTCGATGCCGAGCCGCTGCTTGGCGGAGACGTCGACGAACATGGTGTCGCCGCCGTACTCCTCCGCGACCAGGTTGTACTCGGTCAGCTGCTGGCGGACCTTGGAGGGGTTGGCCCCCTCCTTGTCCACCTTGTTGACCGCGACCACGATCGGCACGTTCGCCGCCTGGGCGTGGTTAAGCGCCTCGATCGTCTGAGGCATCACGCCGTCGTCCGCCGCGACCACGAGGATCGCGATGTCCGTCACCTGGGCACCGCGGGCACGCATGGCGGTGAACGCCTCGTGGCCCGGGGTGTCGATGAAGGTGATGGCGCGCTCGATGCCCTCGTGCTCGGCCTTCACCTGGTAGGCGCCGATGTGCTGCGTGATGCCGCCGGCCTCGCCCGCGACGACGTCCGTCTGCCGGATGGCGTCGAGGAGCTTCGTCTTGCCGTGGTCGACGTGGCCCATGACGGTGACCACCGGCGGGCGCGGCGCGAGGTCCTCGTCGGACTCCGCCTCCAGCTCCGCGTCGAGGTCGATGTCGAACGAGCCGAGCAGCTCGCGGTCCTCCTCCTCGGCGGACACCATCTCGATGACGTACCCGAGCTCGGCGCCGAGGGCCGCGAAGGTGTCCTCGTCGAGGGACTGCGTGGCCGTGGCCATCTCCCCGAGGTGGAACAGGACCGTGACCAGCGAGGCCGGGTTCGCGTCGATCTTGTCGGCGAAGTCGTTGAGCGACGAGCCGTGACGCAGGCGGAGCACCGTGGTGCCGTTGCCGCGCGGGACGGACACGCCGCCCAGCGACGGGGCCTGCATCTGCTCGAACTCCTGGCGCTTCGCCCGCTTCGACTTCCGCCCGCGGACGGGACGCCCACCGGCCTTGCCGAAGGCGCCCTGCGTGCTGCCACGGCCGGCGCCGCCACCAGGACGCCCACCGCCGCCGGGACGGCCGGCGCCACCGGCGAAGCCGCCGCCGGCCCCGGGGGCACCCGTGCCGCCACGACCGCCGCCGGGCCCGCCACGACCCGGCGCGCCGCGCCCGGGAGCGCTCGTGCGCTCGCCGGGACGCCCGACGCCGGAGTTCATGCGGCCCGGCATCATGCCGGGGTTGGGACGCGGGCCGCCCGGGCGGGGACCGCCGGGACGCGGCCCGCCGGGACGCTCGCCGCCGGCCGCCGCAGGGGCACCCTGCTGCTCGGAGCGCCGCTCGCCCGGGCGGGGCATGCCCTGCGACGGCGCGAACGGGTTGTTGCCCGGGCGCGGGGCGCCGGGACGGGGACCGCCGGAGCGCTCACCGCCACGCGGCATGCCCTGCGAGGGGGCGAAGGGGTTGTTGCCGGGCCGCGGCGCCGGGTTCGCCGGCGTCTGGCGGGGGCCGGGCCGGGCCGGGCCGGGCGTGGGGCCCGACGGGCGCGCCGCGGGGGCGGCGGGCCGGGCGCCGGGCGTGGCCGGGCGCGCGGCGGGAGCCGCGGGACGGGTGGCCGGCGGGGTCGACTGCGCCACCGGGGCCACGGCCTCGGCCGGCGCAGGAGCGGCGGCGCGCTCGGGCGCCGTGGGGGCAGCGGCGGGCGCGACGGCGGCGGGAGCCGCCGGCGAGGGCCTGGCCGGTGCCGGCTTGACCGCAGCGGGGGCGGGCGCGGCGGGGGCTTCCGACTTCGGGAAGGCCTCGCGCACCTTGCGCACCACGGGCGCCTCGATGGTGGAGGACGGCGATCGGACGAACTCGCCCATCTCGCCGAGCTTGGTCACCAGCGCCTTGCTGTCGATCCCGAGCTCCTTGGCGAGCTCGTAGACGCGGACTGCCACATCTCTCCTGTCTCGGTCCGCCCGGGACAGGGGCCGGACCGTCGTTAGTGCAGGTTCATCGGAACGTGCTCATCGGTGCGTGCTCATCGGGCAGCCATCGGCTTCCTGACCCGCTTTCCTCATCGACGATCGGCGGCCGCCGGGACGGTCCCGGCGGCATGCGGCTCCGCGAGGGTCTCGAGGTGCCGGGCGACGGCGCCGGCGTCCGGGGCCGCCGCTGTGCGCAGCGCCCGCCCGAACGCACGCCGACGGACGGCGAGCTCGAGACAGTGCGGATCGGGGTGAAGCCACGCACCCCGTCCCGGCATCCGGCGGGCGACGTCCACGACGAGCACGTTGGCTCCCGGGTCGACGACCACCCTCAGCAAGGCCTGCCTGGATCCGGTCCCCCGGCACCCCACGCACGTGCGGACGGGTCCGGTGGTGGTGGAGCTCCGGGCTCCTGGCCCAGGCGTGGTCAGTCTACCCGACGCCGCCGCCGGAGCCCTCGGCGTCACGCGTCGGTCGCCGGGGCGACGCCCGCACCGGCCGCCTGCGGAGCGGCCGCGTCGGAGCGGATGTCGATGCGCCACCCCGTGAGCTTGGCGGCCAGGCGGGCGTTCTGCCCCTCCTTGCCGATGGCGAGCGACAGCTGGTAGTCGGGCACGACGACCCGCGCGGCGTGCGTCTGCGGGTCGACGATCGTCACCGAGAGCACCCGCGCCGGGGACAGCGCGTTGGCGATCATCTCCGCCGGGTCGTCGGAGTGGTCGACGATGTCGATCTTCTCGCCCTGGAGCTCGGCCATGACGGCGCGCACGCGGCCGCCCATCGGGCCGATGCAGGCGCCCTTGGCGTTGACGCCCGGGATCGTGGCGCGCACCGCCATCTTGGTGCGGTGGCCTGCCTCGCGGGCGATCGCCGTGATCTCGACGGTGCCGTCCGCCACCTCGGGGACCTCCAGCGCGAACAGCTTGCGCACGAGGCCGGGGTGGGTGCGGCTCAGCGTCACCTGGGGGCCGCGCATGCCACGGGCCACCTCGAGCACGTAGCCGCGGATCCGCTCGCCGTGGACGTACCTCTCCCCCGGCACCTGCTCGTGCGCGGGCAGCACGGCCTCGGTGCCGCCGACGTCGACGAGCACGGTGCGCGGGTCGCGGCCCTGCTGCACGACCCCGCCGAGGATCTCGCCCTCCTTGCCGCGGAACGTGCCCAGCACCTGGTCGTCCTCGGCGTCGCGCAGCCGCTGGACGATCACCTGGCGGGCGGTCGACGTCGCGATGCGGCCGAAGCCCTCCGGCGTGTGGTCGAACTCCGGCTGCTCGACGTCCTCCGGCTCGCCGTCCGGGCCGAGCGGGATCGGCTCGCGCGCCCACACGGTCACGTGGCCGGTGCGGCGGTCCACCTCGACGCGGGCGCGGGCGTAGGCGCCCGGCGTCCGGTGGTAGGCGGACAGCAGCGCCTGCTCGATCGCCTCGATCAGCACGTCGATCTTGATGTCGCGCTCGTGCTCGATGAGCCGCAGCGCCTGCATGTCGATGTCCACGTCAGGCCTCCCCCGATTCGTCCTCGTCATCCGCGGGGCCGACGCCGGACAGGTCCACCTCGACGTGCGCGGAGCGCACCGTCGCCAGCGGGACCGTCACGGCGGGGCCGTCCACGGGCCGCCTCCCCTTGCCCGGGGACGACGAGGGCACGACGACCACCGTCGCGCCCGCCTCGTCGTCCCCCACGACCTCCGTCAGCCTCCCGGCCAGCCGCGTGCCGTCGCCCAGCACCAGGCTCACCGTCCGGCCCAGCGCGCGCCGGTAGTGCCGCCGCAGCGTCAGCGGCCGCGACACCCCCGGGCTCGACACCTCGAGCGTGTAGTGACCGGCCACCACGTCGTCGGCGTCCAGGGCGTCCGAGACGGCGCGCGTCGCGTCGCCGATGCGGTCGAGGTCGAGCTCGCCCTGGTCGTCCTCCGCGACGTCGACGACGACGCGGACGACCGTCCGGGCCCCCGCACGTGCCAGCTCGACGTCCTCGACCAGCAGGCCGACCGTCGCCACCGCGGGTTCGACGACCTGGCGCACCCGCGCAGCGGTTGCCGCCCCAGCCATGCTCGCCTCCCGCTCGTCCGTCACCGACACCCGGCTGACACCGTGGTTGACGCCCGGCTGGCACGCCCGCCGGCCCGACAGTCCAGGGTATCGGTCGTCGTCCACCGGTGGGCCCCGCGGCCGCGGGGCCGGCGGGGTGGCAGGATCGCGGGCGATGATCGCCCGCCCCGCCCCCCGCCGCCTCGTGCCGACGTCCGGCGCGCTCGTCGTCGTCCTCGCCGCCGTCCTCGCGCTCGCCGGGTGCGACCTGCGGTTCGAGAGCGCCCCACCGGCCGCCCCCACCCCGGGCGCCGCGGAACAGGTCCGGGAACGGACCGTCGCCGACGCCCTCGCGCTGGCGGCCGCGGCACGCTCGGCGCAGCCCATTGCGGACAAGGCCGCGGCGGCCGTGCTGGCGGATGTCGCGACGTTCTCCACGGCGCACGCGGACCAGCTCGGCGGGGTGTACCAGGCCGGGCTGGCGACCCCGACGAGCACGACGAGCCCCGCGGCCGTCGTGGCCACGCCGGACCAGGTCCTCGCCGCGCTGCGCACCGACGCCTCGACCGCGCTCGCCGACGCCACCACGGCCGCCGACGGCGCCACCGCCCGGCTCCTCGCCGCGGTCGGGGTGTCGCGCGCGGCGCTGGGGACACGGCTGGCGACCGCGCTGAACGAACCGGCACCCGCGCCGACCCCGACGCCCACGGCGCCCGCCGTCCCCGTCCCCACGGCGTCGCCGGCCGCCGCGTTGACGGCCGCCGACGTCGCGCCGCTCGTCCTGGCGCACGACCAGGCGGGCTTCGGCCTCGAGGTGGTGGCGGCGAAGCTGACCGGCGGGGACCGCACGGCCGCGGCGACGTCCGCGGCGGCGCACCGGGACGCCGCCGAGCAGTGGGCGCAGCGCGTGAAGATCGCGGGCACCGCGTCCGACCCGCGGCGTGCGGACTACGCGCTCCCGAAGACGATCGACGACCCCGCCGGGGCGCGCACCGTGGCGGCGAGCCTCGAGGCGGGCGTCGCCGAGGCGGCGAGCGCCGCGATCCTCGGTGCACCGCAGGGTGCCCGCCAGGACCTGATCGACGAGCTGACCAGGGCCGACGCGGCGGCGGCCCGGTGGGGCGCCGCGGCGACCCCGTTCCCCGGCCTGCCCGGCCTCGCCTGAGCGGCGCCGCTGCCTACCGGGCGAGCGCCGCGCGCACCAGCCCGGCCACCACGTCCGCGGCCTGCGCCACCGGCACCTGCTGCGCGTCGCCGCCGGCGCGCGGACGCACCTCGACGACGCCCTCGGCCAGCCCACGGCCGACGACCACGACGAGCGGCACGCCGAGCAGCTCGGCGTCGGCGAACTTCACGCCGGGCGAGACCTTCGGACGGTCGTCGTAGAGCACCTCGACGCCACGGCCGTCCAGCTCGCGCGCCAGGGCCTCGGCGGCGTCGAACACCGCCTGGTCCTTGCCCGTGGCCACCACGTGGACGTGGGCCGGCGCGACGTGCGCCGGCCACGCGAGGCCCTTGTCGTCGTGGTTGGCCTCGGCGAGCGCCGCGAGCACCCGGGACACGCCGATGCCGTACGAGCCCATGGTGACGACGCGTGACTTGCCGTCCTGGTCGAGCACGGTCAGGCCGAGCGCCTGGGCGTACTTGCGCCCGAGGGCGAAGATGTGGCCGATCTCGATCCCGCGGGCCAGCTCCAGGGGCCCCGAGCCGTCCGGCGCCTCGTCGCCGGCGCGCACCTCGGCCGCCTCGACGGTGCCGTCGGCGTCGAAGTCCCGGCCCGCGACCAGGTCGAACACGTGGTGGTCGGCCTTGTTCGCGCCGGTGATCCAGCGCGTGCCGGTCACCACGCGCGGGTCGAGGAGGTAGCGCACGCCGCCCTCGCGGTTCGGCGACAGCACCTCGGGCCCGATGTAGCCGCGCACGAGCTCCGGCTGGGCGGCGAAGTCGGCCTCGCCGGCCTGCTCCACCTCGGACGGCGCGACCGCCGCCTCGAGCCGCTTGACGTCGACCTCGCGGTCGCCGGGCACGCCGACGACGAGCATCTCGCGCTCGCCGGTGGGGTGCTTGAGGACGAACACCACGTTCTTCAGCGTGTCCCCCGCGGTCCAGGCCCGGTCCGCGCGCGGGTACAGCTCGTTGGCCCTCGCCACGAGCGACTCGATGGTCGGCGAGTCCGGGGTGTGCTCGACGTGGGCCGCCGGGACGTCGTCGTACGGCAGCGCCGGCGGCACGACCGTCGTCACGGCCTCGACGTTCGCGGCGTACCCGCCGGGCGACCGCACGAAGGTGTCCTCGCCGATCGCCGTCGGGGTGAGGAACTCCTCCGAGCGCGAGCCGCCCATCGCGCCGGACATCGCCGTGACGATGACGTACCCCAGGCCCAGCCGGTCGAAGATCCGCCGGTAGGCGTCGCGCTGCGCCTCGTAGGAGGCGGCCAGCCCGTCGTCGTCCAGGTCGAAGGAGTAGGCGTCCTTCATGACGAACTCGCGGCCCCGGATCAGGCCAGCGCGCGGACGGGCCTCGTCGCGGTACTTCGTCTGGATCTGGAACAGCGTGAGCGGCAGGTCCTTGTACGACGAGTACAGGTCCTTGACCAGCAGCGTGAACATCTCCTCGTGGGTCGGGGCGAGGAGGTAGTCGTTCTCGCGCCGGTCCTGCAGGCGGAAGATGTTGGGCCCGTAGTCGGTCCAGCGGCCCGTCGCCTCGTAGGGCTCCTTCGGCAGCAGCGCGGGGAACAGCACCTCCTGCGCCCCGGCGGCCGTCATCTCCTCGCGCACCACCTGCTCCACCTTGCCCAGCACGCGCAGGCCCAGCGGCAGCCAGGTGTAGATGCCGGGGGCGGCACGGCGGATGTAGCCGGCGCGGACGAGCAGCCTGTGGCTGGCCACCTCCGCGTCGGCGGGATCCTCGCGCAGGGTGCGGACGAACAGGGTCGACAGGCGCAGGAGCATGGGGGCAAGGCTAGTGCCGCGTGCACGGGGCTCCGCCCGAGGTCCCTGTCGCGGAGCGGTCGGCGACCCTACGCTCGCAGCCAGCCCGACGACCGGGGGGCGCGATGGGACTGGCCAGGCGGTGGCTGCGAGCGGGGCTGCTCCTCCTCGCCGCGGCCGCGCTCGCCACGGTGGTGGGAGCGGCGGCGGCGATCGGGCCGGCGCGCTGGGCGCATGGCGACCGGGCGCTCGGCGTGGCGGGCACCGCGCTGCTGGTCCTGGCCGTCGTCGCCCTCGTGCTGCTCTGGCACCGCGCCACCCGCCGCCGCCGGTGGTTCGTGCGCTGGCCGACGGCCCTGGCCGGATTCGTCCTGGGAGCGGTGCTCGCGCTGCCGGCCGCCATCGGCGTCTACGCGGCGTGGCCCGCCCGCGCCATGGTCGGCGCCGCGGCACCGGAGGGCGCGCGCGAGGTCACGGTGCCCGCCGACGGCGGCACGAGGCTCGCCGGCTGGTACCTGCCGGGCGACAACGGCACCGGGCTCGTGCTGGCGCACGGCGCCTCCGGGACGCGGGCGTCCGTGCTCGACCAGGCCGCGGTGCTGCGACGCCACGGCTACTCCCTGCTGCTGCTCGACGCCCGCGGCCACGGCCGCTCCGGGGGCCGTCCGATGGAGCTCGGCTGGTGGGGCGAGGCGGACCTGCGGGCGGCGGTCGACTGGCTCGCGGCGCAGCCCGAGGTCGCGCCGGGGCGGATCGGGCTCGTCGGGCTCTCGATGGGGGGCGAGGAGGCTGTCGGCGCCGCCGGGGCCGACCCGCGGGTGGCGGCGGTGGTCGCCGAGGGCGTCACGGGGCGCACGGCCGCGGACAAGGACCTCTGGCTTCCCCGGCACGCGTTGGGCGCGGTCCAGCGTGGCATGGACGCGTGGCGGGACGTCCTGGTGGGCGCGCTCTCCGACGCGCCGAAGCCGCCGTCGCTGCTGTCGGCCGTCGTGCGGACCCAGGCGCGGGTGCTGCTCGTCACCGGCGCGCAGGTGCCGGACGAGGCGGTGGCCGCGGCCGCGCTCAAGGCGGCCGCGCCGGATCGCGTCGAGGTGTGGACCGTCCCGGGCGCCGGGCACACCGGCGGCCTCGCCACCGACCCGAAGGGCTGGGAGCGACGGGTCGACGGGTTCCTCGGCCGCGCCTTCGCGCCACCGGCGTAACCCTGGGCGTCTCAGGGGCGGGCCTGCGACGATGGGCCCGTGCCGGAGCTCCCGGAGGTGGAGGCGCTCGCCCAGTACCTGCGCGGGCGGGCGGTCGACGACGTCATCACGGGCGCCGAGCTGGGCGACCTGGCGGCGCTGAAGACGTTCGATCCCCCGCTCTCGGCGCTCGTCGGCGCGGTCGTCGCCGACGCGCAGCGGCACGGCAAGTGGCTCGACCTGACCTGCGCGCGGCCCGACGGCGAGGCGGTCCACCTCGTCTGGCACCTGTCGCGGGCGGGCTGGCTGCGGTGGTCGGACGCCCTGCCCGCGACGACAATCCGGCCGGGGAGGTCCCCGATCGCGCTCCGCGTGCGGCTCGACGACGGATCGGGTTTCGACCTCACCGAGGCCGGGACCCGCAAGCGCCTCGCGGTCCACGTGGTCACCGACCCCGCGCTCGTCCCGCAGATCGCCACGCTGGGCGTCGAGCCGCTCTCCGACGCGTTCACGGCCGACCGGCTCGGCGCGCTGCTGGCGGAGCGGAACCAGCAGGTCAAGGGGCTGCTGCGCGACCAGGGCACCATCGCCGGCATCGGCAACGCCTACTCCGACGAGATCCTCTTCGTCGCGCGGACGAGCCCGTTCCGGCTGACCGGCAGCTACGGGCCCGACGAGGTCACGGCGCTGCACGGGACGATCCGAGCGGTGCTCGGCCAGGCCGTCGAGGCCGCGGCGGGCAAGCCGGCCGCCGAGCTCAAGGACTCCAAGCGCCGCTCGATGCGCGTCCACGGCCGCACCGGCGAGCCCTGCCCCGGCTGGGACGGCGTGCCGTGCGGCGACACCGTCCACGAGGTGAGCTTTGCCGACTCCGCGCTGCAGTACTGCCCCACCTGCCAGACCGGCGGCAAGCCGCTCGCGGACCGGCGGATGTCCCGGTTGCTGCGCTGACCGTGTCGATCCGGGGGCACCCCGATCGTCATGGGGGCGTCAGGATCGACCACCCGAGAGGACACGACCATGCGCTACACGCTGCTTCTCCACTACCCCGAGCCCACGGCCGCCGACCTCGGCCCCGAGGCGCTCGAGCAGGGCATGCGCGCCTTCCAGGCGTACGCCCGGGCGCTCGACGACGCCGGCGTGCTGGCCAGCGCCGAGGTGCTGGCGGCCTCGCAGCTGACGACGACCGTCAGCCGCGCCGACGGTGAGCTCGTGGTCCAGGACGGGCCGTTCGCCGACACCAAGGAACGGCTCGGCGGCACCTTCGTCATCGACGTGCCGGACCTCGACGCCGCGATCGACTGGGCCGCCCAGGCGCCGTCCGTGGCGTGGGGCCACGTCGAGATCCGCCCCACCGCCACGCGGTACGTCGACGGCGCCTGGCAGGGCACGCAGCCGGTGCGATGACCGACGGCTTCGCCGCCGCCGAGCGCGCGGCGCGCTCGTCGTACGGACGCCTGCTGGCCCTGCTCGCGTCCTCGACCCGGGACCTCGCCCGGGCCGAGGACGCGCTAGCCGACGCGTTCGAGCGCGCCCTGCGCACGTGGCCGGCGGCCGGCGTGCCCCACAACCCGGAGGGCTGGCTGATGACCGTGGCGCGCAACCGGCTGCGCGACCTGCTGACCTCGGCGGCCGTCCGGACGTCGGCCGAGCTCTCCGACGACCTCTGGGTGGCCCTCGAGGAGCCGGAGCCCGACGCCATCCCCGACCGCCGCCTGGAGCTGCTCTTCGCGTGCGCCCACCCGGCGATCGAGCCCGCGGCGCGCACGCCGCTCATGCTGCAGGTGGTGCTCGGCTTCGACGCCGCGCGCATCGCCCGGGCGTTCGCGGTGGAGCCGGCGGCGATGGCGCAGCGCCTGGTGCGGGCCAAGCGCCGGATCCGGGACGCCGGCATCCCGTTCCGGGTGCCGACGCGGGCCGACATGCCGTCCCGGCTGCCCGCCGTGCTCGAGGCGGTCTACGGCGCCTACGCCATCGACTGGCTGGACCAGCACGACCGGATCCGCGACTCGGTCGCCGACGAGGCGCGGTGGCTCGCCGTGCTCACCGCGAGCCTGCTGGGCACCGAGCCCGAGGCGTGGGGCCTGGCTGCGCTGCTGACGTTCGCCCAGTCACGCGCCCCGGCCCGCACCGGCGACCCGTGGCCCGGGCTCGACGAGCAGGACACCGGGCTGTGGGACCGGGCGCTCATCGCCGAGGGAGAGGCGCTGCTGCGGCGGGCCCACGCCCTGGGGGCGCCGCTCGGTAGGTTCCAGCTCGAGGCGGCGATCCAGTCGGTCCACTGCGACCGGGCCCGGACCGGCGTGCTCGACCGCGACGCGCTGGTCGACCTCTACCGCGGGCTGGTCGCGATCGCCCCCACCGCGGGCGCGCTGGCGGCCCTGGCCACCCTGGGAGGCTAGAAGCGCGCCGTGGCGTGCGTCCCGAGCTCGCCCGGCCGGGGAGCGCCCGCGCGGGGCTCGCCGTAGCATCGCCGCAGGACCTCTTCGTCGTCCGGCCCCGCTCTCCACCACGGAGGTGACAGATGGCCGAGACCTCTCTGCCGCCCGACGACATCCTGCTGGCCCACTTCATCGTCTCCGACGACGTCGAGCGTTCTCGACGCTTCTACACCGAGGTGCTCGGCGGCACGGTGGCCTTCCTGGGCCCCGGCGGGCTGACCTACGTCCGGCTCTCCAACACCTGGATCATCATCAACGTCGGCGGAGGTCCGACCGACGACAAGCCCGGTGTCACCCTGCAGGTGCCCGCCGATCCCGACCGGGTCAGCAGCTTCCTCAACATCCGCGTGAAGGACATCGAGAAGGTCTACGCGGAGTGGAGCGCGCGGGGCGCGCAGTTCCTGACACCGCCGAAGCGTCACCAGTACGAGATCCGCTGCTACGTCCGCGATCCCGACGGCCACCTCATCGAGGTGGGGCAGACCACGGACCCCGAGGGCGACTGGGTACCCGACCGCTGGCCGTCGCACTCCTGACGTCCCGAGCCGCGGACGTGACAGCCCGTCCCGGGAGGGCATCGGCGAACGTCCGTCCTGGCGCTGGCCCGGCCGTCCGGCGTGCGGCTAGAAGAGCACGGTGGCGTACGTGCCGACCTGGCGGAAGCCGACCGCCCGGTAGGACGCCAGGGCCCGCGTGTTGTACGCGTTGGCGTACAGCGAGACGACCGGGGCGATCTCGGCCCGCGCCACCTGCACGACGGCGGCCATCCCGACCTCGGAGAGGCGCTGCCCGCGCCGCTCGGGCGCCACCCACACGCCCTGCACCTGCCCGACGCCGAGGGCCACCGCGGCGACCTCGGCCTTGAACACCACGCGCCCGTCCTCGACGCGCACGAACGAGCGGCCCTGGCCGATGAGCGAGCGCACGCGCGCCTCGTAGTAGCCGCCCGAGCCCAGCGGGGAGTAGCCGACCTCCTCGGTGAACATCGCCACGCACGCCGGGAGCACCGCGCCGAGCTCGTCGGGGCGCGACCGGCGCACCGACGGGTCGGGGTCGAGGAGCGGCGGCCCGTCGATGACCATCGACGGCTGGTCGTCCCGCACATCGCGGGCCGGCGGCCACGCGCCGCGCAGCCGCTCCCAGAGGTCCAGCACGTCCTCGCGCGGGCCGACGATCGAGGAGCAGCGGCGGCCGCGCGTGGCGCCGAGGTCGGCGAGCGCGTCGAGCGCCCGACGCCGCGTCGCGGCGTCCAGCCCCGGCATGATCGGCACGAGGTTCGCCCCGACCCAGCACGCGGCGACGATCTCGCCGTCCTCGCTGTAGCCCCAGATCTCACCGCCGGCGGCGCGCAGCCCCGAGGCGATGGCGTGCTCGAGGCGGACCGACGCGAGCACGGTGCCGACCGGGTCGGCGCGGCACAGCTGCAGGACGCGCTCCACGTGCATCTCGCCGAGCACGAGGGCGCCCGTGTGCCGGGCGTCGAGCACCGCGCCACGCCGCACGTCCATGCGGCGATTGTGCCTCAGCCCGGTGTGGGCGCCTACGGGAAACCTCCCGGCGTGCCTAGCCGACCGTGACGGTCGGCGCCCCGGACTCGTCGGAGTCCATCGTCTCGGCGATCCGCATGGCCTCGTCGATCAGCGTCTCGACGATCTGGGACTCCGGCACGACCTTGACGACCTGGCCCTTGACGAAGATCTGGCCCTTGCCGTTGCCCGAGGCGACGCCGAGGTCGGCCTCGCGCGCCTCGCCGGGACCGTTGACGACGCATCCCATGACGGCCACGCGCAGCGGCACCGTCAGCCCCTCGAGGCCGGCGGTGACGCGCTCGGCCAGGGAGTACACATCCACCTGCGCGCGCCCGCACGAGGGGCACGAGACGATCTCCAGCTTGCGCGGTCGCAGGTTGAGCGACTGGAGGATCTGGATGCCGACCTTGACCTCCTCGACGGGAGGCGCCGACAGGGACACCCTGATCGTGTCGCCGATGCCCTGGCTGAGGAGCGCGCCGAACGCGGTCGCCGACTTGATGGTGCCCTGGAACGCGGGACCGGCCTCGGTGACGCCGAGGTGCAGCGGCCAGTCGCCCCGCTCGGACAGCATCTCGTAGGCCCGCACCATGACCACCGGGTCGTGGTGCTTCACCGAGATCTTGAACTCGTGGAAGTCGTGCTCCTCGAACAGCGACGCCTCCCAGACGGCCGACTCGACGAGCGCCTCCGGCGTGGCCGAGCCGTACTTCTCGAGCAGGCGAGGGTCGAGCGAGCCGGCGTTGACGCCGATCCGCAGGGACACGCCGGCGTCCTTGGCCGCCTGGGCGATCTGTCTGACCTGGTCGTCGAACTTGCGGATGTTGCCCGGGTTGACGCGGACGGCCGCGCAGCCGGCGTCGATCGCGGCGAACACGTACTTCGGCTGGAAGTGGATGTCCGCGATGACGGGGATCTGGCTCTTGCGGGCGATCGCGGGCAGCGCGTCGGCGTCGTCCTGGCTCGGCACGGCCACGCGCACGATGTCGCAGCCCGCGGCCGTCAGCTCGGCGATCTGCTGGAGCGTGGCGTTGATGTCGGCGGTGAGGGTCGTCGTCATCGACTGCACGCTGATGGGGGCGTCGCCGCCGACCTCCACCTTGCCGACGCGGATCTTGCGGGTCGGCTTGCGGACCGCGAGCACGGGCGCAGGTGTGGCGGGCATACCTAGGTTGATGGCTGGCACGGCTCCATCATCCCATTCAGCCGATGGAGACCGGGTTGACGATGTCCGCCCAGATGAGCATGACGCCGAGCGCGCCCAGGATCGCGAACACCGTGTAGGCCAGCGGGACGAGCCGAGCGGTGTCGGCCACGCGCGGCTTCGGCAGCCGGCGCAGGCGCGCCGCCTGGCGCTTCAGCCCCTCCCACAGCGCCGCCGCCACGTGCCCGCCGTCCAGCGGCGGCAGCGGGATGAGGTTGAAGACGAAGAGCGACAGGTTGAGCGCGGCGAGCATCTCGAGCAGGCCCGCGGCCTTGAGGCCCCAGCCGACCGGCGCCGTGGCGATGTCGCCGGAGAACCGGCCGACGCCGACGATGCCGACGATGCTCGACGCGCCGCGCGGCTGGCCGGTGATCGTCTCGTGGAGCACCTGGTAGGCCTGGACCGGCAGCGTCGCGACCACCTTCATCGTCGCCCACGTGCGGTCGCCGACCAGCCCGGGGATGGAGGTGATCGAGGCCCGCTGCGTCGCCTCGGCGGAGGTCACCCCGAGGAACCCGGCCTGCGTCGTCTGCGGCGTGCCGTCGGCCCTGGTCACCGGGTTGCCGCTGGCGTCGAGCACCGGGCGCTGGGTGATCGCCGGCGTCACCTGCAGCGTCACCTGCTGCCCGCCGCGCTCGACGAGCATGGGCACCGTCCGGCCGCCGGCCGCGCGGATGAGCGTCGTCAGCTGGTCCCAGGACGTGATCGCCGTGCCGCCGAAGGAGACGATCCGGTCTCCCGGCTGGACGCCGGCCGCCGCGCCCGGCCCCTTCGGGTCCGTGGCGGTGCACTGGCCGCCGGTCGCGCCCGCCGCGGGCACGCAGGCGGAGACGGACTCCACCGTGGTCGTCGGGGCGGGGATGCCGATCCCGACGTAGGCGATCGCGAGCAGCACGGCCGCGATGACCAGGTTCATCACCGGGCCGCCGAGCATGACGACGAGCTTCTTCGGCGTGCTCAGCCGGTAGAAGGCGCGCTCCTCCTCACCGGCGGGGATCTCCTCGGCGCTCGCCTCCCGGGCGTCGGCCGCCAGGCGGATCGCCCAGCCGCCGTCGGCAGGCGGGTCGCCAACGGCACGGGCCGGCGGGTACATGCCCGCCAGGCGCACGTAGCCGCCCAGCGGGATCGCCTTGAGCCCGTACTCGGTCTCGCCGCGCGTGCGCGACCACACCGTCGGCCCGAACCCGATCATGTACTGGCCCACGCGGACGCCGAACTTCTTGGCCGGCACCATGTGCCCCAGCTCGTGCAGCCCGATCGACGCCAGCAGCACGACGACGAGGATCAGCACCCCGACGAGGTAGGCCATCGCCCCTCCCGATGCGCGCGGCACCGCACCGCGACACCCCATTGTCCGTCACCGCGCTGGGAGCGCGCTGAGACGCCGGCCACCGCGTAGCCTCCGCGCCATGCCCGACCTCGAGCCCAGCCGCCACCCGGAGCGCGCGGTCCACGACCGCGCCGCCCTGGACGCCCTCCTCGACCGCGGGCGCGTCGCGCACGTCGCGCTGTCGACGCAGGACGGGCCGCTGGTGCTGCCGACGGCCTACGCGCGGCTGCGCGACAGGCTCGTCGTGCACGGCTCGCCGAGGTCACGCTGGCTCGCGCAGGTGGCGGCCGGTGCGCCGGTGTGCGTCGCGGTGAGCGAGGTGTCGGCGATCGTCGTCGGCCGGTCGGCGCCGGCGGTGTCGATGCGCTACGCCAGCGCCACGCTCTTCGGCGCCTTCGCACCGCTGCCCGACGACGAGAAGGCGGACGCCCTCGCCGCGCTCGCCGACCGGCTGACGCCCGGCGGCGCCGCGCGGCTGCGCCCGGCCACCGAACGGGACGTCGCGCGCACGCTCGTGCTCGCGCTGCCGATCGACACCTGGTCGCTCAAGGTGGCCGACGGGTGGCCGTACGACGCGGCCGACCCCTCCGCCGAGGGCTGGGCAGGGGTGGTGCCCCTGCGGACGACGTGGGGCGAGCCGCTGACCGCGCCCAGTCTCAGGCCGCCCGCGGGCGTGCCCGACGAGGTCCGCTCGCTCGTCGGGCGCGACGCCTGACCCCCCACGGTGCGGGCGGGCGACGCCGTGCGGACCGCCCTGCCGGCGGCCCGTATCCTTCTCGATCGTGCCGGTGACCCGGCCGGGCCCCACCGCTCCCCCCGTGATCGGTGCCGGACCTGCGCCTCGGCCAACGCGATCCGGGCGGGCCGGCCCATGAATGCCATGGAAACGGAAGCGACAGCCGCCAAACGCAACTGATTCGCTTGCTCGCGACGCCCGGGATGCGGCACGATGCTGGCCATGGCGCGCCGTCCGGGACCTCCCTCTCACGTCCAGCTGGACGAGGTCTCGCGAGCCATCATCGACCAGCTCAAGCAGGACGGGCGACGGTCCTACGCCGCCATCGGCAAGGCCATCGGGCTCTCGGAGGCCGCCGTCCGGCAGCGGGTGCAGCGGCTGACCGACAGCGGCCTGGTGCAGATCGTCGCGCTCACCGACCCCCTCCAGGTCGGGCTGACGCGGCAGGCGATGGTGGCGCTGCGCGCCGACGGGGACCTCGCCGCGCTCGCGGCGACGCTCGCCGACCTGCCCGAGGTCGACTACGTCGTCGTCACCGCCGGCTCGTTCGACGTGCTCGTCGAGGTGGCGTGCGAGAACGACGACCACCTGCTGCGCCTGCTCAACGGCAGCATCCGGACCCTGCCCGGGGTGCGCGAGACCGAGACCTTCGTCTACCTCGGCGCGCACAAGCGGTCGTCGCACCGGGTCAGCGTGTGACCTCCGGCGCGGACGCGACGGGCGCCCGCCACCTGTCCCTCTGGTGGGACCAGGTCGCGTCCCAGGCTCCCGACGAGCTCCTCGAGCGGCCGCCCCTGGACGGCGACACCACCGCCGACGTCGTCGTCGTCGGCGCCGGGCTGACCGGCCTGTGGACCGCCTACTACCTGCACGAGGCCGACCCCTCGCTCGACGTGCTGGTCGTCGAGCAGGAGGTCGCCGGGTTCGGCGCGTCCGGGCGCAACGGCGGGTGGTGCTCGGCGCGGCTCCCCCAGTCGCCCGAGGCGCTGGCACGCCGCCACGGCCGGGACGCCGCCCTGGCGCTCCGCGCGGCGATGCGCGACACCGTGGTGGAGGTGGGCGGCGTCGCGCGCGCCGAGGGCATCGAGTGCGGGTTCGCGTACGGCGGGACGGTCACCCTCGCGCGGAACGTCGCCCAGCTCGAGCGCGTCCGTGCCGAGGCGGCCGGCGCCGGGCAGTGGGGCGACGAGGAGCACCCGCTCGACGCCGAGGGCGTCGCGGCGCACGTGCGGGCCTCGGGGGTGCTCGGCGGGTCCTGGACGCCCGACTGCGCCCGTGTCCAGCCGGTCGCCCTCACCCGCGGGCTCGCGCGCGTCGTCGAGGGCCGCGGGGTGCGGATCGCGGAGCGCACCCGGGTGCTGCGCCTCTCCCCGCGCGCCGTCGTCACCGACCGGGGGACGGCCCGGTCGCGCTGGATCGTCCGGGCGACGGAGGCGTGGACGGCGCAGCTGCCCGGCTCCCGGCGCGAGATCGCACCGGTGTACTCGCTGATGATCGCCACCGAGCCGCTGCCCGCCGAGGTCTGGGCCCAGGTGGGGCTGGAGCGGGCCGAGACCTTCACCGACGGCCGCCACCTCACCATCTACGGCGCACGGACGCCCGACGACCGGCTGGTCCTCGGCGGCCGCGGCGCCCGGTACCACGCCGGCTCGTCGATCTCTCCGTCGTTCGACCGTGCCACGCGCGGCCACGAGCGGCTGCGCCGCACGCTCGTCGAGCTGTTCCCGGCGGTGGCGGGCGCCGCGATCACCCACCGCTGGGGCGGTGCCCTCGGCGTGCCACGCGACTGGCACGCGTCCGTCGGGCTGGACGCCGCCACCGGGATCGGCTGGGCCGGTGGCTACGTGGGCGACGGGGTCGCCGCGGCCAACCTCGCCGGGCGCACCCTGGCCGACCTCGTCACGGGTGCCGACACGCCCCTCGCGCGCCTGCCGTGGGTCGGGCACCGGTCCCCCCACTGGGAGCCGGAGCCGGTTCGCTGGGCGGAGATCGCCGCGACGGCGCGGGCGACGGCCCTCGCGGACCGCGAGGAGCGCCGCACCGGCCGGTCGAGCCGCGTCGCGGCGCTCGTCGCGCCGCTGCTAGGGCGCTGACACCTCGCGCGAGCGCCGGCGGGGCGTCAGGATCGGCGCATGGGCGAGGTCACGGACTACGTCGGGAGCCTGGACGGCGCCGAGCGCGCCGCGGTGGCGCGGGTGATCGAGCGGGCGCGCCGGCTGGTGCCGGACGCGCAGGAGGGCCGCAGCTACGGCATGCCGGCGCTGCGCCACCGCGGTCGGCCGCTCGTCGCCGTCGTGGCGACGCGGTCCCACCTCGCGCTCTACCCGTTCAGCTCGGCCGTCATCGACGCCCTGTCCGGCGAGCTGGCGGCGTTCTCGCCGTCGAAGGGCACCATCCGGTTCCAGCCGACGACGCCGCTGCCCGACGACCTCGTCGACCGGATCGTCCTCGCGCGCCGCGACGAGATCGACGTGAGCCTGGCGCGCCGCTGATCCCCGTGGGCGCCACCGGCCCGCCCGGTGGCGCCCACCGGTCGGCTGGGTCACGGTGGACCCACTCGACCGCCTCCGGAGGGATGACCCATGGGCCGCTTCGTGTACTGGATGAACGTGTCGCTCGACCTGCGGATCGAGGCGACCGCCGGCGAGAACGGCGGTGGCAGCTGGCTGCGGATCGGCGAGGCGCTGCACCGCGAGTTCAACGCGCGGGCGCGGGCGCTGTCGCTCGGCGTCGAGGGGCGCGTGATCTACGAGGTGATGGAGCGGTACTGGCCCGCGGCGCGGCACGACGAGTCCCTGTCCGACGTGCTGCGCGAGTACGGCGAGATCTGGACCGACATGCCGAAGGTGCTCGTCTCGCGGACGCGGCGCAGCGCCGACCACCACACCCGCGTCGTGGGCGGCGACGACGCGATCGCGCAGCTCGCGGCGCTCCGCGCCTCCACCGAGGGTGACATCGGCGTCGGCGGTGCGAACCTGGCCACCCAGCTGCTGGAGGCGCACCTGCTCGACGAGCTGATGCTGTTCACCCACCCCGTCGTGCTCGGTGCCGGCCGGCCGCTCTTCGACCGGTTGGCCGAGCCGCTGCAGCTCGACCTCCTCGAGCAGGCGACGTACGAGGACGACGTCACGCTGCACCGGTACGCCGTGCGGGGCGCCCAGCCCATGGGCTGAGCCGCCGGCTACCGCCGGGCGAGCAGCTCGTCGGCCCGCGTGCGGGCCCACCGCTCGGCGGCGAGCACCGCGTCCAGGTCGGCGCCGCTCGCCACGTGCTCGTCGAGCACGCGCTCGACCGTCCCGACGATGTCGAGGAAGCCGATGCGCCCGGCGAGGAACGCCCCGACCGCCTGCTCGTTCGCCGCGTTGTACACGGCCGGGTGCGTCGGCGACGCCGCCAGCGCCGCACGGGCGAGCCGGACCGCGCCGAACGCCTCCTCGTCGAGCGGCTGGAAGGTCCAGGACGCCGGCGCCGTCCAGTCGCACGCCGGCACCACCGGGTCGAGCCGGTCCGGCCACGCCAGCCCGAGCGCGATCGGCAGCCGCATGTCGGGCGGCGAGGCCTGCGCGATCGTCGAGCCGTCGACGAACTCGACCATCGAGTGCACCACCGACTGCGGGTGCACCACCACGACGATGTCGTCCGCCGGCACGTCGAACAGCAGGTGCGCCTCGATGAGCTCGAGGCCCTTGTTGACCATGGTCGCGGAGTTGATCGTCACGACCGGCCCCATCGACCACGTCGGGTGGGCGAGGGCCTGCGCCGGCGTCGCGGCCTTCCGCTCGTCGAGCGTGCTGCCCCGGAACGGGCCGCCGCTCGCGGTCAGCACCAGGCGGCGCACCTCGGCGTGCGTGCCGGACCGCAGCGCCTGCGCGATCGCCGAGTGCTCCGAGTCGACCGGCACGATCTGGTCCGGCCGCCGCCGCGCGGCGCGGACGAGGTCACCGCCGACGACGAGGGACTCCTTGTTCGCCAGCGCGAGCGTCGAGCCGGCGGCCAGCGCCGCCAGCGTCGGCCGCAGCCCGACCGACCCGGTGATGCCGTTGAGGACGACGTCCGCGCCGATGTCGGCGAGCTCGCTCGCCGCGTCCGGCCCCGCGAGCACGCGGGCCGACGAACCGGCGTCCGCCAGGGCGTCGCGCACCCGCGCCGCCGCCGCCACGTCGGACACCGCGACCGTCGCCGCACCGAACGCCAGGGCCTGGCGCACCACGAGGTCGACCTGGCCGCCCCCCGCCGCCAGCCCGACCACGTCGAACCGCTCCGGGTGGCGCGCCACGACGTCGAGCGCCTGCGTGCCGATCGAGCCGGTCGACCCGAGGAGCACCACCGACCGGGTCATGAGGTCCTCACTCGACGCCGAGCAGCACCTCGACGGCGCGCCCGCAGAAGGCGTCGACCGACGCCTCGTCGTAGCCGTCCTTGCCGTTGCGGCGGCGGAACGTCGCGGTGCGCACCTCGGCGGCCGTCAGCGGCGTGCCGCTGTCGAAGTACGCGACGAGGCGGTGGCACAGCGCGTCGACGTCCGCCGGCTCGTAGCCCTGCGCCCGCCCGGAGGGTGGCGCGAACCGGTCGCCGTCGGGCCGACCGAGCCGCCCGTAGAGCGTGCGCGCCTGCTCGCCGAGCTGGGCGAGCCACGCCTGCTGGCCGCGCTGCGCGATGAAGTCGGCGCGGGCGCGGGCGACGAACGCGGCCTCGAGCCGGTCGAGCGCCGCGTCGACGGCGGCGGTGACGTACCCGCCACGCACCATGTCGAACGACACCCGGCGCACGTCCTTGCCGGTCAGCGCGCCGCCGGGCCCGGCCTCGTACATCTGCCGGGCGTGCGCGAAGAACTCGTCCACCTCGTCGGGGTCGTAGCCGTGCCGCACGCTGGACACGGTGCGGAACATCCCGTCGCTCACTGCGTCTCCTCCTCGACTGCACGCCGGCGTGCGGTCGCTCGCATCGCCCGGACCTCGGACTCGTCGGCGGCCAGCTGCCCGCACGCCCCGTCGATCTCGCTGCCCCGCGTGTCGCGGACCGTCGTCGGGATGCCGTGCGCCCGCAAGCGTGCCACGAACTCCGCCTCCACCGCGGGATCGCTCGCCGTCCAGCGCGAGCCCGGGACGGGGTTCATGGGGATGGGGTTGCAGTGCACCCAGTGCTTGCCGCGGGCGAGCAGCTTCTCGGCGAGGAGGTCGGCCCGCCACGCGTGGTCGTTGACGTCGCAGATGAGCGCGTACTCGATGGACACCCGCCGGCCGGTGGCCTGGAAGTAGCGGTGGGCCGCGTCCAGCGCCTCGTCGACCGACCACCGGGTGTTGACCGGCACGAGCTCGCTGCGCAGCTCGTCGTCCGGCGCGTGCAGCGACAGCGCGAAGGTGACCGGCAGCCCCTCGCCCGCGAGCCGGTCGATCGCCGGCACCAGGCCGGCCGACGACACCGTCACGTTCCGCGCCGAGATGCCCAGGCCGTCCGGCGCCGGGTCGATGATCCGGTGCACCGCGCCGAGCACGGCGTTGTAGTTCGCCAGCGGCTCGCCCATGCCCATGAAGACGACGTTCGACAGCCGCGTCGGCCCGCCCGGCAGGTCGCCGTCGGCCAGGGAGCGGGCCGCGACCCGCACCTGCTCGACGATCTCGGCGGTCGACAGGTTGCGCGTCAGGCCCATCTGCCCGGTGGCGCAGAACGCGCAGGCGAGGCCGCAGCCGACCTGGCTCGACACGCAGAGCGTGGACCGCCCCGGGTAGCGCATGAGGACCGACTCGACGAGCGCGTGGTCGAACATGCGCCACAGCGTCTTGACGGTGGTCCCCCGGTCGGCCGTCAGGGTGCGGACCTTGTCCAGCAGCGGCGGGAACAGCGCCTCCGCGAGGGCGCCACGGGCAGCGGCCGGCACGTCCGTCATCGCGCCGGTGTCCGCGGTCAGGTGCGTGTAGTAGTGGGTGGCGACCTGCTTGGCGCGGAACGCCGGCAGCCCGAGCTCGGTGACGGCCGCCGCCCGCTCGTCGGGCCCCAGGTCGGCGAAGTGCCGCGGCGGCTTGCCCCGCGGCCCGCGGGCGGGCGACGACAGGTCGAGCCGCACCGACGTGCTCACGAGGCCGGCACCAGGATCGTCAGGACGAGCCACACCGCGGGCGCCGTCAGCAGCAACGAGTCGAGGCGGTCCAGCAGCCCGCCGTGGCCCGGCAGCAGGTGCCCCATGTCCTTCAGGCCGAGGTCGCGCTTGAGCATCGACTCCGACAGGTCGCCGAGGGTCGCGGTCGCCACCGTCGCCAGGCCGAGCACGACGCCGACGACCGGCTGCGCGTGGAACGCCACCTGCGCGCCGACTACGCCGACGACGCACGCGAGCACGACCGAGCCGGCCAGCCCCTCCCACGTCTTCTTCGGGCTGACGGACGGGGCCATCGGGTGCCGGCCGAGCAGCACCCCGACGGCGTAGCCGCCGGTGTCGGACGCGACGCCGAGCAGGACGAAGAGCGCCACCCGCGCCTCGCCGTCGGGCGCGGCCAGCATGAGCAGGGCGAACCCGGCCAGGAAGGGCAGGTAGGCGGTGGCGAACGCCGACGCCCCGGCGTCGCGCAGCGCGGGCCGTCCGGAGCCGTCCAGCACGCGCCAGACGACCGTGCCGCCGACCGTCAGCAGGAACGCGACGACGAGCGCCTCGGCCCCGGTCGTGTACGCCGAGACGAGGATGCCGACCGTGCCGACGAGCAGCGGCACCAGCGGCAGGTGCACGTGCGTGCGCGCGAACGCGCGGGCCAGCTCCCACATCGCCCCGCACACCGCGAGGATCACCAGGCCCGCGAACACGTCCTTGCGGATGAACAGCGCCGCAGCGACGGCCGCGAGCATGCCCAGGCCGACCGCGACCGCCACGGGCAGGTCACGGCCGGGGTTGGGGGTCCGGGCGGGGGCGAGCTGCGTCATCAGACCTCGAGCAGCTCGCTCTCCTTGGCGGCCAGCAGGTGGTCGACGAGGTCGACGTGCTTCTTCGTCAGCGCGTCGAGCTCCTTCTCCGCGCGGACCACGTCGTCCTCGCCGGCCTCGCCGTCCTTGACGATGCGGTCCAGCTGCTCCTTGGCGTGCCGGCGCACGCCGCGCACCACCACGCGGGCGTCCTCGGCCTTCGCCTTCGCCAGCTTGACGTAGTCCTTGCGCCGCTCCTCGGTGAGCTGCGGCAGGACGATTCGGATGACGCCGCCGTCGTCGGTCGGGTTCACCCCCAGGTCGGAGTCGCGGATCGACTTCTCGATCGCGCGCAGCGAGGACTTGTCGTACGGGCTGATGAGCACCGTGCGCGCCTCGGGGATGTTGAACGAGGCCAGCTGCTGCAGCGGCGTGGGGGTGCCGTAGTAGTCCACGTGCAGCTTGGAGAACATCGCGGCGTTCGCACGGCCGGTGCGGATCGTCGCGAACTCCTCCTTGGCGAACTCGATCGCCTTGTCCATCTTCTCCTCGGCCTCGAGGAGGGTGTCGTCGATCACGCCGAGCTCCTTCGTGCTGTGCGATCGGTTGAGAGAGCGACGCTCACGGTCGCCTGGCGCCGGGTCAGCGCGCGGTGACCAGCGTCCCGATCCTCTCACCCTCGAGCGCCCGGGTGACGTTCCCCGGCTCCTCGAGCCCGAAGACGACCATGGTCACGTCGTTGTCGCGGCACATGGACAGCGCCGTCGCATCCATCACCTCGAGGCCCTTCACCAGCGCCTCGGTGTACGTGAGGTGCTCGAGCCGGACGGCGTCCGGGTCGCGGCGGGGGTCGGCGCTGTAGACCGCGTCCACGCCGTTCTTGCCCATGAGCACCTCGTCGCAGTGCGTCTCGAGGGCGCGCTGCACGGAGACGGTGTCGGTGGAGAAGTAGGGCATCCCGGCGCCGGCGCCGAAGATGACGACGCGGCCCTTCTCCAGGTGCCGGATGGCCCGCAGCGGGATGTACGGCTCCGCCACCTGGCCCATCGCGATCGCGGTCTGCACCCGCGTGTGCACGCCGGCCTGCTCGAGGAAGTCCTGCAGCGCCAGGCAGTTCATCACCGTGCCGAGCATGCCCATGTAGTCGGCGCGGGCACGGTCCATCCCGTTGGTCGCCAGCTCGGCGCCGCGGAAGTAGTTGCCGCCGCCGACGACGATCGCCACCTGGACGCCGGCCCGCACCGCGACGGCGATCTCCGTGGCGATGCGCCGCACCACGCCGATGTCCACGCCGACCGCTCCCCCGCCGAACGCCTCCCCGGAGAGCTTGAGGAGCACCCGTCGCGCGGGTGCGGATGGGGTCTGCGGGCTCTCGGCGGTCACGGGTCCTCCACGCTCGGCGTCGTACGGCGGGTGCAGCCCCGCGCGGCGGCCCCGGGCTGTGGGGCCACCGCGCGGTGCCGGCTCAGGCGCCCACGCGGTAGCGGGCGAAGCCGGTGACCGAGCCACCGACCTCGGCCAGCACCTGCTGGACCGACTTCTTCGGGTCCTTGGCGAACGCCTGGTCGAGCAGCACGTTCTCCTTGAAGTACCCGACGAGGCGACCCTCGACGATCTTCGGCAGCGCGGCCTCGGGCTTGCCCTCGTTGCGGGCCGTCTCCTCGGCGATGTGCCGCTCGCTGGCCACGACCTCCTCGGGCACCTCGTCGCGCGACAGGTACGTCGGCGAGTAGGCGGCGATGTGGGTCGCGATGTCGCGGGCCACCGAGGCGCCCGCCGCGTCGGTGGCGACGAGCACGCCCACCTGCGGGGGCAGGTCCTTGTTCACCTTGTGGAGGTAGACGTCGACGTGCTCGCCGGCGACACGCGTCACGCGCCGCACGACGACCTTCTCGCCGAGCGTCGCCTGCACCTCGTCGACGGCGCCCTGGACCGTGGTCCCGTCGGTGTCGGCCGCGACGAGCGCGTCGGCGTCCGCGGCGCCGGAGGCCACCGCGGCGGCCAGCACGCGGTCCGCCAGCGCGAGGAACGGGCCGCTCTTGGCGACGAAGTCCGTCTCCGAGTTGATCTCGACGAGCACGCCGACCTCGCCGTCACCGGACGCGAGCGGGACGACCGTGGCCGCCACCAGCCCGTCCGAGGCCGCGCGGCCCTCGCGCTTGCCGATGCCCTTGAGGCCCTTGACCCGGATGATCTCCTCCGCCTTGGCGGAGTCGCCGCCGGCCTCCTCGAGCGCCTTCTTGACGTCGAGCATCCCGGCGCCCGTCTTCTCGCGCAGCGCCTTGAGGTCCGCCACCGAGTAGTTCGCCATCAGTCCTGTCCCATCCTGTCGTGCGGTCTGTGGGTGATCAGCGCGTGATCAGCGCTCGGTGCCGTCGGTCTCGTCGGCGATCGCCTCGGCGACCTCGTCGGCCACCGGCTCGACGACCGACTCGACGACCGGCTCGGCGGCCGGCTCGACGACCGGCTCGGCCTCGGGCTCGGCGGACTGCGCCGTCTCGGCCGCGGCGTCGGCCTCGGCACCGGCGAGCAGCTCCCGCTCCCACTCGGCCAGGGGCTCCGCCTCGGCGGCGGTCTCGCCCTCGGCGGCCGCGCTCGCGCCGGAGTGGCGCTTGAGCAGGCCGTCGGCGACGGCGTCGGCGACGACGCGGGTGAGCAGCTGGACGGCGCGGATCGCGTCGTCGTTGCCCGGGATCGGGTAGTCGACCTGGTCGGGGTCGCAGTTGGTGTCGAGGATCGCGACGACCGGGATGCCCAGCTTGCGCGCCTCGTCGACCGCCAGGTGCTCCTTGTTGGTGTCGACGATCCACACCGCGGACGGCACCTTGGCCATGTCACGGATGCCGCCGAGGGTGCGGGCGAGCTTGTCCTTCTCGCGGCGCAGGACGAGCAGCTCCTTCTTCGTCAGGCCCGAGGCCGCGACGTCGTCGAAGTCGATCTGCTCCAGCTCCTTGAGCCGCTGCAGCCGCTTGTGGACCGTGGTGAAGTTGGTGAGCATGCCGCCCAGCCAGCGCTGGTTGACGTAGGGCATGCCGACCCGCGCGGCCTGCTCGGCCACCGGCTCCTGCGCCTGCTTCTTGGTCCCGACGAAGAGCACCGACCCGCCGTGGGCGACCGTCTCCGAGACGAACTCGTAGGCACGGTCGATGTAGGTGAGCGACTGCTGCAGGTCGACGATGTAGATGCCGTTGCGCTCGGTGAAGATGAAGCGCTTCATCTTGGGGTTCCAGCGGCGGGTCTGGTGCCCGAAGTGGACACCGCTCTCCAGCAGCTGGCGCATGGTCACGACGGCCATGGCACGTCCTTCCGGCGCGGTCCCGGCTGGCGCCGGAGGCACGCGCACTCGTGCGGATCCCCGTCGTGGACGGGTCCCGCGGCTCGGTTGTCGGAGCCGGCCGGGTGGCCAGCTCCCCTGGCGCCTGCCGGGGCCCGCGCCGGGTGGGAACCCGGACCGCTGCGGACGACGGCCCCGTGCCGCACGCACGAGGCGGGCGGGACGGGAGGTGACGCGCGAAGTCGACCGGCTCGCACCGGTCGCCAGCACACTCTACCGGACACCCGCCCTGGTCCCGTGCCATCGGCGGGCCCGGCGGCGGCGCCGCCAGCCGACCCCAGCCCGGCCCCGGCACGGCCTCGTCCACCGGCGTGCGCCCCGCCGCCAGGCGCGCCCCGCCGCACCGTGCAGTCTCGCCCGGTGCACGCCAGCCGCGGCCCCGCCGCCACCCGCCCGCCCACTGCCAGCGGGCCTGTCGCCCGGCCGACCCGGCGGGCGATGTGCGCCTGGCTCACCGTCGCACTGACGCTGCTCGTCGCCGGCGCCGCCTCGGCCCCCTCCGGTCCGGCGACCGCCGCGGCGGGGCCGTCACCGGTCGTCGTCCGCTACCGCGCACCCACCGCGCTCCCGGTGCGCCTGGTCCGCGGGTTCGCCGCTCCGCCGCAGCGCTGGGCGGCCGGGCACCGCGGCATCGACCTCGCCCTGGACCCGGGCTCCCCCGTGCTCGCGCCGGCGGCGGGGACGGTGGCCGTCGCCGGCTGGGTCGTCGACCGCGGGGTCGTGACGATCGTCCACGGTGACGGCCGGCGCAGCAGCCTGGAGCCCGTGAGCCCGACGGTCGTCGTCGGCGCGCGGGTGGCGGCGGGCGAGGTCGTCGCGACGCTGTCCGACGGTCGCTCGCACTGCGCGGGCGCGTGCCTGCACTGGGGCGTGCGGCAGGGCCTGGACTACCTCGACCCGCTCACGCTCCTGCCGGACGGCGGCCCCGTGGTGCTGCTGCCGGACGGCCGGTGAGCTCAGGCGCGCTCGGCGTCGACGAGGTGCGTGCGGAGCCGCTGCATCGCCGCGGTGTGCATCTGGGAGATCCGGGACTCGGTGACACCGAGGGCGCGGCCGATCTGCGCCAGCGTCATGCCCTCGTAGTAGTAGAGGACGACGACCATGCGCTCCCGCTCGGAGAGCTGCTCGATGGCGCGGGCAAGCAGGTACGTCGTCTCCTGGGACTCGACGGAGCCGGCGGGGTCCTCCACCCGTTCGTCGCCCAGGGTGTCGCCCAGGCTGACGGCGCCGGGGCGGTCGTCGCCGCCGAGCATCTCGTCCAGCGCGACGATGTTGACGGTCGACAGCTGCGAGAACGCCGTCCGCAGCTCGTCCATCGAGACCTCGAGCTTGTCGGCGATCTCGGTGTCGGTCGGCGTGCGGTGCAGCGTCGCCTCGAGCTCGCCGTACGCGCGGTCGATGGCCCGCGCCTTGGTCCGCACGGAGCGCGGCACCCAGTCCATGGCGCGCAGCTCGTCGATGATCGCGCCGCGGATGCGGCTCGACGCGTACGACTCGAAGCGCACCGCGCGGCCCGGCTCGTACTTCTCGATCGCGTCGATGAGGCCGAACATGCCGCACGAGACGAGGTCGGCGTGCTCGACCATGCTCGGCAGGCGCAGCCCGACGCGGCCGGCGACCGCCGACACGAGCGGCGCGTAGTGCATGATCAGCCACTCGCGCGCGGCCTCGGCGCCGGTGGACTTCAGCTCGGTCCAGTGCGCCGCGACCACGTCGTCGCCGGCGAGGGCCGGGGGCACGTAGTCGGCGGGCGGCTGGTACCGGCGCGGCTGCGGGATGACACCGCGCGGCGCGGTCGGGGCCGTGCGGCCGGCCGGAACGTGCACGGGCGGGACGACGGTGTCGGCGTCGGTGCTCATCGGGGACTCCGTTCGGGCGCTCATGCGCGGGGGTGGGCGAGCTGGTAGGACGAGCGCAGGCGCTCGGCCGAGACGTGGGTGTACCGCTGGGTGGTGCCGAGGCTGGCGTGACCCAGGAGCTCCTGGACGCTGCGCAGGTCCGACCCGCGCTCGAGCAGGTGCGTCGCGGCGGTGTGCCGCAGCGCGTGCGGGGCGACGTCGTCGACGCCGGCACGGCGCGCCATCGCATGGACCGCGTCGCGCATCCGGCGCTGGTCGACCCGCCCGCCGCGAGCACCGAGGAACAGCGCATCGCCGGACGCGGCGTTGGCCAGCCGCGGCCGCGCCTGCGTCAGCCACACGGTCAGCGCGTCCGCCGCCGGCTTGCCGAAGGGGACCACGCGCTCCTTGTCGCCCTTGCCGAGCACGCGCAGCGACCGCGTCGCCAGGTCCACGTCCGTGAGGTCGGCGCCGCACAGCTCGCCCACCCGGATGCCCGAGGCGTACAGCAGCTCGGCGGCCGCCCAGTCCCGCACCGCGACGGGGTCGCGGTCGTCGGCCACCTCGGCGGCCTCGTCGAGCAGGGACGCCACGGCGTCCTGGCGCAGCACCGACGGCAGGTGGGTGGCCGTCTTCGCGGTCGCGAGCCGGACCGTCGGGTCCTGCGCGACCCGACCGGTGTGCGCCGCCCAGCCGAAGAACGTCCGGGCCGCGGCCGCCCGCCGCGCCATGGTCGCCCGTGACAGGTGCCGCGCGGCCATCGACGCGAGCCACGCCCGGAGGAGGCCCAGGTCGACGGCGTCGAGGGTGGCCCGGCCGTGGCGGCCGGCGAAGCCGAGAAGGTCGTCGAGATCGCCGAGATAGGCGCGCACCGTGTGCTCCGACAGTCCCCGCTGGGACCGCAGGTGCGCCGCGAAGTCGGCGTGCAGAACGGCGTACGGAACCGTGCGCTGTCGCGCCTGCTCCGACATCCCGGTCACCCGCACAGGCTTACCGTGACCGGTGCGGACCCGCAGATCAAGGGGGATCTGCAACGAAATGGGCACGCCATGGGCGAATGCGCCGCGAATGTCCGATTTTCGGGCCGGAATGGACGCACCCGGGACGCATTTCACCCGCTTGGAGTATTCAGGATCCGTGACCCCCCACCGCGGAGGCGACGCCCGAACGGCGTGTTGCGGCCGCCGGACCGGTGCGCCACGCGGCGGGGTGGTGACGGCGTCACCCGGTTGGCCGCCACCCGTCCGGCCGTGCGCTCACCGGCCGCGCGGCGGCCTGACCGCACGCCATCCGTCGTCCTTCCGGACCGCCAGGCCGGCCAGCTCGAGCAGCCCGAGCGCGCTGCGCACCGCCGCGCCGTCGAGGTCGGCACGCGCGGCGACGTCGTCCTCGCGCGTCCCCGTCCGCAGGCTCAGGGCGTCGTGCACCTGGAGGCATGCCGGGGAGAGCCAGGACGCGTCGTCGTCCCCGACCAGGCCCGGCACGGCGCTCCCCTGGCGGGCGCCGGTGGGCAGGAGCTCGATCACGTCCTCGACGTCCGTGACGCACACCGCGGCGCCCTCGCGCAGCAGCCGGTGGCAGCCGGCGGACGCGACCGACGTCACCGGGCCCGGCACCGCACCGACGGGTCGCATGAGGTCCACGGCGTGGTGGGCGGTCGACAGAGCCCCGGATCGCCAGGCCGCCTCGACGACCACCGTCGCGGCGGTCATCGCGGCGATGAGCCGGTTGCGTTGGAGGAAGCGCGACTTCGTCGGGAGCGCGCCCGGCGGCATCTCGGAGACCAGCGCGCCGCCGGCACCGACCGCCTCCTCGAACAGCCGCACGTTCCCGGCCGGGTACCCGCGGTCGACGCCGCCGGCCAGCACGACGAGCGTGGCGCCGTCGCCGGCGATCGCCCCACGGTGGGCGGCGGCGTCGATCCCGTAGGCCCCGCCCGAGACGACGACGACCCCACGGCGCACGAGCCCGTTCGCCAGGTCGAACGCCACCCGTTCGCCGTAGCCGGTGCTGGCGCGCGAGCCGACGACCGCGACGGCGGGCCGGTCGTGGGGCAGGGAGCCACGGCACCACAGCGCGAACGGCGCGCCGTCGCCGAGGTCGTCCAGCGCCGTGGGCCAGCCGTCGTCGCCGGGGACGACGAGCCGCCCGCCGGCCCGAGCGAGGTCCGTCAGGAGGGCGTCGACGGACACCTCCTGGCCGCGGGCCGCCCAGCGGTGGGCGGCGCCGACCAGGCGCAGGCGGCTCGGCCCGGGAACCCCGGGAAGGGCCGCCCAGTCGGGAGCGCCACGGCCCGCCGCGGCCACCCAGTCGACGGCCGCCGCCGCGCCGAGCGCCCGCACGAGCGCTCCGGCGAGCAGGTCCCCCGGCTCGGCGCTCGCCGACCACTGTGCGCGCGCCCGCCGCTCCTCGTCGGCGGTGCTCATGCGCCGTGCCCCCGGGTCCGCAGGTCGAGCGCCGCGCCCACGTCGGTCGGGCTGGGGGCATCCCTCCCGCCGAGGTCGGCGAGCGTCCACGCCACCCGGAGCACCCGGTCGACGCCCCGCAGCGAGAGCGTGCCGCGGTCGACGGAGTCGTCCAGCGCGCGCACCAGCCGACGGTCGGGCCCGAGCCGGGCCCGCAGCCACCCGCCCGGCACCTCGGCGTTCGTGCTCCAGCCGGTGCCGGCGAGCCGGTGCGCGGCGGCCGCCCTCGCCCGCCGCACCCGCTCGGCGACGACGGCCGACGACTCGCCCGGCCGGTCGCTGGACCGCGCGGGGACGACGTCCACCTGGAGATCGACCCGGTCGAGGAGCGGTCCGGACAGCTTGCCGAAGTAGCGGCGGCGCTGGTGCGGGGTGCACGTGCAGGTCAGTCCCTTGCCCACGGAGTTGCCGCACGGGCACGGGTTGGCCGCCAGCACGAGCTGGAACCGGGCGGGATAGCGCGCGATCCCGGCCGAACGGTGCAGCACCACCTCCCCGTGCTCGAGCGGCTGCCTCAGCGTCTGGAGCACCGCCACCTGGAACTCCGGGGCCTCGTCCAGGAAGAGCACGCCGCGGTGGGCGCGCGACGCGGCCCCCGGCCGCGGGATCCCCGAGCCGCCACCCACCACGGCGGCGGGAGTCGCGGTGTGGTGCGGGTTCTCGAACGGCGGTCGTCGGAGCAGGCCGTCGGCAGGGTCGAACACGCCGGCCAGGGAGTGCACGGCCGTCACTTCGACGGCCGCCACCTCGTCGAGGTCCGGCAGGAGGCCGGGCAGCCGCGCCGCCAGCATCGTCTTGCCGACACCCGGCGGGCCGACCATCAGCAGGTGGTGGCCGCCCGCCGCAGCGACCTCGAGGACCGCCCGTGCCGCGTCCTGCCCGATGACGTCGGCAAGGTCGGGGACGTCGGCCGTCGGCCGCGGCGGCACCAGCGCCGCGACGGGGTCCGCGTCGGGCACGTCGACGTCGGCGCCGTACCGGGCGGCGATCTCGGCCAGGCAGTGCGCGCCGACCACGTCCGCGCCGGGGACCAGCCGCGCCTCGGCGACGTTGCCCGCGGGCACGACGACCCGCGGCAGGCCCGCGGCCACGGCCGCCGCCACCGCCGGCAGCACCCCGCGCACCGGGCGCAGCCGGCCGTCCAGCCCGAGCTCGCCGAGGTGGACGGTCGCGGTCGCCGCCCGCGGCTCGACGAGGCCGGCGCCCGCGAGGATCGCCACCGCGATCGCCACGTCGAAGGCCGAGCCCGCCTTGGGGAGCGCCGCGGGCGACAGGTTGACGGTGATGCGCCGGTTCGGCCACGGCAGGCCGCTCGAGGTCACGGCGGCCCGCACGCGGTCGCGAGCCTCGGCGAGGGCGGCGTCGGGCAGCCCGACCAGCGTGAACGCCGGCAGCGACGGTGCGAGGTGCGCCTCGACGTCGACGACGTACCCCGACAGCCCGACGAGGCACACGGAGCGGGTGTGTCCGAGGAGCACGTCACACCACCCCGGTGAGGTGGTCGACGAGCGGTGCGCCGCGCGCGGGCACGACGACCGCGACGACGTCGACGCGCACCGAGGCCGGGTGCACGTCGTGCGCGGCGAGCCACCGGGCCGTCAGCCGGCGCACCCGCGCCAGCTTGTCGGGCGTCACGGCCAGCGACGGGGGGCCGAAGCGGTCCGACCGGCGCGTCTTGACCTCCACCGCGACGAGCTCGGTGCCGTCGAGGGCGACCAGGTCGAGCTCGCCGTCCCGGCAGCGCCAGTTGCGGTCCAGCACGGTCCAGCCGAGCGCGACCGCGTGCCGCGCCGCGACGTCCTCCCCGTACCGCCCCACGGCGTCCTTCGCCCGCACGGCCACCACCTCCGGGCGCACACGGTGCCGCGGGAGCCGACGCAGGCGAGCACGGGACGACGAGGCCCGCGCGCCGAGCGAGTGAACGGCCGGGCTGTGGTCGGCTCGGCGATGGGCTCGCCTACCGGGCGAAGCCGGCGCTGCCCCCGAGGTCGAGCTCGGCCTTGGCGAGCTCCTCGACGTTGACGTCCTTGAACGTCACCACCCGCACCGACTTGACGAAGCGCGCCGAGCGGTACACGTCCCACACCCAGGCGTCGGCGAGGGACACCTCGAAGTAGACCTCGCCCGCCGCGGACCGCACCTGCAGGTCCACCTGGTTGGCCAGGTAGAAGCGGCGCTCGGTCTCCACCACGTAGGAGAAGAGCCCGACGACGTCCCGGTACTCGCGGTACAGGGCCAGCTCGGCGTCGGTCTCGTAGTTCTCCAGGTCCTCGGCACTCACGCGCCCATCATCCCCCAACGAGGTCGGCGCCGGCGACGTCCTCGTCCGAGGCGGGCAGGGCGATGTCCTCGCACGGCTCCCCCGCGCCGGGCAGGTGCCACGACCGCCGGTGCAGCACGCACGGCCCGAGCTCGCGCAGCGCCGCCAGGTGCTCGGGCGATGCGTACCCCTTGTTCTCGGCCCACCGGTAAGCCGGGAACGAAACGGCAAGGGAGGTCATCATCGAATCACGTTCGCACTTGGCCAGCACGCTCGCCGCGGCGACGCTCGCGCAGGAACGGTCCGCCTTGATCCGCAGGTGGACGCGCGGGGCGTCGTCGGCCGGCTCGTCGTCGAAGAGCGTGGGCGTGCCGGTGAGCCAGTCGTGGTTGCCGTCGAGCAGCACGGTGTCGACGGGCCCGACGACGAGCGACACCTGCGCCAGGGCGCGGCGCCCGGCCAGCCGCAGCGCCCCCATGATCCCGATCGCGTCGATCTCGTCGGCCGAGGCGTGCCCCACGGCCCGCGCCAGCCCCCAGCGCGACAGCGCCGGCAGCAGCGCCTGACGGGCGGCCTGGGTCAGCAGCTTGGAGTCGGCCACCCCCGGCGGCGCCGAGCGCGTGCGCGCGTCGACGACGACGACCCCGACGCTGACCGGGCCGGCGAGCGACCCGCGGCCCACCTCGTCCATCCCGGCGACCAGGCGGGCGCCGTCACGCAGCAGCTGGCGCTCGTGGCGCAGGTGCGGGACGACGAGCGGGCTCATGACGGGTTGGGCACGGACGCGAAGGTGGCGCCGGGGTTGCGCAGCACGGTCCAGCGGTCCGCGGGCCAGACGATGACGAAGGCGGTGCCGACGACGTTGGCCTCGGGGATCGAGCCGCCACCCGGGTTGCCCCGGTGGTAGCGCGAGTCCTCCGAGTGGTCACGGTTGTCGCCCATCACCCACAGCGAGCCGGCGGGCACGGTGGTGTCGAACGCCATGCCGCACGGCTGTGAGCCCGGGGCGAGGTAGGGCTCGTCGAGCGCCACGCCGTTGACCGTCACCTGGGACGTCGGGCCGGTGCAGACGATGTGGTCGCCGGGCAGCCCGATGATCCGCTTGACCAGGTGCTGGCCCGCGTCCACGGGGCGCAGCCCGATGAACGTCAGCACGTCGTTGGTGACGCGCTGGAACCCGGTGACCGGGACCGTCGGCTGGTCGGCCAGCCACCCGCCCGGGTCCTTGAACACGACGATGTCCCCGCGGTGGACCTGCAGCGGCCCGGGGGCGAGCTTGCTGACGAGGATCCGGTCGTCCTCGACGAGCGTGTTGTTCATCGAGGGCGACGGGATCCAGAACGCCTGGACGAGGAACGTCTTGACGAGCAACGACAGCACGAGCGCGCTGACCAGCACGATCGCGGTCTCGCGGAGCCAGGACAGCGGCCCGCTGCGGGCGGGCTGGGCGCGCCGCGCCCGGTCACCGCGGTCCCGGCGCGCACCACCCTCGGCCGGTCCGGGTGCGCCGGCTGCCACGCCGGACGGCGTCGGGCCGGCTGGGGCGGTGCCTGCCGCCGGGACCTGCGGATCCGACCCGGCGGGGCTTGTCGCACCGGGGGCGCCGGCGACCCGGGGCGCCCACACCGGCCGCTCGGGCACCGGCCCGTCGGGGTTCCACTCACTCACCCGCACAGCCTCGCACGCCGGATCGGGTGCCGACGCACGGCGTCGCCGACCGAGACCTGCGAAGGACGACGGAGGGGCGGCCCCGTGACGGGACCGCCCCTCCGGAGGACCGGGCTCAGGCCTGCGGCGTCGTCTCGCGACGCTCCTTGATCTTGGCCTTCTTGCCGCGCAGGTTGCGCAGGTAGTACAGCTTCGCGCGCCGCACGTCGCCGCGGGTGACCACCTCGACGGAGTCGACCGTGGGGGTGTGCACCGGGAAGGTGCGCTCCACGCCGACGCCGAAGCTGATCTTGCGGACCGTGAACGTCTCGCGGACGCCGCTGCCCTGGCGCGCGATGACGACGCCCTGGAACGCCTGGATGCGGGACCGGTTGCCCTCGACGACCTTGACGTTCACCTTGACGGTGTCGCCGGGCCGGAAGTCGGGGACGTCGTCGCGCAGCGAGGCCGCGTCGAGCGAGTCGAGGGTGTGCATGGTGGTGTCGCTCTCTCGCCCTGCCGCGGGTCAGGGACGTCGTCGGACCGCCCTCGCCGCTCGTCGTGCATCGGTGAGCGGGGCGGGAGGTTCAAGTGACGGTCGGTGCGGTCCGGGAGACCCGAGGCGCCTTTCCGACCCCTCCTGCGGCAGAGGGCGGGTGCGCACACCAGCGGACCAGTGTGCCATACCGCCCCGGCGCGGCTCCAACCGGGGATCAGGCCGGGCGGACGAGCTCGAGGTGGTTGCCGACGACGACCCAGCCGAGCCGGCCGAGCGTCTGCCGGTCGTGCTTGTCCAGCGCCGCGACGTCGAGCCGTGCGAGCAGGTCCGGACGGCGCTCCGCGGTGCGCTCCAGGGCCTCGTCGCGGCGCCAGCGCTCCACCTTGCCGTGGTGGCCCGAGAGGAGCACGTCGGGCACGTCGAGGCCCTCCCAGGCGGCGGGCTTCGTGTACACGGGGTACTCGAGCAGGCCGTCCGCGCCGTGCGACTCCTCGACCAGCGAGTCCGGGTTGCCGACGACGCCGGGCAGCAGGCGCGCCACCGCCTCGACGACGACGAGCGCGGCGACCTCTCCCCCGTTGAGCACGTAGTCGCCGAGCGACAGCTCGGTCACCGGCAAGCGGTCGCGGTAGTGCTCGACGACGCGCGCGTCGATCCCCTCGTACCGGCCGCACGCGACGATCAGCCGGTCCTCGCCGGCCCACGACTCGGCGTGCCGCTGCGTGAACGGCTCCCCCGACGGCGTCGGCACGACAAGCCGCGCCGGCCCGTCGGCCAGCAGCTCGTCGAGCGCGCGGCCCCAGACGTCCGGGCGCATCACCATGCCGGCGCCGCCACCGAACGGGGTGTCGTCGACCGTGCGGTGCCGGTCGGTGGTCCAGTCCCGCAGGTCGTGGACGCGCACGTCCAGCAGCCCGGCCTGGCGGGCCTTGCCGACGAGCGACAGCTCGAGCGGCGCCAGGTACTCCGGGAAGATCGTGACGACGTCGACGCGCACGTCAGCCTCGCGTCTCGTCGTCGGACACGACGAGGTGCTCCGCGTCCGAGGCGAGCAGCCCACCCGGCGGGTCGAGCACGACGCGCCCACCGGAGACGTCCACCACCGGCACGATGGCACGGACGAACGGCACGAGCGTGCGGGCGCCGTCGGGCTCGCGCAGCAGGAGCAGGTCGTGCGCCGGGGCGTGCTCCAGCCCGACGATCTCGCCCAGCAGGCGACCGTCCGTGCCCTCGGCGCGCAGCCCGGCGAGCTCGTGCGGGTACCACGCGTCCACGTCGTCCCCGTCGTCCCCGTCGTCCTCCGGCTCGTCGCCGGCGTCGACGACGAGGGACACGCCGGTCAGCGCCTCGGCCGCCGTGCGGTCACCGACCCCCTCGAACACGACGAACCAGCGCCCCTGCTGCACGCGGGAGCGCTGGATCGTCAGTGGACCGGCGGACGCCGGGTCGGTGGTCAGCACGGCGCCGACGACCAGCCGCTCGTCGGGCACGTCGGTGCGGACGTCGAGCGCCACCTCGCCACGCAGGCCGTGCGCACGGCCGATGCGGGCGACGGTCAGCAGCACGACGCGGGCCCCGTCAGCGACGGTCGACGTCGACGACGTCGACGCGCACGGTCCCCTCGGACGACAGGGCGTTGACGACCGTCCGGAGTGCCCGCGCGGTCCGACCGCCCCGGCCGATCACGCGGCCGAGGTCGTCGGGGTGCACGCGCACCTCGAGCAGCTCGCCGCGGCGCAGCGTGGCCGAGCGGACCTGCACGTCGTCCGGGTGGTCGACGATGCCCCGCACGAGGTGCTCGAGCGCGTCGGCGAGCACGTCAGGCCTGCTCGTCCTCGGCGGCGGCCTCGGCCGTCTCCTCGGCGGGGGCCTCGACGACCGGCTCCTCCGCCTTCTTGGCCGAAGCGGTCGCCTTGACCTTCTCGGCGTCGGCGGCGGCCGCCTCGACCGCAGCCTTCGGGTCGACCTTGCCGGCCTTGACCTTCAGCGTGCCCTCGGCGCCCGGCAGGCCCTTGAACTTCTGCCAGTCACCGGTGACCTTGAGCAGCACGACGACCTGGTCGCTGGGCTGCGCGCCGACGCCGAGCCAGTACTGCGCACGCTCGGAGTCGACCTCGATGAGCGAGGGCTCCTCGGTGGGGTGGTACTTGCCGATCTCCTCGATCACCTTGCCGTCGCGGCGGGCGCGGGAGTCGGCAACGACGATGCGGTAGTACGGCGCGCGGATCTTGCCCAGGCGCTTGAGGCGGATCTTGGTGGCCACGAGCGGATGTTCTCCTGATGTCTGTGGGTGGTCTCGCCGTCGGGCCCGTGGGGATGGGCGCCGGTCCGACCGGGGACGCGGCCGGGCGCAGGTAGAGGGGCTGCGCCAGCCGAGTACAGCGGACCATTGTGCCAGACGAGCGGACGGCTACGCGACGCGCGTCCCGCGCAGCACGACGGCGGTCGGCGCGGCCAGGACACGGATGTCCTCGCGCGGGTCGGCGGGGTAGACGACGAGGTCGGCGGGGGCGCCCTCCGCCAGGGCGGGCGCCCCGAGCCAGGCGCGTGTGCGCCAGCTCGCCGCGGCGACCACGGCGGAGGCCGGCAGCCCCGCCGCGACGAGCGCCGCGGCCTCGTCGGGCAGCCGCCCGTGCCCGATGGTGCCGCCGGCGTCGGTGCCGACGAGGATCGGCACGCCGGCGTCGAACAGGTCGCGCAGGTGGCGGTGGCGGCGGGCGTGCATCTCGCGCATCCGCGCCGCGTACACGGGATACCTCGTCGCGGCGGCGGCGATCTCCTCGAATCGGTCCACCTGCAGCATCGTCGCGGTCACCGGGATGCCGGCGGCGGCGATCCGCTCGATCTGCTCCGGGGACGCGCCGGTGGCGTGCTCGAGGCAGTCGACCCCGGCGTCGAGGAGGGCGTCGATGGTCTCGGTGGCGAACGTATGGACCGTGACCCGCGCGCCGGCGTCGTGCGCGGCGGCGATCGCCGCCGTGACGAGCTGGTCGGACCACAGCGGGGTCAGGTCGCCGGGGCCGTCACGGTCGATCCAGTCGCCGACGATCTTCACCCAGCCGTCGCCGCGCGCCGCCTCCTCGCGCACCGCGCCGGGCAGCTCCTCGGGAGCGCGCAGCTCGCGGCCGTAGTACCGCAGGTAGCGCTTGGGCAGCGCGAGGTGGTGCCCCGCGCGCAGGATCCGCGGGAGGTCCGCCCGGTCGTCGATCCAGCGCGTGTCCGAGGGCGAGCCCGCGTCGCGGACGAGCAGCACGCCGGAGTCGCGGTCCGCGAGCGCCTGCCGCTCGGCCGTCGCCGCGTCGACCGCGCCCGTGGCCGCGAGGCCGACGTGGCAGTGGACGTCGACGAGGCCCGGCAGCACCCAGCCGTCGAGCTCGTCGTCCGCGCCCCCGGCAGGCCGGGAGAAGGTGACCCGGTCGCCGACCACCCACGCCTCGCCCGCCGCACGCTCGTCGCCGAGCAGCACCGGGCCGCGCAGGTGCAGCGTCATCGGTCAGCGGCCGCCGAACAGCTTGCCGAAGCTCGTCGGGTCGAACTCGCCCGGGTCGGCGGGTGGCTTCCCCTGGCCGAGGCCGAACGCCGAGCCGGGAGCCGTGGGGGCGGCCGGGGCACCCACCTGGCGGTTGGCGGCCTGCTGCTCCTGCAGCGCGCGTTTCGCCGGGTTGCCGGACTTGCCCTTGGCCTTCTTCGGCGGCGGCGCCTGGCGGCCGCGGGCCTTCTTGCCCGAGCCCGGCATGTTGCCCAGGCCGGGCATGTTCCCGCCGCTCTTCGCCATCTGGCGCATCATCTTCTGCGCCTGGTCGAACCGCTCGAGCAGCTGGTTGATCTCGCTCGGCTGGGTGCCCGAGCCGCGGGCGATGCGGGCCCGGCGGGAGCCGTTGATGATCTTCGGGGTGTCGCGCTCCGCCGGCGTCATCGACTGGATGATCGCCTGGATCCGGTCCACCTCGCGCTCGTCGAACGAGTCGAGCGCCTCGCGCATCTGGCCCATGCCGGGCAGCATCCCCAGCATCTTCTTCAGCGGGCCGGCGTTGCGCAGCTGCTGCATCTGCATGAGGAAGTCGTCGAGCGTGAAGTCCTCGCCGGCGGCGAGCTTGCCCGCCATCCGCTCGGTCTGCTCGGCGTCGAACGCCTTCTGCGCCTGCTCGATGAGCGTGAGGACGTCGCCCATGTCGAGGATGCGCGAGGCCATCCGGTCGGGGTGGAACACCTCGAAGTCGCGCAGCTGCTCGCCGGTCGAGGCGAACAGGATCGGCCGGCCGGTGACCGTCGCGACCGAGAGCGCGGCGCCGCCGCGGGCGTCGCCGTCGAGCTTGGACAGCACGACGCCGGTGAACCCGACGCCCTCGGCGAAGGCGTTGGCCGTGGCGACCGCGTCCTGGCCGATCATCGCGTCGACGACGAAGAGGATCTCGTCGGGCTGCACCGCGTCCCGGATGTCCGCGGCCTGCCGCATCATCGCCTCGTCGACGCCGAGGCGGCCCGCGGTGTCGACGATGACCACGTCGTGCTGCTTGTCGAGGGCGAACGCGACCCCGTCGCGCGCGACCGCGACCGGGTCGGCACCGAGCGGCAGCGTGTCGAGGTCGACCGCGGCCTGGTTGCCCGGGTGCGGCGCGAACACCGGCACGCCGGCGCGCTCCCCCACCACCTGCAGCTGGGTCACGGCGTTGGGCCGCTGGAGGTCGGCGGCGACGAGCACGGGGGTGTGCCCCTGCTCCCGCAGGTGCACGGCGAGCTTGCCGGCCAGGGTCGTCTTGCCCGCGCCCTGGAGGCCGGCGAGCAGGATGACCGTCGGCGGCCGCTTGGCCAGCGTCAGCTGGCGCGTCGACCCGCCGAGGATCGCGACGAGCTCGTCGTGCACGATCTTGACGACCTGCTGCGCCGGGTTGAGCGCGCCGGACACCTCGGCGCCGAGCGCGCGCTCGCGCACCGCGGCGGTGAACTGGCGGACCACGGGCACGGCGACGTCGGCGTCGAGCAGCGCCCGGCGGATCTCGCGGACGGTGGCATCGACGTCCGCCTCCGACAGCCGACCCCGGGTGCGCAGGTTCCGGAAGGTCGACGTCAGTCGGTCGGAGAGGTTGTTGAACAAGGCGCCTCACTCAGTCGGACGGACGCCCCAGGGTACCCGCCAGCCGGGCCGTGGCCCGGGCGACGAGCTCGTCGACGAGGGTCGCCCGCCACGAGGTCCACGCCGCGGGACCGGCCGCCGACGCGTCGGCCTCGACGAGCGCGCGCAGCAGCTGCAGCAGGTCCTGGCGGTGGTCGACCGCGGCCAGCAGCCGGTCAACCGTCGCGGGGTCCGCCGGGTCCTCCTGCGTCGCCAGGTCGGGCAGCGTGAGGTGCTCGCGGACCAGGCGCGCGACGTCGGCGGCGACCTGGTCGCCGAACCCCATCCGCACGACGATCGGGCCGGCCAGGCGCGCCCCCTCGGCGGCATGGTCGCCGCCACCGGCCCGCTTGCCGATGTCGTGCAGCAGCGCCGCCAGCAGCAAGGTCTCCGAGCCGTGCCACTCCTTGCCCACGCGCGCCACCGTCTCGACGAGGTGCCGGTCGACCGTGTGGCGGTGGATCGGGGACCGCTGCGGCCGGTTCCGCACGCCGGCCCACTCCGGGATCCAGGTGGTGACGACGCCGGCGAGGTCCAGCGCCTCCCACACCGGCACCTGCGCCTGACCCGACCCGAGCAGGGCCACGAGCTGGGCGCGGGCCGGCTTGGGCCACGGCACCGGCAGCGGCGGCGTCGCCTCGAGGCTCGCCACGGTGACCGGCGACAGCACCAGGCCCGTCCGCGCGGCCGTCGCGGCCGCGCGCAGCGACAGCACGGGGTCGTCGGCCGGGCGGGCGTCGGCGGCCAGCACCAGCTCGCCGTCGTGCTCGACGAGGCCCTCGGCGATCGCGCGCAGGCGCGGTGGCTGGCGCCGGCCGCGCACGAGGAAGGGCGGCGCCGGACGCTGCAGCGCCTGGCGGGCGCTGCGCACGGTCGTGTCGACCGCGTAGGAGATGACGCGGCCGGCCTCCGCGATCGAGGCGAGCAGGTCGTCACGGTCGTCGAACCCGACCCGCGCGGCGACCTCGTCCTGGTCGGCCAGCAGCAGGCGGTTGGTGTGCCGGCCGGTGACGACCTGCACCGCGTCCCGGACGTCCAGCAGGTGGTGGTAGGCGGCGTCGACCGCGCCGTGCGGCCGGTCGGTCAGCCAGGTGGCGGCCAGCGCGGAGAGCACCACGGCGTCGCGGATGCCGCCGCGCGCCTCCTTGAGGTCCGGCTCCAGCAGGTAGGCGAGCTCGCCGAAGCGCTCCGCCCGGCCCTTCGTCGAGGAGAGCAGCTCCGGCAGCCGACGACGAGCCGCCGACCGCCAGTCCTCGAGGAGCGCCGACATCGCCCGGGCGACGACCACCGGGTCGCCGGCGACGTGCCGCAGCTCGAGCAGCCCGACCGCCGCGGGCAGGTCCTTGCTCGCCACCTGCCGGCACTGCGCCAGCGAGCGCACCGAGTGGTCGAGGTCGAGCCCCGCGTCCCACACCGGGTACCAGAGCCGCTCGGCGAGCCGCTGCAGGTCCTCGGGCGACCGGCCCCGGCCCTCGTGCACGAGGAGCAGGTCGAGGTCGCTGATCGGGGACGCGTCCCCGCGCCCGATGCTCCCGACGGCGCCGAGCGCGAGCCCGGTCGTGTCGAGGTCCGCGGTCGCGGTCTCCCACAGCTCCCCCAGGCGCTGCACGACGAGGTCCGCCACCGCACGCCGGCGCGCGACGCCGTCGGTGCCGGGGCCGGCCAGCGACGCCGCGAGCTCCAGGCGCTGACGCCGCAGGTCCCGCACCCCGGGAGCGGGGTACGGGACCTGCGGGCCGGGCGGTGCGCTCGGCCGAGCGGTCACACCGTGCTCACAGCGCCACGGCGCCGTGCTCGCCGGTGCGGACCCGGGCGACGTCGTCGACCGGCGTCACCCAGACCTTGCCGTCGCCGATCTTGCCGGTCTGGGCCGCCTGGATGATCGCGTCGACGATCGAGGCCGAGTCCTCGTCGGCCACCAGGACGTCCACCCTCACCTTCGGAACCAGGTCCACGGTGTACTCGGCGCCCCGGTAGACCTCCGTGTGACCGCGCTGGCGGCCGTAGCCGCTCGCCTCGCTCACCGTCAGTCCGTGGACGCCGGCACCCTCGAGGGCCGACTTCACGTCGTCCAGCCGATGCGGCTGGATGATCGCCGTCACGAGCTTCGTCATCACTCCACCTCCGACGAGATGCGGGCACCGATCGTGTCGTACGCGGACTCGCCGTGCACGGCGAGGTCGATCCCGCCGACCTCGACGTCCTGGGAGAACCGGATGCCGCGGACTGCCTTGATGATGCTGGCGATCACCCACGTCAGGACGAAGGAGAAGACCAGCGCGAACAGCGCCGCAACGATCTGGGTGATCAGCTGCGTGAACCCGCCGCCGTACAGCAGGCCGTTCTTGGCGCCGGTCGGGTACCAGGCGCCCTGGTTGTTGGTGGCCAGGAAGCCGATGAGGACCGTGCCCGTCAGGCCGCCGACGAGGTGCACGCCGACCACGTCGAGCGCGTCGTCGAAGCCGAACTTGTACTTGATGCCGATGGCGATGGCGCACAGCACGCCCGCGACCAGGCCGACGACCATCGCGCCCCACGTGTCGACCGACGAGGCGGCCGGCGTGATGGCGACGAGGCCGGCGACGATGCCCGAGGCCGCACCGAGCGACGTCGCGTGCCCGTCGCGGAGCTTCTCGGTGGCGAGCCAGCCGATCATCGCGACGCAGGTGGCGACGAACGTGTTGAGCCACGCGCGGGACGCGGTCCCGTCGGCGGCCCCCTCGGAGCCGGCGTTGAAGCCGAACCAGCCGACCCACAGCAGCGCCGCGCCGAGCATGACGTACGGCAGGTTGTGCGGCCGCATGGGCTCCTTCGGCCAGCCCTTGCGCTTGCCGAGCAGCAGGGCGAGCGCCAGGCCGGCGGCTCCGGCGTCGATGTGGACGACCGTCCCACCGGCGAAGTCGATCGGGGTCGACAGGTGCTGCGAGATGAAGCCGCCGACGCCGAGGAACCCGCCGGCCCACACCATGTGCGCGAGCGGGAAGTAGACGATGGTCGCCCAGATCACGGTGAACGCGATCCACGCGCCGAACTTCATGCGGTCCGCGATGGCGCCGGTGATGAGGGCCACCGTGATCACCGCGAACGTCACCTGGAACGCCACCACGGTGAACGCCGGCACGCCGGTCGTCGCGAGCGGGCTGAAGCTGGACGCGCTACCGTCCGCGGCGGACTCGACCAGGCCCTGCAGGCCGAAGAACTGGAACGGGTTGCCGAAGAACTGGTTGATCCCCGTCGTCGCCGTGCCGAAGGCCATCGAGTAGCCCCACAGCAGCCAGACGAACCCGACGATGCCCGCCGCGATGTAGTTCATCATCAGCATGTTGAGGACCGACTTGGCCCGGACCATGCCGCCGTAGAAGAACGCCAACGCCGGGACCGTCATCATGAGGACGATCACGGCGGACGTCAGCATCCACGCGTTGTTGCCGGTGTTGAGGCAGAACGCGCTGGCGGTCGACGCCATGGGGTCACACGATGGACCCGCGGCCGCCACTGCCGTCAGTAGCGATGTCACCATCTGCTGCACCCGTTTCTCCCGTGGCCAGCCGGGTGGCTCGCCGCGGTGACAACGGTGGCGGTGCGCGATTTCCGCGGGTCGCCGCGCGCGTTACGCCGGCGTCACGTCCGTGCGGTCGACGTAAACATCGTGTGACGTGGCCGGGTCCGTCTCATGCTCCGAGAAGGCCGTCCACGAACGCCTCGGGGTCGAAGGGCGCGAGGTCGTCGGGGCCCTCGCCCAGCCCGACGAGCTTGACGGGCACCCCGAGCTCGCGCTGCACGGCGACGACGATGCCGCCCTTGGCGGTGCCGTCGAGCTTGGTGAGGACGATGCCCGTCACCCCGGCGACCTCCGTGAACACGCGCGCCTGGTTGAGTCCGTTCTGGCCCGTCGTGGCGTCGAGCACGAGGAGCACCTCGGACAGCGGCGCGGTGCGGGTCAGCACGCGCGTGATCTTGCCCAGCTCGTCCATGAGGCCGGCCTTGTTCTGCAGGCGCCCCGCCGTGTCGACAAGCACCACGTCCGCGCCGTCGGCGCGCGCGGCGCGCACCGCGTCGAACGCCACCGACGCCGGGTCGGCACCCTCGCGGTCGGCCCGCACCGTCGGGACGCCCACGCGGGCCCCCCACGTCGTCAGCTGCTCGGCGGCGGCCGCGCGGAAGGTGTCGGCCGCACCGAGCACCACGGTCCGACCGTCGGCGACGAGCACGCGCGCGAGCTTGCCGACGGTCGTCGTCTTGCCCGTGCCGTTGACGCCGACGACGAGCACGATCGCCGGCGTGGTGGCACCGTCCTCGTCCAGCGTCGGGGTCGTGTCGAGCGAACGGTCCAGCGTCGGGTCGACGAGGTCCAGCAGCTGCTCGCGCAGCAGGGCCCGCACCTGCGCCGGGTCGCCGGTGCCGGTGACCCGCACCCGGGTGCGCAGCGCGTCGACGATCTCGCCGGTCGGACCGGCGCCGACGTCGGCCAGCAGCAGGGTCTCCTCGATCTCGTCCCAGTCGGCGTCGGACAGCCGGTCGCGCGACAGCACGGCCAGCAGGCGGGCGCCGAGCGGCGAGCCGGACCGCGCGAGGCGGTCGCGCAGCCGGGTGAGGCGGCCGCTGGTCGGGGCCGGCGTCTCGACCGCCACCGGGGCCGGGGCCTCGGGCGCCTCCGGCTCGAGCGCCGGGAGCGTCTCGGCCTCCGGCGGCGCAGCCTGGGACGGGATCCCCGTGGCCGGCGGCGCGGCGACCCGCGTCGGCGCGGCGCCCTCGCCGGGTGCGGGCGGCTGCTGCGTCCTGCGCCGGCGGCGCAGGCCGACGGCGGTGCCGACGCCGGCGACGATCACGACCAGCGGCACGCCGCCGGCCAGGAGCCAGGTGAGGATCTCGTGGGTCACCGGCACAGTCTGTCGGTCCGCCGCGGGCGGGCGCGACTCGCGCCGTCAGCCCGCGCGGGACCCGGGGGCGTCAGCCCTCGGCGTCGTGCCCGTGCCCGGGCAGCACCCGGACGGCCGCGGCGTGCAGCGACCCCGCCAGCTCGCCGGGCTCGAGGTAGCCGCCGCCGGGCTCGACGTTGGCCCGCAGCATCTGCTCGAGCGAGACGTCGACCGGCTGGACCGCGGCGAGGCTCCGCGCCTCGGCGCGCAGCTCCGCGTCCGGCCGGAGCCAGGCCCGCAGCCCGCGCCGGAACGCCCGGACCGGGCGCTCGCCCTCGCGTCGCGGCGCCTCCACGGTCGCCAGCAGGGCGACGGCGGCGGCGGCGAGGAGGGCGAGGGCGACGACGACGAGAACGGCCATGCCGCCATCGTGCGCCCGATCATGGGACGTCTCCAGCCCAGGGACGGGGCCTCACGCACGCGTCACGAAACCTTCACCGCGCGGCACGTCAGGCCGGCACGTCCTCCCGCAGCCGCTGGCTGATGACGGCCGACACGCCGTCGCCGCGCATGGTGACGCCGTACAGGGCGTCGGCGATCTCCATCGTCCGCTTCTGGTGCGTGACGACGATGAGCTGCGAGCTCGTCCGCAGCTCGCGCAGCAGCTCGAGCAGGCGGTCGAGGTTGGTGTCGTCGAGCGCCGCCTCGACCTCGTCCATGACGTAGAACGGGCTCGGGCGGGCCCGGAAGATCGCCACGAGCAGCGCCACGGCGGTCAGGGACCGCTCGCCGCCGGAGAGCAGCGACAGTCGCTTGACCTTCTTGCCCGCCGGGCGGGCCTCCACCTCGATGCCGGTGGCCAGCATGTCGTCCGGCGCGGTGAGGACCAGCCGGCCCTCGCCGCCCGGGAAGAGCCGGCCGAAGACCTCGACGAACTGGGTGGCCGTGTCGGCGAAGGCCTCGGCGAACACCTGCTCGACGCGCTCGTCGATGTCGGCGACGATCTGCAGCAGGTCCGCACGGGACTTCTTGAGGTCGGCGAGCTGCTCGGTGAGGAACCGGTGCCGCTCCTCCAGCGCCTCGAACTCCTCGAGCGCGAGCGGGTTGACGCGGCCCAGCAGCGCGAGCTGGCGCTCGGCGGCGGCGAGGCGCTTCTCCTGCTGCTCGCGCACGTACGGGATCGCGCTCGGGGCCTGGCCGGCGGGCTCGGTCCCCGGCGCGGCGAGCACCGGCACGTCCCGGTGCGGTCCGTACTCGTCGACGAGGACGTCGGGGTCGATGCCCAGCTCCTCGACCGATCGTTGGGCCAACGCCTCGACCCGCAGCCGCTGCTGCGTGCGCGCCACCTCGTCGCGGTGGACGACGTCGGTGAGCTGCGCCAGCTCGGTCGCGAGCGCGTCGGCCGCGCCGCGGGCCTGCACCAGGGCGGCCTCGCGCTCGGCACGGGCCGCCTCGGCGGCCGCCCGCTCGTCGGACGCCCGCGCCAGCGAGCCCTCGAGCACCGCGAGCGCGTGCACGGCGCCGGCGTGGACGGCGCGGGCGGTGGCGGCCTGGTGGGCGCGGGCGACCTCCCGGCGGGCGACACGCTCGCGCGCCTCCCGCTCGGCCTGCGCCGCGCGCTCGAGCGACTCGGCACGCCCGGCGAGTGCCCGGGCCCGCTCCTCGGCGGTCCGCAGCGTCAGGCGTCCCTCGGTCTCGCGGGCGCGCGCCAGCGCGGCGGCGGCGGCCAGGTCGTCCCGCTCGCGCGTGCCGGTGGCGATGCGCGCCTCCGACTCGGCGGGCTCCTCCTCGACGGCCGCCAGCCGCTGCGTGAGCTCGGCGAGCGCGGCGGTGTCCTCCTCGAGCGCCTTCGCCGCCGCGTCGAGCGACGCCTGGACGCGATCGGCCTCGGCACGTGCCGAGCGCGCGACCTGCCCGAGGTTCGCCAGCTGCTCGGCGACGGCGGCCAGCGCGGCGTCCGACTCGTTGAGACGCTCCAGCGTGCGGTCGTACTCGGCCTGGGCGTCGGCCCGCGCCTGCTGGGCCGCCGTGAGCTCGAACCGCAGCCGCTCCGCGGTCGCCCTCGCGGCCTGCGCACCGGAGCGGGCCTGGTCCAGCGCCGCCTGCAGGTGGAGCGCGCTGGGGGCGCCCGACGAGCCGCCGGAGGCGCGCCGGGCGGACAGCAGGTCACCGGCCCGCGTGGCGACGACGAGGTCGGGGCGCTGGGCCAGCACCGATCGGGCGGCGGCCAGGTCGTCGACGACGACGACGCCGGCCAGCAGCGCACGCACCGTCGTGCGCACCCGGGACGGGGCCTGGACCAGGTCGATCGCGGCCCGGGCGCCCGGGGGCAGGTCGCCGAGGGCGGCGTGCGCCTCGGCGTCCGACGACCCGACGAGGAGGGTCGCCCGGCCGGCATCCTCGGTGCGCAGGTAGCGGATCGCGTCGACGGCCGCCTCCACCGACTCCACGGCCACGGCGTCGGCGAGCGGGCCGAGGGCGGCGACGATCGCGTCCTCGTCGCGCTGGTCGACCTGCAGGAGTGCGGCGACCGACCCGATGGTGCCCGTCAGGGCGTCGGCGGCCAGCAGGGCGCCCGCGCCGTCCTTGCGCGACAGGCTGAGCTCCAGCGTCTCGGCACGGGCCGTCAGCGAGCCACGCTCGCGCTCGGCGGCGGCCAGCTCGTCGGACAGTGCCGCGACCCGGGCGTGCGCGTCTTCGAGCGCGGCGACGGCCGACTCGTGCGCGGCGTCGAGGCCTTCCTCGCCCTCCTCCGCGCCCGTGACCTGGGTCTCCAGCTCGGTGAAGCGCGTCGTCGCCTCGTGCGCACGGTTCTCGGCGGCGGCGAGCGTTGCCCGCAGCCGGCCGATCTCCTCGCCGGTCGCCTCCAGGCGGCTGCGGCGCGCGCCCACCTGACCCGCGAGCCGGGCGACGCCCTCGCGACGGTCGGCCGCGGCGCGCAGGGCCGTGGCCAGGTCACGCTCCGCGGCCTGGGCCTCCTGCTCCGCCGCCTGCCGCCCCTCCACGGCCGCCTCGAGCGCGGTGCGCGCGACGTCGACCTCGGCCGCGAGCTCCGCCTCGGCGGCCCGGACCCGCTCCGCCTGCGCGAGCAGCTCGTCGACGTCCTGCCCGGGCGCACGCTCGCCGGCGGACTCGCCGAGCAGGCGGGCGCGGTCGGCGGCGAGCGACGCGGTGCCACGCAGCCGTTCGCGCAGGGCCGAGAGGCGGTACCAGAGCTCGCCCGCCTCGGCGACGTGCGGGGCCGCCTCCGCGGCCTCCCGCTCCAACGCCGCCAGCGTGGTGCGCGTCGCCGTCAGCTGCGCCTCGACCTCGTCGTGCCGCGCGCGCAGCGCGGTCTCGTCGGCGACCTCCTGGGCGAGCTGCGCCTGCAGCTGCGCCAGGTCGTCGGCCAGCAGCCGGGCGCGGGCGTCGCGCAGGTCGGCCTGGACCACCGCCGCCTTGCGGGCGACCTCGGCCTGCCGTCCGAGCGGGCCGAGCTGGCGGCGGATCTCGCCGGTGAGGTCCGTGAGCCGGGTGAGGTTGGCCGCCATGGCGTCGAGCTTGCGCAGCGCCTTCTCCTTGCGGCGGCGGTGCTTGAGGACGCCGGCCGCCTCCTCGATGAAGGCGCGCATCTCCTCCGGCGTCGCCCGCAGGACCTCGTCGAGCTTGCCCTGGCCGACGACGACGTGCATCTGCCGGCCCATGCCGGTGTCGGAGAGCAGCTCCTGGATGTCGAGCAGCCGGCACGTGCGGCCGTTGATCGCGTACTCCGACCCGCCGTTGCGGAACAGCGTGCGGGAGATCGTCACCTCGGAGTACTCGATCGGCAGGTGGCCGTCGGTGTTGTCGATCGTCAGCGACACCTCGGCCCGGCCCAGCGGCGGGCGGGCGGAGGTGCCCGCGAAGATGACGTCCTCCATCGTCCCGCCGCGCAGGGTCTTGGCGCCCTGCTCCCCCATCACCCAGGTCAGCGCGTCGACGACGTTGGACTTGCCGGACCCGTTCGGCCCGACGACGCACGTGATCCCCGGCTCGAGGCTCAGTGTCGTCGCCGAGGCGAACGACTTGAAGCCGCGCAGCGTGAGGGTCTTCAGGTGCACGGGGGCAGCCTAAGCGGACGGGCAGGCGCGATCGGGGAGGCGGGCGTCAGAGGGCGGGGAACCACAGCGCGATCTCGCGGGCGGCCGACTCCGGCGAGTCGGAGCCGTGCACGACGTTCTGGATCGCGGGGGTGCCCCAGTCGCGCGACAGGTCGCCGCGGATGGTGCCCGGCGCCGCCGCGGTGGGGTTCGTCGCCCCGGCGAGCGACCGGAACGCCTCGACCACGCCGTGGCCCTCGACGACGGCCGCCACGACGGGGCCGGACGTCATGAAGTCCAGCAGGCCGGGCAGGAAGGGCTTCCCCGCGTGCTCGGCGTAGTGCTCCTCGAGCAGCTCGCGCGTGGCCGTGCGCATCTCGAGCGCGACGAGCGTGTACCCCTTCGCCTCGATCCGCCGCAGCACCTCGCCGACGTTGCCCCGACGCACGCCGTCGGGCTTGACGATGACGAGGGTGCGCTGCTGCTCGGCCATGGGCTGCACCCTATCGGCCCTGGCCATGGCGCCGGTGCGCGCCCGGGATCAGCGGGGGCGCCGCGGCGACGGCGGCTCGACCGCGTCGGGATGGGCGGCGTCGAACGCCGCGCGCTCCCGGTCGATGCGCCACCCCAGGCGGACCATCGCGACCCACATGACGACGAACACGCCGCCGATGGCGAACATCATCGGCACCACGAACCCGCCCGCCAGCACCGCCGCCTGCGCCACGGAGCCGGCCACGCGGCCGGCCCGGAACCGCTGCAGCCCCGCCAGGATGGCCAGCGCCGCCGCCAGGCCGAGGCCCACCCCCCACACCTCGCCGTTCGGCGCCACCCGCAGCCCGAAGGCCACGAGCGTCGCGAACACGACGAGGAAGGCCTCCAGCAGCAGCATCGCCTCGGCGAAGACGATCGTCGCCGGCCGCTTGCGCCGGATCGCCGGGGTGGACGCCGGCTCCGCGGCGGCGCTCACGTGGACGCCGCGGCCTCGGCGGCCGCCCGCAGGATGAGCTCGCTCGACCGCGCGCCGGGGTCCAGGTGCCCGGCCGAGCGCGGCCCCAGGTAGGACGCCCTGCCCTTGGTGGCCACCAGCGGGATCGTCGCGTGCGCCCCGGCCTCGGCCGCCACGGCCGCCGCGGCGAGCACGCCCGCGGGGGAGGCGCCGTTGTCGGCGGCAGCGACTGCGGCGTCCACCGCGGGCGCCCAGGCGTCGACCATCGTCTTCTCCCCCGGCGACGCGTTGCCGCGCGCGACGATCCCGTCGAGCGCCGCCTCGAGCAGCGCGACGGTCGCCGACGCGTCGAGGTCGGGCAGCGCCGACACCTTCGCGGCGCGCAGGAACGCGGTGCCGTACAGCGGGCCGGACGCGCCGCCGACGGTCGACATCAGCGTGGTCGCCACGAGCCGCAGCACGTCGCCGACCTGGGCGGGTCGCTGCTCGAGGCCGTCGAGCCGCGCCAGCACCGCCGTGAACCCCCGGTCGAGGTTCGCCCCGTGGTCCCCGTCACCGATCTGGCGGTCGAGGTCGATGAGCTCGTCCCGATGCACCGCGACCGATGTCGCCGCGGCGTGGACCCAGTCCAGCGCCCAGCCCACGTCCAGGGTCATGTGGTCCCTCCGGCTCGTCGCATCGACCATAGACGACGAACCGGCCCCGGTCAGGCGCGCCCCAGCAGGACGCGGGCCTCCGCCACCAGGTACAGCGAGCCGGTGACGAGCACACCGGCACCGCGCTCGGCCTCGGCCTCGGCGCGCTCCACCGCCAGCGTGATCGCGTCGTCGAGACGCTCGGCCCGGTGGACCCGGTCGGGGCCGAACACGTCCTCGGCGATCTCCGCCAGCTCGTCGACGTCCAAGGACCGCGACGTCGACGCGTGGGTGACGACGACCTCGTCGAGCACGGGCTCGAGGAGGCCGAGCATCGCCTCGGGGTCCTTGTCGTCCATGATCGCCACGACGCCGACGAGCCGGTCGAACGCGAAGGACTCCTCCAGCGCCGCGACCAGCGCCGCGACACCGTGGGGGTTGTGGGCGCCGTCGACGACGACGGTCGGGCTGGAGCGCACCACCTCCAGGCGCCCGGGCGACGACATGTCGGCGAACGCGGCCTCCACCACCCCGCCGTCCAGCGCGGCGCCGCCGGTCAGCAGGGCCTCGGTCGCGGCCAGCGCGAGCAGCGCGTTGTGCGCCTGGTGCTCGCCGAACAGCGGCAGGTACACGTCCGTGTAGACGCCACCGAGCCCGCGCAGCGTCAGCAGCTGGCCGCCCACCGCCGGCATCCGTTCCACGACGGCGATGTCGACGTCCTCGCGCACCACGCGCGCGCCCTTGGCGGCGGCCTCCGCGAGGATGACCCCCTCCGCGACCTCGTCCTGCCGCGAGACGACGACGGTCCCGCCCTCCTCGATGATCCCCGCCTTGTTGCCGGCGACCTCGGCGAGCGTGTCGCCGAGGTAGCGCTGGTGGTCCATCGCGACGGGCGCGATCACCTGCACCTGCGAGTGCACGACGTTGGTCGAGTCCCACCGGCCGCCCATGCCGACCTCGATGACGGCCACGTCGACCGGCGCGTCCGCGAACGCCGCGAACGCCATCACGGTGAAGACCTCGAAGAAGCTCAGCCGCGGGCCGCCGCGCTCGAGCGAGCGCTGGTCGACGAGGTGGACGTACGGTGCCACGTCCTGCCACACCTCGACGAACCGCTCGTCGCTGATGGGCTCGCCGTCGATCGCGATCCGCTCGGTCACCCGCGTGAGGTGCGGCGAGGTGAACCGCCCGGTGCGCAGCCCGTGCTCCCGCAGCAGCCGCTCGACCATCCGCGACGTCGACGTCTTGCCGTTCGTCCCCGTGATGTGCACCACCTGGTAGTCCAGCTGCGGGTCGCCCAGCAGCTGGCACACCTCGCGCACGCGGTCGAGGGTCGGGTCGATCTCGTGCTCCGGCGCGCGCTCGAGGATCCCCCGGTAGACCTCGTCCGCGGCCTCGCGCGCCCGGCGCTCGGCCTCGTCCCGGTGGTGCTCCGCACCCGACGACGGCTTGCTCATGCGCCCGCGACCTCCAGCTCCACGACGACGTCGTCCGCCTCCCGCACGACGAACGAGGTCGCGAGGGTCTCGCGCGCGACGACGTCCCGGTGCGCCTCGATGGCGGCCACCTGCCCGGCGGGCACGCCGAGCGTGAGCCGGATCCGGTCGGACACGTTGAGCCCGGCGGCCTTGCGGGCGTCCTGCACCGCCCGGATGGCGTCGCGTGCGACGCCCTCCGCCCGCAGCTCGTCGTCGAGCGTCAGGTCGAGCACGACGAAGCCGGCGCCCTCCGGCAGCACGGCCGCCGCCACCACGCGGTCCTGACCGTCACCGCCCCCCGCCACCACGGTGGTCAGCTCGTACTCGCTGGGCTCGAGCGTCACCGGAGAGTCGTCGACCGTGACGACCACGCCGTCGGGCGTCTCGCTCCACGCGCCGGCCTTGGCCGCCTGGATGACGCCCTGCACGGCGCGGCCGAGCCGCGGCCCGGCCGCGCGGGCGTTGACGGTCAGCCGGCGGGAGATCCCGTACCGCGTCGCGGTCTCCTCGTCGTCGTGCACCAGGACCACCTCCTTGACGTTGAGCTCGCCCGCCAGCAGCTCCGTGTAGGCCCGCGACCCCTCCGGGTCGGCGACCGCCACCGTGAGCGTGCGCAGCGGCTGGCGCACGCGGATCTGGTGCGCCTTGCGCAGCCCGAGCGTCGTCGACACGGCCTGGCGGACGCCGTCGATGACGTCCGTCAGCGCCGGCTCGACCGGGGCGACGACGGTCGGCCAGTCGGTGAGGTGCACCGAGCGGCCCCCCGTCAGGCCCCGCCAGATCTCCTCCGCCACCATCGGCGCCAGCGGCGCCATGACCTGCGTCAGCACCGTGAGGGCGGTGTAGAGGGTGTCGAACGCGTCGTCGTCCTCCGCCCAGAACCGGTCGCGCTGCGTGCGGACGTACCAGTTCGTCAGCACGTCCAGGTGCTCACGGACGAGCCCGCACGCGGTGGCGATGTCGTAGACGTCCATCGCGGCCGTCACGGCGTCCACGAGCTCCTGGGTGTGCGCCAGCAGGTACCGGTCCATCGGCCGCAGGCCGGCGGCGCGCTCCGGCGTCACGGTCGTCGCGACGTAGCCGGCGCCGCCCGCCGCCGCACCCGCGTAGAGCGCGAAGAAGTAGTACGTGCTCCACAGGGGCAGCAGCACCTGGCGCACGCCCTCCCGGATGTTCTCCTCGGCGACGACGAGGTTGCCCCCCCGCAGCACGGGCGAGCTCATGAGCGACCACCGCACGGCGTCCGAGCCGTACGTGTCGAACATCTCCATCGGGTCGGGGAAGTTGCGCAGCGACTTCGACGCCTTGCGGCCGTCGTCGCCCAGCACGATCCCGTGGGACACGCAGGAGCGGAACGCCGGCCGGTCGAACAGCCCGGTGGCCAGCACGTGCATGACGTAGAACCAGCCGCGGGTCTGCCCGATGTACTCGACGATGAAGTCGCCCGGGTAGTGGTGCTCGAACCAGTCCTGGTTCTCGAAGGGGTAGTGCACCTGGGCGTAGGGCATCGACCCGGAGTCGAACCACACGTCGAAGATGTCGGTGATGCGGCGCATCGTCGAGCGCCCCGTCGGGTCGTCCGGGTTCGGCCGCGTCAGCTCGTCGATCCACGGCCGGTGCAGGTCCGGCTCGCCCTTGTCGTTGCGTGGCAGCCGCCCGAAGTCCCGCTCGAGCTCGGCGAACGAGCCGTAGACGTCGGTGCGCGGGTGCGCCGGGTCGTCGGACTGCCAGATCGGGATGGGCGTGCCCCAGTACCGGTTGCGGGACACCGACCAGTCGCGGGCCCCGGCGAGCCAGTTGCCGAAGATGCCGTCCTTGACGTGCTCCGGCGTCCAGGTGATCTGCCGGTTCAGCTCGACCATCCGGTCCCGGAACGCGCTGACGCGGATGAACCAGCTCGACACGGCCTTGTAGATCAAGGGGTTCCGGCAGCGCCAGCAGTGCGGGTAGGAGTGCACGTAGGACGCCTGCCGCAGCAGCCGGCCGTCCTCGCGCAGCCGCCGGATGATGGGCATGTTCGCCTCGAACACCTGCAGCCCCGCGAAGTCCGGGACCACCGACGTGAACACGCCGCCCTCGTCGACCGACAGCAGCGTCGGGATGCCGGCGGCGTCGCACGCCTGCTGGTCCACCTCGCCGTAGGCGGGCGCCAGGTGGACCACCCCGGTGCCGTCCTCGGTGGTGATGAAGTCCCCGACGAGCACCCGCCACGCGGTGCCGGTCCCCCAGCGCTCCGCGTCCGCGAAGTAGTCGAACAGCCGCTCGTAGCGCAGCCCCTCGAGCTCGGCACCCCGCAGCTCCCGCGTCGCGGCCGCGAGCGCGTCGGCGGCGGAGGCGTAGCCCAGGTCCTTGGCGTAGCCGCCCACGAGGTCGCGCGCGAGCAGGAAGGGCCCGTCACCGGCGGAGGTGCCGTTCGGGCCGGCGGGCACGACGACGTAGGCGATGTCCGCCCCGACCGCGAGCGCCTCGTTGGTTGGCAGGGTCCACGGGGTCGTCGTCCACGCCACCGCGGACACGCCGGCCAGCCCGAGCGCCTCCGCCTCCGGACCGGCGAACGGGAACGTCACGGAGACCGTCTGGTCCTGACGGTCGGCGTAGACGTCGTCGTCCATGCGGAGCTCGTGGTTGGACAGCGGCGTCTGGTCGCGCCAGCAGTAGGGCAGCACGCGGTAGCCCTCGTACGCCAGGCCCTTGTCGTAGAGGGTCTTGAACGCCCAGATCACCGACTCCATGAAGGTCGGGTCGAGGGTCTTGTAGTCGTGCTCGAAGTCGACCCAGCGTGCCTGCCGGGTGACGTACTCCTGCCACTCCTGCGTGTAGCGCAGCACGGACTCGCGGCACGCCTCGTTGAACGCGGCGATGCCCATCTCGTCGATCTGCGACTTGTCGGTGATCCCGAGGATCCGCTCGGCCTCGAGCTCGGCCGGCAGCCCGTGCGTGTCCCAGCCGAAGCGGCGCTCCACGCGCCGCCCGCGCATCGTCTGGTACCGCGGCACGACGTCCTTGACGTACCCGGTCAGCAGGTGCCCGTAGTGCGGCAGCCCGTTGGCGAACGGGGGTCCGTCGTAGAAGACGAACTCGTTGCTGCCGTCGCGCCCGGTGTCGCGCCCCTCGACGGAGGCGACGAACGTGCCGTCCGCCTTCCAGTAGGCCAGGACGCCGTTCTCCAGAGCGGGGAGGTCCGGCGAGGCGGGGACGGCCTCGGGCCGGTGCAACGGATAGGCCACGGGTGGTTCTCCTCGAGCGTGCGCGTCGGTACTGGGTCGTACTGCCACGCGAGGACGACGAGCCCGACGACAGCTGCGCACCACTCCCGCAGCCGCGCGGCGGACCACCGCGGTACCACCCCGCTTGCCGCTCACGCGGTGTCACCCGCGGTCCCGGCCCCTCTCCGACGGCTGTGACGGGCCTGCCCCGTCCGGTTCTACTGAGGCCGTGTCCCTCAGGCCACGACCCGTTCCTCCGGAGGCTCGCCGGTGATGGCCGGGTCGACGCCTGTGTCGCACAGTCTAGGACCCGTTGCCCGCGCCCCACCGTGACGCGGCGTGCGGCACCGTGCGCAGTCCCGGGCGCCACCGCGACCGGGCGGGATCGCGCACCGGACGACCCCTCCTCGCGACGTCCGCAACGGCGAGTCAACAATGACGCCGCCGCGTTGCGGGTCGCGCGAGAAGACCGCGGCCGCCGAGGACCTGGCTAGTCGGCGCAGATCGCGCACCGGACGACCCCTCCTCGCGACGTCCGCAACGGGGAGTCAACAATGACGCCCCCGCGTTGCGGGTGGCGCGAGGAGCACGAGGTCGACGAGCCGGCCGCCAGCCAGCCAGACGGCGCGTCGGGAACGGCCGAGGGCGCGAGCATCACCGGGCCAGGGGCGCCGACTGCCCACCCGCGGTCGGCGCGGGTCACGGCCGGCGGCGCAGGGTCAGGCCGGCGGCGCGAGGTCACGGCCGGCGGCGCAGGGTCACGGCGGGCGGGGGTAGTGGCCACGCCGGGGCGGAGCCGGCGCCTGTCCACAGGCGCGGGCATCGCTCCGGGAGTCGAGGCCGGTGCATCCGCCATGATCGCCACCATGGACCCTGCGGCCCTGGTGAAGCGGGCTCGCCGTGAGGCGGGTCTCAGCCAGGAGTCGCTCGCGGCACGGGCCGGAGTGACGCGCCAGGCGGTCGCGCTGATCGAGTGCCGCGCGCGGCATCCGTCCCTGCGCATGCTCACCGCCCTTCTGGCGGCAGCCGGGGTGCAGATGCGTGTGGAGCTCGAGCCGCTGGATGCCGACGTTCGCCGGGAGATCGAGGCGCGACGCGCGGACCCGGAGGGCGCGAAGGACGTGCTCCAGGTGTGGGGAAGCCTGTTCGCGATCGACGAGGTCGTCTGTCGGGTCGAGGGTGTCGCGGCTGCGGCCCTGCTCGGCGCTCCTGTCTCGGTCCCCGCGATCGACGTGGCATTCGCCGACACCGACGCGACCTATGCCTGGCTGGCGGACCAGATCCGCAGCGCGGTGAAGGTACGAGCCGACGGGGCGGACCGGCCGATCGACTTCGGGCTGCCGCGCGATGCGCGTCCCGCGGACCGCGAGCGCGACGGCGACCTTGTCCGGGCACGTATCGCGGCGGCGTGCCCGGACGGGCGATTCCTGCTCGACGCGTGGTTCGACACGTTGCGGGCGCGCATGACGACACCTGAGGAGGTGGCACGCCACGTCGTCGTGGCGACGAGCCGAGGCCCGATATCGGTGCAACCGCTCGACGAGATCGTGGCCACGGACGGTGACGTCGCGCGGGTGCTGCGCGTGATGCGGGAGCCCGGGGCTCCCGCGCGCGGCGCACCGGGGTCAGCGCGCGGGACCTCCTGGGCGGGACCTCCTGAGGGCGGGACCTCCTGAGGGCGGGAACCCCCGAGGGCACGAGGAGCCCTGAGGGCACGAGGGCACCCGGGCCAGCGCGCCGGACCGCGGGAGCGGCCTCAGGCGGCGGGCAGGCCGTCGCCCTGGGAGGCCGCGAACGCCACGAGCCACGCGAGGGCCGAGTTCCAGTTGACCGCCATCTCGTTGACGCCGAACGCCTGGACGTCGTCGACGTAGCAGCGCTGCGCGGGGCGGCCGGCGAGGGGTGCGCTGACGGGGTCGGGGACGTCGGAGTTGGGGCCACCCGACAGGGTTCCGGGGGGTGGGTCGGGAAGCGACGGGTCGAGCGACCGGGCGTACCAGCGGGAGTGCTGGTGGTGGGCGTAGGCGCTGCCGTGACCGGTGACGTAGGACAGTCCCATGGCGTTGCGGCCCAGGAGGTAGTCGATGCCGGCGAGGGCGCCGTCGCGCAGGCGGGGATCGCCCGAGACGTCGGACGCCGCGGCGACGATACCCGCGCAGTTCGCCACCATGCCGTTGGAGCCCCACGCGTACCGGCCGTCGGGCGGGGAGTACAGGTGGCCGAACGGTTCGTCGTGAGCCAGGAGGTGCTCGGCCGCGCCAACGAGGCTGACGCGGACCTCGTCGCGCTCGGGCAGCGGCGAGTCGACCACCGCCAGCTGCATCCGCGCCCATGCCGCCACGTCGCGCCAGTCGAAGCCCTGCGGCACGAACGCCGGCTTGGCGCCGCCGAGGTGGTACGGGTTGTCGCGCAGGTCGGCGAGGTAGCCCGCCTCCCCCGTCGTCAGGTACAGCTCGGCGGCGGCCCAGTAGAACTCGTCGTCCACCTCGGAGTCGTTGTACGGCCCGCCGCCGAAGTTGGCGATGACGTTGGTGTCCGGCGCGAGCAGCACCGGGTTGGCGCGGGCGGCCCGGTAGGCGGTGCGCGCCACCTCGAGCATCCGCGCGGCGTACTCGGGGTCGGCGACGGCCATGAGGCGCGCCACCTGCGCGGCGACCGCGGCCAGGTTGAGCGTCGCCGCCGTCGACGGGCGATGCACGAACCGTCGCTGCGGGTCGAGGGCCGGCAGCGTCGGCAGGGGCGTCCAGCGCTCGTCGTGCAGCTTGTGGTGCACCATGCCGGCCAGCCGCAGGCCCGGCGCCACCTGCATGCGGACCATCCAGTCGAGCTCCCAGCGCGCCTCGTCGAGCGCCAGGGCCGCGGGTGTGCCGGGACCGGCGTCCTGGCCGGCACGCAGCGCGCGCTCGACGAGTCCCAGGAGCTGGGCGACCGCGATGCCGCCGTTGACGACGTACTTGCCCTGGTCGCCCGCGTCGTACCAGCCGCCGCTGCCGTCGACCACGTAGTCGCCGGACCAGCCGGCGTACAGGTCGGCGCCGTGGTTGGTGAAGGCCGCACCCCGCGGCAAGGGGCTGACCTGGGTGTCGCCGAGGTTCGGCTCCATCCCGAGGTGCCCCGCGGCGCGCGCGTACTGCGCGCCCGCGACGTCCGCGCCGATCGCCACGCCGCTGCGCTGGAGCGTGAACACCGTGAGCGCGTCGTGCAGCAGGCGGTCGTAGAGGCCGCCGCCGATGGCGAAGGACGGGCTCGTCGCCCCGTCGGCCACCAGGTGCACCCGTGCCGCCGGCGTGCGCACCGCCGAGAAGTCGACGGTGTGCACCCGCGAGCCGGAGCTCGGGTCGAGGCCGCGCGGGACGGTGTCCCCCTCGGCGAGGACCTCGCCGGTCGCGGCGCGCAGCTGCCACTGCTGCGGGGAGTCCTCGGCGCAGACGAGCGTGGCACCCTTGGGGCCGCCGGTGAGGTAGCCCACCTGGTTGACATGCACCCGCGAGGTGATCATCGTCGCGAGGCTACCGGCGCCCCGTGCGGGGAGGCCACGAAAACGCCGAGGACAATGGTGGGATGACCGTGCGGCCCCTCGTCCTGCTCGACCTCGACGGCACGCTGACCGACTCCGCACCCGGGATCGTCGCGTCCGCGCGGGTCGCCTACGCGGCGCTCGGGCTGCCCGTGCCGGACGACGCGACGCTCCGGACGTTCGTCGGGCCGCCGCTCGTCGGCTCGTTCCGGGCGCACGGCGTTCCCGAGGCCAGGATCGGCCAGGCCATCACGGCGTACCGCGCCGAGTTCGCCGCGCGGGGCATGTGGGACAACTCGGTGTTCGAGGGGATCCCGGCGGCGCTGGCCGAGCTGCGGGCCGCAGGAGCCACACTGCTCATCGCCACCTCGAAGCCGACCGTGTACGCGGTGCCGATCGCGGAGCGGTTCGGGCTCGCCGCGGCGGTCGACGGGGTCTTCGGCGCCCCGGCGGACCTGGTGGCGTCGGACAAGGCGTCCGTCATCGCCGCGGCGCTCGCCTCGCTGCCCGCGGTCGACAGCCGCCACGCGCTCATGGTGGGCGACCGCGAGCACGACGTCGCGGGGGCCAGGGCGCACGGCATCGACACGCTCGGCGCCGCGTGGGGCTACGCGCCCGACGGCGAGCTCGAGCGGGCGGGGGTCGTCGGCATCGTCGGGCGGCCCGACGAGCTCGCCGCGGCGGTGCTGGCCCGCCTCAGCGCCGCGTGACGGGCGGCAGCGCGGACCACGGGAAGGTGATCCAGCGGTCGGTGCGCCGCCAGACGTAGTCCGGGTCGACGACCGACCGGGACTTCGCGTAGAGCACCGCGGTGCGCGCCTGCTCGCAGTGCGCCGCGATGAGCCGCTGCACGAGGGCGAGCGTCTCGCCCGTGTCGGCCACGTCGTCGACGACGAGCGCGCGCAGCCCGGCCAGGGCGTCCGTGTCGAGCAGCGGCGGCAGCACCTGCGGCTCGGCCAGCCGCTCGTCGACGCCCGTGTAGAACTCGACGTTGAGCGTGCCCACGGCCTTGGTGCCGAGGGCGTAGGACATCGCACCGCCGACCGGCAGGCCGCCGCGCGCGACGGCGACGACGACGTCCGGCGCAAACCCGGAGTCGGCCACCGCCTGCGCCAGCTCCCGGATCGCGGTGCCGAACAGGTCCCAGTCGAGGACCTCCCGGTCCGCCGGGAGCTCCTGACCCGCCGCCGCCTCCGCGATCGCCATGCCGGAACGGTAAGGCGTCCCGAGGGCCTTCTCGCAACCCCGGCTTGACCTTGACGCGACGTCAAGATCTACCGTCGTCGACATGGAGGCATCGATCCAGGAGGTCGCCCGCCTGGCGGGCACGACGAGCCGCACGCTGCGTCACTACGACGACATCGGGCTGCTGCCACCGAGCCGCGTCGGGGCCAACGGCTACCGCTGGTACGACGACGACGCGCTCGTCCGGCTCCAGCGGATCCTCCTGCTGCGCGAGCTCGGCCTCGGGCTGGACCCGATCCGGCGGCTGCTCGACGAGCAGGCGGACGAGCCGGCGGCGCTGCGCACCCACCTGGAGTGGCTGCGCTCGGAGCGGAACCGGATCGGCCGGCAGATCGCGTCGGTCGAACGGACGATCGCATCACGCGAGAAGGGAGAGGGGATCGTGGCAGAGCAGGTGTTCGACGGGTTCGACCACACGCAGTATCGCGAGGAGGTCGAGGCCCGCTGGGGCAAGGACGCGTACGCGTCGTCCGACGCCTGGTGGCGCGGGCTCGGCGCGGAGGGGCAGGCGCGGCACAGGGCGGTGCAGGAGCAGCTCTCGGCGGACTGGCGCGCGGCCGCGGCGTCGGGCGCCGACCCGGCCTCCGACACCGCGCAGGGGCTCGCGGCACGGCACGTGGCATGGCTGGGGTCCATCCCCGGCACGCCGGGCGCCGGCGGCACCCCGGAGCGGGCGTACATCGAGGGGCTCGCCGACATGTACGTGGCCGACGAGCGGTTCGCCGCGCACTACGGCGGGGCGGCGGGCGTCACATTCGTGCGCGACGCGCTGCACGCCTGGACGGCGCGCCACCTCTGAGCCGGCAGCGGGGCCGCACGACGAGCAGGCGCCGCTCGTCGTGCGGCGCTCAGCGCAGCGACGCCTGCCAGTCGGCGTGCAGGCCGGCGAAGTGGCCGCCGGCCGCGACCAGCTCGGCGGGCGACCCGTCCTCGACGATGCGCCCGTCGTCGACGACGAGGACCCGGTCGACGCCCATGACGGTGGACAGCCGGTGGGCGATGACCACGGCCGTGCGGCCCGCGAGGAGCGTGCGGAGCCCCTCCTGCACCAGCCGCTCCCCCGGTACGTCGAGGGAGCTGGTCGCCTCGTCGAGCACCAGGAGCGCCGGGTCGGCGAGGAACGCCCGCGCGAACGACACCAGCTGACGCTGCCCGGCCGACAGGCGAACGCCGCGGGTGTCGACGAGCGTGTCGTAGCCGAGCGGCATCGCCGCGACGACCTCGTGCACGCCGACGGCCCGCGCGGCGGCCTCGACCTGCTCGCGCGAGGCCGAGGGGTTGCCCAGGGCGATGTTCGCCGCCACCGAGCCGGAGAACAGGTACGCCTCCTGCGTCACCATGACGACCGCGCGGCGCAGGTCGACGGGATCGATCTCGCGCAGGTCGACGCCGTCCAGGCGCACCGCGCCGGACCGCACGTCGTAGAACCGCGCCAGCAGCTTGGCGATCGTCGACTTGCCGGCGCCCGTCTCGCCGACGAGCGCGACCGTCTGACCGGAGGGGATGTGCAGGTCGAGCCGCGGCAGCACCACCGGCCCGGACCCGTACCCGAACTCGACGCCGTCGAACCGGACGTCGCCGGTGGCGACCGGCAGACGCACCGGGCGCGCCGGGTCGGGGACCGTCGGCTCCTCGGCGAGCAGCCCCGCCAGCTTCTCCAGCGCCGCGGTCGCCGACTGGAACGCGTTGTAGAACATGCCGATCTGCGCCAACGGCGCGAAGAACCGCCGCGCGTACAGCACGGCGGCGGCCAGCACGCCGACCGCGAGTCCGCCGTCGAGCACCCTCAGGCCGCCGACGACGAGCACGGCGGCGACCGTGACGTTGCCGATGAGCGTCAGCCCGGTGCTGAACACGCCGTTCACCCGGATGGCCTCGGCGTTCACCGCCCGGTAGTCGTCGGCCAGCCCGTGGTAGACCCGCGCGACCTGCGGCTCGCGGCGGAACGCCTGCACCGCCCGGATCCCGGCGGCGGTCTCGACGAACCGGACGATGAGCCGGGCCGCGGCGGTCCTCGTCCGGCGGTACTGGACCTGCGAGCGCAGCTGGAACCACCGGGTGAGCGCGGCGCCGGGCAGCACGGCGACGAGCAGCACCACGCCCGAGTGCCAGTCGAGGAGCGCGAGCGAGACCGCGGTCAGCAGCATCGACAGCACGCTCTGGGCCAGCGTCGTCACGCCGCCGTCGAGCAGCTCGCGCAGGGCGTCGAGGTCGGAGGTCTGCCGGGAGATGATCCGGCCGGACGTGTAGCTCTCGTGGAACTCCAGCGACAGCCGCTGCGTGTGCCGGAACACGCGGCGCCGCAGGTCGAGCAGGATCGCCTGGCTGCCGACGGCGGACAGGCGCACGGTCCACGCCGTCAGGGCACCACCCCCCAGGGCGGCGACGAGGTAGGTCCCGGCCGCCAGCAGCACCGGCGCGGGGTCACCGGCCCGCAGCCGGGGCAGCGCCGAGTCGATGCCGAACGCGACGAGCGCGGGGCCGGCGACCGCGGCGACCTGCGCGACGACGACGAGCGCAAGCGTGCCCTGGACCAGGCGCTTCACCGGGCGCAGCAGCGAGCCGAGGAGGGCGAGCGAGCGGCGGCGGATGGCGCGGGCGTGCTCCTTGTCACGGCGCTCCTCGCGGTCCTCCGGCAGGCGGGCCGCCGTGGCGCGGCCGACGCGGGGCGGGGCGGGCGCGCTCATCGGGCCACCGCCGGCGTGGCGGCGCCGTCGTGCCCGGCACGCGCCGCCGTCAGCACGTACCGGTAGTGCGCGTGGGTCACCAGCAGCTCGCTGTGCGTGCCGACGCCCGTGATGCGGCCGTCCTGCAGCACGGCGACCCGGTCGGCGAGCGCGACCGTCGAGGGCCGGTGGGCGACGACGAGCGTCGTGGTGCCGGCGAGCACGGTCCGCAGTCGGCGGGTCACCTCGGCCTCGGTGGTGACGTCGAGGGCCGACAGCGGGTCGTCGAGGACCAGCACGCGCGGCCGGGTGGCGATCGCCCGGGCCAGGGCCACCCGTTGGCGCTGGCCGCCGGAGAGGCTGAGGCCCTCCTCGCCGATGACCGTCTCGAGCCCCTCGGGGAGCCGGTGGGCGAAGCCGGCGCGGGCGACGTCGAGCGCCTCGCGCAGGATCCGCTCGCCCTCGGGCGAGTCCGCGACCTCGTCGGGCACGCCCATGAGGACGTTCTCGCGGACCGAGGCGGAGAAGAGGATCGGGTCCTCGAACGCGACGGCGACCGCGGTCCGCACGTCGCGGCGCGTGAGGTCGCGCACGTCGACGCCGTCGATCCGCACGGCGCCGCCGGACACGTCGTAGAGCCGCGGCAGCAGCGCGAGCAGCGTGGTCTTGCCGCTGCCCGTCAGTCCGACGAGCGCGGTCGTGGTGCCCGGCTCGAGCTCGAGGTCCACGCCGTCGAGGACGTCGGCGGCCGACGCCCCGTGCCGGAAGCGGACGTCGTCGAACGTCACGCGGCTGCCGCCGGGAGGCGGCGGAGGCAGCAGCTGCGGCCGGTCCGGGTCGCGGATTCCGGGCGAGGTGTCCATGACGTCGAGGAACCGGTCGGTCGACGCCTTGGCGTCCAGCGTCATCGCCAGGAGCTGGCCGAACGCCTCGACGGGGTTGTTGACGAGGGCCGCCGTGGCGAAGAACGCGACGAGCGCCCCGACCGAGAGCCGGCCGCTCGCGGCGAGCGGGACGCCGATCGCGAGCTCGACGGCGAGGATGCCCTCCGGCAGGGCGCCGAGCGCGAAGGAGACGCGCGACAGCGTGCGGGCCTTGGCCACCTCCGTGTCGCGCAGCTGCTCGGCCTGCGCGACGAAGTCGTCGAGCGCGTCCTCGCCGCGGCCGAACGCCTTGAGCACGCGGATGCCGTGCACCGACTCCTCGACGGTCGTCGCCAGGTCGCCGGCCTGGTCGCGGGCCCGCCGGGCCACCACCTTGTAGTCCTCGCGGAACCGGAACCCGAGCCACACCATGGGCACCGCGCCGGCGACGTAGACGAGTCCCAGCACCCAGCTCGTGGCGAGCATGAGGACGATGCCGATGACCGCCGTCGCGCCCGACACCACGAGCATGACGAGCCCGAACACGAGCCAGCGGCGGATGAGGTTGAGGTCGCTCATGATGCGGCTGAGCAGCTGCCCGCCCGACCGCCGGTCGTGGAACGCCACCGGCATGTCGAGGAGGTGGACGAACATGGCGTCCCGCATCTCGCGCTCCATCGTCGTGCCCGGCGTGGCGATGAGCGCCCGCCGGCACCAGACGAGGAACGCCTCCACGACGCCCAGGCCCAGCACCACCGCGCCGGCCTCGAGGACGGCGGCGCGCGTCCCGGCGGTCAGCAGCGGGCCGTTGACGAGCCGGCGCAGCACCTGCGGCACGACGAGCGAGACGACGCTCGCGCCGAGGGCCGCGACCCCGCCGAAGACCATCGGCCGCAGCGCACCCTTGGTCCACCCGACGAGCCGCAGCAGCACACGGGTCGTCGAGGTCTCGCGGGGGGGCACGTTCGTCACCTTAGGCACGGGGGGCCGGGCGCCGTCCACCACGATCGCGTGCCGGGCGGACCCATCCGATCCGCGGCGGCGTGCGAACGTCCGGCATGACGACCCTCGTCCTCGTCGGCCTCGTCTCCGGCGTCATCACCGCGGTGTCGCCCTGCGTGCTGCCCGTGCTGCCCGTGGTGCTGACGACCTCCGCCGCCGGCGGCGCGGCCTCGCGCCGGCGGCCGTGGTTCGTCGTCGGCGGGCTGGTCACGTCGTTCGGGGTGTTCACCCTGGTCGGAGGCGCGCTGCTGACGCTGCTCCACCTGCCGCAGGACCTGCTGCGGTGGCTCGGCATCACCGTGCTCGCCGTCGTCGGGCTCGGCATGCTGTGGCCCCCGCTCGGGCACCTCATCGAGCGGCCGTTCGCCCGGCTGCGGGTGCCGCGGCTGGACCGCGACGGCAACGCGTTCTGGCTCGGCGCCGCGTTCGGCCTGGTCTTCGTGCCGTGCGCCGGGCCGGTGCTGGCCGCGATCACGGTGCTCGCCGCGACGGCGCGGATCGGCTGGGGTCTCGTGCTGCTCACCGCCGCCTTCTGCGTCGGCATCGCGATCCCGCTGCTCGTCCTCGCGACGGGCGGCCGGGCGCTGGCCGGGCGCGTCCGGGCGGTGCGGCGGCGCACGCCCGCGGTGCGGGCGGTGGGCGGGGTCGTCATGCTCGCGACCGCCCTCGTCATCGCGACCAACGTCGCCGAGCCGCTGCAGCGCGCGGTCCCGGGCTTCCTCTCCTCGCTGTCCGACCGGATCGAGTCCGGCTCGCGCCAGCAGCTCGCGGCACTCGGCGGCGGTGGTGGTGGTGCCGGGGCGCAGTCGTTCGACCAGTGCGCCAACGACCCGACGACGCTGCACGACTGCGGCCCGGCCCCCGAGCTGACCGGCATCACCTCGTGGCTCAACTCCGGGCCGCTGACGCTGGCGGGCCTGCGCGGCAAGGTGGTGCTGGTCGACTTCTGGACGTACTCGTGCATCAACTGCCAGCGCACGCTGCCGTACACCGAGCAGTGGGCCGCGCAGTACGGCAAGGACGGGCTGGTGGTCATCGGGGTGCACACGCCCGAGTTCGCGTTCGAGCACGTCGAGGCGAACGTCCGCGACAACGCCGCACGGCTCGGCGTGACGTACCCGATCGCGCTGGACGACGCCTACGCCACCTGGAATGCGTACGACCAGCAGTTCTGGCCGGCGCACTACCTCGTGGACCGCACCGGCGAGGTGCGGCAGGTGCACTACGGCGAGGGCGACTACGCGCAGACCGACGCGCTCATCCGGCAGCTGCTCGGGACGTCGGCACCCACCGGTCTGCCGACCGAGGTGTCGCCGCCGCCCGACTGGGCTGGCACCACGGCGAACCAGTCGCCCGAGACCTACCTCGGCTCGGACCGGATGGGGTCGATCGCCAACGCCGACGTCACGGTCGGCCGGCCGGCGGTGTTCCACTCGTCCGGCACCCCGGCGCGGGACTCGTACGCCCTGGACGGGACGTGGACCATCCAGGGCGAGCACGCGGACGCCGGAGCCGGAGCCGCGCTGGCGTACCACTTCTACGCGAGCCGGGTGTTCCTCGTGCTCGGCGGCACCGGGACGGTGGACGTGAGCCTCGCGGGCGACCCCGCGTTCCATCGGACCGTGACGGTGGGCGGCGCCCCGACGCTGTACACGCTGTACGACCAGGGCGTCCGCGACGACGTGCTGCGCCTGTCCTTCTCCCCCGGCGTCGAGGCGTACGCCTTCACGTTCGGGTGAACGGGGTGAGGAGGGCCGATGATGAGCGAGACCGCCGGCGGCCGCCGGCGGGACACCGACCGGGGAGCGGCGTGGACGACGACCGCCTGCACGCCGTGCCCGACGCGGCGCCGGGCGCGTCCGCGACGGGCGGCCCCGCCGCGGACCTGCTGCTCGCCCAGGTGGGACGCGGCGACGGCGCCGCCTTCGATCGGCTGTACCCCCTGGTCGCGGGCCCGGTCTACGGTCTGGCGCTGCGTGTGGTGCGCAACCCTGCCCTCGCCGAGGAGGTCAGCCAGGAGGTGCTCGTGGACGTGTGGCGGCAGGCGCCGCGCTTCGACCGGACCCGGGGCAGCGCCATGGCCTGGGTGCTGACCATGGCGCACCGCCGCGCCGTCGACCGGGTGCGGCGGGAGGAGACCCTGGCCCGGGCGACGCGCGCCGCCGCGCTCGCCGTGCCCGACGAGGAGCCGCGGGACGTCGTGGTGGACGAGGCCGAGCGCACGTGGGACGCCGCCCGCGTCCGGCACGCGATGGCGGGCCTGACGGGTCTGCAGCGCGACGCGATCGAGCTGGCGTTCTTCTCCGGGTACACCCACCAGCAGGTCGCGTCGGTGCTCGGCGTGCCGCTCGGCACGGCCAAGACCCGCATCCGCGACGGGCTGATCAGGCTGCGCGACACCCTGGGGGTGGAGCCCTCATGAACGGCGATGCGAACCTGCACGCGCTCACCGGCGCGTACGCGCTCGATGCCCTCGAGCCGGCCGAGCGCGCCGCGTTCGAGGCGCACCTGGTCACGTGCGCGGAGTGCGCGGAGGAGGTCGCGGGGCTGCGGGAGACGGCCGCCCGGCTGGCGGGTGCCGCGCGGCTGGCGCCCCCGGCCGCGCTCCGGGAGCGCGTGCTGGCGCAGGTGGCGCTCACGCCGCAGGTCGCCCCGGCGGCGGGCGTGCCGGCCGAGCCCGCGGCGGTTCCGGGCGGTCCCGCGGTGGCGAGCGGTCCGGCCGGTGCCACGGCGGCGACGGGCTGGTCGCCCGCGGCCGCACCGGTCGGGCTCGCAGCGGGCGACGATGCGTCGGCGGGCATCGGGGCGCCCGCCAGGACGGGCGGCCGGCGGGTGCCCGCGCGCCGGCCCACGTGGTGGGGGTGGGCCGCGGCGGCGGCCGCGGTGGTGCTCGTCGTCGGCGGCGTGCTGGGCGGCTCCCTCGCGGTGCGCCAGCACCGGGCGGACCAGGCGCTGGCCGCGGCGCAGGCGCACATGATGGTCATCGCCACCGCGCCGGACGCGGTGAGCCACCAGGTGGCGCTGGGCACCAGCCACGTGGTGATGAGCCATGCGATGTCGGCGGCGGCGCTCGTCGGGGAGGACGTCCCCATGCCCGGGGAGTCCGGGATGACCTACCAGCTGTGGATGGTGCACGCGGACGGCTCGACGGCGCCCGGGCCGACGTTCGTGCCGGACCGCGGGCGCGTGCTCGCCTTCGTCGAGGGCGACCTGGCGGCGGTGACCGCGTTGACCGTCACCGAGGAGCCGGCGGGTGGGTCGTCGGCGCCGACCGGCCCCCTCGTGGCGAGCGTCGCGCTCTGATCAGACCCCGCGGCGCGCCGTCTTGGTGTTGCTCACCTGGGCGACGGGCCGGACGACGAGCAGGTCGACGTTGACGTGCGGCGGGCGCGTCAGCGTCCAGGCGATCGCGTCCGCGACGTCGTCGGCCACCAGCGGCTGGTAGCCCGCGTAGACGGCGGCGGCGCGCGCCTCGTCGCCCGCGAAGCGGACCAGCGAGAAGTCGGTCTCCACGGCGCCCGGCGCGATCTCGATGACGCGGATCGGCTCCCCCGCCAGCTCCCAGCGCAGCGTCGTCGCCAGCATCCGCTCGGCGTGCTTCGCACCCGTGTAGCCGGCGCCGCCCTCGTACGCGCCGTGCGCGGCGGTGGAGGTGAGGACGAGCACGTCGCCGCCGCCACGCTCGCGCAGCAGCGGCAGCAGCGCCTTGGTGACGCGCAGCGTGCCGAGCACGTTGGTCTCGTACATCCAGCGCCAGCCGTCGACGTCGCTCCTCTCGACGGGGTCGAGCCCGAGCGCGCCGCCGGCGTTGTTGACGAGCGCGTCGAGGCCGCCGTTCGCGCGCACGTGCGCCGCGAGCGCCGCGACCTGGTGGTCGTTCGTCACGTCGACCTCGAGCCAGGTGGCGCCGGTCTCGTCGGCCAGGGCCTTGAGGCGCCCCGCGCGGCGCGCCGTGGCGAGCACGTCCCAGCCCTCGGCCCGCAGCCGACGCACGGTCGCCTCGCCGATGCCCGACGAGGCGCCGGTGACCACCGCTCGACGCGGCCCCCGTCGGCCTGACGCCCCGCTCGTCGTGCCCTCGGTCGTCGCGTCCACGCTCGTCGTGCCCTCGTCCATCTCGTTCCCACTTCCCGGCCGGCGTCGATCGGCGCTCGGGGCGCCAGGTGTGATCGTGCCAGTCCCGGCGCCCGTCATCACGGCCGTCCGTCGACCGCACGGTCGCGCGCCCGCGCCGCCCCGTGATGCGTCGCCGGCGGTCGATGCGCAGGATGGGGCGATGGCCGTCCCCCCACGCCTTCGCCCGCAGGTGCAGCGCTTCAACCGGTTCGCCCGCCGGTTCGCGGTGCGCGTGCCGCCCTTCGTCGTCGTGCACAACGTCGGCCGCAAGAGCGGCCGCGCCTACGAGACCCCGGTCGTGGCCTTCGCGGGGTACGACGGAGGCACCCGCCTGGTCGCCACGCCGCTGGCGTGGGGCCGGGACGCCGGCTGGTGCCTCAACATCCGTGCGGCCGGCTCGTACACGCTGACGCGGCGCAACCACCGGTACCTCGTCGACGAGCTGCGGATCGTCGCGCCGGCCGAGGCCGCACGGATCGTCGGCGGCGGCGCCCGGCTGACGAACGCGGTCGTCCGGCCGCAGGAGTGGATCGTCGGCCGGCTGCGGCGCGCCCCCACCGGCTGAGGCGGGACCCGCCGGAGCGGGGCCGTCGCCGTGACCAGGACTTGCACGGCGGGGCCGGTGCGTGCCTAGGGTTGTCGTGGAACCCCGCCGGCGTCTGGCGTGGGTGGCACCGCCCCGGCATGGGCGGCCTTCCCGGGAGCGACGTGCTCCCGATCCCCCTTCTCGGCGCACGGCCGCGCCCGCCTCCGGCGCGCGCCGGTGGCGCCGGGCCGTGCGGTCGCCGCGTGCACCCCAAGGAGCCCCGTGCCCGTTCGTCGTCCCACCGCCGTCGCCGTCGCCCTCGCGGCGCTCGTCGTCCCGCTGGCAGCGTGCGCCGGCCCGGCCACCGGCGCCGCGCCCTCGGGCGGCACCACGACCACGACGACGTCGACGTTCCGGCCCGTGACCGTCGACAACTGCGGCACCACCGTCACCGTGACGTCCCCGCCGCAGCGGGTGGTGACCATCAAGTCGACCCCGACCGAGATGATGCTGGCGCTCGGGCTGGGGAGCCGGATCGTCGGCGAGGCGTACCAGGACGGACCCGTGCCCGCGCCGTGGGCGGCCGCGGCCGCGTCGATCCCCGTCCTGTCCGACAAGATCCCCGGCCAGGAGTCCGTGCTCGCGCTGAGCCCCGACCTCGTGTACGCCGGCTGGGAGTCGAACGTCAGCGCGAAGGGCGGTGTCGGCGACCGGTCCGCGCTGGCCGCCCGGGGCATCGCCACGTACGTGTCTCCGTCGGCGTGCAAGGAGGCCGCCTACCAGCCCGACCCGCTGACGTTCGACGACGTGTTCGCCGAGATCTCGCAGGTGGGCGACCTCTTCGGGGTGCCCGACCGGGCGGCCGCGCTCGTGGCGCAGCAGAAGGCCGCCCTGGCGGCGATCACGCCCGTCTCGGGGGTTCGGGCGTTCTGGTGGTCGTCCGGCGAGGGCACGCCGTACGCCGGCGCGGGCATCGGGGCGCCGGAGATGATCATGCGGGCGGCCGGCGTCACCAACGTCCTGGCCTCCGTGCACGACACGTGGACCTCCGCCGGCTGGGAGGACATCGTCAAGGCCGACCCGGACGTGCTGGTGCTCGTCGACGCCTCCTGGAACACGTACGACGCGAAGGTCAAGGCCCTCGAGTCCAACCCGGCCCTGTCGCAGCTGACGGCGGTGAAGGAGAAGCACTTCGTGCGGCTGCCCTTCGCCTCGACCGAGGCCGGGGTGCGCAACGTCGAGGCGGCCGCGTCGCTGGCGCAGCAGGTCCGGGCCCTCGGGTTGGGTGGGTAACTGATGGCGAGGACGGAGCCCGACGACCGCGTACGCGGCGTGGCGGTTCCGGGCGTGCGGGCCGCGCCCGACGAGCGCACGACGCGCGACGACGGGCTCGCGCCCGACGCTGACCGGACGCACGCCGGCCGTGTCGCACCGACCGGTCGCGGCGCGCACGAGCAGCCGGCCGGACCCGACCCCGCGGCGGACCGCGGTGGGCGCGGACCGCGCCGGCCGGCGCTCGGGGTGCTCATCGGGACCGGGGCCGCCGTCTTCGTCGTGACCCTCGTCGTCGCGGTCGCGATCGGGCCGGCACACCTCGGCGTGGGCGAGGTGGTGCGCTCGATCGCCGGGCACCTCGGCGCCCGGGTGGCGCCCGTGCCGGCGCTGCACGACGCGATCGTGTGGGACCTGCGGCTGCCGCGGGTGCTGACGGCCGCCGCCGTCGGTGCCGGCCTGGCCGTCGCCGGCGGCGTCATGCAGTCGCTGACGCGCAACCCGCTGGCCGATCCCTACCTGCTGGGTCTCTCGTCGGGCGCGTCCCTGGGCGCGGCGGCGGTGCTGCTGCTGGGGCTCGGCGTGCTGCTGCCGGTCGCCGCGTTCGTCGGCGCCATGCTGGCGCTGCTCGCCGCCCTGACGCTGGCCCGCGTCGGGGGCACGCTCACCCCGACGCGCGCGGTGCTGGCCGGGCTGGCGATCTCGCAGCTCGCGGCGGCGGCGACGTCGTTCGTCATCTTCTGGACCGCCAAGGGCGACTCCTACCAGGAGATCGTCGCGTGGCTGCTCGGCTCGCTCGCCGGGACGACGTGGCAGTCGGTGGCGATCGCCGTCGGCGCGTGCGTCGTCGCCTGCCTCGTCCTGGTCGCGGCCGCCGGCCGGCTCGACGCCTTCGCCTTCGGTGACACGGCCGCGGCCTCGCTCGGCGTCGACCCGAACCGCACCCGGTGGGCCCTCATGGCCGTCGTCGCGCTGCTGACCGGGGCGCTGGTGTCGGTGAGCGGGTCGATCGGCTTCGTCGGGCTCCTGGTGCCGCACGCGGTCAGCCCGGTGACCGGCCCGTCGCACCGCCGGCTGCTCCCCGTCGCGGCGCTGGCCGGGGGCGTACTGCTGGTCTGGGCCGACACGCTGGCGCGGACGGTGTTCGAGCCGCGCGAGCTGCCGGTCGGGATCGTCACGGCGCTGCTCGGGGCGCCGGTGTTCGCGTGGCTGCTGCGCCGGGCGCGGGGGGCGGCATGGAGCTGAGCCTCTCCGGCGTCGGGACGCGGCTCGGCGGCCGCTGGGTGGTCGACGGCATCGATGCGACGCCGCCCGCGGGAGCGGTGACCGGCCTGCTCGGGCCGAACGGCGCGGGCAAGACGACGCTGCTGCGCCTCATCGCCGGGCTGCTGCCGCCCGCGGCCGGGGCGGTGCTGGTGGACGACGAGGTCACGGGCGCCCCCGTCCCGGTCGACTCCCTCCCCCGGCGCCGCCGGGCGCGGCGGATCGCGCTGCTCGAGCAGGAGTCGTCGGCGACGGTGCCGCTCCTGGTGCGGGAGGTGGTGGCGCTCGGACGCGTGCCGTACCGCTCCTGGTGGGGCACGGATCCCGACGACTCCGCGGTGGCGCGGGCGCTGGCGGCCGCCGACGCCTCCCACCTGGAGCACCGGGCCTGGGACTCGCTCTCGGGGGGCGAGCGGCAGCGGGTCCACGTCGCCCGGGCGCTGGCGCAGGAGCCGGAGCTGCTGCTGCTCGACGAGCCGACGAACCACCTCGACGTCTCGGCGCAGCTGTCGCTGCTGACGTTCGTGCGCACGCTCGGGGTCACCACCGTCGCCGCCCTGCACGACCTCAACCTCGCGGCGTCCTACTGCGACCACGTGCTGGTGCTGTCGAAGGGGCGACTGGCCGCCGCGGGCGCCCCGGCCGACGTGCTGACGCCGGCCCTGGTCCGGGACGTCTACCACGTCGAGGCCGACGTGCTGTCCCACCCGCGGACGGGCCGGCCGGTCATCGCGTTCACCGCGCCGACGACGTCCAGCGGCCCCCACCCTGTCCTGGCCACGAAGGGGCACGCATGAGGGTCACGGTCCTGTCCGGCGGCGTCGGCGGGGCGCGCTTCACGCGCGGGCTGCTGGCGCTCCTCGCGCAGCGGCTGCCCGACGACGCCGGCGGCACCACCGCCGAGGTCACGGTGATCGCCAACACCGGCGACGACATGTGGCTGCACGGCGTCCGCGTCTGCCCCGACCTCGACACGCTCATGTACACGCTGGGCGGCGGCGTGCACGAGGGCCAGGGCTGGGGACGCCGCGACGAGTCGAGCCGGGTGAGCACGGACCTGGCGGCCTACGGCCTCGGCTGGGAGTGGTTCACGCTCGGCGACCTCGACCTGGCGACGCACCTGGCACGCACGGAGCTGCTGCGGGCCGGGCAGCCCCTGTCGTCGGTCACGGAGCGCCTCGCCTCCCGGTGGCGGCCTGGCGTCCGCCTGCTGCCGATGTCCGACGAGGAGGTCGAGACGCACGTCGAGCTGGCCGACGGCCGGCTGATCCACTTCGAGGAGTGGTGGGTGCGGCACCACGCGACGGTGCCGGCCCGGCGGTTCGTGCAGGTGGGCCTCGCGGGCGCCGCGCCGGCGCCCGGCGTGCTCGACGCGCTGGCGCGGGCCGACGTCGTCGTGCTCCCGCCGTCCAACCCGGTGGTGTCCGTCGGCACGATCCTGGCGATCCCGGGCATCCGCGACGCGGTGCGCGACGCGCCGGCGCCCGTCGTCGGCATCAGCCCGGTGATCGGCGGGGCGCCCGTGCGTGGCATGGCCGACGCCTGCCTCACGGCGATCGGCGTCGAGACGAGCGCCGCGGCCGTCGCGCGCCACTACGGCCGGCGCGCCGAGGGTGGCGTGCTGGACGCCTGGCTGGTCGACGAGGTCGACGCCGACGCCGTGCCCGGCCTGGCCGACGAGGGCTGGGCCGTCGCCGCGGCGTCGACCCTCATGTCCGACGTGCCCGCCACCGCGGCCATCGCCGCCCGAGCCCTCGCCCTGGTCGACCGTCTGCCCTGATCGCGGGGTGATCTAGGCCGACGATCGTTGCGCTCCGGCCCGTCGTGGATCAGGCGCCCGGCTCCGCGCCGGGCGTGCGACCCGTGGCGGGTAGAAGCCGGTCGAGCAGCCGGGCGGTGCGCGGCCCTGGAAGGAGCGTCAGCAGCGTCCCGAGGTCGGCCGGGAGGTCGATGTCGCGGCGCAGTGTCGACGTCGCCGGGATGTCGAGCAGGACGTAGCCGAGCTCCCGGTGCGCCCGCGCCGAGCCCGCCCCGAACCGCGAGTCGAACGTCGCTGCTCCGGACACCGTCAGCAGCGTCGTGCCCGTCCCGGGCTCGTCGGCCACCATCGCCCGCCCGTGGGGACCGGCCAGCACCAGGGCGGACTCGAGGTCGGCCGGCCGCAGGGCCGGCAGGTCACCGAGCAGCACGGCGACGGGTGCGGCCGGTGCGAGCCGTCGCGCCTGCTCGACGCCGGCCACCGCCGCCGCGTCGAGACCCGAACGAGCCGTGGCGTGCGAGGGCTCGGGCAGGACCTGCACCGCGGCACCCGCCGACGCCCCTCGCGCCGCCACCCGCGCGGTCTCGGCCGCGTCACGCGCGACGACCTCGTCGGACGTCACCACGAGCACGAGCCCCACCGCCGCGCACGCGGCCGCCGCCGCGATCGTGTCGAGCGCCATCGCCCGGGCCAGCGTCGTCCGCGACCGGTCGTCGAGGGCGCCACTCAACCGAGTCTTCCCCGCGGTGGCGTCCTTGACGGGCACGACGACCACCCAACGCCCCGGCACCCGTCCACCCTAAGGTCCACGCGCATCGCCCCGAGGCGGCCGGTCCCGGCGCGGGGTCCACGTCCGTCCGTCAGGTGGGCAGGCCCGAGCCCTTCGGCACCGCAGACTCCTCGTCGCCCCCGCATGCGCGCATGCGGGGACGGCCTCAGAGCGCCGGCTTGGCGCGTCCCATCGACCGGACCTCGCGTGCGGGAGCGGTGCCGTAGTGCCGACCGGTCGGCGAGGTCCAGGTGATGCGCCCTCCGCCGTGATGCTCGAGCTGCCACCCGACCTCGTGCTTCAGGCGGTGGTGCTTGCGGCACAGGTGCTCGAGGTTGTCGATGTCGGTGCGACCGTTCCGGTGCCATGCGTGGGCGTGGTCGATGTCGCAGCGCACCGCCCGGCGGCGGCAGCCGGGGAACCGGCACGTCTCGTCCCGGATCGCCAGGGCCGTCTTCAGGTCGGCGGGTACGCGGTACCGCTCGCGCCCGACGGACAGCACCGCGCCCGTCTCCGGGTGCGTCAGGACGCGGATGAACGACGGCGCCTGCGACGCCAGCCGTCGCGCGGTCTCGATGTCGATCGGCCCGAAGCCCTCCAGCTCGGCCGGCTCGTCGCAGTGGCCGAGCAGGGACAGCACGGGCACCGTCAGGACGACGGTCGGGACGATGCCTCCGAGGCCGTCGCCGACGCCGGCCGATGGCGAGTCCGCGCAGGCCAGCAGCGTGTCGCACAGGGCGTCGGCCCGCAGCTGGTCGAGCGTGCGGGGCTCGTCGGGCCCCGCCGCGCGCGCGGCGACGTCGCTGAGCCGGTGATAGATCGCCATCGCCTGCGCCGCCGGGAGCAGCGCGGTCAGCCAGCACAGGTCGTCGTCGGCCGGGCTCACCGCGACGTGCCGGGCGGCGAGGTTGCGGCGGCGCTCGTCGTCGGTCTTCGGCACGTGCCTGGCGCGCCAGCGCCTGGCGGGCACGCGCAGCTCGGAGGGCGTCAGCTCCAGCGCCTTGCCGATGAGTGCCTCGTCGGCCGCGGCAAGCGCGGCCTCGTCGTCCACGTGGCCGAAGACGTCGAGCATCACGTCGCAGTGCCACGAGGAGACGAGCCCGGCGGCATGCGCCTCGCGGAAGCGCGGGAACGCCGCGAGCGCGGCCTGACGCGCGAGCCGCTTCGCGAGCGTGCCCTCGGGCAGCCGCAGCGCACACGCCAGCTCGGCGAGCATCGCCCGAGCACCCCACTCGCGACGCTCCGCCGGAGGGAGGTCCGTGAGCCGCGCCGCGTACTCGGCGGCACCCTCGCGGTAGGCGGTGGCGACGAGCTCGTCACGGAAGGCGGCGGCGACGGTGGCCAGGCGATCGGCCTGGGCGACGGCGGACGTGAGCCTGCCGATCGGATCCGACGAGGCGTCCTCCGGCGCCATGTCGCCACCGAGGTCCAGGAGCGGCGGCCGCTGCGGGTCGAGCTCGGGCAGCGGCAGGGCGGCGAGCTCGCGGCTCGAACCGGGGACCAGCGCCACCATCTCCATACCGCTACCCCACCACCGACCACTGACATCGCCGCAGGTCAACAGGGGTGTAGATCACCCATTCGGGTGCATGTGGCGTTCGCCCGGAAGGGTGATCTTCGACGGGCCGGCCGGGCGCGCCTCGCGTCGGCGCCGCCGACCGCGCGGGCGGCCCGGCCGCCCCTGCCGCACGATGGACCCATGTCCCTCTGGCTCACGGGCGACGCCGACGCCGACCACCTGCTCGACACCGACCCCTTCGCGCTGCTCACCGGGATGCTCCTCGACCAGCAGGTGCCGATGGAGGCCGCCTTCTCCGGCCCCAAGAAGCTCGCCGACCGCATGGGCGGCCTCGACCCGCAGCGCATCGCCGACATGGACCCCGACGAGTTCGCCGCGCTCGCCGCGCAGCCGCCGGGGATCCACCGGTTCGCCCGCTCGATGGCCGGCCGGGTGCAGGGCCTCGCGCACCACGTCGTCGACGAGTACGACGGCGACGCCAGCCGCATCTGGACCGACGGCGACCCCGACGCCGCCACGGTGCCGCGTCGCCTGCAGGGGCTGCCCGGCTTCGGCGAGGAGAAGTCGCGCATCTTCCTCGCCCTCCTCGGCAAGCAGCGCGGCGTGACGCCGGCCGGGTGGCGCGAGGCCGCCGCGCCCTTCGGTGAGCCGGGCACGACGAGGTCGGTGGCGGACATCACCGACAAGGCCTCGCTGCTCGAGGTCCGCGCGACGAAGAAGGCGATCAAGGCGGCGGCCCGCGGGTAGCGCCCGGGGAAATCCGCTTCCCAACCCCAGGGCCGGCGTGCGTACCATCGGCCGACCCCACTGATCGGCGCCGGGAGACCGGTGTCCGTGCGCGAGGAGTGCTGACATGACAGGCGACGGCTTCTCCGGTTGATCCCGGAGAGCGCGGGCGCGACGACGCGCCGCCGCGCGCCTCGTCGTCCCCTGCCAGCCCCGCCCCGCCTGACGACCGGGCGCGGCCACTCCCCGAGCGAGGACCCATGGCCATCGTCCTGTCCGCCGTCACCTTCGCGTGGCCCGACGACACCCCCGTCTTCCGGGACCTCACCTGGGCGGTCGGCGACGGCCGCACCGGGCTCGTCGCCCCCAACGGCGCCGGCAAGAGCACGCTGCTGCGGCTCGTCGCCGGCGAGATCGCCCCGCGTGCGGGCTCGATCGTCGTCGACGGCCACCTCGGCTACCTCCCGCAGGACCTGCCCTTCACCGCCGACCGCACCGTCGCCGACGTGCTGGGCGTCGCACGGGTGCTCGCCGCGATCACCGCCCTCGAGCGGGGCGACGCGTCCGACGAGGTCTTCACGGCGATCGGCGACGCCTGGGACGCCGAGGAACGCGGCCGCCTCCAGCTCGACCGTCTCGGCATGGCCGACGTCGCCCTCGACCGCACCCTCGGCACCCTGTCCGGCGGCGAGGTCGTCACCCTCGGCCTGGCCGCGCAGCTGCTGCGCAACCCGGACGTGCTCCTGCTCGACGAGCCGACGAACAACCTCGACGCCCGCGCACGCCATCGGCTCTACGACCTGGTCGACGAGTGGCGAGGCGCGCTCCTCGTGGTCAGCCACGACAGGGCGCTCCTGGACCGCATGGACCGCATCGCCGAGCTCCACCCCGGCGACGTCCGCACCTACGGCGGCGGGTTCACCGCGTACGACGAGGCCGTCCGCGCCGAGCGGGAGGTCGCCGAGCGCACCGCCCGCTCGGCCGAGCTCGACCTGCGTCGCGAGCGGCTGCAGCGGCAGGAGGCGCGCGAGCGCGCAGCTCGTCGTGCCTCGACCGCGGCCCGGACCGTCGCGGACGCCGGGCTGCCGAAGATCGTCGCCGGCGCGCTGCAGCGCAAGGCCCAGGTGTCGGCCGCACGGTCCGACGACACCCACGCCGCCCGCGTCGGGGCCGCCCGAGCCCGCCTCGACGCCGCGAACGATGCGCTGCGCGACGACGACCTCCTGGTCCTCGACCTGCCCGACACCGCCATCCCGGCCGGCCGGACCGCCGTCGAGGCCCACGGCCTGCAGCTCCGGTTCGGCGGGACGCCGGTGTTCGCCGAGGGCGGCGTGGACCTCGTCGTGCGCGGCCCGGAGCGGGTGGCGCTCACCGGGGCCAACGGCAGCGGGAAGTCGACGCTGCTGCGCCTGCTGACCGGAGACCTGGCTCCCGACGCGGGCGCCGTCCGGCGCCTCGACGGCCGCATCGCCTACCTGTCGCAGCGCCTCGACCTGCTCGACCCGGACCTCTCGGTCGCGCAGTCCCTGGCCGCGGCCGCCCCCTCCCTCCCGGACGCCGAGCGCATGAACCTCCTGGCCAGGTTCCTGTTCCGCGGACCTGGCGCGCACCGGCCGGTCGGCACCCTGTCCGGCGGCGAGCGCCTGCGCGCCACGCTCGCGTGCGTGCTCCGGGCCGAGCCCGCGCCGCAGCTCCTGCTGCTCGACGAGCCGACCAACAACCTCGACCTGGCCAGCCAGCGCCAGCTGGAGAGCGCGCTGGCCGCCTACCGGGGCGCGCTCGTCGTCGTCAGCCACGACGAGCGGTTCCTCGACGCCCTCGGCATCACGCGCCGGCTCCGCCTCCAAGGCGGCCGCCTGCACGACGAGGCCGCGGCCTGACGCGATCAGCCCAGCAGCTGCGCCTTGAGCGCGAGCACGCGCCGCGCCGACTCGTCCACCCGGGCGGCGAACGCCGGGTCGGCCTTCGCCTTCGCCACGACCGCGGCGACCGCGGCGTGGACCACGGTCGGGTCCTTGGAGAACAGCACCATGTCGCAGCCGGCGGCGATCGCGTCGATGGCCCGGTCCCCCGGCGACCACGCGGCGACCTGCGTCGCGCCCGACAGGTCGTCGGTCACCACGACGCCCTGGAAGCCCAGCACCTCGCGGACCCCGTGCTGCACCACCTTCGACGAGAAGGCCGCCGGCGCGGTCGGGTCCATCCGCGAGTACACGGCCGTGGACATGAGCACCGTGCCGGCCCCGGCCTCGACCCCGGCGCGGAAGACGCCGACCGCCGCCGAGTCGAAGCCGGTCACCGTGTCGGTGACGCCGGCGGTCGCGTCCGTGTTGGCGGTGACGTACCCCAGCCCGGGGAAGTGCTTGATCGCGGTGGCGACACCCGCGCTCGACATGCCGCCGATGAACGCCCCGGCGTGCGTGGTGACCGACGCCACCGTGGTCCCGTAGTTGCGCTGCAGCGCCCCGACGGGTGGGTTCTGCGCGGCCGACGAGGCCGGCACCAGGTCCATCACCGGGGCCAGGTTCCAGTTGACGCCCGCCGCGGCCAGCTGTCGGCCCCAGGCGGCCGCCTGCTCCCGAAGCTGGTCCGGCGCGACCGTGGCCTGCACGGTCGCCGCGGGGATCGTCGAGAAGCCGGGTCCCGAGAGCGACTGGACCTTCCCGCCCTCCTGATCGACCGCCACCAGCATCGGTTCGCCATGGGTCGTCGCCCGGGAGACCAGGGCCGTGAACGCGGCGACCTGGGCGTGCACGGCGGCGACGCCCGCGGTGGACCGGCCGTGGAGGAACACGTTGCCCACGTGGTCGCCGGTCACAGCCTGTGTGCTGACCGGCTTGCCGGCCCCCAGGTCGAGGCCGACGACGAAGAGCTGGCCCACCTTCTCCTCGACCGACCAGCCCGCCAGCGGGTCGGCGGGGGGCGACGACGTGCTCGGCGCCGGCGTCGGCGTGGGCGACGCCTGGGTGGGGCTCACCGTGGGCGTCGACGAGGCGGTCGGCCCCGCCGTCGGCGGCGCCGAGGGGTGGCGCACCGCCGCCCACGTCGCGACCGCCGCGCTCAGCGCGAGCACCGCCACCACCGCCGACGCCCACGTCGCGGTGCGACGACGACCGCGCGCACCACCACCCGGGCGAGACCCCCGTCGAGCCACCTGGCCACCTCCCCGGGCCACGATGCCCGACGAGCCCGGGCCCAGGCGTGCCGACACCCCGCGCGGTCAGCCCGCCGGCGAGTCAGCGGCCGGTGGCGAGGCGGGCCAGCGTGAGCGCGACGGCGTCCTCGGCGAGGGCGGCGGGCCAGTCGGGCCCGCGGCGAGCGGCCCACCGCCGCCACGCGGCACCGCCCCAGGTCCCCGCGACCGAGGCCCCCGCCGCCAGCGCCGCAGGCAGCAGCACCCCGACGCCCGCCCGGCGGGCCAGCAGCACGCCGCCGACCGCCGCCGTGGCGGCCCGTGACTGCGGCCCCGGCGGCCGCAGCCGGCTCGGCGTGATCGGCAGGAGGTCGCCGACGAGCTCGCCCACGACGCCGAGCAGGGCTGCCACCCGCACCGCCCGTGGTGGCCCGGACACGGCCGACCGCCCCGCGAGCAGCGGCGCCGCCACCCCGAGCGACGCGCGGCTGCCCGCGGCGACACCCAGCAGGACGGCTCGGCACGCGAGCGCAGCTCGAGGGTTCACAGGGCGACGCTCACCCCGCGGACGGCCGGCCGCAACCCGGCCCGCTCTCCACCGGGCCTCGCGAACGGCCAGGCACCCCCACGTGGGACTCGCGGCGACGCCGAGAGTCGCACCGTCAGGACCGGGGCGCGCCCGCCTGCTGGGCCGACTGCGGGGTCGAGCCGGCCTCGCCGGCGGCGATCGGCTCGACCACGACGGCCGTGCCGTAGGCGCACACCTCGCTGAACTGCCCGATCGCCCCGTTGTCGAACCGGAACATGAGGATCGCGTTGGCGCCGCGCTGCTCGGCCTCGGTCACCATGCGGTGCATCACCTCGGCCCGGCTCTCGTACATGATCTTCGTGAACTCGGTGATCTCGCCGCCCCCGATGGACCGCAGCCCGGCCACGAAGGTCCCGCCGATGTTCGTCGAGCGGACCGTCAGCCCCATCACCTCGCCGAGCACGGCCTTCACGCGGTAGCCCGGGATGTCGTTCGTCGTCACCACGATCACGGCGACGATCCTGGCAGGAGCGGCGCGGTCCCGGCGGGAGGTGCCGAGCGACACACGAGCGGGCCGGGCGGCCCTACCCGTCGTCGCGGACGACGAGACCCGGCGCGCCCGACCCGTCGCCGAGCACCGACCGGCGGCCCGCCTCGAACGCCTCCGCGGTGCCCAGGCGGAACATGTCCTTCTCCGGCGCGCGCACCAGCGGCCGGGCCCCCGGCCCGTCCTCGTCGGTCACGAAGCCGCCCGCGCCGCGCACCACCGCGACCGGCCGCCCGGACACCTTCCCCTTGACGAGCTCGGCGGCGGCCGCCACCTCGTCGGCCACCGCGGCGACCGTCATCTCCAGCGTGCGTCCGAACGTGTCCGTGGTCCCGCGCAGGTCGTCGAGCACCCGCACCCCGGCGGCGCCGACGGTGATGTCGGTCAGTCCCTCGCGCCACGCGCGCCCGGCGGTGTCGGTGACGAGCACGCCGAGGCGCACGCCGAACCGCGCCTGCAGCCCGGCCCGGAGCGCCCGTGCCGACGCGTCCGGGTCCACCGGCAGGAGCAGCACGGTGCCGTCGGGCGTGTTGGAGGCGTCGACGCCGGCGGCCGCCATCACCAGGCCCAGCCGGTTCTCGACGATGCGCGTGACGCCGTGGTCGTGGGCGCGGGTCGCCACCACGCGCACGGTCTCGTCCGTGATGGCCTGCTCGCGGTCGTCGGCCGCGACGGCCCGCCCCTCGGCCTTCGACACCACCTTGGACGTCACGACGACGACGTCCCCGTCGGCGAGCCGATGGCCGCGGTCGTCGTCGGCTGCCAGCGCGTCCGCGACGAGCGTCACGAGGTCGTCCCCGGCGCGGACCTCGGGCACCCCGCCCGGCGCCCACACCCTGAGCTCGACCACGTCACCTGCCCGGCTCGTCGGCCCGGCAGCCGGGTCGTCGGTGGGAACCGCCGAGTCGGCGTCAGACCGACGACCTGGCGACCGGCTCACCGGTGCAGGGCCGGGAGCACGTCGCGGCCGAACACCTCGATCCACTCGCGCTGGTTGCGCCCGACGTTGTGCAGGTAGATCCGGTCGAACCCGAGGTCGACGTACTTCTGGATCTCCGCGCGGTGCGCGTCCGGGTCGGCCGAGATCACCATGCGGCCCTCGAAGTCCGCCGGACGCACCATCTTGGCCATCGCCTCGAAGTCGAACGGCGAGCGCACGTCGCCCTTCCCGAACTTCATGCCGCCGTTGGGCCACTCACGCACCGCATTGGCCAGCGCCTCCTCGTCGGTCGGCGCCCACGACAGGTGCAGCTGCAGCAGCTTCGGCATCGTGTCCGGGTCCCTGCCCGCCTCGCGGGCACCCTCGGCGAACTTCGCGAACAGGCCGCCGATCTTCTCCAGGGGCGCGCCCACCGTGATGAGGCCGTCGACGTGCCGGCCCGCCCGCTTGGCCGTCACCGGCCCGGCGGTGGCGACGTAGATCTCCGGCGGCGTCGCCGGCATGGTCCACAGCCGGGTCGACTCCAGCTTGTAGTACTGCCCGGCGAACTTGGTGTCCCGGCCCGCGGCGGACGACGAGAACAGCTTGCCGATGATGTCGATCGCCTCGAACATCCGGTTGATCCGCTCGGGCGCCTCCGGCCAGTACTCGCCCGTGATGTGCTCGTTGAGCGCCTCCCCCGAGCCGAGGCCGAGCCAGTGCCGCCCCGGGTACATCGCGGCCAGCGTCGCCGAGGCCTGCGCGACCACCGCCGGGTGGTACCGGAAGGTCGGCGCCGTGACCCCCGGCCCGAAGTCGCCGCGCGTGCGCTCACCGACCGCCGTCAGCACGTTCCAGACGAACGCGGACTGGCCCTGCGCCGGGACCCACGGCTGGAAGTGGTCGGCGGCCATGACGCCGCTGAACCCGTGCTGCTCGGCGTAGGCCGCGAGCTCGACCGCCTCGGTCGGGTGGAACTGCTCGAGGGCGGCCGCGTACCCGATGGTCAGGTGGTTCGCCACGGGGGCACCTTCTTCTCTCGTCGACGGGCGCCGGCGTCCGGGCTCGTCGGGCGGCGCATCGCGAGACTAACCCCGCGACGCACGACGACGGGCGGGCGGGGTGCCCGGGCAAACGGTTTCCCACGCTCCGGGCAACACTTGGGCGATGCCCGCGGGCGGGCATACGGTGCGGACGGTCGAATCGATACGAAACCAGCCGCACCCGAACCAGGACCCCACCGTGCCCCCGGCTCCCACCGCACCGACGCGCCCTCTGCCCTCCCCCGCCCGCATGCCCCTGCGCGACTCGTTCGGTCCGCTGCAGGTGCGCAACTACCGGCTGTACGTCCTCTCCCAGATCCTCACCAACACGGGCGGCTGGGCCGCGCGCGTGGCGCAGGACTGGCTGATGCTGACGCTGACCGGCTCCACCGCGATGGTCGGCCTGACGGTCGCCCTGCAGTTCGCGCCGATGGTGGCGTTCGGCCTGCTGGGCGGCGTCGTCGCCGACCGGCTCGACCGCCGCACGGTCCTCATGGTCACGCAGGCGGTCTTCGGCGTGTCGACCGGCATGGTGGGCCTGCTCACGCTGTCGCACCACATCGCCGCCTGGCACATCCTGGCTGCCGCCCTGCTGTCCGGCACGGCCACCGTGTTCGACAACCCCGCGCGGCAGGCGTTCGTGCACGAGGTCGCCGGGCCGAAGAACCTGCGGCAGGCCATCAGCCTCAACTCCGCGGTGTTCCAGCTCGGCGCGCTCGTCGGCCCCGCCGTGGCCGGCGGGCTCATCAGCGCCTTCGGCAACGGCTACGCGTTCGTCGTCAACGCCGCGGCGTGCCTGGTCGCCGTCGTGCTGCTCGGCGCGATGCGCCCCGACGAGCTGACGCCTGCCCCCGCGGTGGCGCGGGCCAAGGGCCAGCTGCGCGAGGGGCTCGCCTACGTGCGCCGCACGCCGACGATCCTCTGGCCCGTGGTGCTCATCGGCTTCGTCGCCATCACCGGGGTCAACATGGCCACCGTCCTGGCCTCGTACACCGACACGGTGTTCCGCAACGGCTCGTCCGGCTACGCGCTGCTGACCTCGATGCTCGGCCTCGGCGCCATCACCGGGGCCCTCGCGTCCACCCGCCGGCGCCGCGTGCGGCTGCGCCAGCTCGTGGCGCTCGCCGTGCTCATCGGCGCCGCCCAGCTGGTGCTCGCGTCGCTGTCCGCGCACGGACCCTTCCTCGTGGTGCTCGTCGCGCTCGGCACCGTGATGCTGCTCTACATCACGGGCGGCAACACCCTCGTCCAGACGACCGTCGCAGGCGAGCTCCGCGGCCGGATCATGGCGCTCTACATGCTCACGTCGCTCGGCGCGCAGGGCGCGTCGGGACTGATCGTGGGCTGGGTGTCGGAGCACGCCGGTGCGCACGTGGCGATGGCGGTGTGCGCCGCCGGCCCGCTGCTCGGCGCGGCCGTCGTGGGGATCGGCGTGGCGCGCACGGCCGGCCTGCGTCCGCGGGACGCGGTGGCCGTCGCGGCGACGCGGGTGCGAAGGGTGCGGCGGTCCGGCCCCGCGGCCGCGGCCCGCACGGCGGCGTGTCGCACGGCCGGTCGACCCGCCCCCGTCCCGGCGCAGGGTCAGACGGCCAGGGTGTCCAGCGCGCCCTCGTCGTCGTCGTCCGTCTCGTCGTCGAACGCGGCCGTTGCGGCCGCCCCTGCGCCGCGGTGGCCCGGGGACGGAGCCGGCCCGGCGCCCATCGCGCCCGGCAGCACCGCCGCCCGCGAGACGAGCGCCCCCGCAGCGACCTCGTCCTGCGTGCCGGCGCCCTGCCGCACGAGCGTCACGCCGACGACGACGAGCACCGCCCCGAGGACCTGAACCGGCAGCGGCGCCTCCCCGAGCAGCAACCAGGCGAGGACCACGGAGAACAGCACCTCGGCGAGCCCGACGAACGACGCCACGCGCTCCCCGAGCATCCGGACCGAGATCGCGCTGATGCCGAACGCGATCGCCGTCGCCACGGTGCCGACGACGAGCACGGGCACCAGCCACGAGAGGTGAGCCCCGAGCACCACCACCTGCACGGCCGGCATCGCCACCGGCAGCACCCCGGCCACGCCCAGCAGGCCGACCGCCACCGCTCCGATGACCATCCCGGCGCCCGCCAGGGTCACGGGAGGAACCGTCAGCGGCTTGGCGGTCAGCGCCCAGTACGACGCGTTGCCGACCGCCGCGACGGCGGCGTAGGCGAGGCCGATCGGGTCGAGGCGGAGGTGGCCCGAGACGTCGAGCACCAGCACCAGGCCCGCGGCGGCCACCGCGGCGCCGGCGAGCACCGCCGCGGGCGGGCGGCGCCGCGTGCGCAGCCAGGACAGCGCGAGCAGGAGCAGCGGCGCGGTGTACTCGACGAGCAGGGCCACGGCCACCGGCAGCCGGTCGACCGCGAGGTAGTACAGGGTCGAGCCACAGCCGATCGACAGCACGCCGAACAGGAGCAGCGCCCGCCACTCGTCGCGCAGCAGGTGGTACCGGCCGTGCAGCGCCCGCAGCGCGGGGACGAGGAGGAGGACCGAGCCGATGCCGAGGCGCACGAGCATCGCGCCGCCCGGGGACCAGCCGGCCTCGAGCAGGGGCTTGACGGCGGGGCCGCTCGTCGAGAACCCCAGCGCGGCGAGGAGCGCGACGGTCAGGCCGATCCGACGGTTGCCGTCAGCGGGCACCGCGCGCCTCCTCACCCAGAGCGACCCAGAGCGACCCGGAGCGCCCGGTCGTCCGCGTAGGATCGCGCGTCAGGCGTCAACCATCCGTTCGTCCGTGACACTATGAGGTCCGGAATACAGGAGTCAACTTGACTTTTGCCCCTGACACCGAGGCGGCGCTGCAGGCAGCGGTCACGCTCGTCAACACCGGCCTGCGCCGGGACGGCGTCGACGCGATGGCCTCCGTGGCCGACCTGGACCGCTTCTACCTCGAGTACGGCTACACCGGCCGGCACGACCGCAGCGACGACGAGGTCGCCCAGGTGCGCGCCGTGCGCGACCGGCTGCTGCCGCTGTTCTCCGCGGGGCGCGACGAGGCGGCCGAGCTGGTCAACGGCATGCTCCGCGAGGCGATGGCGCTCCCCTACCTGACACGCCACGACCAGTGGGACTGGCACCTGCACGCCACGCCGCTCGACGCCCCCGTCGCCCAGCGGATCATCGTCGAGGCCGCCATGGCCTTCGTCGACGTCATCCGGTCCGACGAGTACGGCCGCGTCGCGGTGTGCGCGGCCCCCGACTGCCGGGCGGTGCTCATCGACCTCTCCCGCAACCGCTCGCGCCGCTTCTGCGACGTCAACAACTGCGCGAACAGGGCCCACGTCGCGGCCTACCGCGCCCGCCGCGCGGCCGACACCGCCTGAGCTCCTGGCGAACGTCCAGCCGTTTCATGGGCGCCGCACAGTCGCCTGGCCTAGCGTGGAACGCATGTGGGGGCCGCAGAGCTCCGCCGTCCTCGTGCTGGGCATCGTGCTCGCCGTGGCGGCCGTGGGGGGCACGCTCGTGGCGTGGAGCCGCGTGCGGGGCCCCGCCGCGCTCCGGGTGCTGCAGCGGGTCGGCCTCGTCCTGCTCTGCCAGCTCACGGCGGTCGGCGTCGTCGGCGTCACGATCAACCGCCTCGACGGCTTCTTCGCCACCTGGACCGACGTGGCCGGCATCCTCAGGGACGTCGGCGGCGCCGTGCCGACCGTCACGGCGTCGCCGCAGGTCCACACCGCGGGGGCGGTGAGCACGCACCCGGCGACGGCGGCCGACGCCACCCGCGGCCCCTTCACCTGGTCGGGCGGGCTGTGGCGGGCGCACGCGCACGGCGCCGCCTCCGGGATCACGGGCGACGTCCTCGTGTGGACCCCTCCGGGGTACGACCCGCACCGGGCCGGCGGCTACCGCGTGCTGCTCGCGCTGAGCGGCTACCCAGGCACGCCGGTGACCACCATCAACGGCCTCGACCTGCCGGCGGCCGTGACCTCCCGGGTGGCGGACGGCAGGCTGCCGGCCACCATCGTCGTCACCGCGTCGACCAACCTCGACGGGCGGAACTGGGACTGCGCCGACGTCCCCGGCGGCCCGCGCGTCACCACGTGGCTCACGCACGACGTCGCGCAGCTCGTCGGCCAGAGCTTCGACGTCGCGCCCGGGCGCTGGACGACGATCGGCGTGTCCACGGGCGCCTACTGCGCCGTGCGCCTCGCGGTGACCGAGCCCGCGGACGTCGGGGCGGCCATCGCCCTCAGCGGGGACGACGCGGCCGACTCCCCCGCCCTGGCCGGGCGCCTCGCCCACGCGAACGACCTGCGCACCCTGGTCGCCGAGGGCGCCACCCCGCCGGTGTCCCTCTTCGTGGGCGCCAGCCGCCAGGACGGCACCACCGCGGCCGATGCCGAGGCGCTGCGGGCGGCCGCCGGCCACGGCATCACCACGACCGTGCACGTGCGCGACGTCGGTGGCCACGTCTGGCCGGTGTGGGCCGCGATGGCGGCCGGCGGCCTCGACTGGCTCGGCACGCACGAGCCCGGCTGACGCGGCACGGGTGGTCCCGGCCGTCTGCGAAAATGGCGGCCATGTCCGACGCGACCCCTCAGCCGACCTCTGCCCCCGCGACCCTCGTCGCGCGCGCGGTACCCGAGAAGGTCTCGCTGGACGGGATCGAGGACCGCTGGGCCGGAGCGTGGCAGGAGCGCGGCACCTACGCATTCGACCGCTCGAAGCCCCGTGAGCAGGTCTACTCGATCGACACCCCGCCGCCCACTGTCTCGGGGTCGCTGCACGTGGGCCACGTGTTCAGCTACACGCACACGGACGTCGTCGCGCGCTTCCAGCGCATGCGGGGCGCCGACGTGTTCTACCCCATGGGCTGGGACGACAACGGCCTGCCGACCGAACGCCGGGTGCAGAACTACTACGGCGTGCGGTGCGACCCGTCCCTGCCGTACGTGGAGGGCTTCGCCCCGCCGCACGAGGGCACCGACGGGAAGGCCGTCAAGGCGTCCGAGCAGGTGCCCGTGTCGCGCCGCAACTTCATCGAGCTCTGCCTCCGGCTCTCCCAGGAGGACGAGCGCCAGTTCGAGGCGCTGTGGCGCCGGCTCGGGCTGTCGGTCGACTGGTCGATGACCTACCAGACCATCGGCGACCACGCCCGCGCGGTGGCGCAGGCGGCCTTCCTGCGCAACCTCGCCCGCGGCGAGGCGTACCAGGCCGAGGCGCCGGGCCTGTGGGACGTCACCTTCCAGACGGCCGTGGCGCAGGCCGAGCTCGAGGCGCGCGACTACCCCGGCTTCTTCCACCGCGTGGCGTTCCACCGGCCCGACGGCTCGCCGGTCCACATCGAGACCACCCGCCCCGAGCTGCTCCCCGCGTGCGTCGCGCTCATCGCCCACCCGGACGACGAGCGCTACCAGCACCTGTTCGGCACCACGGTGACCAGCCCGGTCTTCGGGGTCGAGCTGCCGGTGCTCGCGCACCACCTCGCCGAGCCCGACAAGGGCGCTGGCATCGCCATGTGCTGCACCTTCGGCGACCTCACCGACGTGCAGTGGTGGCGCGAGCTGCAGCTGCCGACGCGCTCGGTCGTCGGCCGCGACGGCCGGCTCCACCGCGACACCCCCGACTGGATCACCTCGGAGCAGGGCCGGGCGGCGTACGACGAGCTCGCGGGCAAGACGACGTTCTCGGCCCGCGAGGCGGTCGTCGCCCAGCTGCGCGCCGCCGGCGACCTCGACGGCGAGCCGACCGCCACGCAGCGCAAGGCCAACTTCTACGAGAAGGGCGACAAGCCCCTCGAGATCGTCACCAGCCGGCAGTGGTACATCCGCAACGGCGGGCGCGACGAGGACGTCCGCGCGGCGCTGCTGGCGCGGGGCGCCGAGCTGGACTGGAACCCCGAGTTCATGCGCGTCCGGTACGAGAACTGGGTGGGCGGCCTCACCGGCGACTGGCTCATCAGCCGGCAGCGGTTCTTCGGCGTGCCCTTCCCGGTCTGGTACCCCGTGGGCGAGGACGGCGAGCCGGACCACGACCACCCGCTGGTGCCCGACCAGGCCGCGCTGCCCGTCGACCCGTCGTCCGACGTCCCGGCCGGCTACACCGCCGACCAGCGCGACGTGCCCGGCGGCTTCACCGGCGACCCCGACATCATGGACACCTGGGCGACCAGCTCGCTCACGCCCCAGATCGCGGGCGGCTGGCTGGCCGACGAGGACCTGTTCGCCCGGGTGTTCCCCATGGACCTGCGGCCGCAGGCGCAGGACATCATCCGCACCTGGCTGTTCTCCACGGTGGTGCGCTCGCACCTCGAGTTCGACGAGCTGCCGTGGCGGCACGCCGCCATCAGCGGGTTCATCCTCGACCCCGACCGCAAGAAGATGAGCAAGTCCAAGGGCAACGTCGTGACCCCGATGGACCTCCTCGTCGAGCACGGCTCGGACGCGGTCCGGTACTGGGCCGCCTCCGCCAAGCTCGGCACCGACGCGGCCTTCGAGGTCGGCCAGATGAAGATCGGCCGCCGGCTGGCCATCAAGGTGCTCAACGCCTCGAAGTTCGCGCTCTCCTTCGGGGACGTCGAGCTCGACCCCACGCTCGTCACCAACCCGCTCGACCGCGCGATGCTGGCCGGGCTGGCCGACGTCGTCGACGGCGCGACGGCGTCGCTCGAGGCGTACGACCACACGCGCGCGCTCGAGCTGACCGAGTCGTTCTTCTGGACCTTCTGCGACGACTACCTCGAGCTGGTCAAGGACCGCGCGTACGGCGCCGACGGCGACGAGGCGGCGGCGCAGTCCGCGCGCGCCGCCCTCGGCCTGGCGCTCGACGTGCTGCTGCGGCTGTTCGCCCCGGTGCTGCCCTTCGCGACCGAGGAGGTCTGGTCGTGGTGGCGCGCCGGGTCGGTGCACCGCCAGCCCTGGCCCGAGACGGACGGCCTGCGCACGGCGGCCGCCGGCGCGGACCCGGCCGTCGTCACCGCCGCCGGTGGCGCGCTCGCCGCGCTGCGGAAGGTGAAGTCCGAGGCGAAGGTGTCGATGCGCACACCCATCGTGGCCGTGACGCTCGCCCTGCCCGCCGCGCTGCGGCCCGGGGTGGAGGCGGCCCTGGCCGACGTGCGCGCCGCCGGCCGCGTCGTCGGCCCCCTCGAGCTGGCGGACGACGACGTCGAGGCGCCGGTCGCACGCGCCGCGGAGCTCGGCGAGGCCGAGGCGCGGTCCTGACCACCGGCTCCGCACTAAGGTCGTCACACCCGCTTCACAGGAGCCCTCATGGACGAGTTCGCCTCCCCCTCGCTCGGCACGTACACCCCCGCCCTGTCCATCCCCGGGATGCTGGCCGAGCGCCTGGCACGTGACCCGGACGACGTCTTCCTCGAGCGCGCCGCCGGCATGGGCGGCTCCTGGGTTCCGATGACGGTCGCGGCGTTCGTCGCCGAGGTCACCGCCGTCGCCAAGGGCCTCGTCGCCTCCGGGATCGAGCCGGGCGACCGCGTCGGGATCATGAGCCGCACCCGGTACGAGTGGACGCTCGTCGACTTCGCGTGCTGGGCGGCCGGGGCGGTCGGCGTGCCGATCTACGAGACCTCGGCGCCCGAGCAGGTGAGGTGGATCGCCGGTGACTCGGGCACGAAGCTCGTCGTCGTCGAGACCGCGGCGCACGCGGCCGTCGTCGCGCAGGTGCGCGACGAGCTGCCCGACCTGGCGGACGTCCTGGTCCTGAACGAGGACGCCATCACGACGCTCGTCGCCCGGGGCGCGACGGCCGGCGTCACGGACGCGGAGATCGAGCGCCGATCGGCCCTCGCCGACGGCTCGACGCTGGCGACGATCATCTACACCTCCGGCACCACGGGCCGGCCCAAGGGCGTCGAGCTGACGCACGGCAACTTCGTCGCGCTCTGCCGTGAGGGCGCCGTCGGGCTCCGGGACGTGTGCGCCAAGCCGTACTCACGCACGCTGCTGTTCATGCCGTTGGCGCACGTGTTCGCGCGGTTCATCGAGGTGCTGTGCGTCACGACGGGCGCCACCCTCGGGCACACGCCGGACACCCGCAACCTCATCGCGGAGCTCGGGACCTTCAAGCCCACGTTCGTCCTGGCCGTGCCGCGCGTGTTCGAGAAGGTCTACAACTCGGCCGAGCAGAAGGCCGGCTCCGGGGTCAAGCTCCGCCTCTTCCGTTGGGCCGCGAAGGTGGCGATCACCTACTCCCGGGCGCTGGACACCGAGGGCGGCCCGAGCGGCGCGCTCAAGGCGCAGCACGCGCTCGCCGGTGCCCTCGTGCACCGCAGGCTGCGCGAGGCGCTCGGCGGCCGCGCCGAGTTCGCGGTCTCGGGCGGCGCGCCGCTGGGCGAGCGGCTCGGCCACTTCTTCCGCGGCATCGGCGTGAACGTGCTCGAGGGCTACGGGCTCACCGAGACGACCGCGCCCACGGCCGTCAACCGGCCCGAGCTGACCAAGGTCGGCACGGTGGGGCCCGCGTTCCCGGGGACCGCGCTGCGCGTGGACGACGAGGGCGCGATCTGGGTCAAGGGACCGCACGTGTTCCGCGGCTATCGCGGCATGCCCGAGGAGACCGCCGCCGTGCTCGTCGACGGCTGGTTCCAGACGGGGGACCTCGGCTCGCTCGACGCGGACGGGTACCTGACCATCACGGGTCGCAAGAAGGAGATCATCGTCACGGCCGGCGGCAAGAACGTCGCCCCCGCGCTGCTGGAGGACCGGCTGCGCGGCCACCCCCTCGTCAGCCAGGTGGTCGTCGTCGGCGACCAGCGGCCGTTCATCGGCGCGCTCGTCACGCTCGACGCCGACATGCTGCCCGGCTGGCTGTCCATGCACGGCCTGCCTCCGATGGACGTGACGACGGCCGCCCGCGACCCGCAGGTGCTCGAGGCCCTCGACCGCGCCGCGGAGCGCGCCAGCCAGGTGGTCTCCCGCGCCGAGTCGATCCGCAAGATCCGGGTCCTCACCACGGACTTCACCGAGGCGAACGGCTACCTGACGCCGTCGCTCAAGGTGAAGCGCGCCGCCGTCCTCAAGGACTTCGCGACCGAGATCGACGAGCTCTACGTCGACACCCGGCCGGGGCGCTGACCGCGCGCTACAGCTAGCCGAGCGAGCGCAACCGGCTCCGGTCGGCCGACTGCGACAGCAGCGAGCCGCTCGGCGTCGAGCCGTCCGACCAGCGCAGCAGCGCGCCGACGCCGTCCCGTGGTGCGGCGTCGCCCTCCTCGGCGAGCGTCACCCCGGCGTCCTGGCCCAGCGCGGCGCGGACGAGGGCGACGTGCGCGGTCATCTTCCGCGGTGCCGCCGACAGCCCGAGCCCGTCGAGGTCCCCCGCCGAGACGCCCAGCTGGAGCGGCTCGGCGCCCACCCACAGCTCGCGCGTGCTCAGGGCGCCCTCGATCGCCCCGATCGCCAGCACCAGCTCGGCCACCTGACCGCGTCGCAGCACCTCCACGACGTCGCCCAGCCCGCTGACGGCGCCGTCGCCACGGCCCGTCGCCTCGGCGAACCGTGCCAGCACGGCCTCGCGTCGCCTGGCGCGGAACGCCGCCGCCGCCTCCCGCAGGTGCACCTTGAAGGCGCCCTCGTGCACGCCCTCGCCGCGGCCGCCGCCCGGCACGTCGACGGCACGGTCCCGGACGGCCTGCCCCACGCAGTCCTTGACGAACCCGAGGGTGCGCAGGTCGCCGGTGAGGACCACGAGGTCGGGGGCGTCGTCGGCCACCGCCTTCTCCAGCGCGTGGGCGATCACCTCGGCGTTGCGCTGCCAGGAGTCCTCGGCGCGGGTCTGCGCGCGGCGCGCGAGATCGCCCTCGCGGGTCTTGTGCACGTCGTCGTGCCCACCGGTGACGGTCGTCGTCTCCGGGGTCCGGTTGCGCTCGCCGCTCGTCAGGCGCGTCAGGTCGGCGCCCGTCCGGTCCACCGCGACGACGAGCAGGCGCACGGCCTCCTCCGCCGCCCGGACCACCGGCAGCAGCGCCGGTGCCGGCCCGACGTCGAGGCGGGAGGTCGCCGGTGGCACCGACAGGATCCGGTCGACGAGGACCTCGTGCGCGTCCGCGACGAGGACCCGCCCGTGCGGGTCGTGCCGGCCGTCCGGGACGGCGAGCCGCGCGCCGATCTCGTCGAGCACCGCCGGGTCCACCCCGGGGGGCGCCGACCGGCGCAGGCCCTTCCACCGCTCCGCGGTGTCCAGCTCGATCCCCGTGCCCGCCGGCGTCGCATCGACGTACACCGTGGTGAAGGGACCGGGCCGTCCCAGCAGGGGCTTGAGCGCGTGCAGCTGCATCGGCACCTCCGCGACGAGGACGCCCAGGCCGGCCGCCCGGCGAGGCGTTCCCCCCACCTTGGGCCACCGGCGCCCGGCCCGCCACCGCAGGGCCCCACGGCGACCGTCCCGTCAGTCGAGGAGACGACGGAGCTCGGCCTGCGCGCGCTCCACGAGCGTCCGGGCCGTGTGGTCGGAGGTGCCGAGGTGGCGGCCGATCCTGCGGTACGACCACTCCGCGCCGTCGTCGAGGCCGTAGCGCAGGACCAGCGCCTCGGCCGCGCGCGGGTCCATGCGGACCAGGCCGCTGCGCACCGCACTGACGAAGTCCCGCGCGACCGCGACGTCCTGCGGGTCGGCCAGGGGGTAGCCCGGCGCCGGCAAGTCCTCGTCCTCCTCGACGGGATCCGTGCGCAGCTGCCGATGGAGCGCGGCGACGGTCGCCGCCGAGATGCCCAGCGCGGCGGCGGCGAGGTTCAGGCTGTCCGCGTTCTCGTCGAGCGCGCGGCGTACCGCGACCGTGCGCCCGACCAGGTCGCTGGGCACGACCGCGGGGAACTCCTGCCGCGCGATGGCCCGCTGGATCTCCTTGCGCACCCAGGTGTGCGCGTAGGCACCGAACGGCACGGCACGGTCCGGGTCGAACCGCCCGGCGGCGATGAGCAGCCCGAGGATCCCCGCCTGACGCAGGTCCGCCCGGTCGACCCGCCACGTCCGGTACCGCGCGACCTCGCGGTCGACGAGGCCGGAGTGCGCCGCGACCAGCCGCGCCCGGTCGGCGGCGCCGGGCACCGCGTGCTGACTGCTCACTGCCGTGGTCTCCCGGGGCTCGTCGCCGTGGTGCCTGCCGATCCTGCGATACCGCACGGGACGCCGGGTGCGAGGCTCGCACCGCGACCCGAAGGCGGTATCCCCTGGGGCGACCGACGACCACCGCACCCGAAAGGCCCCGCACCATGCCCGATCTCGACAGCACTCCCTGGACCGCTCTCCCGATCGTCCCCTACGGCGCCGTCCTGCACGTGCCGGGGGGCTGGGAGGCACTGCCGCCCGTGCCGGCCAACGGCCCGGAGGTGCTGCGGGCCACCGGGGGCCCGCGCGAGAACCTCATCGTCTTCAAGGTGCCGACGAGGGGACGCAGCGCCGTGCAGGTGGCGGACACCGCGCAGGAGAGGCTGGCGGCCCACGGCTACGACGACTTCGTCCGTACGCAGGTGACCTTCGCCGGCCGGCCCGGGGTCGCGCTCGACTTCGTGACGGTCCGCGACGCCGACGGCGCCGTGGTCTACCGGACCCGGGAGTACTTCGCCGTGCGCGGGCATGCGGCGTTCATCCTCGGCATGGGAAGCGCGACGTGGGAGCAGCACCTGCCGCTCATCGAGGCGATCGCCGAGCGGTTCGAGCTCACCGACTGACCTGCGACGGGCTCACACCTGCTGCGAGCGGTCCAGCGCGATCTCCTCGTGGTGCCGGATCACCTCGGCGACGAGGAACGCGAGGAACTTCTCGGCGAACTCCGGGTCGAGGTCGGCCTCGCGCGCCAGCGCGCGCAGCCGCGCGATCTGCACCGCCTCACGCTCGAGGTCGGACGGCGGCAGCCCCAGCTCGGCCTTGAGCACGCCGACGCGCTGGGTCGCCTTGAACCGCTCGGCGAGGATGTGGACCAGCGCGGCGTCGATGTTGTCGATGCTGTGCCGCAGGCGGGCCAGCTCCGGCGGCACGCCGCCGGGGGACGCCTCCGTCACGCGCTCTTCTCTCGTGGCGTGCGCTTCTCCCGCGGGACGTCGCGCGGCACCAGCGTCGGGTTGACGTTCTTCAGCACCACGTCGCGCGTGATGACGACGCGGGCGACGTCGTCCCGGCTCGGCACCTCGAACATCACCTGCTGGAGGACCTCCTCCATGATCGCCCGCAGCCCGCGCGCGCCGGTGCCGCGCAGCAGCGCCTGGTCGGCGATGGCGCCCACCGCGTCGTCGTCGAACTCGAGCTCGACGCCGTCGATCTGGAACATCCGCTGGTACTGCTTGATCAGGGCGTTGCGTGGCTCGGTGAGGATCCGCACCAGGGCGGCCCGGTCGAGCGGCGACACGGTGGTGATGACGGGGACGCGGCCGATGAACTCCGGGATGAGCCCGAACTTCAGCAGGTCCTCCGGCATGACCTCGCCGTAGACGTCGACGTCGTCGGCGGTGTGCAGCGCGGCGCCGAACCCGATCCCCCGCCGCCCGGCGCGGCTCGTGATGATGTCGTCCAGCCCGGCGAACGCGCCCGCGACGATGAACAGCACGTTCGTCGTGTCGATCTGGATGAACTCCTGGTGCGGGTGCTTGCGGCCGCCCTGCGGCGGCACGCTCGCCGTGGTGCCCTCGAGGATCTTCAGCAGAGCCTGCTGCACGCCCTCGCCGGAGACGTCGCGCGTGATCGACGGGTTCTCGCTCTTGCGGGCGATCTTGTCGATCTCGTCGATGTAGATGATCCCGGTCTCGGCCTTCTTGACGTCGTAGTCCGCGGCCTGGATGAGCTTGAGGAGGATGTTCTCCACGTCCTCGCCGACGTAGCCCGCCTCGGTGAGGGCCGTGGCGTCGGCGATGGCGAACGGCACGTTGAGCATCTTCGCCAGGGTCTGCGCCAGGTACGTCTTGCCGCAGCCGGTGGGGCCGATGAGCAGGATGTTCGACTTGGCGATCTCGACGTCGTCGGCCGACCGGTCACCGGCCTGCACGCGCTTGTAGTGGTTGTAGACGGCCACGGCGAGCGACCGCTTGGCGGGCTCCTGGCCGATGACGTACTGCTCGAGGAACTCGAAGATCTCCTTCGGCTTCGGCAGCTCGACCATGCCGGTCTCGGTGGCCTCGGCGAGCTCCTCCTCGATGATCTCGTTGCACAGGTCGATGCACTCGTCGCAGATGTAGACACCAGGTCCTGCGATGAGCTTCTTCACCTGCTTCTGCGACTTGCCGCAGAACGAGCACTTGAGGAGATCGGCTCCGTCTCCGATACGGGCCACTGGCCATCCCCTTCCTGGTGGTCGCCGCCGGTCGGTCGGTCGTCGTACGCCCCATTGCACACCACCCGGGGCCCGGTGTCAGCCTAGGTCGGCCGAACGCCCGGCGTGTTGCCGTACCGGGCGCGGCGCGGCCCCGGACGCCACGCGGTCGCGCCGCGGGTGCCGGGGCCGCCCGTGCGTCAGACGCCCTGCGCGGTCGCGGCGACGACACCCTTCCGGCTCGCCAGCACCTGGTCGACGATGCCGTAGGCCACCGCCTGCTCGGCCGTGAGGATCTTGTCGCGCTCGATGTCCCCACGGACCTGCTCCACGGACTGGCCGGTGTGCTGGGACAACGCCTCCTCCAGCCACTCACGGATGCGGATCAGCTCGTTGGCCTGGATCTCGATGTCCGAGGCCTGGGCGTAGCCGCCACCCTCCATGGAGGGCTGGTGGATGAGCACGCGCGCGTTCGGCAGCGCCAGGCGCTTGCCGGGCGTGCCGGCCGCCAGCAGCACCGCGGCCGCCGAGGCGGCCTGGCCCAGGCACACGGTCTGGATCTGCGGCTTGATGTACTGCATCGTGTCGTAGATGGCCGTCAGGGCCGTGAACGAGCCGCCGGGCGAGTTGATGTAGAGGATGATGTCGCGGTCCGGGTCGGTGCTCTCCAGCACCAGGAGCTGGGCCATGACGTCGTCGGCCGAGGCGTCGTCCACCTGCACGCCGAGGAAGATGATCCGGTCCTCGAACAGCTTGGTGTACGGGTCCTGGCGCTTGAAGCCGTAGGCCGTGCGCTCCTCGAACTGGGGCAGCACGTAGCGGCCCTGTGGCGATGCGGCGAGACCGCCGAAGCCACCGGCCCCGGCCATCCGCCCGGCCCGCGCGACGAACTGCGATTCGGTGCTCACTGGATACTCCTCGTTCGTCGGGCGCAGGTCAGTTGGTGCCGCCGCTGCCGGTCACGGAACCGGCGGTGGCGACGACGTGGTCGATGAACCCGTACTCGAGCGCCTCCTGCGCCGTGAACCAGCGGTCGTGGTCCGCGTCGGCGTTGATCTGCTCGATCGTCTTGCCGGTCTGCTCGGCGGTCAGCTCGGCCAGCACCCGCTTCATGTGCAGGATCAGCTCCGCGTTGATCCGCACGTCGGTCGCGGTGCCGCCGAAGCCGCCGGACGGCTGGTGCATGAGCACGCGCGTGTGGGGCGTGGCGTACCGCTTGCCCTTGGCGCCCGACGAGAGCAGGAACTGCCCCATCGACGCGGCCATGCCCATGGCGATGGTGGCGACGTCCGGCTTGATGTACTGCATGGTGTCGTAGATCGCCATGCCCGCCGTGATCGATCCCCCCGGCGAGTTGATGTACAGCCAGATGTCCTTGTCCGGGTCCTCGGCGGCGAGCAGCATCATCTGGGCGCAGATCGCGTTCGCGTTCTCGTCGCGCACCTCGGAACCGAGCCAGATGATCCGCTCGCGCAGCAACCGGTTGTAGATGTGGTCGTTGAGGCCGAACCCCGGGGTCTCGGTCCGGGCGATCGCCGGCACCAGCTCGTTCACGACTCGCTCCTTACGCTCGCGTTGGCAAGGACACTAACGCCCGCGCGGGGAGGGACTTCCCCGCGCGGGCGTCGTTTCGCTGTCGGCGCAGGACGCCGCCCAGCGGTGGTGTCAGGGGCGCAGCAGCGACGAGATGTCGGTCGCGGCGTCGGTGTCGACCGGCGCCAGGTCGGGCTCCCCGGCCTGCGAGGCGGCGGCCGCCTGGACCACCTGGTCGACGGCCGAGGCGGTGGCCGCGTCCTCCTCGTCGGTGCCGATGTACTCGGACAGGTCGACCGGCTCGCCCTTCGGGTCGACGACCTTGACGTGCCGCAGGCTCATCGCCAGCGCCTTGCTGCGGGCGACCTCGGCCACCATCGAGGGGATCTGGCCCTGCTGGTCGATCGTCTGGATGAAGGTCGACGGGTCCATGCCGTACTGGCGGGAGGCGTTGACCAGGTAGTCGACGAGCTCGCCCTGGCTGACCTTGACCTCGAGCTTCTCGGCGAGCGTGTCGAGGAGGATCTGGTTGCGCAGCACCGTGGTGGTGTCGGCGCGGACCTCGGCCCCGTGCTCCTCGTCGCCGACGCGGTTCTCGGCCTCGAGGTGACGCACGACCTCGGCCTCGACGACGCCGGTCGGCACCGGGATCTCGATGCCGGCGACGAGCGCCTCGAGCAGCTTGTCGCGCGCCTGGATCGCGCGGTTCGAGCCCTTGATGCGGGCCACCTGCTCGCGCAGGTCGGCCATGAGCTCGTCGAGCGTGTCGAACTCGCTGGCCAGCTGCGCGAAGTCGTCGTCGGCCTCGGGGAGCTGGCGCTCCTTGACGGTCGAGGCCGTCACCGTGACCTGGGCCGTCTCGCCCGCGTGCTCGCCGCCGACGAGCGCGGACTCGAAGGTCGTCGTCTCCCCCGCCGACAGCGAGGTGAGCGCGTCGTCGAGACCCTCGAGCATGTTGCCGGAGCCGATCTGGTAGCTGACGGCCGAGACCTTGTCGATCTCCTCGCCGTCGATGGTGGCCACCAGGTCGATCTGGACGAAGTCGCCGTCCTGCGCCGGGCGGTCGACGCCGACCAGCGTGCCGAAGCGCTCGCGCAGGGAGTCGAGGCGGCCGGCGACGTCCTCGTCGGACACCTCCTCGCTCTCGACCTCGACCGTGATGTCGTCGAGCGACGGGACCTCGATCGTCGGGCGGACCTCGACCTCGGCGGTGAAGTGCAGCTCACCCTCCTCGCCGGGCGCCGTCGCCGTGAGGCCGGGGACCTGCGTGACGTTGACGTCCGGCTGGCCCAGGGGGCGCAGGTTGTTCTCGCGGACGGCCTCCGCGTAGAAGGTGCCGAGGCCCTCGTTGACGGCGTGCTCGATGACGGCCGGGCGGCCGACGCGCTGGTCGATGATGCGCGGCGGGACCTTGCCCTTGCGGAAGCCCGGGACGCTCACCTCGGCGGCGATGTGCTTGTAGGCCTCGTCGATGTTCGGCTTGAGCTCGTCGTAGGTCACCTCGACGGTCAGCTTGACCTTGGTGGGCTCCAGGGTCTCGACGGCGCTCTTCACGATGCTGCTCTCCAACTGGCTCGGGGGGTGCCGGTGCTCCGTGCTCCGGCGGGCGCTGCGCGGCCTACGACGAGCACGCGCGGCCGCGCGCAGGCGACCACCGATCCTACGTCCTGCCGGTCACCCGCCCAACCGACCTTCAGCCTTCCCCTGCCCGCTCCCACGACGCCACCGGGCCTGGGATCACCACGAAGAGGGGGTGCGGCGCCGGTGCGGCCGTGCTCCAGCGCTCCGCGTCCTTCGGGCTCCGCGCCGCGAGCTTGGCGCCGAGGTGGCGCCACTCCAGCGCGAGCTGGCCGTCGGTCACCGTCAACCGCACCGGCTCTCCCTGTCGGAGGATGCGCCCCGCGTCGAACCGGTAGCCGCGGGCCGTCGCCTCGTCGCGCAACCCGGCCAGGTAGGCGCCGATGGCCGCCATCGGGTCCGGCTGCTCGCGGAACCGGTCCAGCTGCGGATGGTGCTGGTAGCCCTTCGTGGCGCCCACCAGGACGGCCTGCGCGAGCAGGGACTCGCGCCAGCAGGCCAGCAGGCCCTGGCGGTCCAGGTACCGGGGGTGGAGCGACCACATCCGCACGGGACCAGGATGCCCTCCGATACGATCTGGCGGTCCCGCCGCCCGTGCCATGCGCGCGCCGGGGGGCGCGCGGCCGTAGCTCAATGGCAGAGCCCCAGTCTTCCAAACTGGCTACGCGGGTTCGATTCCCGTCGGCCGCTCCAGTAGATACCCAGGTCAGATGGCCTGTTCCGAGGTCAAACCTCACCGGCGGCGCCCGGAAGACCGAAGCAAGGCGGCCGGGGCGCCACTGCCCAGGCCGCCTCGCGGGTCGGTCACTTCTTCTTCTTGTCCTTCTTCTTGTCCTTCTTCTTCGCCACGGCGACGCCCCTCCTTCCACCTGGTCACGTTGACCCAAGAGTCAACCCTCAGTTGACGCGACCGTCAACTTCTCGTTGTCGTCCGGCCGCCCTACGATGGACTCGTGGCCGGATCGGAGCGGGACGCGCGAGCGAGGCGACGCGGCGCGCTCGAGGCCACGGCCGACTCCTTGACGGTGCTGGCCGCCGCCCGCCGGCGACGTGAGAGCGCCGAAACCCGGGAGCTGGACGCTGTGCGGGCAGCACGGGACGCCGGGGCCTCCTGGGGCGACATCGGCGACCTCTACGGCCTGACCAAGCAGGGCGCCCAGCAGCGCTTCAAGCCCCTGCTCGGACGCATCCACCCCTTCCCGGACGACTCCGGGACCAACCGGCCCGACGCCGCGCCCGCCTGAGAGCCGGGAGTCCGACAGGAGCTCGGCGCGCGTGTACTCGAACGCTGGCACGGCCTTGTCCGCGGTGGCCGGACCCCGCCCTGGCGGTGCGCCCGTCCCCTGTCGTCGACGGACGAGCCGTCCACGCGCGCGAGCGACACGAGGATCAGTCTTGCCGACCACCGCCGCCATCCGCCGTGGCGGCGACGAGCGCCAGGATGAACCGAGCATGCTCGACCATCGCGATGTCGAGGAACGTGCCATCCGCGAGGAGGACGACGCCGACGCCGGCATCCCCCGCGGCACCCACGCTGTCGATCACGCGCTGGGCGTGCGCGACCTCATCCGGTGCCGGGGCGAAGGCTGTCCGGATCACGTCCAGCTGCCCGGGATGGATCGCCGCCCGGCCGCAGAACCCGAGCCGTCGCCCGACGAGGCACGAGTCCCGAAGCCCATCGCGGTCTCGCACGTGCGGGTAGACGGACATCGTCGGCGAGGGAAGCCCGGCGGCACGTGCCGCGACGATGATGCGCGAGCGGGCGAAGGCAAGTCCCTCCTCCGCGGTGCAGCGCATGTCCGAGAGCAGGTCCGCCTCGCCTAGGCCGACGGAGGCGACGGTGGACGCTGCGGTGGCGAGCGCGAACGCGTTCTCGACGCCCAGCGCGCTCTCGATGAGCAGGTGCAGCGGCCGGCCTGGAAGCCGCGCCGCGACCTTCACGACGTCATCGGACGTCTCCACCTTCGGCAGGCGCACGCCGACGTCCGTCCGCAAGGACGACACCAGGGTGAGGTCCTCGTCGTGCCACGGCGTCGCGGTCGCGTTGACCCTGACCTGGACCGGGCGCGTCGAACCGGCGACCAGCTCTCGGACCGTGTCACGGGCGGCCGCCTTGTGCGCGGGGGCGACGGCGTCCTCGAGGTCGAGCACCACGACGTCGGCAGAGGAGCGCAGGGCCTTGGCGACGAGGTCGGGCCGATCGGCCGGCGCGTAGAGGAGGGTGACGACGAGCGCGTTCATATGTCGCCGCCGGCCCGCAGCGCGGCGATGCGCTCGTCGCTGAAGCCGAGGTCGCGCAGCACGGCAGCGGTGTCCGCGCCGTGTGGCCGCCCCGTGTGGGCGATGACGGCGTCGGCGTCCGAGAGCCGGAAGAGAGGGCCCTGCATCGTCATCGGCCCGAGGTCCGGGTCGTCGATCTCGTGGATCGTGCCGAGCGCCCGGAACTGGGGATCCTCGACGATGTCGTGGGCGTCGTAGATCGGCGCGACGGCGGCGTCGGCCGCCTCGAAGGCCGCGACGACCTCGTCGCGGGTCCGGCGCCGGATCCAGCTGCCGACCACGGCGTCGAGCTCGTCGGCGTGCTCGGCGCGGGAGGCACCCGCGGCGAACCACGGCTGCTCGGCCAGCTCGGGGTGCCCGACGAGCCGGACCACCCGCTCCGCGACGGACTGTGCCGACGTGGACACGGCCACCCACCGGTCGTCGGCCGTGCGGTAGGTGTTGCGCGGGGCGTTGTTTGACGACCGGTTGCCGGTGCGGGCCTGCACGGTGCGCAGCTGGTCCCATCGGGTGATCTGTGGGCCGAGCATCGCCAGGATCGGCTCGATGATCGCCAGGTCGATCTGTTGGCCGCGCCCGGTCCGTTCCCTGGCGTGCAACGCCACCATGACGGCGTACGCGCAGGCCAGGGAGGCGACGCCGTCGGCCAGCCCGAAGGGTGGCAGGGTCGGTGGCCCGTCGGGTTCGCCGGTGAGGCTGGCGAACCCGGACATCGCCTCGGCCAGCGTGCCGAAGCCCGGACGTCCTCGGTAGGGACCGGTCTGCCCGAAGCCGGTGACCCGGGCCAGGACCAGGCGGGGGTTCGCCGCGGACAGCACGTCGTAGCCCAGGCCCCACCGTTCGAGCGTCCCCGGGCGGAAGTTCTCGATGACGACATCCGACCTGCGGGCGAGCGCGAGGAACACCTCGCGGCCGCCGGGCCGCGACAGGTCCGCCGTGACGGTCGCCTTGTTGCGGCCCAGCGTCTTCCACCAGAGGTTGACACCGTCCTTGGCCACCCCGTGCCCACGGGAGGGGTCGGGCTTGCGCGGGTGCTCCACCTTGATCACCTCGGCCCCCATGTCGCCGAGGTGCATGGCGGCCATGGGGCCCGCGAACAGCGTGGACGCGTCGACCACGCGCAGGTCCGCCAACGGATGCGCCTTCATGGTCGTGCCTCCTCGATCGCCCACGCGCAACGGAACCCGACCCACCGGCTCCGCGCCAGTCCGAGGCCGGGCACCAGCAGCTTCGCGGTCAGCTCCGGCGGCTGCGGCCCGCCGTCGAAGTACCACTCCGACCCGAGTGCCGCGTGGTCGCAGCCGCCCTTGAGCATCGCGAACCGGGTGCGGCCGTCGGTGTGCTCGCTGTCGGTCCAGTTCCACACGAGCGGCGGACGGCGCCGCAGCGCACCGGTCTGCGCCGCGAGCTGCCACTCGTCCTCCGTGGGCAGCCGGCCGCCTCGCCACGCGCAGTAGGCGCGTGCGTCCGCGAGGTCGACGAACACGACCGGGTCGTCGTCGTGACCGGCCGGGGGCCGACCGCCGGACCAGTGGGCCAGGAAGCGGTGCGGCACCGCCGGCCGGTAGCGGGTCGCGCCCAGGAACTGCGCGAACTGGGCATTGCTGACCTCGAGGGCCCCCACCGCGACCGGGGCGGCGGAGGCGCCGTCACGCTGCAGCGTGCGCGTGTCGTGCAGCCGTGGCGGCAGCGGCTTCCACTCGTCGACGTACGGAGCGCCCTGGTACATGCCCGTCTCACGGGCCCGGTACCGCACGGTCAGCACCCACGGGCCTTCGGGCACGACGACGGTCTCCTCGGCGATCGCCGCACGGGGCACCGGCGGCGGCGCCGGTGGACCGACGCGGGTGGCCACCCGGTGGTGGAACCGCGCATCGGGCACGTGGTCGAGCCCGCGCATGGCGGCTCGGAGCGCGGGCAGCCAGGCGGGTTCCGGTGTCCCGGGCTCAAGGACGAGGACGGCCGCGATGCCGTGCGCCGGGACCAGGACATCCTCGCCGCCGGCGGGCTGGTCCCGGTCGGGTGTGGCCGTCAGGTCCACGGCCGTGCCCGGGGTGCCATCGGGGAGCACGCGGCCGGTGACATCGTCGTCGCCGCGATTGACCAGCGCCCACAGCTGGACGCCGCCCTGCGCGAAACGTGAGGCGTGCAGGCCCTGCGGCGCCCCTGCCGCGAGCGGGGCCAGGGGCGTCCAGTCACCGGCGAGCAGCAGGTTGTCCGTCGCTCGCTGCACCGTGAGCATCCGACCAGCGGTGCCGGCGTCACGCGCGTTCCACCCCACCCAGACGCCGAAGACGACCTCCCAGACCATCACCCCAGCGCCGTTGAGCCAGGCAGACTGGAGCTCCTCGGCATGGTCGCGGTGCCAGCGGCGGGTGTGGTGCTGCATGTGCCGACGCTCGAACCAGTGGGCGCGCAGCACCCCCGGCACAGGTGAGTCCGCGAAGTACTGGGCCCAGGACGCCGCGTGGTCGCCGATCCGTTCGACGGCGAGCTTCGACTCGCCCTCCAGCACGATCCCCGGTCGCACCCGCCGCAGCGCTCCGACCAGCTCAGGGTCGGCCTTGCGCAGCGTGTCGAGGAAGACGCCGTCGACGCCGAGGTCCGCGACCAGCGAGGCGAGCTCCGTGACGTCGTCGCCGGCCCGACGGGTGCCGACGTCCCACGGGTTGTAGTCGACGAAGACGTGCAGACCGGCCGCGTGCAGGTCGTCGACCAGGGTGCGCAGCCCCGGGACGTCGCGGTACCAGTCCCACTGGTTGCGTTCGTCGATGCCGATCACCGGGTAGGCGTGCCAGAGGACGACGGCGTCCAGGCCGCCGAACCGCTCGCGCGCGTCCGCGAGGAACCGATCGGGCGTGAACCTGCCCTGCTCGGCGTCGTAGAGCAGCTCGTCCCAGAGCCACACCTGGGCGACCGCGTGGCAGCGCGCCGCCCAGGCCGCCGCCGGTTCGTCGTAGATCCGGCCGTCGTAGTCGATCCGGTCACGGGAGGCGGTGCGCCACTCGGCAAGGCGCGCGCGCCAGGCGGGCAGGTCGCCGGGGTCGTCCGGGGCGGCGAAGATCTTCGCCCCGTCGAGGTGAGCGACGAGCGCCGGGGTGAGCGGCGCGCGCAGGTCCACGACGGTCGGCAGGTCGATCGACCGCGGGACGAGTGCGTCGAACGCCTCGCTCATGCGAGCCGCCCCAGGGCGGCCAGGACCTCGGCGGCCGTCGGGATCCCCGACTGTGCGCCCCGGCGCGTGACCGCCAGGGCGCCCGCCACGACGGCCGCCCGCGCCGCCGCGACGACCTCCACGCCGTCGGCCAGGCGAGCCGCGAGGACGCCGCAGAACGTGTCCCCCGCTCCGGTGGAGTCGACGGGGTCGACGTCGAGAGAGGGCACGTGCACCACCGGAAGGCCGCGCCGTGCGACGAGCGCACCCAGGGCACCCATCGTCACCACGACGGTCGGCACCGTCGCCAGCAGGTGCTCCACCGCGGTGTCGACGTCGCCGCCGCCGGGGCCCAGGTCGATCGCCTCGTGCTCGTTGACCACGAGCACGTCGACGGCGTCCCACAGCTCGTCGGGCAGCGGCCGCGACGGTGCCGCGTTGAGCACCAGGAGGCACGCGGCCCGGCGCGCCGCTGCCGCGGCGAGCACCACCTCGAGCGGCACCTCCAGCTGGGCCAGGACCACGTCCGCGCCGGCCACGGCGGCGGCCGCCGCGGGGGTCAGGGCGAGCCGCGCGTTCGCGCCGGCCGCGACGACGATCGAGTTCTCGCCATCCGGCGTGACGGTGATGAGCGCGGTGCCGGTCGGCACATCCACCCGGCCGACCGCCTCGGTGGCGACGCCCGCTCCGTGGAGCGACTCCAGCAGGAGCTCGGCCGCGTCGTCACGGCCGAGCGCGCCGACGAACACGGTCGCCGCCCCTCCGGCGCGGGCCGCGGCCACGGCCTGGTTCGCCCCCTTGCCGCCGGGGCTGCGGCGCAGGTCGCCGCCGAGCACCGTCTCGCCCGGCCCGGGGTGGCGGTCCACGTCGACCACCAGGTCGACGTTCGCCGAGCCGATCACTGCCACTCGCCCGGTCATCGCGTCCGCCGCAGCTCGTCAGCCAGCAAGGACGTTCGGGCGGCGAGGTCGACGATGCGCTGCTCGCCCCCGGGCAACGACGTGGCGATCCGCCCCGCGATGGGCCCGGACCACTCCTCGCCGATCCCCTGGACACCAACCAGGGCACCGACCACCCCGCCGACCGTCGCACCGACCGAGTCGGTGTCCCACCCGGCCGTCACGGCGGCGCACACGCTGTCACCGTAACGACCGCCGCCACGCTCGAGGGCGAACGCGATGGTCGCCGCGTTCGGCAGCACGTGGACCCAGTGCAGGTGGCCGTAGTGGCGGTGCAGCTCGTCGAGGCCGTCGGCGAGGGTGCCGCCGTGCCGCCCGGTGCGACGACCCAGCTCGATCGCCTCCGCGAGCGCACTCTCCGGTGGCACGACGGCCGATGCGGTGTCCAGCACCGCCTCGACCGAGTCGGCCACCACGGCCGTCGCGGCGAGCGCGGCGGCCCACATCGCACCGTAGAGGCCGTTGCGGGTGTGGCTCAGCCGGGCGTCCCGCCAGGCGAGCTCGGCGGCCCGGAGCGGTTGACCCGGCGCGGTCCAGCCGTAGACGTCCGCGCGGATCAGCGCGCCGATCCACTCCCGGAACGGGTTGCGCAGCCGGGCGGTCTCCGGCGCCGCGTACGCCTCGAGAAGGTTGCGGTATGCGGCTCGTTCGGCGGTGAACACCCGCCCGGCGGGGAGCTGGTCCAGCCAGAGCTGGGCCACGTCGTCCGTGGTGAACCCGAACCCGTGCCGCTCGAGGAGCAGCAGCCCCAGCATCGGGAAGTTCAGGTCGTCGTCCTCCGGGGCACCGGAGATGTTCTCCTCGAGGCTGGTCGGCGCGCTGCGGCGGTTCCAGGGCCACCGGGCCGCCACGTCGGCGGGCAGGCCCACGGCGGTGAAGTAGCGGTCCAGCGGCCAGCGACCGGTCGACCGGAGGATCTCCTCGATGCCCTGCCGAGGGATCTTCTCCACCGGCTTGCCCAGCACGCACCCGGCGGCGCGGCCCGTCCACGCACCCTCGAGTCGCTCGCCGAGGTCGCGGCCCGGCCGCACGACGGTGGCGGCTCCGACCAGGCGCGCCAGGTCCGCCCACTCGGCGGGCTGCGAGGGGTCCGGCGGGGCAACGGTCGCGTCCAGCTCGTCGAGGAGCACGCCGGCCAGCGTCCGCAGCCGCCGCTCGGCGCGCGCCTCGGACGCGCCCGAGACCCTTGGCGTCGGGTCGCCGCCGGCCGCGACCCACCGGTCGAGCACGCCGGACACGTCCTTGCCCTCGGCCTCCGACTGCACAAGCTCGTGGGCCAGGAGGTCCTCCGGCTGGGCCCAGGTGAGCCTCATCGGTGCTCCGTGGATGCCTGGCGCGACAACGCCGCCAACCGCGCGGCGCGCTGCGCGGCACGGCGTGCGTCGGCGGTGACCAGGTCCGCGGTGACCTCGGCCATGAGGCGCCCGGTCGCGTGCAGGTCGATGCGGCTCGCCTGCTCGATCTCGTCCAGCCACTCGGCCGGCACCGCCGCGGTCCCGCCCAGGCCCGCCGCGAGGGCGCCCGCCATCGACGCGATCGAGTCGGCGTCCCGGCCGTAGTTCACCGCGGCCAGCACTGCGCCCCGGTAGTCGCCCCGGTGGGCGGCGAGCAGCGCCAGGGCCACCGGGAGCTCCTCGATCGACTTGGTGCGCGAGGGGCGGCGCGCATCCATCGCCGGCGCCCGGTAGTCGTCCCCCACGCTGTCGAAGGGAGCGACAGCGGCGCGCACCCGGTGCGCCAGCCCGCGCTCGGCGTCGTCGCCCACCGGCGGCGGCACGGTGGCCACCGCGTCGAGGACCGCCTCGATCGCCGCCGCGGTGCCGTCGTGGGCGAGTCGGCGCGCGGCGTCGAGGACGGAGTCGAGGGTCGCGTCCGGTGCGACGGAGGCCGCGACGGCTGCTGCGAGCACCCCCGCCGCCTCCCGTCCGTAGCTGGACTGGTGCGCGCCCGCCACGTCGATCGCCTCGGCGTACGCGGCCGCGGGCTCCCCCGGGTTGGCCAGCCCCACGGGGGCGATGAACATCGCGGCGCCGCAGTTGACGATGTTGCCCGTCCCGGCCTCACGCGGGTCGACGTGCCCGTAGTGAAGCCGCGCCACCAGCCACTTCTCGGCGAGGAACACCCGCTGCAGCAGCAGCACGGTGTCCTCGAGCTCCGGCACCCACTGCGGTTCGCCGATCATCAGGGGTACCAGCGACTCGGCGATCGCGTACGCGTCCAGGTGGTCGCGTCGTCGGGCGTAGACCTCGACCAACGCGCAGGTCATGAGGGTGTCGTCCGTGACGTGGCCGTCGCCCTTGTGGTACGGGGCGATCGGCCTGGCGGCTCGCCAGTTCTCGTGGAACGGCCCGACGATCCCGCGCACCCGGCCGCCGTACCGCTCCTCGATCTGCCGGGGCGTCCAGCCCTCGGTCGCCCCGCCGAGGGCGTCCCCCACGGCCGAACCCGTGATCACCGCCGTCACGCGGTCCTTCAGCCCGTCCACCCCATCCTCCTCCTGCCACGATCACCCGACTCGCTCGGGGCGGCCACGCCTGGTGGCCGCCCCGAGGTCAGCTCATCCCAGCTGCTTCCATCCGCTGGTCAGCGCGTTCGCGAGCCCGGCGTCGTCGATCTGGTTCGCCAGGTACTTCTGGAAGGCCGGGGTAGCCACGGTGCTCTTCCACTGGGCGTACTTGTCGACGAACAGGAACGGTGCCGACTGGAAGTCCTTGCCGCTCTTGAGGATCTGGTCCCAGCCGTTCTGCGATCCGAGCTTGGCCGCCATCGCCTGCTGCGCCGACGTCGTGGCGGGGATCAGGGCGTCCGCCTCGTTGACGGCTTCCAGGTTGTCCGTCGAGGTGAAGTACTCGAGGAACTTCACCGCCTGCGCGACGTGCTTGGAGTCGGCGCTGACCGAGAGCGTCTGAGGGTCGGCAGCCTGCGCCGCACCGTCCGGACCGGCGAGCGGCGGGAGCACGACCCAGTCGAAGCCGGCCGGCGCGTCCTTGGACATGCTCGCGGCGAGGTACGAACCCTGGACGGTCATGGCGACCTTCCCGCCGTAGAAAGCCGCGAGGGCCTCGGAACCCGACTGGGTCAGCGTGACCGGCAGGATCGACTTGTCGTCGTAGGCCATCTGGTGCACCAGCTTGGGCAATGCCATCTCGCCGTCGCCCACGTGGATGGTCGCGGAGGTCCCCGTCCCGTCGAAGTACGTGCCTCCGGAGCCCAGGCCGAGGGTCATGAACGTCGCCACAGGGCTCTTGAGGCCCCAGCCGACCCCCGCCACCCCGTTCTTGGTGGTCGCCTTGGCGATCTGCCGGAACTGGTCCCACGTCATGGAGTCGCCGGTCGGGATCATGACCCCTGCCTGGTCGAGGAGGGTCTTGTTGGCGAACACCATGTAGGACTGCACCTCGGTCGGGTAGGCGATCACCTTGCCGTCGACCGTCACCGAGGCCAGCAGCCCCTTGCCGATGTCGTCTTTCTTCGCCTGCGACATCTGGCCGGTCAGGTCGGCCAGGTACCCGTCGGACGCGAACGAGACGATCGACGCGGCGTCGTCGTGGATGATGTCCGGCGCGGTGCCGCCGGCGAACTGCGTCGTCAGCTTGTCGTTGATCGAGTCCCAGCTCGCCTGGACCACCTGCACCTGGATGTCGGGGTTGGCGGCGTTCCAGCTGTCGACGACCTTCTTCGTCGCCGCGATGGTGGCCGGCTGGTCCGACAGGGACTGGAAGGTCAGCGTGACCGGCGTACCAGCCGGTGTGGATGCCCCGGCGGCGCCGGAGGCGGTGGCACCGCCGGTGGTGGCCGCGTTGCCTCCCCCGCTCGAGCAGCCGGCGAGGGCGAGCACAGCCACGGCCGCCGCGACGAGCGGCATGCGGTGAACGGTCTTCATCGACGTTCCCTTCTCTCGGTTGGTGTCGCGGGATGCGACGTTCTGCCCCCTGGGGGCCGGAGGGTCATCCCTTCACGGCTCCCGCCATCAGGCCGCCGACCAGGCGGCGCTGCAGGATCGCGAAGAAGACGATGCTGGGGATCGCGGCCAGCACCGAGCCGGCCGCGAGGGGGCCGAGCGCGACCTTCCCCTCCCCGCCGACGAACATGCTCAGGGCGATCGGCAGCGTGTAGTGCGCCGGTGACTGCAGGAGCACGAGCGCGAAGAAGAACTCGTTCCACGAGGACACGAACGCGAACATCGCCGTCGCGGCGACGCCGGGCATCAGCAGGGGCAGCACGATGTGCCGCAGCACGCGCAGCCTGCTCGCGCCGTCGATCGCGCCGGCCTCCTCCAGATCGCGGGGGATGGCGGCCACGTACCCCTGGAGCATCCACAGCCCGAACGGGAGCGTGTAGGTCGTGTGGACGAGGGTCAGCCCGAGGAGGGAGTCGGTCAGGGCGATCGTCCGCAGCACCAGGAACAGCGGCAGGATGATGAGGATCACCGGGAACACCTGACTGACCAGGATCCAGCCGGTCCCAAGGCTTCGCACGGCTCCTCGCACGCGTGCCAGCGCGTACGCGGCCGGCATGCCGATGAGCACCACGAGCGCCGTCGAGGCGAGCGCGACCGCTGCCGAGTTCCCCGCCGAGTGGATCAGGCCTTGCCGCGCCAGGGCGTCGGCGTAGTTGCCCCACCTCCAGCCCCGGGTCGGGAGCAGGGACACGGTCAGCGAGTTGAGCTCGCCGGACGACTTGACCGAGGACGAGATGAGCCACAGCAGGGGGAAGCCCAGGAAGAGGACGTAGCAGACGAGCGCGACGTACTGCGCCGGGCGGACCAGCGCCCGGCGCCTCATGGCTTGTCCTCGGCCCGCAGCTGGGACCACAGGTACAGGCCGAGGAGCGCGACGACCACCACGACGAGCACCACACCCATGGCGGCGGCGTACCCGATGTTCCGGTTCTGGAACGCCTCGATGTACGTGAACAGCATCGGCAGCATCGTCTGGCCGCCCGGGCCGCCCTCGGTCAGGACGTACACCAGGCTGAACGAGTTGAAGTTCCAGATGAAGTTCAGCGACGTGATCGACGTGATGATCGGCCGAAGGCTCGGGACGGTGACGGCCGTGAACCGTCGCCACGCACCCGCACCGTCGATCGCCGCCGCCTCGTAGGTGTCGGGCGGCACCTGCTGCAGCCCGGCGAGCAGCGTGACGGTGGTCTGGGGCATCCCCACCCAGACGCCGACCGCGATGACGGCCGGCAGCGCGGTGGTGAAGGATCCCAGCCAGTTGATGTCGTTCGGCAACCCGATCGAGCCGAGCAGGGCATTGAGTGGGCCCGCGTTCGGGGAGTAGATCATCCGCCACATGATCGAGACGACGACCGGAGGCATCGCCCAGGGGATCAGCGCCAGCACGCGCGCCAGGCCGCGAAGCCTCAGATCGGCGTTGAGCAGCAGGGCCAGACCCATGGCGGCGACCAGCTGGAGCAGCGTGACCGAGACCGCCCACACCATCCCGATGCGGAAGGACGCCCAGAACATGCTGTTGGCGGCGAGCTTCGTGAAGTTCTCGACGCCGACGAACGAGTAGTGCGGCGTATGCACCAGGCGGGCGTCCGTGAACGCCAGCGCGAGCCCCGCGAGCAGCGGGGCGACCGACAGCACGACGATCAGCAGCACCGACGGCAGCACGAGCACGGCCGTCTCCCGACGCTGCCGAGTGACGACACCTGCGGGCCGACGCACGGCGACGCGCGCCGGTGACGAGGCGAGGGTGCGACCGGTCACGCCGGACCACCCGAGGACTCACGCACCACGAGCCTGGGAGCGACGTGCACCCGTTGCGCCGGGCCCTGCTCGCCGCCGATGCGGCGCAGGAGGAGCTCCGCCGCGGCCTTGCCTCGTTCCCGCGAGCCGAGCGCGACGCTGGTGAGGCTCGGGGAGAACACGGCGGCGATCTCCGTGTCGTCCATCCCGGTGACTGCGACGTCGCGCGGGACGCTCAGGTGGCGCCGGCGCAGCGCCTGGATGCAGCCGATGGCCAGCAGGTCGTTCGCCGCCACGATGGCGTCGGGCCGTTCGGCCGCGCCATCGTCGAGCAGCGAGTCCACGGCCCGGGTCCCGGCCTCGACGGTGAAGTCGTCGGCGACGAGCATCCCCAGGAGGGGCAGACCATGGCGGGCGACCGCGGCGTCGAAGCCCTGGAGACGACGAGAGGCGGGAGTGGTGCCCAGCGGGCCGTTGAGGAAGAGCAGACGGCGCCGACCCGCGCCGACCAGCTGGTCGACCGCCATGCCGATGCCCGCGGCGGAGTCGGCCCACACGGAGTCGAGCGTCGTGCCCTCTGCCACCCGGCCGATGACCACGACCGGGATCGGTGCGTGCTCCATCTGCTGGGCCAAGGCCTCGTTCGACCGCAGCGGGCTGATGACGAGACCGTCGACGACGCCCGAGCTCAGCGCGCGGATCACGTCCGCGGTCGACGTGACGTCGTTGCCCGTCGTCGCCACCACCACGTGGTAACCCTGCGGGCCCACCACCTCGTGGATCGCCTTCATCATGTCCACATACACGGGGTTGCCGATGTCGGCCACGGCGAACCCGACCTGGAAGGTGCGCCCCATCCGCAGCGAGCGGCCGGCGGCATCCGGGTAGTACCCGAGCCGCTTGGCGGCAGCCTGAACCTTCTCGATCATCTCCGGGCTGGCGCCGTTGCCATTAAGCGCACGGGAGGTCGAGGCCAGCGACGCCCCGGCGAGGTTTGCCACCTCGTGCAACGTCGGGCGACGACCCATTGCCGACCTCCACCCTGAGACGGAAACGTTTCCAGCGACCATCGGATACGTTTCCAGGCCGCATCGGCCTTGTCAAGGGAGCGCGCGTGTATTCGGCCCCCGCCTCGCGCCGGCCCGGAGCGGCATCCGCCGCAGCCTGCATCTCGGTTCCATGCCCTGCACAACTGTGCTATGAACTACACATGCGTGCAGTCGAGGGCGATCTGACGGCGGCGGCGCGGATCCGGGCCGCCGCCATGCGGCTGTTCGCCGAGAAGGGCTTTGCCGCGACCTCGATCCGCGAGGTCGCAGCGGCGGCCGGGGTCTCGTCGTCCCTGGTCGTCCATCACTTCGGCAGCAAGGCTCAGCTCAAGGCCGCGACCGACGCACGGCTGATCAGCAGCCTCACGTCGCTGCTGTCGGAGCTGCCCACGACCGAAGGCGCCGACTTCAACCAGGCGGCCGGGTCCCTTGCGGCCATGCTGCGGGACGAACCGGACCTCCTCGGCTACCTGCGCCGCACGCTGGTGGACGGCGGCGAGGCGGCGAGCTCGCTGTTCCTCGGACTCGTGGAGGCGACGATCGCCGAGCTCGCGGCCCAGGAGGTGGCCGGGGTGCTGCGGCCGTCGGTCGACCCGCGCGCACGAGCGGTGTTCTTGCTGGTCAACGACCTGGGCCAGATCGTGCTGCGCGACCTGGTGGCGCAGGCGATCGGCGCGGACCCGCTCAGCCCCGACGGCATCCGCACGCTGGGCGCCGTCCTCATGGAGGTCTACACGGGCGGCATCTACGCCACCGACGCACCACGGCCGACTGCCGGGGGCGGGGAGAGGAGCTGATCATGGCATCGACGGTGATCCAGACGCACGCACTGACACGGTCGTTCGGTCCGCGCCGCGGGATCGTCGACGTGGACCTCGCCGTGGAGCCGGGTCAGATCTTCGGGTTCCTGGGCCCCAACGGCGCCGGGAAGTCGACGACCATCCGGATCCTCATGGGGCTCTACCACGCGTCGTCCGGCAGCGCGCGGGTGCTCGGCCTGGACCCGTTCGCCGACGCCGTCGAGGTGCACCGGCGCACGGGGTACCTGCCCGGCGAGCTGGCGGTCTATCCGAGGCTGACCGGCCGGCAGGTGCTCGACCGGTTCGCCTCCGTCCGCGGGCTGCGCGGCACCCGTTACCGCGACCAGCTGGTCGAGCGGTTCGGCGCCGAGGTGGACCGGCCCACGCAGACGCTGTCGAAGGGGAACAAGCAGAAGCTCGGCCTGGTCCTGGCCTTCATGCACCGGCCGGAGCTGCTGGTGCTCGACGAGCCGACCTCGGGCCTGGATCCGTTGCTGCAGCTGGAGTTCGCCACGCTGCTGCAGGAGACCACGGCTGCCGGCCGCACCGTGTTCCTGTCCTCGCACGACCTCGACGAGGTGCAGCGCGTGGTGCACCGCCTGGCGATCATCCGCGAGGGTCGCATCGTCGTCACGGACACCGTCGAGGGCCTGCGCCGCCACGCCCCGCGCACCGTCGAGCTCACCTTCGACCACGACGTGGACGCGAGCGCGCTCGACCGGGTCGACGCGGTGCAGGCCTCGGCGTGGACGGACCCAGGGCACCTGCGGCTGACCGTCGCCGGGCCGATGGCACCGGTGCTCCGCGCGATCGCGCCGCTGGACCCCGTGGACCTGTTCGCGCGGCCGGCGGACCTGGACGAGCTGTTCCTCGGCTACTACCGCTCCACCGACCTGCAGGAGGCCTGACGTGCACGCGGACATCGCCCGGATCGACCTGAGGCTGCGCCGCCGCTCGATCCTCTGGTTCGCCGGCGGGCTCGCGTTCTACGCGTTCATCCTCGTCGCGATGTACCCGTCGGTGCGCTCCGACAGCTCGCTGGGCGACCTGACGGCCAACAACCCGACCGTCGGCGCGCTCCTGGGCGTCAACGGGTCGCTGACCTCACCGACGGGCTGGGTCAACGGCAACCTCTACGCCAACTTCCTGCCGCTGATGATCCTGCTGCTCACCATCGGCTACGGCGCCTCCTGCATCGCCGGTCAGTCCGAGGACGGCACCCTCGGCCTGGTCGCGGCGCTGCCCGTCAGCCGCCGCCGACTGGTGCTGGAGAAGTCCGCGGTCCTGGCCCTGATCGCCCTGCCGGTGGCCGTGGTCACCATGGCGTTCATCCTGCTGGGACGGCACTACGACCTGACGCTGCCCACATCGGCGGTGGTCGGCACCACGGTGGCGGTGCTGGTCATGGGCGTCGACTTCGGGCTCGTCGCCTTGATCATCGGCGTGCTCACCGGCAGCCGCGGCATGGCGCTCGGACTGGCGTCCGGCCTCGCGGCCGCGTCGTACCTGGTCAGCTCTCTGGCGCCAGTGATCGGCTGGGCCCGCACCGTCCGTCCGGCCTCGCTGTTCTACTGGGCGGTCGGCAGCGACCAGCTCACCGCCGGGCCGTCCTCCACCGCATGGGCGGTGCTCCTGATCAGCGCGCTGGTGCTGAACGGACTCGCGGTCGTCCTGGTGCAACGGCTCGACATCCGCTGAGACGGCGGACGGCCCGGCCCGGCCGTTCACCGAGCCTTGATGCACACCCATCCCTCGGGCAGCCCGGTGGCCTCAAGGAGCGCCCGGAGCCTCTCCAGTGCCGCGTCGTTCAGGTCGGTGTCCGCGCGCGGGTAGAGCACCCGCTCCTCCTTGAGGTTGTGGTGCAGCAGCCGAGCCGTGAGCTCTCGGCAGACACCAGCCGCGGCCTCGTCGTCGGAGTCGGAGTCCAGCGCTCGGTCCAAGGCGTCGAGCGTCGTCCAGATCTGTGCGTGCTCGCGAAGCATCACGAGCACCGTGGCCGTCAGCGCGTCCTCCATCGTGCTCAGGAGCGGGAACAGGAACTCCTCTTCGAGGTAGATGTGGTGGCGCAGCTCGTGCAGGGCGGTCCTGAGACCGCTGCGCCGGCCTTCGTCGTCCGGCTCGCGCAGGAAGGCGGTCACCGCTTCGTCGATCTCGCGGTGCTCCCGTTCGAGTGCCGCCGCCGGCGTCTCGATCTCCATCTCGGTCCCTCCTCGAGCGACAGATGTGCCCGGACGACATCGTCTGAACGGATGGCCCGCTCCCCCGCGGCCGGAAGCGCGGTCAGCTGCCGCGCGAGGTCGGCACGCGGCCCGGCTCGCGCGGCGAGGACTCGGCGAGGATCGGCGCCCCGCCGGAGCGGTCATGCCGCGGGGCCCACGTGCGCGAGGCACAGGCTCGGCTCGACGAACGGCTCGAGCCGGCCGGCCTCCAGCGGTGCACGCATCGCCTCCAACGAGCCCTGCATGAGGCCGAGGTGCAGCGAGCACACCACCGACTGGTGGCGCTCGGCCACCTCCCGGAACGGGCAGTTGCGGAGCTCGATGGGGACGTCGCCGTCACCAGGCGCCTGGGCCCGGGGCGCGAACCCGATCTCGGCGAGGACGTCGACGAGCCGCCGCGTCGCCTCCGACCGGTCGACCCGTTCGGACGGTGCCGGGCGCTCGGTCAGGTACTCACCCCAGGTACGGCCCGCCTCGCGCGCGAGGCGCTCGGGCTGCGCCACGCTGTCAGCGACCAGGGTCGTGAGGATCTCGGCCAGCAGCCGGTAGCTGCGCCGGCCGGCCGTCACCGTGCCGGCCACGGCCCGATAGACGGTGCGTGGACGTCCCGGCTGGTCCCGGTCCTCGGTGGCCCGCTCCGCATAGCCCTGGCCGACGAGGCCGTCCAGGTGGAACCTCGCGGTGTTCGGGTGCAAGCCGGTTCTCGCGGCGACGTCCTGCACACCCAGCGGGCCGGCCGCAGCGTGCAGGAGCTCCAGCACCCGCGAGCGACTCTCGCCGAGAGCCGCCGCAGGAGCCGGATCGCTCAGTGACCGCTCCCCCGCCATGGCCACCATTTTAGACCATCTCTTATAGTGGAAACCAAAGGATGTCGGAAGGGCTCTCATGCACGCGTCGAGCGATCCGCGGACGAGCGGCACCCTGGGCAGCCTGCTCGAGCTCGACACCGCGATCAGCGACTGCCGGGCCTGTCCAAGGCTCGTGAGCTGGCGTGAGCAGGTCGCCGTCACGAAGCGGCGTGCCTATCTGGACTGGGACTACTGGGCGCGCCCGGTGCCGGGGTTCGGCCCGCCGGACGCTGCGATCGCGCTGGTGGGACTGGCACCGGCCGCGCATGGCGGCAACCGCACCGGCCGGGCGTTCACCGGCGACGCGGCCGGGGACTTCCTCTACGCCGCCCTGCACGCCGTCGGCCTCGCCTCACGCCCCACCTCCACGCGGCGGGGCGACGGGCTCGAGCTGCGCGGCGTCCGGATCACGATGCCCGTGCACTGCGCTCCGCCGGAGAACAAGCCGACCCCCGCCGAGCGCGACACCTGCCGCCCCTGGCTCGTGCGCGAGCTGGAGCTGCTTCGTCCGACCCTCCGCGTCGTCGTCCCGCTGGGGGCCTTCGCCTGGCAGGCCCTCATGCCCGCCCTCGGCGAGGCCGGGTGGGTGGTGCCCCGGCCACGCCCGACGTTCGGTCACGGTGCCCACGCGGTCATCGGCGACGACGAACGCGCCCTGCACCTGCTCGGCTGCTACCACCCCAGCCAGCGCAACACCTTCACCGGCACGCTGACCGCGGACATGCTCGAGGACGTGCTGCGTGAAGCCGTTCGGCTCGCCGGCGGAGTGCGTCGACCACCTGCCGACGAGGGCTGACGTCCCCGAATCAACGGCATCCTGCGAGACGGCCGGAGACGGGACGAGCGCGCCCTCCTCGTCGGCCGCCGCGCTGCACGGCGTCCCTTCTTCAGGGGTCAGCTGCGGCTCTCGCTCCAGCCGCCGCCCACGATGGCGATCGCCACCAGCGGCTCCGCCACCGCCAGGGCCACCGCCGGGTCGAGGAGCGCCTCCGAGCCGGTCAGCACTCCGAGGGCGACGAGGGCGAGCAGCGCCACCTCGACCGCGAGGAGCACCCTCACGATGCGGCGATGCCCCGCGGCGCGGACGGGCAGGAGCGCGAACCGGGCCGCGAGGAAGCGGTCCTCGTGGCGCAGCCCACTCTCGATGTCACGCAGGACTCGTCGTTCGCGTTCGGTCGAGGGCACCGCCGACTCCCTTCCCCTCAGCACGGGGCGACGAGGTCACGTGCACGCGGCTGGGAAGCACTCGCCGCCGCGGACGAAAGGCTCGCGCGCGTGCGAGCCTTTCCCACGAGGCTCAGTCGTAGAAACCGAGCCGCCCGTTGGCCTATTCCCGGCACGGGTCCGGGTGCCGGGCACGGTCGCGCCACGTCGACAGGGAGGTGCCGCTTCGAGTCGAGGGGTCAGCGAGCAACCTGCGCAGGGGGGGCGCTAGAGAACGCCCTTGGCGACGAGGAAGCACGCGTAGGGGCGATCGTCGCTCGTCTGGACGACCACACGGGCGGACCGCGCCCCCTCGTAGAAGTCGAACCGCTCGATGCCACGCATCGGCACCTCCCGGCCGGCGGCGGCGACGAGCGTCGCGTGCACCTCGTCGACGGCGGGACCGGGCTCGCCGTCGATGGTGAGCATGTGCGCGACGGGCGTCGCCTGGAACTCGACGTCGATCGGCAGGAGGGCGCAGATCGCCCGCAACGCCTGCGTGGCGTCAGCACCCGGCAGGTCGATCACCGGCACTCCCGTGGAGTGCGCCGGGAAGTTCCGGTCCACGACGCCGATGACGTCGCCATGGCCCGCTGCGGCGAGCGCACGCAGCAGGTCGGGCGTGAGCAGCGGGTCGATCCCCTTCAGCATGGTCACCGCCCCGTGCGGTGCGCGACCAGCTCGCCGCCGCAGACCTGGGCGAACAGCGCCGCGCGGGTGTCGGGTCCGACGCGAACCGCGGCTCGCGCCGCGGCGAGCACGCCACGGGCGGCCCCCTCGCGCAGGTCCGGAGGCAGCGTCTCGACGTCCGTCACCTTGGCGTAGCCGACGATGCGACGGGACATCTTCGCGGCCGCGAAGAGCCAGCTCTGCGCCCGCCACGCCGCCAGACGCTCCTCAAGGAAGGTGTCACGCCACACCCGCGCGTCCCGCCGCTCCGGCCAGCGGCGGCGGAACTCGTCCTCGAAGCCCCGCCAGGTCTGCTCGACGAGCCCGAGCGCCCACTCGGCCCGCGCATCCTCGCCGAGCGCGTACGCCCGGGAGGCGGCGAGCACGTAGTTGGCCCACGTCGCGCCGATGTCGAAGGCCACAGGGCCGAAGAAGGCGAACTCGGAGTCGAAGACCTTGACGCTGTCGGCGTCCGTCCCGTCCCCCGCCCCCCGGACCATGACCGACCCGGTGTGCAGGTCGCCGTGGATGAGCGCCTCGGCGCACGTCATGAACCAGTACTTGGCACGGCCCATGGCGTCGACGAACACGGTGTCGGCGCTGAGGGCAGCCGCGTCCGCCTCGTTGGCGGGCAGCACGGCGTTCCGGCCGGCGTCCACCGACGGCTCGGTGAAGACGAGATCCTCGGTGATCGTGCAGAGCTCGGGGTTGATCGCGGAGGCCTGGGAGTCGGCGAGCTGCTGGCGGTCGAGCGCGAAGAGGGACGTGCCGAACGCGACCGCTCCGATGTAGGTCCCGACCCGTTCGGCGACCCCGTTGTGGACCTTGCCCACGTTGAGGGCGGGTCGCCACACGCTGTGGTCCGAGAGGTCCTCCATCGCGAAGATGTGCCGCTTCTCGTCGTGGTGCAGCACCTCGACGACGAGGTCCGGGACGAGGGCCCGGTGGGCCGTCAGGGACTCGACCTCGTGGCGCTCCCGCTCGGGGGTCATCGACCAGCTGCCACCGGACATGCGCACGTACGGCAAGGCCTGCTTGAGCACGACGCCGCGCCCCGCCTCGTCCTTCACGAGGAAGACCAGGTTGAGGTTGCCGTCGCCGATCTCGTCGACCGACGCGATGCGCTCGACGTCGATCCGGGCGGCGAGCTCGGGGTAGGCGGCGAGGTAGGCCGGGACCTCCGCGACGCTGAGGAACTCGTAGTCGGCCATGGTGCAGATCTCCTCGGAAGGTCAGGTGGCGGGCGTGTAGCGGACCTTGCGCCGCGAGATGGTGAACGAGAACAGGAGGGCGACGAGGAGCACGAGTCCCTTCGCGGTGTCCTGGTGGTAGTACTGGAAGCCCTTCATCGTCAGGCCGGTCAGCACGATGGAGACGAGCAGGGCGCCGAGCAGCGTGCCCCAGGCATTCGGCTTGCCCATGCCGAGCACGGACGTGCCGACGAGCGCCACCGCCACGGCCTCGAGCAGGCTGGACGCCCCGGCGTTCACGTCACCCTGGCCGATGCGGGAGACCAGGATGAGGCCGCCGATCGAGGCGAGCAGGCCGGAGATGACGTAGGCGAGGCCGTGGTAGAAGCCCACCCGGACCCCGGCCAGGCGGGCCGCCTCGGGATTGGCGCCGATCGCGTACATCACACGGCCCCACGTCGTGCGGGAGAGCACGAACCACGCGAGCACCACCAGCACCAGCATGATGATCACCGGCACCGGCACCTTCCCGATGAACCCGCGGTCGATCTTGAGGAAGTCGGCCGTGAACTTGCCGGGCGCCGTGTTCCCGTTGCGCAAGGTCATGCCGCTGGAGATCGACTGCCCGTTGACAGGGATGAGCTTGGCGCCCTGGATGACGAACATCACGCCCAGGGTCGCGAGCAGGTCGGGGATCTTGCAGACCACGATGAGGAAGGCGTTCAGCAGCCCGACGACGAGGCCGCCGACGATGACGACGGCGACCGCCGTGGACCCCGTCAGGTTGTAGAACACCATCGTCATCGCCGCCAGCTGCACGGACAGCCCGGCGGTGGAGCCGATCGATAGGTCGAGCCCGCCGACGACCATCGTGAACATCACGGCGAGGCCGAGGATGGCCGTCACGGCGGCGCCCTTGAGCATCTGGAAGATCGACACCTGGGTGGCGAACGCCGGCTCGGTCGAGGCGAAGTAGATGAACAGGATCACCGTGACGGCGATGAAGCCGTACTTCACCACGGAGTCCTGGATGCGCTGACCCGTGGTGAGGCCGCTCGCCCCGGCGACCGCCTTCTTCCCGACCGCTGCCTCGCGGGGCTGCTCCACCTTGGTCGTGTTCCCGGACACCTATGCCACCTCCGACATGCTCGTGATGATCGCGTCGTCGCCGATCTCGCTCGTGTAGTTGTCCAGGTGGACCTCGCCCTCGGCGAGGACCACGATGCGGTCTGCGACCCCGCGGGCCTCCTCGACGTCGCTCGTCAGGACGACGACGCACGCGCCGGCCGCGGCGAGCTCGTGGGCCTGGTGGGAGATGTCGCCGCGGGCGCCGATGTCCACGCCGCGGAACGGCTCGTCCAGGAGCAGCACCCGCGGAGCGGCGCGCATCCAGCGGCCGACGACGACCTTCTGCTGGTTGCCGCCCGACAGCGCGTCGACCGGCTGCGACGGGCCCGTGGCCACGACACCGAAGCCGTCCACGACGTCCCGCCCGACCTTGTTCTCCTTGGCCGCGCTCAGCACCTTCGCCCGGCTGACGCTGCCGAGGAAGGGCAGCGTCGACGTCCAGGCCAGCGACCAGCCGGGCAGCATCGCCTCGGCGGCACGGTCCTCCGGGACCAGGTAGACGCCCCGCCGGACGGCGTCCTTCGAGTGCCGCGGCCGGTAGGGCCGTCCCTCGAAGGTCATCGAGCCCGACCGCAGGTGGTCGACGCCGAAGATGCCGCGGGCCAGCTCGGACTTGCCCGCCCCGATCAGTCCTACGATGCCGGTGACCTCGCCGTAGCGCAGGTCAAGGTCGATCGCCGCGCACCGCGGCAGCAGCTGCACCCCCCGGAGCCCGATCGCCACGACCTCGCCCCGCTGCTCGACGAGGTCGTGGCTCTGCTCGAGCACCGACTCGCTCAGCATGGCGCGCACGACGGCGGACATCTCGAAGGGCGCCTCCTGCCGGTTGGAGATCCTGCCGTCCCGCAGGACGACGACCTCGTCCGCCAGCTCGCGCACCTCGCTCAACCGGTGCGTCACGTACAGGACCGCGACGCCCTCGGAGCGGAGCCGCCGCACGAGCGCGAACAGTCGCTCGACCTCCGAGGCGGACAGCGTCGACGTGGGTTCGTCGAGCACGAGCACCTTGGGTCGCTGGCTCAGCGCACGCGCGAGGAGGAGGAGCTGGCTGTCGGCGATCCCGAGCTCGAAGACGTCCTTCGTCAGGACGGAGTCGGGCCAGCCGAGGTCCAGGGTGGCCGCGATGTCGCGAGCGCGCGGCAGCAGGCGCCGCAGCGAGCGCACCGGCGGGATCTCGCCCCGGATGATCTCCTCGAAGACGAGGTTCTCGGCCACGGTAAGCCCGGGGACGATGTTCTCGTCGATGCGCTGGTGGACGGTCTGGATGCCGTGGCGCGCCGCGGCGAGCGGTGACTCCATGACCACCGGGGAGCCGGCGATGCTCACCGTCCCGCCATGGTCCGGGTAGACGCCGGACAGCACCTTGATGAGGGTCGACTTGCCGGCGCCGTTGGCGCCGAGGAGGGCCGTGACCCGGCCTGCGGTCAGCGCGACGGTGACGCCCTTGAGCACCTGGTTCGTCCCGAACGCCATCGTGATGTCGTCGAGCTCGAGCACCGGGCTCCCTGTGGCGGGGGCCCCTGCGACGGTGGCCGCTCCGAGATCAGGCATGCGCAACTCCTCCGACGTCGTCGTCGTGGGCCGTGGGGTGGGCGGTGCGACCGCCCACCCCACGGTAGGGCCGTTCGGGATCAGAACGTGACCGACGGGATCCAGTCGGCGCCGGAGACGTCGGAGATGTTGAGCGACGGCTCGGCGGCCCGCAGGTCGTTCATGTTCTTGATGTTCTTCGACTTGAGCATGTCCTGGGTGATGAGGATCGGCGGGAACTGGACGTTCTTCTTGTCCAGGTGGCCGGCCATGTCGAGGAACAGCGTGCGCAGCACCGCGGCACCGATGGCGTTCGGGTCCGTGGCACCCGTGGCCATCCACGGGCTGCCGGCGGCCGTCATGAGCTCGATGTCGGCGTTGGAGATGTCGGCGCCGTAGACCTTCACGTCCTTGATGCCGAGCTGCTGCAGCGCGGACAGCGTGCCCTTGGACAGCTCGTCGTACGGCGCGTAGATCGCCTTGACGCCCGGGTTCGCCTGGAGCGCGGCGACGACCATCGGCGCCGTGTCGGTGGCGCTGGAGTCGGTGTACGTGCCGGTCTTGAACAGCTGCTTCCAGCTGTTGTCCTTGAGGGACTGCTGCCACACCAGGTCGCGCCGGTCGAGCGGCGCGATGCCGGCGACGTTGACGTACCCGACGTCGACGCCCGAGCCGACGTCCTTCACCATCTGCTTGAGGACGAGCCCCGCCATGTCGGCGTCGGACTGCTGCGTCTGCACCGCGTCCGGGGCGCACTTCTGGATCTCGACGTCGTAGATGACGATCGGGATCTTCTTCTGGATGGCCTCGTTGACGCCCGGGCACAGCGTGTCGGCGAAGCCGTGGCGGACGACGATGCCCTTGACGCCGGAGGCGATCGCCTGCTCGAGCTGCTGCGCCTGCGTGGCGTTGTCGCCCTTGGCGTCGTAGACGTCGAGGTCGACGCCCAGAGCGGCGGCCTGCTTCTTGGTGCCGTTGAGGTACTGCTGGAAGTAGTCGCCCTGCCCGCTGTTCTGGACGATGGCGACCTTCACGCCGGGCTTGTCGAACGGCGCGGGGGCCTTGGCCGTCGTCGTGCCCACCGTGCCCTGGTCGCTGGCGCCCGTCGTGGCGACGGGAGGGTTGCCGGTCGAGCCGCTCTGGCTGCAGGCAGCCAGAGCGAGCATGGTGGCCCCGGCGATCGCCGCCATCAGGACCTTGGTGTTCCTCATGGTGCTCCTCTCGATGGCGCAGCGTCGATGCTGCGCGGTCTGTCAGCCCGCGATCCGCGCGAGCAGCTGGGGATGAGGCTCTGTGGCCGGTTCGACCACGCCCCGTTCCGTGACGACCGCACTGATGAGATCGTGCGGTGTCACGTCGAACGCCGGGTTGAAGCCGAGCGCACCCGCGGGCGCGCTCGGGGACCCGCTGAACGCCGTCACCTCGGACGGATCGCGCTCCTCGATGACGATCTGGTCTCCCGTCGCCGTCGACAGGTCCACCGTGGACGACGGTGCTGCGACGACGAACGGGATGCCGGCCCGCCGGCAGGCCAGCGCCAGCGCGACGGATCCGACCTTGTTGGCGGTGTCGCCGTTGGCGGTGATGCGGTCGGCGCCGATGATCGCGACGTCGACGAGGCCGCGCAGGATCGTGCTGGAGGCGGCGCCGTCCACCTCGACGACGTGATCGATGCCGTCCTGCGTCAGCTCCCAGCTGGTGAGCCGGGCGCCCTGCAGCAGCGGGCGCGTCTCGTCGGCGTAGACGAGGCCGAGCCGGCCACGCCGGTGCAGCTCATGGATGATCCCGTAGGCCGTCCCCCACGCGGTCGTGGCGAGGGCGCCGGTGTTGCAGTGCGTGACGACACGCACCCGCTCCTTGCCCGTCGCCGCCAGGATCCAGTCGGCTCCCCGCCGGGACAGCTCCCGGTTGGCGGCACCGTCCTCCTCGACGATGCGCCGAGCCTCGGCGAGCACCGCGTCGACGCCTTGCCCGACGAAGGGCCGGACACGGTCCGCGCCCCACGCGAGGTTCACGGCTGTCGGGCGGGCGTCGCGGATGCGCCGCACCTGCGCATCCAGGGTCTCGTCGTCCCAGCCCTCGTCCTTCGCCTGGAGCATCGCGACGACGACGCCGAGCGCGCCGACGGCCCCCAGCGCGGGGGCACCGCGCACGGCCAAGGTGGCGATGGCGTCGACCAGCGCGTCGACGGTCGTGATCTCCAGGTACGCCTCGTCGTGCGGGATGCGCGTCTGGTCGATCAGCCGGATCATCGGCCGTGGCTCCTCGAGCCACTCCACTGCCACCACCATCGTCAGGCGCCCTCTCGAACCTCGTTGTCCGACAACTGCGTGGGAACCGTAGGCTCGATTCGCCAGAGATGTCAATCAACTGAGACCGAGTTGTGACAACAGAGCGGTGCCGGGCGCTAGCCTTCTCCTGTCCAGCCACCGGTCGAGCGGGGAGAGCCCAGCATGGGGAGCAACGGCACGCTCGTTTCACGGGTCTCCGAGGATCTGCGCAGCCGGCTGGCGGCCGGCGATCCCCCGCCCGGCGCCCGCCTGCCCACCGAGAGCGAGCTGTCCACCGAGTTCCGAGTCTCTCGTCCCACCGTGCGCGCGGCGCTGCGCGAGCTCGAGGCGCTCGGGCTGGTGCGGACGCAGCACGGCGTGGGCACGTTCGTCACGGAGCCGCCCGCCGTGCGGGCCGGCCTCGAGCGGCTCGACTCCATCACCGAGTCGATCCGTGCGACCGGGCACGAGCCGGGGATGACCTATGTGAGCCGCATCGTGCGACCCGTGCTCCCCGAGGAGGCGGCCACGATGGGCGTGCCGGGCGACACGGTCGCGCTCGAGGTCAGGCGCACGATCCTCGCAGACGGCGAGGTGGTGGCGTACTCCTACGACCTCATGCCGTTCGACATCTTCCCGCCGGGCTTCGACCCTGCCGAGCTGGAGGGGTCGATCTTCGGCTTCTTCCGCAAGCGGCTCGGGGTCACCCCCGACCACGCGCTCGGCGACGTGCACGCGGTGACGTCCAACCACGTCGGGTGGGGCAGCGAGGCCGCGACCCACAACCTCTTCGTCCTCCTCGTGCAGCGGCACTACGACAAGGCGGACCGGCTGCTGCTCTACTCGCGCACCTACTTCATCGAGGGCCGGTACTCCTTCACCATCGTGCGCCACGACTGACACCCTCACGGCGGCCGCGTGGCCCGTGGTCCGGTCGACGAAGCGCTCACCTGACCGCCCGGTGCCCACCGCCTCCTGACCCCCTGACCGCCAGGGTCGCTGCGCGCCGGCTGCCCGCGCGGCCCTCGCTGCCACGCCTGCGCCGGGGACGACGAGGCACTTGGTTGTCTGGGCACAGCCTGGTAGGTTGTCCGACAACTGCTCGACCGTTGTTAGAGAGGTCAACGATGCTTCCCAGTGGTGACGACGCCACCAGCGCGCTCGTGGAGGACCTCGTCGCCGTCTCGCGTCAGGTGGGGCGTGACCCGCGCTTGGTCCTGCACGGCGGCGGCAACTCGTCCCTCAAGGTCGAGCGGACCGACGTCACCGGCCGAGCCGTCCCCCTGCTCCTCGTCAAGGGCAGCGGTCACGACATGGCGGTCATCGAGCGCGACGGGTTCACCCCGCTGCGCCTCGAGCGGCTCCGGGAGCTGCTCGAGGCGCTCGACGCCCTCGACGACGCCGGCCTGGCCAACGAGCTGCGCTGCGCCTCCGTGGACGCGGCGGCACCCGACCCCTCGGTCGAGTGCCTGGTCCACGCTCTCGTCCCCCACGCCTGCGTGCTGCACTCGCACGCGGACGCCGTCCTGACCCTCACCCATGCCCCGGGGGGCGGCGCGCTGGTCCGCGAGGTCTACGGCGACCGGGTGGTCGTCGTCGACTACGCCCAGCCCGGGCCGGCGCTCGCGGCGGCGTGCGCGGCCGCGTGGCGGGAGCAGGCCCACGACGCGACCGAGGGCATCGTCGTCCTGGACCACGGCATCTTCGCGCTGGGCGCGACGCCGCAGGAGGCGCTCGACCGCCACACCGCGCTCATCGCGACCGCGGACGCCGCGATCGCGGCGGCGGCGTCTCCGTCGTGGCGGCCCGCGCCGCCCGCCGCCGCGGTCGACCCGGTGGAGGTCGCCACGCTGCGCCACCGGCTGAGCGCTGCCGCGGGCCGGCCCCTCGTCGTCCACCGAGCCGCCGACGACGACGTGCGCTCGTTCGTCGCCGAGCCGGACCTCGTGGCTGCTGCGCGGCACGGCGTCGCGACCCCCGACCACGCCATCTGGACCCGGCGCGTCCCCCTGATCGGGACGGACGTCGACGCCTACGCCGCGGCGCACCGCGCCTACGTCGCCGAGAACGCCGCGCGCCGCGGCTGGGACGTCGCGGCGGACGACGCCGCGCCACGGATCGTCCTCGACGAGCGGCTCGGGCTGCTCGCCGCGGGCCGCAGGGCAGGAGAGGCCACCGCCGCCGAGGCGATCTACCGGCACACGATGGGCGTCATGCGCGACGCCGCGCGGCTGGGCGGTTACCAGCCGCTGGCCGCCGAGCACGTGTTCGACCTGGAGTTCTGGCCGCTGCAGCAGGCGAAGCTGCTCCGGTCCGCCCCGGGCGGACCGCTGGCGGGCAAGGTGGCGGTCGTCACCGGCGCCGCCTCCGGCATCGGGCGGGCGTGCGCCGCCCAGCTGCTCGCCCAGGGGGCGGCTGTGGTCGGGTGGGACCTGGCGCCCACCGTCGCCACGGCCTTCGAGGGCCCGGCATGGCTCGGCCTCCAGGTGGACGTCACCGACGAGGACGCCGTGAGGGCTGCCATCGGGGCCGGCGTGGACGCCTTCGGCGGCCTCGACATCCTCGTCGTCGCGGCCGGCATCTTCCCGAGCGCGGCACCCCTCGGCGTCATGACCCAGGAGACGTGGCGCAAGGTGATGAGCGTCAACGTCGACGCGGTCGCCCTGCTGTACGGGATCGCGCACCCGCTCCTGGCGCTGGCCCCGGGCGGCGGCAGCGTCGTCCTCATCGCGTCGAAGAACGTGCCGGCCCCCGGGCCCGGCGCCGCCGCCTACTCGTCGTCCAAGGCCGCGGTGACCCAGCTCTCGCGGGTCGCCGCGCTCGAGTGGGCGGGCGAGGGCATCCGCGTCAACATGGTCCACCCCGACGCGGTGTTCGACACCGGGCTGTGGACACCGGAGCTGCTGGCCGCGCGGGCCGCGCACTACGGCCTGAGCGTCGACGACTACAAGCGGCGCAACCTGCTGCACACCGAAGTGACCAGCGCCGACGTTGCCCGCCTCGTGGCCGCGATGGCGGGCGACACCTTCGCCAGGACGACGGGGGCGCAGGTTCCCATCGACGGCGGCAACGAGCGGGTCGTCTGACCCGAGGAGGGCGAACCATGCACCGCGCGACGACGACCGACCCCGCCTACCGCAACGGCGACTGGGGACCGGCGTACCTCATCCAGGGCCCGAGCAGCGACATCGGCGTGCTGCGCCTGGGGCCGGGCCAGGCGATGACCAACCACTACCACGCGGCCTGCGACGAGTCGTTCGTCGTGATCGAGGGCCAGGCCTCGCTGTGGCTCGACGGCACGACGCGCGTCGACCTCGGCCCGGACGCCGTCGTCCGGTGCGAGCCGGGCGAGATGCACTACCTGGTCAACGACACCGCGGCGGACTTCCGCTGCGTCTTCATCAAGTCGCCGGCGAGCCCCGGCGACACCCACAACGTCCCCTGGGTGCCGGGTGAGCCGGCACCGCAGCGCCCAACCGACACGCCGGCCTAGCCCGGCTCGATCCGAGGAGCAGCAGTGGCAGATCTCGACAGCATCGTTGAGGCCAAGGACTACGGCGTCGGCCGGCCTCAGACCGTGCCCGCCTCACCCGTCAAGGGGTCCGACCAGCTCGACTTCGGGATGCGGCACCGCCTCGGCCGCATCTTCCGCGAGGACGGCCGGACCGTCATGCTCGCGTTCGACCACGGCTACTTCCAGGGCCCGACGCGCGGGCTCGAGCGGGTCGACCTCAACGTCGTCCCGCTGGCCCCGTGGGCCGACGCGCTGATGGCGACACGCGGCATCGTCCGCACCGTCGTCCCCGCGGCGAGCCCCAACGCGCTGGTGCTGCGCGCCTCCGGCGGTCCGTCCGTCCTCAAGGAGCTGTCCGACGAGCGGGTCGCGATGGACATCACCGACGCGGTCCGGATCGACGCGGCCGCCGTGGCGGTCCAGGTGTTCATCGGCGGCGAGCACGAGACCCAGTCCGTCCACAACATGACGCAGCTCGTCGACGCCGGACTCGCGGTCGGCATCCCCGTGGTGGGCGTCACGGCCGTGGGTCGCGACATGGTGCGGGACTCCCGCTACCTCGGGCTCGCCACGCGCATCATCGCCGAGCTCGGCGCCCAGGTCGTCAAGACCTACTACTGCGACGAGGACTTCGAGCACGTCACGGCGGCCTGCCCGGTCCCGGTGATCATGGCGGGCGGCAAGAAGCTGCCTGTGCTCGAGGCGCTGACCATGGCCTTCAACGCGGTGGACCAGGGCGCCTCCGGTGTGGACATGGGGCGCAACATCTTCCAGCGCAAGAACCCGATCGCCATGATCCAGGCGGTGCGCTCGGTGGTGCACGACCACGCCAAGCCGGCCGAGGCCGCCGACCTCTACGCCGAGCTGTCCGGCGGGGCGACCGACTGATGGCCGAGGACCGCGACGAAGCGGGGCTGCGGGCCGAGGTGTGTCAGATCGGCCGCGCCCTGTGGCAGCGCGGGATGGTGGCCGCCAACGACGGGAACATCTCGGCCCGACTGCCGGACGGCACGATCCTGTGCACCCCGACCGGGGTGAGCAAGGGCTTCCTCACCCCCGAGATGCTCACCGTCGTCGGGCGGGACGGCGCGGTGGTCCGCGGGAGCCGACGGCCGTCGACCGAGGTGCGCATGCACCTGCGCGTCTACGCCGAGGATCCGGCGGTCGGGGCGGTCGTGCACGCGCACCCCGTCCACGCCACGGCGTTCGCGATCAAGGGCGAGCCGCTCGTCGGGCTCATGATGCCGGAGAGCGTCGTGGCCATGCCGGAGGTGCCCCTCGCCCCGTACGCGACGCCGTCGACGCACGAGGTGCCGGACTCGGTGGCTCCGTTCGTCGGCACGCACACGGCCTGCCTCCTCGAGCACCACGGCGCGCTGACCTGGGGACCTGACCTCATGATGGCGTACCTGGCGATGGAGCGGCTGGAGTACACGGCCCAGCTGACGACGATCGTCCGGGCGATCGGTGGGGAGCGCGGGCTCTCCACCGATCGCATCGCGGAGGTCAGGCGGATCTTCGGGATAGCGGCGCCCCGCTGACGGACGCTCGTGAACGTCGTCGGTCCGATCCGCTCGACCCAACAACGCCGCGGAACACCATCGTCCAGGTCCACCCGTAGGGGCGGCCTCGGCGATCGCGGTGCCCGGCCACCGGCGCGACGACGGCGATCACGGCCGCGGCGCGCCCGCCAGCCGTGCGTCGATCGCGGCCGGGTCCAGCACGTGGTCGCGCACGAGGAGGCTCGCCCCGGCGATGCCCGCGCGAGACCGGAAGTGTGTCGGGACGATCCGCAGCTGCCGAGTCGCCAGCGGCAGGGCCCGCTGGTAGATCACCTCCCGGACGCCCGCGATGAGGTGGTCGCCGGCCGCGCTCAGGGCCCCGCCGAGCACGATGACGCTCGGGTTCAGCATGCTCGTGGCGAAGGCGGCCGCCTCGCCGAGGATGCGGCCCGCGGTGCGCAGCAGGGCGACGGCGTCGCTGTCGCCCCGCTTGACGAGGCCCGCGACGTCGCGGGCGCTGCGCAGGCCCGGGCGGTCCGCCCGGAGCGCCTCAGCCAGCGCCCAGCCCCCGACGAGGGCCTCGAGGCAGCCCCGGTTCCCGCACCGGCACAGCGGGTCGTGGTAGCCGCTGATGTGCGCGTGCCCGATGTCCCCGGCCGCGCCCTGGGCGCCGCGGTGGATCGCCCCACCCACGACCATGCCGCTGCCGACGCCCGTGCCGGCCTTGATGTACAGGAGGTGGCGCTCGTCGGGCCAGTGCGTGCGCTGCTCGGCCAGCGTCAGCAGGTTGACGTCGTTGTCGATGACCACCGGCACGGGCCAGTCGCGCCCCAGGGCCGAGCGGATGTCGAAGCCGTCCCAGCCGGACATGATCGACCACCCCTGGACCTGACCGGCCTCGTAGTCGACGGGCGCGGGAAGCCCCAGGCCCAGCCCGACAACCTTGTCCGCGCTGAGGCCCTCGTCCGCGAGGACCTCCCGGGCGATCGCGCTCACCCTGCTCAGCAGCGCCTCGGGACCGTCGCTGAGCTCGAGCCGCTCGACCCGCTCGCCGCGGATCTCGGCGCCCAGGTCGGTGACGGCGACCCGCGTGCGCTCCTCCCCGATGTCGACGGCGATGATCAGCCGTTCCTTGGTGTCGAGCCGGAGCACCTGGGACGGCCGCCCGCGACCGGAGACGACCTCTTCGGTCTCGCGGACCAGGCCGGCGCCGATGAGGAGCCCGAGCCGGTCGAGCACAGTCGACCGGGACAGGCCGAGGGCCTCCGCGATCGCACCCCTGGTCACCGCGCGGCCGGACGCGATGAGCTGCAGCACGGCGCCTGGGCCGTCCTGGGGGCGCCAGACCGGAAGCGACGGTGCATCGGCGTCGTTCATCGGTGTCCTTTCGTCGATCATCACGCATATAACCGCGACTAGTGATTGACAGTCAACATATCCGCAGACCACGATCGTCAATGTTGGCAGTGGGAGGGCGCGACGATGCGCATCCCGTGCCCCGGCAGCTCAGGAGGCAACGATGAAGTTCGTTCCACGGGGCCGCGTCGCCCTGGCAACGGCCGCGGCGGCGGCGCTCATGCTCACGGCGGCTGCGTGCAGCAGCAGCTCGACACCCGGCGGATCGTCGTCCACCAACGGTGGTGCGGCCGGCGACGTCACCATCGGGATCGTCAACCTGAACCTCGACAACCCGTTCTTCAGCACGCTCGGCAAGGGCACCGAGGACGCCGCCAAGGCGCTCGGCTGGAAGGTCATGACGGCGGCCGCCAAGCAGCCCGGCGACTCCGCGACGCAGGTCACCGCGATCGAGAACATGATCACCAGCAAGGTCAAGGCGATCGTCCTGACCCCGGCGAGCGCCACGGCGCTCAACGACGCCGTCAAGAAGGCGCGGGACGCGGGGATCCTCGTCATCACCGTCAACGGCACGCTGGACCCGATCGACACCGCGGACGCCACCTACGCGACGGACAACGTCCAGGCCGGCAAGCTGATCGGTCAGTGGGCCAAGGCCGCCGGACCGGCCGACGCCAGCATCGCCCTGCTCGACTTCGACCTGTCCGATGGCCCCGCCAAGGGTCGGCACGACGGCTTCCTCGCGGGCTACGGCATCGCGGAGAACGCCTCGCAGGTCGCCGGTGAGGCACTCACGAAGGGCACCATCGACACCGGCCAGTCGGCCATGGAGAACCTGCTGTCGGCGCACCCGGGGATCAACCTGGTGTACACGATCAACGAGCCCGCCGCGCACGGCGCGAGCACGGCGATCCAGGCCGCCGGCAAGTCCGGCGTCACCATCGTCTCCGTCGACGGCGCCTGCTCCGGCGTGCAGGACGTGAAGGACGGCATCATCGGCGCGACGGCCATGCAGTTCCCCGACCGGATGGGCTCCAAGGCCGTCGAGGCGATCGCAACGTTCCTCAAGGACGGGACCCGGCCTCCGTCGGGAGTCACCGACTCCGGCACCGAGCTGATCACCGATCACGCCGTGAGCGGACTGGCGTCCCAGGACTCCACCTGGGGCCTGGCCCACTGCTGGGGCCAGAAGTGACCCCTGCCACCGCACGGGTGGCTGCTGCCGACCTCGACACCGGGGTCGGCAGCAGTTCGTGGTGGCGCGTCGCGCTGACGGGCCAAGTCACGGGGCCGCTCGCTGCGCTGATCCTGGCGGTCGTCATCTTCTCGACGACGACCGAGAACTTCTTCAGCGGTGCCAACCTCGCCCTCGTCGTCCAGCAGTCGGTCGTCGTGGGGACGCTCGCCATCGGTCAGACGCTGGTCGTCCTCACCGCCGGCATCGACCTCGCGTGCGCGGCGATCATGGTCATGGGTTCGGTCGTCATCGGCCGGATCGCGGTGAGCGGCAACGTGTGGTTGGCGCTGCTCGCCGGCGTCGTCGTCACCGTCCTGCTGGGAGCCGTGAACGGCTCGCTCGTCTCGCTCGCGTCGCTCCCGCCGTTCATCGTCACGCTCGGCGTCCTGACGGCGCTGACCGCGGGGGCGCGGCTGTTCACAGACTCGGCGAGCTACCCGATCAAGTCGACACTGCTCACGGCGCTCAACCACGGGCCCCGGGTCGGAGGCGTGACGATCACGTACGGGGCGATGGCCTGGATCGGCCTGACCGTCCTCATGGCCTACGCCCTGACCCAGACCAAGTGGGGCACCCGTATCTACACCGTCGGCGACAACCCGCATGCCGCCGAGCTGGTCGGCATCAACGTGAAGCGCGTGCTGTTCGGCGTGTACGTCGTGGCAGGCCTCATCTACGCGATCGCCGCATGGCAGGCCCTCGGCCGGACGCCGACGGCCGACCCCGCTGGGTACCCGACCGCCAACCTGGACAGCATCACCGCCGTCGTCATCGGAGGCACGAGCCTGTTCGGCGGACGCGGCGGCGTGACCGGCACCCTCGTCGGCACCCTCATCGTTACCGTCCTGCAGAACGGGCTGACGCACGCGGGCATCGACTCGCTCTACCAGCAGGTGGCGACGGGTGTGCTCGTCGTGCTGGCCGTGGCCGTGGACCGACTGACGCGAACGAGGCAGTCACGATGACGACTCAGACCGTGCTTCAGGCCCGCGGGCTCAGCAAGCGCTACGGGCACGTGGTGGCGATGGCGGACTGCGACTTCGACCTTCGCGCTGGCGAGATCCTCGGCGTCATCGGCGACAACGGTGCCGGCAAGTCGACCCTCATCAAGGCCCTCACCGGAGCGCTGGTCCCCGACACTGGGGTCATTCACCTCAACGGGGAGCCGGTTAGTTTCCGCAACCCTCTCGAGGCCCGCCGGGCCGGTATCGAGACGGTCTACCAGGAGCTGGGCGTGGCACCAGCTCTCGAGGTGTCGCAGAACCTCTTCCTCGGTCGCGAGCAACGCCGCCCCGGGCTGAGGGGATCCCTCTTCCGACAGCTGGACAAGCCCGCGATGCGACGCGCCTCCGCGGAGCACATGGCGGACCTCGGGATCCGGATCCAGTCCATCCGGCAACGGGTCGAGACGCTGTCCGGCGGCCAGCGCCAGGCCGTCGCCGTCGCCCGTGTCGCGGCGTGGGCTACGCGGCTCGTCGTCATGGACGAGCCGACGGCCGCGCTGGGGGTGCGGGAGACGCACCAGGTCCTGGACCTGATCTTGCGTGTGCGTGACCGAGGCCTGCCGGTGGTCCTCATCAGTCACGACATGCCCAACGTGTTCCAGGTCGCGGACCGGATCCACATCCATCGCCTCGGCAGGCGTGTCGCGCTGGTGAACACGGGCGACGTGACGATGGACGACGCCGTCGCGGTCATGACGGGGGCCCGCTCCCCCGCCGACGTGCCCCAGGTGCAGGTCTCGACACCGGACGAGGACGCCTCGAGCCCGAAGGGCACGGATCATGGCGAGCGTTGAAGCGATCGAGGCCTCGTTCGACGAGCTGGCGGCGCGGGCCGAGGCGTTGGCGACCGGCGGCACCCGGCGCATCCTCGGCATCACGGGAGCACCAGGGTCCGGCAAGTCGACCCTGGCCGAGCGCATCGTCGCGCACGTGGGTGACGATGCGCGCCTGGTGCCGCTCGACGGCTTCCATCTCGCGGACCCCGAGCTGCGACGGCTCGGGCGGTGGGAGCGCAAGGGGGCGCTCGACACGTTCGATGGGGCCGGCTACGTCAATCTGTTGCAGCGGCTCCGGGACCCGGACGAGCACCTGGTGTACGCCCCGCACTTCGACCGTGACCTCGAGGCGGCGATCGCAGGCTGGATCCCGGTCCCCCACGACGTGCGCCTGATCGTCACCGAGGGCAACTACCTCCTGGTCGACGCCGATCCGTGGCACGCCGTGCGCTCGCTCGTCGACGAGGTCTGGTTCGTCGACCCCGGCGACGCAGTGCGGATGGGACGGCTGATCGCGCGCCACCAACGGTTCGGGCGCACCGAGGAGCAGGCGATCGAACGCTCCTACGGCAGTGACCAGCGCAACGCCGAGCTCATCGACTCGACACGACCCAAGGCCGACCGGGTCGTGCGGCTGACCGACGGACTGGCCGGCTCGGACCCATCTCAGGAGGAGATCGCATGAGCGTGCTCGACAGCTTCCGCCTCGACGGGAAGGTGGCCGTCGTCACAGGGGCGAACCGCGGCATCGGCAAGGCGATCGCCGCCGCCCTGGCCGAGGCCGGGGCCACGGTGGCGATCGCCGCGCGCGACGACGAGCGCAGTGCCGCGGCTGCGGCCGAGATCCGGGACCGCGGCGGCAAGGCGGCGCCGTTCCACGCGGACGTCACGTCCAGGAGCGACCTGATCGCGCTGCGGGAGGCCGTCAGCCGCGACCTCGGCCCCGTCGACGTCCTCGTCAACAACGCCGGCATCGGCATCCACGGCGCCTCCCTGACGCTCGACGACGACTCCTGGCGCGGCGTGCTCGCGACGAACCTGGACGCCGTCTGGCGCTCGTGCCAGGTGTTCGGCGAGCAGATGGTCGCCCGCCGAAGCGGCGCGATCGTCAACGTCGGGTCGATGTCCGGCTACATCGTCAACCGTCCGCAGTGGCATGCCCCGTACGCGGTGTCGAAGGCCGGCGTCCACCACCTGACGAAGTCGCTGGCGGCCGAGTGGGCGCCGCACGGCGTCCGCGTCAACGCCATCGCCCCGGGCTACACGAAGACCGAGATCGCCGACATCGACAAGCCGGAGTACCGCCACTACTGGATCGACGAGGTCCCCATGCAGCGATACGCGCAGGCGTCGGAGATCTCACCGGGCGTGCTGTACCTCGCCTCTCCAGCGGCGTCCTTCGTGACCGGCGAGGTGCTCGTCGTCGACGGCGGCTACACGCTCTGGTGACACCCCCGGCCGGGTGACGACCCGTCGGCTCGCCGAACCTCGGCCGCCGAGGGCGCCTCAGTCGAGCGTCCTCGGCAGGCCCAGGGCGGCGGCCGTCGCGGGCTCGAAGTGCGTCACCTCGTCGACGAGGCCGTCGCGGACGCGCACGACGAGCACCCCGACGAGGTGCAGGCCGCCGGCGACCGGGTCGCGGACGTACTCGCCCCAGGCCGGCTGGCGGTTCGCTCCGACGGGCACCATCCGCTCGATGGTGCGCCGGTGCGCCGACATCGCGGCGAAGAAGCCGGCCGCCGCTCGCGGACCGTGGTACTCGAACGGCAGCGGCGGCATCCGCACCCAGACGTCGTCGGTCATGAGCGCGACGAGCTCGTCGACCGCGCCGGCCGTGAACGCGGCGACGAAGCGCTCGAGCAGCTCCGGGTCCGGCTCCCCGGCGGCCGGCGTGCCGGTGCCCGCGAGCGCGGCCCGCGCTCGCTTGAGCGAGCCGTTGAGCGAGTCGACGGTCACGTCGAGCAGCTGCGCCGCCTCGGCCGCGGGGTAGCCGAGCACGTCGCGCAGGAGCAGCGCCGCACGCTGAGCCGGCGGCAGCAGCTGGAGGGCCCGGACGAACGCGAGCGAGATCGCCTCGCGGGACTCGTAGCGGGCCTCCGGTCCCGGGACGTCGTCCGCGATCTCGGCGAGCGCCTCGTCGGGGTACGGCTGGAGCCAGCGGACCGCGTCCTGGCCGGTCGGCGGCGCGGCCGGGGCGGGATCGGCGCCCGCCGGTCGGCGCTTCGCGGACCGCAGCTGGTTGAGGCACTGGTTGGTGGCGATGCGGTACAGCCACGTCCGCACCGAGGAGCGCCCCTCGAAGCCCGGCAGCGCGAGCCACGCCTTGAGCAGCGTCTCCTGCACGGCGTCCTCCGCGTCCTGCAGCGAGCCGAGCATGCGGTAGCAGTGCGCCTGCAGCTCGGCCCGGTGGGGGTCCACCAGCGCCCGGAACGCCTCCCGGTCCCCCTGCCGCGCCGGCACCACCAGGTCGTCGTCCATCCCGGTCCCTTCGTCGCTCATGCCCGTACCGACACCGAGAACGCCCCGGACTGGTCGCGACCAGTTTCCGCCGTCGTCCGTGTCTACCCGGATCGACCAGCTCGAGCACGACGAAGGAGCGACACCATGAGCATCGACCACACCCTCGACGGCAGCACCGTCCTCGTCACCGGGGCCAACCGCGGGCTCGGGCGCGCGCTGCTGGAGGAGGTCCTCCGCCGCGGCGCGGCCCGCGTCTACGCCGCGGCCCGCACCCGCCTGGCCCACCCCGACGACCGGGTCGTCCCGCTGGTCCTCGACCTGCGCGACCTCGTGAGCATCGAGGCCGCGGCCCGTGCGGTGAAGGACCTCGACCTGCTCGTCAACAACGCGGGCATCGGCGCCGTGGGCGACGACCTGACGGACGTGCCCCTCGTGCTCGAGCACCTGCAGGTCAACGTGCTGGGCCCGCTCGCGCTGACGAACCACCTGGTCCCGGCGCTGAGCGCGTCGCGCGGCCGGGTGCTCAACGTCGGCTCGGTCGCCGCGCTGGCGTCCCTGCCCGTCATGCCGTCGTACTCGATCTCGAAGGCGGCGGCGATGTCGCTCACCCAGTCGCAGCGGGCCCTCCTGGGGCGCCACGGCATCCGGGTGCACCTCGCGGTGGCCGGCCCCATCGACACCGACATGTCGCGCGGCCTCGGGATCCCCTCGGCGGCGCCCGAGACCGTCGCCGCCGCGATCGTCGAGGGTGTGCTGCGCGGCGACGACGAGATCTTCCCGGACCCGGTGTCGGCCACGCTCGCGGCCGGCTGGGACTCGGGCGTCGTCAAGACCCTCGAGCGCGCCAACGCCGCGCTGCTGCCGCCGGCGGACTTCACCACGACGTTCGTCGTCTCGAAGCCGCCGGCCGACGTCGTCGCGGCGATCAGCGACCCTCGCGGCTGGTGGGACGGGGAGATCACGGGCACCGCCGACCGGCCCGACGCCGAGTTCACCTACCGCTACGCCGACATGCACACGAGCGTGCAGCGCGTCGCCGAGATCGTCCCGGGCGAGCGCGTGGTGTGGGACGTGACGTCCAGCCGGCTGTCCTTCGTCGACGAGCCCGAGCCGTGGACCGGGACCCGGATCGCGTTCGACGTCGCGCCGGACGGCGACGGGAGCCGCGTGACGCTGGTCCACCACGGGCTGGTGCCGGAACGCGAGTGCTACGACCAGTGCTCGGCCGGGTGGGAGCACGTCGCCGGCCGCAGCCTGCGGGAGTTCATCGAGACCGGGCAGGGCGTGCCGTTCTGAGACCCAGCGGTCGCCGGCGCCCGTCAGGCGGGCGTCAGCGACCGCTCGACGGCCTGCAGCTCCGCGAACGTCCGGTTGCCCGACATCGGCCCCCGCCGGGTGACCGCCATCGCGCCCGCGACGTTCGCGTAGCGCAGGGCCTCCGCCGCGTCCATGCCCCCCAGGTGCAGCGCGAGGAACGTGCCGCCGAAGCAGTCGCCGGCACCGGTCGGGTCGACCTCGTCGACCGCCAGACCCGGCACGCGCACCTCGTCGGCCCCGCGCCGGAAGAGGCTCGCACCCGCCGCGCCGCGCTTGACGACGACCAGCTCGGCGCCGCCGGCCAGGAGCCGGGCCGCGCACCGCGCGTCCGTCCCGTCGCCGAGGAGCGCCGGCAGCTCGCCCTCGCTGGCCAGGACCAGCCACGCGCGCCCGAGGATGCGGCGCAGCGCCGCGACGTACTCCGGCCGATTCAGCATCTCGGGGCGGAGGTTGGGGTCGAACGAGGTGCGGACGCCGAGCGCGGCGGCGGCGGCGTCCACCTCGAGCAGGGCCTCGACCGCCGCCGGGCTGAACGCGCTGCTGCCCATGAGGTGGACGCAGTCCACGCCGCCGAGCGCCGCCTCCGGCTCCGTCAGGCGGAACCGGCCCGACGCCGTTTCCGGCAGGTGGAAGACGAACGAGCGCTCCCCCGAGCTGCGATAGCTGACGAACGCGACACCCGTCGTCCCGGTCTCGTCGACCCGCACCCGGTCGAGGCCGACACCGCTCGCACGCAGCCGAGCCAGGCAGGCCGCGCCGAAGTCGTCGGCGCCGACGCTCCCGACGAGCGACACCTCGGCACCGCACAGCGCCGCCTGGTCGGCCAGGATCGCCGGCGCCCCCGAGGGGTACGGGCCGCGCCAGCCTCCCGGGGCGAGGTTCGACTGGTCCACCTCGTCGGCGACCATCTCGACGAGGATCTCGCCGATGCACAGCAGCCGCGCCGTCACGGTCACCTCCCGAGGGCTCAGCGTCGAGGGCGTGCCCGGCGCGCCGTCGCCGACACGCCGGGCACGTCCCCGCTACAGGGTGACCTGGACCCGCAGGGGCTCGGGTAGCAGGTCGCCGTGGGCCTCGACCATGGCGTTGCACAGGTCCCAGATCTGCTCGACGGTCAGGCTGGCCGACGTGTTGGCGTCGACCATCGCGGCCTGCCGCAGCAGCCGCGGGTCCCCCTGGACGGCGGCGGCGACGGTCAGCGTCCCGGTGCCGATGTAGGCGGCGTTGACGGCGGCGAGCTGCGGCGGCAGCGCCCCCATCGCCGTGGGGTGGATGCCCGCGCCGTCGACGGTGGCGGGCACCTCGGCGGTGAAGCCCGCCGGCATCCCGTCGATGAGGCCGGCGTTCGGCACGTTGACGACGATCGTGCGCGGCGTCCCGGTGACGATGCTGTGGACGATCTGCGGCGCGTACTCCTGCGCCTCGTGCTCGCGCTCGCCGATGTCCTCGCCGGCCAGCAGCTTGTCCCGCGTCTGCTCGTACTCGGCCACGTTCTCCCGCGAGATGCCCAGGTAGTCGCCGACGGGGATGCGCAGGCGCTCGATCTCGGCGTCCGAGTGCATGTACCAGGGCAGGTACTCGGCGGAGTGCTCGCTCGACTCCGTCGGGAAGTAGCCGAGCCGCCGGTACATGTCGACGCGCACCCGGCGGCGCTGCTGCTCGTCCTGCGCGATCCGCTCGTCCAGGCGCGGGTAGAGGTCGACGCCGTCGTGCTCGAGGCGCAGGATCCACGCCTGGTGGTTGACGCCGAAGGAGCGGTACGTCACCTCGTCGAAGGGCACCCCGACGAGCTCGGCGAGGCCGCGGACCGTCCAGTAGACGGAGTGGCACAGCCCGACGGCCTTGAGGGCGGGCGCCACGGCGTGCAGGTAGGCGATGTTCATCGCCATCGGGTTGGTGTAGTTGAGGAACCACGCGTCCGGGCAGACGTCCAGCACGTCCCGCGCGATGGCGGCGAGCACCGGGAAGGTGCGCAGGGCGCGGAAGATGCCGCCGATGCCGACGGTGTCCGCGATGGTCTGGCGCAGCCCGAACCGTGCCGGCACCTCGAAGTCGACCACCGTCGACGCGTAGCCGCCGACCTGGATCGAGTTGATGACGAAGTCCGCACCCTGCAGCGCCTCGCGCCGGTCGAGGTGGGAGGTGATGACCGGCGCCGCGCCGCGCCGCGCGGCCGTGGCGCGCGCGATGCCCTCGGCGGTGGCGAGGCGGTCGGGGTCGATGTCGTGGAGCCTGATCCGCAGATCGGGCAGGTCGTCGAAGGCCAGCAGGTCGGCGAGCAGGTCGCGGGTGAAGACGACGCTGCCGGCACCCAGGAACGCGATGGTGGTCACGGGGGACGACCCTGCACCAGGTCGCGCAGTTTTGCAAGATCCGCGCAGAACTGATCAGTCCGGGTGAGCGGAGGCTAGACCGCGTGGATCCGGACGCCGCTCTCGGCGAGCTCACGCAGCTGCTGCGGGTCGGCGCCCGTGTCGGTGACGATGTCGTCGACCCGGGCCAGGGGCACGATCCGGGCGAAGGTGACGTGGCCGATCTTCGAGCTGTCGGCGATGACCACGCTGCGGCGGGCGCGCTCGAGGAAGTTCCGATCCGTCTGCGCCTCCATCTCGTGGTACGTGGTGCACCCCTCCTGCGCCGAGAGGCCGTCCACCCCGATGAAGGCGATGTCCAGGTGGTAGTTGTCGAGCATCATCTCGGCCGCCGGCCCGACCATCTCGTAGCTGGGCCGCGCGACGCCACCGATGACGACGAGCGTGATCTGCGGACGAATGGCCAGTTCAGCGGCGATATTGATGGCGTTGGTCACGACGGTGATGCCGCGCCGGTCCGCCAGCGCGCGCGCCAGCTCGGTCGCCGTGGTGCCCCCGGTGAGGCCGACGACGGCGCCGTCCTGCACCAGCGCGGCCGCGGCCCGCCCGATGCGGCGCTTCTCGTCCTGGTTGCGCGTCGACTTCACCAGCACGGACAGCTCCTGGCCGGTGTCCCCGACGACCGCGCCGCCGTGGGTGCGGACCAGCAGGTGCTGGGCCGCCAGGGTCTGCAGGTCGCGCCGGATCGTCGCCCCGGACACCCCGAGGAACGAGGCCAGGTCCGCGACGTCGACGCTCCCGGTCTCGGCCGCACGCTTGAGGATCGCTGTCATCCGATCGGTCTTCCGCACAGCCGGATGCTAGAACACGCAGTCCGATTGCGCAATTGAGCGCCGTGCTTCCGACTTTCGCGCATCTTGTCCGCGCGCGTTGACGTTCGGCCGGTCCTGGATCTAGCGTCCTGCGTGAAGTGCGCAGAATCACGTCGCAGTCGAGCGCACACCTGCGCAAATGATCACACCGCGTCCGAGGGACGCGTGTGGACCGGACCCAAGGGAGGGCCGAGGACCATGACGACAAGGCGATCACGGGCGGCGTGGCAGGGAGCCGCCGGGCTCACCGCCGTCGCACTTCTCACGGCGGCGTGCAGCAGCGGCGGTGGCGGGACGCCGGCCGCGACCGGGGGGTCGACGCAGACCTCCGGCGTCACCATCACGGTCGCGCTGCCGACCGACCCGCCCCCACAGGCAGACCTCGACGCGTTCACCAAGGCCACCGGGATCAAGGTGACGTGGTCGTCCTCCGACTGGGACAGCCTGCAGACCAAGATCTCCGCCGCCGCCACCGCGAACACGTACTTCGCCGACGTGACGAACGTCGACTGGTCGCGCGTGGGCCAGCTGGGCAAGCTCGGCTGGTTCCTGCCGCTCGAGACCTACCTCGACGCCAACAGCCTCAAGTCCGACATGCCGCAGCTCGCGTCGTTCACGCTCGACGGCCACATCGTCGGCGTGCCGTACGACTCGTCGTACATGGTCACCACCGTCAACACCGAGCTGTTCGCCAAGGCCGGGATCACGACGATGCCGACCACCATCGACGAGTACACGAACGACCTGAAGCAGATCAAGGACAAGGGCGTGGTGCAGTACCCGCTCAACATCCCGTTCGCCGCGGCCGAGGGGCTGTCGACCTACTGGTACGAGACCACCCAGGCGTTCGGCGGCACCGTCCTCGACGCGAAGGGCAAGCCGCAGTTCACCGACCCGAGCTCCCCCGGCTACAAGGCCGCCCAGTGGATGGTCGACGCCGTCAAGAACGGGCTCGTGCCGCCCGGCAACATCAACGTCAACGACAGCC
>NZ_MKTH01000007.1 GCF_001898175.1 Cellulomonas sp. 73-92
GTGGCGATCGCAGCCTCAGTCATGGACGCGACCTTAGGGATGGCCCGATGGGAAGAACGTGAGAGACGTCACCCGTTCCACAGAGAACAAGCCAGTTCGAGGGTGGCGCCCGACCTCGTCGGCGAGTCCGGCATCCAACGCATCGTCGTCGACTTTCTCCGGCAGTTCGCGACGAAGGGGCCCGCGGCAGATGCGCCGGGTCGTCACGTCGGCACGGCGACCCGGATGACCCGCGCCGAGCCCCGGCCGCTTTGCATCAGTCTTCCGGGCGCGCCGCGCCGTCCACGGCCCCGCTGCCGGCCACGCCCGGGTCTGTCGGCGGCGCAGGCTGCTGGGGCGCACCGGCGGCCGCGGTCCTCATCAGCCTCGGCCTTGGACGCAGCGTGCTCGCGGGCCCTGAGCCCGTTGGTGATGGCGTCGCTCCGCTACGCCGGTTCCGGCGTCCCGTCGATGCGGGTGGCCTTGGCGGCGGTGAGGGTCGCCAGGATCTGCTGGATCGCCTCGTCCTGGGCCTTGAGGTGGGCCTGGATCTGCTTGGCCTCCTCGAGCACGGCCGACGCGTCGTTGTAGGTGGCGAGCGACCGCTCGTCCGCCGCCACGGCTTGCACGTTCTGGCCGACGATGATGATCGGCAGCAGGACCAGCTGGAGGAACGTCTGCGCGACCCACGCGACGATGATGATGCTGTCGCCGGTCTTGAAGGCTGCCGGTGCGCTGACCAGGGCGAGCACCGTGAAGAGGTACGCCGTCCACATGGTGCCGACGATGATCGTGATCCGCAGCCCGACCTTCGCGTTGAACCGCCCGAGCGGGCCGGGGCCGTGGACCTTGGCCGCCGACGCCGCGACCGTGGGAGGTCCGCCCTTCCTGCGCTGCTCGACGTGCGGGTGCGGGACGTAGTCAAACAAGTCGGCCATGCGGCTGAGTATGGCTGCGCGACCCTGGTCAGGGTATGGAGCGTGCCGGTAAGTCCCCCGCAGGGTGCTCCACCCGAGGTCCGGATGGGGGTGCATCGCTGGCTCGACGGCGAGGCAGGTGACCGGCAGCCCGCGGGCATGCTCGACCTTGTCGACGACGTGCTGAGACTGACCCTGTGACGACGGATTGGGACTGACCCCCTCCGGGACTCTGGAGGGGTGATCGCACTGGAAGATTGGGCTGAGATCCGTCGGCTGCATCGGGCCGAGGGGTTGCCGATCAAGGAGATCGCGCGCCGGCTGGGGCTGGCGCGCAACACGGTCCGGGCGGCGTTGCGGGCCGAGGCGCCGCCCTCGCGCGAACGAGGCCCGAGGGGTTCGGCCGTTGACGAGGTCGAGCCGGCGATCCGGGCGTTGCTGGCGGAGTTCCCGCGGATGCCGGCGACGGTGATCGCCGAGCGGATCGGGTGGACCCGGTCGTTGACGATCCTGAAGGACCGGGTGCGGGAGCTTCGGCCGCTGTTCACCCCGCCGGACCCGACCGACCGGGTCGAGTACTCGCCGGGCGAGGTCGCCCAGTGCGGAACGCGACCACCGCCGCGGCCGCCGGCGGACCCCTGGACCGCATCGCAGCCCAGACCCGCCACCGCCAGCTACGAGCCCTCATCGAGCACCACCTGCGGCCCGCGCAGGCCTGGCATCACCATCAGGAGACCTCGGCCTGTGACAGGTCTCCGCGTGGGGCGTCCGCCCCCGAGTGTTGCTGTCAAAATATGGACGATTCCAGTAGTCTTTTGACGTGGCTACCAGGGTGATGGCGCGGGACGAGCTGTGGGAGATCGCCACGCTGCAGCACGGCTACGTCACGGCGCGGCAGGCGCTGGCCGAGGGGATCGACCGCGAGACCGTCGACAAGCTCGTCCAGCGGGGCACCCTGGAGCGTGCCGCCTTCGGTGTCTACCGCTTCCCCAAGTACCCGTACACCGACACGGCTCGGTACATGCTCGCCGTGCTGTGGACCCGGGCACCGGAGGCGGCCCTGAGCCACGAGACGGCGCTCGACGTCTATGCGATCAGCGACATCATCGCGGACAGGATCCACGTGACCGTCGCCAAGCGCCGTCGCCTGCGACGCGTCGGGGGCGAACGCTACGAGGTCCACTACCAGGACCTGGACGCCGGGCAGATCGGCTGGTGGGAGCAGGTGCCGACCGTGACCGCAGCGACGGCCATCGCCCAGTGCATCGAGTACGGCACCCCGACCTACCTGCTGCGGCAGGCGCTGCAGCGCGGGCGCGACCAGGGGCGCATCACCAGCGTTGAGCGCGAGGATCTGGCGGCGCGGCTGGCGGCGCGCGATGAGTGAGCCGTCCGCTTCCCGAGTGGCCGCGATGCTGCGCACGCTGAGGGTGAAGGACAAGGCCCCGAACTCCAAGAGCGTGCTCGACGCCTGGATCGCCCAGGCCGCAAGCAGGCTCGGAACCGACGCCGACGCCGGCCGGCTCGGCTGGCTGATCGCCTCGTCGGTCGCGGTCGCTGCCGTGCAGCGAGCGGTCGACGAAGGCGGGCGGCAGCTGTTCCTGCTGAAGGGCGGCACGTTGCTGCAGCATCGGCTCGACGTGCCCGCGAGGACGACCAGCGACGTCGACGGCCTCGTCCGCGGAGATGTCCAACAGTTCCTGACCGTGCTCGACCGGGTGTTGGCCGAGGTGTGGGGTCCGTTCACGCTGCGGCGCGGGCCGGTCGAGACCATCGAGGTGCCGACTCGCGTGCTTAAGCCTCGTCGCTTCGACGTCTACCTGGAGCTGCGAGGGGTCACCTGGCGGCGCATCCAGTTCGAGCTCTCCCCGGACGAGGCCGGCATCGGTGAGGAGTCCGAGGCCATCGAGCCGCCACCGCTGGGTGGGTTCGGCCTGCCCGATCCGGACGTCCTGGTCGGCATCGCCCTGCGTCACCAGATCGCCCAGAAGCTGCACGCCGTCAGCGACCCGCACGATCCGCCGGACTCGGTCAACGACCGCGCGCGTGATGTCGTCGACCTGCTCCTGCTGCGCGACCTCGCGGCCGCCACCGGCACACCGACGAACGCCGACATCGCCGCGGCCGCGCACGCAGTGTTCCGCGCCCGCGCTGACGAGGCCGTGCGACTCGGCCGCCGACCGCGACACTGGCCGCCGACCGTCCTCGCCCACCCGCACTGGGCCGCCGACTACCAGCGCGCCGCGAGATCCGCATCCTTCCCGCTACCCCTCGACGAGGCAGTCGCCCGGCTCAACGCCTGGATCAAGGAGCTCGCCGCGCCATGAGACTCGAGCTCATCCCGCTCGCGGACGCGGTCCTGCCGCTGATCCGCTCGACGAGCCGCGATCTGTGGCGGTACTCCGCCGCGAACGATCAGGGATATCGCATGCACCACGGCGTCGAGTTCCTCGAGCGCGCGGTCGCCGACCCTGCTGCGCTCGTGGCGCAGGGCATCCAGGCGCCGACACCACGGCAGGTCTACACGGTGGTGCACAAAGCACTCGCGAGCTCGATACGGGTGATCGCTCGCGCCGACGACTCCTCGGGGATCATCGGCGACGCCTGCCAGCGGCTGATCGACCTGCACCCCCGCGCAGCGGCGCAGGCCGGGGTGCCGCGGGCGAAGCTGGCGGACTGGGTCTACGAGTTCCACTTCGACGACGAGGTCGACTACTTCGTCCTCGACCCGGTCGCCTACGCGCCGGCCCTCGGGGACGAGGGACTGACGCGACTGCGCGGCCGGATCGACGCCCTGCGCGCCCAGATCGCGCCCGCCGACCCAGACGACCGCTTCCCGCGATCCGACCATCGCGAGTTCGTCGTCCAGTGGTTCGACAAGCGCTTCGCCGTGCTCGACCGGGACGTCCAGGCGATCATCCGCACCCACCTCAAGGACGGTCGCGTGGCCGCCTGGCACGAGGACGTTGCCGAAGCGTTGGAGGAGATCGGCGAGATCGACCTGGCGATCGCCTGGGCCGAGCGGGCGTCCTCGTTCGACCGCGGCCACCAGTCGCAGCGCGCCGCCGAGCGCTGGTGGCGGCTGCTCGGCGAGCATCGCCCCCTCGATCTCCCCGCGGCCGCGCGGACCATCCTGGAACGGTGGCCGAGCGCTGGCAGCGGCGCACGACTCGTCGCCGTCGCCGGTAACGGCATGGTCGACGACGTGCAGACCACGCTCGAGTCCCGGCCCGCAGAGCTCGTGCGCTTCCAGCTCGACACGATGCGCAACCCCGCTCTGGCGTGGGGGACCGCGCACCGGCTTGCGCTGTCCGACGACGGGCTGTGGGCCGATCTGGCCAGGGCGTACCTGCCGCTCGACCCCGTCGCCGCGATCGAGGTGCAGGTCCGCCTGGTGGCGATATCGCTGCAGGTGGCGGACACCCGCCGGTACCGTCCCGCCGTCCGTGAGCTGGTGAACATCAGGATGTCCGCCATCGCGGCCGAGGGGACGGCGGCTCGCGCCGTCGTCGACGGCGCGATCTCGGACCTGCGTGAGAGGTACCGGCGGCGCCCGAGCCTCATCGACGCACTCGACCGTGCCAAGCTGCCCTGATCAGCCCTACCCATCGAACAGCCCGACGCGATCTCCCCTGGCGGTAGCGAGGAAGTTCGTTCCAGCAGGAACGGGCAGCCAGCGGTGCTGTGCATCGCGCATGGGGGTCGGGTGGACAAGAAGTGGCCACTTTCCTGCCGTCTGGCGCCGGGTACTGCAGGGCCATGGCCATCTACCCCGCCCCTGACCAGCTGCCCGCCGGCCTCACCGACCTCGACGCCGCCCGGATCGCCGCCGCGATCGACGCCGGCCGGGCCCCGACCACGCGCGCCGTCTACGCCTGCGCCTGGCGTGCCTGGACCCGCTGGTGCACCACCCGCGGCATCCCGCCGGTGCCGGCCTCGCCGCACGCGGTCTGCGCGTACCTGACCGACCGCGCCGAGCAGGGCGTCAGCGTCTCGACCCTCGAGCTGGCATGCGCCGCGATCGGCGCCCACCACCGCGACCAGGACCTGCCCGACCCGATCCGGCACGACACCGTCCGCCAGGTGCGACGCGGGCTGCGCCGCACCCTCGGCACCGCCGCCCGGCACCCGGCCCATGCCCTGGACCTGGCCGAGATCGCCGCCATCGTCGCCGCGATCGACCCGACCACACCCGCCGGCGCCCGCGACCGCGCCCTCATCCTGCTCGGCTACGCCTCCGCGCTGCGCCCCGGCGAACTGGCCGCCCTGACCCTGGCCGACCTGCAGCCGCAGGCCGGCGGGCTGCTGCTGCACGTGCGCCGGTCCAAGACCGACCAGGAAGCCCGCGGCGAGGTCGTCGCCGTCGCCGCCGGCCGGCAGTCCGCCACCTGCCCGCTGGCCGCCCTCGACGCTTGGTTGTGTTCGCGTGGAGCGGCGCCCGGACCGCTGTTCACCGCGTTGCGCCACCAGCACCGCGCCACCCGCGAGCCGATCTGCGGCACGACGGTCTCCAAGATCGTCACCCGACGCGACCGAGCCGCCGGCATCGTCGCCCCGCACGTCACCGGCCACTCCCTGCGCTCCGGGCACGCCACTACCGCCGCGGCCGCCGGCGTGCCCCTGGACCGCATCGCCGCCCAGACCCGCCACCGCCAGCTTAGGGTCCTCATCGAGCACTACATCCGACCCGCACAAGCACTGGCCATCACCACGAGCCGCGACCTCGGCCTCTGACACATGCGCTGGACAAGAAGCGGAGAGGGCGAGCTGCAGTCACGGCGCGGACGGCGCGGCCGGGGTCGTCGGGAGGGCCAGCGATCTGCAGCCGGCCGCGGCCTGGAATCGGCTGTCCGTGGGGGAGGCGCCTTCTACGATGACGACAACGCTGAGAACAAGGAGGGACGCGATGGCCGGGTCGGGCGAGCACATCACGGCGCTCGTGCGTACCCACGCGGCTGGCGACGACTCCGCGTTCTACTCGGTGGCGCTGCAGGTAGCGGCCCGCGAGGCGCGACTGGGTCACAACCGGCTGGCTGAGGACATCAAGAAGGCGGTCGAGGCGTCACGACGCTCGGCGCCCCCGTCGAACGTGACGCGCCTGGCCCAGCCGCGCGGCGATCTCGGCGAGCTGCTGACCGCCTCCAACCCGGACGTCGGCCTACGAGACCTGGTGGTCCCGGTGACGATGGCCGCCCAGATCAAGCAGGTCCTGTCCGAGCAGCGCCAGCGCCGCACACTGCTCGACCATGGATTCACGCCGGCCCACCGACTGCTGCTGGAAGGGCCTCCAGGAACCGGCAAGACGATGACGGCTTCAGTCCTCGCCCACGAGTTGTCGTTGCCGCTGTTCACGGTGCGTCTGGACGCCCTGCTGAGCAAGTACATGGGCGAGACCGCCTCGAAGCTGCGGCTGGTCTTCGACGAGGTCGCCACCCGTCGCGGGGTCTACCTGTTCGACGAGTTCGACGCGCTGGGGGCCGACCGATCGGGCAACGACGTGGGCGAGGCCCGACGCATCCTCAACTCGTTCCTGGTCTTCCTCGAGCAGTCCGGCCCGGAGAGCCTGGTCATCGCCGCGACCAACCACCGCACGATCCTCGACCGTGCCCTGTTCCGCCGGTTCGACCTGGTGCTGACCTACGAGCTGCCGGACGCCGGTCAGGCGGGCGCCGTGATCCGGGCACGACTGGGATCGCTCGCGCGAGGCATCGACTGGCGCGCGGTACGACGGCACGTCGACGGCCTGAGCCACGCCGACCTCGTCAAGGCCGCCGAAACCGCCGCCAAGACCGCGCTGATGCGCGGCGAGGCGGCGGTCACCGTCGAGGACATCGTGGTGGCGCTGGATGCGCGCAAGGCGGCCAGCGTTGCCTGAACCGGCTGACCGCCGTCCCCACCTGCTCATCGTCGACCGCGTCGACAACGCCGACTTCCACAGAACCGGCGGCGGCAACCCCAAGATCCGCCCGGTCGAACGCCGCGCACACGGCCAGACGATCCTCAGCGAAGCGCGCGAGGCCCTCGAGCCGGACGACGAGCGCAGAGCGTTGGTCTCGCGCGACGAGCTGCAGGCGCTGGGCACCTTCATCACCCTGGAAGGCGCCCAAGCGCTCTACCCGCTGAAGGTCGATTCGCTGGAGCGACGGACCCGGCACCGGAAGACCGCCAAGCTGCCTGAGTGGCTGCTGATGTCGGTGCAGCCGGCAACCGGCGACGCCCAAGAACGCGCTGTCGTGTGGGTCGCCGACGCGTACCGCCAGAAGTTCCTGCAACTGTTCGAGGACTATCTCGACGACGCCAAACGAGGCAAGACGACCGACGCTGACGGCAACGAGGCCCGCACCGGCAACCCCGCCAACCGTGAGCTGGTCGCGAACATCGCCACGATCCGCAAGACCGTGCTGCACGACCTGTGGCAGTCGGACGGCGCGCCACAAACCTCCGGGCGATGCTGGTGGGAGCTGTGGCTCGAACCGACCGAGAACGCCCTGACGCACCTGCATGGCTTCGCCCAGGCGTACTCGCTGGGCGTGCTCGAGCGGAGCATCGTCTTGGACAACCGGCTCGTGGCGTGGATCAACGCCACATGGGCTGACCTAGAGCTGCTTCCCTTCACCTCCATCCCGCTGGCCGAAGTGCGCCGGCCCAGCTTCATCGACACGATCGAGGACCTGTCGGCGGCCGAGCAGGACGAGTACGTCGACGACCTGGCGTCGCGCATCGTCCCGGCGCCGAGCGACGCCCCCGCCGTCTGCCACCTGGACACCGGCGTCGCCAGGACGCACCGGTTGCTCGAAGCGTCACTAGACCCCGGCGACCTGCACGACGTCATCGGACAATCGGGCTTCGATGTCGATGGGCACGGCACCAAGATGGCGGGCCTGGCGCTGTTCGGGCCTCTCGACGGCGTCCTGACGGGAGCCGGGCCGGTGGTGCTCTCACACCGCCTGGAATCCGTGCGGATCCTGCCCAGCCCGGACGAGCCGCTGACCGCCCCACGCGACTACGGCACCGTGACGGCCCAGGCGGTGACGCTGCCGGAGGTCACGGTCCGGCGGCCGCGGGTCTTCTGCATGCCAGTGTCGACCGAGTCGGACCGACTCGGCGAACCGACCCTCTGGTCGGCGACCGTCGACGCGCTCGCCGTCGGGACCGACGTGGTGCGAGACGGCGCCCAGCTACGTCTGCTGTCGCAGCCCGACCCGCTGGCCGCTCGTCTCGTGGTCGTGTCCGCTGGCAATGTCGACCACTTCGTCGCCGACCACCTCGTGGAGTCCGACACGTCGTTGATCGAAGACCCCGGACAGTCGTGGAACGCGTTGACGGTTGGCGCGTACACGGACCTCGTTCAGATCCCCGCGCACCCCGACTACCGGGGCTGGAGCCCGGTCGCACCGGCCGGCGAGCTGTCGCCACACAGCCGCACCTCGCGGAACTTCGGCTCGAAGTGGCCGCTGAAGCCGGACGTTTGCCTGGAGGGCGGCAACGTCCTGACCGACGGGGCGTCGATGTTCGAGACCGGGCTGCCGGTCCTTTCGCTGCGCACCACGGGCCACCACAACGACCTCGCGTTGACGCACGCGAATGCCACGAGCGCAGCCAGCGCCCAGGCCGCACGCTTGGCCGCGCTGGCGATGAGCGGATACCCCGGCTACTGGCCCGAGACGATCCGTGGCCTGCTCACCCACGCGGCGGAGTGGACGGCGCCGATGCGGGCCGCGATCGACCAGCAGGGTCCGGCGGGCAAGAAGGCGCAGTTCCGCATGCTGCGCCGATATGGCTGGGGCGTGCCCACCGAGGCGTCGGTGTTGTCCTCGAGCCGTCAAGCGGTGACGTTGGTGACCCAGGACGAGTTCGTCCCGTTCGAGGGCGAGCAGTACGCCATGCGTCGCTTCCGTCTGCACTCGCTGCCCTGGCCGGTCGACGTGCTCGCCGCCGTGGGCGCCGGCGACGTGCGGCTGCGGGTGACGCTGTCGTACTTCGTCGAACCGTCGCCGTCCCGCCGCGGCTGGCGCCAGCGCCACACCTACCCGTCTCACGGCCTGCGGTTCGAACTGCAAGCGCCCACCGAGACCACGGCCGAGTTCATCAACAGGGTCGGCTTCGCTGCTTCCGACGACGAGTCCGGTGCCAGGTCGCGGTCCAGCGGCTCCAAACGGTGGCTCGTCGGGACCGACCAGCGCAACCTCGGCTCGCTGCACCAGGACATCTGGGAAGGCTCGGGCCAGGAGCTGGCCTCGTGCGGCTCGATCGCGGTGTACCCGGTGGGCGGGTGGTGGAAGCGCAACGGTCGCAAGGACCGGCTCGACCTGCCGGTGCGCTACGCCTTGCTGGTGTCGCTGGCCACCCATGAACAGGGCGTCGACCTGTACACGCCCATCGCCAACGAGCTGCGGATCCCCGTCATCAACGAAATCCTCGCCGACTGACCCGGATCACGTCGGTCACCGCACCAGGGCGCGCAAGGCGGTGGAGTTTGACCCGCTTCTCCGGACACCTTGACCTGTCCTGGGTTTTCCGGACGGTTCTTGAGTGGTGTGAGCATCATGCGGCTTGTGGGCTGCTGAGGTGAAGGCGTTCGTACTCGACCGGGGAGCGGTAGCCGAGGGCGGAGTGGCGGCGGACGGGGTTGTAGAAGGCTTCGATCCACTCGAACATCGCGGCGGCGAGCTCGGCTCGGGTGGTCCACTGGCGTCGGTCGAGCAGCTCGAGCTGCATGGATCCCCAGAACGACTCCATGAGCGCGTTGACGCTCCTATAGATGTCAACTCGCCGGAATCGCGGCCGTGGGGGCTGGGCGGAGCAGGTGGTAGACCTCGCGGATCACGTAGCGCTTGAGGCATCGGATGATCTCGCGCTTGGTCTTGCCCTCGGCGGTGCGACGTGCGACGTAGTCGATCGTGGGCTGGTGGAATCGCATGCGCACGATCACAGTGCGGTAGATCGCGGCGTTGAGCTGGCGGTGTCCGCCGTGGTTGATTCGGTGCCGCCCGCTGGTCATGCCCGAGCCGGTCGGGACGGGGGCGATCCCGGCGAGCTTGGCCAGTGCGGCCTCGGACTTGATGCGTTCGGGGTTGTCGCCGGCGACGACGAGGATCTCGGCGGCGGTGTCCACGCCGATCCCGAACGACTCGAGCAGCTGCGGTGCGGCGCGCTGGACGAGGACGGCGATCATCGCGGTCAGCTCACCGGCCTCGGTGTTCAGGTACTGCCACCGCTTGGCCAGGGCGCGCAGGGCGTGCCGCAGCGCGTCCTCGGGGACGTCCAGGCCTCGTGGACGAAGCGCGGCCAGGTGCCGGGCCAAGGCGACCTGGGTCTTGCCGGCGGCCTCGCGGCGCAGCGCGTCGGGCGCGTGCACGAGCATCGCCTTCATCGTGATCATCGCGGCGGACCGCTGCTCGACCGCCTGGTCATGGGCGATCTTGAGCTCGCGGATCATCTCGGCCTCGCCGTCGGCGCTCTTGGGGGTCGCGGTGGCGAACCCGGCCAGGACGGCGCGGGCGGCGTTCTGGGCGTCCAGCGTGTCGGACTTGCCGTTGAGGCGCCGCAGCCGCCGGTCGGGGCGACCCGCCTCGACGACCTTGTGCCCGTTGCGTCGCAGGAACGAGGCGAGCGTGGCGCCGTAGGAACCGGTGCCCTCGATCCCGAAGGCCAGGACTCGACCGAACGAGCTCGCCCAGTCCAGCAGCTGTTGGAAGCCGCCGGTGTCGGTCGGGACCGTCAGCGTGCCCAAGATCCCGCCGATCGTGTCCATCACAGCGGCGACGTGCACGTGCTTGTGCGTGTCGACCCCGATGACCACGTGCCCGGACCTTGGCGCCTCGTTGCTGTCCACCGTGTTCCTTCCGTCGTTAGCGTGGGTTCACGCTGTCGCCGGTCGAACGGACAGGACTGTCACGGGGACGCTTTGACGAGGTCGGCTCCAGGCTCCTATCAGGTCACGCCCGCCCGGCGGCAGCGCTTGCTGCATGCCCGGCCGGCGGTCGACAGATCAACGCCAGGACACCCGCAGGGTCGGTCGTAAGCAAGGGTCAGACCGTCGCGGCCAGGACTACCCGATCCTTGCGGGATCCGGCAGAAAGAGACTGACAGTCGTAGGCCGAGGCGACCTTGCCCATCGAGCCGAGCAGGCCGGCCTGGCGCAGCCGGACGCCGAACAGCCAGGAGGTGTACTGACCGGATTCAACTGGTCGATGCAACACCGGCTTGTTGGAGCAACAGTAGGTGCTCGTTGAGCGCCTCGGCCGGCGTCTTCCAGCCGAGCGTCTTGCGGGGTCGGGTGTTCAGGGCGTGGGCGACGGCATGGATCTCCTCGGCGGACCAGCGCGAGAGGTCGGTGCCCTTGGGGAAGTACTGGCGCAGGAGGCCGTTGGTGTTCTCGTTCGTGCCCCGCTGCCAGGGACTGTGCGGGTCGGCGAAGAAGACGGGGATGCCGGTCTCGACCTTGAACTGGGCGTGCGCCGACAGTTCCTTGCCGCGGTCCCAGGTCAGCGACCGCGCCAGCTGTGCTGGCAGCCTGGACATGGTGTCCGCGAGGGCGTTCTTCATCGCGATCGCTCCGTAGCCGGCCAGCGGGGGGCCGTTCTTCGTGCGTGGGATCACGCCGTATCCGGCCTCGCGGGGCAGATGGACCAACATCGTGAACCGGGTCGTCCGCTCCACGACGGTGCCGATCGCCGAGCGCTCCAGCCCGATGATCAAGTCGCCTTCCCAGTGGCCGGGAACGGCGCGGTCGGCGGCTTCGGCGGGCCGCTCACTGAGGAGGGCTTCGGGCGTAACGTGCGCCCAGGTCTTGCGACGCGAACGAGCTCGGGGTGCGCGCAGCGCCCGGCCGGTTCGCAAGCACAAGATGAGCTCGCGCTTGAGTGCGCCGCGGGCCTGAATGTAGAGCGCCTGGTAGATCGCCTCGTGGCTGATGCGCATGGATTCATCGTCGGGGAAGTCGACCTTGATCCGGTTGGCGATCTGCTCCGGGCTCCACGCCTGCACCCAGGCACGATCCTTGCGGTGCGGCTTGTTCCGACCGGTCCACCTGCCCGTCGCCGGGCCGGCGATCAGTGTGCCGTCGGGTCGGCCGATCTGCCCGGACAGCCGCTGCTGCACGTACGCACGCAACTGGGGGTTGACCACCAGCTTGGCCGTCTTCGGCCGGCGGGCAGCCAGGTCGGCCTTCCACTGCGCCACCGACGCCCGATACTCCAGCTTCCCGCCTCGAGTGGCGGCGTTGCGTCGCAGCTCGCGAGAGACCGTCCCGGGGTCACGGCCGACGGTTCGAGCGATCTGTCGCACGCCCTTGCCCTGGACCTTCAGCAGCGCGATCTCCTCCCGCTCACGAAACGACAGATACCGGCCCGTGGGCGGCTTCGGATCGAACGGACGCATCCCGCCACCGTCGCGGAACCACCGACAGCCGACGGGCTGCGACACACCGACAGCCTTGGCGGCCTCCTCCGGCAACAGCCCACCGGCGATCTGGTCCCAGAACGCCGACTCGATCACGCGCTGGAACTTCGGATGCCCGGGCGACCTCAGCTTCGGACGCACCGCCCGGTCCGCTGCCTGCTGCCGACGAACCATCGAACACCTCCATGATCACGAGGTGTTGCGACGACCGGTTGAATCCGCCCTGGCTGCCACGGTCGGCGTGAACGATCGCTCCGGGTGCGGGTTGGCGGCGCCAGATCGCCATCTGCAGGGCGTCGACGACGAGCTCGGAGCGCAGGTGGTCGGCGATCGACCAGCCGACCACGCGGCGGCTGAAGACGTCCAGGACGGCGGCGCAGTACACCCATCCTTCGCCCGTGCGGTGCTGGGTGATGTCGGTGACCCACAGCTTGTCCGGGACGTCCGCGGTGAACCGGCGGGCGACCTTGTCCTCGAACACTGCGGGCAGCCGGCCGCCCGGACCATGCCGCCACCTGCGGTGATGCACGCCAGCCAGGCCGGCTGCCCGCATCAATCGCTCCACGCGGCAGTGCCCGACGCTCATCTGGCGGCCCAGCGCCAGCTCGGCGTGCACGCGACGCACCCCGTAGGTGCCCCGCGAAGCGGCGTGCAGGTCGCGGATCGTGGCCGTCAGCTCCGCATCCGAGCGTGCGCGCACCGAGGCGGGCCGGTCCCGCCACTCGTAGAACCCCGACGTGGAGACCGCAAGCACCCGGCAGGCCACCGTGACGGGCACCCCGTCGCCGGCCAGCTCCTGGACCAGCCGGAAGCTCATTTTGGGAGCACGTTCTCCTTGGCGAAGAACGCCGCGGCCCGCTTGAGGATCTCCACTTCCATCTCCAGGCGACGGTTCTCCCGACGCAGCCGGGTCAGCTCCTCACGATCATCGCTGGTCAGCCCCGGCCGCTGCCCGGCGTCGACCTCGGCCTGGCGCACCCAGTTGCCCAACGTCGTCGAGGAAATCCCGACCTCCTTGGCCAGCCGCTCCAGCGAGCGCCCGCCCGAGCGATACAGCGCCACCGTCCGCTCCCGGAACTCACGCGGATACGCGTTGTGCTGCGGCATCCAGACTCCATCCCTCGAGCCTCAACGGCCCGATGCTAGGTGTCCGGAAAACCCAGGACAGGTCATGTCGGGCGAAGAGCTCCCGCAGGGCGGACTCGTCGCCGCGCGCCACCGCCGCGATCAACTCGTCGTCGTCCATCGCCCTCGCCATCAGCACGATCAGTCACGACAGTCCACCGCCGTGGTCGCCGTCCATCGTTGCCCACACCCTGTCTATTGCGCCCGCCGCTGCAGAGGTTCACGACGCCCAGACAAATGGCCACCACCACCGCCAGTCCGCGGCGGCGGGCCGTGACGAAGAGGCCCATCACATCGCCGTTGGGGGAGCCGAGCGCTCCCGACGGCTCGTCCGCCGGCGAGAGCCGCCGGTCTCCCACCGAGGCCCGGGCGATGGCGACCCGCTGGGGCGGCAACGGCTGGTCCGAGTCCCTGAGCCACGAACTCTTCCCCGACATCCGGGTCACGCTGATCGAGCCCGGTGTCGTCGTCTCCGAAATGGCTGGGCACATCACCCACAAGGCAGAGCGCTGGCGGCCTGGCGATATGAAGGGCCGCGTTCGGGCGTCGGAACCTGCCGTGCCCTCGGCCGGGACGATCAGGGGGTCGACGGCACGAGCAGTCGGATTGTGGTGCCGGGACCGTCTGTGGCTGCCACGGTCACTGACCCGCCGTGGCGCTCGGCAACCTGACGGACGAGGAAGAGGCCTAGACCGTGGGAGTTCCGGCGCGGCGGGGTTCGGAGGATGGGTGCTGGCTGTGGGGCGAGGCTTCGTCGTCGGAACCGGTCGAAGAGGTGCTCGGCCTCTTTGCCCTCGGGGGCTGGCCCGTCGTCGTGGATGTCGATCACCGCGAACTGGCTGGCGCGACTCGTGCTGAGAGTGATGACGCCGCCGGCGGGTGAGTGTGCGAGCGCATCTTGGAGAATGTCGATGACGCAGCGGCGTAGCTGGGCGGCAGGCATGTTGGCGACGAGCTGGCTCGTTCCCGCAAGTCGGATTGAGACTCCCCGCTGGGCCGCGTCGTGCTCGACCAGCGCCAGGACGTCTGCGAGCAGCAGGTCTACGGACGTCGATCCGCCAGCTGGTAGGTCGTCCGAGGCGGCCGCCGCGTCGAGCAGGTCATTGAGCACGGCCATGACCGCGTCGGCATCGTCGGCGAGATCGCGCACCAGGAGTTCGGTCTGTTCGTCTGCCCGCACGCGGCGCTGTAGCAGCTGGATGCGCGAGTGCAGGACGGTCAGAGGCGTGCGCAGCTCGTGGCTCGCGTCTTCGACGAATCTGGTCTGCCGTTCGAGGGCCTCCTCCAGGGGACGCATGGCGCGACGGGCGATGAGCATGGAAGCGACGGCCGCGATCACGACGCCTACCGCGCCGACTATGCCGACGCCGAGCAGCACGTGGCCTGCGTCGATGGAGATCTGCAGGTCACCCGGCTGTGGTGGCTCGTAGCGCTCCCTGGGCCGGCCCTGCCACCACAGGTATGCCGCTGTCATGCCGAGGATGCTCACCACGAGGATCGCCGCGGTGACGGCGATGGCCCTGCCGATCGACGCCGCCGACTCCCGTGAGGCCCGATGTGCTCGGAACTGATCGGTGTGCGTCGCTCTCATGGCTGCCCGAGCCGGTACCCGCGGCCCCGCACGGTCTCGATGAGGTCGTGATCCGTCTTGCGTCGCAGGTGGTGGACGAAGGCGTCGACGGTGCCCTCGGCCTCGCCGGCGGAGAAGACGGCAGCCAGGATCTGCCGACGTGAGAACACCCGATCGGGTTCGCCGACCAGGAGCGTCAGCAGGGCGTCCTCCCGGACGGTCAGCGTGATCCGGCCGGTGTAGGGGGAGTAGAGCTCACCCGAACCGGGCCGATACGCCCAGCCGCCGATAGATTCCTCTGGCGCGGAATGGTCGCGGGTGAGGGCGCGCAGCCGGGCGAGAAGCTCCTCGAGCTGGAACGGCTTCACGAGATAGTCGTCCGCCCCGGCGTCCAGGCCCGCGACGATGTCCGAGGTGGTGCCCAGCGCCGTGAGCAGCAGCACTGGCGTCGTCACATGCTCTGTCCGCAGCCGCCGGACCACCTCGAGCCCGTCCAGCGTCGGGACCCGACGATCGAATACCAGCAGATCGAAAGCGCCGCTGCGTGCGGCGTCGAGAGCCAGCGCACCGTCGACCACCAAGGTGACCTCGTACGCGTCGTCGAGCAGCTCGGCGACGAGCGGACCCAGGTGCGGGTCGTCCTCAAGCAGCAGGAGCGTTCGCCGGCGCGCTGGGACCGTCACCGGTCAAGCCCGTGGTTGCGTTGCGGCTTCGGCGGGCACGGCTTCGTCGTCGCCCTCACGGGCCGTATTGTGCCTGCGGCGCAGTCCCGCCGCCACGATCGGGGTCAGCGAGACGACGACCACCACGACGGCAAGCACGTCGATGTTCCGGGCGACGAATGGGATGCCGCCGAGCCACACCGCGACCAGGGTGAGCCCGAGGACCCAGAGCAGCGCACCGGCGACGTTCCACACGATGAAGCGCCGGTACCGAAGCCTGGCGGTACCGGCCACGAGCGGCACGTAGGTTCGCACGATCGGGACGAACCGGGCCAGTACCAGTGACAGCGCGCCGTACCGGTCGAAGAAGCGTTCGGCCTCGCGCAGCCGGGCGGTGGTCAGCACGCGGGCATCGTCGCGGAAGAACCGGCGGCCGAACCGGTGCCCCAGCCAGTACCCGGCCTGGTCGCCGGCGACGGCGGCGACGAACGCCACGCCCGCGATCGCCACGGGCGACAGGTTGAGCTGGACGTGCAGCAGCACGGCCGTGAGGATCAGCGAGTCGCCCGGCAGGAAGGGGAACAGCACCCCGGACTCGATGAAGATCATGACGGCGATCCCCGCCAGCGCCCACGGCCCCAGGGCGTGCAGCAGTGGGCCCGCCGAGAGCGGGATCGCGGTGGAGAGTGCCGTGATCACGGCAGGCCTCCTTCGGTGTCGACAACGGTGGGCGGTGGCAGCAAATTCAGGCGGGTCAGCACCGCCCTGACGGGCGGCGCGGCGAGCAGCCCCACGAGCACCGGCGCGGCGCTCAGCGCGTACAGCACGGCAGCCAGCACATCGGTCGGGTAGTGCAGGCCCAGGTAGACGCGGGACGCGGCGGTTAGCAGAACCACGGCGACGCCCACCGGGATACCCCACCGCCGCTGTCGCGGTCGCAGCGCGATGATCAGGGACAGCACCACCACGGTGGCGACGACGGTGTGACCGCTGGGGTAGGAGTAGCTGTGGTCCACCGCTGGAGGGTTCGCCAGCGCGCTCACGTCCGGTCGTGGACGGCCGACGAGCAGCTTGATGGCGACGGCCCCCGCGAGATTTGCACCGCCGACGAGGAAGATGAGGACCCCGTACCGCACCCCCCGGCGCCGCGCGGCCAGCCATCCGGCAAGTGCCAACCAGAGCAGACCGGTCCCCGGCGACAGCACCGCCGCCAGCCTGGTGGCCAGGGCGCCCGCGGCGGCGGTGTGGTGCGCGGACATCCACATCACGACGGGCAACTCGCGTTGAGACCAGTCCGTGTGTGTGGCCACCAAGCCGAATGCGAGCACGACGAGGACGCCGACCACGCCTGCCGCGACCGCGGGAGCGCCGGCGGTCGGGGTAGATGCGACTACACCAGCGCCCGGGACTGGGCGGGGCGCTGCGGGTGCTGAGTTGGGCACGTGCCGAGTCCTTCTCGCGGTGAGACCGGACCATCGTGGTCGCGCCGCCGCAAGAAACCTTCAAGACAACGACGAGGCCAGCCCTGGGACGAAGCAGAGGCGTGAGCCTTCTCAGTCATGGCCGGCCGCTCCTGGCACGCTGCGCAACGTCGCACGCAGGCTGCAACTGGCTCGGCTACTTCATCGGGCAACTCGGCGAGGACGCCGTCAGCTACGCCTCTCGTCGTCAACACCGCCGACCGCTGTGGCCACACCCGCGGCGACGGCGTCGCCGTCGTGCCGCTCCCGGCGCTGGCCCCGTGAGCGTCCTCTCCACCGGCCGCGCTGACCCGAGGGCGCACTCCCGCACGACCGCACACCGCGATTCGGCGAGGGTCATGTGCCTGCGCTCGGACCCTGACCCGCTTCTCTGGCCACCTGCTCCGAGGGACGGTGTCATCTCCGAGAGGAGGTGGACAAGAACTGGCCAGAAACTCCGCGCGAGGTGGAACCAGCCAGGTCGAGACAACCCGGCCTAGGTCGATATCGTGGAGGCGTCACAGCGAGCAGATCTCGGTCGTGGCCCAGGCCAGAGTGGAGAAGTTCCGAGACGACGCCAGTCGACTCCATGCGCGACGAGACTGGTGAGCCCGTCTTCGCGTTGCAGGGGGTCGAGGGTTCGAGTCCCTTCAGCTCCACGTTTGGGCAGGTCAGAGGTCGTTTCTCCGGGTG
>NZ_MKTH01000008.1 GCF_001898175.1 Cellulomonas sp. 73-92
GGCCGCGTTCGATCACCTGCTGGGTGCGTTGGCGGCGGGGGAGTTGTCGCGGCGGGCGTCGATGAACCCGTTGTGGCGCCAGCCGGTGCCGTCGCGCACGTGTGTGGCCGGTGATGAGCTGGCGATGCGGCTGGGCTGGTCGCGTCCGGCCGCCAACCGGCTGGTGCGTGATGGGCGGGCGTTGGGTGCGCAGCTGTTGCCGGTGGCCGACGCGGTCCGCGACGGGCTGCTCGATCTTGCCAAGCTGCGGGTGCTGAGCGACCGGTTGGCTGACCGGGCCTACCAGCTGTCCTGGCCGGTGCTGGAGCAGGTCCTGCCGCAGGCGTCGCTGCGCACCCCGACGCAGCTGGCCGCCGACGTGGACCGGGCCCTGCTGGCCGCCGACCCCGAGGATGCCGCGATACGCCTGCCAAAGGCGTTGGCGGCCCGGCACGTGTGCCACCCCCGCCGGCTGCCGGACGGGATGGCCGGCCTATGGGCCGTCCTCCCGGCCACCGACGCGGCGCGGATCGACGGCACGTTGGAGGCCACCGCCCGCGCCGCGCGGGCCGCCGGGGACCCGCGCACCCTGGACCAGCTGCGCGCCGACACCCTGACCGACCTAGCCACCGGCACCGCCCTGCTCGCCGGCACCACGTTGATGCTGGGCGGGAACGGTGTGGGCGGCGACACCCGACATGACGCTGCGACGACCACCGACGCCGCGCTCGGATCCAGCCTCGTGGCGCCCCCGGACGGCACCGACCAGGAGACCGACGGCATCGACCGCGCGCCCGACGGCGCTCACCGAGGGCCGGACGAGGTCGACCTGGAGACCGACATCGACCACGAGCAGGGCGCCTGGCCGGCCGGCCAGGCGCGTCCGCCGGGGCGGGCCGCTCCCGGCATCCGGATCCCCAAGGTCCGCATCGACGTCACCGTCGCCTTGTCCACCTTGATGGGACTGGACGACCAGCCGGCTGAGCTGGCCGGGTTCGGACCGATCGCTGCCGAGCAGGCCCGTGCCCTGGCACTCGGGGGAACCTGGCGTCGCATCGTCACCGACCCACTGACCGGCGCCGTGCTGGACGTCGGACGCACCCGCTACCGGCCACCAGCAGCCCTGGCCGAGCACGTTCTGGCCCGCGACCAGGTCTGCGCCGGACCCGGCTGCAGTGTGCCCGGGCCCCGCTGCGACATCGACCACACCACCGAGTACCACAGCACCCCCGCCAACGGCTCGCCCGTGCCCGGCACCACCTCGGCCGGCAATCTCGGACCCCTGTCCACCCGATGCCACCGACTGAAGACCGACGGCGGCTTCACCCTGCGACAGATGGCCCCCGGCGTGTTCGAGTGGCACACCCCCGCCGGACTGACCTACCGCGTCACCCCCGGCAACCACGGGCGAACCGAGAAGCTCGACAAGCACCCCCGCGCCATCCCCGACAACCCACCCTTCTGACCAGCAGAGACGCCCGGTCAGCAGGCCGGGGTGGCCGGACCGCTCGGCGCGCAGCCTCGAGCCGCGCGCCACATGTCCCCGCAGCTCCGCGGGCCGCTCCTCGTCGTGCAACATCGACGGCACGAGACGCACGAGGGCGAGGCCCCACGGCGGGTCCAGCTCGCGGGACGTCACGCCGGGGCGTAGGGGTTCAGCAGGGCAAGCGCCCCGGACCTCCGCTCGCTAGGAGGCGTCCAGCGGTACGTCGGCCGCCTCGGCCTTCATCGGCCGGCCGAGGAGCATCGGCGCCAGGTCGTCGACCGGCAGGCCCTCGAAGAGCACCTTGGCGACCGCGTCGGTGATGGGCATGTCGACCTCGAGGGTGGCCGCGAGCTCGGCGACCGCGCGGCTCGTCTTGACCCCCTCGGCGGTGCCCTCGGTGCGGGTGATCGCCTCGTCCAGACCCGCTCCCTGGCCCAGCAGCACGCCGAGCGAGTGGTTGCGGGACAGCGGCGACGCGCAGGTCGCCATGAGGTCCCCGGCGCCGGCCAGGCCGGCGAAGGTCTCACCGTCCGCGCCGAGCCGCAGGCCCAGCCGGCGGATCTCCGCCAGGCCGCGCGTGACCAGCGTCGCCGTCGTGTTGTAGCCGAGCCCCCGGCCCTGCGCGATGCCGACCGCGATCGCGATGACGTTCTTCACCGCGCCGCACAGCTCCACGCCGACGACGTCGGACGACGTGTACGGACGGAAGTACGCGGTCTGCACGGTCCGGGCGACGAGGGTCGCGGTGTCGTCGGAGACCGAGGCGATGACCGTCGCCGTCGGCTGGCGGGCGGCGATCTCCTTGGCGAGGTTCGGGCCCGACAGCACCGCGACACGCTCGTCGGGCAGCGCCAGCGCCTGCGCGAGCATCCGCGACGCCAGCACGTCCGTCGCCAGCTCCACGCCCTTCATCAGCGAGACGACCGGCACGCCCGGCGGGACGGCCGCGGCCATCGGGGCCAGCGCCTCGCGGGCGACCTGCACGGGGACGGCCACCGCGACCAGGTCCGCCCCGGCCAGCACGTCCGCGGCGTCCGACGAAGCCCGGATAATCTCCGGCAGCAGCACGCCGGGCAGGTGCGCGTCGTTGACGTGCGTGGCGTTCATCCGCCGGCACAACGCGTCGTCGTGCCCCCACACGGCGACGTCGCACCCGGCGTCGGCGAGCACCTGGGCGAAGGTCGTGCCCCAGGCCCCGCTGCCGATGACGGCGGCGCGTGTCATCGACCCGCCACCGGCGGGTAGACGGTCTTGCGCTCCTCGTACTCGGGGTGGTCGCGCAGGTCGAAGCGCGGCTTCGGCGCCGCCTCACCCCGGATCTGCTCGAGCAGCGCGGTGATGGCGTCGAGCACGCGGTCGGTGGCCTCGCGCAGCACGAGCGCGTCGGTGGGCCGGTCGTACAGGTCGTCCAGCGGGACGGGCGTGCCGACGACCACCCAGACCTGCTTGCGCGGGAACGGCCTGAACTTCTTCGAGTACCGCGGCAGGAGCTCGGTGGCCCCCCACTGCGCGATGGGCACCACCGGCGCGCGGCTCGCCAGCGCCAGCCGAGCGACACCCGTCTTGCCCGCCATCGGCCACAGGTCTGGGTCGCGGGTCAGCGTTCCCTCCGGGAACACCGCGACGACCTCCCCGGCGGCCAGGGCCCTGGTGGCGGGCCCGAGCGAGTCGGCGGCGCGCGAGCCGCCCCGGTCCACCGGGAGCTGGCCGGTGGCCCGCAGGATCGCACCGAGCACGGGGACCTTGAACAGCGACGCCTTGGCGAGGATGCGCGGCGCGATGCCGTTGTCCCACAGCACGTGCGCGAACGTCAGCGGGTCGATCTCGGTGGCGTGGTTCCCGGCGGCGATGAAGCCGCCGTCACGCCGGAGGTTCTCGGTGCCGCGCCAGTCGCGACGTGTCGTCGCCCGCAGGAAGGGCCGGACGATCGCGGCGACGAAGCGATAGGCGCCGTTGGCGCGCGCCGGGTGAGCCATGGGAGCCGACTCTAGCCGGACGCCGACGGCCCCACCGACCGGGACCGCGCGGCTCGTCCGGGCGCCAGATCAGCGCTTCGGGGCCTCGCGGCTGAACGAGGCACCGAGCGCCGCGAGCTTCTCGGTGAACCGCTCGTACCCGCGGTCGATGAGGCTGATGCCGCGCACGGACGAGGTCCCCTTCGCGGTGAGCGCCGCGATGAGGTGGCTGAACCCGCCGCGCAGGTCGGGCACCTCGATGGCCGCCGCCGTCAGGGTCGTCGGGCCGGAGATGACCGCCGAGTGGTAGAAGTTCCGCTGCCCGAACCGGCAGGGCCGCGACCCGAGGCACTCCTTGTAGACCTGGATGGTCGCGCCCATGCCGACGAGCGCGTCGACGAACCCGAACCGGTTCTCGTACACCGTCTCGTGGACGATCGACAGGCCGCTGGCCTGCGTCAGGGCCACCACGAGCGGCTGCTGCCAGTCGGTCATGAACCCGGGGTGCACGTCGGTCTCGAGCTGGATCGACCGCAGGTCGCCGCCCGGGTGGTAGAAGCGGATGCCGTCGTCCTCGACGACGAACTCGCCGCCGACCTTGCGGAAGGTGTTGAGGAAGGTCGTCATCTCCGGCTGCGTCGCGCCCCGGACGAAGATGTCGCCCCCGGTGGCGAGCGCCGCCGACGCCCAGGACGCGGCCTCGATCCGGTCCGCGAGCGCGGTGTGGGAGAACCCGATGAGCCGGTCGACGCCCTCGATGCGGATCACGCGGTCGGTGTCGACCGAGATGATCGCGCCCATCTTCTGCAGGACGTTGATGAGGTCCATGATCTCGGGCTCGATCGCCGCGCCCGAGAGCTCGGTCTTGCCCTCGGCCCGCACCGCGGTGAGCAGCAGCTGCTCGGTCGCACCGACGCTCGGGTACGGCAGCGCGACCTTGGTGCCGGTCAGCCCGTTCGGCGCGAGGATGTGGATCCCGTTCTCGCGCTTGTCCACCACGGCGCCGAACTGGCGAAGGATGTCGAGGTGGTAGTTGATCGGCCGGTCGCCGATGCGGCAGCCGCCCAGGTCCGGGATGAACGCCTCGCCGAGCCGGTGCAGCAGCGGGCCGCAGAACAGGATCGGGATGCGGCTGGACCCGGCGAGCGTGTCGATGTCGGCCACGACGGCGGAGTCCACGTTCGTCGGGTCGATCCGCACCGTGCCGGCCTCGGCGTCGTGGTCCACCGCGACGCCGTGGAGCTCGAGCAGGGACGACACCACCTGGACGTCGCGGATCTCCGGCACGTTGCGCAGCACGCTCGGCGTCTCGCCGAGCAGGGCCGCGACCATGGCCTTGGAGACGAAGTTCTTCGCGCCCCGCACGGTGATCTCACCCGAGAGGGGGTTTCCTCCGTCGACGTAGAGCAGGTCATCCATGGGGCACATCGTCTCCCACGGTTGGCGTCACCCGCACTCCGACGCCCCTGGGCCGGATGATCCGCGCGAAACCCACACAGAGTCTGTGAGGCCGTTGTGCGGTGGCTACTTCTTCTTGCCCGACTTCTTGCCCTTGGCGTCCTTGCCCTTGTGCTTGTCGTCCTTCGCCGCCGGCTTGGCGGCCTTGGCGACCTTCTTGGGCGCGGGCTTCGCCGGCTTGGCCGGCCGCGCCGCCTTCGCCGGCGCCTCGGGCACGACGAGCGACGCGTAGCCGTCCGCGAGCGAGCCGACGGGGCGCAGCGACGTCCCGCCGCCGTCCACCGCGGTGCGGAGCCCGGCACCGGGGTGGAACCGCGGCACCGTCGTAGCGGCCACCGGAACCGTCTCGCCGGTGCGGGGGTTGCGCGCCGTGCGGGCGCCGCGGGCGACGGGCTCGAACGAGCCGAAGCCGACGAGCGTCACCTTCTCCCCCGCCGCCAGGGCGGCGGTGATCTCCCCGAGCACGGCGTCGACCGCGTGGGCGGCCTGGGCCGGCGTGGCGCCCCGCGCCGCGATGCGCTGGGCGAGCTGCGACTTGCTGACCATGGCGGGCCTCCTTCGTCGTGCCGCTCACGGTACTGGCGCGCCGCGGGCCGCGCGCCCGAATCGCCGGGTCGCTACCGCGTGCGCGTGGCGCCGAGCGTGAGCGGCACCGGGCGCGCCGGCTCGACCGGCTGCGGCGGCAGGTGCTTGGCGGGCAGCGTCGTCGGCCGCCACGCCTCGCGCCGGGCCTCGAACTCGGTGATGTCCTGCGCGTGCTGGAGCGTCAGCCCGATGTCGTCGAGCCCCTCCATCAGCCGCCAGCGCGTGTAGTCGTCGATGCCGATCGACACCACCACGTCGTCGCACGTCGCGGTCCGCGCGACGAGGTCGACCGTCACCTCGGTGCCCGGGCGGGTCTCAAGGATCTTCCAGATCAGCTCGACGTCCTCGGCCGAGACCGTCGCCGCGACGAGGCCCTGCTTGCCCGCGTTGCCACGGAAGATGTCCGCGAACCGGGGCGACAGCACCACGCGGAACCCGTAGTCCTTGAGCGCCCACACCGCGTGCTCGCGCGACGAGCCGGTGCCGAAGTCCGCGCCGGCGACGAGCACCGACCCGGCCCGGTAGGCGTCCTGGTTGAGGACGAACGCGGGGTCGTTGCGCCACGCGGAGAACAACGCGTCCTCGAACCCGGTCCGGGTGACCCGCTTGAGGAACACCGCCGGGATGATCTGGTCGGTGTCGACGTTGCTGCGCCGCAGCGGGACGCCGACGCCGGTGTGCTGGGTGAACTTCTCCATCGCCGATCTCCTGCGGATCAGACCTGCACCGTCAGGTGCGGGTCGAGGGGGGCCAGGGGGCTGCCGTCGACCGTCGTGCCCGCCGGCAGGTCGAGGTCGGCCAGGGACGAGAGCGTGCCGCGGATCGCGGTGGCGGCCGCGACGAGCGGGCTGACGAGGTGGGTGCGCCCGCCCTTGCCCTGCCGGCCCTCGAAGTTGCGGTTGGACGTCGAGGCGGCGCGCTCGCCCGGCGCCAGCTGGTCGGGGTTCATGCCGAGGCACATCGAGCACCCGGCGTTGCGCCACTCCGCGCCGAAGTCGAGGAAGATCCGGTCCAGCCCCTCCGCCTCGGCCTGCAGCCGCACGCGCGCGGAGGCGGGCACGACGAGCACGCGGACGCTGTCGGCCTTGCGCCGGCCCCGGACGACCTTCGCGACGGACCGGAGGTCCTCGATGCGGCCGTTGGTGCACGAGCCGATGAACACCGTGTCGACCGTGATGTCACGCAGCGGCTGCCCGGGCGTCAGGCCCATGTACTCGATGGCGCGCTCGGCGGCGAGGCGGGTCGCCTCGTCGGCGATCTCCTCCGGCACCGGGACGCTGGCCGACAGCGGCAAGCCCTGACCGGGGTTCGTGCCCCACGTGACGTACGGCTCGATGTCCTTCGCCTGCAGCACGACCTCGGCGTCGTAGGTCGCGTCGTCGTCGGACCGCAGGGTGCGCCAGTACTCGACGGCGGCGTCCCAGTCGCCGCCCTCCGGAGCGTGCGGGCGACCCTTGAGGTAGGCGAAGGTCGTCTCGTCGGGCGCGATCATCCCGGCGCGGGCGCCGGCCTCGATCGACATGTTGCAGACCGTCATGCGCGCCTCCATCGAGAGCGCGCGGATCGCGTCGCCGCGGTACTCCAGGACGTAGCCCTGGCCGCCGCCGGTGCCGATCTTGGCGATGATCGCCAGGATGATGTCCTTGCTGGTCGCACCCGCGGGCAGCTCGCCCTCGACCGTGATCGCCATCGTCTTGAACGGCGTGAGCGGCAGCGTCTGCGTGGCCAGCACGTGCTCGACCTCGCTCGTGCCGATGCCGAAGGCCAGCGCGCCGAACGCGCCGTGCGTCGAGGTGTGGGAGTCGCCGCAGACGACCGTCAGGCCCGGCATCGTCAGGCCGAGCTGGGGGCCGACCTGGTGGACGATCCCCTGGTCGGCGTCGCCGAGCGAGTGGATCCGGACGCCGAACTCCGCCGCGTTGGCGCGCAGCGTCTCGATCTGTGTCCGGCTGGTGGCGTCGGCGATCGGCAGGTCGATGTCGAGCGTCGGGGTGTTGTGGTCCTCGGTCGCGATCGTCAGGTCCGGGCGCCGAACCTTCCGGCCGGCGAGGCGCAGGCCCTCGAACGCCTGCGGGCTGGTCACCTCGTGGACGAGGTGGAGGTCGATGTAGAGGATGTCCGGCGCGCCGTCCTCACCGCGGCGCACGACGTGCGCCTGCCAGACCTTCTCCGCCAGCGTTCCCGCCATGTCGCCTGTCCCTCGTGCTCGTTCTCGTCCGGATCCCCGGATTACTGTGGCTCCGGCGTCCGCGCGTCGGTCGAGGCGTCTCACGCCCGGGGTTGGTGCCCCGACTTGCATCTCAGTAGACGAGACGACAATATCGACCTATGGACAACTCTAGCGGAGTCGGCGTCCTGGACAAGGCGGCCGCGGTCCTCAGCGCCCTCGAGGCGGGACCCGCGACGCTCGCCCAGCTGGTGACCGCCACCCACCTCGCCCGCCCGACCGCGCACCGCCTCGCCGTCGCCCTGGAGCATCACCGCCTGGTCGCGCGTGACCTGCAGGGTCGGTTCGTCCTCGGCCCGCGCCTGTCGGAGCTGGCCACGGCCGCGGGCGAGGACCGGCTGCTGGCCGCCGCGGGGCCGGTGCTGACCGCGCTGCGGGACCACACCGGCGAGTCGGCCCAGCTCTACCGGCGCCAGGGCGACATGCGCATCTGCGTCGCGGCCGCCGAGCGGCCCGTGGGCCTGCGCGACTCGATCCCGGTCGGGGCGACGCTGACGATGCTCGCCGGCTCGGCCGCCCAGGTGCTCCTCGCGTGGGAGGAGCCGGACCGGCTGCACCGCGGCCTGCAGGGCGCCAAGTTCACCGCGACGATCCTGTCCGGCGTGCGCCGCCGCGGCTGGGCGCAGTCGGTGTCCGAGCGCGAGATCGGTGTCGCCTCCGTGTCCGCGCCGGTGCGGGGCCCGTCCGGTCGCGTCGTCGCCGCGGTGTCGGTGTCCGGGCCGCTCGAGCGCCTCTCCCGCCAGCCCGGCCGGCTCCATGCCGCCGCCGTGGTGAGCGCCGCCAACCGCCTCACCGAGGTGCTCCGCCGCACCGCGGACTGACCCCGCCGCGCGAGGCCCCAGCGACGACGAAGGCCCGGTCACCTCGGTGACCGGGCCTTGCTCGTACCCCCGACCGGATTCGAACCGGCGCTACCGCCGTGAGAGGGCGGCGTGCTAGGCCGCTACACAACGGGGGCCTGTCGCGCCACGAGGCCTTGCGGCCCCGCGGGAGTGACCATGCTAGCCGATCCGCTCGAGGAGCGGCGACCTCGCAGGTCACAGCGCTGGGGTACCAGGATTCGAACCTAGACTAAGGGAACCAGAATCCCTCGTGCTGCCAGTTACACCATACCCCACCGGGGTATGACCACCCGGTTCCCGCCCCGGCCCCGCGAGGGGCCGGTGCCGCAACCGGAGGTCGTACCGGCGGCAAAGATTACCGGAGCGACGGGGTGGGACCAAACCGGCCCCCGCGGGGCTCACCAGGGGATGCGGCCGACCTCCGTGACGTCGTACCAGAGCAGCTCCCGCTCGACGAGCCGGTCGTCGGCCGCCCGGTCCCCGGCGAGCGCGTCGACGACGTCCTGCGCGGCCGCCGGCTCGTCGACGTGGACGCTGACGACGGCCTCCCACGGCACGCCCGCGACGAGATCCACCGCGCTGGCCGGCTCGTCCGGCCCGGTGCCGCCGTCGACGAGGCCCTCGGGCACGTCGGCCGCCAGCACCACCCGCAGCCGCGGCGAGCCCGGGTGGCGCCGCAGCAGCGCGAGCGCGTCGTCGGCCGCCGCCAGCAGGGCGGCGTACTCCCAGCCCTCGTCGTCCTCCCCCGGCAGCCCGGACCGCAGCTCGGGGGTGACGGCGTGAGCACGGCCGGGGCCCACCTGCTCGCGGGGCAGCTGGTCGAGGACGGCGGGCAGGTAGACGCGCACGGGCACAGTCTGCCCTCAGCGCGCCGGCACCAGGGTGGCCAGCCGCGCCGCGAGCGCGGCGATCGCCTTGCGCGCCGGGCCGCCCGGGGCGCACTCGCGCAGCGTCCGACCGGCGAGCAGCGCGGCGTCGCACGCCGCCCGGTCGTCGGGCACGACGAGCACCTCGCCGATCCCGGCGTAGCGCGCGAGGGCGTCGGCGACGGCCCGATGCGGGTCCGGGCCGGTCGCGGCGGCGCGCAACCGGTTGACGACGACGAGCCGGGCGCCCTCGAGCCCCAGGTCGGCGAGGTCGGCGAGCCCCCGCACCAGGCGTGCGACACCGACCGGGTCGCCGGCGCCGACCGCGACGACCACGTCCGCTGCGGCGAGCGCCGAGAGGGTCGCGGCGTTGCGCTGGGGGGCCCGCGTGTCGTAGCTGAGGACCTCGTCGCGCTCGAGGCCGAAGCCGGTGTCCACCACGGTCAGGTCGACGAGCGAGCGCGCCACCGCCCACAGCGCGTCCAGCGCGGTTGCGGGCAGCTCCGGCCAGCGGTCCGCGCGGGCGATCCCGGTCAGCACGCGCAGCCCCTGGCTTGCCACGGGCGCCAGCCTGGCCAGCGCGGCCACGTCGAGGGTGCCGGCGGCCGCCGCCCGGGCCGCGGCGGCGATCCCCGGAGCCTCGTCGAGCAGGCCGATCACCTGGGCGACCGCCCCGCCGTAGGTGTCGGCGTCGACGAGGAGCGACGAGCGGCCCAGCGCGGCGATCTCGGCGGCCAGGTTGACCGCCAGCGTGGTGCGCCCGGGTGCCCCCGTCGGCCCCCACACCGCGACCAGGCGGCCCCGCCGGGCGGGGGCCACCGGCCCGGTGACCCGGTCGGGTACGCGGTCGGGGGCGTCGAGCAGGGCACCCGCGCGCCCGACGACGTCCCGCGCCGCTCCCGGGTCACCGGGCGGCGGCACGACGAGGTCCGCGCCGCACGCGGCGAGCCGGTCCGTCAGCCAGGGTCGGTCCTGGTCGGCGACGCAGACCACCCGCAGGCCGGCGTGGTGCAGCGCCGCGACCGCGTCCCGGTCGAGGCCGTCGAGCTCCGCCGAGACCAGCGCCAGCCGGCCCAGGCCGGCCTCGGCCGCGGCCAGCAGCTCGACGACGTCCGCGCAGCGGCGCGTGACGGCGAGCCGCCCGTCGCCCTCGACCGCCTGGACGAGCGCGGCCTCGGCCGCCCCCTGGACCGCGCACAGCACGCCGACCGGCACGTCAGCTCCCCGGCACCGCGACGACGTCCACCCGGCCGTTCGCGGCAAGGGCCGCCAGCACGTCCGGCAGCTGCTCGATCGGGACGAGCACGTGCACGGTCGTCGCACCGCCCGCCGCGAACGCGCCCTGAGGGCGGTCCACCTCCGCGACGGTCAGCGCGGCCGCGAGCTGCGACGGCGCGCCGGGCGCGTCGTCCGCGGCCCGGGCCTTGGGGCTGAACCACAGGTCCACCCGGGCGCCGCTGCGGACCGCCTCCGGGAGCCTGCCGGCGACGGGCACGGAGACCGGGCGGAGCGCGAGGGCGTCCGCCGACCCGATGGCCGACGCCGGCAGCAGCTCGCCGGCCTCGACCACGCGCAGCGCCACGGCACCGGCGGGGAGCGGCGCGTCGGCGCGCACGTACCGCGCCAGGTCCACGCCGCCGAGCCGCACGTCCGCGACCGTCAGCGCTGCGGCGTCGATCGCGGCGCCCGGAACCGTCGTCTCGCGGACGACGAAGACCGGCACGGTCCGCTCGGCGGCGCGCAGCGCCCACGAGCCGAGCGCGACCGAGGCCGCCACGAGCGCCAGCCCCGTCAGCAGCCGGGGATCGCGCCAGCCCGGGCGGCGCAGGCGCTGCGCCACCGGCGCCGGCAGGTCGAGCGTCCCGGTCTCCAGGCGGCTCACGGGCGTCCTCCTCGTCTCGGGGCTGCATCATCGGGGGTGGGACGGGTGCGGCGCGGCCGAGGCTGTGGACAAGTCGCGCGGGTCGGTGGGCTCGTCGTCCGCCCGTGCCACACTGCGGGCATGGCACCGCGCTTCCTCACGCTCGCGGACGTGACGGAGATCCTCAACATCTCCGCGCAGCAGGCGTACTCGCTGGTCAAGTCCGGTGAGCTGCCCGCCATCCAGATCGGTGGCCGCGGCATCTGGCGCGTGGAGGCCAGCGAGCTGGAGCGGTACATCGAGCGGATGTACGAGCAGACACGGTCCCGCGCATCGCACGGCGCCGCTGCCACGGACGCCTGAGCCCTCACCGGGAGCGCACCACCAGCAGGGCGCTGAACGGCACCGTCCACGGCGGGCCGACGGCAGGCCGCAGGTCGAGGTGGTCGGCACCGACGCGGTCGATCACCCCGGTCAGCGTCCGGCCCGCCGCGCACACCTGCACCTGCGCCCGGTCCCGCGACAGCGCCCGGAGCGCATGGGACAGGCCGAGCGAGCGGCCCACCCGGCCCGGCGGCGGAGCCACCTGAGGGACGAGCCCCGCGACCGCGGTGATCGCCGCGACCGGCACGAGGGCCTGCCGGGCGGGCGGCTCGGACAGGAGGGCCCAGCCCTCGCCCACGTCGAGGAGCTCGCCCGCCACCGCGACGTCGCCGGCCTGCACCCGGAGCGGGAGGCCGACGGCGGCGCGCAGCCGGTCGGCGAGGTGCGTCGTGGCGCGCTCGGCGCGCACCAGGTCGGACCGGACCGCGCGGGCCTGCTCGGCCTGCGCCGCCGCGAACTGAGCATCCAGGTCTTCGAAGAGCAGCTGCCACTGCACGGTGCGCACGCTAGGGCGCCGGCCGGCGGCGGCGGCAGGGCCGAACGGGTTGCGGGCGGCCGCCGAACGAGTGGCGGCGGACCCGTCCGGGTGATCCGGGCCGGTGAGCGCTCGACACCGGGCGTCGGCAGCGGGTACACCTAGGCGAGCCATGCCGCATCAAACGGCATCAACTGACATTACAGCAGCAGAAAAAGGAGATCCGATGGGCGTCGTGGCAGCGGCGCCCCGGACGGCGGCGGGTCGCGTGCCCGCCCTCGGCGGGGCCGCGATCGTGTCAGCAGGGGTGGCCGCGGCGTGCGGGCGCCGCGCGCTCGAGCTGGCGGTGGGCGTGGCGACCGCGGGGCCCGACGAGCTGGTGGAGCTCGCCGTGCTCGCGACCGGAGCCCTGGTCCTGGCGTGGCTCGCGGCCTCGGCGGCGATGGCCGTCGCGTGCCTGCTCGCCCGCCACGCCGGTGGTGCCTGGCGGCACGGCGAGGCGTGGGTGCAGCGGTGCGCGCCGGCCGCCGTACGGCGGGCGCTCGTCGTGGCGGTCGCCGCCGGGCTCGGCGCGGCCTCGGTGACCTCCGCGTCGGCCGCCGACCTCTCCACGACCGCCGGCCCCTCGACCGCGTCGGTCGCCACGGGTGACGCGGGACCTGACCTGGGGTGGGCGGTGACGACGACGGTGCCCGCGCCTTCGCTCCCGCCTGCCGGGAGCGCCGCCGCGTCGCAGGCCCCGGCGGCCGCCCTGCCCGGCACCACGAGTGCGGCGCCGGCACCGTCCGCCGCGATGGCCGGCACCACGAGCGCCGCGCCGGCACCGGCGGTGGTCACCACTGCTCCGTTCGACCCCGGCTGGGCGCCGTCTGTCGGCTCGGCCATGTCGGGCGCCACGGCACGCGGCGGCGGCAGCTCCCTGGGCACCTCCGGAACCCTCACGCCAGGGGCGTGGCGACCGACCGTCTCGCCGGGCAGCAACGCCGACGCGCTGGCCGTCCCCGGTGCGGCGCGGTGGACGTCAGGCGATGGCGCGCCGGCCGGTGGTGAGGCCGCGACCGTCGTCGTCGTGCGCGGCGACACCCTCTGGGGCATCGCCGCCCGCCACCTGCCGGCCGACGCGAGCGAGGCGGACGTCGCCGCGGCGTGGCCCGCCTGGTACGCGGCGAACGCCGCGACGATCGGGCCCGACCCCGGGCTGATCCTGCCCGGTCAGGTGCTCGTCGCCCCGCCGGCGATGACCCGGTGAGCGCCCTCGCCGAGCTCGCGCCCGAGACCGCCGCCGAGCTGCTCTTCCGGCGGGCCGTCACCGCCGCGCCCGCCACACGCCCGGCGACGCTCCACCTGGTGCAGGACCCCGCGGCACCGGTGGCCACGACATCCGCGGACGCCGCGGGGGGCCCGCGGGTGCGGCTCGTGCCCGCGCTCCCGCCGGCACGGGTGCGCCGCGCCACGACCCCCGTCGGCGGGCCACCGCCGACGCCGGCCGAACGGCTCCGCATCCTCAAGGCCGACGATCGTTCGCTCGGCAGCGACGAGGCCGACGAGCCGCGCGGGCCTGCTCCCGCCGAGGACCCGACGGTCGTCGCACGACGCCTCGCGGGCGCGAGCGTCGAGGTCATCGTCGGGCGACGGCCCGCCGCGCAGCTCGCGCGCTGGCTGGCCCCGGGCGTGCTCGACGCGCTGCGGGCGCGCGCCGCCGTCACACGGGGCGCGGTGCCGGCGCTGACCCGCGCCGCGGCCGTCCGCGGCGTGCGCGTGTGCGCCCTCCACGAGCACCTCGTCGAGGCGACCGCGGTGGTCGACGACGGACGGCGCGTGCGGGCGATCGCGCTGCGGCTCGAGACGCACCGCGGCGCGTGGCGCGCCACGGCGCTCGAGGTCGGCTAGCGCGCCACCCTGCGGCGGGCGAGGGTCAGTGGCGCTTCTTGCCCTGCTTGGCGGCCTTGCGGCGCTCCTCACGGTTCCCCCCACCGGCGGCCGGCGCGGAGGCCGGGGCGCCGGAGCGCTGGGCCGTCCCGGAGCCGGCACGCCGCGCGTCACCGCTCGACACCACCGCGCCGTCGCCGTCCGACGACGGTGCCGAGTAGCTCAGGGGCGCGCGCTGGGCGGGTCCGTCCAGACCTTGGGCGACGACCCGCGGCGCGGGGGCCGCCTCGACCTCGGCGGGCGCCGCGTTCTCGTCCGGTGCGACCTCGGCGGGCGCCTCGGACACCTCGGGCTCGGCGACCTGCACCTCGAGGTTGAACAGGTACTGGACGCTCTCCTCCTTGATCGCGTCGGTCATCGCCGAGAACAGCTGGTAGCCCTCGCGCTGGTACTCGATGAGCGGGTCGCGCTGGGCCATCGCCCGCAGGCCGATGCCCTCCTTGAGGTAGTCCATCTCGTAGAGGTGCTCGCGCCACTTGCGGTCGAGGACGGCGAGCGTCACGCGCCGCTCGAGCTGGCGGATGCCCTCCTCGCCGAGGAGCGCCTCGCGGTCGGCGTAGGCGATCTCGGCGTCCGAGAGCACCTCGCGCTCGATCATCTCGGCGTCCAGCCGCTCGATCCCACCGGCCGCCTCGACGACGTCGTCGACCGTGATGGAGATCGGGAAGATGCCGCGCAGGGCGGTCCACAGCGTGTCGAGGTCCCAGTCCTCCGGCCGGCCCTCGGCCGTGGCGTCGTGGATGTACCCCATGAGCACGTCGCGCCGGAAGTGCGTGATCTGGTCGGCGAGGTCCTCGCCCTCCAGCACGCGCCGGCGCTGGGCGTAGATGACCTCGCGCTGGCGGTTCATCACGTCGTCGTACTTGAGGACGTTCTTGCGGATCTCGAAGTTGCGCGCCTCGACCTGCGACTGCGCCGACGCGATGCCGCGGGTGACGATCTTGCTCTCCAGCGGCAGGTCCTCGGGGAACCCGGCGCGCTGCATCATCGACTCGGCCAGGCCCGAGTTGAACAGGCGCATGAGGTCGTCCTGCATCGACAGGTAGAACCGGGACTCCCCGGGGTCGCCCTGGCGGCCGGAACGGCCGCGGAGCTGGTTGTCGATGCGGCGCGACTCGTGCCGCTCGGTGCCGAGGACGTAGAGCCCACCGAGCCCGACGACCTCGTCGTGCTCGGCCGCGACCGCGTCCTTCATCTTGGCGAGCACGCCGGGCCACGCGGCCTCGTACTCCTCCGGGCGCTCCGCGGGGTCGTACCCGCGCTGCTCCATCTCCGCGACGGCCATGAACTCGGCGTTGCCGCCGAGCATGATGTCGGTGCCGCGGCCGGCCATGTTGGTGGCGACGGTGACGGCGCCCTTGCGGCCGGCCTGGGCGACGACGGCCGCCTCGCGCTCGTGCTGCTTGGCGTTGAGCACCTCGTGCGGCACGCCGTGCTTCTTCAGCTTGCTCGACAGGTACTCGCTCTTCTCGACCGAGACGGTGCCGACGAGGACCGGCTGGCCCTTGGCGTGGCGCTCGACGATGTCGGCGACGACGGCGTCGAACTTGCCCTCCTCGCCCTTGTAGACGAAGTCGCGCTGGTCGAGGCGGATCATCGGCTTGTTCGTCGGGATCGGCACCACGCCGAGCTTGTAGGTGTTGAGGAACTCGGCGGCCTCGGTCTCGGCCGTGCCGGTCATGCCCGCGAGCTTGGTGTAGAGGCGGAAGTAGTTCTGCAGCGTGATCGTGGCGAGGGTCTGGTTCTCCGCCTTGATGGTCACGCCCTCCTTGGCCTCGATGGCCTGGTGCATGCCCTCGTTGTAGCGCCGGCCGGGGAGGATGCGGCCGGTGTGCTCGTCGACGATGAGCACCTCGCCCTGCAGCACGACGTAGTCCTTGTCCCGCTTGAAGAGCTCCTTCGCCTTGATGGCGTTGTTGAGGAACCCGATGAGCGGGGTGTTGAGCGACTCGTAGAGGTTGTCGATGCCGAGGTAGTCCTCGACGCGGGCGATCCCCGGCTCCAGGACGCCGATGGTGCGCTTCTTCTCGTCCACCTCGTAGTCGCGCTCCGGCTCGAGGCGGCGGGCGACCTTGGCGAACTCGGTGTACCAGCGGTTGGCGTCGCCGGACGCGGGGCCGGAGATGATGAGCGGGGTCCGGGCCTCGTCGATGAGGATGGAGTCGACCTCGTCGACGATCGCGTAGTGGTGGCCCCGCTGGACGAGCTCGTCCACCGTCCACGCCATGTTGTCGCGGAGGTAGTCGAAGCCGAACTCGTTGTTGGTGCCGTAGGTGATGTCGGCGGCGTACTGGACCCGCCGCTCGGCCGGTGTCATCTGGCCGAGGATGCAGCCGGTGGTCAGCCCGAGGAACCGGAACACGCGGCCCATGAGCTCGCTCTGGTAGCCGGCCAGGTAGTCGTTGACCGTGACGACGTGGACGCCCTGGCCAGACAGGGCGTTGAGGTAGGCCGGCAGCGTCGCCACGAGCGTCTTGCCCTCGCCGGTCTTCATCTCGGCGATGTTGCCCAGGTGCAGGGCCGCGCCGCCCATGAGCTGCACGTCGAAGTGGCGCTGGCCCAGCGTGCGGCGGGACGCCTCGCGCACCGCGGCGAACGCCTCGGGCAGGATGTCGTCGATCTTCTCGCCGTCGGCCAGCCGCTCCTTGAAGCGGTCGGTCTCCTCGCGCAGCTCGGCGTCGGTGAGGGTCTCGAACCCGTCCTCCAGGGCGTTGACCTGCGCCGCGATCCCGGCCAGCCTCCTGAGGATCCGGCCCTCACCGAGCCGCAGAACCTTCTCGACGACGGACGCCACGCGCCACTCCCGACTGCTCGCACCCCTGCAGGGGCGGTGGACCTCACCGGCCACTCGGCCGGGCCTAGCCATCCTAGGCGAGCCATGGGTCGGCGGGGTGGGCGCCCTGGTGGCGGGCTCAGGCCCCCAGCGCCGTGGCCAGCGGCCCGGCGAGCTCGCCCCGCGCGTTGCCGTCGCGGTCCGCGACGACCACGTCGGACAGCCCGAGCCAGCCCGCCGCCACGCGCAGCTCGGCGGCCAGCTCGGCGGGGACCCCGGCGACGGCGCCGCCGACCGGGTGCGCCGCCAGCACCCGCAGCACACCGTCCTGGCGGTCCGCCTTGAGGTCGACCAGGGCGACCACCCGGTCGCCCAGCAGGAACGGGAGCACGTAGTAGCCCCACGTCCGCTTGGCCGCGGGCGTGTAGATCTCGATGCGGTACCGCAGGCCGAACAGGGCCTCCACCCGCGTGCGCTCCCAGACGAGCGGGTCGAACGGCGACAGCAGGGTGCGCGCGCTCGTCGTGCGCGGCGCGGTCGCGCCCACGTGCCGCCAGCCGGTGCCCCAGCCGTCGACGACCACGGGCTCGACGACGCCCTCCTCGGCCAGCTCGGCGAGGGCCAGGGCCGTCGGCGCCTGCCGCAGCCGGAAGTAGTCGGCCACGCAGCGCAGGGTCCCGACGCCCAGCGCCCGGATCGACGTGGCGACGAGCTCGCGCACCGCGTCGCGCTCGTCGGGCTCCGGCAGGCCCAGGACCGCCCGCGGCAGCACGCGCTCGACCAGGTCGTAGCGCCGCTCGAACGCGCCGTTGCGGCCCGCGGACGCCGCCTGCCCGGTGAAGAAGAGGTACTCCAGGACCCGCTTGGACACCGTCCAGTTCCAGCCCCACTGGTCGTCGGGCCGCTGCGGGCGCTCGTGGCCGAGCCGGGCGTGCACCTGCTCGGCGGTGAGCGGGCCGGCGTCCGCGAGGAGCGCGCGGATGTCGTCGACGACCGGCGCATGCTGCAGCGGCACGTCGCGGACCATGCCCCACGCGTCGCGCAGGTAGCTCTGCCGCCGCCAGCCGAGCAGGCGGTAGGTCTCGGGCGTGACGAACGAGGCCATGTGCGCCCACGACTCCACGAGCCGGCGCGGGGCCCGGTTCGCGGCACGGTCGACGAGCCCCGCGTCGAAGGCGCCCAGCCGCGCGTAGAGCGGCATGAGGTGCGCCCGCGCGAACACGTTGACCGAGTCGATCTGGACGACGCCGAGACGGTCGACCACGGTGCCGACGTCACGGGCGGTGACGGGGCCGTCCGGGCGTGCCCGGTCGAGGCCGGCGGCGCGCAGCGCGATCCTGCGGGCCTGCGCCATCGTCAGGTGGGCGACGGCGCGTGCGGGGGCGTCGGTCACGGGCACGCCCGCATCCTCCCCCGGCCCACCGACACCCCGGACGCGCGACGTCCGGGCGAACGGTCGCCGGAACGGCCGTCCGCCCGGACGACGTGGCCTAGAACGCCGGCGCGGGCTCGCGCACCCGGGCGCCCACGCCCTCGAGGACGACCGTGTCGAGCTGGATGACGCCGTACGACCAGCCGTGCCGCCGGTAGGCCACCGCCGGGCGACCGCTCTCGGCATCGACGAAGAGGAAGAAGTCGTGGCCGACGAGCTCCATCTGGTAGAGCGCGTCGTCGACCGTCATCGGTGCCGCCTCGTGGACCTTCTCGCGGATCACCACCGGCGAGTCCCCCAGCGGGATCTCCCTGGTGCCGTCGTCGAGGACCCGCACGGCATCGATGCCCGCGGCGCCCACCTCCGCGTCCTGCGGCTCGCCGGTGGGCTCGGTCCCCGGGATCGTGGTGTCCTTGCGCTCCCTGCGCCGGTCGCGGCTGCGGCGCAGCCGCTCCAGCAGCCTGGCCAGCGCCAGGTCGAGCGCCGCGTACGGGTCGTCCGCCGACGCCTCGGCGCGGATCACGGGTCCGCGGTCGACGACGGTCAGCTCGACCCGCTCGCTGAAGTCAGCCTGGCGCGGGTTCGCCTCGTGCGAGACGAGCACGTCCACGCGCTGCGCGCGCGGAGCGAGCTGCTCGATCTTGGCGAGCTTGGCTGCCACGTGGGTCCGGTAGCGGGCTGGCACATCGGTGTGACGACCGGCAACCACGATCTCCATGAGGGCCTCCTGGGAGGTGAGGGGCGCCGGTGACTCGGCGCCCGGTGGCGAGCAGTCCTGGGCCCCGAGGGGCAACGACGACACCACCTCCTCCGCAACCGGTCGGGCCGCCGCGCAGGCGCCGGGAGGACCGGTTCCATGCACCACGTTAACCCGTCGTTCGAGGCCGTCAAAAGGTCGGACCGGGCGAACCTGCGCCGGACCCGGGCGAGGGTGTCGACGCGACCACGACCCCGGCGACCACGGCGATCCCCGAGGCCTCGAGCGCCCGCACGCAGGCGGCGAAGGTCGCCCCCGTCGTCAGCACGTCGTCGACGAGCACGGCTCGCCCCGGCAGGGCCGACGGCCACCGGCGGACGTGGACGTGGCCCGAGAGGTTCCGGGAGCGCGCCCGCGCCGACAGGCCGGCCTGGTCGGCGCCGGCCGTCCGCCGCAGCACCGGCGCACGGCGCGCCGGGCACCCCCGACGGGTCAGCTCGTCGGCCACCGCGGCGGCGAGCTCCCCGGCCGGGTCCCAGCCCCGCCTCCGGCGCGCGGCCGGGGTGGAGGGCGCCGGCACGACGAGCACGGGGCCGGGCCCGAGGAGCGACTCCCCCGCCTCGTCGACCAGCGCCCGGGTCGCACGCCGCGCCGAGGCGCCCAGCGCCGCCGTCATGTCGGCGCGGCCGTGGTCCTTCCAGGCGCTCACCGCGCGCCGCACGGGCCCCGCGAAGTCGGCCACCGCCCACACCGCCACCGGCGGCCGCCCGTCCATCCGGTCCAGCCGCGCGGCCCGCCCCTCGACCCGCCAGGCCGGGCGGGCCAGCCCCTGCGCGCACCCGTCGCACCACGGCACGTCGTCCGCGCCGCACCCGGCGCACGCGATCGGGAGCACCAGGCCGAGGAGCTCCCGGCCTGCCACCCGCCACCATGCCCCGCCCGCCCCGTGCACGGCGCGCAGCCTCGTCGTCCCACGGCGGGCCACGGCACGTGCGCACCCGGCGGGCACCGGCGCGGCCGGACCACCGGGCTGTGGGCGCCTCAGCCGGGGTAGGAGGGGTCACGCACCCCGGAGACGCCCTCGACCGGGGTCCACGTCGGTCCGCTGAAGGTCAGCAGCCGCCCGTCGCTCGTCGCGACCAGGAGGCTGCGCTCCGTGCGCCAGCCCGCGAGCGAGACCCCGCCCGCCACGTCCGGCAGCGCCTTGCTGGGCCCACCGAGCGGCACCTCCCACACGGTGGCCGACCCGGCGCCGCGCGCGAGCACGGCGAGCTGGTCGTCGTCGTACCAGACCACGGACCCGGCGACCGTCAGGGCCGCGCCCACGCGCTGCGTCTGGTCGGACAGCTGCTGCGGGCCACCCCGCTCGTCGCGCGCGATGCCGGCCACGTCGATGGACACGCCCGACCCGTCCTGGGCGGTCGAGACGACCGCGATGCGCGTGCCGTCCCGGGAGACGCGCACGGCCGTGACGGTGCGGTCGGCCAGCCACTTCGGGGTGAGGCTGACGTCGGGATCGTGGCCGTCGACCGCGGACACGGTGCCGCCGGAGGCGGTCCACACCCAGCCGAACCGGTCGACCGAGGGCGCCGCGAGGTTGGGCGACTGCAGGAGCGTCTGCGACGCCTGGCTCGCCGTCGGCACGGTGGCCAGCTCGTTCGGCCCCCGCAGGAACACCCGCACCACGCCGTTCTCCGAGCGCGCCGGGCTACGGGCGTCGAGGCCGGTCAGCGGCGCGACCCCCGCCACGGGTACGGGTGGGGTGCCCGGCGAGCCCAGCGCCGCCAGGTGCTCGCCGTTGGCGTCGGAGGCGATCGCCTCCGCGGCGGCCGGGGTCGCCTGGGCCTGGCCGATCGTCAGGAGCTGCTTGGTGCCCTGCAGCTGCGGCCCGTCCGCCCCCGCCTGCACGACGACGGTGCGCACCTGCGCCACCTGCTGGACGAGCGTCTCCTGGATCTGGGCGACCAGCAGGTCGTGGTCGGCGGCCTGCACCGCGCTGGCCGGCCCGAGGTCGACCTCCGCCTGGCCGTCCTTCACCGTCACCGCCTCCGGCGTCAGGACGACACCCTGGGGCACCGCCGTCCGCACGGCGTCGCGCAGCAACGGTGCCGGGCCGGCGAGCAGCCCCTTGACCACCGACGTCGCCAGGTTGACCGCGGGGTACCAGCGCGGGTCCGGCACCAGGTACTGCGCGTCGGGCGTGAGGAAGAAGAGGGACACCCGGCGGAACTGGTCCTGGAACTGCCGCGACGTGAGGATGAGGCCGTCCGGCACGTCCTTGATGCGCCACTGCCCCGAGGTGTCCTGCACCATCCCGAACGTCACCGTCTCGGGAGCGCCGCGGGCCGTCTCCGAGTACACGCCGTCGGCGTCGACCTTGGCGACGACGGACGCGTCGATCGTCACCTGCGTGTCGCTCGGCTGGGACGGCGTGAAGCCGTCGACGACGAGGACGCCGCCCAGCGGGTTCCAGTTCGCCGCCGCGTCGCCGTACAGGTACTTGCGGGCCACCGTGAAGTCCAGGCCGTTCGACACGCCGGCGGCGCCGGCCGTCAGGTAGTCCTCGACGATCTGCTCGGGCTGCGATCCGGGCTGCGGGCCGACGGCGAGGACGACGGCCGGGTTCGGCTCGGCGACCTGGCCCCCGCCGCCCTGCTGCACGGGCCCCGACGTCGGGATCCGGGCACAGGCGCCGAGGGCGACGGCGGCGACGGCCAGCAGGCCGGCCACCCGCAGGGCGCGGCTCATCACGGCACCTCCTGACGGTCCGGGTCGAACGCGCCGGTCCACTCCGGCAGCGCGGCCGGGTCGGTGCGCGGCACGCCGGCCGGGACGACGACCGTCTCCGGCTCGGGTGCCGGCACGAGGTCCAGCGGCGAGCCGGTCAGCCTCATGCCGGCCCGCCGGGGCAGCGTCAGCCGGAAGCTCGCGCCCTGGCCCGGGCGTCCCCAGGCATCGAGCCAGCCGCCGTGCAGGTGCGCGTCCTCGAGCGAGATGGCCAGGCCCAGGCCGGTGCCTCCCGTGGTGCGGGCCCGCGCCGGGTCGGCGCGCCAGAACCGGTCGAACACGTGCGCGACCTCCTCGGGCGTCATGCCGATGCCGTGGTCGCGCACGACGACGGCGACCGCCTTCGCGTCGGCAGCCACGCGCACCTCGACCGGCGTCCCCTCCGCGTGCTCGATCGCGTTGACCAGCAGGTTGCGGCAGACGCGCTCGACGCGCCGGGGGTCGATGTCCGCGACGGCCTGGCCCTCGGGCAGGTCCACCCGCAGCCACGAGCCCTTGCGGGCCGCCAGCGTCACCACGTTGTCCACGGTCCGCAGCACCACGTCGCGCACGTCCCGACCCTCGGCGTCCAGCACGGCCGCGCCGGCGTCGTAGCGGCTGATCTCCAGCAGGTCGGCCAGGAGGTCCTCGAACCGGTCCAGCTGCGTGCTGAGCAGCTCGGCCGAGCGTTTCGTCGCCGGGTCGAACGACTGCCGGGCGGCGTAGATCATCTCGCCCGCCATCCGCACGGTCGTCAGCGGGGTGCGCAGCTCGTGCGACACGTCGGAGACGAACCGGCGCTGCAGTGCGGACAGCTCCTCGAGCCGGCGGATCTGGTCCTGGAGCGAGGCGGCCATCTCGTTGAACGAGCGCGCCAGCGTCGCCATCTCGTCCTCGCCGTGCACGGGCATGCGCTCGGTCAGCTGGCCGTCCGCGAGCCGCTCGGCGACCTCGGCGGCCCGCCGCACGGGGCGCACGGTCTGCAGCGTCACGAGCCACGTGATGGAGGCGAGCAGCACCACGAGGGCACCCGCGGCGAGCGCGAGGGTGCCGAGCAGGAAGTCGAGCCGGCGCTGCTCCGCGTCCAGCCGGTAGAGGAAGTAGAGCTGGTAGGTACCGACGACGGGCACCTGCACCTGCTGGCCCACGATGATGCCGGGCGTCGTGCTGCCGTCCTCCTCGGTGATCGCCACCGACTGCCAGTGCTGCTTCTTGTCGGCCACCGCGGCCTTGAGGCCGTCGCTGATGAGGTACACCAGCGCCGGCTTCGTCGCCGTGTTGCCGACCTGCACCGGCGGCGGCTGCCCGGTCGTCGGCTGCACCGGCGCGCGCAGCATGAAGACCTCGGGGCTGCTGGGCCCGCCCGTGCTCTGCTCGGTGGTCACGCCGCGCAGCAGCACGAACACCTCGGCCGCCGTCTGCGCGGTCGACGCGCTGAGGGTCTGCTGCGCCTGCTGCGAGGAGCGGAAGCTCTCCTCCAGCACCTGGTCGCGGCGCTCGTCGAACAGGCCGGCGGCGGTGCGCTGCCCGACGTAGACGAAGACGAGGGCGAGGGCGACCAGGCCGATGACCAGCGTGGACGTCAGCACCCGCACCTGCAGCGACTGGCGCCACCAGTGCACGGCGTCCCGCAGCCGCCGCAGCCACCGGGACCGCAGCAGCCGCCACACGCTCGTCCACCGCGGCCGGCCGCGGCGCGCGCCCTCGGTCACGAGGTCGTCGCGCCCGCCTTGTAGCCGACCCCGCGGACGGTCATGACGATCTCGGGCTTCTCGGGGTCGTGCTCGATCTTCGAGCGCAGCCGCTGCACGTGGACGTTGACGAGCCGGGTGTCGGCCGCGTGGCGGTAGCCCCAGACCTTCTCGAGCAGCACCTCGCGCGTGAACACCTGCCACGGCTTGCGCGCCAGCGCGACGAGCAGGTCGAACTCGAGCGGCGTCAACGAGATCTGCTCGCCGTCGCGCGAGACCCGGTGGCCGGGCACGTCGATCGTCAGGTCGCCGATCGCCAGGTGCTCCGGCACGGGCTCGTCGGACCGCCGCAGCCGCGCGCGGACACGCGCGACGAGCTCCTTCGGCTTGAAGGGCTTGGAGATGTAGTCGTCGGCGCCGGCCTCCAGGCCGAGCACCACGTCGACCGTGTCGCTCTTGGCCGTCAGCATGACGATCGGGACGCCCGACTCGCCACGGATCTGCCGGCAGACCTCGTACCCGTCCTTGCCCGGCAGCATGAGGTCGAGCAGCACCAGGTCCGGCTGCGCGTTGCGGAAGACCCCCAGCGCGTGGTCCCCGTCCTCGCAGAAGACCGGCTCGAACCCCTCCGAGCGCAGCACGATGCCGATCATCTCCGCCAGCGCGGTGTCGTCGTCGACCACCAGCACACGACCCTTCATGGGGGGCATTGTCGCACCGAGGGCAGGCCGGGACGGCGGATCCGCAGGTGGACCGGTCGCGGACCTCCCCCCGCCCGCGCCGGACGGCCCGCGGACGGGCACCCCGCCGTGGCACGATGGCCGCCGGGGCGCGCACCGGCCGCGGCCCGGGAGGGGACGCAGCGGCATGACCAGCCCCGAGGACCGCCCGCCCGCCTGGACGGCGCCCGGCGGGTCCGGCCAGGAGCGGCACGACGAGCCACGGCCGCACGACGAGCCCCCGGCGTGGCAGGCACCGGGCCAGCAGCCCACCGGGTGGGGCGCGCCGCAGGTGCCGCCGGCCTGGGCCGGCCAGCAGCCGCCGCCCTGGTCGGGGCAGCAGCCGCCGCCCCCCGGGTACGGCTACCAGCCGGCACCCCAGGCCTGGGCCCCGCCGGTGCTCCAGCCCGGCATCATCCCGCTGCGCCCGCTGTCGCTCGGCGAGATGCTCGACGGCGGCGTGCGCGCCATCCGCGCGAACCCCGCCGTCATGTTCGGCCTGTCGTCGGTGGCGGTGGCCGTCGCGGTGATCTTCTCGGCCCTGCTCACCTACTACGTCTCCGGGTTCCTCACGACGCCGCTCAACGACGTGTTCGGCTCGACCGCCACGGGTCTGTCCCCCGCCGAGTCCGGCCAGCTGAGCGGGAACCTCTCGTACGCGTTCGGCTCGGTGTTCACGCAGCCCGTCACGGTGCTGGTGACGACGATCCTCACCGGCCTCCTCGTCGTGGCGGTCAGCCGCTCCGTGCTGGGCCGCACCATCACGGTGCGCGACGTGCTGCGCTCCGGGCGGGTCTGGTGGGTCGTCGGGTTCTCGTTCCTGTCCGGCGCCGTGGTCGTCGCCGCCATCGCCGTGCTGGTGGGGATCGTCGTCCTCCTCGCCGTGTCCCACCACAACGGTGCCGCGGTCGTCGCCGGCCTGGTGGCGTTCGTCGTCATCGTGGTCGGCGCCGTGTGGTTCAGCACCCGCACCCTGCTGGTGACGCCCGCCCTGATGCTGGAGGGCAAGGGCTTCTGGGCCACCGTCCGGCGGGCGTGGCGCCTCACGCGCGGCAGCTTCTGGCGGCTGTTCGGGATCTGGCTGCTGGTCTCGCTGCTCATGGGCGTGCTGCAGCAGATCATCCTCACGCCGTTCAGCCTCGTCGCGTCGTTCGCGTCCTCCGGCGAGCTCGTCTCGGCGACGTCGCTGGCGATCACGTCCGTGGGCCAGATCATCGCGCTGACGGCGACCACGACGTACACCTCCGCCGTGGTGGCGCTGCTCTACATCGACGTGCGGATGCGGCGCGAGGGCCTCGACATCGAGCTCGGCCGCGCGGCCACCGCCGACGCGGCCGCCGCCGTCCGGTAGGCCGCCGGTGCTCCTCGAGCCCCCGGTGACGCCCGACGCGCCGACCGCGCGGCGGTGGGCGGCCGACGAGCTCGCCAACCCGGCGTACCACCAGCAGGACAGCCTGCTCGTCCGCCTGCTGCGCTGGATCGCGCAGCAGTTCCAGGGGCTGCCGACGCTGGGCATGCAGCCCGCGCTGGCGGCGCTGCTGGTCGTCGGCATCCTCGTGGTCGTCGTCCTCGTCGCGCTGTGGGTCGCCGGGCCCGTGCGCCGCTCCCACCGCGCCGCCCGCGACCGCGAGGTCCTCGGGCACGACGACCGGCGCAGCGCCGCGCAGCTGAGGACGGCGGCCGATGCCGCCGCGGCCGCCGGCGACTGGTCGCGCGCCGTCGCGGAGCGGTTCCGCGCCGTGGTGCGCGCGCTCGAGGAGCGCGCCGTCCTCGACGAGCGGCCCGGCCGCACGGCGCTGGAGGTGGCCGCCGAGGCCGGCCGCGTGCTGCCGAGCGTCGCGCGCGACCTCACCGAGGGCGCCGAGCTGTTCGACGAGGTCGTCTACGGCGAGCGCACCGCCGGCCCGGCCGACGACGACACCATGCGGGCCGTGGACCGGCTGGCCGGCGCCGCCCGGCGGGAGCAGGTGCCGGCGTGAGCGCGACCACGGTCGTCGTCGGCGACGGCACGACGGCGCGCACGCGCGCGGCGGGTCGCTGGCGGCGCTGGCGGCCCGTGCTCGTCGTGCTCGGCGTGCTGCTCGTCGGGGCGCTGCTGGCGATCCTGCCGGCCCCCCGGACGTCGACGACGCCGCTCGCGCCGGACAACCCGTCCGGCAACGGCGCGCGGGCGCTGGCGCAGGTCCTCGGCCGGCACGGCGTCACCGTGACGTACGTGCGGTCCCTGCGGGACGCCGAGCGCGCCGCCGCGGGCGGGACCCTGCTCGTCGTCGACGACTACGCGCTGACCCCGCAGGACGCGCAGCGCCTGGCGCAGGTGGACGCCGACCTCGTCCTCGTGGCCGCGACGCAGTACCTCGACCAGCTCGCGCCGGGCGTCGGGCTGGCGTACGGCGGCGGCTCGGCGGCCACCGCCCGCCAGGCCGCGTGCACGGACGCGGACGCGGTTGCGGCCGGCACCGTGACCGCCGCCGGTGCGCTGACCGCGCAGTCGCCCGGCGTCGTGACGTGCTTCCCCGCACCGGGCGCCGGCGCGCAGGGCGGCGGCGCCTACGCCGTCACGACGAACGCCGCCGGCCGTCGCGTGGCGGTGCTGGCCGACGCGACGCCCCTCACCAACGGCGCCCTGGCGACGGACGGCAACGCGGCCCTGGCGATCCGGATGCTCGGTCGGCACGACCACCTCACCTGGTTCCTCCCGGCGATCGGCGCCGGTGCCGACGGCGGCGGCGGCGGCCAGAGCCTCGGCAGCCTGGTGCCGCCCTGGCTGACGGTGCTCGGCCTGCAGGCGCTGGTGGTCGCGCTCGTGCTCGCGCTGTGGCGCGGCCGCCGGCTCGGCCCGGTGGTCGCCGAACGGCTGCCGGTGGTGGTGCCGGCCGCCGAGACGACCCGCGGGCGGGGCCGGCTGTACCGGCGTGGCCGGTCGCACGGGCACGCCGCGGCGGCGCTGCGCGCCGGGGCGGCGACCCGGATGGCGGGCCGCCTCGGCCTGCCCCGCTCCGCCGACGCCCACGCGACGATCGAGGCGGTCGCGCGGGCCTCGGGGACCGCCCCCGACGACGTGGCGCGCCTGCTGTACGGGCCGCCACCGCACGACGACCGAGAGCTGGCCACCCTGGCCGACGAGCTGGACATCCTGGAGAGCGAGGTCAACCGCCCGTGAGCGACGACGTTCCTGGCTACGGCGAGCCACAGCGACACGGCGGGCCGGTGGCCCCCGACCGCCCCGAGGCCCCCACGGCGCCGGCGGCCGACCCCGGCGCACCCCTGCGCGCCGCGCTCGGTGCCGTCCGGGCCGAGGTCGGCAAGGCGGTCGTCGGGCAGGACGCCGCGGTGACCGGCCTGGTCATCGCGCTGCTGTGCCGCGGGCACGTGCTGCTCGAGGGCGTGCCCGGGGTCGCCAAGACGCTGCTCGTGCGCGCGCTGTCGGCCGCGCTGACCCTGGACACCAAGCGCGTGCAGTTCACGCCCGACCTCATGCCGGGCGACGTCACCGGCTCGCTCGTCTACGACGCGCGCACCGCCGAGTTCTCCTTCCGGCAGGGCCCGGTGTTCACCAACCTCCTGCTGGCCGACGAGATCAACCGGACGCCCCCCAAGACGCAGGCCTCGCTGCTCGAGGCGATGGAGGAGCGGCAGGTGTCGGTGGACGGCACGCCGCGCCCGCTGCCCGAGCCGTTCGTCGTCGTCGCCACGCAGAACCCGGTGGAGTACGAGGGCACCTATCCGCTGCCCGAGGCACAGCTCGACCGGTTCCTGCTCAAGCTGCTGCTGCCGCTGCCGCCGCGGCCCGACGAGATCGAGGTGCTCGAGCGGCACGCGCACGGGTTCGACCCGCGGGACCTGCGGGCCGCCGGCATCCGGCCGGTCGCCGACGCCGGCGTGCTGGCGGCGGCGCGCGCCCAGGTGGCCCAGGTGACGGTGGCGCGCGAGGTCGTCGGCTACGTCGTCGACCTGGTCCGCGCGACGCGCGAGTCGCCGTCGCTGTCGCTCGGCGTCTCGCCGCGCGGTGCCACCGCGCTGCTGGCGACGGCGCGGGCGTGGGCGTGGCTGTCCGGGCGCGGCTACGTGACGCCCGACGATGTCAAGGCGCTGGCCCACCCCACGCTGCGCCACCGCGTCCAGGTCCGTCCCGAGGCCGAGCTCGAGGGCGTCACCGCGGAGACCGTCCTCGACACGGTGCTCGCCTCCGTGCCCGTCCCGCGCTGAGGCGGCCGTGGCTATCACGTGGCGGGCGGTGGTGCTGACGGCGCTCGGCGCCGTCGCGGTGCTGCTCGTGCCGGTGCCCGGCACCGTGCTGGCCTGGGCCGCGGTCGTCGTCGTCCTCTGCGGGCTCGACGTCGCGCTGGCTGCCTCCCCGCGGCGCGTCGCGGTCTCGCGCGCCCTGCCGGGCTCCGTGCGCCTCACCCAGCCGGCCCGCTCCGTGCTGACGCTGGAGAACCGGGACACGCGGCGGGCGCGGGCCCTCGTGCGCGACGCCTGGCCGGCGTCGGCGCTGGCGCCGGCGGGCGACGGAGCCGCGCCGGGGTCACCGGCGTCGCTCGCGCGCCGCACGCCGCGGCACCGCGTCGACCTGCCGCCGGGCGAGGCCCGCCGCGTGGTCACGGACCTGCTGCCGACCCGGCGGGGCGACGTGCCGGCGGGCGCGGTGACGATCCGCACCGTGGGGCCGCTGGGGCTGGCGGGCCGGCAGGCGAGCCTCCCGGTCGGGGGGCGCCTGCGGGTGCTGCCGGAGTTCGCCTCCCGCCGGCACCTGCCGAGCCGGCTGGCGAGGCTGCGGGAGCTCGACGGGCGGGCCGCGGTCCAGGTCCGGGGGGCCGGCACCGAGTTCGACTCGCTCCGCGAGTACGTCATCGGGGACGACGTGCGCTCCATCGACTGGCGCGCCACCGCTCGCCGGGCGGACGTCGTCGTCCGCACCTGGCGCCCCGAGCGCGACCGGCGAGTGCTCGTCGTCGTCGACACCTCGCGGACGAGCGCGGTGCGGGTCGACGACGCCCCGCGGCTGGAGGCCTCGATCGAGGCGGCGCTCCTGCTGGCGACCCTCGCGACGCACGCCGGCGACCGGGTGGAGCTGCTCGCGTTCGACCGGCGGGTGCGGGCCCGGGTCGCCGGGAGCACCGGGCGGCGCGTCCTCCCGGCCTTCGCGGACGCCCTCGCGGGCATCCAGCCGGAGCTCGTCGAGGCCGACTGGGCGGGCATCGCGGCGCAGGTGCGCGAGCGGCTGACGCAGCGCGCGCTCGTCGTCCTCCTCACCGCGCTGGACCCGGCCGCGGTGGAGCAGGGCCTGCTCGACGTCGCCGGGCAGCTGACGTCGCGGCACGCCGTCGTCGTCGCCTCGGTCCTCGACCCGCAGGAGGAGACCCTCCGTGCGACGCGGACGACGAGCGCCGACGTCTTCGACGCCGCGGCCGCGGAGCGGGCCGGCCTGGAGCGTGCGGCCGTCGCGCAGCGGCTGCGGCGGCGTGGGCTGGACGTCGTCGAGGCGCTGCCCGACGAGCTCGCCCCCCGCCTGGCCGACGCCTACCTGGCGCTCAAGGCGGCCGGCCGCCTGTAGCCCCGCCGGGGCTGAGGATGCGACGTCAGCCGGCGGTGGCGACCGTGTAGCCGGCGAGGTCGGCCTGCATGTCCCCCGTCTCGCCGGCGCGGGCCGCACGGCGGCCGAGCGTCAGCGTGTACACCCAGAAGGCCGTCACGACGAGCAGGCCGATCGTGATCTTCACGCCCCACGGCAGGTGGGAGCCCGTGACGAAGGCCTCGACGAGGCCGGAGACGGCGAGCGTCGCCACGAGCCCGAGCGCGACGGTGACGAGGGCGCGGCCCTCGTCGGCCAGGGCGCGTCCCCGGGGCCGTGGCCCCGGGTCGATCCACGCCCAGAAGAGCTTGAGCCCGGCGGCGCCCGCGACGAACACGCTGGTCAGCTCCATGAACCCGTGCGGCAGGATCAGCTGGAGGAACACCCCGAGGTGGCCGTAGGAGGCCATGAGCCCGCCGGCCGCCCCGACGCTGATGGCGTTGCTGACCAGGAATCCCGCCGGCACGACGCCCGTGATCCCGCCGCCGATGCACAGCCACGTCAACCAGAAGTTGTTGCTCCAGACCATGGCCGCGAAGCCCGCGGACGGGTCGTAGTAGGAGGTGAACGCCTGGTCGACGTACTGCTGGCGCGCCTCCGGCGTCCCCATGGCGTCCAGGGCGGCCGGGTGGGTCGCCACCCACCAGCCCGAGACGACGCCCACGGCGACGAAGGCCACCGCCACGGCGAGGGTCCACCAGCGCAGCCGGTACAGCGCCGCCGGCAGCATGACCACCACGAAGCGCGTCACGAGCGACCAGCGCGGCGCGTGGGTGCCGGCGATCCGCGCCCGCGCCCGGCCGAGCAGCTGCGACAGCCGGGCGACGACCTCGGGGTCCGGGGCCGACGAGCGGACCACCGAGAGGTCGGTGGAGACGGCACGGTAGAGCCGGACGAGCTCGTCGGACTCCGCCCCGGACAGGCGCCGCCGGCGCGCCAGCGCGTCGAGCCGCTGCCAGGCCGGCGTGCGCGCGACGACGAGCGCGTCGAGGTCCATGGCCCCAGCCTGCCAGGCCCGGGCGGCGTCCCGGGCCGATACGCTCGCCGGGTGGCCCCCACCCGCAGCGCCGGCACGTCCCGCCGGGGGTCGGCGTGACCGACCAGGGGATCCTCACCGGTGAGGGCGTGCTGCTCGAGACCCGCCCCGCGGCGTTCGCGTCGCGGATGCTCGGCGGCCTCATCGACGCCGCCGCCTACGTCGTCGGCACGCTCGTGGTGCTCATGGTCGTCGGGGTCCTCGGCGGGGGCGGCGACTACTCGGCCGCGATCTTCTCGGTCCTGACCCTCGTCGTCGTGCTCGTGGTCGCCCCCGTGACGATCGAGACCCTGACGCGCGGCCGCTCCCTCGGCAAGCTGGCGATGGGGATGCGGATCGTGCGCGACGACGGCGGCCCGATCACCGTGCGCCACGCCTTGGTGCGCGCGCTCGTCGGCGTGGTCGAGCTGTGGGGCACGTCCGGCGTCGTCGCGATCGTCGCGTCCGCCGTCCACCCGCGGGGCAAGCGGCTCGGCGACATGCTCGCCGGGACGTACTCGGCGCGCGTGCGCGGGCGGCGGACCCCGGCGGTGACCGTCGTGATGCCGCCCTACCTGCACGGCTGGGCCGAGTCCGCGGACATCGCGCGGCTGCCGGACGGCCTGGCCCTCGCGGTGCGGCAGTTCCTCGGGCGCGCGAGCACGCTGCACCCGGCGTCCCGCGTCGAGCTCGGCACCCGGCTGACGGCCCAGGTGCAGGCCTACGTGCGGCCCCTGCCGCCCGCCGGCGTGCACCCCGAGGACTTCCTCGCGGCCGTCGTCGCCGCGCGGCGGACGCGGGAGCTGGCGGCCGAGTACCGCCGGCAGGCGCGGGCCACCGCCGACGCGGCGCTGCTGACCCGCCTGCCGCACGCGATCCCCGACCCCGACTGAGCTCGCCGCTCCGTCGAGCGCCCACGTCGTCGCCGAGACCGTGCGTTTCGAGCGTCGCTTCGGCCGGTCTCGATGAGGAGCTGGGCGCTCGGCGCTGCGGGCCTGCCGGCCTACGGGGTGCGACGCAGGTCCGGCTCCAGGTAGATGACCCGGGCGAGCGGCACCGCGGCGCGGACGCGGGCCTCGGCGGCGTCGATCGCCGTGGCGATCTCCTCGGCGGTCTCCCGGGCCGTCACCTCGACCTTGGCGGCGACCAGCAGCTCGTCGGGACCCAGGTGCACCGTGCGCAGGTGGATCACGGACGCGATGCCGGGCCCGACGAGGGCGGCGCCGATGGCGGCGACGTCGGCCGGCTCCGCGGCCTCGCCCACCAGCAGCGACGTCGTCTCGACGGCGAGGATCGCCGCGATGCTCACCAGCAGCAGGCCGATCGCGGCCGAGCCGAGGGCGTCCCACCGCCCGTCGTGCGTCGCCAGGGTCATCGAGACGCCGACCGCGGCGAACGTCAGGCCGAGAAGCGCGCCGGTGTCCTCCAGCAGCACCACGGCCAGCTCGGGCGCCTTGGTGCCCCGCACGAAACCCCACCACGTGCGCCCGCGCCGCGAGGGCGCCGACTCGTGCACGGCGGTGCGCAGCGACAGCGACTCCATGACCATCGACGCCGCCAGCACCGCCAGCGGCACCCACCACCAGCGCCCCTCGATCGGGTGCGGGTCGAGCCACTTGTGCCACGCCTCGTACAGGGCGAACAGGCCACCGAGCGTGAACAGGACGATCGACACGATGAACGCGTAGAGGAACCGCTCGCGGCCGTAGCCGAAGGGGTGGGCCTCGTCGGGCTCCCGCCGGGCGCGGCGGCCGCCGAGCAGCAGGAGCACCTGGTTGCCCGAGTCCGCCACCGAGTGCACCGCCTCGGCGAGCATGGACGACGACGACGTCAGCAGGTAGGCGACGAGCTTGACGGCCGCGATGCCCAGGTTGGCGGCCAGCGCGGCGACGATCGCGCGGACGCCGCCGCCGTGCCCGCCTGCCTCGTCGCTCACGCGGCGCCGCGCGTCACGTCGCGGGCGTGACCGGCCGGGCCTCGTCGGCCAGCAGCACCGGGATGCCGTCGCGGACGGGGTACGCCAACGGGCGCGTCGGGTCCGTCGACACCAGCTCGGGCCGGCCGTCGGGACCGACCCCGTCGACCAGCTCGGCGCCCGTCACCGGGCACCGCAGCAGGGCACGCGCCCAGGGCTCCATGTGCACCCTCCTCCTCGCGCCGGCGAGTCTACCGGGGGGCCTGCCGGCCACCGGCCGGGTCGATCCCCGTGACGTCCTCGCTGCTCAGCGGCGTGCCGTCGCCGTCCTCGTCGAACCACGCCGTGTGCTCGCAGCGCGGGCAGGAGACGAAGACGACGTTGCGGCCGCCGGCGACGCCCATGCGGATGCGCACCAGGTCCGTCGAGCCGCACGACAGGCACGCCTCGGTCCCCCGCGCAGGCGGCCCCGCCGGCTGCGCCACCGATCCCAGCGGCAGGGGCGCGCTGGGCACCCGCCGGCTCTCCTTGCGGCGTGTCACGCGTCGCCCTCGCCGTGCACCACCCGCAGGTGGCCGCGTCGCCGCTCCCCGGCGGCGACGACGGGCTCGGCGGCCGGCGCGGGCTCGGGCGGGCGCCCGGCCTCCCGCACCGCGTCCGCCAGGGCCAGCAGGTCGTCGTGCGACGGTGCGAGCGGTTCGAACTCCGGCAGCAGGCGCACCACCTCCCACCCGCGCGGGGCGGTGAGGCGCGCGGCGTGCTCGGCGCACAGGTCGTACGAGTGCGGCTCCGCGAGCGTCGCCAACGGCCCCAGGACGGCGGTCGAGTCGCCGTACACGTAGGTCAGCGTGGCCACGGCCGGGCGGCCGCAGGCGGAGCGTGAGCACAACCGGACGGATCGCACGGAGGTGACGGTACCGCCGCACGGTGACAACACCTGGGATCACAACGCCGAACCCCGGCCCGGCCGCGGCTAGAGTCGGCGCCGTGAGGTCGCTGCGTCGCTCGTCGTCCGCGGGCCTGCCCGCCCGGCGGGACGCGAAGCGCGGCGGCCAGCAGCCCACCGTCCCGCTCCGGCGGCGCGACCCGCACGGGCGCGGCCTGCGGGGCCCGCTCCTGCCGACCACGGCGCCCGCCTACCGCACGCGCGCCGAGCGCTTCGACGACCTGGTGCTGGACGCGGTCGACGAGCTGGAGCGGCGCTGGGCGCGCCAGCTCGAGGGCACCGAGTTCGCCGTCGAGGACGTGCCACCGTCCGGGCCGGCGCCGTGGGAGCACGGCGGCGTGCCGCTGGGGCGCTACTTCCCCGCCAACGCCGGCCTGCCGAACCGCATCGTCGTCTACCGCCGGCCCCTCGAGGCCCGCGCCACCGATCCGCTGGACCTGGCGGACCTCGTCCACGACGTCGTCGTCGAGCAGGTGGCGCACCTGCTGGGCCGGGCGCCGGAGGACGTGGACCCGGGGTACTCCGACGACTACTAGCCTGTCAGGACGATGAGCACCGCTACCGTCCGCGTCGTCTGCGTCGTGTACCACCCCGGCCCCGAGCTCGACGACTTCGCGCGCTCCCTGCGGGCCGCCGGCGCGGGCCTCGAGCTCGTCATCGTCGACAACGGCACCGACCAGTCGCGGTCCCGCGCGGTCGCCGACGAGCACGGCGCGCGGCTCGTCGTGCCGGGCGCCAACGTCGGGTACGGCGCCGGTGCCAACGCCGGCGCCGCGGACGCCCGGACCCCGTGGCTGCTCGTGTGCAACGCCGACCTCGTCTGGCAGCCGGGCTCGATCGACGCGCTCGTCGCCGCGGCCGGCGCGACGCCGCGGGTCGGTTCCGCCGGCCCCGCGCTGCTCAACCCCGACGGCACCGTCTACCCGTCCGCGCGCGAGCTGCCGTCGCTGACGCAAGGCGTGGGCCACGCGCTGCTGGTGCGGGTGTGGCCCGGCAACCCGTGGACCAAGGCCTACCAGGTGCGCCAGGAGACCGCGGGCGGCGCGCGCGCCGCCGGCTGGTTGTCCGGCGCCTGCCTGCTGCTGCGACGCGAGGCGTTCGAGCAGGTCGGCGGCTTCGACGAGAGCTACTTCATGTTCTTCGAGGATCTCGACCTCGGCGAGCGCCTCGGGCGTGCCGGGTGGACGAACCTCTACGTGCCGGCGGCCCGGGTGACGCACATCGGGGGCACGTCGTGGCGCTCACGGCCGGTGCCGATGATCCGCGCGCACCACGCCAGCGCCTACCGGTACCTCGCGCGCCGGTACTCCCGCTGGTACCACGCGCCGGTGCGGTGGGCGCTGCGGGCGGGGCTGGCCACGCGCCGCACCTGGGAGATCGTCGTCGCGTCCCGCTAGCGCCCGACGCCGAGCGTCGCGTCCTGGCGCACGACGACGGTCACCGGGTCGGTGACGACCGGCGCCGGCAGCAGCACCGAGGCGAGCACGCCGTCGTCCTGCGTGCGCTCGGCGACGAGCGCCCACGAGGCGCCGAGGTGGGCGTCCCCCGCCAGCAGCTCGATGCCGGTCACCTGCGCGGGGTCGGTCCCCAGGTCCGAGAGCTTCCAGGAACCCGTGCTGGCGGCGTCGATCTGCACGTCCTTGGTGGCCAGCACCCGGCCCGCCAGGCCCAGCACCCGAAGCGTGCCGGTGAGCGTGCCCGTGGCGGTCGCCTGGTCCCCCGCCGCGACGGCGCCGATGACGAGCGTGGTGTCCGTGCCGGTCGCCGGCACCGCGAGCCCGCCCCCGACGGGCGCGGCCGCGGCCCAGGCGCGGTCGACGCGCGGCGTGGGGTCGAGGTCGCCGGGCTTGCCGGTGCGGGAGAGCTCCATCGCCGCCACCACCGGCGACGGCGCGTCGACGACCACCGTGTAGGCGTCGGCCGGCACGCCGCCGAGCGGTACGTCCGTCACCTGTCCCCCGACGAGCGGAACCGAGCTCGAGCCGGGCACGTCGACGGGGCCGTTCGAACCGAGGAGCGTCACGGTCGCGGTCGTGGTGCCGCCGCCGGGCGCCAGGAGCCGCAGCACGGGCGCGTCCGGGGAGTTGCCCGTCGACGCCTCGAGGTCCACGCCCGGGATCACCTGGCGGGTCGCGGGCGCGGCACCCGCGACCACGAGGTCGAGGCCCGCCGGCGTGTACCCGCGCAGCGCGGAGTCCTGCAGCCAGGCCGCGACCTGGCCGCCGGCGGTGGACAGGTGCACGGCGAGGGCGCGCTGGTCGGGCGCGGCACCCCCGAGGCTGACGACCTTCTGCGCGTGCGGCGCGACGAGCTGCATGGCCGTCGGCAGGGTGACGGCGCCGTTCGGGCCGAACACCTGGACCGAGACCTCGGCGGTGGTGCTGCCCGGGTTGACGATGACGAGGTCGGCGGTGCTGCCCACGGCCGTCGACCCGCCGACGAGCCACGCGTCCGCGGCAGGCGCCTCGCACGTCGCGGCGGCGAGGCCGCGCAGGTCGCCGGCCGTCACCACGGAGCCGCTGACGGCGGCCAGGCGTGCGCTGCCCGCGCCCGTCTGGGCGCGCGCGACGAGCGGGCCGGCGGGGTCCGTGACGCCGGCCACACCGTTGCCGGACGTGGGCGTCGCGTACGTCCGCGCGCCGTCGAGGCTGCGCAGCGTGCCCGCCAGCGTGCTGCCGTCCGGCGGGACCGCCAGCAGGGCGACGTTCGTCAGGGGGGTCACCGGCGCCGAGCTGAACGAGCCGCTGCCGGTGGCCGCCTGCTGGATCAGGGGCCCGGGGCACACGGCGGTGGCGGGCGCCGGGGGGACGTCGACCGAGCCGGACGCGACGGGGGGCACCGGGACGGGCGCCAGCCGGGTCCCGGCGAGGACCACGGCGCCGGTGGCCGCGACGACGACGATCGCACCCGCGGTCCGCAGCACCCGCCCCAGCCAGACCCCGCTCACGGTCGCACCGCCCGTCGCCGGCGCAGCGGGATCGCCAGGAGCACCGTGAAGGCGCCGACGACGCCGACCAGCCACAGCCATCCGGTGCGCATCGGCGGCTCGTACCAGACGACGAGGTGGCCGCCGGTCGCGGGCACCTCGAAGGTCTGGCGCCAGCCGCTGTCGACGGCCCGCAGGGCGCGGCCGTCGAGCGTCGCATGCCACGCCGGGTCCGCCCGCTCGGCGAGGACCAGCGCGCGCGGCGACCCGGAAGCGTCGGCGCCGACCTGCGCGTCGACGCCCCGACCGTCGGCGGCCACGGCCGTCGCGGGCTTGCCGGCGTCGGTGGGGTCGGCGCCGGCGGGCAGCAGCCGCGCCCAGGCGCTGACGACGTCGGGGCCCGGGGTCCCGTCGTCGCGCGGCGCGGGGCTCAGGCGCCACAGCGTGCCGGTCTCGTTGTCCGTGACGCGCGCCAGGCCGGGGGTGGAGTCCAGGCGGCCGACGAGCAGCGCGCGTGCGGCGCCGGCGGCCGCGTCGCCCGCCGCGGCGGGTGGGACGAGCACGTCGGCCACCGCCAGGCCCGCCAGCCGGCCGGAGACGTCGGCGCTGGCCCCGTGGAACAGCTGGGCGGCGAGCGTGTCGACCTCCTCCGTCGCGGTGTCCGGAGGCGGCACCACGGGGGTCCGCAAGCCGCCGGAGAGCCCGCGGGTGGCCACCGCCGACGACGAGTCCACCAGCTGCGTGCCGTCGGCGCGCAGGAGCGTCCACGCCGCCCCGCCGCCGTCGTCGGACAGCGCGAGCACGCGCGCGGCGTTCGGCCCCTGCTGGACCTCCTGCGCCACGGCGGGCACGACGAGCCGGCCGAGCGGGCGCAGGGCGGTGGTGCCCGGCGCGGTCCAGGCCCACGAGGCGAGCGTGCCGACCGTGACGACGACCGCCACCACCGCCACCGCCGCGCTGACGGCCTGCCGCCAGCCGAAGGACCAGCGCGCGAGCCGTTCCCGCAGCCCCGCGGTGCCGAGCAGCGCCGCGCCCAGGAGACCGAGCAGGGCGAGCGACAGCGGGGCGCCCGTCCAGGCGGGGCCGACCGTGCCGCCGGCCACCACGACCGGGACGACCGCGACGAGGGACGCCGTCGCCAGCCCGAGCGCCGCGACGACCCAGCCGATCCGCACGCCGCGGGCCGCGGTGCGACCCCGCAGCAGCGCCAGCAGGGCGAGGACCAGCACCATGCCGCCCAGCGTGAGCGGCCAGACCTGCGCGACGCGGCCCGTCAGGCCGGCCGGCACGAGCGCGCCGCCGTCGACCGGCAGGCCGAGCAGCCGCTGCCACGGCGGGGCGGGCGTCGCCGCGACGGGCAGCCCCGGCTCGCCGACCAGCAGGCGCAGGCCGTCCTTGCCGCGCCGCCCCGCCTCGACGAGCAGCGGCGCCAGGACGGCCAGGGCCGGGACGGGGACGAGGAGCAGGCGCCAGCGGCGGCGCGGCACGGTGACGACGACGGCGAGGATCGCGAGGACCGCCGGGGCCAGGAGCACGGGCGCGCCCGCCACGGCGACGGCGAGCGCGAGCGCCGCCCCTGCCGCGGCGGTGATCGATCCGGTGGGATCGGGCGCACCGACGAGGCGCGCGACGCCGCCAGGTGGCGTGGCCGCCGGCCGCTGGGTCGGCACGACGCCGGCCGGTGCGTGCCGGCCCGCCGGCGACGCGTCCTCGGTCAGGACGGCGTGGGACTCGTCCGGGCCGGGCTGCTCGTCGTCCACCGTCGCCACGCGGATCTCCGGGTGCAGCCCGGCCGCGGGCCGTGGCGCGTCGTCGTCGCCCTCCGCCCAGGCGACGGTGCGCTGCGCCCGGGTGAGGGCCAGCGCGTGCTCGTCGGACGCGACGGCGGTGACCACGCCGGAGACCACCTGGTCGACGCGCTGCACGCCGCACGCGCGTGCGATCCCGAGGGCCACCCAGGGCAGCGCGACGTGCGCGACGACCGCGCCCAGCCGGCCGGACCCGACGGCGAGCAGCAGCGGCGGCGCGGCGGCCCACACGAGGGCCGCCCACGCCCGCACGCCGGCGGACCTGGTGGCGGCCCCGGCGGCCGCCCAGGCACCGAGCCCTGCGAGCAGCACCGACCCGAGCATGACCACCGCCACGACGCCGGCGAGGTGGCCGCCGAGGACGGCCGCCGGCAGCGCCAGCACCAGGAGCAGCGGGTCGGCGGGCCCGGCCGCGCCGAGGCCGTCGCGCACCCAGCCGCTCGTCGCCGCCGCCCAGGCGTCCCCCCAGGACGTCGTCGCGGCGGCGAGCGCGCCACCGACCAGCCGGCCCCCGTCGCCCACGACCGGACCGAGGAGCGGCCCGAAGCCGAGGGCAGACGCCGCGAGCAGCAGGCCGGCCAGGGCCCCGAGGGTCCACCTGCGGCGCGTCGCCACCGCCGCCAGCTCGCCGATCTCCAGCTCCGACGGGGCGCGCTGCACCTTGCGCGCCTCGAGGCGCGCCAGCCGGCGGTCCTGCGCCTGCATCCACACGTCGCGCCAGGTCGCCTCCAGCGCCCACAGCGCGCGTCGCGGCAGCCGTCGCGTCGCCGCGGCCCGCCGCCGCGCGCGCCACAGGGCCGCGGGCCGCGTCAGCGCGCCGAAACCGCCCCGCACCTCGTCGGCCGCGGCCGCCGGCTGGTTGAACGCCAGCTCCCCCACCGCCCGGACCAGCGTCGCCAGCACGGCGACCGCCGCGACGAGCGGCAGCAGCGGCAGGGGCGCCGCGACGAGGCGGCTGTGCACCACCGCGCGCCGCCGGCGGGCGAGCGAGCGGCGGGGGTCGGCGGCGTCGGCCGCGCCGTCGCCGTCGAGGTCGACGTCGGGGCCCGTGCGGCCGCGCAGCCCGTTGAAGCGTGCCTGGGCGTGCCGCACGACGGCGGAGGGCACGACGACCACGCGGTGGCCGGCCAGGCGGGCGCGCCGCGAGACGTCGAGGCCCGCCCCGAACTCGCCCAGCGCCGGGTCCGGCCCGCCGAGCGCGTCCCACACGTCGCGCCGCACGAGCGCGCCGGCGAGCCCCACCGCCAGCACGTCGGTGCGCCCGTCGAGCTGTCCCTGGTCGAGCTCGCCCGGCTCGACGTCGGTCATCCGGCGACCCCAGGGGGTGGTCCGCACGCCGACCTCGAGCAGCCGCTCGGGGTCGGTCCAGGTGCGCTGCTTGCTGCCCGCCAGCACCACCGAGGGCGCCCGGCCCACGGCCCGGACCAGCTCCGCGAGCGCGTCGGGGGCCGGCGCGCTGTCGTCGTGCAGCAGCCAGACCCACGGCGTGGCCTGCTCCTGGAGCGCCAGGTCCATGGTCGCCAGGCCGGCGCTGACCGCCCGCCCGAAGGTCGCCACGCCGGCGGCCGTGGTGCGCGTCAGGCGCGGCATGGGGCCCGGCGGGGCGGCGGCGAAGGCCTCGTCGAGCAGCTCGGGGACGCCGTCCGGGCCACCGACGTCCACCACGAGCACGCGCACGGGCCGGCGCGTCTGCGCCGCGAGGGCGGTGAGCGTGGTGGGCAGGTACCGGGTCAGCCCGGCGGTCACGACGACGGCGGTCACCGGCGCCGTCACGGGGATCCCGGACGTCGCCGTCGTCGGCAGCGCGTGGGTGGAGAGCGTGTCGGTCATGACCGCGCCATCATCGGACGCGGTCGGCGTGGGACCCGGGTGCGACACTCGCCCGGGGCCGATCCGTTCGCTGTGAACCGGCCGAACCTCAGACGACACGGCGCTTGAGCTTGCGCCGCTCACGCTCCGACAACCCGCCCCAGATGCCGAACCGCTCGTCGTTCGCCAGCGCGTACTCCAGGCACTCCGCCCGGACCTCGCACTGGGTGCAGACCTTCTTCGCCTCCCGCGTCGAGCCGCCCTTCTCGGGGAAGAACGCCTCGGGATCCGTCTGGGCGCACAGGGCGCGCTCCTGCCACGAGAGCAGGCCGTCGTCGTCGACGGCGTCGGCCGCGAACAGCGGCAGGACGTTGCCGGCGGGCGCCGGCGTCCGGGCGACGGAGGTGGCGTCCCCGTCGTCGTCGAGCAGGTTCCACATGGGTGCCTCCGTGGTGTTCTCTCGGGCTCAGGGCTGCTCGGTACGGGCGTGCCAAGGACTTGCGTTGAGGGAATTACACGCGTGTCGTTCAGGTGGCGTCAAGCCGAGCCGTGATATCCGGGCCACCCGGACGGGTGAACTTAGGCTGGGCGCGTGACCGGCTCCCCCGTGACGTCCCTGCACACCCGCCTGGCCCGTGCCGCCAGGCCCGCGCTGACCTGGTACGGCGACGGCGGCGAACGCGTCGAGCTGTCCGGCCCGGTGCTCGCGCAGTGGGTGACGAAGGCGTCCAACCTGCTCGTGGAGGAGCTCGACGCGGGCCCAGGCTACCGGGTGCTCCTCGACCTCCCGGGCCACTGGCGGGCGGTCGTGTGGGCGCTGGCGGTCTGGCGGGTGGGCGCCTGCGTCGTCGTGCCCGACGAGGCCGGCGCGGCCCCCGGCGAGGACGCTGTGCTCACCGCCTCGCCCTCGTCGTTCCCGGGCCGGCACGGGGTCGTGGCGGTGGCGCTGCCGGCGCTCGCGCGCTCGTTCCCCGAGCCCCTGGCCGACGGCGTGCTCGACGGCGCGACCGTCCTGTCCTACGGCGACGCGCTGGGCTACGTGCCGGTGGCCGACCCCGGGGCCCCGGCGCTGGCCGGCCCCTCGGGGGCGGTGACCTACGCCGGCCTGGTGCGGCCCGGGGCCGACGCCGGACGCGTGCTGCTCGACGCGACCGCGACGCCGCTCGACGGGCTGCTGCGTGCCGTGCTCGACGTGCTGGCCGCCGACGGGTCGGTGGTGCTCGTCGGCGGCGGCTACGCCGAGCAGCTCCGGGCGGACGACGAGCGCCGGGCGCGGCTGGTGGCGAGCGAGCACGTCACGGCGTCGGCGCCGACAGCTGGGTGAGCGACCCGTCCGGGGCGAGCGACCACGCCCACACCGCGTCGTTGCGCGTCACGACCGCCCGGGGCGGGCCGGAGATCCGGCGCTCCCACTGCGTGCCGACGACGTTCGGCGCGAACGGCACGGAGTTGGGGTCGAACCCGAGCGGCGTCGGGTCTTCGGACAGCACGACGAGCGCGCCGCCCCACGCCCGGGCCACCTGCGCCAGCTGGTCCCGCGACGGGTTGTCGGTGAACTCGACGACCTCGACGCCGCAGATCACGCGCAGCGTCGCCAGGTACTTCCACGGCGCCGACTTCACCCACACCACCCGGGTCGCGCCGATCCGCTGGAGCGCCGTGCACGTGCCGTCGACGAGGGACAGCTGGCCGCCGAGCTCACGGTGCGCCGCCACGGGGAACCAGGTGGACACCGGCACGGCGATCGTGGCGATCACCACCAGCGCCGCCGGGACGCGCCAGAACCACCGGCGGCGTTCCCACGCCGCGGCGAGGGCGATCACCGCGAGCACCACCGCGGCCGGCAGGGCCACCGGCAGGAGCCGCCGCACGGCCCAGATCTGGTCCGGCGTGATGGCGGGCGCCACGAGGTAGAGCGTCGACCCGGCCACCGCCATAGACGCGAGCGCCGCGGCCGCGACGTCGCGGCGCACGGCGATGCGCCGCACCACGACCACCGCCCCGACCGCGGCGGCGACGAGGGTGGGCCAGCCCAGGTACCAGGCGAGCCACGTCAGCGTCCGCTCGTCGTACGTGCGGGTCCCGTCCGGCGGCAGGCCCTCGGCCCCCTGGACCTCGGCGATCGCCTGTGCCGCGGGGCTGCCGGCGGGCGCGCCGCGCACGGTCAGCCACAGCGGTCGCGAGGCCAGGACCACGAACGCGGCCACGACGAGCACCTGGCCGGCCGTGCCCAGGGCGCGCCGGTGCCGGCCCAGCCAGGCCCGCACCCGGTCGCGCAGCCGGGAGTCCAGCACGGCACCGACGACGACGAGCAGCGCGGCCGTGCCACCCAGCAGCAGCGCGAGCTGGGAGCTGAGGTCGTCCAGGTAGTCGGGCGACAGGAGCACGAGGTCGACGAGCCCGAGCGCGCCGATGCCGCCCATGACGGCCAGCGCGAGGGCGGCGTGGCGGGCCAGGCGGCGCCGCTCCTCGGGGTCCTCGGCGGCGAGCACCACGCACGCCAGCCCGAGCGCGGCGCCCGCGACGACCAGCGCGCCGTCGATCCGCGCGGCGGCCGCCGCACCCACCATGCCGCCGGCCAGCGCGAACGCGCCGCCCGAGGGGCGCTGCCGGGCGCCGATCAGCATCGCCACCCCGCCGAACGTCAGCGCCAGGACAAGCGGCTCCGTGTACGCCGACCGCGTGAAGGCCAGCATCGGCAGGGCGCACGCGACACCCGCGGCCGCGAGCAGCGACCACCACGGCCCGACGAGCCTCCGCGCGACCGCGAAGACCGCCACGATCGCCACCGCACCGACCAGGACGTTCGCCCACAGCACGGCCGGCGGGCCGCCCGCCCAGCCCACGGTGGCCAGCAGGGCGGGCAGCGCGCTGTTGCCCTGCGGCAGCAGGACGCCGCCGTGGACGGTGAAGCCGTCGGTCGCCGCGCTCGCGCCGGCCACCGCGCCCTGGAGCGCCGAGCCGACGGGGATCCGGGACGACGGGTGGGTCGTCAGCCACCAGGCCTCGAGCGTGAGGAACCCCGGGTCGCGCTGCACGACCACGTACCGACCGGCCGTCGCGACGCCCCACCCGCTCCACCCACCCACCAGCGTGAGCAGGCCGACGATGGGGCCCACCCTGCCGCCGGCCGGCGGCGGGGGCACCAGGCGCCAGGTCAGCGCGACGAGCAGCGCCCACAGGGGCAGCACGACGAAGGGGCGGAACTGTCCGACGAGCGTCGCGCCCAGGGCGGGCACCGTCAGGCAACCGAGGATCACCGGGAGCCGGTCCGGCAGCTCGCGCAGCAGCCGGACGCCCCGGCCTCCTCGCCGGGACGAGGTCACGTGCCGGGCCGGCACCGCCTCGGACGCCGCGGCGATCTGGTCGACCACCACCTCACACAACCATCCGGCGCGTGATCCCGCGCGGCAGGTCCGAGGCACGGGCACCTGCACCGTCGCCAGTGGCGCCGCGGACGGAGGGCCGGCGCTCGGCGGATCGGGCTGCCGGCGCTCGGCGGGCGGCGGCGACCACGCCCCTCTACGGTCGAGGCGTGCCGCAGCCCCCGAGCCGACTGCCCCCGCTGACCTGGTGGGGGACGATGCGCTGGGCCGCCCTCGGCGCCCTGCTGCCCACCCGCCGCGACCTGCTCGTCGTCGAGCTCGGCTGCGGCTTGGGGGCCTTCGGCGCCCGGCTCGCCTCGACCTACGCGCGCTACGCCGGCGTCGAGCCGGACGCGGCCTCGGCCGCCGTGGCCCGCGAGCGCGTCGCGCCCTGGGCGGGGCTCGTCGTGCCGTCCGTCGCCGACCTCCCGGCGGGCGAGGCGGGGCTGCTGTGCGCGTTCGAGGTGCTCGAGCACCTGCCCGACGACGCCGGGGAGCTCCGCCGCTGGTGCCGCCTCGCGGCGCCCGGCGCGCTCGTCGTCCTCTCCGTCCCCGCGGAACCGCGGCGCTTCGGTCCGTGGGACGAGAAGGTCGGGCACCTCCGCCGCTACAGCCGCGAGACCGTCGCGGAGCTGTTCCGCGCCGCCGGCGTGGAGCCGGTGCGGGTGGTCCACTACGGCTACCCGTTCGGGTACGCCCTCGAGGCGGCGCGCAACGCGGTCGCGCGGCGGCATGCCGACGAGGTCCGCGGCGTGCCGGTAAACCGGCGCACCGAGAGCTCGGGCCGGCAGCGGCAGGCGCGCAGCGCGGCGATGGGCGCGCTGCGGGCCGGCGTCTCGCGGCCGTTCCTCGCGTGGCAGGGCCGCCACCCGGACCGGGGTCCCGGGATCGTCGCGCTCGGCCGGGTCACCGGCGACGCCTGACGCAGCGGACGACGAGGGGCGGCGCCCCTGCCGGACCGGCCGAGCCTGAGCCAGCCGACCACGAGCTTCCTCACCGCCAGGCTGGACGGGTCGCACGGCCGCCGCCGCAGTCCCGCCTGACCGACCGTCACCGGTCCGACGGCGCCCGGTCTTCTCCCCGGGTCGACGCCGTCGCGGGCGAGGGCGCGCGGCGGGTGAGCACGTAGCCGGCGGCCGCCATCGCGACGTCGACGACGGTCTGGACCAGGCGCGTGACGATGACGAGGACCACGGCGGACCCCGCGGGCAGGGCGCCCGCGAGCAGCACGCCGAGCACGAGCTCGCGCGGCCCGAGGCCCGCCGGGGCCACCACCACGACGAAGCCGGCCACCCAGGCGATGGCGTAGGCGCCGATCACCGCCACCAGCGACGACCGGCCGAGGCCCAGCCCGAGGCCGACGAGCCACACCTGGAACCCGACGACGCACCAGCCGAGCAGCGCCCACCCCGTCGCGGCCGCGGTCCCCCGCGCGGTCATCGGGTGCTCGAGGGGCTCGCGTCGCAGGACGCGCATCGCCAGCGCGAGCAGCCGGTTGAGCACGGCGGGCGCCAGGAACGCCAGCGCCACGGGCAGCGAGAGCCACAGCCAGCCGCGCGCCGCGATCGAGCGTCCGGACAGGACGAGCAGCGGGACCGCCGCCACGAGGGCGGTGGCGATCGCCACGACGGTGGCCACGGCGATGGCGCTGAACGAGCGCCGGCGAGGGACCTGCCGGTCCAGGCCCAGCTCGCTGGCGGCCACCATGTGCCACACGCCGCCGGGGACGTACTTGCCGATCTGGCTGAGGAAGAACACCTCGAACGACGCCCGGACACCCAGCCGGGAGCCGAGGTCGGTCAGCACCGCGCGCCAGCTGGCCCACGTGCACCCGAGGTAGACGACGTTCACCGCGACCGCCAGGAGCGCGTTGCCGAGCGGGAGCCGATGCAGGGCGGCGACGATCGGGCCCCAGTCGCTGGCGATCGCGTAGGCCGCACCGGCCAGCGCCACGACGACGAAGCCGATCCGGACCCATGGCGACCTGAGCACGCCGAGCACCGCCGTCACGCCTCCCTCACGGCCGACCGGTGCCCATCATGGGGCAGCGCCCTGCTGCTTCCCGCGCAGGCGCGCGTCCAGCTCGCCCACCACGGTGACCGGCGCGAACGCCAGCTCGGCACGTGCTCGTGCCGCGCGCCGCAGCCGGCCGAGCCGCTCGTCGTCCGCCGCCAGGTCCCGCAGCGCCGCCGCGAGGGCCGGCGCATCGCCCGGCGGGACGAACCAGGCAGCGTCACCGAGGGCGCGGCGCTGGGGCGGCGTATCGCTCGTGACGATCGCGCAGCCCGCGGCGGCGCCCTGGAACACCTTCGTCGGGACGACGCGGCGTGCCTTGTCGGTGGTCCCGACGATGCCGAGGCAGACGTCGTGGCGCGCGACCAGGCCCGGCAGCTCGTCGGCCGCCACCCAGGGCAGGCGCCGCACGCCCGGGACGCCACGGAGGACCGCGTCCGCCGCGGCCGCGTCCTGCCCGCCGCCGACGACGGTCGCCGTCACGACGCCGTCGAGCTCGCGCAGCGCCGCCGCGATCGTCGTCGTGCCCTGCAGCGGCGTGAAGAGCCCAAAGAAGATCACCGAGAGCGGCCTCGTGCCTGCCGGCACGACACCCGCGACGTTCGTCACCGACCCGGCATCGAGGTCCGCCGGGCCGGTCCTCGGGTCGGTGCCGGGGTCGGGCAGGCTCGTCGCTGAGGCGCCGACGGTCGGGCGCGTCGTCGTCCCGGCATCCAGGCCGACCGCGCGCCCGGCGGCGAACCAGCGTTCGTCGGCCCCGACCGGGACGACGACCGCTCGCGGCCGGACGCGCGGCGGCAGCTCGGCGAGGCGCTCGTCGGTGTCCACCACCACGACGTCCGCGCGCCCGAGCGCGAACCGGTCGAGCGCGGCCAGGAGCCACCGGACCGGCGTGGTGCCGACGCCCCGGTCGGTCGCGGTGCCCGCGCCCGAGACGAGGTAGTCCAGGACGACCGGCGCCGGGCGCGTCAGGAGCCGCACGAGCCCCACGTCCAGGTGCCCGAGGTGCCCGACGAGCACCGCGTCCGGCGGCGGCCCGAAGCGCATCCGCCGCCGCAGCCGGGGCACCAGGCGCCACCAGGCGCGCCCGACCGCGGCGACGATCCCCGGCACCGCCGCGGGGTCGCGCAGGGCTCGGACCCGGCGATCCGTGCCGACGCCCAGGGGCTCGACGACCTCGTCGACCCGCCAGCCACGCGCCCGCATCCCCTCCACGAGCACGCGGACGCGCGGGTGCGCGTCGGCGTCGTAGGTCCCCGTCGCCAGCAGCACGGGGCGGGGCTCGTCGTCGTTCACCGGCGGTACTGGATCTCCTTGATGCGCTCGAGCTGGTCCTCCAGCAGCCGCCGGTTGGTCCGCAGGAGGTCCGCCAGGACCCCGAGGGCCAGTGACAGCAGGGATGCCACGGCCATGATCGCGCCGAAGATCAGCGACTGGACGTTGCCGGTGTGCTCGGGGTGGATCGCCCACAGGATGACGAAACGCACCATGGGGACCAGCGCCAGGACGGCGAACACGGCCGCGAGCGAGAAGAAGACGCCGTAGGGCTTGTACATCAGGTACGAGCGGAGGATCGCCGAGCCCGACCGGCTCACGTGCTGGAAGTCGTTCCGGAACAGCCGCGACTCGCGGGTCTTGGGGTTGGTCTCGATGGGCACGCTCGTGATGCGCAGGCGCTTGTGGCCGGCCTGGATGATCGTCTCCATGGCGTAGCTGAAGTCGGTGACGATGTTGAGGCGCAGCAACGCCGCGCGCGAGTAGGCGCGGAAGCCCGAGGGCGCGTCGGGCAGGTCCGTGTCCGCCGCGACGTTCACCACGCGGCTCCCGACGCGCTGCAGGAGCTTCTTGGACGACGAGAAGTGCGCGATCCCGTCGGTCTGCCGGTCGGCGATCACGATGTCGGCCTCGCCGGCGAGGATCGGGGCGACGATGTCGCCGATGCGCTCCTGCGGGTACTGGTTGTCGCCGTCGGTGGTCACGACGATGTCGGCGCCGTGCGCGAGCGCATAGTCGATGCCGTCGCGGAAGCTCCGCGCGAGGCCGGCCGTGCGGGTGTGCCGGAGGACGTGCTTCACCCCGTGGGCGTCCGCGACCTCGGACGTGCCGTCCGACGAGCCGTCGTCGATGACGAGCACCTCCAGCTCGTCCACGCCGTCGATCCGCGCCGGGATCGAGTCGAGGACGGCCGGGAGCGTCGCCGCCTCGTCGAGGCACGGGATCTGGACGAAGACCTTCACAGAGGCACTCTCGCCCCGCGGACGCGGAACGGCACGCCGGAGCGACAGCGCTGCGAGCGAACTCGGAGCGCCACGCGCGTTCCGAGCCCTCCCCCGGAGCCCGCCCGCGGTGGGCCTTGTGGCACCTCGGGCGCGGATGGCGCGCCGCCGTGGCGCGCCGTTTCCCAGCCGCCCCGGCCTTCGGGGTGGGACACTCCGGCAGTGACTCGCGGCGCCGCCACCACCCCCGCCCTCGCTGCGTCCGATCCCGTCGCGGCACCACCCCTTGTCTCCCGCGTCCGACGGCCTGTTCTGGGTTGGGTGGGGCTGGGACTCGCCCTCGCGGCGCTGCAGGCGATCTGGTCGGTCTCGATACCGCTCATGGCCTCGCCCGACGAGCCGTCGCACGTGGTTCGCGCCGCGGCCGTGGCGCGAACCCAGTGGAGCGCAGCCCCGTCAGGGGCCCAGGCCGACCCCGCCGAGCCCGGCCCCCCGGCGACCGTGCACCTGCCCTCCGACTACCTCGCGGTCAGCCGGCTGTCGGCCTGCTTCGCGCACCTGCCGTACGTGGCCGCCTCGTGCCAGCAGCCGATCCCCGCGCCGGACGGGACGACGGTCGCCGTCGACACCTTCGCGGGCCAGTACCCGCCGCTGTACTACCTGCTCGTGGGCTGGCCGTCCCTCTTCTTGTCCGCCAAGGCGAGCGTCTACGCGATGCGCCTGGTCTCCGGCGTCATCGCCGCGGCGCTGACGGTGTGGGGCCTGTACCGGCTGCGCACGACGACTCTGCCGGCGGCGTGGACATGGGCCGCCGTCGCCGCCCTCACCCCGATGACCCTGTTCGTCGGGGCCATGGTCAATCCCCAGGGGCTCGAGATCTCGTCGGCCTTCGCGTTCTGGGCAGCGTGCCTCGTGCTCGCCCGCTCCTCGGGCACCCCCAGCCGCGGGACCCTGGTGCAGCTCGCCCTCAGTGGGGCGCTGCTGCTCAACACGCGCGCGTCCGGCCCGGTCTGGGCGCTGACGATCGTGGTCGTCGCGCTCGTCGTCGCCCCCAAGGGCCGGCTGCGGCTGCTGCGGAAGCTGCCCTCCGTCCGATGGACCCTCGCCATCGGAGTGGTGGCCGGCCTTGCCGCCGCCACCTGGGTCGCAACGCATGGGGCCATCGCCACCGGCGACCGGCGGTACCCCGAGTTCACATCACCGTTCCGGGCGGCGTGGTTCGAGCTGGCGCAGACCGCCGAGCACCTGCTGCAGATGATCGGCAACTTCGGTTGGCTCGACACCCCCAGCCCGATCCTCACCGTCATGGTCTGGATCGCCCTGGTCGGCACGCTGCTCGCGGTCTCCGTCGCGGCGGCAGGGGGCCCGCTCCGGGTCGCCCTGCTGCTGAGTGCCCTCGCCGTCGTCGTGATGCCCGTCGCGCTCCAGGTCCCCACCGCGGCCGACACCGGCCTCATCTGGCAGGGGCGCTACACCCTGCCGATCGCCGTCGGCGTCCCGATGGTCGCCGCCATCGCCCTGACGTCCGTCGCCGGTCCGTTCGACGAGCTGGCCCGCCGCATCGTGCGGTGGATGGCCGTCCCTGCCGTCGCGATGGCGCACGTGGCCGCGTTCTGGTGGGCGATGCGCCGCTACGCCGTCGGCGTCGACGGCCGGCTCCTGACGCGGTCACCCGAGTGGTCGTCGCCGCTCGGATACCTCACCGCGGTGGCCGTCTACGCGGTCGCGGTGGCCGTCGTCGCCTGCGTCGCGTGGTTCACCCTGCGCCCCTCGGGGGCGACGAACGCGCTCGCACCCACCTCGGACGAGGCGGCGGACGAGCTCGGCGCCCCGGCAGCCGCCTGACCGGAAGGCTGTGGTGCGCCGTGGGCGCCGCCCCGGCCGTCAGGGCACGTCGGCCTGGACGAGCCTTCCTGCGCCACGGACCGTGAGCCGGCCGTCGGCCGCCGGGACGAACGCCGCCTGGCCCCGGCCGAGCGTCAGGGCCCCGTCGTCGCTCGTCGCGACGTGGACCTCGCCCTCCAGGCACAGCAGGATGCGCGGGCCGCGGCCCGGCAGCGGGTGGTCGCCGTCGTCGGCCGGTTCGGTGACGGACAGCTCGAAGTCGTCGACCGGGGCGTAGAAGACCTTCGTCGCGCCGTGGAACACCTCGGGCGCGATGCGGATCGGCGGGGCCGCGACGTAGTCGACGTTGCGCAGGAGCTCCGGGACGTCGACGTGCTTGGGCGTCAGGCCGGCGCGCAGCACGTTGTCCGAGCTGGCCATGATCTCGACGGCCACGCCGCGGAGGTACGCGTGCACGCCGCCCGCCGGCACGAACATCGCCTCGCCGGGCTGCAGCGTCACCGGGTTGAGCAGCAGGCTCGTGACGACGCCGGGATCGCCGGGGTACTCCTCCTGCAGCAGCAGCACGGTGCGGTCGGCGCGCGGGGAGGGTGAGCCCGCGCCGAGGCGTTCGGCCGAGGCCTTCGCCACCTGGGCGACCTCCTCGGGCCCGGGCCGGGTCGTCGCGTCGAGCAGGTGGGTGAACGCCGCCCGGATCCCCTCGCTCGTCGGGCGCTCGACGAGCAGAGCGTGCAGCTGCCGGGCGAGCGGCGCGTCGAGGCCGGCGAAGAGCTCCGCCGCACGGCGCGGGGCACGGAAACCGCACATGGCCTCGAACCGGGTGATCGCGAACACGAGCTCGGGCTTGTGGTTGCGATCCTTGTAGTTGCGGTGCGGGGCGTCGAGCGGCACGCCCGCCGCATCCTCCTCGTCGAACCCCTCGCGCGCCCGGTCGATGTGGGGGTGCACCTGGAGGGACAGCGGGCGCTCGGCGGCGAGGACCTTGAGCAGGTACGGGAGCTGGGGGCCGAAGCGGGCGACGACGTCCGGGCCGAGGGCGGCCTCCGGTGCGGCCGCGACGAGGGCCTCGAGGGTCCCCGCGTCGTGAACCACCCTCGACGGCGCCGAGCGGTGCATCCCGAACCACGCCTCGGCGATCACCCCACCGTCCGGCTCCACCCCGAACATGGCGTGCAGGGCGTCCGCGGACCCCCATGCGTAAGGCTGCGTCGCCTCGCTGATGCGGAACACGATCACCTCGTCGTCGGGACCCGGACCGATGGATCCTACCGGTGCGTGCGGCAACGACCCTGACGGTGCGCCAGACTGGGGCACCATGCGCGGCATCATCCTGGCCGGTGGCTCCGGCACCCGGCTGCACCCCATCACCCTCGGCGTCAGCAAGCAGCTGGTCCCCGTCTACGACAAGCCGATGATCTACTACCCGCTCTCGACGTTGATCCTCGCCGGCATCAGAGACGTCCTCATCATCACCACGCCCCACGATGCGGAGCAGTTCCACCGTCTGCTCGGGGACGGGTCGCAGTTCGGGATCTCGATCTCCTACACCGTGCAGGACGTGCCGAACGGCCTCGCGCAGGCCTTCGTCCTCGGGGCCGACTTCGTCGGGAACGACGCCGCCGCGCTCGTGCTCGGGGACAACATCTTCTACGGCCCAGGCCTCGGCTCGACCCTGCAGCGGTTCGGGGACATCGACGGCGGGGCCGTCTTCGCCTACCGGGTCGCCGAGCCGAGCGCCTACGGCGTCGTCGAGTTCGACGACTCCGGCCGCGCGCTCTCGCTCGAGGAGAAGCCCGCACAGCCCAAGTCGAACTACGCCGTGCCGGGGCTCTACTTCTACGACAACGACGTCGTCGAGATCGCGAAGGGGCTCCAGCCCTCCGCACGCGGCGAGTACGAGATCACCGACGTCAACCGCGAGTACCTGCGCCAGGGTCGGCTGCGCGTCGAGGTGCTGCCGCGCGGCACCGCCTGGCTGGACACGGGCACGTTCGACTCGCTGCTCGAAGCATCCGACTTCGTCCGGACCATCGAGTCCCGTCAGGGACTCAAGATCGGTTCTCCCGAAGAGGCCGCCTGGCGCCGTGGATTCCTCGGCGACGACGAGCTCCGGGCCCGGGCCGAAGGACTCGTCAAGTCCGGCTACGGCACCTACCTGCTCGCCCTCCTCGCGCAGAAGTGAGCTCGCGGCCGCGATGGTGAGGGCGGCCCCCGGCACGGCTGCGCCGCGAACCGCCGCACGGGGCAGGGGGCGGCGCACGCGACGCCCCCCCTCCGCCCCGGGCCGCTCGGGGCGCGATCCCGGTGCACGCCCACCGCTACGATGTCGGCAGACCCCGGCGCATCTGGCCGGTCCGAACATGCGCCCACTGCGGAAGGAAAAGTCGTGACGGCAGGCACCCAGGACGCTCGGCGTCGAGCGTTCGTGACGGGCATCACCGGCCAGGATGGCAGCTACCTCGCGGAGATGCTCCTCGCGAAGGGATACGAGGTCCACGGACTCATCCGCCGCTCGTCGACCTTCAACACCAGCCGGATCGACCACCTCTACCGCGACGTGCACGACGAGCAGTCGAACCTGTTCCTCCACTACGGCGACCTCTCAGACGGTTCCCGGCTCGCCACGCTGCTGGACAGCATCCAGCCGCAGGAGGTCTACAACCTCGCGGCCCAGTCGCACGTCCGGGTCTCCTTCGACGAGCCCGAGTACACCGGCGACGCCACCGGTCTGGGCGCGATCCGCCTGCTCGAGACCATCCGCATGATCGGCCTGCACTGCAGGTACTACCAGGCGTCGAGCTCGGAGATGTTCGGCGCTACGCCGCCGCCGCAGAACGAGACCACCGCGTTCTACCCGCGATCGCCGTACGGGGCCGCGAAGGTCTACGCCTACTGGGTGACCCGCAACTACCGCGAGGGCTACGGCATGTTCGCGGTCAACGGCATCCTCTTCAACCACGAGTCGCCGCGCCGGGGCGAGACCTTTGTGACCCGCAAGATCACGCGGGCAGTGGCGCGGATCGCTGCCGGTCAGCAGACCGAGCTGTACATGGGCAACCTCGACGCGATCCGAGATTGGGGCTACGCGCCCGAGTACGTCGAAGCCATGTGGCGCATGCTCCAGAACGACGAGCCGTCCGACTACGTCGTCGCCACGGGCACTAAGTACACCGTGCGTGACTTCCTCAGCACGTCCTTCGACCGCGTCGGCCTCGACTGGGAGAAGTACGTGAAGTTCGACCCGCGCTACCTGCGGCCCACCGAGGTCGATGCACTGATCGGCGATCCCAGCAAGGCGCGAGACGTCCTGGGTTGGACGCCCAAGGTGCACGCACCGGACCTCGCCCGGCTCATGGTGGACGCCGACATCGAGGCGCTCAAGCACGAGGGCCGCCCGTGGATCGACACCGTGACGTGGGCATGACGGACGGTTCCGTCCTCGTCGTCCTGCCAACCCTGGGCGACAGGCTCGACACCCTCGAGCTGACGCTCGCCACCATCGACGCCCAGCGCGACGACGTCCCGCTACGGCTCGTCGTCGTCGCCCCCGAATCCGCCTCCGCAGCGCGTGACCTGGCGCTGAGCCACGGTGCGACGGTCGTCGGCGACCCGAAGTCCGGCATCTCAGCGGCGATCAACGCGGGCATCGACGCGGCCGGCTCGGAGAGCTACTACGCGTGGATGGGCGACGACGACCTGTTCCGACCGGGCGGCCTGCGCCGGCTCCTCGACCTGATGCAGAGCGGGCCAGACGTGGTGGTCACCTATGGCGGCTGCGACTACATCGACCCGCAGGGCAACGTCATCGGGACCTCTCGGGCGGGACGAGCTGCACGCTGGCTGCTGCCCTGGGGCCCCGACCTCATCCCCCACCCGGGCTCGATGATCCGCCTCGACGCGATGCGGGCGGTCGGCCTGTTCGATCCGACCTTGCGGTACGCCATGGACCTCGACATGTTCCTCCGCCTTCGCTCCAGTGGCAGGTACCTGTCGACGCGGGAGCCGGTCTCCGCCTTCAGGTGGCACCCGGACTCTCTGACCGTGGCCAATCGCCAGGCATCCAGCGCCGAGTCCGAGGCCGTCAAGCGCCGCCACCTGGCCCCCGCACTTCGTCCCGTCGCGCCGCTCTGGGAGTTCCCCGTCCGGTGGGCTGCGTCGCGGGCAGCCACAGCGGTCTCGCGCAGAGCCCGGCGACTCGCCCACGAGGGAGAGGTAACCCATGCTGTCTGACAAGTCCGGCACGACGTACGTCGCCGGGCACCGCGGGCTGGCGGGATCGGCGATCTGGCGACGGCTCGAGGCCGACGGGTGGACGAACCTCGTCGGACGTACGAGCGCGGACGTCGATCTGAGGGACCGGGAAGCGACCCGCAGGTTGTTCGACGAGATCCGGCCGACGACGGTCGTCATTGCCGCCGCGCGTGTCGGCGGCATCCTGGCGAACGACACCTTCCCGGCCGAGTTCCTGTCCGAGAACCTGCGCATCCAGGTGAACCTCATGGACGCGGCGCTGGAGCACGGCGTGGATCGGCTGCTGTTCCTCGGCTCGTCCTGCATCTACCCGCGCTTGGCGCCTCAGCCGATCAAGGAGGAGTACCTCCTTACCGGGCACCTGGAGTCCACGAACGAGGCCTACGCCATCGCCAAGATCGCCGGGATCATGCAGGTCCAGTCCGTTCGCCGGGAGTACGGGCGCCGGTGGATCTCCGCCATGCCGACCAACCTCTACGGGCCAGGGGACAACTTCTCGCCGGACGGCTCCCACGTGCTGCCCGCGTTGATCCGGCGCTACGTCAACGCGGCCGAGACTCACGCACCCGAGGTCGTCAACTGGGGCTCCGGCTCGCCGCTGCGCGAGTTCTTGCACGTGGACGACCTCGCATCGGCGGTGTCGTTCCTCCTGGACCACTATGACGATCCGTCGACGATCAACGTCGGGACCGGGGAGGACCACTCCATCCGCGACATCTCAGCGATGGTCGCCGACGCGGCGGGCTACACGGGGACCACCCGGTGGGACACGTCGCGTGCCGACGGCACTCCGCGGAAGCTTCTCGACGTGTCGCGGTTGCGGGGTCTCGGCTGGAACCCTTCCATCGCGCTCGACGATGGCATCGCCGCGACCGTCCAGTGGTACCGCGAGAACCGCGACCACGTTCGGTCCTGACGCCCAGATCCCACCGAATGCAAAGGTAGCGCCACCGTGTCCCAGGCCCTGACCGGCAACCCCGTCCCCGCCGCGGACGACGCCGCGGCTCGCCGCGGCGCCATCCGCGCGCAGATCGACCTCCTCGTCAAGGAGCACTTCGAGCTGCTGCCCCCGCTTCCCGACGACGAGTGCCCGTTGTCGGTGCCGCTCTACGGTGCCGAGGAGGTCGGCGGCGCGATCGACTCGCTGCTGACCCAGTACGTCACCATGGGCGCCCGGGTCAGGGAGTTCGAGGCAGCGTTCGCGAGCTACGTCGGGTCGAAGCACGCGATCATGGTGAACAGCGGATCCTCGGCGAACCTGCTCGGTCTCGCCGTGATGTCGAGCGCGGCCGTCCCCGGGGCTCTACGTCCCGGCGACGAGGTGATCGTGCCCGCGGTGACGTGGGCGACGAGCCTGTCGCCGATCCTTCAGTACGGGTGCGTCCCCGTGCTCGTCGACGTCGACCCCAAGACGCTCAACCTCCGTCCGGAGGACTTGCGGGACGCCCTCTCCGCCAAGACGCGCGCCATCATGCCGGTGCACCTGCTCGGCAACCCGGTGGACATGGAACCGCTGATGCAGTTCGCGCGCGAGCACGACCTGTGGGTGATCGAGGACACCTGCGAGTCCCTCGGCAGCAGCGTCGGCGGCCGGATGGTCGGCACGTTCGGGCATTTCGGCACCTACTCGTTCTACTTCTCCCACCACATCACGACCATCGAGGGCGGCATGGTCGTCACGGACGACGACCACCTCGCCGAGCTGGCCAGGTCGATCCGGGCGCACGGCTGGACGCGAGACATGCCCAGCGGCAAGGAGATCGAGTCCGCGAACCCCTGGATCGACCCTCGGTTCCTCTTCGTGCACATCGGCTACAACCTCCGTCCGATGGAGCTGCAGGCCGCGTTCGGTCTCGTGCAGCTCCGCAGGCTGGAGGAGTTCAACGAGCAGCGCCGCGCCAACGCCGACTACCTCCTGTCCGCCTTGGCCGATCTGTCCGACGAGCTCGAGTTCGTCACCGAGCAGGCCGGCGCACGGTCCACCTGGTTCGGGTTCGCCGTCATGGCCAAGGACGCCGTGACGCGACGCGCGCTCTGCGACCACCTCGAGGCCCGCAAGATCGCCACACGGCCGATCGTCGCCGGCAACCTCGCCGTTCAGCCGGCGTTCCGCGACAACCCGCACCGGACCGTCGGATCGCTCGCCAACGCGACGCAGGTCGGTGAGCGTGGGCTCTTCGTGGGGAACCACCCGAACCTGACCCAAGGCCACCTCGACCACATCGCCGAGGGCTTCCGCAGCTTCTTCGGTCGTGCCTGAGCCCGTGGCGCAGCGTCCCGTCCTGTGGCTGCACAGCCACTTCCTCATGCCTGGCGGGGGCACGAAGATGATCTTCGAGGTGACGCGCCGCCTGGCGGAGCGTCGGCCGGTCACAGTCCTCGTGGAGCGAACCTCACCGCTGTGGAGCGAGCGATACGCCGAGGCGGGGGTCGAGCTGCGCGAGATCGGGGGGCCCACCTCGACGTCGATGGCGTACTGGGGGGCGTTCCCGGCCTTCCTCGAGCGGGACCGCCGCGCTGTGGAGAAGGCGGCGGCGGATGCCAGCGCCGTCGTGTCAAGCTTCTTCCCGATGCCGTGGGCGGGGGCCCGGGCAGCGCGGAGGCATGGCCTGCGTCATGTCAGCCTGTGCTTCGAGCCCTTCCCGTTCTTCCATGACGCCGAGGTCGTGGGCATGTACTCGGCGCCGAAGCGCGCGCTGCTCGCCTTCCTCCGCGCGGCGTACGGTCGGGTGGACGTCACCGGGATCCGTGCCGCGGATGCTCTGCTGACCCTCAACGAGACGACGAAGGGCCAGGTGACCCGCACCTATTCGCGGACGGACGCCGTCTGCACGTATGCCGGTGTCGACACGGAGTTCTTCCGGCCGTACCGACCCGAGGAGACGCGGGACCTGGCAGAACGGGTCGGCGTCGGGCCCATCGTCGTGCACTCGACGGACTTCTCTCCCATCAAGCGCACCGACCTGGCGCTCGAGGCCTTCGCCGTGGCGTCCCGCACGGTGCCAGACGCGCGGCTGGTCATCACGAGCACGAGGGACGACGCCGCCGAGCAGGCTCGGCTCGTCAGGAGGGCCGAGGAGCTGGGCGTCTCCGATCGCGTCAGCTACCTGGGGTTTCTTCCGTTCTCCGACCTGCCCCGGCTGTACTCGCTCGCGGACGTCCTGCTGCAGACCGGGACGTCGCTCGTCTCGGGGGCGACCTCGATGTCGCTGCCGGTGAAGGAGGCGCTCGCCTGCGGCACGCCCGTCGTTCGCTCGGGCGTCACCGGTGAGGACGTCGAGGACGGTGTCTCGGGCTTCCTCGTCGACCCGACCGACAGCCAGACGACCGGATCTCGCCTCGCGACGATCCTCGGTGACCGCACGAAGGCGGCGGAGATGGGCGAGGCCGGCCGCCTCCGGATCGCCGCCACCTACACCTGGGACCGGGTGGTCGACGTCGTCGAGGCTGCGCTGGACGCGAGATGACCGAGCCGCGACGCGCGCTCGTCACGGGCGTCAGTGGCTTCGCCGGCCGTCATCTCGCGCGCCGGCTCCTGGCTGACGGCTGGCACGTCGCCGGAACCGTCCACCGCCGATCGTCGGGCGTCGACGGTGTGGCGGAGTACCCCGTCGAGATCGACGATGTCGCCGCGTTGCGGTCGCTCGTCGAAGCGGAGCGCCCGTCGCACCTGTTCCACCTCGCCGCGATCGTGGACACGGTGACCACTCCGGACGTGCTGGCGCTCTACCGCACCAACACGCTCGGGACCGCCGCCGTGCTGCAGGCCGCGACGGATGTCGGGTGCGTGGAGCGGGTACTCGTCACCAGCTCTGCGTTCGCCTACGGCCGCCCGCCGGCGGATGGGCGACCGGTGCGCGAGGACGACGCGCTCGTACCGCTGACGTCGTACGGCTCGTCGAAGGTCGCTGCCGAAGCCATCGCCCTCCAGTGGTCCCGCGCCTCCGGTGTCGACCTCGTCGTGACTCGCGCCTTCCAGCACACGGGGCCGGGACACGTGGGCGCCTACGCGCTGTCGGACTGGGCACGTCAGCTCGCCGCCGGGGCCACCGAGGTCCACGTCGGAAACCTCGACGTCGCACGGGACTACCTGGACGTGCGTGACGTCGCCAGCGCCTATTCGACGGTCATGGAGCTCGGTCGGCCGGGCGCGGTGTACAACGTCGCCAGCGGCGTCCCGGTGACGATGCGTGCGCTGCTCGAGGGCCTCATCGAAGCGTTCGGTGGCACCGCTCGGATCGTCGTCGACCCCGACCGTGTCCGCGCGGTCGATGTGCCGGTCTTCGTCGCCGATGTCACGCGACTGCGTGAGGACACCGGATGGCGCCCCACCTTCACGCTGCCGCAGACGATGGCCGACCTCGCCGCCTGGTACCGCGCAGCGGGCCCGGGTCGACCGTGAAGCCCGCCTGAGCGAGCTCAGGCGGCTGATCGACCGCCCGAGCCGCCGGCGGCCCGCGCGGTGCCGCGCAGCGCGAACGCGTGCACGGCGATCCCGGCCACGGGTCCTGCCGCGAGCGCGAGTATCGCTCTGGCGGAGAGCGACATCGGTGCGAACACGAGGCCGAGCGACACCGCCATCGCTACGAGCCAACCGGCCGCGTAGGCACGATGGTGTGCCAGGGACAGGACGCCCGCACCCGTCATCGTGAGAACCGCCAGCGCGACGGCGGCGAGCGTCAGTGCCCCGAGCACCACACCGCTGACGCGGTACGCGGGCCCGAAGAACAGCCCCATGAGCGGCGGACCGACGAGCGCGGCCAGCACCGCCCCGATCACCCCGACGCCCACGATTCCGCCGATGACACGGACCATCGCGGCAGCCCGCCCCCGGCGAGGGTCGAGGAAGTAGCCGATCGCGACGCCCTGGAACGCGTTGAGAGGAATGAGCAGCGGCGCCCGTGTGACGGAGATCGCGAGCACGAGCGGGGCCGCGGTCGCCCACTCGGCCGTCGTGGAGCTCAGGCGCAGCAGGGTCGGGAAACCGACCACCAGGGCGGACGATCCCAGCGCGGCCAGCATGGCCTGCAGGGACCGCCTGACGACCTGTGCCGGCGGGGCATCAGCCGGCGCCCGGATCGCGCTCCGGAGGGTGGGCGACACGAGCGGCATCAGCAACCAGAGAGCGGTGGACGCGGTCGCGGCAGCCTCGAAGCCACCGAGGCCGACGCCGGCGAGCGCTGCCGCGCCGACGATCACGAGTCGCAGCAACGACTCCGCGCCGATCAGGACCGCCGTCGCCGACCATTGCCGTCGGCCGGACATGATGCCCACGACCGTCAGATGGCCGGAGTAGACCATCCCGCCGCCACACAGGAGGAGCACCGCCAGCGGGGCGGAGCCGACCAGCACGGATGAACGCCACCAGGGAGACGCCGCCAGGGCGAGCACCGTCAGCGCGGCTGCCACGACGAGGGACCACAGCAGGATCGGCGAGCGGCGGCGCGGGGCCAGCGGCACCGCTGGCAGCATCTCCGCCGTGGCGACCGCGCGGGTCGCCTCCTGCTGCAGGCCCCCGTACACGCCGATCAGGGCGAAGAGCAGCGACCAGTACACGAGGAAGTCCGCGTTGCGCGCAGGGCTCAGCACGTGCGCGACGATCACGAGCACGCCGTAGCCGGACACGGCGGCGACGCCCGATGCGATGCCGATCGACGCCGCCCCGGAACCGGTGATGAGGGGGCCGTTGCCCGCCCGCTTCCCGGTGGCGGGCCCCTTCACGCTCGCGTCCACACCCCGCCTCATCGCGTGGGCACGACGTCGTAGAGGTAGTACGTGACCGGTCCCTGGGCCACGGTCTGACGTGCGGCCAGGCAGGGCTGGTCGAGCGGCTGCTGGCTCAGCACGTGGGCGAGGTGCTGCTGCGCGAACGGGTCGCATGAGTCGAGTCGGACCTGGACGACGTCCGCCTGGACCAGGGTGAGCGGTGGTGCCGTCGGATCTGCCGTCCAGTTCACGTGGGCGTAGCGGTCCCAGATGGTCCGGTCGCTGCCATCGGGATCGAGTTCCGCCCACATCTCCTGCGTCGGCCAGCCCTGCACACCGCTGTACGCCTCCACACCGGTCTCCCGTAGCACCGCCGTTGCACCGAGGGGCCCGACGGCGACCCATGCGCCGGGCTCGTCGGCCTCCGCCTTCTCGATCGCCTGCCCGACACTCGTCGACCGCAGGTCGAGAACTCCCTGGTAGAGCGGGTTCACCCAGCCCGCGACGACGAGGCCGACGAGCGCGACCAGCACGGCCGGAACCGTGGCGCGGCCTCGGGAGAACATCGCGAGCGCGAACGCGAGCAGTACCAGCATCGGCACCCAGGCCAAGGCGTTGGCCAGCACGGCGGGGGCGGCAGCTCGCACCCGGTGCCACACCGCGAGGTGATCGGCGACGACGAGCACCACGGCGCCTGCGGTGGTCCACCACGGAATCGTCAACCCGCCTCCCTCACGCAGCCGTCCCACGACCAGTGCGAGCAGCAAGATCGACACCGTCCCGAACCCGATCACGATGCGCGGCATGTTCACGCGGTCGAGCAGGAGCACATGGGCCACCGGGTCCCACCCGGGCACGTAGACGAAGGCGAGCAGCAGGACGAGCGAACCGACCGTCGCGACGATCGCCCAGTCGACCTCGCGCAACCGGCGCCATCGGGACCAGACGAGCCACGCGGCGGACGCCAGGAGATACAGCCCGAGAAGCACGAAGCTCGAGCCCTCCGACGCATTGGGGGCGAAGCCTCTGATGTCGCCGTGCAGCGCTGACGCGAAGACCCCGGCGTACATCGCCGTCCACGGGAAGCCGGCAGACTGCCCCGTCGGCACCCGCCGAGCACCGGGGTAGACGGTGGCGTTGACGGCGTCCACCGCGGCATGGTGGGTCGTCAGGAATGCCACGACCGCCAGCCCGGCGGCGGCAGCCGCGACTCCCAGCGGCACCAGCCGACCCCACCGTTGCCGCCAGCTCCCGGCGAAGGAGCTGCGCGTGGCGAACCATCCGATGCAGAAGGCCGCCGCGGGGTAGACGCACGGGATGAGGTACGGCGGGTAGAGCGAGACCGCCGAGACCGCGACGACGTAGCCGGTGAGCCCCGCCGCGGCCCAGCGTTCCCACCGCCGCCGGCTGCGCAGCAGCACCACCATCGCCGCGCAGGCGGTCGCCGCGGCTGCGGGGGGCCAGAAGCTGCCCGCGCCGAACCACCACTGGAAGAACGGTGACACGGCGAAGGCACCGGCGACGGCCAGCGCCGCGAACGGCCGACGCCACAGCACGCACACGAGGGCGAAGACGGCGGCCGTCATCACGAAGAACGGCAGCCACCATCGGAAGGCGAAGGCGTAGTCGAGCGGCAGGACGAAGAAGCCCCACATGTGGGGCCGGAGCAGCACGGACCAGTCGCGCGTCGGGAGGTCCCAGACGATCGACGCGTCGAAGCCGCCCGGAAGGACCCCGTTGAAGCGCGGCAGTCCCTGGTCGACCTGGGACACGGTGAGCGGCGTCGAGACGAGCCACTCGTCGCTGCGGATCGGCCACGGCCTCCCCACGAGGAGGCGGGGATCAGCGCCTCCGAAGAACTGCGAGTAGAGCACCCCCATCGACGACCCGCTGATCCGCAACGCGACCAGGGCGGTGAAGAGGAGTGAGAGACTCCCGAGGCCGAGCACCACCTGGCGGCGCACCGGCAGTGGGCTCCGACGCGGCGAGGACCACCGGGTGCTGGCCGAGCGCCACCCATCGACCAGTGCGTTCGTCCGGCGAGGTGCCCGTTCCGGGGTCACGACCGGCAGCGCCGGAGAACTCATGGGTGTTGCCCTACTCGGATCCGGACGGACTCGGACAGGTGATCCTCTCATGGGCGCGGCCAACGGCTGACCGCGCCCCAGACCGGTGCGCGCCGGTGGCGACGCCGCGTCCCTCGCATCGACCACCTCGGTAGAGTGCCCGCATGCCCAACCCGTCGCCCCGGCGCGTGCTCGTCGTCATGCCGGCCTGGAACGAGGAGCAGACGGTGGGAGCCACCGTCCTCGAGGTCCGCCGCTGCGCACCTGACGCGAGCATCCTCGTCGTCAACGACGGCTCGACGGACCGGACGAGCGAGGCGGCGCGTCAAGCCGGGGCCATGGTCGTCGACCTGCCGATCAACCTCGGGGTCGGCGGCGCGCTGCGAACCGGTTACCGGTTCGCGCTGCGGCACGGCCACGATGTCGCGATTCAGGTGGACGCCGACGGTCAGCACGATCCGGCACAGATCGGTCGCCTTCTCGCCACGATGGACGACGAGGGTGCGGACATCGTGATCGGCTCGCGCTTCGCCGGCGCCGGCGACTACGAGGTGCACGGTCCCCGTCAGTGGGCGATGAAGCTGCTGTCGACCGTCCTGTCGCGCGTGACCCGGACGCGCCTCACGGACACCACATCCGGCTTCAAGGCGTGCGGCCCTGCGGCGATCGCCCTCTTCGCCGCGGACTACCCGGCCGAGTACCTCGGTGACACGGTCGAGTCGCTGGTCGTCGCGGCGCGCGCCGGCCTGCGCGTTCGCCAGGTGGCCGTGACGATGCGCGAGCGAGCAGGCGGCCGCCCCTCGCACCGACCGTTCCGCGCCGCGGTCTTTCTCGGTCGCGCCATCCTGGCGCTGCTCATCGCGCTCTCTCGACCGGCAACGGCCCCCATCACCCATGAAGGCACTGCATGAGCGGCTACGTGTTCGCCCTCGCCCTGACGGTCATCGTCCTGGTGATGCTCTTTCTCCTCATGCGCCGACGGCGCATGCGCGAGAAGTACGCGGCGGTGTGGATCGTGCTCGCGCTGGCCGTCGTCGTGCTCGGGGTCTTCCCTCGGCTTGCGGTCTGGCTGGCGGCGCTCGTCGGCGTCGAGACGCCGGTCAACCTGGTCTTCGCCGTGGCCTTCGTCGTCCTGCTCCTCGTGTGCATCCAGCTGTCCGTCGAAGTCTCGGGTCTCGAGGAGGAGACGCGCACGATCGCCGAGGAGCTGTCTCTGCTGCGCTTCGAGGTCGAGCACCACGTCGAGGCATCCGGGCCGACCCGCGAGGCGTCGTCGAGCTCCGATCCGGCCTGACCGGTTCGCGCCGGGTCAGGGCGCACGCACGACGTCATAGATGTAGTACGTGACACCGCCCGACGGGATCCGGGCACGCTCCGCGAGGCACGGCTGGGCGGCGGGTCCCTCGGACAGGACGTGGGACAGGTGTGTCTGGGCGAAGGTGTCGCACGAGTCCAGGCGCACCTGGACGACATCCAGGTGCGCGAGCGTGATCGGAGGCGCGCCAAGGTCGGCGACCCAGTTGACGTGCGCGTAGCGGTCCCACGTGGTCAGGTCGGACTTGTCCGGGTCCAGCGCGTCCCACATCGATGCCGTGGGCCACGCCTGGACCCCGCTGTAGGACTCCACGCCGGTCTCCCGCAGCACGGAGGTCGCCCCCAGTCCCCCGACAGCGACCCAAGCACCGGGCGCCTGGGCATCGGTCCGTTCGATCGCCTGACCGATGTCCGTCGAGCGCAGGTCGAGGACCCCCTGGTACACGGGGTTGACCCAGCCGGCGGCCACGAGACCGACGATGGCGGACAGCAGTGCCGGCACGGTCGCACGACCGCGGGAGAACATCGCCGTTGCTAGCGCGAGCAGGACAAGGGCGGGAATCCACCACAGCGCGGTGACCAGGACCAACGGTGCCGCGGTGCGGACACGGTGCCACACGGCCAGGTGGTTGCCCACCACCAGGAGCACCGCGACGGCGGTGGTCCACCACGGGATGCGGCCCGGCGGATCGGTCCGAAGACGCCCGACGACGAGCACCAGCAGGATGATCGAGGCGACCCCGTACCCGATGACGATCCGGGGCATCTCGACCCGGTCCAGCAGCAGGAGGTGGGCCAGCGGACCCCAGCCGGGCACATACGTGTAGGCGGCCAGCAACGCGAAGGAAGCGAGCACGCCGACGAGCGCCCAGTCCATCTCGCGCCGCCGTCGCCACTGGCGCCACACCAGCCATCCGGCGGACGCCACCAGGTACAGACCGAAGAAGATGAAGCTCGACCCCTCCGAGGCGTTCGCGGCGAACCCGGTGACGATCCCGCGGAGCGCCGACGAGAAGACGCCCGCGTACATCGGCGTCCAGGGGAACTCGTCGGCCCGACCGGGAGGCGTCAGGCGCTGCCCCGGGTACACCGTCGAGGTGACGGCGTTGACTGCCGCCGCGTGGGTCAGCAGGAACGCCCCGGCCGCCACGCCCGCGGCCACCGCGGCGACGCCCAGCGGGATCAGGCGCCGCCAGCGCGCCGACCACGCCAGCTCGGTCGAGCTGCGCGTGGCGAACCAGCCGACGCAGAAGCCGATCGCCGGGTAGAAGCAGGGGATGAGGTAGGGCGGGTAGAGCGCGATCACCGCCACCGCCACGAGGTACCCCGCAACCGCTGCCGCCGCCCACCGCATCCATCGACGCGGCGCCCGCAGCAGCACCACCATCGCGCCGGCGGCAGCCGCGGCGGCCGCCGGCGGCCAGAAGCTCCCCGAGCCGAACCACCACTGGAAGAACGGCGAGACCACGAAGGCACCGGCCACCAACCACGATGCGATGGTCCGACGCCAGAGCAGGCAGGCCAGGACGAACACGGCCGCAGCCGCGACGAACAGGGGCAACCACCACCGGAACGCGTAGGCGTAGTCCAGCGGTAGGACGAAGAAGCCCCACTCGTGCGGGCGGAGCAGCACCGACCAGTCGCGAGTGGGCAGGTCCCACACGATCGACGCGTCGAAGCCGCCGGGCAGGACCTCGCTCATGCGCGGCAGCCCCTGCTTCACCTGCGAGATGATGAGCGGATTCGCGACGAGCCACTCGTCGCTGCGGATCGGTCGTTCGGTGCCGGCGAGGAGGTGCGGATCCGCGCCGGAGAAGAACTGCGAGTACAGCAGCCCCATCGACGAACCGTTGATCCGCAGCGCGACGAGCCCGGCGAACATCACGGCATAGCCGGCCAGCCCGTAGGCCACCTGCCGCAGGAGCGGGACCCGGCTCGGCCGAGTCCATCGGCGGTACCACACTGCCCATGTTCGAGGTGCGCTCGGCAGCGCCAGAACCTCGTGGCGCGTAGTGGACATCGACCCGTCGCTCCTCACCGTCATGGCCGCGGCGGTCGCCCGACCCCCGCGAGGATACCGACCGCTGGGGACCATCACCGGCGGCGGGTCACCAGGAGAGGACGCGATCCGACAACCCATCCGGCTCCAGCAACCGCCGTACACCGTCCGCCGAGCCCGGCGGGACCACGACGACCGCCTCGGGCTCGTTGAGCACCGCGTCCCTGACCAGCGCAGCGAAGTCGGCGTCGGTCATCTGGGCGGGCGTCTTCACGGTCCGCATCAGAGCGTCGTCGGTCACGGTCCAGCGGCCCGTCAGGGCGTAGTACCACTGGGACAGCAGGAACCAGGCGACGCGTGGCGACGACGAGGGGACGGCGTAGACCACGGGAACGGCACGTCCGTCGTCGGCACGTGCCGCCGCTACGAGCGTCGCCGCTTCGGGGAGCGGTGCAGCACCGATCGCCAGGAAGTCGGCTCGAGCCGAGATACCGGGGGCGATCACACCGCCGATCGAGCTCGGGAACTTGTGCGGGGTGCCGTAGGCCTGGGCCACCCCTGCCGTCAGCGCCACCGACACGACGGCGGCGACGGCCGACGTCCCGACGCGCCTGGTCGACCAGCCCCGTCGAACCCCGAACCCCGGCGCCAGGACGGCCACGGCGCAGCACAGCACGATCGCCGACACGATCTGGGTCGCGATGGCGAACTTCCAGAAGTAGTACCCCACGTCGCCGGACTGCCGGATCTGTGCCCACGCGATGAGGCCCGACACGACGAGCCCCACCAAGGGGACGCAGCCGAGGGCACCCAGCCGCAGCACGTCGTCGCGATGCGCCGCACCTCGCGGGTTGCGGAGGTGCGCCAGCCCGAGGCCGCACGCGGCCAGGGCGAGGGCTCCGGTGAGAACGAAGACGCTGAACGGCACCTGGGTGATGCCACCCGGGATCTGGAGGATGTCGCTCAACGGCGGGTTCTGTCGCAGCATCGACCAGGCGACGCCGAGCCACAGGAGACCCGCGACGACGGGCACCAGTGCGCGTGCCCACTCCGACCACAACCGCGGCCATCGAGAACGCCGCAGGGGCAGGAGGGCGACGCCGGCCCCGAACACACCCATGACCAGCAGCAGCGACCAGTTGTGGGCGACGCCAAGGACTGCCCCCACCATCGCGACGAGCAGACCGACACTGCCCGGTTTGCTCATCTGAAGGCCGATCAGGGGGAGGCAGCACAGCATCGCGACCGCGAGGTAGAAGTTGGGGAAGCCGTCGTGCACCAGGAGCCCTCCGGGGCCCAGCCCGAAGGTGACGACGGCGAACGTGGCGATGGGCAGGGCGAGCAACGGACGGCGACGAAGTGCCGGCAGCGAGCAGATCCCGGCGACGACGGTGACCAGGGCACCGACGAGGACGATCGTCATCGCGCGCCCGTAGGCGACGAGGTCGGTGGCGACGTCTGCGGCCCCCACGCCCGCGAGACCTTCCATGACCGTGGCCGCCACGGCGTGGAAGCCCTGCGGATAAGGACCGTAGGTCCACTCGCCGAGAGCTCCCGTGGGCGCGTGGATCACCATGACCCCGAACCGCCGGATCATCTCCGTCATGTTGTAGTGGGCCACGTTGTCCCAGCCCGCGAAGAACCGCGTGAGCTCTCCCGCCGCCGACACGGACTGAAGGCCGGGCTGGTAGATCCAGAGTGCCCCCGCGGCGGCCGCGGCCAGCACGGCATCCGTGCCGCGCAGGCGGGGCCACAGCAGCCGCACCCGATCGAGCGTGCTGCGCCAGACGACCCAGCCGACGAGAACGCCGATCACGACACCGAGGATCACCCCGAAATGGCCCACCCCACCGACGGGCAGTCGCCACCACCACGTGACGGGGACCCACCCCAGGAACACGCAGCCCGCGATGAGCACCCGGCGCGCCAGCTCCCGAGACGTGGGCACCGCCAGCCCGGCCACGACCATGACGGCCAAGGCCGGCAGCCCACGCAGCACCTGGGCCTCGACGAGCCACGCGGCGGTCCCACCTGCGAGTGCACCCGCGGCCACCGCGGCGACACGACGGAACCACGGCCGCGGCGCGCCGGTGAGCAGGTCGGGGGATGTCCCGGAATCGACGCTCCCGCTCGGCGCTGCCATCTGTGTGTGCACGGACACCGACGGTACCGTTTCGGCCCGCTCGGGCCCGTATCTTCTCGAGGCCGCTCCCGGGCCCGCCGAGGCTCACCTGATCCGACGTGCGCTCAGGCGTGTCCCCCGGGGCGGGACGCGCCACCGTCTATCGTGAAGCGCCCACCCCAGAGCAGCATTGCGAGGTCCCGTGCGACGCACGACGTTGCGCACCGTCGCCGTGGCCGGAGGACTCGCCGTCCTTCTGGCCGGGTGCACGTCGCACACCGCCGCACTCCCGGCGGCAACCGATCCGACTGCGGGGGGATCGAGCACCGCGGCCATGCCGACGCAGTCCGTGGTTGCGGCATCACCGGTCCCGTCGCCGGTCGTCACGCCGAGCGTGGCGCCAAGGCCGACCGTGGAGGCACCGACGGCGACGCCCGGCGACACTCGCACGCAGGTTGCCGTGACGGTCACCTCGGCGCAGTGGAACTCCGTGACGCGGGCCATCGAGGTCAGCTCGTTCGTCCCGGTGGTCGAGGACGGCGGGACCTGCACACTGACGGTGACGCTCGGCTCTGCGACCGTGAAGGTCGACGGACAGGCGTACGCCGACGCCAGCTCGACGTCCTGCGGACTCCTCACCGTTCCGGCGAAAGACCTCTCCAAGGGGACCTGGCATGCCGATGTCTCCTACGGATCGCCACACACGCGCGGCAGCTCCGCGCCCCAGCCCGTCGAGGTGCCGTGATGCATGCCAGGCCACGCCGCGCAGTAGTCGCCCTCATCACGGCGGTCGCGTCGGTGGTGACGTCAGTTGCGTTCTTCGCCGTGGCTCCGGTCCCCGCCGCACAGGCCGCGGCCAACGCCATTGACTTCGACCCCAGCGACATCGTCAGCGACGCGGTGTTCTTCGACTGGACGACGATGTCGGCGTCCGACATCCAGGTGTTCCTCAGCCAGAAGGGCGCCACGTGCCAGCCCGGTAGCGACGGCACTCCCTGCCTCAAGGACTTCCGGCAGGACACCACGACGCGATCTGCCACCGACCGGTGCCCGGGCGGCTACGCCGGGGCGACCGGCGAGAGCGCCGCAACGATCATCGCCAAGGTGGCCCAGAGCTGCGGCATCAACCCGCAGGCGATCATCGTCATCCTCCAGAAGGAGCAGGGCCTCGTGACCGCGTCCGGCAGCGGCTTGTTTGCCAGCCGCTACCGGAGCGCCATGGGCTACGGGTGCCCGGACTCGGCCGCTTGCGACAGCACCTACTACGGCTTCTTCAACCAGGTGTACTCGGCGGCGTCGCAGTTCCGGAACTACGCGCTCAACCCGACGCGATACAGCTACCGCGCAGGCGTCGTGAACACGATCGCCTACTCACCGACGACCGGGTGCGGGTCGTCCCAGGTGCTGATCCAGAACCAGGCGACCGCCGGCCTCTACGACTACACGCCGTACCAGCCGAACGCCGCAGCGCTGGCCGCCGGCTACGGAGCATCCTCCGACGCGTGCGCGTCGTACGGGAACCGCAACTTCTACCTCTATTTCACCGACTGGTTCGGTCCGACGACCCAGCGCGCGCCGATCGGCGTGGTGGACTCGGTGTGGACCAGCGACCAGGGTGTCACCGCCAACGGCTGGGCCTTCGACCCGGACACGACCGCGCCGATCGTCGTCCACGTCTACGTCGACGGCCGGGACATAGCGGCAGCCTGGACATCGATCTCCCGTCCGGACGTCGCCGCCGTCTACAGGAAGGGCGACCTGCACGGCTATTCGATCTTCGCCCCGGCGGCCCCAGGGGTCCACCGGGTGTGCGTCTACGCGGTCGACTCGGCCGGACTCTTCGCGCCTGAGATCGGCTGCCGGACCGTCACGGTCGTCGACCGCCCGCCGCTGGGGGTGGTCGACTCCGCCACGGTCGCGGGCGGTCAGCTGACCGTCCGGGGGTGGGCGTTCGACCCTGACACCACCGGGCCGATCGTCGTGCACGTCTACGTCGACGGACGCGACGTCGCCGCCAGCTGGACCGACATCTCGCGGCCCGACGTCGCGGCCGTCTACGGCGACGGTGACCTGCACGGCTACTCGATCGCGGCGGCAGCCTCGGGCGGCCCCCACCGGGTGTGCGTCTACGCCGTCGACACCGCCGGCGCCTACGCCCCTGAGATCGGCTGCCAGATGGTGAACGTGGTCAACCGCCAACCGATCGGCGTGGTCGACAGCGCCACGGTGGCGGGAGGTCAGCTCACCGTCACCGGCTGGGCCTTCGACCCCGACACCACCGCGTCGATCGCCGTGCACTTCTACGTCGACGGCACGTGGACCACTGCCACCACCGCGGCCCTGTCCCGGCCTGACGTCGCTGCCGTCTACGGCATGGGGCCGCTGCACGGCTACGGCATCACGATCCCGACGACTCCCGGCCCGCACCGCCTCTGCGCGTACGCGATCGATGCGACGGGCGGCGTGAACCCCGAGATCGGCTGCGCCTCCTTCGTCGGTCCCGATCCGGGGGCCCTCGCCCGGGGCGCGGTCGAGAACCTCACCCTGAACACCACGACAGCCACCGCGACGGGCTGGGCGCTCGACCCGGACACCACCGCCCCGATCCAGGTCCGGGCGTACGTCGATGGCGTGCTCGCAGGAAACATCATCGCCGCAGCCTCCAGGCCGGACATCGCCGCGACGTACGGCGACGGTGACCTGCACGGGTACACGTTCGCCTTCATCGTCCCTCCCGGGACTCACACGGCGTGCGTGCGCGGCGTCGACGCCAACGCCGGCGTCGAGTCCGACCTCGGCTGCAAGACCGTGACGGTCGCCGCCAACGCCGCCAACAGGGCCCCCACGGGAGTCATCGACTGGGCAACCGCCTCCGGCGGCCAGCTCACCGTTGCAGGGTGGGCCTTCGACCCCGACACCTCCATGTCGATCGACGTCCGGTTCACCATCGACGGCACGCCGGCGGGCGACGGCCTTGCCGCCGGCCTGCGGCCCGATGTCGACGCGGTCTACGGCGACGGCGCGGCGCACGGCTACACGATTCCGCTGGCTACCCCGGCCGGCGCGCACACGGTCTGCCTGTTCGGCGTCGATCCCGCCACCGGAACGGCGGCCAAGCTCGCCTGCACGGGCTACACCGCGGGCTGAGCCTCGCCGATGACGAGCGGCGCCGCGGCATCCCACCGCTCGCGCCAAGGGCCGATCGGCGCAACGCCGATCGCCGTCAGCGCGTCGTGGCCGAGGACCGAGTAGGCCGGACGCGGCGCCGGACGGACGAAGGCCGTGCTCGTGGTCTCCCCGACGATCGCGGCGTCGAGCCCCGCGGCGGTGACGACCGCCCGCGCGAACTCGTACCACGACGTCTCGCCCGAGGAGGTGCCGTGATACGTCCCCGAGGGCGCGCCGTCGAGCACCAGTCGCACGACAAGGTCGGCGAGGTCGACCGTCCAGGTCGGCTGCCCCACCTGGTCGGTGACGACGGCGAGGGGCCCACCCGCGCGGGCCACACGGGCGATGGTCTTGGGGAAGCTGTTGCCATGAGCGCCGTAGAGCCATGCCGTGCGCACGATGAGGTGCCGGGGTGCCATGGCGCGCACCGCCCACTCCCCCGCGGCCTTGGTGCGGCCGTATGCAGAGCGGGGTGCCGGCGGGGCGTCCTCGGCGTAGGGCGACGACGCGACGCCATCGAACACGTAGTCGGTGGAGATGTGAAGCATCCGCGCACCGGTGCGGCCAGCTGCTCGCGCCAGGTTCGCGGCTCCGACAGCGTTCACCGCGAACGCGGCGCCCTCCTGCTCCTCCGCGGGATCGACGGCTGTGAAGGCCGCGCAGTTCGCCACGACGTCGTGGCCGGGCACGGCGGCCAGGACCGCCTCCGGGTCGGTGATGTCGAGCGTGTCCCGGTCGACGGCCGTCACAACTTCACCTTCGGCGCTCAGCCGTGCGATGAGGTCTTGACCGAGCATCCCGTAGGACCCGACGACGAGCCAGCGCATGTGCCCTCCCGCTGCAGTTGACCGACGTGGCAGCCTATCCGCCTCGCTAGGCTGGCCGACGCCGCCCGACAGGAGAGGACCGAGAATGACGTTCCGCGCACTCCGTCTACCTGGAGCATGGGAGTTCACCCCACGACAGTTCGCCGACCCGCGGGGCGTCTTCCTCGAGTACTTCCAGGGAGCGCCGTTCGCGCAGACGGTCGGACACCGACTGACGGTGGCCCAGGCGAACCTGTCCGTCTCCGCGGCGGGCGTCGTCCGGGGTCTGCACTACGCCGACGTGCCACCGAGCCAGGCGAAGTACGTCACGTGTGCGCGTGGCGCCGTGCTGGACGTCGTCGTGGACATCAGGGTCGGTTCTCCGACGTTCGGTCAGTGGGACTCGGTGCTGCTCGATGACTCCGACCGGCGCGCCATCTATCTGTCGGAGGGGCTGGGGCACGCCTTCATGTCCCTGGAGGACGGCTCGACCGTGCTCTACCTGTGCTCGGCGCCCTACGCACCGGGCCACGAGCACGGCGTGAACCCGCTGGACCCCGCGCTCGGCATCACGTGGCCGACGACCGCGCGCGACGGGGGTCCCCTGACGCCGCTGCTGTCCGACAAGGACGCGGCTGCCCCGTCTCTCGCGGAGGCCGTCGCCGGAGGCCTGCTTCCGCGGTGGGAAGTCGCCCTGGAGTTCGAGCGTTCGCTGGCACCCGAGAAGTGACACCGCCCGCCACGATCGAGATCCTGATGGCCGCCTACCAGGGCGGCGCCTACATCGATGCGCAGATCGAGTCGGTGCTCGCCCAGACGTGCCACGACTGGGTGCTGCGAATCCGGGACGACAACTCCGCGGACGACACCTATGCCGTCGCGCAGCGCCGCGCTGCGGACCACCCCCACCGCATCGTGGTGAACCAACGGCCGTCCAACAGCGGTTCCGCGAGCCAGAACTTCCTCGAGATGCTCGTCGGGTCGACCGGGCGATATGTCATGCTCGCCGACGACGACGACGTCTGGCGAGAAGACAAGGTGGCGCTCACGCTGGCCGAGATGCAGCGGATCGAGGCCTCGGTCGGCGCCGGGGTGCCTGTTCTCGTCCACACCGACGCCGCGGTCGTCGACCAATCCCTGCGGATCACATCACCCTCGATGGCGCACGTCCAGAAGCTGCCCGTCCACGAGACGCGGCTGGCGCGGCTCCTGGTACAGAACTCCGTCACCGGGTGCACGGTCATGATCAACCGAGCGCTGGCCGACCTGGTGCGCGAACCGTTCGACGGGGTCGCGATGCACGACTGGTGGCTGGCGCTCATCGCGGCGGCCTTCGGTCGCATCGGGTACGTCGAGGCGCCGACCCTGCTCTACCGGCAGCACGGCGGCAACGCCGTCGGTGCGGTCGATGCGCGAGATGCCCGCTACCTGCTGGGACGCGCGCTCGACGGCAACGAGACCCGGGCACGGATGCGAGCGGCATCGGCCCAAGCCTCGGCCTTCCTCGCGCAGTTCGGCGATCGCCTCTCCGCCCGGGACCTTTCCGCGGTGGCCACGTGCGCCGGTCTGGAGAACCGCGGCAAGCTGGCCCGCGTCACGGACATCGCCCGCTCAGGCCTCTGGAAGAACACCGCACTCCGGAGAATCGGGCAGATCCTCCACGTCTGACCACCTCAGCTGCGTCCGGACAGTTGCCTCTTCACCCGGCCCGTCACACGCCGGCTCACCTCTCGGAGCCCGCCCACTCGGAAGTAGGCCCCGGCCAGACGCACGGAACCGACCAGGCCGAGCCGACGCACCGGTCGCCGCACCCTGGCCGTCGCCATGGGCGAACCGCTCGTGATGGGCAGATCGGCGGCGCGCCGCGGAGACCGGCTGAACGCCACGAGAGGTCGGAGCACAGCGCTCCAACGGAACTGCGCGACGACGCCGGTGACATTCTCTCGCGCGGCCTGCGCGGCAGCCCGGTCGTAGAGCATCTCCTCCAGCGCGGCCGCCAACTCGTCGACATCACGCGCCGGCACCACCCTGCCCAGCCCGCGCGACGCAATGAGATCCGCGAACGTGTCACCCTCGGTCGCCACGATCGGGAGCGACGCCCACAGGTAGTCGAGCATCCGCGTCCGGAAGCTGAACGTCGTCTCAACGTGCGTGAAGTGGGTCGAGACGCCGATGTTGGCGTCGAGGAGGTAGTCCGCCCGCTCGTCGTATGCCACCCAGCCCTCGTTGAAGAAGACGACGCGGTCGGTCAGACCCAGCTCGTCGGCGAGCTGCCGGGTCTCCCAGGCAACCCTCATCTTCGGCACGCCGGGGTTCGGGTGCGACATGCCGAGGAAGAACAGGCGGACGTCATCGTGCTTCCTATCGAGGGCCGCGACCGCGCGGACGAGCGTCAAGGGGTCGAACCAGTTGTAGAGGCCGCCACCCCACAGGATCACCTTGTCGTCCATGCCGATCCCGGGAACGGCGCCTCGGATCGCGTGCCGCCGCTGCACCGGCGGCTCGTCGCTGACCCCGAACGGCACGACTGCCAGCAGCGACGCGAGCGTCTGGTCCTCGTCGTACACCGCGGGGTTGACCCGCCCCTGGCCCGCCAGCTGGCCCAGCCAGAAGTCGCGCTGCTTCTCGGAGGCGCACAGCATGAAGTCCGCGCGCGCGATCGTCTCGTTCAGCACCCGCGTCGCGTCGGCGACCGCCAGCTCCCGCTCCCCCGGGGGCAGGTCCTTCGCCTGCTCGAGCTGCTCGAGGTGCATCGGGTCGTAGAGGTCCGCGACGAGGATCTTGGACGTCGCCGCGAGCCAGGGCGCGACCTCGAGCAAGAGACCCTGGAAGACGATGACGTCGGCCCACTCCAGCGCCTTGCTCAGCCCGTCGCCCCACTCGGAGGACACCCGGAACGTGTCCGACGACACGCGGCAGCCTCCGGTCGACACGAGCCACACGTCGTGCTCGTCGGCCAGCGCCTTGGCGATCTCCCACGCGCGGATCGCGGGGCCCGCCATCTTCTCCAGCAGCGGCTCTCCCGTGACGACGAGGATCCGCTGGCCGCCCGTCAGGTGTTCCGCGATGCCGAAGGCGTCGACGAGCTCGTCGTGCGCCTTGACGTAGGAGGCCATGCCGTAGGCCGGCTCGAAGGCGTCGCGAAAGAGCGGGAAGAGCTCGCGGTCCGAGCGGCGCCGACGCGCCTGGATGTCGCGACGCGACTCCTCCAGGGACGAGAGCTGGCCGACGAACCCATCGATCGCGAACGTCGAGGTCAAGGCTGTCTTGTCAAGCTCGAGCGTGAGCTTGTCGTCGCCGCCCGGCGACCGCTCGAGGTCGAGCACCGACGAGTCGGTGCCGCTCATCGCCAGCGCGCGACGCACGGCGAGCATCAGCGCCGCCGGCAGGGTGTGGGTCAACGTCTCGTCGTCGTAGTTCTTGTACATCGCCATGAGGGCGTTGCGCTCGAGCAGGTAGCGCTCGCGGAAGCTGCCGAACTTGGCCATCGTCGCGTGGTGCTTGTGGAACGCGATCGAGCGAGGCTCGTAGCGCACCCGCCAGCCGAGCAGGTTGAGCCGCCAGCCGAGGTCGACGTCCTCGTAGAACATGAAGAACCGCTCGTCGAAGCCGCCGACCTCGCGGTAGACGCCGGCCCGCATCACCATCGCCGCACCGGTCGCGAAGAGCACGTCCCTCGGCCGGTCGAAGTCGGTCGAGTCCGGCCGCTCGGCGTGGGGCTTGTAGCCCATGCCGTACCAGGTGAGCGCGGCGCCGACGTAGTCGACGAGCTTGCCGTCCCAGTCGAGCACCTTGCAGGCCACCGCACCGCAGCGGTCGTCGGACTCCAACGTCGCCACGGCTGCGGTGAGCCAGGAGCGGTCCGCTCGCGCGTCGTTGTTGAGGAAGGCGACGTACTCGCCCGTGGCGTGCGCCACGCCGAGGTTGCAGCCGCCGGCGAAGCCGGTGTTGGACGGCGACTCGACCACCAGGGCGCCGGGGACCGCGTCGCGGATGCGGGCCGCGCTGCCGTCGCTCGACGCGTTGTCGACGACCACCATCTCGAGGCGCTCAGCGGGCCAGTCGAGGCTCGTCAACGAGCGCAGGCACGCGATCGTGTCGTCGGCGCCCTTGTAGTTGACGAGAACGACGGACACCACGCCCGTGCGCCCCTCGTCAGACGCTCGTCGCGACGCCGTCATTCGCCCTCCAAGACCGCTCTCGTCCCGGAACTCGGGCGCGTCAGCGATCCTAGCCAGGCCCCCCGTGCTGCCCGGGGCAGCCAGGATCTCGACCTAGGTCCGTTACGCTACGACGCAGTGTTCGCGCGCTCAGGACCTGCAACGCGCACGCAGTCGAGGGGATCGATGAGCACCACCACCGCTCAGAAGCGCGCCGAACGCCTCGCGCAGGAGCCGCTGAGACCCGCCGAGCCGACCTACTCCTTGTTCCGCGGCACCCTCGCCAACATGCGGGACATCGCCTCGAGGCGCGAGCTGCTCGGCCTGCTTGTGAACCGCGAGTTCACCGCCAAGTACAAGGACAGCGCGCTCGGCTTCGTCTGGAGCCTCATCCGCCCACTGGCCCTGCTGCTGATCTACTACATCGCGCTGGGCAAGTTCATGGGCGCGGAGAAGAACATCCCGTCGTTCGCGATCTTCATCTACTCCGGGCTGACCGCGTGGACGCTGTACTCCGAGATCATCTCGATCGGCACGTCGTCCGTCGTCAACAACTCGGGCCTGGTGAAGAAGATCTACCTGCCGCGGGAGGTGTTCCCGCTGAGCGTGGTGGGCTCGGCCTCGATCAACTTCGCCATCCAGCTGGCGATCCTGGTCGCGGCGACCGCCGTCACCGGGAAGTTCCCCACCGGCTCCCGGTGGTGGTACCTGCCGCTCTCGCTCGCGTTGCTGTACGTGTTCGCCACCGCGATGGCGCTGCTCCTGTCCGCGACGAACGTCTACCTGCGTGACGTGCAGTACCTCGTCGAGGTCGCCCTCATGATCCTGTTCTGGGCGTCGCCGGTCGTGTACTCGTGGCAGATGGCCGGCAACGCGCTCGCTGCGTCACGCGCCGGAGGTCGCCTGCTCGAGGAGCTGTACCTCGCCAACCCGGCGACCCTCATCGTTCTCGGCTTCCAGCGGGTGTTCTGGGTCGCGGGAAGCGATCGGCCCTTCCCTGCCGATCTCGGGGCGAGGCTGGGGACCGCCCTGGCCGCGTCCCTGGTGATCCTGTGGATCAGTCAACGCGTCTTTGCCCGGATGCAGGGCAACTTCGCCCAGGAGCTGTGATGTCGACCGCACCCAACGTCATCGAGGTCAGGAACGTCTCGAAGCACTTCGTCATCCACAAGGAGAAGTCGCTCAAGGAGCGCGTCCTCAACCCGAGGCAGTCCCGCCGGTACCGGGAGGAGTTCCGCGCGCTCGACGGAGTCAGCCTCTCCATCGCGGCCGGCTCCACCGTGGGGCTCGTCGGTCCCAACGGCTCCGGCAAGAGCACGCTGCTCAAGACCATCGGCGGGATCATCCATCCGACCAGCGGGGAGGTGCTGCTCCGCGGGCGGCTGGCGGCGCTCCTCGAGCTCGGCGCCGGGTTCCATCCCGACCTCACGGGCCGCGAGAACGTCTACCTCAACGCCTCCATCCTCGGCCTCTCACGGGAGTTCACGGACCGGAACTTCGACGCCATCGTCGACTTCTCCGGCATCGGCGACTTCATCGACACCCAGGTGAAGTTCTACTCGTCGGGGATGTACGTGCGCCTCGCCTTCGCCGTCGCCGTCCACGTCGACCCGGACATCCTGCTCGTGGACGAGGTGCTGGCCGTGGGCGACGAGCCCTTCCAGCGCAAGTGCCTCGACCGCATCCGCACCTTCCAGAAGGAAGGCCGGACGATCATCCTCGTCTCGCACGGCATGGACCAGGTCGCAGAGTTCTGCGACCGCGTCGTCGTGCTCGAGCACGGCCGCGTCGTCGCCGACGGTGAGCCGCAGGATGCCCTCAGCGTGCTGCGTGCCGACTTCGACGAGACGCGCCGCGCCGACCTCGAGCGGCAGCGCGAAAAGCAAGCCGACGACGTGCCTCATGCCCGTTTCATCGGAGTCGGCGCAACAACCCTCGCCGATCAGTCGTTGCGGCCGGTCGTCGGCCCGGGCGAGAAGCTGACGATCGCGATGGAGATCGTCGCCGACGAGGAGGTCCGCGACTGGACCCTCGGGGTCGGCATCACGACGCCCATCGGCACGGTTCTCTTCCAGACGACCAACGACATGCTCGGGATCGAGCTGCAACCGTTGCGCGGGCACCACCGTTTCGTCCTCGACCTGCCTCACCTTGCGCTGGGCGACGGCGACTACACGGTGGCGACGTCCCTCTACGACAGCACCGGGCGCGAGCTCCACGCCGTACCGAACGCCTGCCAGTTCTCGGTGCGCTCCGCGGCTACGAGTCGAGGGCCGGTCGCCATGACGGCGCAGCTCATGCAGACCCAGTGAGATGCGCGGCGATGCCGGCGCTTGCGGTCAGCGGCGTCGCGAGGGAATCTCATCCGGCAGATATGGATCACGCCGAGGGCTGGCCCACCGTCGCATGATGAAGTCGTACTCCCAGGGCTCCACCTGAGGATCACGCGTCTGCGACTCGAAGTGGTACGCCGTGACGTCGGCCAGCCACACCAGCCGCAGACCGCGGAACCTGATCTTGTTCGACAGGTCGACGTCGTTGAAGTTGCCCGGAAGGTCCTCGCAGAAGCCGCCCACATCGTCCACGACGCTCCGGCTGACGGCGAGGCACGCGGCGGTCAGGCCGGAGCACTCGCGGTTGACGAGAAAGGCGCTGAAAGGCCCGTAGCTGTCCCCGGCCGCCCGGAACCCGGCGTGCGTCAGGTCGCCTTCGGCGTATACGTGCCCGCCGTGCTGAAGACTCCCGTCGGCGAACAGGAGGCGGGCCCCCGCCGCACCCACCCCGGGCTCGGCGAGCGGCGCCACCAGCTCCTCGATGAACCTGTCGGTCACCACCTGCATGTCGTCGTTCATGAAGACGACCACGTCGCCCTGCGACGCGAGGAAGCCGACATTGCACTTGGCACTGAAGTTGAATGGCTCCCGGAAGGGGACGAGCGTCAGCCGGCTCCCCGCCACCGTGCGAAGTGACCCGAGCACCGAAGCAGGCGTGTCCTCGTCGTACACGACGACGATCTCCAGGTTCTCGTGCTCCGTGTGCGAGAGCACCGAGCGAACCATCTCGACGACGAAGCAGCGTGCTTCGCCCCAGACGCGCCCCCGTCCACCGCGCGTCGGGACGACGACGCTCACCGACGTCTCGGGACTCAGAGACCGGCGGACGCGATACGTGCCCGGGACCGGACCGAGCAGTGCCTCGCCGGCGATCGCGCAGCGGTCGAGATGGCGCTGCACCGCGGCGCGGCCCGCTTCCCAGGCGTAGGGCTTGGCGTCGATGCCACCTGCTGTCGAACCCGCGACGGAGCGCCAGTGGTAGAGCACCTTGGGCACGTGCACGATGTGTCGGGCCCGCTCAGTCACCCGCAGGACGAGGTCGTGGTCCTGTGATCCGTCTGAGCCCGCAGCGAAACCACCGACCTCGCGCACAAGGCCCGTCCGCAGCACGGACAGATGGGCGGTGTACATCTGGCCCCGGAGCCGCTCGGGTGACCAGTCGGGCTTGTGGAACGCGTCGTAGAAGTGGCCCTGCGCGTCGACCTTGTCCTCGTCGCTGTAGAGGTAGTCGGTGTCCGGCTCCCGGCGAACGGCGGCAACCACGCTCGCCAGCGCGTCGCGCGTGAGGAGGTCGTCGTGGTCGAGCAGCGCGACGAACTCGCCGCGCGCTGCTGCCAGCGCATCGTTCGAGGCGGCGACGATGCCGCCGTTGGTGGCACGCGTGATCGAGCGGATCCGCGGATCACTCGCGGTTGCCCGTGCCAGGGCAGCGCGCACGTCGGGCGACCGGGATGCGTCGTCGACGAGAACCAGCTCCCACTCGGTGAACGTCTGGGAGCGCACGGACGCGATCGCGGCCTGCAGTGCCGACACCGGCGGGTCGTAGACCGGCGTCAAGATCGAGACGAGCGGAGCCTTCACGAGGCGATGATCGCGATCCGACGGCGCAGACCCGTCATCAAGCGTCGGACCGAGTCGATCCAGCCGAACGGGAGGCGCTTGGCGCGATGGAGCGCACGCCGAAGCCGCGCGTTCTCCTGCTCGAGCCGAGCGCGCTCGCGTCGTGCAGTCGCCAGCTCGGCCTCCACCCCCAGGATGTACTCCCGCTGGTTCAGCACTGTGCGTCGCAGGTCGTCGACGCCCCCTGGCGACGTCTCGAGACCCCGGAATGCCTCGACGAGATCGTCCGCCCCGCCAGTCTCACCGCTCACCGACCGTCGCTCCATCCTCGCGGTGTGATCCCGCCGCGCAATGTGCGCGACTATATCGGCATGCGTTTGCTCGTCACCGGCGGGGCCGGCTTCATCGGGTCCAACTTCGTCCACCACACGGTCCGCGAGCACCCGGACGTCCAGGTCACGGTCCTCGACGCGCTGACGTACGCCGGCGACGAGCACAGCCTCGACCCTGTCGAGGGCAAGGTCCTCTTCGCCAAGGGCGACATCGCCGACCCGGACATCGTCGACAGCCTCGTCAAGAACGTGGACGCGGTGGTCCACTTCGCCGCCGAGTCGCACAACGACAACTCCCTGCACGACCCGTGGCCGTTCGTGCGGACGAACCTCATCGGCACGTACCAGCTGCTCGAGGCCGTCCGCCGGTACGACGTGCGCTTGCACCACATCTCGACCGACGAGGTCTACGGCGACCTCGAGCTCGACGACCCGGCGAAGTTCACGCCCACCACGCCGTACAACCCGAGCTCCCCGTACAGCTCGACGAAGGCCGGCAGCGACCTGCTCGTCCGGGCCTGGGCCCGGAGCTTCGGCGTGCGCGCGACGATCTCGAACTGCTCCAACAACTACGGCCCGTACCAGCACGTGGAGAAGTTCATCCCGCGCCAGATCACCAACGTCATCGACGGCGTGCGGCCCAAGCTCTACGGCACCGGCCAGAACGTCCGGGACTGGATCCACGTCGACGACCACAACGCCGCGGTGTGGGCCATCCTCGAGAAGGGCCGGCTCGGCGAGACGTACCTCATCGGCGCCGACGGCGAGCAGGACAACAAGACGGTCGTCGAGAGCATCCTCGAGCTCATGGGCCAGCCCGCCGACGCCTACGACCTGGTGAGCGACCGCCCAGGGCACGACCTGCGCTACGCGATCGACGCGTCCAAGCTGCGCGACGAGCTCGGCTGGGTGCCCCGGTACACGACGTTCCGCGACGGCTTGGCGGCGACGATCGACTGGTACCGGGCCAACGAGGCGTGGTGGCGCCCGCAGAAGGACGCCACCGAGAAGAAGTACGCCCAGCTCGGTCGCTGATCTGCACAGATCCTCCACCGGCCCCTCCCCCGACGGCCGGAACGCGGCCATACCCCGTCCGTAGGATCTCGAGTCATGCCCGTCCGCCACGCCTCCGTCGCGCACCCGCGCGGTCCCCGACACGCGCGCCGCCTGGTCGCCCGCCGGGCGCTGCGCGTCGTCGCGCTCTCGCTGACCGGCGTGCTCCTGTTCGGCGTCTCGGCGTTCGCGGCCCTGGGCGCCAGGCTCAACTCGAACATCCGCCAGATGGACGTGGGCAGCCTCCTCGGCGAGCCGGCGCCGACGGACGGCACCACGGTGGAGGCCGACCCGGTGGACCCGAACGCCGGACGGCCGATCAACATCCTCGTGCTCGGCTCCGACCAGCGGAACGGCGCGAACGCCGCCATCGGCGGGGCCGATCCGAGCACCAACTCCGACACGGCGATCGTGCTGCACATCTCCGCCAACCGGGACCGGGTCGAGGCGGTGTCGATCCCCCGCGACTCGCTCGTCGACATCCCGTCGTGCCAGGCCACCAACGGCAAGAAGAGCGGGCCGCAGCACAACGCGATGTTCAACTCGGCCTTCGGCACCGGCTGGCAGCTCGGCAAGGACCTCGCATCGGCGGCCGCCTGCACGGGCCGTACGGTGCAGAACACGACCGGCCTCAAGATCGACCACTTCATCGTCGTCGACTTCGTCGGGTTCCAGGCGATGGTCAACGCGGTCGGCGGCGTCAACATCTGCATCCCGCGCGACCTGCACGACGTCTACACCGGCCTCAACCTGAAGGCCGGCCAGCAGACCCTCAACGGCGTGCAGGCGCTCCAGTTCGCCCGGGCCCGCCACGGCAACATCGGCAACGGCGGCGACCTCGACCGGATCGGCGACCAGCAGCGGCTCATCGCCGCGATCGCCAACCAGGTGCTGTCGGCGAACACGCTGGCGAACCCCGCCAAGGTGACGAGCTTCCTGTCCGCCGCCACCAGCTCGTTGACGGTCGACAGCGGGCTCAACCTGGTCACGCTCTCCGGGCTCGCCTACAGCCTGCGCTCGGTGCGGGCGAACGACATCACCTTCATGACCATCCCCGTGCTGACCGCGCCGAGCGACCCCAACCGCCTGGTCTGGGCGCCGGCCGCCAAGATCGTCTGGGCGGACATGGTCGCCGACAAGCCGATCGCGGGGGCCGACGCACCGGTGAGCACCCCGTCGTCGTCCGCCACCCCGAGCCACGCGGCCACGTCCGGCGGCGCGACGGCGACGACGGCCCCGGCCGGGACCGCCACCGCGACCCCGACGCCGGCCCAGACCAAGGTCGCCGGCCAGCAGCCCTTCACCCCCGCCGACGTCACCGCCGTCTGCAAGTGACGGTGTCGCCCGCCCCTGCGTGTTGCGGCAGGTGATGCCCGCGGGCCCTCCGTACGATCGACGGGCCGGCAGCGGCCCCACGGGCAGGGAGGACGCATGACGAACGAGCGCGCCAACCCGCCGAGCTTCACGCCCGGCGCCCCACGACGCCCGCAGCGGAACGACGACGAACCCGTCGTCGTCGTCGGTCGCGGCCCGGCCAGTCCGCCGGCGCCGGTCCGCCGGCCAACCCCACCCGCCGCACCTCGAGTCACGGCGCGCCCGGGCGGTTCGGCCCAACCCGTCCCACCGCTGCGGGGCTCGGGCGCGCGGCCGGCCGCGCAGGCCGCGCGTGGCTCAGCCCCACGGTCCACGCCACGTGCCGGTGAGCCGTGGGCGGATCCGCCCATGGCCGCCACGCGCGTCGACTCCCTCGCGTCGTCGCGGCCCGTCCTCCCGGGCTCGCCCGCTCGTCCGGTCCCGGGCTCGTCGACGACGTCCGCCGGTGCGGTCCCTCGACGGTCGACCACTGCCACCCGATCCGGGTCTGGCCTGCCCCCCGCGATGGCCGACGCGCGCCCGACGAGACCGGGTGCCGAGGCGGCAGGCCCCCGGCGCACCCACCGCGTCCGCCTCGCCGTGCTGGTGCTCGTCGTGCTGCTGGTCCTCGCCCTCGCCTGGCCGGTCGGCCTGGCGGTCTGGGCGAACAAGAAGATCCAGCACACCGCCGCGCTCTCCAGCGCCGCTGCCACACCCGGCACGACGTACCTCATCGCGGGCTCGGACGCCCGCGGCGGGGACGGGATCCCGCAGGACGGCACGCAGGGGGCCCGCACCGACACGATCCTGCTGCTGCACGTGCCGCAGCACGGCCCGACGTCGCTCATCTCGCTGCCGCGGGACACGTACGTGACGATCGACGGCCACGGGCCCGCGAAGCTCAACGCCGCCTTCGCCTGGGGTGGCGCGCCGCTCCTCGTCCACACGGTCGAGCAGCTCACCGGGCTGAAGATCGACCACTACGCCGAGGTCGGTCTCGGCGGCGTCAAGGACGTGGTCGACGCGGTCGGCGGCGTCAACGTCTGCTACAACCGGGACGCCAACGACCCGGAGTCCGGCATGGTCTGGACGGCGGGCTGCCACGACATCAACGGCACCCAGGCCGTCGCCTACTCGCGGATGCGCAAGGCGGATCCCGAGGGCGACATCGGCCGCGAGAAGCGCCAGCGCCAGCTCGTCGGCGCGATCCTCGGCAAGCTGGACGTCGCCAGCCTCGTGTGGCATCCGAGCGAGCAGGTCAAGCTCATCGACGCCGGCACGGGCGCGCTGACGCTGGACAACCAGGCGAACATCCGGACGCTGGCGAGCCTTGCCCTCGCGTTCCGCGCGGCGAACGGGCCGGGCGGGGTCACGGGCACTCCGCCGCTCAAGAGCATCGACTACCGCCCCGGCAACGTCGGCTCGACCGTGCTCATCGACCCGGCGAAGGCACCCGCCTTCTGGCAGCAGGTCCGTGACGGCAAGCTCCCCGCGGGGACGGTCGGCGGCATCCCGGGCTGAGCCTCGGGTCTCCACCCGGGCTCCACCCCAGGGTGGTGGGCCGGGCACGACCCCGCCGGTTGCATGGGGGGCATGTCCCTCACGCTCCAGAACGTGTCCGACCTCCTCCTCGGCATCGGCGTCGTGGCCTGGATCTGCTACCGGCAGACCACCTGGCAGGTCGTCGACCCGGCCCGCCTGTGGCGCTGGCCCGTGATCGCGGGGGCCGTCGGCCTCGCCACCTTCGCGCAGCCGGGCGGGACCGTGGTCCTCACGGCGGTCGACCTCGTCGTGCTCGCCCTCGAGCTGGTGCTCGCGGCGGGCGCCGGCGCCGCCATGGGCACCATCGCGCGATTCCGCCCGATGGCACCCGCCGCGATCACGGCCTACGAGTCCGGGGATCGAGGCGGCCGGTCGCGGGCCGGCACCGTGCGGTACGAGACCCGGACCGGGTGGGCCGGCGTCGCCCTCTGGCTCGCCCTCATCGCCGTCCGGATCGGCATGGACGTTGCCGCCACGCGCCTGGGCGCGGGGGCGGTCACCGGCACGGCCATGATCCTGCTCGTCCTGGCCGCCAACCGCGCCGCCCGCACGGCGGTCCTCGTCCTGCGGCTCGAGCGGCTCGGCGTCGCGGCGCAGCGCGTGAGCGCCTGAGCCCACCGTGCCCACAATGGGCGCCGTGATCCCTCGCGACCGCCGGCTGCCGCTGGCGCTGCACGCCCTCGGCATGGCCGTCGTCGGCTACGGCGTGGTCGTCGGCCGTTCCGTCGAGCTGCACGGCGCGTGGGTCGCATGGGCCACCGCCCTCGCGATCGCCGCCTGGGCCATGGTCGAGGTCCTGCCACGGCCCGACGACCGACCGGGCCGCCGCCCCGCGCTGACGGCCGTGCGTCGCGCCGCGACCCTGGTGGGCGTCGCCGTCGCCTCGTTCTCGGTGGTCCCGACGAACGGCACCCACCTGGCGCCGCAGGCCGTGCTGATCATCGTCGCGATCGCCGACGAGGGCGCGCCCGTGTGGCTCGGCGCCACGGCCGCCGCGATCGCCACCGTCCTGACGCCGCTCGGCGCCGTGGCGACGCACGCCTCGCCGTCGGTCTCGTACCTCGCCGCGGTCGCCGTGTGGATGCTCATCGGCATCACGCGCCGGCAGTCGGGCGTCGCGATCGCCCGCACCCGCGAGCTCGAGGCCCGCCAGCTGGAGGCTCGCGCGCAGGAGGCCCGCGCCGGGGCGCTCGCCGCCCGGCAGGCGGCCGCCAGCGACATCCACGACGTCCTGGCCCACAGCCTCGGCGGCCTGGTGATCCAGCTCGACGCCGCGGAGGCGCTGCTGGAGGCCGGGCGCGTCGGCGAAGCGCGCGTGACGGTCTCCCAGGCACGGGTGCTCGCCGCCGAGGGGCTGGCGGACTCCCGGCGGGCCGTGGCGGCGCTGCGGGCACCCGACGAGCCGGTTCTCGGCGATCACATCGGACGCGCCGGGCCCGTTGGCGATGGTGGGGCGGGCTGTGGCGAACCCGTGCGTGACGGCCAGGCCGGCCTGCGCAGCGAGCCGCTCGGCGCGCGTGGCGAGGCGGTCCGCCCCAGCCGGCGCTCCGAGCCGGTCAACCCCGGTCGGCGCGGCGAACCGGGCGGGGACGACGAACCCCGCGGACCCTTCCCCGCGTCGCCGGCGACGGACCTGAGGGACGCCGCCGAGCGGCTGCTCCGGACGCACCGTGAGCTCGGCGGGCGGGTCGCCGCGCGCCTCGACCTGGCACGGGCCCCCGCGCCGATCCCGGCGCCGCTGGCCGGGGCGTTCGCGCGGGCCCTGCAGGAGGCGCTGAGCAACGCCCGCCGGCACGCCCCCGGGACCCCGGTCGAGGCCTCGCTCGTCGCCACCGACGAGCTGCTCACGCTGACCGTCTCCAACCCCCTCGCGCCGGCGGCGGTCGGCGGTGGCGGGCCCGCACCGGCAGCGGTCGGCGGTCACGGGCTGGTGGGCATGGCCGAGCGCTTCGCGCTCCTGCCCGGCGGTGCCGCCACGGCAGGCGAGCACGACGGCCGCTTCGTCGTCCGCGCCCGTGCGCGCGTCGCCGCGGGCTGACCGGCATGGACCGACCGATCCGCGTGCTCGTCGCCGACGACCAGGCCATCGTCCGGGACGGCCTGGTCACGGTGCTCGGCCTGCTGCCCGACGTCGTCGTCGTCGGGCAGGCCGCCGACGGCGAGGAGGCCGTGGCGCTCGTCGCCGACCTGTCGCCGGACGTGGTCCTCATGGACCTGCGCATGCCGCGGCTCGACGGCGCGGCGGCGACGGCCCGGATCGTCGCGCGCCACCCCACGACGGCCGTCCTCGTGCTCACCACGTACGCCGACGACGAATCGATCCTCTCGGCACTCCAGGCCGGCGCCCGTGGCTACCTGACCAAGGACGCCGGGCGGGCCGAGGTCGCCGCGGCGGTGCGCGCGGTCGCGCACGGCCAGACGACGCTCGCACCGCAGGTCGGCGCCCGGCTGGTCGACGCCGCCGTCGGCCGGGCTGCCGCCCGGCCGACGGACGCCGCCGCGCTGCTGGCCCGCTTCCCGGTGCTGACGCCGCGCGAGGCGCAGGTGCTCGCCGAGATCGCCCGCGGCCGCACCAACCCCGAGATCGCCCGGCAGCTCTTCGTCGGCCTGGCAACGGTGAAGACGCACGTCAACGCCCTGTTCGCCAAGCTGGGCGTGGCGAGCCGGGCGCAGGCGATCGCGCTCGCCGTCGGGACCTCGCCCGGCGCGCCTACGCGCTGAACCCCGTCGGCGTCCCCGAGAGCTTCGCCCGCAGCCGCTCCCCCTTCGCGTCGGCCTGGGCCGTGAGGTTCTGCGCGAACGCCACCAGGGCCGGCGCGAGCCGCTGGCCCACCTCGTCGGACCCCGCACCGAGCATCCGCACCGCGAGCAGGCCCGCGTTGCGCGCGGCGCCCACGCCGACCGTCGCCACCGGCACGCCCGCCGGCATCTGCACGATCGAGAGAAGCGAGTCCAGCCCGTCGAGCTGCGCCAGCGGCACCGGCACGCCGATGACCGGCAGCGTGGTGACGGCGGCCAGCACCCCGGGCAGGTGGGCGGCCCCACCGGCGCCGGCGATGATGACCCGCAGCCCACGGCCGGCGGCCGAGCGCGCGAACGCCAGGGCCTTGTCCGGCTGGCGGTGCGCCGAGATGACGTCCACCTCGACCGGCACGTCGAACTCCGCGAGGGCGTCGGCCGCCGCCTGCATGATCGGCCAGTCGGAGTCCGATCCCATGAGAATCCCGACGAGAGGCTGGGCAGCCATGTGTGTCCTTCCCGAGGAGGGTCCGTGGAGGCTTCCATTCTCCCTGGTCGGGCGGACGCCCGCCGCTCGGGAGGGGACCCCTCTCCCAGGAAGCGTCCAGGGCCGCGGCGCTATCCTCGCCACGTGACCGCGAACGACGAGCTGCTGCCCGCTGCGACCCTCGTGGCCGACCCGGTCGACGGCACCGCGACGCACAGCCGCCTGTCCATCAAGGGCCTGTGGGCATGGGCGCTGGAGATGGCGCGCTTCCTCGTCGTCGGCGGCGTCTCCTTCGTGGTCGACATGGGCCTGTTCAACCTCCTCGTGTTCGGCCCCGGCCAGGTGCTCGCCCACAAGACGACGACGGCCAACATCATCTCCGTCACCACCGCGACGCTCGTGTCGTGGATCGGGAACCGGCACTGGACGTTCAAGGACAAGAGCAGCGGCCGGCGTGGGCGCGAGCTCGTCATCTACGCGGCGATCAACATCGTCGCCGCGCTCGTCCCGGTCGGGACCGTCGCGCTGACGCGCTACACGTTCAACCTGGCCTCGCCACTGGCGCTCAACGCCGCCAAGGTCGCCGGCATCGTCGTCGGCACCGCGATCCGCTACGTCGGCTACAAGCTGTGGGTCTTCACGGGCGGCAAGGCCCCGAAGACGGCCTCGGGGGCCGACGAGGTCGCCGTCATCGCGGCGACGCAGCTCTGACGCACACTCGTCGGCCCACTCTCCCGTTCCGCGGGCTCCGCCCCGCCACCACCCCCCGCTTCTTCATTTTCCTGACGTTGCGGTCGTGATTCACCGCCACTTCTTCAGGAAAGTGCCGTCGCGCGGAGGGACGCCACGGCGGCACGGACCTGCGCCGCGACCTGGTCGGGACGCTGCGTGAGGTCGGCCCAGGTGTAGCGGAGCACGGTGCAGCCGGCCGTGACGAGGAGGTTCTGGCGGGTCCGGTCGCCCTGGAAGCGCTCATCGCCGTGAGCACGCTGCCCGTCGACCTCGATGACCAGGCGCACGTCGGCGAAGTACACGTCCGCCACCGCCCACACACCGACGTGCTCGTGCAGCGGCTCTCCCGCCGACCACCCCGTGATCCCCGCGCGCCGGAGGATGGCGTGCAGGAGGTCCTCCGCCGGGTTCATGGCACCTTCGGCCAGTCGCCGCGCGAGCCGCCGCCGGGACGGATTCCCCCACCTGCCGGGGTGCTCGGCGACCCAGGAGGTGAGCTCGTCGTGCTCGACGAGGCGTCGCGATGCGACCCACGCGAGCAGGTCAAGGGCCTGCTGCTCCGGCAGGCGCCCGAGGCAGTCGAAGACCGTCCGCCGGAAACCGGTGACGCGCACACCCATGACGTCGACCACGTCGTCGTCATCGAGCCGGAACTGGTGCGGCGTCAGTCGGCCGCGCGATGGCCGCCCAGAGGGCACGACGACATGGATCTTCTCGTCGGCCGCGACCGGGAGACGGTGAACGCGCGCCGCCGTACCGAGCGCGACGACGCAGCCGGGCCACGTGAGATGCGCGGCGAACATCTCGGCATGGTCACTCGGTGCCTGCGCCGCGGCACGCAGCACGAAGCCGGCGACCGGCACCCAGATCCCCCGCTCGACGCGCCACCGCACCTGGCCGGCGGTGGCACCACACTGGATCGCCTGCCGGCGGGTGAAGACGCCGGCCTGCCGCCATGCCACGGACGGAACCCAGTCCCGGTCGCGCCCGCGCACCGGTGTGCTGCCACCCATGCGGCCACGGTCGCCGCCCGGAGGGCGGTGTCGTCATCCGATGTGCCCCACGGTGGCCCGCCGGATGTCCCGACCGGCCTGTGGACGCCTCGCCGCGTCCGCTTTCGTGAGCTTCTTGTCGCGAATCACGACGACAACTTCAGGAAAATGAAGCCGAGGGGGGTGGGGGCTGCGACGGGCGACCCTCAGCGCCGGCGGCTGTGCCCGCCGCGCGTGGCCACCACCGCGCCGCGGGGCAGCACCACCTCGCGCCGCAGCGACGCCGGCACGCCGGCGAGGAACAGCGCGAACACCGCCGGCCGGCGCTGCGCGAGCTCGAGCCGGCCGCCGTCCGCCGCCGCGAGGTCGCGCGCGAGCGAGAGGCCGAGGCCGGTCCCCTTGCCGGACGTCGTGCCGCGCTCGAAGATCCGGCCCGCCAGATCGTCGGGCACCCCGCCGCCCTCGTCGCCGACCTCCACCACGACGCCACCGGACACCCCCGACGAGCGGGAGCGCACCGTCGTCGTGCCCGCGCCGTGCTTGAGCGAGTTCTCGATGAGGGTGGCCAGCACCTGCGCGAGCGCCCCGGGCGTGGCGAGCACCTGGGTCGCGGGATCGATGTCGACGACCAGCGAGCGCCCGGCGCGCGCGAACGTCGGCACCCACTCCTCCTCCTGCTGGTGCACCACGTCGGCCAGCGACACCGCCTCCGTGGTCCCGCCCTGCGCGCGGCGCGACGCGGCGAGCAGGTCGTCGACGACGCGCACCAGCCGCTCCACCTGCTCGAGGCTGATGCGCGCCTCCTCGCGCACCTCGTCCTCGGTGGCGATCGCCGCGATCTCCTCCAGCCGCATCGTCAGCGCGGTCAGCGGCGTGCGCAGCTGGTGGGAGGCGTCGGAGGCGAACTGCCGCTCGGCGGCCAGGCGGCCGGCCATCCGGTCGGCGGACCGGGACAGCTCGGAGGCGACCAGGTCGATCTCCTCTACCCCGGACGGCTCCAGCGACGGCCGCACCTGCCCGGTGCCGAGCTGCTCGGCGGACGCAGCGAGGTACACCAGCGGCCGGGCCAGCCGGTTGGCCTGCCAGATGGCGGTGGCGATGCCGGCACCGAACGCGACGAGGGCGGCCCCGATGACGAGGAGCACGATCCGCATCGACCGCCACAGCAGGTCCCACCACGAGGCGTAGAGGATCACCTGGGCGCCCGAGCTCCCCGTCTTCTCCACCGAGACGAGCCGGCCCGTCGGGTTGGGCCCGGCGCGCAGCACCCGGTCGTCGGGCGTGCGCACGACGACGGTGGCCTGGATCTCGCCGCTCGAGCCGACGTAGCCCTCGATGGACCGGTCGGTGAGCTGTGCGCCGAGCTGCACGCGCAGGTCGATGGCGCTGGCGGCGCGGCCGGCGCGCGTGTCGAGGCTGCGCATGTCGGCCTGGCGGACCATCTGCGCCCCGAGGAAGCCCAGGGGCACGCCGAGGAGGATGACGGCGACCGCCACCGCCGCGATGGTCGCCTGCAGGACGCGGCGGCGCACGAGCTAGACCCGCTCGGCCACCGGGACACCGGCCTCGGTCTCGAACCGGAAGCCCATCCCGCGCACCGTGGTGATGTAGCGCGGGGCGTTGGCGTCGTCGCCGAGCTTGCGGCGCAGCCACGACACGTGCATGTCCAGCGTCTTCGTCGAGCCGGTGGGGTCGGAGCCCCACACGTCGCGCATCAGCTGGTCGCGGCCCACCACGGCGCCGTTGGCCTGGACGAGCACGCGCAGGAGGTCGAACTCCTTGGCGGTCAGGTGCAGCTCGCGCTCGCCCTGGAACGCCCGTCGCGAGGCCGCGTCGACGCGGACGTCCTGCGCCCGCAGCTCGTCCTCCTCCAGCGGCTCGCTGCCGCTGCGACGCAGCAGCGCGCGGACCCGGGCGAGCAGCTCGGCGAGGCGGAAGGGCTTGGTGACGTAGTCGTCGGCGCCCGCGTCGAGGCCGACGACGAGGTCGACCTCCTCCGCGCGCGCGGTGAGGACGAGGACCGGCGTGGACAGGCCGGCGGAGCGGATGGAGCGCGCGACGTCCAGGCCGTCCATGTCGGGCAGGCCCAGGTCGAGGACGATGAGGTCCGCGCCCGGCGCGCCGTCGATGGCGCCTTGACCAGTTCCTTGCACGTGCACGTCGTAACCTTCACGCCCGAGCGCCCGGGCCAAAGGTTCGGCAATCGCTGGATCGTCCTCGGCCAGCAGCACCTGGGTCATTGCCCCATGCTAGGTCACGCGGTGGTGTTCCCCGCTACTGGCACGCACGTCCACGACGACCGACGGGACGCCGCCCGCTCGTCGTGCGACCGCGGACGGACGGTGCGGCGCGCCACGTCCGCCCGCCGGACCATCCACCCACCCCGCCCGCGCCAATACCCTGCAGGCATGTCCCGGTGGGAGCGGCTCCTCGCGTGGGAGGACGAGCATCGCTTCGCGGTCGACTGCGTCTTCGCCGGCGTGCTCCTGCTCGTCGTCCTGCCCGGGTCCGTCGTGGTCAACGGCAGCCTCGTCCGCGTGCCCAACGCGTCGGGCCTGCCCATCACCCGCTACGCCTTCGGCTCGTTCGCCGCCGGCCTGGCCCTGTGCACCGCCGTGGCGGTCCCCCTCGCGTGGCGCCGCGTGGCACCCGCCCCGTCGGCGGGCGTCGTCTACGGCGTCGTGCTTGCCCAGATGCTCTTCCTCACGCCGGTGGTGCTGCCGCTGGACTTCCTCGTGCTCGTCGCGCTGTACTCGGCGACCGTGCACAGCCCGCTGTGGGCACGGCGCACCGCCCTGTGGGGGGCGATCGCCGGGTCGGGCCTGGTCACCGTGCTGCTGCTGCAACGGTCGAACGACGTCCTCACGCCGTTCGCCGCCGGGACGTTCGCGTTCCTCATGGTGCTGGCCGTGTGGGCCTTCGCGCTGGCACGCCGCGGCCGCATGCTGCGCCTCGAGGCCCTCGTCGACCGCGCGCGGCAGGCCGAGGTGGATCGCGACCGGCAGGCCCAGCTCGCCACGTCCGCCGAGCGCGCCCGCATCGCGCGCGAGATGCACGACATCGTCGCCCACTCGCTGTCGGTGATCATCGCCCAGGCCGACGGCGGCCGGTACGCGGCCGCGGCGAACCCGCAGGCGCCCACCCACGCGCTGGAGACCATCGGCGAGATCGGCCGGGCGGCGCTGACGGACATGCGGCGGCTGCTCGGCGTGCTGCGCACCGACGGGCCGCACGACGAGGCGCCCGGCATCATCACGGCGACGCCCGGCACCGGCTCGGTCGCCGTGGCCCCGCAGCCGGCGGAGGGCGACCTCGAGGACCTCGTCGCCCAGCTGCGGGGCGCCGGGATGCGCGTCTCGCTGGCGCGCGTCGGCACGCCGCGCAACCTGCCGCCGGGCGCGGGCCTCACCGTGTTCCGCATCGCCCAGGAGTCCCTGACGAACGTGCTCAAGCACGCCGGCCCCGACCCGAACGTCACCGTGCTGCTGGCCTGGCGGCCGGAGGCGGTGGTGCTCGAGGTGGCCGACGACGGCCGTGGCGCCGCTGCCGACAGCGACGGTGCCGGCCAGGGGCTGGTCGGCATGCGCGAGCGCACCGCGATGTTCGGCGGCACGCTGAGCGCCGGGCCCCGGCCCGGCGGCGGCTTCCGCGTGCGCGCCGAGATCCCCACCCCCCGAGGAGTGTCATGATCGACGTCGCGCTGGTCGACGACCAGCAGCTGGTGCGCGCCGGGTTCCGCATGGTCATCGACTCGCAGGAAGACCTGCGGGTGGTCCTGGAGGCCGGCGACGGCGCCCAGGCGGTCCGCCAGCTCACCGGCTCCGGTCCGCACGTCGACGTGGTCCTCATGGACGTCCGGATGCCGACGATGGACGGCCTGACCGCGACCGCGCAGATCACCGCCCACGAGGACGCGCCGAAGGTCGTCGTCCTCACGACGTTCGACCTCGACGAGTACGTGCTGGACGCGATCCGCGCCGGCGCGTCCGGGTTCCTGCTCAAGGACGCGCCGCCCGAGGAGATGCTCGCGGCGATCCGGACGGTGCACCGCGGCGACGCCGTCATCGCCCCCTCCTCGACCCGGCGGCTGCTGGAGCACCTCGTCCAGGTGCTGCCGGCACCGGAGAACGAGGCCGACGACCCCGCCCGCCGCGCGATCGACGACCTGACCGACCGCGAGCGCGAGGTCCTCGTCCTCATGGCGCGCGGCCGCTCGAACACGGAGATCGGGCAGGACCTGTTCGTCGCCGAGGCGACGGTCAAGACCCATGTCGGGCGCATCCTCGCCAAGCTCGCCGTGCGCGACCGCGTCCAGGCGGTGGTGGCGGCCTACGAGGCCGGCCTGGTCCGCCCCGGCGCCTGACCCGTCCCCACCCCCACTCTCTCTCCCCCCGCCCCGCCCCCCGCCCCGCCCCTCCCCCCCGCGCCTTCACTTTCCTGAACTTCTCGTCGTGGATCGCGACGGAAGGTTCAGGAAAATGACGGTCGGGGTGCGACCTGGGTCTGACCCCGGGGGGCACGACGAGCGACCGGGGGGCGACGCGGCGACCGCGATGCGGCTCCTAGCGTGAGCCCGTCACCCGATCACCGGAGGAAACCCCCATGAGTCCCACCATCGCCTCGTCGGCCCGCGGCCTGACGAAGGTCTACGGCCGCGGTGCGGCCGAGGTGCACGCCCTCGACGGCGTCGACGTCGACTTCGCCGCGGGTGCGTTCACCGCGATCATGGGGCCTTCCGGGTCCGGCAAGTCGACGCTGATGCACCTGCTCGCCGGCCTCGACGCCGCCACGAGCGGCACCGTGCGGCTGGGCGAGACCGTGCTGAGCGGGCTGGACGACGACGCCCTCACCCGGCTGCGCCGGGACCGCGTCGGCTTCGTCTTCCAGAGCTTCAACCTGCTGCCGATGTTCACGGCGCAGCAGAACGTGCTGCTGCCGCTCGACCTGGCCGGCGCCCGGCCCGACGAGGCGTGGCTGGGCCAGCTCGTCGCGACGCTGAGCCTCGGCGACCGGCTCGACCACCGGCCGAGCGAGCTGTCCGGCGGCCAGCAGCAGCGGGTGGCGATCGCCCGCGCCCTGGTGACGAAGCCCGACGTGGTGTTCGCCGACGAGCCCACCGGCAACCTCGACTCGCGGGCCGGGGCGCAGGTGCTGTCGTTCCTCCGCCGGTCGGTCCGCGAGCTCGGGCAGACCGTCATCATGGTCACCCACGACCCGACGGCCGCCGCGTACGCCGACCGCGTGGTGCTGCTCGCGGACGGGCGGATCGCCGGTGACATCGCCGACCCCACGCCCGAGTCGGTGCTCGCCGGCCTCGACGCCCTGCGCCAGCTCGAGGGGGTCTGATGTTCCGGCTCACCCTGGCCCAGATGCGCCGCAGCGTCGGGCGGCTCGTGGCGGCCGGCCTGGCGATCACCATCGGCACCGCGTTCGTCGCCGCGACCCTGCTCGCCGGCGACGTCATGAGCCGCACCGCGCGCGACGCGGTCACCGCGCGGTACGGGCAGGCCGACGTGGTCGTCGGCGGCACGCTCTCGGACGCCGACCTCGCCACCATCCGGTCGGCGCCCGGCGTCGCCGCCGCGGACATCCTCACCGGCGGCGGGGTCGAGCTGCGCACGGCCACTCAGGACCGCTGGCAGCTGGTGGCCCCGACCGTGTCCGACGAGCGGCTGACGGCGCTGCGCGTGCAGGAGGGCCGCATGCCGACGAAGGCCGGTGAGATCGCCCTGCCCCGCAAGGTCGCCGAGGACTTCGGCGTCACGCTCGGCGGCACGCTGACCGCCGTGTGGCAGGCGCCGCCGGCGGGCACGACGCCCACGGTGAGCGCCTCGGCCGGCGCGAGTGCCGCGACCGCCAACGACGGGGCTGCGGCCACGGGTGGGACGGGCAAGCCGGCGAGGCCGACCGCCGGGGAGAGCACCGAGACGATGACGCTCGTCGGGTTCGTCGACGACCCGCACGGCGCGTGGGCGTCGGGGGGCGGCGCCGCGCTCGCACTGCCGGAGGACGTCGGACGCTGGCGCTCGGGCGGCTCGCTGCTCGCCGAGGGGACCAACGAGATCGTGGTCGCCGCGTCGGCCGGGACGGCGCCCACCGCGCTCCGTGACGAGCTGGCGGCCGCGCTGCCCGCGGCGCACGTCCTGACCCGGGCCGACGCGGCCGCGGAGCAGATGCAGCGGCTCGGCAGGGGCGGCGACCAGGCCCTGGTCACGGTGGTGCTGGGCTTCGCGGCCGTCGCGATGCTCGTCGCCGCGCTCGTCATCGCCAACACGTTCCAGGTGCTCGTCGCGCAGCGCACCCGCACGCTCGCGCTGCTGCGGGCGGTGGGCGCACGGCGCGCACAGCTGCGGGCGTCCGTGATCCTCGAGGCGACCCTGCTGGGGCTGGCCTCCTCCGCCGCGGGCATCCTGGCGGGCACCGCGCTCGCGCAGGCGACCCTCGCGGTGCTGCACCACACCTCCGTGACGGCGCCGCTGCCGGCCGCCGTCGACGTGACGTGGCAGGTGGTCCTCGTGCCGCTGGTCGTCGGCACGCTCGTCACCGTGCTGGCTTCCCTCGTCCCGGCCCGCGCCGCCACGCACGTCACTGCCATCGAGGCGCTCCGGCCGATCGACGCACCCCGCGCGGGGGCCGGGGCCGGACGGGTGCGGCTCGCCGTTGCCCTCGTCCTGGTCGTTCTGGGCCTGCTCGTGCTGGGCGGCGCCGTGGCGCTGGGGCTCGGGACGAAGGGCAGCCCGCTGGCGGCGCTCGGCATCGGCGTGCTCGGCGGCACCGTGTCCTTCGTCGGGCTCCTGCTGTCCGCCGTGTTCTGGGTGCCGCCCGTGCTGGGCGCGCTGGAGCGCGGCCTCGGCCGGCTCGGTCCCGTGCCGCGGCTCGCCGCCGCCAACACCGTGCGCAACCCGCGCCGCACCGCGGCGACGAGCACCGCGCTGCTCATCGGCGTGACGCTCGTCGTCATGATGAGCACGGGCGCCGCGAGCGCGCGGACCTCGCTCGACCGGACGCTGGACGGCCACTTCCCCGTCGACATCGAGGTCACCCCCTCGGGGAGCGACGCGTCGGGCCTGCCCGCCGGGCTGGCCACGAGGATCGCCGCGATCGCGGGGGTCCGCCACGTCGCCAGCCTGCCCTCGGCGACGCTGACCGTGACGGACGCGAAGGGCCAGGCCACCCCGGTGACCGTGCGGGCCTTGTCGCCGCAGGACGCGGCGAACGTGCTGCGGGACCCGCGGGCGGCCGCGTCCCTCACGGACGGCAGCGTGCTGCTGCCCTCCTGGCTGGCCGCCGCTCCCGGCCGGGCCGAGCTGCGCCGGGTGGACGCCTCCGGCACCCCCGTCGGCGAGGCGGTCGCGCTCGACCAGGCCACGCCCACCGGGCTGACCGAGGCCATCGTCACCCCGGCGACCCTGGCGCGGCTGGCTCCGGACGCCATCCCGGACACGCTGTACGTGGCGCTCGACCCGACGGCCGACCCGGTCGCCACCCTGCGGTCCGTCCAGGGTGCCCTGGGCACCGCGTCGCTGCAGGCCTCCGGCCCCGGCACGTCCCGTGCGCAGTACGACCGCGTCATCGGCATCATGCTCACCGTCGTCGTCGGGCTGCTGGGGGTGGCGGTGCTCATCGCGCTCCTCGGCGTGACGAACACGCTGTCCCTGTCCGTCATCGAACGCCGGCGCGAGTCGGCCACGCTGCGGGCGATCGGCCTGACCCGGGCGGGGCTGCGCGGGGCGCTGGCCATCGAGGGCGTGCTCATCGCCGGGGTGGGCGCGGTGCTCGGCATCACGTTCGGCCTGGGCTACGGCTGGGCGGGTGCCGCGACGGTCCTCGGCCAGGTCGGTGGCTTCGTGCCGGCCGTGCCCTGGCGGGACCTCGGGCTCGTCCTCGTCGTCGCGCTCGGCGCGGGGCTGCTCGCCTCGGTCGTGCCGGCGCGCTCGGCGGCGCGGACTCCTCCGGTGGCGGCGCTCGCCGAGGAGTGAGCCGACGGGCGGCCCTGGGGACGTGGAGGGATGTCCCCAGGGTCGCCCGCCCGGCGCTCCGGCGCCCGGCGCCGGCGCCAGTCTCGGCGGGTGCGCCTGACGGCCCTGTCCCCCGCCGGCGCGGCCGACGTCGAGGTCGACGACGGCCTGCCCGTCCGCCGGCTGCGCGGCGCGCTGGCGCGGCTCACCGGCGACCCCTCGTGGCTCTCGCGGCCGTTCACCGCCGACGGCGTCGGGCTGGACGACGACCATCCCGCAGGCGTCGCCCCCCTGCGCCACGGTGCGACCGTGCGTCCGGGTCCCGGGGCGACGCCCGACGCCGTCCGCGCGGCCCGGGCGCCGTGGCACCTGGCGGTCGTCGCGGGTCCGGGCACGGGCGCGCTCCTGGTCGCGGAGGGGCCGACGACGCTCGGCCCTCGCGGGGAGCTCCCGGTGACCGACGACGAGCCGTGGCTCGTCCTCCTCCGCCCGCCGCGCCTGCCGCGACCGTGGCGCCCGCGGCGGGCCCGCCCGCACCCGTCGCCCGTCGGGGTCGCGGGCTCGGGGCGGCCCCGGCGGCGTCCGCGCGTCGCGCTCGTCCTCGTCCGGGGCACGACGAGCCCGGCGTACCTCGTGCCCGCGCGCGGCCGCGCCCGGCGCATCGCCCGCTGGCGCTGGACGTCGTGGCGCGTGGGCGACCGGCTGCAGGCGGGCTCGAGCACGCTCGCCCTGCGCCTCCGCGACGCGCCGCCCGCTGCCCGGCGTCACGACCCCGCACGCTGGCTGCGCCTCGCGCCCGCCGCCGCGGGCGCCACGACCTCGGCGGCCCTGGCCGCGACCATGCACCAGCCCGTGCTCCTGCTCGGCGCGCTGAGCGCCCTGGTCCTCGTCGGCCAGCGCCCGGCGCCTCCCGGTCCCCGGCCGGGGCCCGAGCCCGAGCCGCCCCTCGACCTGGCGGCGCTGCGGGTCGCCCTGGCGGCCGACCCGACCGGTGCCGCCCTGCGTTCTCGTGACGGGACCGCCGACGCGCTCGCCGGGCACGCGCCGCCCGAGCGCCCGCCGGGCCCCGCGGGCCGCAGCGGCGTCCTGTCCGCCGTGTGGGAGGGCGAGCTGACGGTCGCGGGGCCGCGCCCCGCCGCGCTCGCCGCCGCCCGCGGGCTCCTGCTCGACCTGCTGGCCGCCGATCCCGCCGCCGCCGTGGAGCTGCGGACCGGCCGACCGGGCGACTGGTCATGGCTCAGGTGGTTCGACGGCACGGTCACCTGCTCGGGGGTGAGCGGTCGCGACGGGCCCACCGGGCGGCCCCTGACCGGGCATGGAGCAACCGGTGACGGCGGGCGGATCCGTCGGCGGCTGGTGGTCGTGGACGACGAGCGCCCGCCCGGTCGCGTCGACGGTCCGGGTCGCGTGCTGCGCCTCGTCGGCGGCCGACCGCCGCCCTGGTGCACGACCGTCCTCGAGGTCGGCGGGCGCACGGCGCGGCTGACCGAGGGCGATCGCACCCGCGCGCTGCCCTTCGTCGGCGTCTCCCCCGGTGTCGCCGAGGCCGTCGCCCGCGGCCTCGCCGGCCGTTCGCACCCGCACCCCGCGAGCTCGGGGGACGTCCTGCTCGGCGACCTACCGGGTGTGCCGCCGCCGGAGGCCGGCGCGATCGCGCTCCGGTGGGGCCGGCCCGCGCTGACCGTCCCCGTCGGCCGTGCCGCCGACGGGTCGCCCGTCGTCGTGGACCTGGTGCGGGACGGTCCCCATGCGCTCGTCGCCGGCACCACCGGGTCCGGCAAGTCGGAGCTGCTGGCGACGATCACCCTCGGGCTCGCCCTCGCCCAGCCGCCCGACCGCCTCGCCGTGCTCCTCGTCGACTTCAAGGGCGCCACCGGGCTGCCGCCCGCGCTGGCGGGCCTGCCGCACGTCGTCGGCCACCTCTCCGACCTCGACGCCGCCGCCGCCCGCCGCACCCTGCGCGGGCTGGCCGCCGAGCTCCGCCGCCGCGAGCGGATCCTCGCCGCACGCGCGGCGCGCGACCTCGCCGAGCTGGACCCGGCCGACCCCGGGACGCCGCCCCGGCTGCTCGTCGTCGTCGACGAGTTCCGGGCGCTGGCCGACGAGCTGCCCGAGCTGCTGCCGTCGTGGGCCCGCCTCGCCGCGCAGGGCCGGTCGCTCGGGGTCCACCTGGTGCTGGCGACGCAGCGACCCGCGGGCGCGGTGCCGGCCGACCTGCGGGCGAACGTCGGGCTGCGGGCCGTGCTGCGCGTGGTCGACGCGGCCGACTCCACCGACCTCGTCGGCATCCCGGACGCGGCCGGCTTCGACCGGGCCGGCCTCGCCCTGCTCGCCCGCGGACCCGGGCGGCCCGAGGTGCTGCGCGTCGCGCGCGCCCTCCCCGGCCGGCGGCGCCAGCCGGTCCGGCTCGCCGCCCCGTGGTCCGCCGGCCCCGGCTGGACCCCGGTCGCGCCACCAGGCCCGTCCGGCACCGATCCGGCGCGGCCGGCGCGGGCGCCCGAGCGCGATACGGCCGAACCGACGGACCCGCGGCCCGAGGGCGGTCGGCCGACAGGGCCCGCCGGTGGTCCGCCGACGCGGCCCGACGACGGACCGTCGGCATGGGTCCGGGCGATCAGGGCGGCGGCCGCGGGCCGGCCCAGCGCCACCGGGCCGTGGCTGCCGCCGCTGCCGCCACACGTCGAGTGGTCCGACGTCCCGTCGGGGCCGGGCCTGCCGCTCGCCCTCGCGGACCTGCCCGACGAGCTGTCCCGCGGCCCGGTGCGCTGGGACCCCGACGCGGGCCACCTCCTCGTGCTCGGCGGACCGGGCTCCGGTCGCAGCACGACCCTGGCCGCCGTCGCGTCGGCCGCGCTCGCGGCGGGACGCCCCGTGCACGCGGTCGGCCTCCCGTCCGGCCTCGTCCCGCGCGGCGTCGCGTCGCAGCTGGACGTCGAGGACGGCGCGCGCGTCGCACGCCTCGTCCGGCTGCTGTCGGGTGGCCGGCCCGCCGCCGGTCGCCGTCCGCTGCTGCTCGTCGACGACCTCCCGGCCGTCGCCGCCGTCCTCGGCCCCCTCGCCCGGGGCGCCGCCCTCGAGTGCCTCGAGCGGCTCTGGGCGGTCGCCGGCGGGCCGGTGGCCGTGGTCGCCGCGGGCGGGATCGGCGGGGCGACGCTCCGGCTCTCGCCGTCCTTCGCAGACCGACTCGTGCTGGGCTCACCCGACCCGACCGGCGACGTCCTCGCCGGAGTCCCCCTCGAGCTGGCGGGGCAGCGCCGGAGGCCGGGCCGCGCCGTCCACCTCGGGCGCGGCGAGGCCGTGCTCTGCCAGGTGGCGCTGGCGCCGGCGGGGCGGCCGGAGGACGCCGCGGCACGGGCCGACGGTGCCACGCCCGACGACGCCACGCCCCGCGTCCGGACGCTGCCGACGCGGGTGAGCGGACCGCTGCCACCTGGGCCGGCGCCGTTCGTCGCCCTCGGCCTGGGCGGCGACGACGCCGGGCCGGTCGGGATGGACCTGACGCTCCCGCTCCTCGTCGTCGGCCCGCGCGGCTCCGGCCGCACCACCGCGCTGGACGTGCTCGCGGCCGGGGCCGCGAACGCGGGCCTGCGGGTGGTCCGGCCGAGGTGCGCCGCCGACCTGGACGCCGAGGGCGCGCTCCTGGTCGTCGACGACGTCGACGAGCTCGAGGCCCGTGACCCGGCGCTGGCCGAGGCGCTCGCCGGGCGGCTAGGGGCGCGCGATCCCCTGCACCTGGTCGCGGCGACCACCACCGCTCATGCGGTCGGCGCGTTCCGCGGCCCGGTGCCGACGCTGTGCCGCGCCGCCCGCCTGCTCGTGCTGGACGTCACCGAGCCCGGCGCCGCCGACCTGCTGGGTCCCGAGGGGCCCTGGCTCGCCGAGGCACGACGCCAGCCTCCCGGCCGCGGGGCGCTCCGCCTCGGCCGCGACGTGGTCCCGCTGCAGGTGGCGTGCCTCGAGCGGCGCCCCGGGAAGGCCCCGCACGGCGCCGAGCAGAACCCGTGACCACCCGCGGACGTCAGGCCGACGGGCCGGTCCCGGGCGAGACGTCCGACGGGCGCCGTCGGCTCACGGCTGCTTGGTCGCCCGCCCCGGCACCGTCCACCCGACGGCCGACGGGACGAGCAGCGCGACGACCACGGCGACGGCGAGCGCCAGCGCCACGGCGGGCCACGGCGCGGGAGCGGTCGTCCAGGCGGCCACCGCGAGCGCTGCCACCAGGAGCTGCACCGTCAGCACGGGGCTGCGCGCCCAGCGACGGCCACCGCGCAGCAGCGCGAAGCCGGCGCCCGCGAGCGCCCCGGCGACGCCGAGCGCGATGACGGCGAGGGCGGCGGACGCCCCCGGCATCTGAGCGCCCCTGAACAGGTCGGCGACGAGGGCGGTCGCCGCCGCCAGGGCGACGGCGGCCTGGAGCCAGACGAGCGCGCACGCCACCAGCACCGCCACCGGAACCCGACCCGTCACGGTCTGGACCCTACGCGGCCGCCCGGCGGTCGCGGGAAGAGCCCCTGTACCACAGCAGGGTGGCTCGTCCCACCCTCCGGACGGCCCGGGTCAAGCACTGAACCCGCCGCGGAACCCACCTGAACATCCCCTCTTGTCGGGACCTAAGTCCCTTCGCGCCCCGCGCGGCCCCGACGCCGCAGGTCAGCGCCTCGCCGAGCCATTTGATGGGATCACCTGCGAGAACGCGGGGTCGGCCGCTCAGAGTGCCCACAGGATGTGACGAACGTCTCTGCGGTCACCAGGTCGAAACGTTCTCGTAACCCTTGTGCCGAGGCCGAGACGGATGTGAACCTTGGTGGCAGCACGAAACCCCCCATCATTCCCCCGTGGTTCGTCGCGCCCCGACCGGGCGTTGGATGGGCTGCGCGCGCAAGGAGACATCCATGGATTGGCGCCACCGCGCTGCGTGTCTGGACGAGGACCCCGAGCTCTTCTTCCCCATCGGCAACACGGGCCCGGCCCTGCTGCAGATCGAGGACGCGAAGGCCGTGTGCCGTCGCTGCGAGGTCGTCGACACCTGCCTCAAGTGGGCGATCGAGACCGGTCAGGACGCCGGCGTCTGGGGCGGCCTGTCCGAGGACGAGCGCCGCGCCCTCAAGCGCCGCACCGCGCGCCAGCGCCGCGCCAGCTGACCTCACCACCGCGGCTCACGACGTCCGGGTGCACCGGGGCTCCTCCCTCGTGAGCCCGGGCGTCGCGCTGTCCGGCCGCCTCAGGCCACGGTCTGGGCGTCGCGGTTGACGCGCAGCCGGCAGTGCACCTCCACGCGGGTCCCACCGCCCTCGCGCGGCCGCCAGTCGATGGTCCCGCGCAGCTCGTTGCGCACCAGCGTGGCGACGATCTGCGTGCCCAGCCCGCTGCCGGCGCCCCGGTCGTCCGGCACCCCGACGCCGTCGTCCGCGACGACGACACGGAGGCTGTCCCCGTCGCGCTCGACCTCGATGTCGACGCTCCCGGCATCCCGCCCGGCGAACCCGTGCTCGACCGCGTTGGTCACCAGCTCGGTCAGCACCAGCGCGAGCGCCGTCGCGTCGTCGGCCAGGACGAGGCCGAACGACCCCTCCATGTGCGTGCGGACCCGCGCCCCCGGAGTCGCGACGTCTGCCGCGAGCCGCAGGCTGCGGCCGATGAGGTCGTCGAACTCCACGGACTCGTCGAGGGTCTGCGACAGCGTCTCGTGCACCAGCGCGATCGTCGCGACCCGGCGCTCGGCCTCGGCCAGCGCCGCGAGCGCCTCGGCGCTCGTCACCCTCCGGGCCTGCAGCCGCAGCAGTGCCGCCACCGTCTGCAGGTTGTTCTTCACCCGGTGGTGGATCTCGCGGATCGTCGCGTCCTTGGTGATCAGCTCCCGCTCGCGCCGGCGCAGCTCGGAGACGTCGCGGCACAGCACCACGGCGCCGATCCGCTCGCCCTCCTCGGTCAGCGGCACCGCCCGCAGCGCCAGCGCGACGCCGTGCGTCTCGACGTCCACCCGCCACGCCGCCCGGCCGGCGAGCACCAGCGGCAGCGACTCGTCGACCGGCGACTCGCCGTCGAGCAGGTCGGGCACCACCTCGATGAGCGAGCGGCCGACGAGGTCGCCCATCGCACCGAGGCGGTGGAACCCGGACAGCGCGTTCGGCGACGCGTACAGCACCTCGCCCTCGGCGTTGAGCCGGATGAGGCCGTCGCTGACGCGCGGCGCGCCCCGCTGGCGCCCGGTCGGGGCGTCCGGGCGCGGGAACTCGCCGCGCGCCACCATGCCGAGCAGGTCGTCGGCCGACTCGACGTAGTTGATCTCCAGCCGGCTCGGCGTCCGCGCCCCGCCGAGGTTCGTCTGGCGCGCGAGCACCGCGATGGCCCGTTCCTTGCGGACCACGGGCACGGCCTCCTCGCGCACGGCGTACTCGCCGAACCAGCGCGGCTCGCGCGAGCGCTGCGCACGCTGCGAGCTGCGGGCCAGCTCGAGCTGCGCGCGCTGGCCCTCCGGGACGCGGGAGCCGACGACGTCGTCGTAGTGCACGGTCGGCGCGGTCGACGGGCGCACCTGCGCCACCGCGATCCAGTCGCCGTCCGTCGTCGGCAGCCAGAGGACGAGGTCCGCGAATGCGAGGTCGGAGATCACCTGCCAGTCGCCGACGAGGAGGTGGAGCCACTCGAGGTCGGCCGGTTCGAGCGCGCCGTACCGCTCGGCGAGGTTGCTCAGCGTCGACACGGGCCCAGCGTAGGCGCGGACCGGCACGACGAACCCCGCGGGCCCGGTCGGCACGGCCGCGCACCCGGTCTGCGGCCCGCCCCGCCGACGTCACCGCGCGCGGGCGCCGAGGGGCCCTGCCCGGGCGCCACGCCTCGGCCCTCCGGGCGGCGTGGACACGCTCCCGCCGTTAACGATTCGGTAACAGCCAGCGCTTGACTCGCGCCTCTGACCTGCAGCGATGCACGTGTGAGATCGCTTCCACCCGCCTCGCCGACCCCTCAGTACTTGACACCCTGGACGCCCCCCGCCACTGTTCATGCCAACGCGTGGGAGCGCTCCTGCACCGGCTGTGCCGCAGGGGTGGGAACGTGACCACGTCGAACGCCGCCTCGTCCGTCCGACGGGGGGCGCGACCAGCGGCACGGCGAGGAAGCCGTCGAACCGACAAGGGAGTCACAGTGCGTACTACGCGCAAGATCTGGGCCGTCGCGGCCGGGATCTCGGGCCTCGCGATGATCGTCACCGCGTGCTCGAGCACCGGCGGCAACACCACCAGCCCGACCACCGGCGCACCGGCCACCACGGCGGCCAGCACCGAGAAGATCACGCTCAAGATCCAGACGTTCAACGAGTTCGGGTACGCGGACCTCTTCACGCAGTACATGAAGGACCACCCGAACATCACGATCGTCCACGACAAGGCCGCCAAGTCCGACGACGCGCGCGCCGCGGTGAAGAACTCCATCGCGACGAACACCGTCACCGACGACATCGTCGCCGCCGACCTGGACTGGATGCCCGAGCTGCTGAAGTCCTCGGACTTCTTCGCCGACGTCTCGACCGCGGACAACAAGAACCGCTGGCCCGACTGGAAGACCGCCCAGGCGACCGACGCCAAGGGCAAGGTCATCGGCCTCGGCACCGACTCCGGCCCGCAGGGCCTGTGCTACCGCAAGGACCTGTTCCAGAAGGCCGGCCTGCCGACCGACCGCGCCGCCGTCGCCGAGCTCCTCGGCGGGACCAGCGCCACGTGGGACAAGTACTTCTCCGTCGGCGACCAGTTCATGAAGGCCAACACCGGTGCGGCGTGGTTCGACTCGCTCGGCGCCCTGGCCCAGGTCGCCAACAACCAGCAGGCCGAGCCGTTCGAGTCCAAGGCTGACGACTCCATCACGGTCGCCAAGGCCGACTCGCCGGCCAAGACGGTCTACACGATGCTGACCGCGCACACCAACCAGTCCGCGCACCTCGCGCAGTGGACGGACGACTGGACGAAGGCCTTCGCCTCCGACAAGTTCGCCACCGTCATGTGCCCGGCGTGGATGACGCAGATCATCGCCGGCAACGCCCCCGACCAGAAGAACTGGGACATCGCGGACGTCCTGCCCGGCGGGTCCAGCAACTGGGGCGGCAGCTACCTGCTCGTCCCGGCCGGTGGCACGCACGTCGACGCCGCCAAGGCGCTCGCCGACTGGCTGACCGCTCCGGCGCAGGCCGCGGCCGTCTTCGTCAAGTACGGCAACTTCCCGAGCCAGAGCGACGCGGTCAAGGACCCGTCCGTGACGGCCAAGACCGACGCCTACTACAACAACGCGCCGACCGGCCAGATCTTCTCCAACCGGTTCTCCGCGGTCGGCCACCAGCCCTACCGTGGCTCGCACTACTTCGACATCAACGACCAGTTCGGCAAGGCGCTGACGCGAGTCGACGTCGACAAGACCGACACGCCGGACGCGTCGTGGACGAAGTTCCTCTCCGCGGTGAGCCAGCTCGGCTGACGATTCCGTAGGTCGGTGGGGCCGGGATCCCGCGTGGGTCCCGGCCCCACCGAGCACCCAGCGGTCCGCAGCACACGCATCGAGGAGACCTACCGTGGCCACCACTACCGAGCTGGAGATCTCGCCGCCCGTCGGCGACCACCGCCGGCGCCGCCCGAGCCGCCTGCGTCAGAAGCTGGGTCGCTTCGACGTCAAGGCCTCGCCCTACCTGTACATCTCGCCGTTCTTCATCCTGTTCGCGATCACCGGCCTGTTCCCGCTCCTGTACACGGCCTACGTCTCGGTCTCCAAGTGGAACCTGCTGACGGGCCGCCACGGCTCCGCGGGCTTCGCGAACTACGTCGCGGTGCTGCACCAGCCGTTCTTCTGGAAGGCGCTGCGCAACACGGTGAGCATCTTCCTGCTCTCGTCCGTGCCGCAGATCATCCTGGCGCTCGTCATCGCCGCCGTGCTCCACGCGAACCTGCGGGCCAGGACCTTCTGGCGGATGGGCGTGCTCGTCCCTTACGTGGTCGCCCCCGTCGCCGTCGGCCTGATCTTCGGCCAGATGTTCGCCGACCAGTCCGGCATGGTGAACGCGCTGCTCACCAAGATCGGGATGAACCCGGTCGCCTGGCACGCGCAGGTGCTGCCCGCCCACCTGGCCATCGCGACGATGGTCAACTACCGCTGGCTCGGCTACAACACCCTCGTCGTCCTCGCCGCCATGCAGGCGATCCCGAACGACGTGTTCGAGGCCGCGATCATCGACGGCGCCTCGCGCGTGCGGCAGTTCTTCTCGGTGACCATCCCGATGATCCGCCCCACCCTGATCTTCGTCATCATCACGTCGACCATCGGCGGCCTGCAGATCTTCGACGAGCCGACGATGTTCGACCAGCAGAACGGCGCGCTCACCGCGGGCGGCGCCGACGGCCAGTTCGTCACGGTGACGATGTACCTCTACCAGCTCGGCTGGGGCAGCCAGAACAACCTCGGCCGCTCCGCGGCCGTCGCCTGGCTGCTGTTCCTCATCATCCTCATCATCAGCCTGGTCAACTACGGCCTCACCCAGCGGATCGCCTCCGAAGGCGGAGTATCCGGCAGGCGCGGCCGGCGTCGGAAGAAGGTGGCGGCATGAGCGCCCCGTCCGTTCCCGTCATCCGGCAGTCCGCCGGCGCCGGCGCCGCCCGCGCGGCCGCCCGTCGAAGCGGCCAGAAGGGCGCGGGAGCCAACCGACGCCCCCGCTGGCTGACCTACTCGATCCTGACCGTCGTCCTGCTCGTGGCGGTCTACCCGCTCTACTACTCCTTCCTCATCGCGTCGTCGACGAAGGAGGACGTCGCCCGTCACCCCATCCCGTCGTTGATCCCCGGCTCCCACCTCTGGGAGAACATGCTGAAGGTCGTCACGTCGGACATCGGGTTCTGGGCGGCGCTGCGCAACTCGTTCGTCGTCTCCGTCGTGACCGCGGTCTCGGTGGTGCTGTTCTCGACGCTCGCGGGGTACTCGTTCGCCAAGCTCCGGTTCCGGGGTCGCGGGCCGCTGCTGGTCTTCGTCATCGCGACGACGGCGATCCCCACGCAGCTGGGCGTCGTGCCGCTGTTCCTCGTGATGAAGCAGCTCCACCTCATCGGCAAGCTGCCGGCGGTCATCCTGCCCGCCCTCGTCACGGCGTTCGGCGTGTTCTGGATGACGCAGTACCTCGAGGGCGCCCTGCCCTACGAGCTCATCGAGGCCGCCCGCGTCGACGGCGCGTCGATGATCCGCACCTTCTGGTCGGTGGCGCTGCCCGCCGCCCGTCCCGCCGCGACCATGCTCGGGCTGTTCACGTTCGTCGCGAACTGGACGAACTACTTCTGGCCGCTCGTCGTCCTCGGCGCGGTGCCGGGCAAGACGACGCTGCCGGTCGCGCTCAAGATGCTCCAGGCGCACTACTACGCGGACTACTCCCAGGTTATGGCGGGAGTATTCGTCTCCGTGCTGCCGCTCCTCGTGCTGTTCATCGTCGCGGGACGTCAGCTGGTCTCGGGCATCATGCAAGGGGCCGTCAAGGGCTGAGCCGTGCGACGGCGGGTGCCGACCCTGTCCGGGGGTCGGCACCCGCCGTCGACAGTGATCCCGATCGCCCGTTAGGAGGACCAGCGTGCCCAGGCGCCAGCCCCGAGTCGGCCTGTCCACAGGCCCGGCCGTGTCCACCCTCGAAGAGGTGGCCGCGCGCGCGGGTGTCTCGCGATCGACCGCCTCGCGTGCCATCAACGGCGGCCACCGCGTCTCCCCGGAGGCACTGGCCTCGGTCGAGCGCGCCGTCGCCGAGCTCGCGTACACGCCCAACCGGGCCGCCCGCTCGCTCGTCACGCGCCGCACGGACTCCATCGCCGTCGTGATCCCGGAGCCCGACGAGCGGGTGCTGTCGGACCCGTTCTTCGCCGGCGTGCTGTCGGGCGTCTCCGCGTCGCTCGCGGACACCGACATCCAGGTCGTCCTCGTCATCGTCCGGCCCGGCCAGGGCAAGCGCACCGTGCGCTACCTGCGCAACGGGCACGTGGACGGGGCGATCGTCGTCTCGCACCACTCGGACGACGACCTCGACCGTGCCCTCGCCGAGCTCCGGCTGCCGAGCGTGTTCGTCGGGCGGCCGATGGTCGCCGGCGAGATCGAGGACTTCGGCCTGGAGTACGTCGACCTGGACAACGTCGAGGGCGGCCGGCTGGCCACCCAGCGCCTGGTCGACCTCGGCCGGAAGCGGATCGCGACGATCGCCGGCCCGCAGGACATGTCCGCCGGTGTCGACCGCCTCGCCGGCTGGCGTGCCGCGATGGCCGCCGCCGGTCAGCCGGACGACGCCGTGGTCCTCGCCGACTTCACCATCGCCGGCGGCGCGACGGCCGCCCGGACGCTGCTCGCCGAGCACCCCGACGTGGACGGCATCTTCGTCGCCTCGGACCTGATGGCCTCCGGCGCCCTCCTCGCGCTCGCCGAGGCCGGCCGTGCGGTGCCCGACGACGTCGCGGTGGTCGGCTACGACAACATCGCGATCGCGGCCTCCACGACGCCTCCGTTGACGAGCGTGGTCCAGCCGGTGGTCGCGATGGCGCGCGCCGCGGGCCTGCGCCTGCTCGACCAGCTCCAGGGCCGGGCCGAGCCGGGGCCGCCGATGATCTTCGCGCCCGAGCTCGTCGTGCGCGCCTCCGCCTGAGAGCATCCGCGCCTCCGGCACGCGTGCGCGCCGGAGGGTCGCCGGGGTGGCACAGTGGCCCCATGGCGGACCCCTCCCCGCTCGCGACGGCGCGGGCGCAGCTGGCGACGGCGATCGAGATCCTCGGGTACGACGACGGCATGCACGCGATGCTCGCGACCCCGCGTCGTGAGATGCACGTCGCGGTACCCCTGCGCCGGGACGACGGGCACGTCGAGATCCGGCACGGCTACCGGGTGCAGCACAACATCTCGCGCGGGCCGGGCAAGGGCGGGCTGCGCTACGCCGCGAACGTCGACCTCGACGAGGTCCGCGCCCTGGCGATGTGGATGACGTGGAAGTGCGCGGTCGTCGAGCTGCCGTACGGCGGCGCCAAGGGCGGCGTCGCGCTTGACCCCAGCCGCTACAGCCCCGGCGAGCTCGAGCGCATCACCCGCCGCTACACCAGCGAGATCATGCCGATGATCGGCCCCGAGCGGGACATCATGGCGCCGGACGTGGGGACCAACGAGCAGACGATGGCGTGGGTGATGGACACCTACTCCGTCAACCGCGGCTACACCATCCCGGCCGTGACCACGGGCAAGCCGCTGTCGGTGGGCGGCTCGCTCGGGCGGGCGACGGCGACGAGCCGCGGCGTGGTGCACATGGCGGCCGCGACGCTCGCCGACGCGGGCGTCGACCTGCGGGAGGTCAGCGCGGCCGTCCAGGGCTTCGGCAAGGTCGGCTCGCACCTGGCGCGCTTCCTCGCCGAGGCGGGGACGCGCGTCGTCGCGGTGTCCGACGAGCACGGCGGCGTCATGGCACCGGACGGGCTGGACGTCCCCGCGGTGCTCGCCCACGTGCAGCACACCGGCACGGTCGTCGGCTTCCCCGGCGGCGAGCCCATCGACAACACCGCGCTGCTCGGGCTCGACGTCGACCTCCTGGTCCCGGCCGCCGTGGAGGGCGTGCTCGACGAGGAGACCGCGGCCAACGTCAAGGCGCGCTGGGTGGTCGAGGCGGCGAACGGCCCGACGACGACCGCCGGGGACCGGGTCCTCGCGGAGCGCGGCGTCGTCGTGGTGCCCGACATCCTCGCCAACGCCGGCGGCGTCGTCGTCTCGTACTTCGAGTGGGTCCAGGCCAACGAGGCGTACTGGTGGACCGAGCCGGAGATCGAGGAGCGGTTGGCGCAGCGGATGCACCGCTCGTACGCGACGGTGGCGCAGTACGCCCGGGCGGAGGGTGTCAGCCTGCGCGACGCCGCGCTCGTCATCGGGGTTCGCAGGGTCGCGGAGGCGCACCGCACGCGCGGGCTCTACCCCTGAGCCGCTACACGGAGCGGAGCGGGTCCTCGGGCACGAGGACGGCCTCGGTGCCGTCCTCGCTCACCAGGCGCAGGCCCCCGTCGTCGACGGTCGCGGCCAGGCGCACCGACAGCAGCGCGAGCAGGTCACGCTCGGTCGCCATCGCGTCGTCGGGGCCGGCCATCATCGTCGACACGAGCGGGCCGACCGCGAGCTGGTCGTCCGCGTCCGCCGACCAGGTGGCACGCACGCGGTTGACGCCCGCCATGCCGTAGAGCATCCCGTCGCCGTCGAACGTCAGGGTGACGGGGCCATGAGTGTCGCTCGCCGGCGGGCGGCCGTCGAGGAGCACCAGGCGCCAGGTGCCGGTCGGGTCCGTCATGCCCCGATCCTCGCGCCGGGCGACCCGGCGCGCGACCCCTACCCCTTGACCGCCCCGCCCATCCCGGCGCTGCTGAGGAACGTGCGCTGGAAGACGAGGAACATGACCACCGGCAGCAGCGCGGCGATCGCCATCGCCGCCATGAGCACGCCCAGGTCGGTGGACGCCTGCAGCGAGGGCAGCCGGACCGCCAGCGGCTGCATGTTCGGGTTGCGCAGCACCAGCATCGGCCAGAGGAAGTCCTTCCAGGACGCGATGACGGCGAACACCGAGACGACACCCAGGATCGGCCTGCTCATCGGCAGCACCATCGACCAGAACACACGGAACGGGCCGGCGCCGTCCACGCGCGCCGCCTCGAAGATCTCGCGCGGCAGGTTGTCGAAGAACCGCGTCATGAGCACCACGTTGAACGCGCTGGCACCGGCCGGGAGCCACACGCCCCAGAACGTGTTGACCAGCGAGACGCCGATGAGCGGCGGGTGCAGCGCCACAAGATAGAGCGGGACGAGCAGCACCACCGCGGGCACGAACAGCGTGCAGAGGATCGCCGCGTTGAGCAGCTGGGCCCAGCGCGGCCGCAGCACCGAGAGCACGTAGCCGGCGGACGTCGCCACCAGGACCTGGCTGGCCCAGCACCCCGCCGCGGCGATGAGCGAGTTGACGAAGTAGCGGCTGATGTGGACCCGGTTCCACGCCTCGGTGACGTTCGACCACTTCACGCCGTGCGGGAACAGCGCCAGCGGCGTCCGCAGGATGTCCTGGGTCGGCGTGACCGCGAACTTCAGGAGCAGCGCCAGCGGTCCGATGGCCGCCACCACCAGCAGGACGAGGAGCACGACGTGCATCGCCCGCCACGGCCGGCGGACCGCGGGTCGGCGCCACTCCACCTCGGAGATCGCCGTCCGCGAGGCGAGGTCGCTGGCCGGGGACGTGCGGCGGCGCCTGGTGGCGGGCGCCGCGGGGGCGGTGGACGTGGTCGGCCAGGGTGCGTGGGTCGTCGTGCTCACGAGGTGCTCCAGCGGCGGGTGAGACGGAAGTAGAGGACCGAGAGGATCGCCAGCACCACGGCGAGCATGACCGACAGCGCGGTCGCCTCGCCGTACCTGCCGCCGAGGCTGGTCCCGAAGGCGTAGTTGTAGATGAGCAGGAGCACCGTCAGCGTGCGGTTGCTCGGCCCGCCGCCGGTGAAGAGGTAGGGCTCGTTGAACACCTGGGCGGTCGCGAGGATCTGCAGGATGAAGGTGACGAAGAGGACGCCGCGCAGGTGCGGCATCGTCACGTGCCAGACCTTCCCCCACACGGAGGCGCCGTCGACCTCGGCCGCGTCGTAGAGCTCGGCGGGCACGCTGGTCAGCGCGGCGAGGTAGATGATGATCGTCCCGCCGGCCGCCGCCCACGTCGCCTCGAGGACGAGGGCGGGCATGACGATCGCCTTGTCCTGCAACCACAGCACGGGACCGAGGTGCACGGAGCCGAGGAGCTGGTTGAAGACGCCGCGCGGGCCCGGGGTGTAGAAGAACTTCCACAGCAGCACGGCCACCACCGGCGGGATGACGACCGGCAGGTAGGCGAGGACGGAGTACAGCCCCTTCCACCGCCGCACCTCGCTCATGAGGACGGCGGCCACCAGCGGCACCGGGAACCCGAAGACCAGCGCGAGCAGCGCGAACCACAGCGTGTTGCGGATCGCGATGGGCAGCAGCGGGTCGGCGAGCACGCGGTGGAAGTTCGCGAGACCCACCCAGGTGGTGACGATGAGGTTCGTCTTCTGGAAGCTCATGACGACCGACTTGACGATCGGCAGCCAGGAGAACCACCCGAAGACGAAGATCGCGGGGAGCGCGAAGACGAGGGCGGACAGGCCGCCGCCACGCAGCCACGTGGCGGGCGTGTGGCGCCGGCGCCGGGTGTGCTGCGTGACGAACCGCGTGGTGATACGGGTGCGCCGGCCGCTCGGCCGGACCGCGACGACCAGGTCGTCCGTGACCATGGTGACCATTCCTCACGTGCGCTGAGGGGACGGATGTGCGGTCCCCGGCCGGGCGGACGGGCCGCCCGGCCGGGGACCGAGGGGACGGCGCTACGAGGCCGCCGGGTGGTCGATCGCGTCCTGCGCCTGCACGTTGGCGTCGGCCAGGAGCTTGTCGATGTTGGCGGTCTTGTCGGTGAGGACCGCCTGGAACACCGGCGACAGCAGCTGGTAGACCGCCTGGGTCGCCATCTTCGGCTCGCCGCCGACCGGCTGGGAGAACATCACGTCCGTGTAGCCCTTCATGTTCTCGAGCGGGACGTTGATGTAGTCCTTGATCCAGACGAGGGACTGCTCGTACTGCGACTTGCTGAAGATCGGGAGCACCGGCGTGCCGACCGGCTGCTTGGCCGCCACGGCGACCTTCGCGTCGGCGACGGCCTGGTCCTTGTCACGCAGCTTGGACAGGTACCAGAAGTCGATCCACTTGACCGCGGCGTCCTTCTCCGCGTCCGTCGCGTTGGCCTTGACCGCCGCCAGCGTGCCGCCGCCGAGCGCCGCGCCGCCGTTCTCCGTCGGCACCGCCGTGAGGCCGTAGCCCCAGTCGGCCGTCATGTTGTTGGTCTGGACCATGGCGTTGTAGACGTCGCTGCCCGACGTGAACATCGCGAACTGGCCGGAGGCGAAGGCCGCGTTGATGCCGGACCAGTCGAGCGACGTGTCGGGGTCGATCGAGCCGTCGGCCGCCAGGCTGGCGAGCCACTGGAGCGAGGCCTTGACCGCCGGGTCGGTGAGGGTGGCCGTGTACGTGCCGTCGGCGTTCGCCTTCTCGAGGGCGCCGCCGCGGGAGTCGACGTCCACCGCGATCTGCCAGCCGCCGGTCGCCCCGTTGCCCATCTGGCCGAAGCCGTAGACGCCGGTCTTGTCGTGGATGATCTTCGCGTCCTGGCGGACCTCGTCCCAGGTCGTCGGCGGCTTGTCGGGGTCGAGCCCGGCCTGCTTGAACAGGTTCCGGTTGATGTGCAGGGCGTTGGCGTAGAAGTTCTTGGCCGGGACGGCGAAGAACGTGCCGGACGAGTCCTGGCCGTAGCCGACGATCGCCGGGTTGAAGTCGTTGTAGTACGACAGGTTGGCCTTGACCTGGGCGTCGATGTTCGCGAGCTGCTTGTTCTCGATGAGCGTCTTGCCGTCGGTCACGGGGATCTCGAAGACGGTCGGCAGCGTGCCGCCGGCCAGCTGCGCGGTGAACGTCGTCGCCAGCCACTGGTACTCCTCCGGCTGGATCGTGATGTTCGGGTACTTGGCCTCGAACTCCTTGACGCGCGCGTCGAGCTGGTCGTTGTTCTCCTGCGAGGCGCCGGGCAGATTGCCCGCAACCGTGATGGTGACCGGCGCGGCGGCCGCCGGGGTGGTCGGCCCCGCGTCGGCGGGGGTCGTCGGGCTCGTCGGGCTGCCCGTCGATGAACAGGCGGCCAGCAGGCCGATGGCAAGCGCGCCGGCCATGCCGAGCGCGGTCGTGCGTGAGGACCTCATCGTCTCGTCACTCCTCCTGGTTGGGTCCCGGGTCCCGGGTTCCGCTCGGTGTTCGTGCGGGTCGTGCGCAGCCACCCCGCGGTATCGCGGGGCAGCCGCCCTGCGTCGAGCGGGCCGCTCAACAGCAGGACGTCTTCGTGGGGCGGCAGGTCGACGGGCTCGGGGCCGAGGTTGACCACGCAGAGCACGTCGCCGCGGGTGAACGCCAGCACGTCGGAGCCGGCGTCGACCCAGGCCAGCGGACCGTCGCCGAGGCTCCCGGCCATCCGCTCCGCCCGGCGGACCTCGATGGCCCGCCGGTACAGGTGGAGCATCGAGGCCTCGTCGGCCTCCTCGTGCTCCACCGTGAGCCCCGCCCAGTCGGTCGGCTGCGGCAGCCACGGCCCGCGCGCCGCGCCGGCGGGGCTGAAGCCGTAGGGCCGCTCGGTGCCGGACCACGGCAACGGCACGCGACAGCCGTCACGGCCGGGGTCGGTGCCGCCGGAGCGGTAGTGCATCGGGTCCTGCAGCACCTCGACCGGGAGGTCCTCGACCTCGGGCAGCCCGAGCTCCTCGCCCTGGTAGACGTACCAGGAGCCGGGCAGCGCGGCGGTGAGCAGCGCGGCGGCCCGGGCACGACGACGGCCGAGGTCGAGGTCGGTGGGTGTGCCGAACCGCTTGCCGGCGAAGGAGAACGACGAGTCGCCGCGGCCGTACCGCGTGACCGGACGGGTGACGTCGTGGTTGGAGAGCACCCAGGTCGGCGGGGCACCGACCGGGGCGTGCGCGGCGAGCGTCTGGTCGATCGACTCGCGCAGCTCCTTGGCCTCCCACGGGCGCGCCATGAAGTCGAAGTTGAAGGCGGTGTGCATCTCGTCGGGCCGCAGGTAGCGGGCGAACCGCTCGCGGTCCTCGAGCCACACCTCGCCGACGAGCACGCGGGTGTCGGGGTACCCGTCGGCGACCGCGCGCCAGCCCCGGTAGATGTCGTGGAGCTCGTCGCGGTCGACGTGGGGGTGCTCGCCGGGTCCCGGGTGCGCCGGGACCTCCGGGAGGGCCGCGTCCTTGACGAGCAGCGCCGCCGAGTCGATCCGGATGCCGGCCGCGCCGCGGTCGAACCAGAACCGCAGGATGTCCAGGTGCTCGGCGACGACCTCCGGGTTGCGCCAGTTGAGGTCCGGCTGCTCGGGCGTGAACAGGTGGAGGTACCACTCGCCCGGCGTGCCGTCGGGGTTGCGGGTGCGTGCCCACGTCGGACCGGCGAAGTCGCTGCGCCACCTCGTCGGGATCCCGTCCCCGCGCGGGCCCTGGCCGGGGTGGAACCAGAAGCGAGCGCGCTCCGGCGATCCGGGGGCCGCCGCGAGCGCCGCCCTGAACCAGGCGTGCTGCGAGGAGACGTGGTTGGGGACGACGTCGACGATGGTGCGGATGCCCAGCTCGCGGGCCTCGGCGATGACCTGCTCGGCCTGCTCGAGCGTGCCGAAGTCGGGGTCGATCGCCCGGTAGTCGGCGACGTCGTAGCCACCGTCGGCCATCGGCGACGCGTACCACGGGGTGACCCAGATCGCGTCGACACCGAGCCGGGCGAGGTACGGCAGGCGCTGCCGCAGGCCGGTGAGGTCGCCTATCCCGTCGCCGTTCCCGTCCGCGAAGGAGCGCGGATACACCTCGTAGATGACCGCGTCCCGCCACCACAGCGGATCGGAGTGCGCCTGCGCCAACGAAGGCCCCGTCTCTCGTGCCTGGACGACGAGCGCGGACCGCGTTGTCGACGACGGAGACACTAAAGGTCACGACGAGAACTACGCAAGAAGTCGACAGCCAAGTTATCGAAACGTGACCGAAGGCAGAGGGGATCGGCATGATGGCGCGCGGGACCGACGGACGACGCGGCGGTGGGACGTCAGTGGCCGGCCACGATCGCCCTCGGCCGGTGGGACGTCAGTGGGCGGCGAGGATCGCGCTCGGCAGCTCGGCCGGAGCCGGGGCCGTCGAGCCGCGCACCACGAGCTCCGGCTCGAAGAGCAGCTCGTCCGCCGCCGTGCCCGACCCGGCGATCTGCTGGACCAGGAGGTCGATCGCCGCGCGGCCCATCGCGTCGATCGGCTGCCGCACCGTCGTCAGCGGTGGCTCGGTGCAGTTCATGAACGCCGAGTCGTCGTACCCGACGATCGAGACGTCCTCGGGCACGCGCAGCCCGGCCCGCCGCGCCGCTCGGATCGCGCCGAGCGCGAGCGGGTCGGAGGCGCAGGCGATCGCGGTGACGCCCTCGCGCAGCAGCCTGGTGGCGGAGGCCTGCCCGCTCTCCAGCGAGTAGGCCGAACGGGCCACCCACCGGTCCGGGACCTCGATGCCGAGGCGCGCGCCGAGCGTCCGCGCCGCGTTGAGCTTGCGCTCCGACGGCACGTGGTCCACCGGACCGAGCACCAGCCCGATCCGCGTGTGCCCCAGCGAGGTCAGGTGCGTGAGCGCCTGCTCCACGGCCACCTCGTCGTCGCACGACACCCGCGGGAACGGCAGCTCGTCGATCGAGGCGTTGATGAGGACCACCGGCAGGTTGAGCCGGTCGAGCCGGCCGTAGTGCTCGTGCGACGCGCTGCGCTGCGCGTACAGCCCGCCGGCGAACACGATCCCGGACACCTGCTGGGTGAGCAGGAGGTCGACGTACTCGGCCTCCGTGATGCCGCCGGCCGTCTGGGTGCAGAGGACCGGCGTGTAGCCCTGCTGCGCCAGGGCGCCACCGACCACCTCCGCGAACGCCGGGAAGATCGGGTTCTGCAGCTCGGGCAGCACGAGCCCGACCAGCCGGGCGCGCTCGCCGCGCAGCTTCGTCGGACGCTCGTAGCCGAGCACGTCGAGCGCCGAGAGCACCGCCGCGCGCGTCTGCTCGGAGACCCCGGGCTTGTCGTTGAGCACGCGGCTCACCGTCGCCTCGGAGACCCCGACCTTGCGCGCCACGTCCGCCAGCCGCCTCGACATGGCCCCATCGTAGGACGGGTCCATGCAAACCGCTTGCAGTCTGACGTAAGTCTTGCGCGCGTCGCGCAGGGCTAGACGGCCGCCCCGTGACGCGCGACGGACGCCTCCGGGTGGGCCGCGACGTCGTCGGCGACCGCGAGCGCCCAGGTCCGGACGGCGGCCAGGTCGCGGTGGTCCCCCTCGCGCGCCCGCGCCCCCGCGATGGCGGCCCGCTCCGCGAACGTCAGCAGCGCCCGGTCCAGCCGGCCCCGGAACGAGCGGTGGCCGCGCGCGCCGATGAGGTTGCGCAACGCGAGCAGCTCGTGCGGCGAGTTGGCCGAGGCGGCCGGCTGCGTCGCCAGGCCGCACGAGAACATCCACACGGGGATGCGCGAGAGCTCCTCGGAGAACCGGTCCGCGAAGTCGCGGGCCGCGCCCATCCAGTGCGCCAGGTAGACGGCGGAACCGAGGACCACGGCGTCGTACCCCTCGAGCGACGCCACGTCCTCCGGTGCCCGTTGGTCGACGAGGTTGCCCCGGGAGGCGATCGCCTCGGCCATCACCTCGCCGATCTCCCACGTCGACCCGTGGCGGGAGGCCACCACGACCAGAATCCTCATCAACCCTCCCCCAGTGCTGCCGGACCACGGCGACGTGTCCGCGAAAGCGTGTGCTTGCCATGGTGCAACGCAGGCTCGCCTTAGCGATGGGCCGGAGGTCCCGCGACGGCGCCCCACGAGGTCTAGGTCAGAAGTCCTAACGGCTGGAAGGCACCTGCGCCTGGACGCAAGGTCCTAGAGCGGGGCGCCCCGCGCACGCGCCCGCAGCCGGTCGAGCAGCGAGCGCAGGGACGCCAGCTCGTCGGCGTCGAGCGCCTCCCCGACCACCGCGTCGATCGACCGGGCGTGCCGGCCGCCGACCAGCCGCTGGAGCCGGAGGCCCTCGTCGGTCAGGGTCACGGCGACGCCGCGCCGGTCCCCCTCGACCGGGCCGCGCCGCACGAGCCCGGACACCTCGAGCCGCTCCACGAGCCGCGACAGGCTCGGCTGCGACAGCAGGCTGCGGTCGTGCAGGTCGCGGATCCGCGCCGAGTGGTCCGGGCTCGACGCCAGCGTGTACAGGACGTCGTACTCCTCGAGCGAGACCTCGTGCCACACGTCGTCGTGCCGGAAGCGCCGCAGCAGCTCGACCTGGGTGCGGAACAGCGACTCCCACGTCTGCGACGACTCCCGCGTCGTCGCCCGACGCGCCGACCCGCTCGTCATGCGCACCTCCTGTCGGTGACCTGACGCCTACAGTGTGGCGATGGCCAGCGGACAGTCCACCACCTATCTCGTGGTGGACGGCGAGAACCTCGACGCGACCCTCGGCTCGTCCATCCTCGGGGGACGGCCCACGCCGGAGTACCGGCCCCGCTGGGAGCGGGTGCTGACCTTCGCCGGCGAACGGTTCGACCAGCCGGTCAAGGGCCTCTTCTTCCTCAACGCCTCCGGCGGCTCGCTGCCGATGTCGTTCGTCCAGGCGCTGCTGGCCATCGGCTTCCAGCCGATCCCGCTCGCCGGCGACGCCTCCGAGAAGGTCGTCGACATCGGCATCAAGCGCATGCTCGAGGCGATCGCCGAGAACGGCGGCGACGTGGTGCTCGGGAGCCACGACGGCGACTTCTTCCCCGAGGTCGAGCGGCTGCTCGACCTCGGCCGGCGGGTCGGGCTCGTCGCCTTCCGCGAGTTCGTCAGCTCGACGCTGACCGCGCTGCAGCCGCGCGGCCTCGAGATCCACGACCTCGAGCTGGACGTCCAGGCGTTCAACGTCCAGCTGCCTCGCCTGCGCATCATCCCGCTCGACGAGTTCGACCCCGTCCGCTACCTGTGACCGCGCCTGGGCCGTCGGTCGCTGGTACGACCGGCGGTGGCGGGGCACAGTTGCGGTCCATGGGGGACGTCCTGGTCGCGCTGCTGCGAGCGGTGAACGTCGGGGGGCGCACGGTGCGGTCCGCCGACCTCAAGGCCGCCGCGTCCGAGCTCGGGCACACGCAGATCGCGACGTACGCGGCCAGCGGCAACGCCGTGCTGGTCCTCGCGCCGGACGCCGACCCCGCGACGATCGGGCCGCGCCTGTCCCGGGCACTGGGCCGCCAGGTCGGCTTCGCGGTGCCCGTGATCACCCGGACCGCCGCCGCGTGGGACCGGATCGTCGCGGACGTGCCGTGCCCCGAGCACGCGGCGGACGACCCCTCGCGGCTGACGGTGGTCGTGTGGGACGGCACGCCCGACCCCGACGCCGTGGCCGGGTTCGACCCCGGCCGGTACGGCGAGGAGGAGGTCGTCTGGCACGGCGCCGAGGCCTACGTCTACTACCCGCACGGGATCGGCCGGTCCCGGCTGACCCTGGACGTCCTCAGCCGCGAGGCCGGGCTGGTGGGCACCGCGCGCAACTGGCGCACCGTCCTGGCCCTGGCGCAGCTGGCCGACGAGCGGCGGGCGTAGGCGGCTAGCCTGCCGCCATGGCCACCCTGTTCACGCGCATCATCGACGGCGAGATCCCCGGCCGCTTCGTGTGGTCCGACGACGTCTGCGTGGCGTTCGCCACGATCGCGCCCATCTCCGACGGCCACGTGCTCGTCGTGCCGCGTGCCGAGGTCGACCGCTTCACCGCTGCGCCCGACGAGCTGCTCGCCCACCTGATGCGGGTCGCGAAGGTCATCGGCGCGGCCCAGGAGACCGCGTTCGGCGCCCCCCGGGCGGCCCTGCTCGTCGCCGGCTTCGAGGTGCCGCACCTCCACCTGCACGTGCTGCCCGCCTGGGGCGAGGCGCACCTGTCGTTCCGCGACGCGAGGCCGGACACGCCCGGTGAGCGGCTCGACGAGGCGATGGAGACCCTGCGCGACGCGCTGCGCGCGGCGGGCCACGCCGACCACGTGCCCGCGCGGCTCGGCTCGCCGCTGCTGTAGCAGCGCCTACGGCTCGTCGACGGCTGCGACCGGAGGCGGCGCGCCGTCGCCCTGCGCGTCAGGGGCCGTCGGGGAGCCGGCATCCAGGCCGCCCCCGTCCATCCGCTGCGTGCGCGTGCGGGGCAGCGCACCGGGCGACTCGCGCACCACCCAGGCCGCCAGGCCCTCGCGCAGCTCGCACCGCAACGAGAAGAGCGTGGCCGAGTCGCGCGCCGAGACGAGGACCCGCACCCGCAGCGGGCCACCGGTGGCGTCCGTCACCTGGAGCCGACCGACGCGCCCGTCCCACAGCTCGCTGGCGGCCAGCAGACGCTCCAGCTCCGCGCGCATCTCGTCGACGGGGACCGACCAGTCGACGTCCATCTCGACCGTCCCGAGCAGCTCGACCGCGCTGTGCGTCCAGTTCTCGAACGGCGTCGTCGTGAACCAGCTCGAGGGCAGGATGACCCGGCGGTCGTCCCAGAGGCGCACGCCGACGTAGGTCAGCGTCACCTCCTCGATCCGGCCGGTCTGGCCCTGCACGACGACGATGTCGTCCATCCGGATGGCGTCCGTGAACGCCAGCTGCAGCCCCGCGAAGACGTTGCCCAGCGAGCTCTGCGCGGCCAGGCCCGCGACGACCGAGAGCAGGCCCGCCGAGGCGAACACGCTGGCCCCGACCACCCGCACCTCGGGGAAGGTGAGGAGCGCCGCTCCGACGGACCAGACGACGACCACCGCGGCCCCGATGCGCCGCAGCACCTGCGCCTGCGTCTGCACGCGGCGGACCTGCCGGCTGTCGGCGGCCCCGGCGTACCGGCGGAGCGCCGCGTCCTCCAGCACGTGCAGCAGGCCGACGAGCAACCAGCCGACGATGCCGATGAGGAGGATCGCCAGGCCGTGCGACACGCCCGAGCGCCACGCCGCCGCCCGGGTGCTGGCGAGCAGCCCGACCCAGCCGAGCACGACGACGAGCAGCGCACGCAGCGGTCGGTGGCAGCGAAGGGTGAGCTCGGCCACCAGCGGCGAGCGGCGGGCGATGCGACGTGCGACCGCCTCGACGACGGCGGCGACGACCAGCCCGGCCACCACCCCGCCGACGACGCTCGCGGCCGGGACCAGCACGTCCTGGAGGGTCACGGCGCCCAGCGTAGGCGCCGGGCAGCACGACGCCCCGCTCCCGGCGGGAGCGGGGCGTCAACGGGAGCCGTCTCGCCGGCACGAGGCGTGGCGGGCTCCTGAACCCGGAACGGGCGGGACGGCTCTCGCCGCCCCTCTTCTGCTCACGGGCCGCACCGCTACGGCCCGATGTCACAGTTGTAGCACGAGATCGTCATGAGGGCACCCCGATCGGCCCACCCAATCCCATGCGTTCGTCATGAACTGGCGAAGTCCCGGCGAAGCCGCGCCCGCCGCGGGCCACCGACCCGCACCGTCGACGCCGCGGGACCCGATGCGGTCACGAGCCCGTCACGATCGGGGTGAAACGGCCACGCGAGGACACCCCTTGGGCCTACCGTCCCCGCATGACGACCGCCGGTCCCACCTGCACCTGTGTCCCACCGCACCGGCAGCGCCGCCGGATCGGGGCGGCCCTCGCGGCCGCGGCCCTGCTCGGCGCGCTGGTCGCGGGCTGCTCCTCGTCCAGCGGCTCGAGCTCCGCGGGCTCGGCACCGCAGCAGGGCGGGCTCGCCCAGGGCGGCGGTGCCGGCGACACGGCCGCCCGGCCCGCCGCGGGCGCGACCGGGGCCGCGGGCTCGCCCGCGGCGGCCCGTCAGGTGGTGAAGAACGGCGAGCTGTACCTCACGGTGGACGACCCGGTCGCGGCGGCCGACCGGGTCGCGAGCGTCGCCGAACGGCTCGGCGGGCGCGTCGACCAGCGCGACCAGACCGCCGGCACCGGGAGCGAGGCCGGCTCCGCGTCGATGACGATCCGGGTGCCCGCCGCGTCCCTCGAGGAGGCCGTCACGGAGCTGGGCGCCCTGGGCAAGGTCAGCCGCTACACGGAGAAGACGCAGGACGTCACCGGGACGGTGGTCGACCTCGACGCCCGCATCACGGCGGCGCAGGCCTCGGTCGACCGGGTCCAGGGGTTCCTGCAGCACACGTCGACCACGACCGAGCTGCTGTCCACGGAGCAGGCGCTGTCGCAGCGGCAGGCGGAGCTGGAGCAGCTGCAGGGTCAGCGCGCCTCCCTGGCCGACCAGGTCGCGATGTCGACCCTCGCCGTGTCGCTGACCGCGCCCGGCGCCCCGGCGATCCAGGCCCCCGAACCTCGGACGTTCCTGGACGGTCTCGGGGTGGGCTGGCACTCGTTGCTCGCGGCGCTGCGGGGCGCCTCCATGGTGCTCGGCGTGCTGCTGCCGTGGCTGGTCGTCGCCGCGGTGCTCGTCCCCGTCCTCGTCTGGTCGCGCCGGTGGTACCGGCGGCGCCGGCCCGCCCGCGCCGCCGTGGCCGGCGCGCCCGTGGGCGCTCCGGGCTGGCCCGCCGCTCCCCCGCCCCCCGGTCCCGGCCTCCCACCGTCCGGCCCCGCCGCTCAGCCGCCCGCCCCACGCGGGTGAGTGCCATCGGCGGGACGCGCCGCTGACCTGGACGTTGACCACGCCCTGACCGCCGGATGACCACCTGGTGGTCACCGGGCGACGCGGCGAGCCCGAAGGTCCCACGAATTCTCGTCCCACTGTTCGTAGCGTCATGCCACGTCACATGCCGTTCAATGGAACCGCATCGCCAGTGCCGGCGCCCTGGACGGCTGCGGCCGCGACGGGCTGCCGACCTCGTCGAAGGAGCCGCCGTGAGCCTCACCACCTCCACGCCGCTGTCCGAGGTCAACCTGCCGCAGGCGGTGCGCGCCGCGCTCGAGGCGAGCCCGCGGCTGATCGTCCCCGAGTCGCGCGCGGACCTGTACGCGCTCGCGCTCGGCCCCGCCGGGGGACCCGTGTTCACGGTGGAGTACGACGTCGACGGCACCGCCGTCCCCGAGGCGACGGTGACCCGCTGCCGCAACGGCATCGCCGTGAACTACCCCGAGGACTACATGCGGCGCCGCGACCCCGACTGCATGCGCATCGCGGACGACCGGCCGACCGACAAGCCGCGCTACCGCGACGTGTACGGCGCCGACTTCGCCCCGGTCAAGCAGAAGACGCTCGACTGGCTGGGCACCCAGGAGCTCGTCGTGGTGCCGTTCAAGGCCGGCGGCCCGTCGTTCGGGTACCCGTCGCTGGCGGTGGTGCCGGCCAATGCCGCGTTCTTCGCGCTCATCCTCGTCGACCTGCAGGGCTGGGTGACGTTCGAGGAGATCGGCCCGTTCACGCCGCGCTCGATCCTCTACCTCGCGCCACCGTTCCGGCACACCGAGTTCGGCGGCCGCCAGGTCGTCGTCCACGACCGCACCGAGACGCTGCACGAGGTGTTCGCCTACAACGTGTACCCCGGGCCGAGCGCCAAGAAGGGCGTGTTCTCGGTGCTCCTGGACATCGGCGAGCAGGAGGGCTGGATCACGGCCCACGCGTCGAGCGTGCAGGTGACGACGCCGTACGAGAACGAGACCGTCATCATGCACGAGGGCGCCTCGGGCGGTGGCAAGTCGGAGATGACGCAGGAGATCCGCCGCGAGGAGGACGGCCGCATCCTCGTCGGCACCAACGTCGTGACCAACGAGCCGTACCACCTCACGCTCGGCGAGACGAGCGCGCTGGCGCCGGTCACCGACGACATGACGCTGTGCCACCCGGCCGTCCAGCGGAACAACCACAAGCTCGTCGTCTCCGACGCCGAGGCCGGGTGGTTCGTCCGGGTCGACGGCATGACGAGCTACGGCGAGGACCCGGCCTTCGAGCGCGTGATCATCCACCCCGAGGAGCCGCTCGTCTTCCTCTCGCTGGACGGCGTGCCCGACTCGACGGTGCTGCCGTGGGAGCACACGCTCGACTCCAACGGCAAGCGCTGCCCCAACCCGCGCGTGATCGTCCCCCGGCGGTTCATCCGCCACGTCATCGCGGAGCCCAAGGAGGTCGACGTCCGCACGTTCGGCGTGCGCATGCCCGCGTCGACGAGGGAGAAGCCCAACTACGGGATCATGGGGATGATGCACATCATCCCGCCGAGCCTGGCGTGGGTGTGGCGGCTCATCGCCCCGCGCGGCGACAAGAACCCGTCGATCGGCGAGTCCCGGGCCGAGAGCACGGCGCTGGCGCACGGCGGCCTCGTCGCCGAGGGCGTCGGCTCCTACTGGCCGTTCTCGACCAACACCAAGGTCGGCTCGGCGAACCTCCTGCTGTCGCAGCTGGTCGCGAACGACCACACGCGCTACGTGCTCATCCCCAACCAGCACATCGGCGCCTACAAGGTCGGCTTCGCGGCCGAGTGGCTGACCCGCGAGTACCTCGCCCGGCGCGGTGGTGGACGCATCCGCCGCGAGGAGCTGGCACCGGCGCGTTGCCCGCTGTTCGGCTACCGCCCGCGCGAGGTCAAGATCGACGGCCAGCAGATCCGCCCCACACTCCTGTCGCCCGAGCACCAGTCGCAGGTCGGCGTCGAGGCGTACGACGCGGGGGCGGCGATCCTCGCCGGCTTCTTCAAGCACGAGCTCACGCAGTTCCTCACCGACGAGCTCGACCCGCTGGGCCGCCAGATCATCGAGGCCGTGCTCGACGACGCGACCGTCGACGACTACGAGATGCTGACCCCGCTCTACATCTGATCCCTGTGGCGGGTGGGGCGCGCACCGGCGAGGCTGGTGCGCACCTCACCTGTCCGGACGGGGGCCTCGGATGAGCACGGTCGCGCAGTCACCGGTCGTCCCGTACGCGGCGCCGCCCGGGGAGGTGCTCGCCGCGCTCGGGTCGAACGAGCGGGGGCTGTCGTCGGACGACGCCGCACGCCGCCTGGCGGAGGTGGGGCCCAACCGGCTGCCCGAGCCGCCGCGCCGGCACCCCGTGCTGCGGTTCCTGGCGCACTTCGACGACGTGCTCATCTACATCCTGCTCGCCGCGGCCGTGCTCAAGGCGATCCTCGGGGAGTGGGTGGACTTCGCCGTCATCCTCGTCGTCGCCGTGGTCAATGCCCTCGTCGGCTACGTCCAGGAGGGCCGCGCGGCCAGCGCGCTCGCGGGGATCGCGACGATGCTCTCGGTCGACGCCCAGGCGCTGCGCGACGGCGCGTGGCAGCACGTCGACGCGCAGTCCGTGGTCCCCGGGGACGTGGTCCGGGTGCGGTCCGGCGACCGAGTGCCGGCCGACGTCCGGCTCCTCGAGGCGGTCACGCTGCAGGTCGACGAGGCCGCCCTGACCGGCGAGTCGCTCCCCGCGGCCAAGGATGTCGCCGCGGTGGCCGCCGACGCGGGCGTCGGCGACCGCACGTCGATGCTGTTCTCCGGCACGATCGTCGCGGCGGGCCGCGGGGTGGCGGTGGTCACGGCGACGGGCGCCGGCACCGAGATCGGGCGCATCCAGGCGCTCGTCACCGGGGCCGGCCAGCACCTGGAGACACCCCTGACCCGGCAGCTCGCCCGGCTCGGCAAGCAGCTGTCGCTGACCATCCTCGGCATGGCGGCCGTGATGCTGGTCATCGGCCGGGTGGTGCACGCGTTCGCGCTCGACGAGCTGGTCTCGGCCGCCATCGGCTTCGCCGTCGCCGCGGTGCCCGAGGGCCTCCCGGCGCTCGTCACCATCACGCTGGCGCTCGGCGTGCAGCAGATGGCGCGCCGCCACGCGATCACCCGGCGGCTTCCGGCCGTCGAGGGGCTCGGCTCGGTGACGACGATCTGCTCGGACAAGACCGGCACCCTGACCAAGAACGAGATGACCGCGAGCACGGTCGTCACCGGCGGTGCCACCTACACGGTCGAGGGGCTCGGCTACGAGCCCACCGGGCGGGTGCTCCTCGACGGCGCGCCCGCGCCGCTGCGCGAGCACGACGACCTGGCCGCCATGACGCTCGCGTTCCTCGCGTGCGCCGACGCCCGGCTCGTCGAGTCGGGCGGCCGCTGGACGGTCGTCGGGCAACCGACCGAGGGTGCCCTCGTCGCGCTGGCCCGCAAGGCCGGCGCCGACGCCGACCGGGTGGTGCGGCTGGCACAGGTGCCCTTCGAGTCGTCGAACAAGCTCTCCGCGACGCTCGACGAGCACGACGGCGTGCGCGCGGTGCACGTGGTCGGCGCGCCGGACCGGCTCCTCGACCGCGCGACGACCGAGCTGCGCGGCGGGGTCGCGGCCCCGCTGGACCGGGCCCGGTGGGACGCGGTCGTCGACGACCTCGGCGGCCGCGGCCTGCGCGTGCTCGCCGCCGCGCGGCGGCCGGCGCCCGGCGAGGACGGGCTCTCGCTCGCGGCGGTGGGCGACGAGCTGGAGCTGCTCGGCCTCGTCGGGATCGTCGACCCGCCACGACCGGAGGCGGTCCAGGCGATCGCGGACTGCCACGCCGCGGGCATCCACGTGACGATGATCACCGGCGACCACGCCGGCACCGCCGAGGCGATCGCGCGCGAGCTGGGCATCGTCGGGCCGGACGGCACCAGGGTGGTCACCGGTGCCGAGCTCGAGGCGATGACGCAGGACGAGCTGCGCCGCCACGTGCTGGAGGTGGCCGTCTTCGCCCGGACCTCCCCGGAGCACAAGATCCGCATCGTCCGCGCGCTGCAGTCGCACGGCCAGGTGGTCGCGATGACCGGCGACGGCGTCAACGACGCGCCCGCCCTCACGCGCGCGGACGTCGGCGTGGCCATGGGGATCAAGGGCACGGAGGCGACGAAGGAGGCGGCCGACATCGTCCTGGCCGACGACAACTTCGCCACCATCGAGCGCGCGGTGGAGGAAGGGCGGCGGATCTACGACAACATCCGCAAGTCCGTCGTCTTCCTGCTGCCGACGAACGGGGCGCAGTCGCTCGTCATCCTCGTCGCGGTGCTCGCCGGCCTCGCGCTGCCCCTCCAGCCCGTGCAGATCCTGTGGGTCAACCTCGTCACCGCGGTCACGCTGTCGCTCGCCCTGGCGGGCGAGCCGGCTGAGCGCGGCATCATGTCGCGGCCGCCGCGTCCCGCAGGCTCGCACGTCGTCACGCCTCGGCTGCTGGCGCTCATCATCGTGGCGTCGCTGCTCATCGGCGGCGCGACCCTCGGGGTGTACCTGCTCGACGGTCGCCTCGGCGCCAGCGCCGGCACGTCGCAGACCGCCGCGGTGACCGTCCTGGCCGTCGCCCAGCTGACGTTCCTGTTCAGCTGCCGCTTCCTGGGATCGTCGAGCCTGACGCCGCGCGTGCTGCGGGGCAACCGGCTCGTCTGGATCGCGTGCGGCGCGCTCGTGGCGCTGCAGCTCGTGTTCGTCTACGCGCCGTTCATGCACGCGTGGTTCTCGTCGACGCCCCTCGGGGTGCGCGACTGGGCGCTGGCGGCGGGTGCCGCCGTCGTCGTCCTCCTGCTCACCGAGGCGGCGAAGGCCGTGATCAGAGGCACCGAGGGGCCGGCCCGCGCCATGTGACGTGGATCTCAATTCGGTGGGTCATTGGTCACGTCCCGGTGCGGAACCCCCCTCATAACGTGGTTCCGACAAGCAAGGTCGCTTTCACCCGGGATCGGAACGATGACGAACATCGCGTTGTTCTCCAGCCTCTTCCCCCAGTCGGCCGGCGATTCTTCCGGCGGCGAGGCCAACCTCGTCCTGCCGGATCTCTCGGTCGTCCACGTCGTCGGAGGGGCCTCCGGCCGCCTCCTCCTCATCATCGGCCTCGTCCTGTGCGTGCTCGGGCTCGGCTTCGGCGTCATGGTGTTCACGCAGCTGCGCAAGCTGCCGGTGCACACGTCGATGAAGGAGATCTCCGAGCTCATCTACGCGACGTGCAAGTCCTACCTGACGCAGCAGGGCAAGTTCCTGCTGACGCTGTGGGTGTTCATCGCCGCGGTGATCGTCGTCTACTACAAGGCGCTGCAGCACTTCAGCTGGGGCCGCGTGGCGATCATCATCGCCTTCAGCCTCCTCGGCATGGCGGGCTCCTACGGCGTGGCCTGGTTCGGCATGCGCGTCAACACGTTCGCCAACTCGCGCACGGCGCACGCGTCGCTCGCCGGTGACCCCGTCCCGGTGCACCGCATCCCGATGAAGTCCGGCATGTCCGTCGGCATGGTGCTCATCAGCACCGAGCTGCTCATGATGCTCGTCATCCTGCTGTTCCTGCCCGTCGACATCGCCGGCGCCTGCTTCATCGGCTTCGCCATCGGCGAGTCCCTCGGCGCGTCCGTGCTCCGCATCGCGGGCGGCATCTTCACGAAGATCGCCGACGTCGGTTCCGACCTCATGAAGATCGTCTTCAAGATCAAGGAGGACGACGCCCGCAACCCCGGCGTGATCGCCGACTGCACGGGCGACAACGCGGGCGACTCGGTCGGCCCGTCGGCCGACGGCTTCGAGACCTACGGAGTCACCGGCGTCGCGCTCATCACGTTCATCCTGCTGGCCGTGTCCTCCGGCACCGTCCAGGCCACGCTGCTCGTCTGGATCTTCGCGGTCCGTGCGGTCATGCTCGTCGCCTCGGCCCTGTCGTACCTGGTCAACGACGCGATCGTGCGGGCCCGGTACGCCAAGGCCACACGGATGAACTTCGAGGCGCCGCTCACCCAGCTCGTGTGGCTGACCAGCGGGGTGTCCATCGTCCTGACGTTCGTCACCACCTGGTACGTCCTCGGCAACCTCACGGGCGACGCCGCAGGCGTGTGGTGGAAGTTCGCCGTCATCATCTCCCTCGGCACGCTGGCCGGCGCGATCATCCCCGAGCTGGTCAAGGTGTTCACGTCGACCAAGAGCAAGCACGTCCGCGAGGTCGTCAAGTCCTCGCGCGAGGGCGGGCCGTCGCTCAACATCCTGTCCGGCCTGGTCGCCGGCAACTTCTCCGGCTACTGGCTGGGCCTGACGATCGTCGCGCTCATGAGCGGCGCGTTCCTCATCAGTGAGATGGTTCCCTCGACCCTCATGGTCGCGCCGGCGGTGTTCGCCTTCGGGCTGGTCGCGTTCGGCTTCCTCGGCATGGGCCCGGTGACCATCGCGGTCGACTCCTACGGCCCGGTGACGGACAACGCACAGAGCGTCTACGAGCTCTCGCTCATCGAAGAGGTCCCGGACATCGACGCCGAGCTGAAGAAGGAGTTCGGCATCGACGTCAAGTGGGACTCGGCCAAGCAGATGCTGGAAGAGAACGACGGCGCCGGGAACACGTTCAAGGCGTCCGCCAAGCCGGTGCTCATCGGCACCGCCGTCGTCGGCGCCACCACCATGATCTTCTCGATCATCATGGCGCTGACGAACCGCCTCACCGAGAACGTCGGCAACCTGTCGCTGCTGCACCCGCCATTCCTGCTCGGCCTCATCACGGGCGGCGCGATGATCTACTGGTTCACCGGCGCCTCGATCCAGGCCGTCACGACGGGCTCGTACCGTGCGGTCGAGTTCATCAAGGAGCACATCAAGCTCGACGCGACGGCCACCAGGGCGAGCGAGAGGGACTCCCGCAAGGTCGTCGAGATCTGCACGCAGTACGCGCAGCAGGGCATGCTCAACATGTTCCTCGCGGTGTTCTTCGGCACCCTGTGCTTCGCCTTCCTCGAGCCGTACTTCTTCATCGGCTACCTCGTCTCGATCGCCGTCTTCGGCCTCTACCAGGCGATCTTCATGGCGAACGCCGGCGGCGCCTGGGACAACGCGAAGAAGGTCGTCGAGGTCGACCTGCACGCCAAGGGCACGGCGCTGCACGACGCGACGATCGTCGGCGACACCGTCGGCGACCCGTACAAGGACACCTCGTCGGTCGCGCTCAACCCCGTCATCAAGTTCACGACGCTCTTCGGCCTCCTGGCCGTCGAGCTGGCCGTCAGCCTGACGTCCGGTGGCAACGGGACGCTCGTCAAGGTCTTCTCCGGCGTGTTCCTCGCCGTGTCGGCCTACTTCGTGTGGCGCTCGTTCTACGGCATGCGCATCCGCGCGTCGCTGGAGGACACTGTCGAGGAGCCCCCGGCATCGGACCCGATCGTGCCGGCCGCCGATCGGCGGCCCGTGGGGGTCGTCTCGCAGTCCGGTGACCCCGCGGAGGTCGACGCCGTGAACAACGACGCGGAGAAGAGCGCAGCGCGATGAGCGCCCGGCGGATCGCGATCAAGCACGACGCCGCGCTCGTCGACGGCGACGGGCACGTCGTCGGGCACGACGCGGGGTCGACGCTCGTCCGCCGCCTGCTGCGGGTGTTCCCCGGGGCCGAGCTCATCGGCCCCGGGCCCCGCCGGTGCGAGGGCTTCGACCTCATCCCGCTGGAGTTCGTCGACCCGGTGACCACCGTGGTCATCAACATGGACGTGCTCGACTCCGTCGACGTGTGGCGCACCCTGCGACCCGCCGGCGCCGAGCCGCGGCTGATGAACTTCGTCTGGTGGCCGACGACGACCTACCCGGAGACCGTGGAGCAGTCCGCGCTGGCGTTGTCCTGCGCCCTGTTCCCCACCTTCGCCAACTCCGAGCGCACCGCGACCGAGGTGCGCGAGGTGGTGTCGCGGTACACGGTGTCCGAGCTCGCCGAGAAGGCGAAGATCGCGTGGGTCAACCTGGGCTTCCGGCTGGACCACGTCCGCCCCCGCCAGGAGCCGACGACCCCGCTGGTGCTCTACCCCGCGATCTACGTCTCCGAGCGCAAGCAGCCGCGGATGTTCCTCGAGGTGGTCGAGCGCGTCCACGACAAGACGCCCATCCGCGTCGAGGCACGGCTGCACGAGTCGCACCTGGTGTCCGAGCTCGCGATGCGCATGTCGCACCGCGACTGGATGTGGGTGGGGCCGCTCACCGCGACCCGCGACTCCTACTGGGAGGCGCTGTCGCGCACCACGGCGTTCCTCGCCACGGCGACCGAGGAGTCGTACGGCCTCGAGTACGTCGAGGCGCTGGCGGCCGGGGCGGTCGGGGTGTTCCCCGACCTGCCGTGGGCGCACGCGCTGCTGCCGGTCGACTACCCGTTCTTCTACCGCACGCCGGCCGAGGCCGAGGACCAGCTCACGCGCGCCGTGAGCGACCCCGCGTCGTGCTGGAAGGAGATCGACGAGGCCGCGGGCGGGAGCCTCGCGCGGTGGCTGCGCGACCGGCACTCCGACGACCTGTTCGAGAAGGCGATCATCGGCCGCGTCCACGAGTGGTTCGGCGCCTAGGCAGCACGACGAAGGGCGGCGACGGCCGCCCGCGAGCGGTTCCCCGTGGGGCCCGGCCGGACGGCCGGGCCCCACGGCGCGTTCCGGGGCCGGGCCGGGAGCGGCGTGGGAGCACGGCCGAGCGCCATCGTCACCCCACTTGCCAACGATATGTCTTCGATATATCGTTACGCCGTCCGGTGGAGATGACGACTCCCGGACGGCGCATCGCGCCTCACCGTCCCGGGCACCGGGACCCCACATGCAGGAGCACACCATGACCACGCACCACCATCACCACCACCGCGACCCGCATCCGTTCGAGGACGCCCGCACGCACGCCCACCACGACCCCTTCGTCGGCCCGTGGTTCGGCCCTCGCGAGGGCCGTCGCGGACCCTTCGTCGGAGGGCCGCCCTGCGGCCCGGTCCCCGAGGAGCAGCGACGCCGCTTCCGCGACCAGCCCGCCGGCCCCGGCCCCCGGGGCGGCCGTGGCCGCTTCGCCGGCGGGCCGCCGTTCGGTCCCGGCTTCGGGCCGGAGGGCCCCTTCGGCCCGGGCGGACCCGAGGCGGCCTTCGAGGCCATGCAGGGGCGCGGCTTCCGGCACGGCCGGCGCGCCGGGCGCGGCGACATCCGGGCCGCGATCCTGCTGCTCCTCGCCGAGCAGCCGCGCCACGGCTACGACCTGATCCGCGAGATCGCGGAGCGGACCGACGGCGCCTGGACCGCGAGCCCGGGCGCGGTCTACCCCGCGCTGTCGATGCTCGAGGACGAAGGTCTCGTCACCATCGCCGCCGAGGGCGGCCGCCGGCTGGCGAGCCTCTCGGAGGCCGGCCAGGCGTACGTCACGGCCCACGCCGACGAGCTCGGCGACCCGTTCGCCGACGCCAACGCCCGCACCCCGAAGTCCCGCTGGGCGCTGCGCGAGGCCGTGCGCGGGCTCATGGGCGCGAGCATGCAGGTCGCCCAGACCGGCGACGAGGCGCAGGTCGCGCGCGCGCTCGTCGTGCTCGACCGCGCCCGCAAGGACCTCTACCTGGTCCTCGCCGGCGAGCAGCCGGGCACGCCCGCCGCAACGTCGGACGACGAGCCGGAGGCCTGAGCCTCCACCACCTCCACGAACGGCCCGTCCGAGTGATCTCGTGCGGGCCGTTCGTCGGGCGAGCTCAGGCCGTGAGCCAGGCGATCTCGCGGCGCAGCAGGTCCGTGCGGCCCTCCGACGCGAACGACCGGGCGTCGTGGCCGAGGGTGTCGACGAGCACACGGGACGGGCCGGGCCCCTGCCACACCACCGGGAACGGGACCCCGTCATGCTCGACGACGACCAGCGGCCGGATCCCCTCGTCCAGGTCGAGGCCCGCGTAGCCCTCGTCGTACGCCGTGAACGGCGCCAGGCCGGCGCTGACCGGGTGCTCGTCGTCCGCGGCGCGGAAGGCCGTGTCGCCGAGCGGTGGGTGCCACGAGTGCGCTCCCCACCGGCCGCCGACCGCCGCGGCGTACGCGCCGCGGAACGCGCCGGAGCCCTGGTGCAGCGCGAGGATCGGGACGCCCGCGGCCACGATCGCCGTCAGACGCTCGTCGAAGGCGTCGAACGTGCCGTCGTCCGGCGTGCCCGGTGCCGCCTTCACGACGAGCAGGGCGAGGTCGGCCGGGTCGAATTCGTCGAGCGCCCACGGCATCGTGCCGCGCAGGACCGGGTCGAGCCCGGCCCGGGCGAGCTCCAGGGCCACGAGATGGCCCACCGCGGCGTCGTCGTGCCAGGGGTCGGTGAACGGGTGGTGGCCCACCAGGACCAGGGCCGTGCGCGGCATCGTGCTCCTTCGTCGTCGGCGCGCGTGCGGACCGCCGAGCGGCGGGCGAGGTCGCGCCTGCGAACGTAGCAGCATGCCGGGCGGCTCGAGGCCCGTCCCGACGGCACCGGCTCCGAGCGGGTCGATCGGCCCGTCCGACCGCCCTCGGCGGGGCTGCCACCAGGCGGTTTGCGTTCCCGTGACCGGCGCCCAGGGCATGCTCTCCATCCGCGGATTTGGGACCAGCGCCTGCGTGACGTAACCTGTACCAGCCGACGCGGGGTGGAGCAGCTCGGTAGCTCGCTGGGCTCATAACCCAGAGGTCGCAGGTTCAAATCCTGCCCCCGCTACTCATGATGTAGCACGTCAGAGGCCCTTTCGCTCAGCAGAGCGGGAGGGCCTCGGTCGTACCGGCCGACGCCCTGCTGCCCCTGGCGCCGGTGCGCCGGAGCGAGGCGGCGTAGCTGGAGCCGATCGACGAGGCGCTCGTGGAGCCGTCGAGCGCCGAGGCGGCCGATCGGGCGTTCTGAGCGGGGGCTCACCCGCGGCGGGCTTGCGTTCCCACTCCAGGGGAGGAGCCTGGGAGCAGGACTCGCGTGATGCGTGAGCAGGGAGTCAGCGATGACGACGACACCCGTTCCCCCGGCCGGACCGGCCCTCGACCCCTCCGGCAGCCCCGCTCCGCGCGACCTGCTGACCACCGCCCTCGGCCGGCTGGTGTCCGACGGCACGCTCACCGGGGCGCAGGCCGACGCAGTGCTGGCGGCAGTCGCCGGCGCCGGCCACCCGCCCACGGCCCAGGCCCCCGGGGTGCCTCCCGCGCCGGTGCCTGTGCAGGGGGTGACACCGACCGCGCCGACGGCGCCTTCATGGCGGGACAGGCTGCTCGAGGCGGCGGTCTACCTCGGCAGCGCCTTCGTGCTCGCCGCCGTCGGCGTGGTGGTGCAGCAGCAGTGGACGACCATGAGCCGCGGCATGCAGCTGCTGCTCGCCGCCGGTCTGACGGCGGTCGCGCTCGCCGCCGGCGTCGTCGTCGCCTGGCCGGTGCGAGCCCACGGTGGTGCGGCACCCCCAGGCCACGCCGTGCGGCGCCGCTCCGGCAGCGTGGTGCTGACGCTCGGTGTCGCGCTCGCGACGGCAACCACCGCGTTCGTCGTCACGGACGGACGCTGGAACCTGGTCGCGGCGGCCGCCGTCGCTGGGGTGCTGATGGCCGGCGTGGTGCTGGTTGCACCGAGCGTGCTGGCCGAGCTCGCGTTGTTCGTCGCCGGTGCGGCGCTGATGGTCTCCGCGCCTGATGCCGCGATGCCGGCCCCGGCGCAGGAGGGGCCGGGCGGCACCTTCGACTGGGCGGCCGTGGACCTCCTGCGTGGCGGCCTGCTGCTGGCGTTCGGCGCCGGGTGGGCGTGGGGTGCATCGCGGCGGCTGGCCCACCGGGAGCTGGGCGTGGCGCTGGGCCTGGCGGCGACGGTGATCGGTGCGATGACCACCGCCGGCCGCGGTGAACCGCTCGCGGCCGCCCTGCTCGGGGTGGTGGCGGTCGCCGCCGTGCTGACCTACCTCAAGGACCCCGTATGGCCGTGGGTGGTCGGTGCGGTCGGTGCCGTGTTCTTCGCGGTGGTGCTGGTGGGCAACCGGACCCTGGGACCGGCGCTGACGTTCCTCGCGGCCGGGCTGGTGCTGCTCGGGGGGACCGCCGCGGCGGTGCTGGTCGGGCGGCGCCGTGCCGCCCGGAAGGGCGGGCACCGGACGGCGTGAGGACACGGCAACGGCGTCGCGAGTCGCGGCGCCCGACGCCCACGAGCGGGAGGTGATTTCGCATGGTCGCGGCGACGTCGTTGCGGGGCGCTACGGACGTCGTCGGGCTGCTCGACGTGCCCGCGGGCGCCTACGTGCACATCCCCTTCTGCTCGTGGATCTGCCCGTTCTGCCCGTACAACAAGGTCCTGACGTCAGACGAGCTGAGCCGGCCGTACCTGACGGCGTTCCGGCAGGAGGTCGACGCGGTGGCCGACGCCCACCTGCGAGCGTTCGGGCCGTTCACCTCCCTGTACGTCGGCGGCGGGACGCCGACGCTCTTCCCGGAGATCCTGAACGACCTCGTCGACCGCCTCCCGGTCACGGGCCGGCGTGCGGTCGAGGTGCTGCCCACCCACGCCACCCCGGCCGGGCTCGACCGGCTCGCCGACGCCGGCTTCGACGCGGTGAGCATCGGTGCGCAGTCGTTCCACGACCCCGTGCTGCGCCGGCTGGGACGGCCGCACGACGCGGCCGCGTCCCGTGCGGCGGTGGCCGCCGCCGTGGGCCGGTTCGCGGTCGTGGACGTCGACCTCATCGTCGACGTCGCACTGGAGGGGCCTGGCACCGACCCGTGGACGGCGGCGTTCCTCGAGGACGCGGCCGAGTGCTTCGCCGCCGGCGTGGCCCAGGTGTCCACGTACCCGCTGATGCGGTTCGGCTACACACCGTTCGGCACCGGCCGGCACGCGCGGCGCCGGGAGCACGCGGTGCTGGCCGAGGTGGATCGCATCGCGCGGCGCAGCGGCTACGAACGCCGGTCGGTGTGGACGTTCGCGCGGAGCGGCGCCGAGGCGTACACGTCGATCACGCGCCGCCGGTTCCTCGGCATGGGCGCCGGTGCCGGCTCGGTCACAGGCCGGGACCTGCTGGTGAACCACTTCGGGCTGGCGCCGTACCGCGCTGCGGTCGACGCAGGTCGGTTGCCGGTGGCGCGGCGGTTCCACCTCGGGGACGGCGGCGGTGCAGCCTACGAGGCGTTCTGGCAGGCCTACGCCGGTGCTCTCGACGAGGGTGTGCTGCGCAGCGCCTACGGTCCCGCGGGCCTCCTGCCGGCGCGCTTGGCGACGGCCGCGGCACGGGCCTGCGGGCTCGTCGTCCCGGACCACGGCACGCTGCGGCTCACGCCCCGCGGGTACGACGTGTTCCATGACCTCGAACGACAGGTGACCTACCGGCTGATCGAGCCCCTGTGGGCGCAGCTGCTGCGGGAGCACGACGAGCGGGCAGCCGCCACGCCCGACGAGGTCCGGAGCGTGTCCTGGGCGGCCCCGGATCGGGGCCGGCGTGGTGCCGCGTGGTGGCTGGCTCGCCGGCTGACGGAACGCCCGGTGCCGACGTCGACGTGGACCGGTAGAGAGGCGGAGTGATGCACCCGTTCTACGAGCACAGCGCCGCGCTGCTGGCCCGGCACGACTCACGGGTTCTGGGCGTGGTGTCGATGGCGGCCTACCTGCTCTTCTGGGCCGCGGCGATCCCCGTCGCGCTGCGGATGCTGCGCCACGCCCTGCAGCCCGCCGGGCGCCCCGTGACGGACGACCTCGCGGTGGAGCTGGTCCGCGCCCGGTACGCCCGCGGCGAGATCGACCGCGCCGAGCTGCTGGAGCGGACCGACGTGCTGCGCCGTCAGGCAGGCGGAGCCCCGGGCCGGTCAGAACGCAGGTGAGGGGGTTTCGTCGTCTCCGGGACATGTGACCGGCACCCCCTGCCCCCGGCGCGCACCGACGGCGAGCCGGCGGCCACCGTCCGATCGCCCTGACCATCCGATCGCCGCACGCTGCTGCACGCCGGGGTCGCGGCGCCTTGGCGGGCGGCGAACGAACCCGACTGCCGTACGGGCCGCACGCCGGCCATGTCCGCGGGCAAGATCAGCACCATCGACCGGGCCCCCGCGGGCACGGTTGTTGTCGGCACGGCTGCCGCGGTCGTGGTCGCCGCTGTTCAGTTGGATGCCGAGCGTCTCAACCCCCGACTCGTCAAGGAATGGGTGGGATGGACACATGAGCAAGCCCTGGGAGCCCTTCGATCCGGCGGGTCGTCCGGTCGGCGGGGACGTGCTGTACGAGCTGCGGGCTGATCCCGGGTGGCTGCGTGGCCGGCTGGCGATGATCCTGGCGATCATCGCGGTGGTCCCATTCGCGGCGGCCGTCGCCTCCGGCGCAGGACTCGTCGCGTACCTCATCGCCGGGGCTGTGGTGGTGGTCTGCGACGTCGCCTACGCCGCGTGGTGGCGCGGGGCGATGAGCCCTACGCGGCTGCGGATCACGACCGCGGAGGTCGTGCTGGAAGGTGTGCGCGGAGGCGCCGTGCGGATCCCCGTCGGCGACGTCGAGTCGATCGACGTGCTGCCGGGAGGGACGACCACCGGCCCGTTCGGTGCGCTCGTCAGCGTCATGGTCACTCGCGAGTCCGACGGCGAGACACGCGGCGCGAGGACCTACCTTCCGGCGGATGTCGTCGAGAACGTCGACGAGCTCATCCAAGCCGCACTGGACCGGGCCCCCGGTGCCGAGATGAGACGGCAGGACCGGCTGGAAGCCGAGGAGTGAGGCAGCGGCGCCACGCTGGAGCGCCGCGAACCGGCGCTACCGGTGCCGCGGCCCGCGGCGCAGCGTGCCGATCAGCGGCAGGACCGAGACGGCCATCAGCACCTTGGCGAGCGTCGGCTCGGCCGGGTAGAGCACCGCCCCGGCCAGCAGGAGCGCCGCGAAGACGATGGCCATCGGGATCCGTCGCACCGAGCGGTCCAGCGCGCGGATGCGAAGGTCGAGCATGGGCGTCTTCACCGACAGGTCGCCGCGTTCGACGAGGGTCAGGATGCGGTCCACACGCCCGGGAAGGGCCACCAGCGACTGCACGATCTTGGTGCCCTCGGCGGCGACGGTGCTCCACAGTCCGCCTCTCCCACCCTCGTCGGAGACCAGGGTGGCGGCGTACGGGGTGATCGACGTCCACAGGTTGAACTCGGGGTTCAGGCCGGTGCACATGCCCGACAGGACCGCCAGCGTCCGACCGAGCAGCAGGAGGTTCTCCGGCAGCTGGAACGGCATGCTCACCAGCAGCTCGCGGAACTGCAGGCCGATGTCCCGCATCTCCTTGTGGCTGATGGTGCGCAGGTCGCTCATCGCCATGCCGCCGAAGCGGTCGAACACCTGAGCCACGGCCAGGTCCAGGAGCTTGGTGTCGGCGGTGGGCAGCAGCACGCCCATGGACGCGAAGGCGCTGACCAGGCGCGCCGAGTCCTGGGTACCCACCGCGATCAACGCCTCCCGCAGCGACGAGCGGAGCGTGTCGGGCACCCGTCCCACCATGCCGAAGTCGATGAACGTCAGCCGGAACTCGCCGGCCCGTCCCTCGACAGGCGCGACGAAGAGGTTGCCCGGGTGCGGGTCGGCGTGAAACACGCCGTCCTCGAAGATCTGCTGCAGGTAGGTCTCCACCAGCTTCTCGGCGACCCGCACGCGATCGATGCCGGCCGCGGTGATCGCCTCGTAGTCGCCGAGCCGGATCGCCGAGACGTCCTCGAGCGTGAGGACCCGCAGCCGTGAGTGCTCCCAGGCAACCCGCGGCACCACGACCTGGTCGTCGTTCTCGAACACCCAGCGGAAGTGCTCGGCGTTGCGAGCCTCGGCCGTGTAGTCGATCTCCTCCAGCGTGGTGGCCGCGAACTCCTCCACCAGCGCCGGGACATCGGCCCGGCTGCTGACCGGTCGGTACCGGGTCAGCCAGCCGCCCACGCGGCGCAGGGCAGCGAGGTCGACGGCGACGATCTGCTCGATCTCCGGTCGCTGCACCTTGACGACGACCTGCGCGAAGCCGGTCTCCGCCGCATCGGCGTCCCACAGCACCGCCCGGTGCGCCTGCCCCAGCGACGCGGCGGCCATCGGCGTCTCGTCGAAGCTCTGGAAAGCCTCGGCCAACGTGCGTCCCAGCTCCTCCTCGGCGCGCCGCCGGATGTCCGCAAAGGCGGCCGGTGGCACCTCGTCCTGCAGGCCTGCCAGCTCGTCGGTGATCTCGGCCGGCAGCACGTCCAGACGTGCCGAGAGGAACTGGCCCACCTTGATCATCAGGCCGCCCATCGACAGCGCGAGCGCCCGGAACCGCACCGCGGTGCGACGGTTCCGGGCGCTCCGGTTGCCGTTCGACCACCGGCCCAGCCCGATCCTGGGCAGGACGATCTCCCAGAGGATGAACCTCGCCATCACACCGGCGAAGAACGTGACGATCCGCCGGTAGCGTGCGCGTAGCCGAGGGGGCTCCGTCACGTCTCAGTCCTGGGCGAGCAGGGTGTAGACCTGCTTGCGCGCGGCGTCGAGGATCTCGATGGTCGACATGATCTGAGTCTTGTCGCCGGACTTCGCGATCTGCAGCACCGCCGCGGCCAGTCGCCCGCCGGCTTGGCGGAGCGCCGCATGACCACTCAGGTCGGAGCTGGCGGCCGCCAGGTCCCACGGCGCCGGCTCGTCGGCCAGGTCCGCCACCGCCGCCTGGCCGGCCTCGGTGAGCGAGAAGACCCTCTTGCCGCTGGTCTCCTTCGCGACGACCAGACCTTCGTCGGCGAGCATCTGCAGCGTGGGGTACACGGAGCCGGCGCTGGGGTTCCACGTTCCCCCGCTGCGCCGGGAGATCTCCTGGATGACCTGGTAGCCGTGCATCGGCTCGTCGGCCAGCACCCGCAGCACCGCGGGGCGGATGTCCCCCCGCCGCACGCGTCCCTGGTACCCGTAGCCCGGTCCGCCCATGCCGAAGCCCGCGAAGCTGCGCGCGAAGCTGCCGAGATCGGGACCGAGGTATCCACCGGTGTGGTGATGCATGTCCGTCTCCTCTCGATCGTGATAGTTCACGACACATCGTTCACTATCGCACCGGGGACCGTCATCACGCCGCCCGAGGGCTTCCGGCCGCGACGGCGCGCCGATGGCGGCGACGCGAGACCCGGGCCGCTCGTCAGGCCTCGGCCGGCGCTCCCGGCCGGCCGACCAGGCGGCTCCAGACCTCGTGGGTCCGCCGCAGGTGCTCGTCGAGCAGCCGCTCGAAGCCGTCGACGTCGTCCGCGGCGATCAGGTCCACAAGCTCGCGGTGCTCGGCCACGATGGCCGCGGTGCGCCCGGGCGAGGCGAGGCTCCGCGCGACGATGAACGCCTGCCGCTCGCGGAGCCGGTCGTACAGGTCGAGCAGCAGCGCGTTGCGCGCACCCTCGACGAACCGGCGATGCATCCGCACGTCGAGCGCGACGAAGCCTGCGAGGTCGCCCCGTCCCACGACCTCCTCTTGCTCCACCAAGGCGGGGACGAGCTCGGCCGCGAGCGCAGCGCGGCCCGCCGGGCCGAGCCCGCGGACGCCGGAGACCTCCAGCAGCAGGCGCGCACCGAAGATGTCGACCGCCTCCTGGGCCCCGATCTCGCGCACCAGCGCACCCTGGCGGGGGTAGACGGTGATCCAGCCCTCACCCTGCAGACGAAGCAGCGCCGCGCGCACCGGGGTCCTGCTGACCCCGATGCGCCGCGCGAGCTCGTTCTCGCTGAGCATCGAACCGGGAGCCAGCTCGCCCGACATGATCCTGGAGCGGGCGTACTCGTAGGCACCTTGGGCGGCGCTCACGCCACGCATCGTCGTGCTCGGCTCGACCGCAGTCTCGGGCATCGCCGGTCTCCCTTCGCGGGCCTCCCTGACGGCGGCAGCCTGCGCCGACCGTCCCACTCACCACGTGAGTACATCTTGTATCCCAGATGTATCCTGTGATTGTCAACGAGTCGAAAGGACATCTCATGAGCGTCATCGAGCGCACCGAGGTCGTCACCGTGGCGGTCCGCGGGGACGAGGTTCCGGCCGATGGTGTGGCCACGTACAGCGCGATCCTGCGCAACGGGGGCCCTGGCGCCCCGACCCGCCTCACCGTTCCGTCTGTCGACGGCCGGCCAGCCGGCCGTCTCGTCGTCGTCTGGGGCGACGACCCCGACGACGGTCGGCTCTGGCAGCTGGCGCGGGAGATCGGCCGCGAGGCCGTCTACACGCCCGTCCCGGTACCGATCTCCATGGCCGGCCCGGGCGACTGGTCCGTGCACCGAGCCGCGTGATCGACACAGGGAACGACGCCTGAGGCGTAGCCGACTGTACCTACTAGTAGGTACAGTCGGCTCGTGAGCACCCGCGAGCGCCTGACCGACGCGATGGCCGCGTTGCTGTGGGAGCGCGGGTACGCCGCGACGAGCCCGAACGAGGTGATGGCGCGGGCCGGCGTGGGGCAGGGCAGCATGTACCACCACTTCTCCGGCAAGCACGAGCTGGCGGTGGCGGCCTTCCGTGGCGCGATCGACACGCTGATCGCCGAGTCCGGCGTGCTGGCGGGCGAGGGGACGCCGGTCGAGCGCATCGAGCGCTACCTGGCGCAGCCCCGCCCGGGGACCAAGGGGTGCCGGGTCGGTCGCATGACCCAGGACCCGCAGGTGGTCCAGGACCCGGAGCTCCTCGCCCTCGTCGCCGGCGCCTTCGACACCGTCGCCGCCCGCTGGACGCAGGCGATCACCGAGGCGGTCGCCGCCGGCGAGCTGCCGGCGAGCACGGTGCCCGGCGACCTCGCCCTGACGCTGTCCGCGGTGCTGCAGGGCGGTTACGTCCTCGCCCGCGCGAAGGGCTCCCAGGCACCGATGGACGCGGCCGTGCGCGGCGCGGTCGCGCTCCTCGAGGCCGCCCGGGCCGCTGCGGCCCGACCCCAGCCACGCACCACACCATCGATCGAGGAGTGCTCATGACGGTTCGGGTAGGCATCAACGGGTTCGGGCGGATCGGCCGCAGCGTGCTGCGCGCCGCGCTGGCGAGCGGCGCCGACGTCGAGGTGGTCGCGGTCAACGACATCACCGACGTCACCACCCTGGCCACGCTGCTGGAGTGGGACTCAATCTCCGGTCACCTGGACGGCGTGCGGGTGGAGGGCGAGTCGATCGTCGTCGGCGAGCACTCGCTGCGGGTCTTCGCGCAGCGCGACCCCGCGCTCATCCCCTGGGGCGAGGTCGGCGCCGACGTCGTCATCGAGTCCACCGGTCGCTTCACGGACGCCGACAGCGCGCGCCTGCACCTGGCGGGCGGCGCGCGCAAGGTGATCGTCTCGGCGCCCGCGAAGGGCGACGTGCCGGCGATCGTCCTCGGGGTGAACACCGACGCCATCGACGTCGCGGCTCACGACGTGTTCTCCAACGGCTCGTGCACCACGAACTGCCTGGCGCCCATGGCCAAGGTGCTCCACGACGCCTTCGGCGTCGAGTCCGGGCTCATGACGACGATCCACGCCTACACCAGCGACCAGCGGCTGCACGACGCCCCGCACTCCGACCTGCGGCGCGCCCGCGCCGCGGCGATGTCCACCATCCCGACCTCGTCGGGCGCCGCCCGGACCATCGGCAGGATCATCCCCGAGCTCGACGGCCGGCTCACCGGCTTCGCGCTTCGCGTGCCGGTCCCGGTGGGGTCCATCACCGACCTCACCGCCGTGCTGACGAGGCCGGCCTCGGTGGCGGACGTCAACGAGGCGTTCCGCGCCGCGGCGGCGTCCGACGAGCTCGGGCGGTACCTGGAGTACTCGACCGCGCCGATCGTCTCGGCCGACATCGTCGGGAACCCGCACAGCGCGATCTTCGACGCCCCGCTGACGGAGGCGGTCGGGAACCAGGTGAAGGTCCTCGCCTGGTACGACAACGAGTGGGGCTTCTCGAACCGCCTGGTCGAGCTCGCGGAGATCGTCGGCCGGTAGCCGGTCTCGGGGTGCGATGGACGCGCGCTGACCGCAGGCTGTGGTCGTGAGCTTCACGACGCCCCCCGGCACCCACGGCACGCGGCAGCCGCGCGGCCCCGTCCTCCGCCTCGTCAACCGGATGTCCGTCGGCCGCGTGCGCCGCGCGGGAGGCCGGACGATGGGCATGGACCTGCTGATCCTGCACACGGTCGGACGCAAGACGGGCCACGAGCACGCCACCCCGGTGGCCTGGTTCCCGGGCACCGGCGCCTCGTGGCTCGTCGCCGCCTCGGCCAACGGCGCGGCGGGGCATCCGGCCTGGTACCTCAACCTGGCGGCGCATCCCGACGAGGTGGAGATCGAGGTGCAGGGGCGCACGGTCGCGGTGACGGCGGAGGAGCTGCACGGCCCGGAGCGCGAGGCTGCTTGGGCGCAGATCGTCCAGGCGGTGCCCCGGTTCGCCTCCTACGAGCGGAAGACGGACCGCGTCATCCCGGTGGTGCGGCTCGTCGAGCGCGGCTGAGGCGCACCGCTCCTCAGGGGGCGGGGACCTCCTCGAGCTTCGTGTCGAGGTCGTGGTAGAGGAACTCGGAGATCGGGAACGGCTTGTGCTCGATCGCCCGCGCGAGGGCCAGCTGCGCGACGACGACCTCCGCCGCCGCGCGCGCCAGCGGACCGAGCCCGGCCGGCACGGGGACGACGACCAGGCGCGGGTGGCCCGCCGACGGCACCCGGTCGGGCTCGGCGGTGACGACGACGACGTCGGCCCCGTGCTCCAGCAGCGGCGTGACCAGCGCAAGCTCGCGCCGGTCGCCCACGAGCACGACGCACGTCCCCGGCCCGGCGACCTCGATCGGCCCGTGCGCGTACTGGCCTGCGTCCCACGCGGCGGCGGGCGTGCGCAGCCCCTCGCGCACCATGAGCGCGGCCTCGGTCACGGCCGCGAACGACTCCCCCGAGCCGACGACGTCGACGTTGCTCGCGGCCGCCCACAGGTCGCCGACGGCGCGGCCGGCCTCGTCGTACCGCGCCAGCGCGGCGGCGACGGCCGTGGGGATCGCGGACGGCTCGTCGGCCGCCACGCCCCGGTCCGCGAGCAGCACCGCGTACGCGAGCAGCGTCGCCGTGTACCCGACCGTGTAGACCGGTGAGTCCGAGAACCCGCCCAGGCCGAGGGCGGCGTCCGTCACGGCGGTGATCTGCGCCTCCGGGAAGTTGCTGACGACGATCCGCTCGCCGACGGTCAGCCCCGCGCCAGCGGCGATCGGCTCCGGGCTGCGCCCGGACTCCGACACCAGCACGTAGTGGTCGGCCGGCTGGAAGCCGCCGGGCGTCGCGTCCACCTCCGACGCCGTCAGGTTGGCGAACCGCAGCCCCGCGCGCGCGAGCACCGGCCCGAGCACCCAGCCGGAGTTCGACGAGGCGCCCATCGCGACCAGCCCGATCGTCTCCCCCGCCCGCCACGGCGTCAGCCGCGCCGCCGCGACGTCGCGCGTCAGCCGCTGCAGCGCCGCAGCCAGCAGCCCGGGTTGCGACCGCACCGCCTCGACGTAGTCCGCGCGGTAGCTCATTCGTCCTCCTCCATCCGGATCCGGCTCAGCCCTTGACCGCGCCCGTGCTCAGCCCGCTGACCACGTAGCGCTGGAACGCGATGGCGACGACGAGCGCGGGCAGCGCGGCCAGGAAGCCACCCGCCGCCACCAGCCCGAAGTCGGTGGTGTACCGCCCGGAGAACTCGGAGATCGCCACGGGCAGCGTCTTGGAGGCGTTCGTCGACGTGAAGATCAGGGCGTACATGAACTCGTCCCAGGCGAGCAGGAACGCGAACATGATCGCGGCGAACAGGCCGGGCCGGGCGGACGGCAGCACGATGCGCCACAGCGCGCCGAGCCTCGTCGTGCCGTCGACGCGCGCCGCGTCCTCGAGCTCCTCCGGGATCGTCAGGAAGTAGTTCGACAGGATCCACAGGACGAACGGCACGACGAGGGCCAGGTCGACGAGGATCAGGCCCAGCCGGTTGTCCAGCAGCCCCACCGAGCTGAGGATCAGGTAGAGCGGGATCAGCAGCGCGATCTGGGGCAGCATGTAGCTGGCGAGGAAGAGCATCAGGACGCCGCCCCGGAACCGGAACCGCAGCCGCGCGAACGCGTAGGCGCCGAGCGTCCCGACGACCATCGCGAGCGCGACCGTGACGGACGCGACGACGAGCGAGTTCACCATGGCGGCGCGGAAGGTCTCCCCGACCGAGCGGGCACCGCCCCGGAAGATCTGCTCGTACCGGCTCCAGTCGAGCTGGTCGGGGATCCAGCGCAGCGGCCGCGCGATGAGGATGCGCTGCGGCGTGACGCTCGCCAGCACCATCCAGAGGAACGGCGCGAGGATCACGGCCGAGACGACGGTGACGCCGGTGTAGACGAGCACCGTGTAGCGACGCCGGCGGGTCTTCACAGCAGGCTCATCTCCGATCGCCGCAGCAGGCGCAGGTAGATCGTCGTCAGCCCGAGGATCGCGAGCACGATGACGTACGAGAGGGCCGACCCCAGGCCGAACTGCTGGTCGGAGAACGCCGTGGTGTAGGCGTAGAACGCGATGGTCTGGGTCGAGTTCACCGGACCGCCGCGCGTCATCGCGTAGATGATGTCGAACACCTTGAACGCGTCGATGGTGCGCAGCACCAGGACGATCGAGATCGACGGCACGAGCATCGGCAGCACGATCGAGCGGAACACCTGCGGCCAGCTCGCCCGGTCGATCCGCGCGGCCTCGTAGAGCTCGGTGGGGATCGAGGTCAGGCCCGCCAGCAGGAAGAACGCCACCAGCGGGGTCATCTTCCACACGTCCGCGAGGATCACCATGTTGAGGGCCGTGTTCGGGTCGCCGAGCCACTCGTGGTAGTCGCGGATGAGGTGCAGCTGCGTCAGCAGCGCGTTGAGCGAGCCGTACTGCGCGTTGAAGATCCCCTTCCACATGGCCGCGTTGACGATCGTCGGCAGCGCCCACGGGATGACGACGATCGTGCGGAACAGCCACCGGCCGCGGAACCGCGCGTTGAGCAGCCCGGCGACGACGAGGCCGAGGACGAGCTCGAACGACGTCGACACGACCGTGAAGTACAGCGTGCGGCCGGCGGCCGACCAGAAGCCGTGCGCCGTCAGCACGTCGACGTAGTTGCGCAGCCCGACGAAGGGCGTCGACGTCGCCAGCGCCGAGTCGACCTGGAAGAACGAGATGAGCAGGGTGCGCAGCGTCGGATAGATGATCACCCCGAACACGGCGAGCAGGGCGGGCGCGAGCAGCCAGAAGGCGAGGAAGCCCTGGCTGTGCCGCAGCTTCTTGCGGCGCAGCGGGTACTCGGTCGCCCGCGCGGTCCCTGTCGCCGTGTCCGGGGTGGTCGTCATCGGTCGGTCAGCTCAGCGCGTTGGCCTGGGCGACGGCGTCGTCCATCGCCTTCTGCGGGGTCTTCTTGCCGAGCAGCGCGTTCTGGATCTCGACCTGGAGGATCTGCGACACCTGGGTGTAGTTGGGCACCTCGGGGCGCGAGATCAGCGAGTCGTAGGCCTGACCCGCCGCCTTGAACACGTCGGGGTTGGTCTTCGTGATGTCGGCCTTCTGGTACGACGCCTTCCAGTTCGGCATCTGGCTGACGGCGAACTGGTCCTGGTTGGCCTCGCTCGAGAGGAACTCGATGAGCTTCCAGGCCTCGTCGGGGTGCGCCGACTTGGCGCCGATCGCCCACGCCATCGAGCCGTTGACGCCGGGGTTGGCGCCGGACGGGCCCTTGGGCGTCGGCATGACGGCGACCTTGCCGACCACCTGCGAGATCGACGCGTCGTTGAGGTCGCGGAAGGTCGACTCCCAGTTCAGCGACATCGCCGCCTGGCCGGAGGCCATCGTCTTGCTGACGTCGTCCTCGAGCATCGTCGGGCTGGCCGGGTTCGTCAGGCCGTCGTCGAGGGTCTTCTTCATCCAGGTCAGAGCCGCCACGCCGGGGCCCTGGTTGACGACGAGCTTGCCGGAGCTGTCGGTGAACTGGCCGCCGAAGGCGCCGAGCAGCTGCGCGTAGTCGCAGATGAGGGCCTCGGCCTGCGACCAGCTCCACGCGAGCGGGTACTGCACCACGCCGGCGTCCTTGAGCTTCTTGGCCACCGCGAGCACCCCGTCCCAGGTCTGGACGTCGGCCGTCGTCGCGCCGACCTTCGCCAGCATGTCGGTGTTCGCGTAGAACAGCTTGGTGGACGGGCCCCACGGCACGCCGTAGTACTTGCCCTGGTACTGCGCGGCCGAGAGGGCGCCGCCGAGCATGTCGGTCTTCCAGGAGCTGGGGAACCGGCTGCTGACGTCCTGGATGAGGCCCTTGGACGCGAACTCGGCCGGCCAGATGACGTCCATCAGCACCACGTCGTACGTGCCGGCCGGCGCCGACGTGACGATCTTGTCGTGCAGCGCCTCGTAGGCGACGAACGTCGGGGTGACCTTGATGGTGGGGTTCTGCTGCTCGAACGTGGCGATCATCTTGGCGATGTCGTCCTCGCTGTAGCCCGCCTGCTTCATGAACAGGGCGTTCAGCGTCACCTGGCCGCCACCGCCGGTGCTCCCGCCGGTGGCCTGGTTCCCTGACGTGCCCGTGACGCTGCAGGCGGCCAGGGCCAGCGCGGCCAGGGCGGCCGACGCCGCGAGCGCGCCGCGCCGGTGAATCCTTCGGATCGTCATGCTGTCCTCCACTTCGTCGTGTCGGTAGGAGCCTTGCTGTCAGGCGATGCTGCGGACGCCGTCCCGCAGGCGACGAGCGAGCGCGACCGCGCCCGCGACGGGTGGCACGTCGAGCGTGCGCATGGTCAGGCCGAGGTCGAGGGCGTCGACGTGCCGCCACAGCGCCTCGCGCAGCAGCGGCTGGCCCGTGATGACGCCGCCGGCACAGACGACGACGTCCCCGAGCGCACCACGCCGGATGACGCGGTGCACGTCGGCGGTCAGGAGGTTCGCGTGGGCGTCGACGACGGCGAGCGCGCGGCGGTCGCCCGCCTCGGCGGCGGCGAACACCGCGGGCGCCAGGCTCCCCCACAGCGCCGCCGACGGGTCCTCGACGAACATCGCGATCCACAGCTCGGGCAGGTCGTGGTGGCCGTGGACGGCGAGCATCGCCTCCGCCAGGCCGCCGAGCGCCGCACCCTCGTCGTAGGCCTCGAGCAGCGCCCGCATCGCGTCGCGCGCGACGGCCGGTGCCGAGCCCGGGTCGCCGATGAGGAACCCGTGGCCGCCCGCCTCCACGATGCTGCCGTCCGCGCGGTGCCCGACGACCTTCGAGCCGGTGCCGGCGACGACGCAGACCGCCTGGTCGAGGCCGGCCGCGGGCGCGAGCAGCGCGACGTCGTTGACCCCGAGCGTCGCGCCGGGGAACGCGTCGGCCAGCCAGCGGTTGAAGCTCGTCACCTGGGCCGGGCTGTCCAGCCCGTGCGCACCGACGACGAGCGCGGAGCCCGCCGCCACGGCCTCGGCCGGCAGGAGGCCGACGAGCCGCCGGGCGTTGCCGGGGTCGGAGGCGAGCATCCCGACGATCCAGGAGTCGGAGCGCACGACGAGGTCCTGCACCGCCGCGTCGTCGGGCACGACGCGCACGTGGGTCTTGGTACCGCCGATGTCCACGCCGACGAGCACAACGCCTCCTGGGGCCCCACTTCTTCTCCGCGTTGAGACGAAGTGGGCGCAACGCTAGGTCGTCGCGGCGCCGATGTGACTCCCGGACTTTTGTTCGTATCTGAATAGAAACCTGGCGGCTAGCCCGCCCGCTCGGCGGCGAGCCGCCCGACGCCGACCAGCACGGCGTCCGCGCCGTGGTGGGCCGCCGCGATCCGCGGCACGTGGATGATCCGTCCCTGCAGGCGGCGCTGCACGTCCGGCACCATCGCCGAGTCGCGGGCGGGCTCCGTGCTGCCGATGACGACGAGCTGCGGGTCGAGCACGATCACCATGGCGGCGACCGCCATCGCCGTGATGTCGAGGATCTCCTCGGCCAGGTCGCGGGCCACCGGGTTCCCCGCCGCGGCGAGCCGGAACACGTCGCCGGCGGTCAGCTGGCCACCGTCGGGCGGCTGGAGGCCGCGCTCGCGCGCGCGGCGCGTGAGGGCGTCGTACCCGATGTGGTCCTCGAGGTCACCCCGGTCGGAGAACGACTGGCCGAGCGACGATCGCTCCACCAGCAGGTAGCCGATCTCCCCCGCCTCGCCGTGCGCACCCTTGTGCAGCGCGCCGCCCGTGATGATGCCGGCGCCGATCCCGTTGTCGATGAACAGGCCGACGAGGCTGCTCAGGCCGCTGGCCTCGCCCTCCTTGAGCTCGCCGTACGCGAGGGCGTTGGCGTCGTTCTCGACGACCACCGGCATCCTCAGCTGGTCGCGCAGCAGCCGGCCGAGGGGCAGGTCGTGGGCGCCGAAGCCGATCATCGCGTCGATGCGGTCGTCGGCGCCGTGGACCACCGCCGGGACGGCGACGCCGGCTCCGAGGCAGGGCGTGCCCGCCGTGGCCGCGGTGCGGGCCAGCTGGTCGACGAGCCCCGCGACCTGGCGCACCCACTCCTGCGAGCCGGACCGGGCGAGGACCGGCACGATCGTCCGGCGCACGGTGACGTTCCCGTCGAGGTCCACGAGGGCGCCCTCGATGCGGCGCACCCCGATCTGGACGGCGGCGACGACGCGGGACCCGCCCGCGTAGCGCAAGAGCTCGGCCGGGCGGCCGCCGCTCGAGGGGCTGCGGCCGAACGGGACGACGATGCCCGACTCGACGAGCGCGGCCGTCGCACGGCTGACGGTGGCGGCCGACAGGCCGGTGCGCTGCGAGATCTGCTGGCGCGAGAGCGCGCCGCCGGTGCGCAGCGCGTCGAGGACCGCGTCCGCGTTGGCGCGCGCGGACGCCCGGCCCACCCCCGCGGCGTTCGGCACGGCAGGACCCTCCCAGCTCGACTTTTGCAGCGTAGTGCACAGAAGTCGGGACCAGGAGGGTCCTGGCGTGCCGTCAGGCGGGCTGCACGTCCCGGCGGGCGAAGCGGTCGATCCCGGCCCAGGTCAGCACGGCCGCGACGAGGGCCATCACCACCAGCGGCGTCCACGACATCGCCTCGAGCGGCTGGTACGGCGTCGCGGCCAACGGCAGCGCGTTGAGCAGCCACTGCGGCAGGCCGAACACCTCACCGAACATCGTGAGGAACCACATGGCGACCATGACGCCCCACGCGATCGGGATCGCCAGGCGCGGCACGTAGCCCCACAGGAGCACGGCGAGCCCGACGAACACCATGACCGCCGGCCAGTACGCCAGCGCCGCCAGCGCCAGCCGCCCGCCCTGCGAGGCGTCGTGGATCGAGGCGCCGTACACCGAGCCGACCAGGTAGCCGCCGATGAGGAGCAGCACCGCGGACCACACGGCCGGGATGAGCAGCCGCTGCAGCGCCCACCGCCAGCGGGACAGCGCGCCCGCCAGCTGCGGCTCGATCATCCCGGACGCCTCGTCGGACCGCAGGGTCACCGTGCTCTGCATGGCGAAGATCACCGTGACCAGGGACATCACGTTGATGAGCAGCGCCAGCAGCGCGGCGACGCCGGTGCCGCGCAGCAGGTTCTCGGCACCCTGGCCGGCGTCCGTCAGCAGGTTGGTCATCGCCTGCACCACGGAGCCGAACATCATGCCGCCGAGCACGATGGCGGCGGTCCAGCCGATGATCGGGTTGCGCTGCAGCCGCAGGGCGAGGCCGAGCGGCGTGGCGTATCGCGCAGGTGCGGACGACCGCCCGGCCCGCTCGGGGACGAGCCCGGCGCCGAGGTCGCGTGTGGCCTCCAGCCAGCCGGCCACCGCGAGCAGCAGCACGGCCAGCACGATGAGCAGCGCGAACGGCCACCACCGGTTGCCGGCGTACGGCTGCATGTGCTGGCCCCAACCGATGGGCGAGGCCCAGGTCAGCACGCCGTTGCCCAGGTCACCCGCCATGCGCATCACGTAGAACACGATGAGCACCGTGGCCCCGAGGGAGTTGGCCCCCCGGGACGTCGACGACACCTGGCCGGCCACCGCGCCGACACCCAGCCCGACGAGGCCGAGGCCCGTGACCGAGGCGCCCAGGACGAGCGAGCCCGCGACGCCGGTCCCCGCCGGGTCGAGGTGGCCGCCGATGGACACGAGCGCGATGCCGAGGCCCACCCCGACGCACAGCGCCCCGTTGACCAGCCACGACGCCATGGAGTACGCATGCACGCCGAGCACCCGTGAACGCAGCAGCTCGGTGCGGCCGAGCTCCTCGTCGGCCCGCCCGCTGCGCGTGACGAGGAAGACGACGCCGATCGCCAGGGCGAGGACCACGGTCATCCAACCCTTGGTCCACACCGCGCCGCCCATGGTGTTCGCCGCCGGCGAGAGGCCGGTGAGCGCCTTGATGCCCGGCGTGTTGGAGACCGCCGCGAACTCGTCGAGCGACTTCTGGGTGGTGAAGATCGTCCGGTAGTAGCTGACGACGTACTGGTACATCACCACGAGCACGAGGAACCACACGGCGAGCCGCACGCGGTTGCGCCGCAGGATGAACCGCACCATGGTGCCCAGGCCCGCCAGGGCGTCCGACGAGGGACGCACCCGGGCCGGTGCCGCGACGGGGGTGGCGACGGTGGCGGTCACTTCTCGACCCCCGCTCCCAGCGCAGCCAGCTCGTCGCCGTAGTGGCGCAGGAAGAGCTCCTCGAGCGACGGCGGGTTCGCGACGATCGACCGCGGGTTGCGCGCCGCCACGGCCGCCAGCACCGCCGGCAGCTCGCCCTCGTCGACCGCGAACGTCACGTGGCCGTCCGAGGTGGTGACGTCGTGGACGCCCGCCAGCGCGGCCAGCCCGTCGACGCCGCCGTCGAGCACCACCGTCACCTGGGTGCGCGTCAGGTGGCGCAGCTGCGCCATGGTGCCGGTCTCGACGGTGGCGCCCTCGCGGATGATCGCCACCTGGTCGGCCAGCTTCTCCACCTCGGCGAAGATGTGGCTCGACAGGAGCACGGACCGGCCCTGGGCCTTGACCTCTCGGATGGACTCCGTGAAGGCCGCCTCCATCAGCGGGTCGAGGCCGCTCGTCGGCTCGTCGAGCAGCAGCAGCTGCGCGTTCGACGCGAGCGCCGCGACCAGCGCCACCTTCTGGCGGTTGCCCTTGGAGTAGGTGCGGGCCTTCTTCGACGGGTCGAGCTCGAAGCGCTCGAGCATGGCCTGCTTGCGCTGCGGGTCCAGCGGGCCGGACAGGCGGCACAGGATGTCGATCGCCTCGCCGCCGGTGAGGTTCGGCCACAGCGACACGTCGCCGGGGACGTAGGCGATGTCGCGGTGCAGGCGCACCGCGTCCGACCACGGGTCGCCGCCGAGGACGGTGGCGCGCCCGGCGTCGGCCCGCAGCAGGCCGAGCAGGATCCGGATCGTCGTCGTCTTGCCGGAGCCGTTGGGACCGAGGAACCCGGTCACCTGGCCGGCCGGGACGTGCAGGTCGAGCCCGCGCAGGGCGTGGACGTGACCGAACGACTTCTCCAGGCCCTCGATCTCGATGGCCATCTGAGTGGTTGACATGCTCGTCCTTCTTGGCTGGAGCAGGGGTGGGCGCGTGGCGGCGGACGCCGTCACGGGGGTAGGCGTGGTGGCACGTCGTGTCAGGCGGTCTGGGACTGCGAGCCCGCCTGGTCGTCGGGCGGCTGCCAGAGGTAGCGCACGTAGTCGTCGAGCGCCGTGCGGTCGTTGAGGAAGCCCTCGGTGAACAGCTCGAGGGTCGGCAGGATCTGGTCCTGCCCACGCGCGCTGATCGAGGCGACGAACTCCTCGGGTGTCTGGCCCGGCGACGTGACGAACTGGACGAGCAGCGACCCCATCGTCAGGTAGGTCATGTAGCGCAGCCGCGCCTCCTCGTCACGCGAGGCTCGCACCAGGCCGACCTCGACGCTGCGCGCCATGACGCCGCGGGCCCTGTCGATGAGGCGCTCGAGGAACAGGCGCGCCGGCTCTCCCCCGGCGTGGATGACCCGGAGCATGTACACCATGAGGTCCGCGGCGATGCCGGGATCCGCCAGGTAGCGCAGCAGGTGCTCCGAGGGCATGTCGATCGCGTCGGTCTTCACCGCCGTGTACTGGCGCAGCACCTCCGCGTCGCACTCGGCGCGCAGCGCCTCCTTGGACCCGAAGTGGTGCGTGATGAGGCCAGGTGACACGCCGGCCCGCTGCGCGATGGTGCGGAAGGACGCGTCGAAGCCCTGCTCCGCGAAGCACGCGATCGCGGCATCCCGGATGCGGGCCCGGGCCGTGAGGTCGGCCGCGGGCCGCTCGTCGGGCGCCGGGGCTATACGCACGACCAGCACGCTATACACGTGTTCAGCCCGAAAGCAAGGACCGGCGTCCCGGGGGCCCAGTCAGGATTCCGTCAAGGATGGCCGTGTAGACTGATCTGTCTGGGCAGGCATCCGGGAGGCTTCTCATGTCCGGCGTCAAGACGGGGTCCGCGAGCGAGCGGCTGCTCGACGCGGCGGGCGAGCTGTTCTACGCCGAGGGCGTGCACTCGGTCGGCATCGACCGCGTGATCGAGCGCGCCGGCGTGGCGAAGGCGTCGCTGTACAACACCTTCGGCAGCAAGGAGTCGCTCGTCGCGGCGTACCTGCACCAGCGCCACGAGCGGACGCGGGTCCGGGTCGAGGCGGCACTGGCCGGCGCGACCACCCCCCGCGAGCGGATCCTCGCCGTGTTCGAGGCCCAGGCCCGCCAGATGGCCGAACCCGGCTACCGCGGGTGCGCCTTCGTCGCCGCGTCGGTCGAGGCGCCGTCGGGCGGCGCCGTCGGCCTGGCGAGCCACGAGTACCGCGCCTGGCTGCGTGGGCTGTTCGCGGGGCCGGCGCGCGAGCTGGGGGTCGCGCAGCCGGACGAGCTCGCCCGCCGCCTCCACCTGATCTACGACGGCGCGAGCATCGCCGGCTGGATGGACAGCGACCACGACGCCGCCGCCGAGGCGCGGGCCGCCGCCGAGACGCTCATCGACGCCGCGGCCCGCTGACCGGGGACCGATCCGCGGTCATCCCTCGGCGGCCGCGGGCTCGGCGGCCACCACCCGTCGCCGCGCGCCCAGCTGGGCGGTGATCGCGACGCCGGCGCTCGCGACGATGACCGCCCCGAACGCCACCACCACCGGCAGCAGACCGAGCGGGCGGACCAGCCGGCCGGCGACGATCGCCGGGACGCCGAACGCCAGGTACGAGACGACGTACATCGCCGAGAGGAGGGCACCCCGCTCGTGCGCCTGGGCCAGCGGGACCAGCGACCGGAGCGCCCCGCTGAACGTCGCCCCGAAGCCCGCTCCCCCGACGACCCCGCCGAGCAGCAGCATCGGCAGGTCGGACGTGGCGACGGCGACGATCACGAACCCCGCCCCGAGGACGACCGCCAGCACCCCCAGGCCCGTGGCACGGCCGGCCGCCAGGCCCGCCACCGCGAGCGCCGCCACGGCCGCGACGAGCGGCTCCACGGACGCGGTCGCACCGTCGACGGCCAGGCTCCGCACCCCCCAGAGCGCGCCGAGGATCGTCGGCACCAGGCCCATGAAGAGGGCGCCCATCATCCACGAGGCCGCCAGCGCGGGCGCCACGACGCGGAAGGTCGGGCGGGCCGCCGCCGGCACGGCCACCCGCGGCACGAGCGACGCGAGGGCGCGCGGCCGCCGGCGGACCGTCTCGTCCGTCGCGGCGACCGCCACCAGCGCAGGGACCATGAGCACCGCGAGGGTGCCCCACACGACGTCCGGGGCGGCCGGTGTCGCCGCGGCGAGCGCACCGGTGGCCAGCGCACCCAGACCCAGCCCGCCCGCGGCCGCGACCGTGTTGACGCCGGGCCCGAGGCGCGGCCGGGACCCGGGGGCCAGCTCGAGCACCGCGGCGCCGAACGCGCTCGTGGCGAGCCCCGTCGCCAGGCCCTGCACCACACGCGCGGCGACGACCCAGGCGACGTCCCTGGCGACGAGGAACCCCGCCAGGGCGGCCGTCTCGAGGAGCACCGCCGCGACGAGGACCGGACGCCGCCCGACGTGGTCCGAGAGGGAGCCGAACACGAGCAGCGCCGCCAGCAGCGCGATCGCGTAGGCGCCGAACGCCAGCGTCAGCAGCGAGGGCGCGAACCCCCACTCACGCTGGTAGAGCACGAGCAGCGGGGTCGGCGCACCGGCGGCGAAGAAGAACGCGGTCGTCGTCAGGGCGGCGGCGACGAAGGCGGCCCGGCGCGGGAGGCGGCGCGACCTGGCCGGGCGGGCGACGCACTGCGGCATCGTGTCGGAGCAGCTCTGCGCAGTCATAGCCGAACCTCCAGGACGGGCGAGCGATGGGTGTCGCACTCAGCGCGCGACAGGGTCGATTCCATTAGGTAGACGGGTCTGTCTAGTCGAGGAGGCTACGTCCGGGAAGGGCCGGGCGCAAGCAGTCAGCACCGGCCCCGCACTCCTCGACCGGCGTGCCGGGGCCGGTGCGGGCTCCGTCAGCGGACGACGAGCAGGACGACGCCCATCGCGAGGAGCCAGACGCACCACGCGGCGAAGGCGATCGGCAGCAGCCGGGTCGCGAAGCGCCAGCCGTCGCGCTCGAGCGGCCCGACGAACTCCGCGCTGCACACGACGAGCGCGGCCCCCACCGGCAGTGCCAGGACGCCGAGCCACGCCGGCAGCCCGCCGGGCGCGAGGATCGCTGCGCCGGTCAGGGCGGTCCACACGCCCGTCAGCAGGTACCCGAGGTGCTCGCCCACCGCGAGGCCGAGCGACCGGTTCAGCGACTGGAACGCCACGTCGATCGCCTCGGCCCGCGCCGGCGACGCCCCCACCGCCTCGCGCGCCAGCCACGGCACGACGAAGGACCACCGCACCAGCCCCAGCAGCTGCACGACCGCCGCGAGCACGCCCAGCGCGACGATCGTCGTGCGCAGCTCGCCGCTCACCTGGGACACGCTCGCCACGAGCAGCGTGCCGGCCGGGACGAAGAGGACCGCGCACATCGCGAACGCCCACCACAGCAGCGACAGCCGCCTCCCACCGGCGCGGACCCGCGCCAGCACCTCGTCGGTGGGCCGCCGCAGGATGCCCGGGTAGTCGAAGGTGCGGGCCAGCGTCGCGACCACGAGCACGTAGGCGACCGGCAGCACGACGAGCATCACGCCGGCGGCCGTCTCCATGGGCGTCAGCGTCGCACGCGGCCAGGCCTCCGGCGCGGCGTCGCGCGCGCCGCCGCCGGGATCGGCGGCGGGAGGGCCGCCCCGCTCGGCATGGCGCGAGAGGATGCCGTCATGGCCGACGACCTGCCCACCCTCGCGGCTCGCGCGGCGGAGCTCGCCGCGCACGACGACGAGACGGCGGAGCGCGCCGTCCTCGGGATCACGGGGCCACCGGGCGCCGGCAAGTCCACGCTCGGCGAGCGGCTGGCGCAGGCGGTCGCGGCGCTCGGCGTCGGTGTGGTGCGCGTGCCGATGGACGGCTTCCACCTCGCGAACGCCGAGCTCGTCCGCCTCGGACGGCGCGACCGGAAGGGTGCCATCGACACGTTCGACGTCGACGGGTACGCCGCGCTGCTTCGTCGTGCCCGGACCGTGCGGGCCCGGGCCGTCTACGCGCCCGACTTCGACCGGGAGGTCCACCAGCCCGTCGCCGGGTCCATCCCCGTGCTCCCCGAGGCGCGGCTCGTCATCACCGAGGGGAACTACCTCCTGTCGCCGGACCCCGCGTGGCGGGCGGTCCGCGGGCTGCTCGACGAGGTCTGGTACTGCGAGCTGGCGTCCGACGAGCGGGTGCGCCGGCTCGTCGCGCGGCACGAGCGGTTCGGCAAGGCCGCCGACGCCGCCCGTGCCTGGGTGGCGTCGGTCGACGAGCCGAACGCGGCGGCGATCGCCGCGTGGCGGGACACCGCCGACCTCGTGGTCGACGTCGCCTCGCTGGGGCTGCCCGCGGGGCGGGACTGAGCTACGCGGCCACGTGGCCGCGCCACGAGTGCTCCGGCGCATAGCCGAAGAGGTCGCGGGCTGCGCCGATCGCCAGCAGGGTCTCGAAGCCCTCGACCGGTCGGGTCAGCGGCACGTCGGGGAACACGCGGGCCATGAGCTCGGCGGAGGGGACGTTCATGATCGTGTCCGCCGCGGCGATCACCACGTTCTGCGAGCCGGTCGTGTGGACCTCGAGCGCCTGCCGGCAGGCGGCGGCGACGTCGCGGACGTCGACGTAGCCCCAGAGGTTCCACATCCGGGAGCGGGGGTCGGCCCAGTAGGACGGGACCCGGTGATAGTCCTCCGGCCGGTGGATGTTGGACAGGCGCAGCCCGACGAAGGGGATGCCGGACCAGTCGGAGACGTGCCGTGCGGTCTCCTCCCCGAGCACCTTGGACAGCGCGTACGTGCTCCGGGGCACCGGGAAGTGGACCTCGTCGACCGGTGCGTACCGCGGTGGCGTCTCGGGCGCGAAGCTCAGGCCGAGGGTGGTCTCGCTCGAGGCCCACACCACCTTGCGCAGCCCCAGGCGCGCGGCCGCGAGGAAGACGTTCGAGTTGGCCGCCGTGTTGCGGTTGAGGGTCTCCGGCGCCGTCGTGTGGCCGGGCGCCGGGATGTTCCCGAGGTGCACCACCGCCTCGCTGCCCGCGAGCGCCTCGAGCGCCTGGCCGTAGTCGGACAGGTCGGCGCGCAGCAGGTTGACGCCGAGCGTCTCCGACTCCCCGGTGGTGCCCGCCAGGTCGGTGGCGACCACCTCGTGGCCGTGCCCCAGCAGGTCCGCGACGACCGCGCGGCCGGCCTTGCCCCATGCTCCCGTCACCGTGATGCGCATGGGCCCATCCTGCCGCGCGGGGCGGACGGCACGCGCACCGGCGGAGGAGCCGTCGCGGAATACGGCCGCTCACCTGCGATGACACACATGACACCATCTGTGGTGTTGCGCTGACACCATAGTGGTGTCATAGTGACGTCATGGAACTCACGCGGTACGTCGACGACCTCCAGCACCGGCTCGCAACGGCGGCCGAGGCCGGCGGCGACGAGGCCCGCCAGCTCGCCTCGCGCCTCGCGGCCCCGCTGGACGCGGCCGTGCGGCTCGTCCTGCTCGACGCCCTCTCGGTCGCCGCGGGCGAGATCTCGGCGGAGCTCGCACCGGGCTCGGTCGATGTGAGGCTCCGTGGCGGCGAGCCCGAGTTCGTCGTCGCCGTCCCCGAGCCCGATGCCGGCGCCCCCCGCGCCGGCGCCCCGGCCACCGCCCCGCCGCCGCCCCTGCCCGCCGGCCTGCCGGCGGCAGCCGAGGGCGACGAGGCCACGACCACCCGCACCACCCTGCGCCTGCCCGACCAGCTCAAGACCCAGGTCGAGGTCGCCGCCGCCCGCGACGGCGTCTCGGTCAACACGTGGCTCGTCCGTGCGGTCGCCACCGCGCTCGAGCAGACCTCGTCCCGGACCACCGGCGTTCCGCAGAAGGGCGGCAACCGGGTCACCGGCTGGGTGCGCTGACGGCGCCCCACCTCCTCCTCTCCTCATCGCCCATCCCCCTCACTGGAGCAGTCATGCCCACATTCCCCGCCCCCGCACCGATCACCACGGTCCTGGACCAGGTCGCCGGCTCGGTCCACGTCGTGGCGAGCGATCGCGACGACGTCGTCGTCACCGTGCTGCCGGCCAACCCGGGCAAGTCCGCCGACGCCCACATGGCACAGGAGACGATCGTCGACTTCGCCAACGGCATCCTCACCGTCGGCAACGACCGCAGCCTGAAGAACCTCGTGATCGGCCCCAAGGGCGCCGTCGCCGTGACGATCGAGCTGCCCACCGGCTCGTCCCTGAGCGGCAAGATCGCGTTCGGGGCGCTCGACACGGAGGGTGCCCTCGGCGCGGTCGACGTCACCCTCTCGGCGGGCAACGCCCGCGTCGGGGCCGCGGACCGCCTGACGGTGAACGCGTCAGCGGGGTCCATCGTCGCGGGCCGCGTGGCCGGGCCGGCCGAGCTCAAGGCGAGCGCCGGGTCGGTCCGGATCCGCGAGATCGCGGGCGACGCGACGATCCGCTCGGCCAACGGGCACACCACCGTCAGCGTCGTCACCGGCTCGCTCACGGTCTCGGGCGCGCACGGCGACATCATCGTCGGCCGCGTCGCAGGCTCGCTCGTCGCCAAGACCTCGTACGGCAACGTGCGCGTCGAGAACGCCGAGTCCGGCTCGGTCCGGCTCACGACGTCGTACGGCTCGGTCGAGGTCGGCGTGCCCGAGGGCACGGCGGCGCTGCTCGACCTCCAGTCGAAGAGCGGTGCGATCCGCAACCGGCTCCAGCCCGTCGCGGGCCCGGTCGGCGACGAGTCCACCGCCGAGATCCACGCCAGCACCGGCTACGGCGACGTCATCGTGCGCCGCCCCGAACCGTTCATCGCCTAGGAGGCCGAGCAGTGACACCCCACCGACAGGAAGGGACGGGCGCCATGACCGCCGCGATCTCGATCCAGAACCTCACCAAGTCCTTCGGCGACAACGCCGTGCTGCGCGGCGTCGACCTGCAGGTGCAGCCGGGCGAGATCTTCGCCCTGCTCGGCTCCAACGGCGCCGGCAAGACGACCACCATCAACATCTGCTCGACGCTCATGCGGCCCGACGGCGGCACGGTGCAGGTGGCGGGGCACGACGTGGTCACGCACCCCGCCGAGGTCCGCCGGTCCATCGCCCTGACGGGCCAGTTCGCCGCCGTCGACGGGGTGCTGACGGGCCGCGAGAACGTCGAGCTCATCGCGACCCTGCGCCGCATCCCGGACCCCGCACGGGTGGCCACCGACCTGCTCGCGCGGTTCGGCCTCACGGACGCCGCCGACCGGCGCGTCGGCACCTACTCCGGCGGCATGACCCGGCGCCTGGACGTCGCCATGAGCCTCGTCGGCTCCCCGGCCGTCATCTTCCTCGACGAGCCGACCACGGGCCTCGACCCCGAGGCACGGCTCGAGGTCTGGAAGACCGTCAAGGAGCTGGCCGACGGCGGCACCACCATCCTGCTGACCACCCAGATGCTCGACGAGGCCGAGGCGCTCGCCCACCGGATCGCCATCCTCCACGGCGGCGTCATCATCGCCGACGGCACGCTCGCCGAGCTCAAGGCGATGTTCCCGCCGGCCACCGTCGAGTACGTCGAGAAGCAGCCCACCCTCGAGGAGATCTTCCTCGCCATCGTCGGCGCCAAGGAGGCGAGCTGACCATGCTCCACGACACCGCAGCCCTGACGGGGCGCCTCATGAAGGCGATCGTGCGCAGCCCCGACACGATCATCACCGTCGCGATCATGCCGATCGCGTTCCTGCTGCTGTTCCGCTACGTGTTCGGGGGCGCGATCCAGACCGGCGGCAGCAACTACACGAACTACCTGCTGCCGGGGATCCTCCTCATCGCCGTCGCGTCGTCCGTGGCATACACGGCCGTGCGCCTGTTCAGCGACACGCGCACGGGCATCACGGCGCGGTTCACCGCCATGCCGATCGCGCGCTCGTCGGTGCTCTGGTCGCACGTGCTGACCTCGCTGGTGTCCAACGCGGTCACCACCGTCGTCATCGTCGGCGTGTCCTTCGCGACCGGGTTCCGGCCGCGTGCCGGCCTCCTCGGCTGGCTCGCCTTCGTCGGCATCCTCACCCTGGTCACGCTCGCGCTGACCTGGATCTCCGTCATCCCCGGCCTCACCGCCAAGTCCGTCGACGGCGCCGGCGCGTTCGCGTACCCGCTGATCTTCCTGCCGTTCCTCAGCTCCGCGTTCGTCCCGACGGCGACCATGCCGGGCCCCGTGCGGTGGTTCGCGGAGAACCAGCCCGTCACGTCGGTGGTGCAGTCGCTGCGCGACCTCATCGAGGGCACGCCGGTCGGCGGCGACATCTGGGTGGCGCTCGCCTGGACGGTCGGCGTCGGGATGGTCGCGTACGTCGTCGCGGTGCGGAAGTACAACACGGCACGGTGAGCGCATCGGCGCGGGTAGGGCGGGCGGCCCGGGGCCGCCCGCCCTACCGCGGCTCCAGGTCGACGAGCCGCAGCCGCACGTGCGCCGGCTCGCCGACGGTGAGCCCCTCGGCCTCCCGCACCGCGCGCTTGACGGGCAGCACGTAGGCCCGCCGGCCGTGGTCGGGGAACACCGACGTCCGCCACACCGTGGCGCCCACCGTCACCTCGACGCGCAGGGAGCCGAACCCGCGCGCGTAGGGCTCACCCAGCTCGAGCAGCTCGTCGGACAGGGCCTCCGGCAGGCTGACGAACGTCCACACGTCCTGGGCGCGGGCCTGCCAGCGCCACAGCGGCGCGTCGAACTCGTAGGACGGCACCGGACCATCCTGCCGTGAGGGCCGGACAGCCGGTCGTCAGCCCGCGAGCCGGTCCAGCGCCAGGTTGAGCTCCACGACGTTGACCGTCGGCTCGCCGAGGAACCCGAGAGCGCGGCCCTGCGTGTGCGCGGCGACGAGGCTGCGCACCTCGTCGGGCGACAGGCCCCGGGCCCGGGCCACGCGGTTCACCTGGATCTCGGCGTACGCCGGGCTGATGTCCGGGTCGAGGCCGGAGGCGGACGCCGTGACGGCGTCCGGCGGCACCTGGGCCTCCGTCACCCCGTCGAAGGCCGCGACCTGCGCCGTGCGGTCGGTGATCGCCTTGACGAGGACCGGGTTCTCGGGGCCGAGGTTGGAACCGCCCGACGCCGTGGCGTCGTACCCCTTGCCGGCCGCCGACGGCCGGGACTGGAAGTACCTCGCCAGCGGGTTGCCGCTCGCGTCGGTGAACGACTGCCCGATGAGGGCGGAGCCGGCGACCCGGCCGTCGGCCGTACGGACCGCCGATCCCCGGGCCTGCGCGGGGAGCACGAGCTGGCCGATGCCCGTGACGACCAGGGTGTAGCCGACACCGACGACGAGGGTGAACACCACCATCGCGCGCAGGGCGACCCCGTAGACGCGGCCGCTGCCACCGGTGGACGACGCCTTCATGAACGCTCCTTCAGAAGCCGGGGAACAGGCGCACGACGAGGTCGATGAGCCAGATGCCGAGGAACGGCGAGACGATCCCGCCGACGCCGTAGACGAGCAGGTTGCGCGCCAGGGTCGACGAGACGGAGACGGGCCGGTAGCGCACGCCGCGCAGGGCGAGCGGGATGAGCAGCACGATGATGATCGCGTTGAAGATCACCGCGGAGAGCACCGCCGACGACGGCGAGTGCAGGCGCATGACGTTGAGCGCCCCCAGGCCCGGGAACACGCCCATGAACATCGCCGGGATGATCGCGAAGTACTTCGCGACGTCGTTGGCGATGGAGAACGTGGTCAGCGCCCCGCGCGTGATGAGCAGCTGCTTGCCGATCTCGACGATGTTGACGAGCTTCGTCGGGTCCGAGTCGAGGTCGACCATGTTGCCGGCCTCCTTCGCGGCGGCCGTGCCGGTGTTCATCGCCACCCCGACGTCGGCCTGGGCGAGGGCCGGCGCGTCGTTGGTGCCGTCGCCGGTCATCGCCACGAGCCGCCCGCCGGCCTGCTCCCTGCGGATCAGCTCGAGCTTGTCCTCCGGCGTCGCCTCGGCGAGGAAGTCGTCGACGCCCGCCTCGGCCGCGATCGCGGCCGCGGTCAGCGGGTTGTCGCCGGTGATCATCACCGTGCGGATGCCCATGGCGCGCATCTCGGCGAAGCGTTGGGCGATGCCCTGCTTCACGACGTCCTTGAGGTGGACGACGCCGAGGACGCGCCCGGGAGCGCCGGGCTGCTCGAGAGCCACCACCAGCGGCGTGCCGCCGGACTGCGCGATCGGGTGGACGCGCTCCTCGAGCGCGGCGGCGATCTCCGGGGGCAGCCGGCGCCCGCCCTCCTCGAGCCACGCCATGACGGCGCTGCCGGCACCCTTGCGGATCCGGGTGCCGTCCGGCAGGTCGAGGCCCGACATGCGGGTCTGGGCGGTGAACGGGACGAACAAGCCGGGCGCGTCGGCGCCGACGAGCGCGCCCTGCTCCCGGGCGAGGTCGACGATCGACGTGCCCTCGGGCGTCGGGTCCGCGAGGGACGACAGCGCCGCGGCCTTGATGAGCTCCGGGGCGTCGACGTCCGGCATCGGGACGAACGCGGCCGCCTGCCGGTTGCCGTACGTGATGGTGCCGGTCTTGTCGAGCAGCAGCGTGGTGACGTCCCCCGCCGCCTCGACGGCGCGCCCCGACATCGCCAGGACGTTGCGCTGCACCAGCCGATCCATGCCGGCGATGCCGATCGCCGACAGGAGCGCCCCGATGGTCGTCGGGATGAGGCAGACGAGCAGGGAGACGAGCACCGTGATGCTCACCGGCTTCGCCGCGTAGCCGGCGATCGGGTTCAGTACCAGGCAGACGACGACGAAGATGATGGTGAGTGCCGCCAGGAGGATGCTCAGCGCGATCTCGTTGGGCGTCCGCTGCCGCTGGGCGCCCTCGACCAGGGCGATCATCCGGTCGACGAACGTCTCGCCAGGCTTCGACGTGATCCGCACGACGATCCGGTCGGAGAGCACGCGCGTGCCGCCCGTGACGGCGCTGCGGTCGCCGCCCGACTCGCGGATCACTGGGGCGGACTCGCCGGTGATGGCCGACTCGTCCACCGAGGCGATGCCCCAGACGATGTCGCCGTCACCCGGGATCGTCTCCCCCGCCGACACGACGACGACGTCGTCGAGCCGGAGGTCGCCGGACCGCACCTCGTCGATCGCGGAGGACCGGGCGGCGGGGTCCGCCTTCTCGTCGTACCCGACGACGCGGCGGGCGATCGTGCTGGTGCGGGTCTTGCGCAGGCTGTCCGCCTGCGCCTTGCCCCGGCTCTCCGCGACGGCCTCGGCCAGGTTGGCGAAGAGCACGGTGAGCCACAGCCAGACGGCGATCACCGCCGTGAACGAACGCGGCACGGGCGTGCCGCCGGACGCCTGCGGGCCGCCGAGGAACGGCTCGCCGATCGCGAGCGCGGTGGTGAGCACCGCCCCGACCCAGACGATGAACATCACGGGGTTGTGCCACTGCTGGCGCGGGTCGAGCTTGCGGACGGCGCCCGGCAGGGAGGCCCGCACCTGCGACCAGGAGAAGGCGCCCGCCGTGACGCGCGCGGGCCGCGTGGCGTGCGGCCGGACCGGCGTGCCGGTGAGGGTGGACATCAGACGAGCCCTTCCGCCAGGGGACCCAGCGCGAGAACGGGGAAGAACGTCAGCGCGGTGATGATGAGAGCGACGCCCGCGACGAGGCCGACGAAGAGCGGCCGGTGCGTGGGCAACGTGCCGGCGGTCACGGGGACCTTGTCCTGCGCGGCGAGCGAGCCTGCCAGCGCCAGCACGAACACGATCGGCACGAAGCGTCCGACGAGCATCACCACGCCGAGCGCGGTGCTCATCCAGGGGGTGCTCGCCGTCAGCCCGGCGAAGGCCGACCCGTTGTTGTTCGCGGCCGAGGTGAACGCGTAGAGGACCTCCGACAGGCCGTGGACGCCCGGGTTGAGGATCGACGTGCCCGTGACGCTCGCGCGCACCGAGGGGATCGCGAAGCTCAACGCCGTGCCGACGAGCACCAGGGCGGGCGTGAGGATCACGTACAGCCCCGCGAGCTTGATCTCCTTGGCCCCGATCCGCTTGCCGAGGTACTCCGGCGTCCGGCCGATCATCAGGCCGCCGAGGAAGACCGCGACGATCGCGACGACGAGGATGCCGTACAGGCCCGAGCCCACGCCACCGGGGGCGATCTCGCCGATCATCATGTTGAGCATCGGCATCATGCCGCCCAGCGCCGTCAGCGAGTCGTGCATCGAGTTGACCGCGCCGGTCGACGTCAACGTGCTCGACGTCCCGAACAGGGTGGAGCCGACGATGCCGAACCGTTGCTCCTTGCCCTCCATGGCCGCCCCCGCCAGCTGCGGGGCGGTGCCAGGGCCGTGCAGCTCGATGGCCGTGAAGACGACGAAGGAGGTGATGAAGAGGAGCGCCATCACCGCGAGGATCGCGTAGCCCTGCCGGTCGTCCCCGACCATGCGGCCGAACGTGCGCGGCAGCGAGAAGGGAATGAGCAGCAGCAGCACGATCTCGACGAGGTTGGTCCACTGGGTGGGGTTCTCGAAGGGGTGCGCCGAGTTGGCGTTGAAGAACCCGCCGCCGTTGGTGCCGAGCTCCTTGATCGCCTCCTGCGAGGCCACCGGCCCCCCGGGCAGCGTCTGCGTCCCGCCGGCGAGGGTGGTCAGGGCGTGGAACGGGTCGAAGTTCTGGATGACGCCGCCGATGAGCAGGACGATCGCGGCGACCACCGCCATCGGCAGCAGGATGCGGAACGTCCCACGCACCAGGTCGACCCAGAAGTTCCCGATCGTCCGCCTCTGGCGGTACGCGAAGCCGCGCACCAGGGCGATCGCCACGGCGATGCCGACGGCGGCCGAGACGAAATTCTGCACGACGAGGCCTGCGAGCTGCACGGTGTAGCCGAGCGTCTGCTCAGGCGTGTACGACTGCCAGTTCGTGTTGGTGACGAACGACGCCGCCGTGTTGAACGAGAGGCCCGACGGGACCGCCGGCATCCCGAGGGAGTAGGGCAGCCAGTGCTGCACGCGCTGCAGCAGGTAGAGCAGCAGCACGCCGACGGCCGAGAACGCCAGGACGCTGCGCGTGTAGGCCCGCCACGACTGCTCGGACGCGGGGTCGACGCCGATCAGGCGGTACAGCCCGCGCTCGGCCCTCCAGTGCCGGGGGGACGTGTACACCCACGCCATGTAGTCGCCGAGCGGCCGGTACGCCGCCGCGAGCAGGAGCGCGACCGTCAGGAGCGACAGGGTCGCGAGCAGCCAGGAAGGCATCAGAACCTCTCCGGCTTCAGGAGGGCGTACACGAGGTAGACGAGGGCGGCCGCACCGAGGACGGCGGCCACGATCTCGAAGACGATCACAGCTTCTCGACCGCCTTCGCGATCAGGCCGACCAACGCGAACAGGGCGATCACGCCCAGGACGTAGACGACGTCCAGCACGGGGACTCCGATCGAGCACCAGCGGGCCGCAGGGGACCGCGCGCCGACGATCGGCGCCGCCCACGATGCAACCGCGGAGACGGGCGCGGGCGGCGGATCCTGACGCATCGCTGACGCGGGGCGGTGCCAACGCTGACGCTCCGCTGACGCCCCGTCGCTCAGGCGCGGCCCACGGGGTCCACGCGCTCCGGGTCGGGGGCCAGGAGGCCGCCCACCTGGTCGTAGACGCACCGCCACACCCCCTGGTACTCGGACTCGCAGAGCTCGCCGTCGGCGAGCGCGTCGTCGGCCGCGCACAGCAGCTCGCCGAGCAGGCGCACCCGGGCGACACCCACCACGTCGTCGAGCGCGGCGCTCTCGCCGGGGTCCTCCGCCCACACCTGGCGGACCGCCCGCCGCTCCGGCAGGGCCGAGGCGCCGAGGGCCAGGAACCCGCCGAGGTAGGCCAGGCACCCAGTCACGGCGGCGAGCAGGGGGTCGGCCACCACCGAGGCCGCGAGCCCGACGCCGACCGAGACCACCGCGCCGGTGACCGGCCAGGCGCGCCAGGCCCGCACCCGCAGGCGGGCGCCCGCGCCGACCCCCGGCGGGTAGACGACGAGCCGGTAGCGCGTGACGCCGTACGGCAGCGCATCGGCGTCGACGCGACCCCAGCGGCGGGGAGCCGTGACGCCGCGTGCCGCTCCAGCGGCCGAGCGCAACCCTCCGGGCAGCCTCACGAGCCCAGCGTCCGCCGCGGCCGGCCGGCCGGCGCCGATCCTCACGGGACCCCAACGGTGGCCGGGGCTCTCCTGACGTTCTCCTGACGCTCGCCGTCGCGGCTCGGGCGCGTGCCGGAACGTCAAGATCGCGTCAGGAGGCGTAGGCGAAACGTCAGGAACCCGTGACCAGGCCTCCCGGCACGCGACAGTCGTCCCGTGCAGCCCTGCACGCCCTCGTGCGACGCGCCGCGGACCGGGAGGATGGCACCATGAACGCCGCTGAGCACGGCCGCGGCCACCTCATCGTCTACTTCGGCGCGGCACCCGGCGTCGGCAAGACCTACGCGATGCTCGACGAGGCGCACCGGCGGAGGTCACGCGGCACGGACGTCGTCGTCGGCCTCATCGAGACCCACGGCCGGCCCGCCACGGCGGCGCTCGTCGACGGCCTGGAGGTCGTGCCGCGGCGGACCGTGACCTACCGCGGCGTGTCGCTCACGGAGCTCGACGTGCCGGCGGTCGTCGCGCGGTCGCCGCACGTGGTGCTCGTCGACGAGCTCGCGCACACCAACGCGCCCGGCAGCGTGCACCCGAAGCGCTGGCAGGACGTCGAGGACCTGCTCGCCGCGGGGATCGACGTCATCACCACCGTCAACGTGCAGCACCTGGAGTCCCTCGTCGACGCGGTCGAGGCCGTCACCGGCGTGCGGCAGCGCGAGACCGTGCCGGACGCGATCGTGCGCAACGCCGACCAGATCCAGCTCGTCGACCTCTCGCCCCAGGCGCTGCGGCGCCGGCTGGCCCACGGCAACGTGTACCAGGCCGAGCAGATCGACGCGTCGCTCTCGTCGTACTTCCGCGTGGGCAACCTGACGGCCCTGCGCGAGCTCGCGCTCCTCTGGCTGGCCGACCGCGTCGACGACGCGATGACCGCCTACCGCCAGGAGCACGCGATCGGCGCGCCCTGGCCGACGCGCGAGCGGATCGTCGTCGCCGTCACCGGCGGTCCGGAGACGGACACCCTGCTGCGCCGCGGCGCGCGGCTCGCGCAGCGCGCCCCCGGCTCCGAGCTGCTCGCCGTCCACGTCCTCGTGACGGACGGCCTGCCCGGGGCGCCGCCCCAGGCGCTCGCCGCGCACCGCCAGCTCGTCGAGTCGCTCGGCGGCACCTTCCACACCGTGGTGGGCGAGAACGTGGCCAGCGCGGTGGTGGAGTTCGCCAACGGGGTCAACGCGACCATGATCGTCGTCGGCGTCACCCGGCGGTCTCGCTGGCGGCAGGCGCTGTCCGAGTCGACCGACGTCGAGATCGCCCGCCTCGCCGGGTCGATCGACGTCCACCTCGTCACGCACCAGCTGGCGCGCGCCGGGATCCCGAAGCCCGGGCGTGCCTCGGCGCTGTCGCGCCAACGGCAGACCGCCGGCTGGGTCGCCGCCATCCTCCTGCCCGCGGTGCTGACGACGGCACTGCTCCCGCTGCGGTCGCACCTCGGCTTCCCGACCCTCCTCATGGTGTTCCTCGCGGGCACGGTGGGGGTGGCGCTGCTGGGCGGCCTGTGGCCAGCCGTGGCCATGGCCGTCATCGGCTTCCTCACGCTGAACTGGTTCTTCACCGAGCCCGTCGGGCGGTTCACGATCGCCGAGCCGGAGAACGCCTTCGCGCTCGTCGTCTTCGTGCTCGTCGCTGTCGCGGTCGCCAGCGTGGTGGACCTCGCGGCGCGGCGCTCCGCGGAGGCCTACCGCAGCCGCGCCGAGGCCTCGGCCCTCGCGTCCGTGTCGCGCTCGGTGCTGCAGGGCGGCGACACGGCCGAGGCGGTGGTCGACCGGGTGCGGGAGACGTTCGGCCAGGGCTCGGTCGCGCTGCTCGAGCGGGCCGACGTCGGCACGTGGGCGTGCGTGGCCTCGTCGGGCACCGAGCCGGCAGCGACCCCGTCCGACGCCGACACCGTGGCCGACGTCGACGACCACCGCGTGCTCGCGCTGCGCGGCCGGCCCCTGCCGGCCGGCGACCGGCGCGCGCTCGAGGCGTTCGCGTCGCAGGCGGGCGTCGTCTTCGAGCAGCGCCGGCTGCGCGCCCAGGCCGAGCAGGCGCGGCTGCTCGAGCAGGCGGACGCCGCGCGGACCGCGCTGCTGGCCGCCGTCTCGCACGACCTGCGCACCCCGCTGGCGACGATCCGCGCCTCCGTGGACGCACTGACCTCGCCCGGGCTCGAGCTCGGCGAGGGCGACCGCGAGGACCTGGTCCGCACGCTGGCGGCGGCCACGACGCGGCTGGAGCGGCTCATCGCCAACCTCCTCGACATGTCCCGCCTCCAGACAGGTGGCCTGCACCCGGCGCTGCGGGCGGCGAGCCTCGAGGAGGTGGTCCCGGTGGTCGTCGAGCCCTACGGGCGCAGGGTCCGGCTCGACGTCCCCGAGGACCTGCCGCTGGTCCACACCGACCCCGGACTCCTCGAGCGCGTGCTGGACAACGTCACGTCGAACGCGGTGCGGCACTCGCCGCCGGACGAGCCGGTGCTGGTGCTTGCCTCGGCGAGCGACCGTGAGGTGGAGGTCCGCGTCATCGACCGCGGTCCGGGCGTGCCCGAGGCGGACCGCGCGGCGATCTTCGAGCCCTTCCGGCGGCTGTCCGACAACCACCCGGACGGCGTGGGTCTCGGCCTGGCGGTCGCCAACGGCCTGGCCACCGCGGTCGGCGCCGACCTGTCCGCCGAGGACACCCCCGGCGGCGGCCTCACCATGGTGCTCCGCGTCCCTCGCGAGGAGGTGAACGCGTGACGGCCTCGCGGGTGCTCGTCGTCGACGACGAGGTGGGCCTGGCGCGCGCCCTGTCCATCACGCTGCGCGCGGTCGGCTGGGACGTGCGGGTGGCCAACGACGGGAGGTCGGCGCTGCGGGAGGCGGCCGCATGGCACCCGGACGTGGTGCTGCTCGACCTCGGGCTGCCGGACATGTCGGGCTTCGAGGTGATCGAGGCGCTGCGCGGCTGGACGCGGGTGCCGATCGTCGTGCTCTCCGCCCGGCAGCACGGCGAGGACAAGGTGGACGCCCTCGACGCCGGCGCCGACGACTACGTCACCAAGCCGTTCGGCATGGACGAGCTGCTCGCGCGGCTGCGCGCGGCCGTGCGGCGCGCCCAGCCGGTCGACGACGGCGGCGACACGGTGGTGGTCGCGGGCGACCTCGAGATCGACCTCGCCCGCCGGCTGGTGCTCCGCGACGGCGCGGAGGTGCGGCTGACGCCCACCGAGTGGGCGATGCTCGAGGTGCTCGTCCGCAGCTCCGGGCGGCTCGTGCCGCGCAAGCAGCTGCTCCAGGCCGTGTGGGGACCGGGCTACTCGGAGGAGACGAACTACCTGCGCGTCTACAGCGCGCAGCTGCGCCGCAAGCTCGAGGCCGACCCCGCCAACCCGCGGCACGTCATCACGCACCCCGGCGCCGGCTACCGCTTCGAGCCGTAGCGTCGCTGGCGGGCCGCACCCGGCCGGAGGACGATCGCGTCGTGCGCGGCTTCCTCGACGCCAGGCGGGTGGTCCAGCTCGCCGCGCTGGCCCTCGCCGCGGCCGCCGCGGCCTACCTCCTGAGCGACCGGGCGAGCGGTGCGACGACGTCCGACGCGGGGTCTGCCGCCCCGGCCGCCACGCTCGTCGACGTGGAGGGCCGCTGGGTGATCTGGCTCCTGCTCACCCCGGTGCTGCTCGTCGCCACCCATGCGCTGTGGCGCGGGCGGGGCAGGACGGCCGCGATCGTCGCCGGTACCACCCTGCTCTTCCTCCTCTGCGTCGCCGGTGCGTTGACCATCGGCATCTTCTTCATGCCGGCCGCCCTGGTGAGCGGTCTGGCGTTGCTCGTCCCGGCGCGCACGACGAGCAGCCGGCGCAACGCGTCGGCGCCGACCTGAGCCCTGGCGAATTTCCCGTCGAGCCGCGGGCTCGGCCGCCCTAGCCTGGCGGGATGATCCCCGGGCACTGGCAGGCGGTGGCACGCTCCGACGGCGAGACGGTGGGCTACGTCGAGGCGGCGGACGACGGCTTCGTCGGGCGCGACCTGCTCGGCTCCGCGCTGGGCCGCACCCCGTCGCGCGACGAGGCCAGGGCGCTCGTCGTCGACCGCGGCCTGGCGAGCCTCGATGGCTCGTGGGACTGGACCGACGGGTCCGGCGAGACGCGGCGTGTGCACGTCGTCCACGTGCGGCCGGGGCGCGCGACCGTCAGCACCGGCCACCCGAACGTGGTCGGCGCCCCCGGCGAGCGGTTCGAGGTGGAGCTCCCGGTGGACCCGGCGAGGTTCCGGCCGGCGTGATGCGCCACCGCGCGCCGGTCGACGCCGCGGCCCGGCAGACTGGACCTCGACCGCCGGGGCCCTGAGCAGGAGGAGCGCGCCATGGAACACGTCAGGCTGGGCAGCAGCGGGCTGCGGGTGTCGGCGATCGTGCTGGGGTGCATGAGCTACGGCGACCCGAGCCGCGGGTCGCACGGCTGGACCCTGCCGGAGGAGCAGAGCCGGCCGTTCATCCGGCAGGCCCTGGAGGCCGGGATCACCACGTTCGACACCGCGGACGTCTACTCCGACGGCACCAGCGAGGAGTTCGTCGGGCGTGCCCTGAAGGACATGGCTCCCCGCGAGGAGGTCGTCATCGCGACGAAGGTCCACGGCCGGATGCACCCCGGCCCGCACGGGGCCGGCCTCTCCCGGGTCCACATCATGCAGGCGATCGACGCGAGCCTCCGGCGGCTCGGCACCGACCACGTCGACCTCTACCAGATCCACCGCTTCGACCCGACGGTGCCGGTCGAGGAGACGATGGAGGCGCTGCACGACGTGGTGAAGGCGGGCAAGGCCCGGTACCTCGGCGCCTCGTCGATGTACGCGTGGCAGCTCGCGCAGCTGCAGTACACCGCTGATCTCGGCGGCTGGACCCGGTTCGTGTCGATGCAGGACCAGTACAACCTCCTCATGCGCGAGGAGGAGCGCGAGATGCACCCGTTCTGCCTCGACCAGGGCGTCGGCGTCATCCCGTGGAGCCCGCTGGCGCGCGGACGCGTCACGCGGCCGTGGGGCACGACGACCTCGCGCACGCAGACCGACGAGTTCGGCGCGACGCTCTACCACCAGCAGGAGGCCGCCGACCGCGCGATCGTCGACGCGGTGGCCTCCGTGGCGGAAGCGCGCGGGGTGCCGATGGCGCAGGTCGCGCTCGCGTGGGTGCGCCAGCAGCCGGCCGTCACGGCGCCCATCGTGGGCGCCACGAAGCCGGAGCACCTGACGGACGCGATCGCGTCCGTCGAGATCACGCTGGAGCCCGACGAGCTCGCGGCCCTCGCCGCGCCGTACGTGCCGCAGCACCCCGAGGGGTTCTAGCGCCGGTCCGGGTGGACCTCCAGGCGCGGCACGACTGGAGGTCCACCCACGGCGATCGGGCTGACGCGGCCTCGACCGGCGCTCAGGACGCGAAGAGCGGCCGCAGCGCGGCCTCGGCCTCCGCGCGCAGGTACACCGGGACGACGTCACGCGGCGCCGGCCGGTCGACCACCTGGCCACCGCCGTGCCGCGAGCCGTCCCAGGCGTCGACCCAGTCCCCCGCCGGCAGGTACGTCGACCACCGCGAGACGCCGGGCTCGGTCACGGGGCTGACCAGCACGTCGTCGCCGAGGAGGAACTCGTGTGGGTGGGCCCACGCGGCCTCGTCGTGCGGGTGGTCGACGAAGAGCCCACGCATGAGCGGCCGCGAGGTCCGGACCGCCGCGGCGGCCTGCGCGGTGAGGTACGGCAGCAGCCGCGTGCGCAGCTGGGCGTACCGGCGGAAGGCGTCGACGACGGTCGGGTCGCCCGCGGTCTCCGCCACGTTCCACGGGGTGCGGTCCCGCAGCGGCGGGCGGTGGTGGTGGAACTCCGAGTGGTACTGCATCACGGGCAGGAACGTGGACGCGGCCACCGCCCGCACGTAGAGCTCCGGGTCCGGGACCGGTCCCGAGAACCCCGCGATGTCCCATCCCCAGTAGACGATGCCGCAGGCCGCCGCCGAGATGCCGGCGTTGAGGGACGAGCGGAACGCCTCCCACGTGGAGTCCTCGTCGCCGGCCCAGAACACGCCGTGGGCCTGCGACCCGGTGAACCCGGCGCGCGAGAAGGTCACGGGAGCCTTGCCGGCCGAGCGGAGCAGGTCGCCGAAGGCCCGCGCGTAGTGCACCGGGTTGAGGTTGTTGCCCTCGTCGCCGCGGCGCCCGTCGGCGTACCGCAGGTCGTCGCCCCAGGCGTGCTCGCCGCCGTCGGTCTTGAACCCGTCGATCCCGAGCTCGTCGACCAGGTACCGGCGGTAGGCCGTCCACGCCTGCCGGCCGGCGGGCGTGGACAGGTCCGGCATGAGCGCGCGCGGGAACCACCACGCGCGGTTGAGGTAGGGGCTGCCGTCGGCCTCGAGCACCACGTGGCCCGAGGCGGCGAGGGCGGCGCCCTCCGCCAGCACCTGGCGCGTCTCGTCGGGCTGCCAGTCCTGGTCGTCGCGGGCGATGGTCCCGGCGGTCTTGAGCAGCGGGATCTGCCAGAGCACCACCTTGATGCCGCGGGCGTGCATGTCGTCGACCCACGCCCTCGGGTCCGGCCACGCCCCGTCGCCGGGGAAGGTGAAGTCGCCCAGGCGGTGCGGCGACCCGTCGTCGTGCACGTCGTACCGCGCGTCCCGGAAGATCGTGATGCCGAGCTCGTCGCTCCAGGCCTCGACGACAACGACGCCGACGGGGATGTCGAGCTCGCGATGGGTGTCCATGCGGGCCGTCGCGATCGCCTGCGTGTTCCACTCGTTGCCGGACGCCCACAGCTCGTGGACCCAGCTCGGCAGCTCCTGCGGGTGCCCGACGTCGTCGAGGAAGCCCCGCAGCACGTCGGTGACCGACCCGTCCCAGGCGTCCACCTCGAGCCGCCCGTCCGGGCCGACGGCCGCCTCCACCACGAGCCGGCCGGCGTCGCAGGCGCCGACGTCGAACCAGCTGCGCCGTGACGAGCGCACGTGGAAGCCCCAGCCGTCGCCGCCGACGACGTGGGCGAAGGGCATCGGCAGGTAGGTGCGGCCGAACCGCCCCTGCGACTTGTACTGCTCGAAGACGACGACGTCGGGCGTCCGCCCCCGCTGGTCGACGGCGTCGAAGCGCTCGCCGAACCCGACGACGTGCTCGTGCGGCTCGAGGCGGAACGCGAAGCGCGCGCGGCGCACACCCTCGGCGTCCCGCCACCACGCCACCGACCCGGGGACCACCCGCGGGTGGCGCTCGGCGGGCAGGCCGCCGACCAGGAGCGTGCCACCGGCGGCGGACCACGCGCCCGCGCTGACGTCGTGCCAGGGGCCCGTCCACACCCGCCCGTCGCGCAGGGTGGCGACGAACCGGTAGCGGCCGCGCTCCCCCGCGGGCAACGCCGGGAGGGTGGCGCGCCAGGTCCCGGACGCCCGCGCCTGCGCCGCCTGCGCCTCGGCGAGGTGTCCCTCGCCACCCGCGAGCGCGGCGGCGTCCGCCCCGGTGACGGCGCCCGGCTCCATGGGGACCGTGGCGAGCCCGCCGTCCGGGCCGGCGAGCTCGCAGGCGATCGCCTCGACCTCGGGCGAGGCGACGACGCCCACCGAGAACGGCTCCCCCGCCTGCGGCAGCACCGGGACGCGCTGGTCGGGCGAGGCGGCGTACGGGTGCCCGTCGCCGGTGGGCCGATGGCGCACCGGCTCGTCGTGCTGGGTCATGGTGTCCTCTCGAGGATTCAGGGCCGGCCGAGCGCGTCCCACAGGCGCAGGTACTCGCCGTGGCTCCAGAGCAGGGGTGTGGCGACGGCCCCCCAGCGCTCGGTCCAGCGCGGCAGGGCGTCGGGGACGATCAGCCGGTCGGAGACCTGCTCCGGCAGCAGGCCCTCGTCGGTCGCGGTCGAGGCGATCCAGTCGAGGTCCGCGCGCGCGCCGGCCTCGTCGCCGATCGCGAGCCGGGCCATGCCGTGGAACGCGGTGAGCAGCGGCCACCGGCCGCCGCCGTAGAACACGTCGTCGGCGAAGCGGTGCACGCCGAGGTCGTCGGCCAGCGTGTCCTCGATCGCCGCGACCGTCGCCGTGGCGACCGGGTCGTCGGGCGAGATCCAGCCCAGCGGCGCGACCAGCGCGGCCAGAGAGCCGTCGACGTCGCTGCGGCCGACCCACTTGGTGAGGTGACCGTCGACCGTGCCCTGCGACCGCACGAGCGTGCGGATGCCGGAGGCGGCCGCGCGGGCGCCGCTCGCACGCCCGTCGTCCAGCAGGTCTGCGGCGAGCACCGCCTCCAGGCCGGCGCCGATGCAGCCGAGCGTCGAGACGTGCACGCGCTCGGCGTGCTCCTCCCACCAGTCGAAGCACGGCCGGTGCCAGGAGGACACGAGGTAGTCGACCGTCAGGCGCACCGCGGGCAGGTACGGCTCGGCGGGCAGGTGGTGCCGACGCAGGTGCGCGACGAGGGCCCAGAGCCACGTGCCGTACCCGTCCAGCTGGAAGTCCCACCACGGGTCGAGGCCGAGCCCGCCGTCGAAGGTGAACCGGGCCGGCAGCATCGCCTCGTCGTCCAGCGGCGTGCCGGCCCGCGCCGCCTCGACGGCCGCGGTCATGCGGTCGGCGTGCTGCCCGATCGTGGCGGCGCACCAGCCGAAGAAGCGGGTCGCGGACGCGGGCGCGCCGGCCGCCGACATGCCGTCGGCGATGAACGAGCCGTCGCGAAACCAGCAGTAGCCGCGGTAGGCGACGAAGTCGGGGCTCGCCGGGTACGCGCCGTTGGGCAGCTGGAGGTCTGCGACGACCTGCAGCGACGCCTCCGCGACGCGCGCCACCGATGCGATGGTCACGTGGGTACCTTCCGTCGTTCCGACAGGGGTGGCGCCGACGGGCGCCGGCGCCACCCCCACGGGCGCTGCCGGCTCAGCCGAGCAGCGCGTTCACCTCGGCCTCGGCCTGGCTCAGGGCATCCTGAACCGACAGCCTTCCCGCAGCAGCCTCGGTGAGCTTGGCGGTCACGGCGTCCTGCATCTGGTTCTGGTTGGCGCCGATGGACGGGGCGAGCACCGTCTTGTCCAGCGAGTCGAAGACCGCCTGGCGGTTGGCCGGGGCGCCCTTCGTCAGATAGGCGCCGAGCTGGGTCTCGTCAGCGATGGTCGGCAGCTCCCAGCCGGCGGCCAGGCGGGTGTCGACCATCGTCTTCGACGACGTGAGGTACTCCGCGAACTTCTGCGCGGCGTCCTGGTGCTTCGACGTCGCGGTGACGGCGACGGCGTTCGAGAACAGCGCGCTCGCCTTCTGCGTGTCACCGGGCTCGACGGCCACGTCCCACGTGAAGGCGGCGTCGGCGTTGGCGCCGAACATCCAGATGCCGGTGTGCCACATGGCGAGCTTGCCGTCGTGGAACAGCTTGCTGTCGAAGTCCGGCGTGCCCGCGCCCTGGGCGGCGGTCGGCATCACGGTGCCGTTCTTGCCGACGAGCCACTGCGCCGCGGCGATGCCCTGCGGGGAGTTGAACGCCGCCTTCTTGCCGTCGCTCGACAGGAACGTGCCGCCGGCCTGCGCGACCGTCTTGTAGAACTCGTTGTACGAGATCGGCTGGTAGTCACCGAACACGCCGTTCGCCGAGTCGGTGAGCTTCTTCGCCGCGGCCTGCTCGTCGGCCCACGTCCAGCTCGAGGTCGGGTACGCGACGCCGGCCTTGTCGAACAGGTCCTTGTTGTAGAAGAGCACGACCGTCGAGAAGGAGCTCGGCAGGCCGTACTGCTTGCCGTCGCGCTGGTAGGCCGCCAGCAGGGACGGCTTGTAGACCGAGGCGTCGACGCCCTTGAGCTCGGCGAGGGCGCCGCTGTCGGCCAGGGCGCCGTACGTCGCGGACTCGACGTCGACGACGTCCGCCGCCGTGCCGGCCGCGACGTCCGTCTGCAGCGCGGTGTAGTAGTCGGCGTACGGCAGGGTCTTGACGGTCACCGTGATGCCGGGGTTGGCCGCCTCGAACGCCGTGACGATCTTCGCGAGGTTGGCCTCGTTGCCGCCGTTGGAGATGAAGTTCGAGTACGTGATGGTCACCGGTTCGGCGGCGGCCGTGGTGCCGCCGGCTCCGGTCGTTGCGGGCGCCCCGGACCCACCGCTCGAGCATGCGGCGAGGACGAGGGCACCGACGGCCGCGAGGGCCACGGCGCCGATGCGAGTGCGAGACATGTCTGGTCTCCCTTGACGAGGACGGATGGGCACTTGCTGCGGGGTCACTTGAGGCCGGAGCCGGCCACGGACTGGATGACGTACTTCTGCGCGAAGACGTAGACGGCGAGCATCGGCAGGATCGTGACGACCGACCCGGCCATGACGACGTCCCACCGGGTCGTGTACTGGCCCTGGAGGGCGGCCAGCGCGAGCGGCAGGGTCTTCAGCTGCGGGGACCGCAGGATCACCAGCGGCCAGAGGAACGCGTTCCAGCTGTTCATGAACGAGAAGACGCCGAGCGTCGCGACCGCCGGCGTGACGAGCGGCATGACCACCTGGCCGAAGATCCGCAGGTGCCCCGCGCCGTCGAGGCGGGCCGCCTCGTCGAGCTCGCGTGGCACCGTGCTCATCGCCTGGCGCAGCAGGAAGACACCGAACGCGCTGGCCATGCCGGGCAGGATCACCCCGAGGTAGGAGTCGATGAGGCCCAGCGACTTCATCTCGACGAAGAGCGGGACGAGCAGGACCTGCATCGGCACCATCATCGTGGCGAGGTAGACGCCGAAGACGACCCCGCGTCCGCGGAACGGCAGCCGGCTGAACACGTAGGCGGCGAGCGCGCTCGTCAGGATCTGCAGCGCGACGGTGCCCACGGCGATGATCGCCGAGTTGAGGACGACCCGCCCGAACGACGTGCGCCGGAACAGCTCGAGGTAGGCGCCGAAGGAGGGGTGCTGCGGCACGAGCGACGGCGTGGCGTCCAGCCCGGCACCGGTGGAGATCGACGTGACGAGGGTCCACACGAACGGGAACAGCATGACGAGCGCCCCGAGGACGAGGACCGCCCACAGCACCCACCGGCCCACACCCGTGCGGCTACGCATCGTGCACCCACCGGCGCTGGCCCCACGTCTGGAGCAGGGTGATGACGAGGATGACGACGAACAGGAGCCACGACAGCGCGGCGGCCGACCCGGCCTGCGAGTACCGGAAGGTCAGGTCGTAGACCTGCTGGACGACGACCTGCGAGGCACCCGCCGGCCCGCCGCCGGTCATCGCGTACACCTGGTCGAACACCTGGAAGCCGTTGATGAGGGAGATCACGACGACGAAGAAGATCTGGGGCGACAGCAGGGGCAGCGTGATCGACAGCAGGCGCCGCCAGGGGCCGGCGCCGTCGATGAGGGCCGCCTCCTTGACGTCCTCGGGGATCGACTGCAGCCCCGCCAGCAGGATGACCATGACGAAGCCCAGGTCCTTCCAGGCCGAGGCCAGGATGATCGAGGGCATCGCCCAGCGAGGGTCCGTCCACCACCCGGGGCCCTGGATCCCGACCAGCGCGAGGACATGGTTGACCACCCCGACCGCGGGGTTGAGCAACCAGCGCCACACCAGGGCGACGACGATCCAGCTCGTCACCACCGGCAGGAAGTAGACCCCGCGGAGCAACGACCGGCCCTTGAGCCTCGCGTTGAGCGCCAGGGCCAGCGCGAGGCCGCCGACGAAGACCAGCGGGATCTCGCCGACGACGTAGAACAGCGTGTGGCCGAACGCGGCGCGGGTCTTCGGGTCGGCGACGAGCTTGGTGTAGTTGCCGAAGCCCACCCACTGCATCGCGGAGATGAGGTTCCACCGGTGCAGGCTGATCCACGCCGCCTGGATCATCGGGTAGAGGACGAAGGCCGCCAGCGGGATCGCGCTCGGCGCGAGGAAGGCGACGATCGTCAGCCCGTTCCGCCAGCCGCGGCGACGCCGCCCGGTCGTCGTCGGCGGCGCCGCGAGCCGGGTGTCGAGCGGGGTGAGCACCGTCACGGCCGACCCCCCGCCAGGCTCTGGTCGACGAGGCGCTGCCGCACGAGACGGCCCTGCTCGCCCGAGCGGCCGTCGGTGTCGAACGGCGTGGCGAGCACGAGGCTGGCCGCACCCTGCGCCCACCGGTCGTCCTGCCAGCTCTCGATGCTGATGCCGATCCCACGCAGCTGCGGGAGCAGGCCGCTGCGGAACGCGGGCTCGAAGCCGGGCGCCCAGTGCCGCCAGGCGGCCAGCCCCTCCCCGAGGAAGATGACGATCTCCGGGTCGAGCACGTTGACCACGCCCGCGAGGGTCCGCCCGAGCAGCTCGCCGGCCTCCTGGAAGACGGCGCGGGCCGCCGCGTCGCCCTCGTCGGCCAGGGCCCGCAGGTCGTCGATGCCGCCGCCGACACGCAGGCCGCGCTCGCGGGCGGTGGCGACGAGCGCCTGCTCGCCGATGAGGGCCTCGAGGCAGCCCGCGTTGCCGCACTGGCACGCCGGGCCTCCGGGGATCACCGGGACGTGGCCGATCTGGCCGGCGGCGCCCGAGGCGCCCCGCACGACCGCGCCGTCGGCGACGAGGCCGCCGCCGATGCCGGTGCCGAGCGTGACGACGAGGAAGGAGTCGTGGTGGCGGCCCTCGCCGTAGAGCCGCTCCGCCATGGTCAGCGCGTTGACGTTGTTCTCGACGAGCACGGGCAGGCCGTGGTCGCGTCGCAGGGTCTGCCCGACGGGGTACTGCTGCCAGCGCAGCTGCGAGGAGTCGACGACGCCCTGCGAGGCGACGTCCACGTTGCCGGGGAGCCCCACGCCGACGCCGAGCAGCGGCCGGGTGCTCCCCGCGAGGAACGCGCCGACGATCCGGGAGAGGCGGTCGAGGGCGTCGGGGGCGAACGCGTCGAACTGCTCCGTCGCCGAGCGGACTACCGAGCCGTCGATCTGCACCTCGACGAGGGCCACGTGGTCGGCCACGACCTTGACGCCGATCGCGTTGCCGGCCGACGACGTCAGCCCGAGCAGGCGGCCCGGGCGGCCCCCCGCGGAGGGCACGACGTCGAGCTCCTCGAGCAGGTTGTCGGCGATGAGCTGCCGGGTGAGCTGCGTGACGAGGGCGGCCGACACCTTGAGGCTGCGCGCGAGCTCGGCACGGGACACCGGACCCTGCGCGCCGATGAGCGCCAGGACCGCGGTCCGCGTGACATCGGCACCCCATGTCGGACGCTGCATGACTGAACCCCTTTGTTTAGGTCTTAAGGAACCATAGTACAAAGGGTGGCCGTCGCCAAGTGTCCGATGACGCGAGGTCGCGCGGCGGCGGCGCGCCCCGGGCGCCGGTGGTGCCCGCCGCCCGGGCGGCCGTGACCTAGCCGCGCGGCTCGCGGATGAGCTGCTCGAGCGGGAGGATCGCGGCGCCGATCGCCACGGTGTCGCCGCCGAAGGTCGAGGGGCACAGCTCGTACTGCGACCCGGGCCGCTGCAGGCTGTTGGCGCGGATCGCCGCGTCGATCCGGTCCGCGAGCGCGTCCATCAGCCGGATGCCCACCCAGCCGCCGACGACGATGCGCTCGGGGTTGGTGAGGTTGACCAGGTTCGCCAGGGCGTGGCCGAGCGCGGCGATCGCGTCGTCGACCACGGCGGTCGCCGCGGGCTCACCCGCCGCGGCGGCGTCGAGGAGCTGCCCCAGCGCGCGCCAGCCGGTGCCCTCGAACACGCCGCCGCGCTCCGCCCAGGCGCCGAGCATGGCGGCCGCGCCGACGTAGGCCTCGACGCAACCCCGGCCGCCGCAGCGGCACAGCCGCCCGCCGCGCTCGATCTTCGTGTGGCCCCACTCTCCGGCGCTCGAGTGCGCACCGGCCTGCAGGCGCCCCTCCTGGACGAGCCCGACGCCGACGCCGCGCCCGAGCAGCGCCACGACGGCGTGCTCGACGCCACGCGCCGCGCCGAACCACTGCTCGGCCTTCGCCTGCGTCTTGCCGCCGTTGTCGGCGAAGACCGGGACGTCGGCCGGCAGCAGCTCCGGGATCGGCACGGGCGGCCAGCCGAGGCTCTGCGCGTAGAGGGTCTGGCGTCCGGCGTCGTCGGTCTCGACGATGCCCGGCATCGCCAGCCCGATCCCCAGCAGCAGCGGCCACGTGTCGCGGTTCCGCGCGCGCAGCGCGTCCACCGCGGCGCGCAGGTCGTCGCCGATGGCCCGCGGGTCCTCCTCGGAGCGTCCGCCCCGGAACTCCTGGTCGACCGCCGTCATCGACAGGTCGAACAGCTCGACGGCGACGCCGCGCTCGCCGATGTCGGCGCCGATCGTGTAGGCGCCCTCCGGGCGGGGCGCGATGAGGGCGATGGGGCGCCCGCCGCCCGAGGCGACGGTGCCGGTCTCGTGCACCAGGCCCTCCGCCACCAGGTCGGCGACCAGGTTGGCGGCGCTGGCCATCGACAGGCCGCACTCCCGCGCGATGTCGGCGCGCGTGGTCTGGCGCGCCAGGATCACGTGCTGCAGCACGGCAGCGCGGTTGCGCAGCCGCAGCGTGGTGACCGTGGCCTGCTCGCCCCCGGTGCGTGCCCGCCCGGCCGTGTCGGTGGTCATCACGCCCTTCTCACGCCTCGTCGTCCCGGCCAGAACCGTCCGTGCGGACGATACGCACCAGGGTCACCGGTCCGTGGGCGACCGCCCGCAGGCCGCGCCGGCCGGGCTCGAGCGTGACGTCGCGGGCGGCCCCGTCGACGACCACGGGGGCGTAGCGGGACAGGTCCCCGGTCAGCTCGAACTCCAGCCAGTCGCCGGCGTCCAGGCGGACCCCGATCTCCTCGTCGGGCGACTCCTCCTGGCCGGCGTCGTGGTGGAACGGGTTGTCGGGGTGCTCCCCGGGCCGCGTCCACGTGAGCCCGCCGGCGTCGTCGGCACGCAGCGCGGGGAACGGCCCCGGGCGCCCGACGAGGTACGACTCCCCCGCGCCACGGAACCCGTAGCCCCACGCGGGCACCACCGCCGGGGCCGCGGCGGTGGCCGCCGCCAGCACGTCCGGCTGCCAGGTGGCCGCCTCGACCCGGACGTTGGCGACGAGCTCGGTGAGCACGGCGTCGGCCTGCGCCGGCGTCAGCCGCGGCGCGCCCTGCGCGCTCGCCGCGAACCGGTCCCAGCCCTGCGGGGGACGCACCGACACGGGGGACGTGCGGGTGTCGAGCTTCTTCCAGGTCCACAGGTTCCAGCCGATGCCGAACGTCTCGTAGAGGCGGAACGCCGTGTACAGCCAGTCGAGGCGGTTCTCCCCGCCCTCGCCCATGTAGAGGGGCAAGCGCAGGCTCGCGGCGGCGTCGAGGAAGGGCCGGATGCTGGCCTCGTCGGGCGCGGACCAGTACTTGTGGAACTGGAGGCAGGAGTTGTCGTCCCAGCGCTCCGTGAAGATCTCGAAGTTCGTCGCCCAGTGCAGGCCCTCGTAGACGATGAGGTGGCGCGCGTCGACGGCCCGCACCGTCGCGGTCAGGTCCCGGTAGAGGCGCACGAGGTCGTCGCGGTAGCGGTGCTGCCACTCGTTCGGCAGCGGCTCGTTGAGCAGGTCGTAGCCGAGCACCGCGGGCTCGTCGGCGTACCGGGTCGCCAGGTCGGACCACAGCCGCACCGTCAGGTCGCGGTAGCGGGCGTCCATGAAGAGCTCGGGGACGCCGTGCGGCGAGTCGTCGATGTTCGTGCCCGTCTGCCCACCGGGGGCGCCGTGCAGGTCGAGCAGGACGCGCAGGCCGTGCGTGCGGCTCCAGCCGATGACGTCGTCCAGCAGCGCGTACCCCTCCGCGAGGGGTTCGCCGTCCGGCGCCTGCACGAGCCGGGAGTTGATCGGCACCCGCACGTGGTCGAGGCCGCTCGCGGCGATCCGTGCGATGTCCGCCTCGGTGACGAACGCCGCGCGGTACTCCCGCCAGAACTCGTCCGCGCGGGCCTCGCCGACGAGCCGCGCGACGAGCGCCTCGATCTGCCGCGGCGACTGCGCCCCGGCGCCCAGGCGCCACATGTACCCCTCCGGCAGGAGCCAGCCGCCCAGCCCGACGCCCCGGAGCAGGAGCGGGTCCCCGGCGCCGTCGACGAGCACGCCGCCCTCCGCCCGGACGAAGCCCAGGGCGGTGCCGGTCGCGTCGGTGGTGGTGGTCACGGGGTTCTCCTGGTCACTGGGGGCTCACTTGAGGCCGGACAGGGCGAACCCCTGCACGATGTGCCGCTGGAAGACGACGAAGACGACGAGGACCGGCACGACCATGACGGCGGCGGCGGCCATCTGGAGCGACGGGTTCGTGGCGACCTGCTGATTGAGCAGGGCGATGCCGACGGACAGGGTGTACAGGCCCTGGTCGGACGCGATGACGAGCGGCCACAGGAAGCTGTTCCAGCCGGTGATGAAGGTCAGCACCACCTGCACGGCGAGGATCGGCCGCGACATCGGCAGCACGATCTGCGCGAAGATCCGCGCCTCCCCCGCCCCGTCGATGCGGGCGGCCTCGAGCACCTCGGTGGGGATCGTCGTCATGAACTGCCGGAACAGGAACACGCCGAACGCGCTGACCAGCGTCGGCAGGGCGATCCCGACGAGCGTGTTCGTCAGCCCGATCCCGTTGAGGATGAGGTAGGTCGGGATCATCGTCACCTGGACCGGGATCATCATCGTCGTCAGGACGAGGAAGAAGATCGGCTCCTTGCCGCGGAACGAGAACTTCGCGAACCCGTAGCCGGCCATCGCCATGACCAGCAGGCCCACCATGCTGATGAGCACCACCCCGAGGGTGTTGACGAGGTACCGGCCGAAGTCCATCTGGCGCATGAGCTGCGTGAAGTACTGGACGGTCACGTGCGACGGGAGCAGGTGCGGCGGGTAGGCGACGGAGTCGCTGCGCGGCTTGACCGCCGAGACGATCATCCAGGCGAAGGGGAACGCGGTGAGGACCGCGCCCAGCGTCAGCACGACGCCCGCCATCCAGGGCCGCCGACGCCGCCCGGTCCGCGCGGTCGCGGCCGGCCGGGCGACGACACGGGGCGGCACGAGCGTGTCAGTACTCGACATCGGCCCTCCTCGCGCGCAGCTGGAGGAGCGTCGCGACGGCGATGACGGCGAACAGCACCACCGACCCGGCGCTGGCGTAGCCGAACCGCGCGCCGGAGAACCCCTGCTGGAACAGGAACAGCGAGATGCTCGTCGACGACCCGAGCGGGCCGCCCTTGGTGAGGACGAACGCCTCGTCGAAGAACTGCAGCCAGGCGATCACCGTCGTCACCGTGACGAAGAGGATCGCGAACCGCAGCAGCGGCAGGACCACCGACCAGGTGGTGCGCAGCCGCGACGCGCCGTCGAGGGCCGCCGCCTCGAGGTACTCCTTCGGCACCCCCTGCAGCGCCGCCAGGAAGATGATCGTGTTGAGGCCCGTGCCACGCCAGATCGCGACGAGCGCCACGGACACCTTGACCAGGGACGGGCTGGACAGCCACTGCACCGGCCCGAGCCCGACGAGCGAGAGCACGTAGTTCAGCAACCCGAACTGCGTGTTGTAGAGGTACCCCCAGACGAGCGCGATGGCGACGATGCCCGTGATCGCCGGCAGGAAGTAGAACGACCGGAGCACCCGGAAGAACCGGCCCTGCGAGCGGTTGAGGAGCAGCGCGACGACCAGCGAGATGACGACGACCGACGGGACGCCGACCACGACGTAGAAGCCGGTGTTGCGCATCGCCTGCCAGAACGCGGCGTCCCCGAACAGCTCTGTGTAGTTGGCCAGGCCGACGCCCTGGACCCGCGACAGGTCGCCGAGCCCGGCGGCGTCGAGGTTCGTCAGGCTGACGACCGCCGCGACGAGGATCGGCAGCACGCCGAAGGCGAGGAGCAGCAGGGTCGCCGGTCCGACGAGGACGTACGGCGTCGCGCGCGATCGCATCGTGACGTTCCCTTCTCGAGCGTGGCGAGCGGAGGCCCGGTGGTGGAGGAGGCTCGCCACCACCGGGCCGGCGCTCGGCCCTCAGTTGGTCGACTGACCCTTGGTGGCCGCGAACAGCGACGTGAGCGCGGCCTCCTTGTCCTTGCCGGTCAGCACGATGGAGTTGAGGGCGTCGAGGAGCGCCTTGCCGGTCGCGCCGTCCCAGTTCGGGACGAGCGGCACGATCTTGGCGTTGGCCAGCTGCGCGGCGTAGACGGACACGAGCGGGTCGGCGGTCAGCGCTGTGTCCGCGAGGGCCGCCTTGGCCGTCGGCAGGTCGCCGTTGAGCTGGAACCAGGCGACCTGCGTCGCCGGCTGCGACAGGAAGTCGAGCAGCGTCAGGGCGGCGTCCTTGTGGGCCGACTTCGCCCAGACCGCCATGTTCGAGCCCGCGAGGAGCGACGTGTTCGTCGTGCCCTTCGGCAGCTGGGCGACGGACCACTTGCCGGCCAGGTCGGGGGCGGCGTCCTTGATCGCGGCGGCCAGGTAGGGGCCGGACACGAGCATCGGCGTCGCGCCGGACACGAAGCCCTGCGTCTGGTCGAAGTCGCTGTTCGTCGGGACGCTCTTGTCGGCGTACAGGCCGGTGTACAGGTCGACGGCCTTGCGGAACTCCGGGGTGTCGAAGTTCACGGCGCCGTCGGCGCCGATGATGTCGCCGCCGAAGTCCCAGGTCATCTCGACCGGCAGCGGGCTGTCCCACTGCGGGATGTAGTAGCCGTACTTGCCGGGCCCACGCCCGGCCAGCGTCTTGGCGTCCGCCCGGAGCTCGTCCCACGTCGCCGGCGGTGAGCTGATGCCCGCCGCCGCCAGGATGTCGGACCGGTAGAACAGGACGCGCGTGTCGCTGATCCACGGCACGCTGACGACCTTGCCGCCCACCGCGGTCGCCTTCCCCGCGACGCCGTCGACGAAGTTGGCGGAGGCGAGGTGGCTGTAGGGGGCGAGGGTCGCGTCGTCGAGGGGCAGCAGGGCGCCGGTGTCGGCGTAGGTGCGCAGCTTCGACAGGCCCACCTGCAGGACGTCGGGGCCGTCGCCCGAGGCGACCGCGGTCGTGAACTTCTGGTCGACGCTGTCCCACGGGATCGCGACGGCCTTGACCTGGATGCCGGTCTGCTGCGTGAACGGCTGCACGATCTGGTCGAAGTGGGCGGTGGTGTCCCCCATCACCCAGACCGTGAGGGGGCCGGTCGGCGCGGGAGCGCCGGACGTGGCCGCGGCAGGAGTGCCGCCCGTGGCGGCCGGGGTGCCGCCACCCGTCGACGAGCATGCCGCGAGTGCCAACGCGGCGACGATGCCGACGGGCACCAGGGCCCGCCGGGTGAAGGAGTTCGCCATCGAAGATCCCTTTCAGTGGGCGCAACCGTGCGCCGTGCCGAGTGTGAGTCTCGCCGGGCCGTGCCTCGCCTGGCGACAGGGGCCGCCCCGCGCGTCGCGGGGCGGCATCGCTGCCGACCACGCGGGACGTCACCCAACCCGTCAGGCTTATTTCACGGCTTAGTCTAAGTCGTGGAGTTTGTGGTGGCAAGACCCGTCGTCCGCGGCGTTCCGTCCGCCCGACCCACCCGGATCGAGTGGTTCTGACCGTTCGGCTGGCCGCGCCCGGCGCCCGCTCCTAGCGTGGCGTCCGTCCGGGTCTGCGACGAGGGAGTTCCCATGGCCGCGAAGTTCGAGCTGTACAAGAGCGCCAACGGTGAGTTCCGGTGGCGGCTGAAGTCCGCCAACGGGCAGATCATCGCCACCGGCGGCGAGGGCTACACCCGCAAGGACGGCGCGCTGAACGGCATCGAAGCGGTCAAGCGCGATGCCGGGGACGCGGCGGTGGACGACCAGACCGCCTCCTGAGGCCGTCCGAGCCCGCACCACCGGCGGGCGACTGCGGCCCGCCCGCTCTCCGCGAGTGCCGCAGTCGTTCGCCGAATGCGAGGGAAGTTGCTGCCGCGCTCGGCAGACGACTGCGGCGCTCGGCGAGGGGTGGGGCGCGCCACGCGGGCCACCGGCGGCGACGCGCCGTACGATCCGCGCGTGGCTGACGACCCCACCCGCGCCGCCGCGGACGACGCCCCGACCACCGCCGGCCCCGCGCCGTTCGGCAGGCAGCGCCTGCTGCGCAAGCCCGTGCTCGCCTGGGCGGCCTGGGACTGGGGGTCGGCGGCGTTCAACTCCGTGGTGACGACGTTCGTCTTCACCGTCTGGCTCACGTCGTCGACGTTCGTCGAGGCCGGTCAGGACGTCGACCACGCCAAGGGCGTGCACAGCGAGTGGCTCGGCACGGCGATGACGATCTCCGGCATCTGCGTCGCGCTGCTGGCGCCGGCGCTCGGGGCGCTCGCGGACGCGTCCGGGCGGCGCAAGCCGTGGCTGGGGTGGAACACCCTGGTCACGGTGCTGGCGATGGCCGGCATGGTCTTCGTCCGACCCACCCCCGGGCACCTGGGCGGCGCGGTGGTGCTCGGCGTCACGCTGCTGGCGGTCGGCACGGTGTTCTACGAGCTGGCATCCGTCGCCTACAACGCGCTGCTGCTGAAGATCACCACGCCCGGCAACCTCGGGCGCGTCAGCGGCCTGGGCTGGGGCTCCGGCTACGTCGGCGGCATCGTCCTGCTGCTCGTGCTGTTCGTCGGCTTCATCAACCCGGACGTCGGCTGGTTCGGCGTCTCGAGCAAGGACGGCTGGAACATCCGCGCCGCCATCGCCCTGGCGACCGTGTGGATGGCGGTCTTCGCGATCCCGGTGCTCGTTGCGGTCAAGGAGCACCCCGAGCGCGACCCGCAGGCGATCACCCCGCTCGGCGCGTACGCCAAGCTCGGCCGCGACGTCGCACGGCTGTGGCGCACCCGCCGCTCGATGCTCGGCTACCTCGTCGCCTCGGCCGTCTACCGCGACGGCCTGACCGGCGTGTTCACGTTCGGTGCCGTGCTCGCCGCCGGGACGTTCGGGTTCAGCTCGTCGCAGGTGATCGTCTTCGCCATCGCCGCCAACGTCGTCGCCGGCATCTTCACCATCGCCGCCGGGTGGCTCGACGACCGGTTCGGGCCGCGCCGCGTCATCGCCGTCTCGCTCGTCGTCCTCGTGCTGTCCGCGACCGCGATCTTCGTGCTCCACGCCAAGGGCCGGACGGTCTTCTGGGTGGCCGGGCTCGTGCTCTCGGCGTGCGTCGGACCGGCGCAGTCCGCCAGCCGCGGCCTCCTCGCGCGGATGGCCGACGAGGGCCGGGAGGCCGAGTCGTTCGGCCTGTACGCCACCACCGGGCGGGTCGCGACGTTCCTCGCGCCGGCGGCGTGGACCGTGGCGATCCGGTGGGGCGGCGACCACCAGTACTGGGGCATCCTCGGCATCGTCACGGTGCTCGTCGTCGGCCTCGTGCTGTTCCTCCTCGTGCGCTTCCCCGCCGGGCGGCGCGTCGACGGGCGGCACGACGTGACCGCGGCGGCGCAGCCCGAACTGGTGTAGGCCTGTCCCGTGCGCACCGAGCCCGACGCCGGTCTGACCTGGGCCGACGACGACCACCTGCCCGGGTTCGTCGTCGCACGCGCACCGGCCTCGCCCGTCGTCGCCGGGACGCGGGCGGCCTCGGTCGCGGCCGGCCGCTCGGACCCCGAGTACGCCCTCGTGCGCCGCAAGGAGGTTCCCCGCCGCCCGCGCGGCGTCGTGGTGCACCTCCACGGCTACAACGACTACTTCTTCCAGGCCCACCTCGCCGCCGCGGTGGAGGAGGCCGGCTGGGCCTTCCTCGCGCTGGACGCCCGGCGGGCCGGGCGCGCCTGGCGGCTCGGCGAGGTGCCGCACTACCAGGACGACCTGCGCGAGCAGGGCACGGACCTCACCGCGGCCGTCACGGCCGCGCGGCTGCTGCACCCCGGCGTGCCCGTCGTCGTGCACGCGCACTCCACCGGGGGGCTCGTCGCCGCCCTGTGGGCGCACGCCCATCGCGAGCGCGGCGGCATCGAGGGCCTCCTCCTCGACAGCCCGTTCCTCGGCGCCGGCTCGGTGTTCGCGCCCGTCGTGGGCGACGAGGTGCTGCGCGCCCTGGCGCGGCTGCGCCCGCTGACACCCCTGTCGAGCCGGCCGTCCGTGTACGCGACGCACCTGCTGGCGGCCAACGGCGGCCGGTGGGACTTCGACACGCGGCTCAAGCGGCCCGAGGGCGTCCCGGCGCGGGCCGGCTGGCTGTCGGCCGTGCGGCAGGGGCAGGCGCGTGTCGCCCGCGGCCTGGAGATCTCGTGCCCGGTGCTCGTCGCGCACTCCGACACCTCGGGGCCGGACCGCAACGAGAACCCCGACCTGGACCGGCAGGACATCGTGCTGGACGTGCGCACGCTCGCGCGCCTCGCGCCCGGCCTCGGCGCCGACGTCGACGTCCGCGTCATCGCCGGCGGCGTCCACGACCTGGCGCTGTCGGCCCCGGAGCCGCGCGCCGCCTACCTCGCGACCGTGACCGGGTTCCTCACCCGGATCGCGCCGTGACCGGCTACCTCGACCCACCCTTCGCGGCGCTGGCGCACCGCGGGTTCTCGCGCGACGGGCTGGAGAACTCCCTGGCGGCGTTCGCCGCCGCGGTCGACCTGGGGTACCGGTACGTCGAGACGGACGCGCACGCCACGTCGGACGGCGTCGCCGTCGCGCTGCACGACGCCACGCTCGACCGCACCACCGACGGCCACGGCCGGGTGCGCGACCTCCCCTGGCGCGAGGTCCGCGCGGCACGCATCGGCGGTGTCGAGCCCGTGCCGCTGCTGGAGGACGTGCTCGGCTCGTTCCCCGACGTGCGCGTCAACATCGACGTCAAGGAGCCGGCGGGGATCTTCCCGGTGGCCGAGGTGATCGAGCGGACCCGCTCGCACGACCGCGTGCTCGTCGCCTCGTTCTCCGCCGCGCGCCGCCGGGCCACGCAGCGCCGGCTGAGCAGGCCGGTGGCGACATCGGCCGGCACGACCGAGATCGCCCGGTTCGCCCTCGACACGCGCCTCGGCCGCCCGGTGCGCTGGCTGGCCGAGCGGGTGGACTGCCTCCAGGTGCCGGCCACAGCCGGTCGACTGACCCTCGTCGACGAACGCACCGTCGACGCCGCGCACGCCGCCGGCCTCAAGGTCCACGTGTGGACCGTCAACGAGCCGGCCGAGATGGTCCGCCTCATCGACGTGGGCGTCGACGGGCTCATCTCCGACCGTGCGGACCTGCTGCGCACCGTCCTTCAGGAGCGGGGGATGTGGACATGAGGGTCGTCGGGCACCGCGGCAACTCGGCGGTGGCGCCGCAGAACACGCTGGCGGCCTTCGAGGCCGCGTGGCGCGCGGGCGCCGACTGCGTCGAGATGGACGTCCAGCTCACCGCCGACGGGCGCGTGGTGGTGATCCACGACGACACCGTCGACGCGACGACCGACGGCGCCGGGGCGGTGGCCGGTCTGACGCTCGAGGCCATCCGGGCGCTGGACGCCGGGTCGTGGTTCTCCCCCGCGTTCGCCGGCCAGCGCGTGCCCACGTTCGAAGAGGTCGTGGCGTTCCTGCGGCGGCGCGACATCGACCTCCTGCTCGAGCTGAAGGACGTCTGGTCGCCCGACGACGTCGCGCTGTGCACCGAGCCGCTGCTGGCCGCCGGGCTCGCCCCGCGCGTCGTCGTGCAGAGCTTCGAGGCCGTCACCGTCGGCGCGCTGCGCGACGCGGCCCCCGAGCTGCGCCGCGGCCTGCTGCTGGAGGCCGTCCCGCCCGACCTCGACGACCTGGCCGACGAGCTCGGCCTCGCCGCGGTCAACCCGGACGGTGCCCTGCTGGCCACCGACCCGACCTTCGTCGCGCGCCGGCACGCCGCCGGCCAGGAGGTCGCCGTCTGGACGCTCGACGAGCCCTGGGAGTGGCAGACCGCCGAGCGCCTCGGCGTCGACGCGGTGATCACGGACTGCCCCGACCGGCTGCGCGGCTGGCTCGTCGGGCGCGAGCCCTAGCCGGGTTCAGGCGGCGCGGGCCCGGAACGCCGACCGGTAGTCGCTCGGCGGCAGGCCGACCGCCCGGCCGAAGTGGTGCCGCAGCAGCGCCGCCGTGCCGAAGCCGCACTCCTGGGCGACGTCGTCGACCGGCAGGTCCGTCTCCTCCAGCAGCCGCCTCGCGTGCAGCACCCGCTGCGCCGTCAGCCAGCGCATCGGCGTGGTGCCGGTCTCGTCGACGAACCGGCGGGCGAAGGTCCGGGGCGACAGCAGCGCCCGCGCCGCGAGCGAGTCGACGGTCAGCGGCTGCGCCAGGTGCTCGGTGGCCCACGCCAGCACGTGTCGCAGCGAGTCGTCCGTGCAGGCCGGCACGGGGTGCTCGATGAACTGCCGCTGCCCGCCGTCGCGCTGCGGCGGGACCACCATGCGCCGGGCCACGGCGTTGGCGACACCGCTGCCCAGCTCCCGGCGCACCAGGTGCAGGCAGGCGTCGATCCCGGCGGCCGTGCCGGCGCTCGTGATGACGTCGCCGTCGTCGACGAAGAGCACGTCCGCGTCCACGGTGACCCGCGGGAAGCGGCGGGCGAGCTCGGCCGCGTGGCGCCAGTGCGTGGTGACGGTGCGCCCGTCGAGGATGCCGGCGGCCGCCAGGACGAACGCGCCGGAGCAGACCGAGAGCAGCGTGGCCCCGCGCTCGTGGGCGGCGCGCAGCGCCGCGAGCACCTCGGGCGGGTACTCGTCGCGGATGGTCGTCGCGGGCACTGCCACCAGGTCGGCGCCCTCGAGCGCCTCCAGCCCGTCCTGGACCACGAGGTCGAGGCCGATCCCGGTGCGGATCCGCGCGCCGGGCCGCGCCGCCGCCACGCGGAAGTCGAACGCCGGGACGCCATCCTCGGTGCGGTCGATCCCGAAGACCTCGCACACGACGCCGAACTCGAACATCGCCAGCCCGTCGACGACGAGCGCGGTCACGCTGCGCAGCATGCAGCACGGTAACGCCGTTGGCAGGATCTTGTCGACCATCGACATTGCTGCCACTCGTCAGCGCGGTCCCCGGAGCGCAGCGTGAGGGCATGGACACGCTCGCCCGCCTCGTCGTCGCCGCCCTTGTCGTGCTCCCGCTCGTCTGGCTCGTCATGCGCGACCCCGACCGGGCGCGGCCGACGGCCCGGCGCGCGGCCGGGGCGCGCGGCGCCGGCCCGGACGACGCGGACGAGCGCCGCCTGGCGGCCGACCTCGCCGCGCTCGCCGACCGCGGCCGGACGGCTCAGCCGCCCGGTGTCGCGGTCGGCGTCGGGGTGGGCGCGCCCAGCCGGTTCTCGGCCGACAGCGCGTCCTGCACCGCCTGGTCGAGCCGGTTCTGGGCGGCGCCGTAGGCGGCGAAGTCGCCGTTCTTGAGCGCCTGGTCGCTGTCCTTCATCGCCTGGCTGGCGCGCTGCAGCGCGTCCGCGAGCTCGGCCCGCGGGTCGCCCGACGTGGTGGTCGGCGTCGGGGTCGGGCCCGTCGTCGGACCGGCGCTGGGCGTCGAGCCGGTCCCCCCGGTGCCGCCGGTGGCGGGCTGCGTCTCGCCCTGCGTCCCGGCATCGCCGGCGGTGGCACCCGAGCTGCCGCCGAACACCTGGTTCAGCGCGTCGTCGAGCGTCCCGGCGAAGCCCACCTTGTCCCCGAACGAGACCAGCACGCGCTGCAGGAGCGGGTAGGTCGAGCCCGACGACGCCTGCAGGTACACCGGCTGCACGTAGAGCAGGCCGCCGCCGACCGGCAGGGTGAGCAGGTTGCCGCGGAGCACCGTGGAGCCGTGCTGGTCGAGGATCGCCAGCTCGTCCTGCGCCGTGGTGTCCGACTTGAAGTTGGCCACGGCCTGGTTCGGCCCTGGCACGGTCGAGTCCCGCGGCAGCGTCAGCAGCCGCAGCTTGCCGTAGTCGGCCGCCGGTTGGCCGGCCATGTCACCGGCCTCCGAGTCCACCGCCAGGTAGCCCGTCAGCACGTTGCGCGCGTTGGAGCCGATCGGGATGTACGTCGACATCAGCGAGAACTGCGCCTGGGGCTGGTCGGGCATCCGCAGCGTCAGGTAGTACGGCGGCTGCTTGACCGTGTCGTTGTTCTGCACCGGGTCGCTCGGGGTGTCCCAGAAGTCGTTGCCGGTGAAGAACTGCGCCGCGTCGGTGACGTGGTACTTGCCGAGCAGCGTGCGCTGCACCTTGAAGAGGTCCTCGGGGTAGCGCATGTGGCTCATGAGGGCACCGCTGATGTCCGACATCGGCTTGATCGACGCCGGGAAGACACCCTCCCACGCCTTGAGCACCGGGTCGCTCGGGTCCCAGGCGTAGAGGTCGACGTGGCCGTCGTAGGCGTCGACGGTCGCCTTGACCGAGTTGCGGATGTAGTTGACCGTCTTGGACCCCAGCGGCTGGATCGTCGTCGACGTCGCGGTGAGGGAGTCGGTCGTCGCGTCCACGAGCGACTCGCTGGCCGAGTACGGGTACTGGTCGCTCGTCGTGTAGCCGTCGATGATCCACTTCACCCGGCCGTCGATGACCGCCGGGTACACCCGACCGTCGAGCTCGAGGTACGGCGCCACCTTCTGCACGCGGTCGCGCGGGTCGCGGTCGTAGAGGATCTGCGAGTCCGCGCTGACCGAGCTGGAGAAGAGGATCTGCTCGTCGCCGAACTTCAGCGTGTACATCAGCTTGTTCCACGCGCTGCCGATGCTCGGCCCCGCGGAGACCTGCTGGGTGGGGAACCGGGTCGTCTGCGCGCCGCTGCCGTTGGGTGCCGCGTCGTCGGGGTAGTCGAACTCCTCGCCCGCCGACCCGGCGGGGCCGCCGACGATCGAGTAGCTCGGCGACTCGTGGCCGAAGTAGATGCGCGGCTCGTAGGCGCCGAGCCCGCCGGTCGACGGGATGCCGCTCTCCCAGAACGCCGGCGCGCCGTTGGCGCCCCGCGTGTTGCCGTAGGCCGCCACGACCCCGTAGCCGTGGGTGTAGATGAGGTGCTGGTTCACCCAGTTCTTCTGCGAGTCGGCGAGGTTGTCCACGTTGATCTCGCGCGCCGCGATGACCGTGTCACGGCTCTGCCCGGCCACCGTGTAGCGGTCCACCGACAGCGTGTCGGGGAAGTCGTAGAAGCCGCGGATCTGCTGGAGCTGGCGGAAGGAGGGCGCGACGATCTGAGGGTCGAGCAGCCGGATGGAGGCGGTGGTGGTGGCGTCCTGGCGCAGCTGGCCCGCGGTCGCGGTGGTGACGGCGGGGTACGCCGTGACGTCGATGTTCGTCAGGCCGTAGGCCTGGCGGGTGGCGTCGATGTTTCGCTGGATGTACGACGCCTCCTTGGCCTGCTGGTTGGGCTGCACCTGGAAGCGCTGCACGATCGCCGGGTAGATGCCGCCGACCACGACGGCCGACAGGATCATGAGCCCGACGCCGATGGCCGGCAGCCGCCAGTTGGCGACGAACGCGTTGACGACGAACGCCACGGCGACGACGAGCGCCGCGACCGCGAGGATCGCCTTCGACGGGATGACCGCGTGCACGTCCGTGAACGACGCGCCGGAGAACTCGACGCGGTCGTTGGCCGCGGTGCTCTTCATCAGCGTCGAGTACCGGTCCATCCAGTAGCTCGCCGCGATGAGGAGCATGAGCACCGCGCCCAGCACCGACAGGTGCCGGCGCGCCTGCACCGTGGTGCGGTTGCCCTTGGCGGACCCGCCGATGCGCAGCCCGCCGTACAGGTAGTGCGTCGCGACGGCGCCGACGATCGACAGCACCGTCGCGGTCATGAGGAACGAGACCACGAAGCGCAGCAGCGGCAGCGTGAACATGTAGAAGCCCAGGTCCACGTGGAACTGGGGGTCGGTCTGGCCGACGTGCTGGCGGTGCAGGAACAGCTGCACGGTCTGCCAGCGCTGGGCCGCGGCGCCCCCGCCGAACAGCCCGAGGACCAGGGGCCCGACGACCATGACGAGCCGCCGCAGCGGCTCGATCGCCTCGCGGTACTGGTCGAGGTTGGCCTGCTCGGTCGAGCTCGGCGCGTACACCGGCCGCGAGCGGTACGCGTACTGCAGGCTCGCCGCGACGGCGCCGGCCATGATGAGGAAGCCGAGGACGAAGAGCACGACGCGCGTGCCCCACTGCGTCCACAGCACGCGGCTGAAGCCGAGCTGGTCGAACCACAGCACCTGGGTCCACAGCTGGGACAGCACCAGCAGCCCGACGACGAGCACCACGATCGTGACGATCGTCGGGATGAGGGGACCGCGGCGGCGCCGCGCCAGGGGGCGCGGCCGGGAGCTTTCGGCGGAAGTCACTGTTCCTCGTCGTCGTCGGTTGGGCAGAACGCCTGCTGGGCCGGTCGTCGGGACAACGCCGGGCCCGCGCCCCAGGTTCCCACAGGGATGGGAGCATGACGGCATGCAACCCGGTCCCGACTCGCCCGAGGCGACCGCCGCCCTCGCCTTCGCCGTCCAGGAGGTCGAGCGGCACGTCGCCGCGGCCGGCTGGGACGGGCCCGTCCGCGTGTTCGCGCTCGTGCGGACGTCGGTCGCGCTGGCGGCCGAGCCGTCGCTCGCCGACCAGATGACGCCCGACGTCCTGGAGGCCGCCCGGACCACGCCGTGGCACCTGACGTCCGTGGAGCAGGAGGGGCTGCCCCAGGCGGAGGACCTCGAGGAGCTGCTCGCCGGCCTCGGCTGGCCGGACACCGTCGACGGCGTCGTGGTGACCGTCGAGCGGATCGTGCTGCCGACGGCCGCGGAGGACGCCATGCCCGCGGACCCCGACGAGGCGCTGAGCTACCTCATGGGCCACCCGGACCGCTCGGACGTGCGGCTGGCGGTCGGGGTGCTGCGCGGCGGCGGCTCGTGGTGCGCCGCGCGCACGCGCGCGTTCGACGCCGACGACCAGGTCGCCCAGGGCCCGACGATGGTGCCCGGGCTCGTCGACGCGGTCCGCGCGACCCTCCAGTAGCGACTCAGCCGCAGGTCGGCAGGCTGCTGCCGGTCCCCTTGCCGATCGCCGTCACCGCGGCGACGGCGTCGTGCAGCGTCGCGACCGCGACGACGCGCAGCCCGGCCGGCACGTGCCCGGTGACGTCGCCGCAGTTCGCCTTCGGGGCGAGGAACCACGTCGCCCCGTCGCGCAGGGCGCCGGCCATCTTCTGCCGGATGCCGCCGATCGGGCCGACCGCGCCCGTGACGTCGATCGTCCCGGTGCCGGCGATGCGCTGGCCGTTGGTCTCGTCGGCCGGTGTCAGCCGGTCGACGATCCCGAGCGCGAACATCATCCCGGCGCTCGGGCCGCCGATGCCGTCGATCTGGATCTTCACGTCGATCGGGAAGGTGAACGTCGGGTCGATGAAGACGCCGATGAGGGCGCCGCTGCCGTCGGACCGCGTCCCGGTGACGACCGGCACGTCCATCCCGGTCCCACCGCGCGTGATCCCGAGGGTGATCGTCGCCCCGGGCTTGACCTTCCCGAGGGTGGTGACGAGCGCCTGGTAGTCGCCGAGCTTCGTGCCGTCGATCGCCGTCAGGACGTCGCCCGCCTTGAGCTTGCCCGCGGCGTCGGTGCCGCCCGTGGTCCCCGCGACGGTGAGCGTCGCCGGCACGGTGTAGCCGAGCTCGGTCAGGGCGGCGACCGTCGCGTTCTCCTGCGACGACGTCATCTCCTGGTTGTTGAGGTCGTTGAGCTGCTGCTGGGTCTGCCCCGGCGGGACGAGCTCCTCCGTGGGCACCACCAGGTCGCTGCGGGACAGCCAGGCGCGCACGACGTTCGCCACCGACGAGGGGAAGCCCGGCGTGCCGGTGGCCGAGACGGTGGTCAGCCGCAGCTGGCCGGTCGTCGGGTACGTCGTCGCGCCCTTGATCGTGATGAGCGGCGTGCCGTTCTGCTCGCCGAGGACGTCCGCGGTCGGGCCGGGCATCTGCACCGCGTACGGCGCGGGGAGCACGACGAGCCCCGCGAGCAGCAGCGACGTGGCGAGCATGCCGCCCGCGAGCAGCGCGGACCGTGGGCCGGGCCGGGGCGGGAGGATCGCCTCGGGCTGCTCGGGCGCCGCGGGCTGGGCCGCGGACGAGCCGGGTTGCTCGGGGGCCGGGCCGGGCTGCTCGGAAGGCGCTGCCGGGGAGGGTGGGCTGGCGTGCACCCGCCGATCATCGCGCAGCTCGCTGGGAGCGCGTTGTGACGCCCGCGGCGATGCCCGCCCGCTGCGCCGTGAGCGAACCCGCCCACCGGGCCGGCGCCGGCGGGCATCCGGGGGCCAGGTCGGTCGTTACCGTGGTCGGACCGACCTCGAGGAGTTCGCCATGAGCGCCGAATCGCCCTTCGACCCCGCATCCGCCGGCTGGGAGCAGCTGCTGCGCTCGATGCTGGGCCCCGCGGCCGACGAGGTGATCCAGCAGCTGAAGGAGGGCGGGTTCGACCCGTCGCAGCTGCCGGCGATCCCGGGCATGCCGACCGACCCCGAGTCCCTGCGCCAGATGGCGGCGCAGGTGCAGCGCCTGGTCGCCGCCGGCGGCGAGGGCGGCGTCAACTGGGAGATGGCCCAGGAGCTGGCGCGCCAGCAGGCGAGCGCCGGCGGGGACCCCTCGGTGGGCGCGATCGACCGTCGCACGGTCGCCGACGCGTTCTCCGTCGCCGAGCTGTGGCTCGACGCCGTCACCGACGTCGCGCCCTCCGGCGCGGCCGGGCGGGCGTGGAGCCGCGCGGAGTGGGTCGAGGCGACGCTGCCGACCTGGCGCACGCTCACCGAGCCGATCGCGACGTCGCTCGCGGCGGCCCTCGCCGGCGCGCTCGGGACGACCGTCCGCGAGGAGATGGGCGGCGAGGGGTTCGGGCTCGACGTCACCGACATGGTCCACCGGCTGGGCCAGACGGTGTTCGGGCTCCAGGTCGGCCAGGCCGTCGGCACGCTCGCCCGCGAGGTGTTCGGCGCGACCGACGTCGGGCTGTCGCTGCTCGCCACCCCGGTGCCCGTGCTGCTGCCGGGCAACGTCGCCGCGTTCGGCGAGGGCCTCGAGGTGCCCGACGAGGAGCTCCGGCTCTTCCTCGCGCTGCGCGAGGCCGCGGCGACACGGCTGATGACCCACGTGCCGTGGCTGCGCGCGCACCTGCTCGGGGCCGTGGAGGCGTACGCCCGCGGCATCACCATCGACACCGAGCAGCTCGAGGAGGCCGTCCGCTCCGTCGACCCGACCGATCCCGCCGCCCTGCAGGCGGCGTTGTCCGGCGGCGTGTTCGGCCCGCAGACGACGCCCGGCCAGCAGGCCGCGCTCGACCGCCTGGAGACGTCGCTGGCCCTCGTCGAGGGCTGGGTCGACGAGGTCAGCGCGGCCGCCGCCCTCGCCCACCTGCCGCACGCCGTGGCGCTGCGGGAGATGCTGCGGCGGCGGCGGGCCGCCGGCGGCCCGGCGGAGCAGACCCTCGCGACGCTCGTCGGGCTGCAGCTGCGGCCCCGCCGGCTGCGCGACGCCGCGGCGCTGTGGGCTGCCATCGCCGCCGAGCGCGGCCAGTCCGGCCGGGACGCCGTGTGGCAGCACCCGGACCTCATGCCGACGGCGGCGGACCTCGACGACCCCGCCGGCTACGCCGCCCGGCAGCGTGAGGCCGACGCCGAGTCGGCGGCGCTGGACGCCGCGATCGCGGAGATCCTCGGCCACGACGAGCCCGGCGCGCCTTCCGCGTAGCCCCCGGCGTCCGGTCAGGCGCGGCGGCCGCCGAGGGACGGACGTCGAGCCGTCCCCATGTCGAACAGGACGCCGTCCGTGGCCTCGTCGGGCACCGGCATGGCGTCCTCGTCGACATCCCACGCGCCGTCGTCGTCCGGCCCGGCCTCGCCGTGCCCCCGGGCGTAGGCGTACCCGTCGAGGAAGCCGCGGGCGCGCGCGGTGTGCGGGTAGCGGTCCACGAGCGCCCAGAACGACCCGTCATGGCCGGGGCGCAGCAGGTGCGCCAGCTCGTGCATCAGCACGTAGTCGAGCACCCAGCGCGGCATGCCCTGCAGCCGGTCGGAGATGCGGATGGTGCGGTCCACCGTGGTGCACGAGCCCCAGCGCTTGCCCTGCCGGCTCGACCACGACACCGACGCCGGCACCGCGCGCCCCTCCAGGTACTCCCGCGAGAGCTCCGTCGCGCGCCGCAGCAGGGCCGCGTCGGAGGGCCGGCGCCGCTCGTCCTGCACTGCGAGGCGGCCGAGCATCCGGTCGACCCACTCGCGCTCCTGCGCCCGCGTGAACCGGGCCGGGATCGACACGACCGTGACGCCGCCCTCGCGCCACGCGGTCACGGTGCGGGTGCGGCGGCGGGAGCGGCGGACCTCGACGGCGTCCGGTGTCGGCACAGACCGCACCGTAACCCCGCGCGGCGACACCGCCCGCCTCCCTCCACAGCCGGCACGCCCTCCGCCGAATGGTCGAACCCTCCGGCTCCCACCCTGGTCCGGGCCTGCGCGGGGTGCCCGGTCTGTACTGTGTGCCCCTGGGCCCGCCGCACACGGCGCCGGCCCGTTCCGCATCGGGCGCCTCGCGCGCGCCGACGCACCACTTCGAGGAGGGACCTGATGGCCGAGACCTACGCGGGTGAGTTCTACTGCGTGAAGTGCAAGGAGAAGCGGGAGGCGACGGGCGAGGTTGTCGTCTCGGAGTCCGGGCGCAAGATGGCCAAGGCCGTCTGCCCGGTCTGCGGCACCAAGCTCAACCGGATCCTCGGCAAGGCCTGAACCGGTCCGTCCGCGAGGGGCTCCGCCATGGTGGCGGGGCCCCTCGCGTGTCTGTGGACGACGAAGCGTGCGCGGCCGGCGGCGCTGGCACTCTGCACCGGTGCGAGGGACCGGCGTGAGGCTGCGGACGGGGCTGCCCGTGCTGCGCCGCGGCGCCGACGAGGTGCAGGTCGGCACGGACCCGCGCTGGGCCGTGCGCCTGACGAACCTGGCTCCCGACGAGGTCGAGGCCCTGGTCACGCGGCGTGCCGGGCTCGACGGGCCGCGGCTGGGCGGCCTGGTCGACGAGCTCGCGCTCGCCGGCCTCGCGGTGCCGGACGACATCCCCGACGGCCCGCCGGATTCCCTCGTGCTCGGGCTGCTGCGGCCGGAGGACGACCCGGTGGCGCGCACGCGCCGGCGCGGCGCCTCGTGCGTCGGCGTCGTCGGCCTCGGGCCCACCGGCCTCGGCATCGCGGCAGGGCTCGCGGCCGCGGGCGTCGGCACCGTCCTCCTGGACGACGAACGACCCGTGCGCACGGCCGACGTGGGCGCGACCGGCTACCGGTGGAGCGACGTCGGGCAGCCCCGCGAGCGGGCCGCCACCCGGCTGCTGCGGGACGTGGCCCCCACCGTCGACGTCGACGGCCCCGCGACGCCCGACGTCCTCGTCGTCGTCGAGGGCGCCGCGGCCGACCCGGCCCGCCCCGAGCGGCTCCTGTCGCTCGACGTCACGCACCTGTCGGTCGTGGTGCGCGAGGGGGACACCGTCGTCGGGCCGCTCGTCGTGCCCGGTGCGGGCGCGTGCCTGCGCTGCCTGGACCTGCATCGCGCCGACCTCGACCCCGCATGGCCGCTGGTCCTGTCCCAGCTCGTCGGCACGGACGCCGTGGAACCCGGTCCGGTCGCATCGGTCGCGGCCGGGCTGGCCGTGGCGAGCCTGCTGGCCACGGTCGACGGCCGGCCGATCGCCCCGGGGCTGACGTGGGAGGTCGCGCTGCCGGACGCGGTCCCACGGGAACGGGTGTGGCAGCCCCACCCGCGCTGCGGCTGCACCCGGCTGCCCGACGAGCCGTGAGACGCGCGAGGGCCCCGCACCGGTCGTGGTGCGGGGCCCTCGTCGTCCGGCTCAGGCGGCCGGGTACACCGTGTCCTTGCGTGGGCGGCCACGGCCACGCTTCGTCGCGACCACCTGACCGCCGACGAACACCTCGCCACCCCAGACGCCCCACGGCTCCTCGCGCTCGATCGCGCCGGCCAGGCAGCCCTCCAGCAGCGGGCAGGTGCGGCAGAGCGCCTTGGCCTGCTCGACCTGGGCGGTGTGCTCGGCGAACCACAGCTCGGGGTCGTGCGTCCGGCACGGGATGAGGTCGGCGACCAGTCGGTCGAAGTCGTCGGCGCCCGTGGTGGAGACGCCCTGGTACACGGTGTCGAGCAGCGTCGTGAGCTGCACGATTCCTCCTGGAGTCCTTGCTGGTGAGCTGGTCTGGGTCCGCGGCCCCAGCTCACCGGGTTCTCCCGGAGAAACAGGAAGGCCGCGGACCCGGTGCGGGATCCACGGCCTGAGACGATGTTCGTCGTCAGATCACGAGGTCCCGCGAGGGATCGGGTCGAGGTCGTCGAGGGCGACGCCGGTGCCGGCCGACGTGAGGAAGCCCACGACGGGCGCAGTACGCCCCTGGAGCTGGGCACGGCGGCGGTTGGCGGACACAGCACGCCCCTGGAACGGGGTGCCGGTGCCCGCGAGGAGGCACGCAGAAGCGCCCGTGCGGGTCATGAGGATCGTCGTCACGTCGGTCTGCACCCCCTCTCGTTCGTGGACCCGTGCCTCTTCGGCACAGCCCGGTGCTCAAACCTCGTCCACCGTAGGGGGACTTCCCCGCCGCGGCAACGGATTATCGGCACGAGTTCGTGGCAGTTTCGCCGGCGCCGGTCAGCGGCGTGCGACGAGCCCCAGCAGCGCCTGCCCGTAGGCGTCGAGCTTCACGGGGCCGATCCCGCGGACCCGGGCCAGCTCCGCGATCGTCGCCGGGCGCAGCGTCGCGACGTCCTCCAGGGCGCGGTCGGCGAGCACCGTGTAGGCGGGACGGTCGAGCCGGCGGGCCTCGTCGGTGCGCCACTCGCGCAGGCGGGCCAGCAGCGCCGGGTCGGCGGCGGCCGGCGGCTCGGCGCCGCCCGCGCGTGCCGTGCCGCCCGACGGCCACAGCCCGTCGAGGAACCGCGACGCCTTGCGGGTGCCGCGCGACCCCGGTGTGCGCGCCCGGGCGAACGACATCTCCAGCCGCTCGCGCGCCCGCGTCACGCCGACGTACAGCAGCCGGCGCTCCTCCTCGAGCGCGGCGGGGGTCTCGGCCAGGGAGATCGGCAGCAGCCCCTCCGAGAGGCCGGCGAGGAACACGACGTCCCACTCCAACCCCTTGGCGGCGTGCAGCGAGGCCAGCGTCACGCCCTCGACGACCGGGGCGTGCTGCGCCGACGCGCGCTCGTCGAGCTCCGCCACGAGCTCGGCCAGGCCGGTCGCGCCCGCCGCCGCCAGGTCGTCGGCCAGCGTGGCCAGCGCCTGCATCGCGTCCCACCGCTCGCGCGCGGCGCCGCGGGGCGCCGGGGGCTGCTCCGACCAGCCGACGGTGCGCAGCACGTCGCGGGCGTTCTCCGGCATGCTCACGGACGGGTCGGCGGAGCGGACCGCGCCGCGCAGCAGGACGATCGCGTCGCGGACGTCGCGCCGCGCGAAGAATCGCTCCCCGCCGCGCACCTGGTAGCCGACGCCCGCCGTGGCGAGCGCCTCCTCGAAGGCCTCCCCCTGGACGTTGGTGCGGTAGAGCACCGCGATCTGGCTCGGCCGCGTCCCGTCGGCGACCAGCCGCGCGATGCGCGCCGCGATCCCCGCGGCCTCGGCCTCGTCGTCGTCGTACGCGGTCCAGCGCACGGGCGGGCCGTCCGGGCGCTGCGCGACGAGCTGGAGCGGGCTCGGCTCACCCCGCTTGCGGCCCGAGACCAGCAGCCGGTTGGCGAGGGTGACCACCTGCGGTGTCGAGCGGTAGTCGCGCACCAGCCGGATCTGCGCGGCGCCGGGGTGCGTGCGGCCGAACCCCAGCAGGTGCTCGGGGCTCGCGCCGGTGAACGAGTAGATGGTCTGGCTCGGGTCGCCGACGACGCACAGCTCGTGCCGGCCGCCGAGCCACTGGTCGAGCAGGTACTGCTGGAGCGGGCTGACGTCCTGGTACTCGTCGACGACGAAGTGGCGGTACTGCCCGCGCACCACGTCGGCCACGTCGCGGCGCTGCGCGATCATCGCCGCGGTCAGCAGCAGCACGTCCTCGAAGTCGATGACGCCGCGCTCGTTCTTCACGTCCTCGTAGGACGTCATGAGCCGGGCGACCTCCTGCGCGGCGAACCCGCCGGGCGTCGGCCGGGCCGCCGCGCCGACCGCCGCCACGTAGTCGTCGGCGGGCACGAGGCTGACCTTCGCCCACTCCACCTCGCTGGCGAGGTCGCGGACCGCGATGCGGTCGACGTCGAGCCCCACCCGCCGGGCGGCCTCGGCGACGAGCGGGGCCTTCTTCTCCAGCAGCCGCGGCGGGGCGCCGCCGACGACCTTGGGCCAGAAGAAGCCGAGCTGGCGCAGCGCCGCGGCGTGGAACGTGCGGGCCTGCACGCCCCCGACGCCCAGGCCGCGCAGCCGGACGCGCATCTCCCCCGCCGCCCGCGCCGTGAACGTCACCGCCAGCACGCTCGCCGGCTTGTAGACGCCCGTGCGCACGCCGTACGCGATGCGGTGGGTGATCGCCCTCGTCTTGCCCGTCCCGGCGCCGGCGAGCACGCAGACCGGCCCGGTCAGGGCAGTGGCGACGGCGCGCTGCTCGGGGTCGAGCGCGTCCAGGAGGGCATCGGCGGACATCGCCCGCCATCCTTCCAGCCGCCGCCGACAGCCGGGACCCGCCCGCCGGGCCGGTGGACGGCCAGGAATGCCGGCGCGGCGGCGTACGTTGTCGGCCGACGACCGAGCCTTCGACCGACCGAGGAACGATGAGCGACGCGACGCTGACCATGTACACCACCACGTGGTGCGGCTACTGCCGCCGCCTGAAGTCGCAGCTCGACGCCGCCGGCATCGCGTACGACGAGGTCGACGTCGAGCAGGTGCCGGACGCCGCGGCGTTCGTCGAGTCCGTCAACGACGGCAACCGGACCGTGCCCACGCTGGTGTTCCCCGACGGCTCGTCGGCCACCAACCCGTCGCTGGCCGAGGTGCAGGCGCGCCTTGCCGGCTGATCTCGGTCGCGGCGCGTGGCCCGCGCTCGGCCGGCTAACGCGCGCCCGGCACGCGGCCGGCGAGGAACGCGAGGAACGCGTGGACCGCGGCGCCCACGGCGTCCGGGTCCTTCGTGAGCGAGTGCGTGTCGCCCGGGATGACGACGACCTCGCGTCGCGGGCCAGGCGGCGGCATCCCGAAGGCGTCGCGATCGCCCTGCACCACCAGCACCGGGACGGTTGGCGTGTCCAGCTCGGCGAGCCGGCTGCGGTCCGGCCTGCCCGGCGGGTGCAGCGGGAACGCGAGCGCGACCACGGCCACCGCCCCCGTCGAGGCGGCCGTGCGGCACGCCACCCGCGCGCCGCTGGAGCGGCCGCCGTGGACGGCCGGCAACGGGCCCACCTGGTCCAGCACCGCGGACGTCACGGTGAGCCACGCCTCGTCAAGCCGCGGGGCGGCGGGTGGCACACGTCGCCCGGCCACGCGGTACGGCTGGGTGACGCGCACGGCGACGTAGCCGGCCGCGAGCGCGCCGTCGCAGGCGGCACGGATGTCGACGTGGTCGACCCCGCCGCCGGCACCGTGACCCACGAAGAACACCCCGACCGCGTCGCCGCCGGGCCGGTCGACGTCGGCCCAGGCCGGCCCCTCAGGCGTCTCGATCTCGACGCGCGTCACGCGCTCGAGCCTAGGGGCCGCCGGCCCGCTTTCGTCGGCCGCCGGAACGGCACCGGCCCCGCCACGCGCCCCGGACCGTCCGTCACCAGCGCGTCGGCAGCGGCGCCCCGAACCAGTCCGTGATCAGGGCGTAGGCCACCGACGTGCGCATCGGCAGCAGCACCTCGCCGGTGGCCGTCGCCGCCGCGAGCTCGTCGCGCGTGAACCAGCGGGCCAGCGTCACCTCGGCGCCGTCCGCGTGCACCTCGGTGGTGGCGGCGTGCCCGCGGAACGCCAGCATGAGCGAGGCCGGGAAGGGCCACGGCTGGCTGCCGCGGTAGACGACGCGGTCGACGACGACCGCCGTCTCCTCCGCCACCTCGCGCGCCACCGCGTGCTCGGCCGACTCCCCCGCCTCCACGAAGCCCGCCAGGGTGGAGAACCGGCCGGGCGGCCACGCCGCGTTGTGGCCGAGCAGGATCCGGTCGTCGTCGTCCACCACCGCGACGATGATCGCCGGGTCCGTCCGCGGGTAGTGCTCCGAGCCGTCGACCGTGCACACCCGGATCCAGCCGGCCTGCGCCGGCACCGTCGGCGCACCGCAACGCGGGCAGCGGGGGTGGCGGGTGTGCCACTCGTCGAGAGCGACCGCCATGGTGGCCAGGCCCGCATCGCGGGCCGGGAGGTCGGCACCCGCCTCCCGCAGGGCGGCCCACCGCAGCCCCGGCGCGGGCACGGGCACCGCGCGCTGGTGGCCGGCCCGCTCGCCCGCATCCCGGTCGCTCCCGCGCCCCGTGAGGTCCCCATCACCCTCACGAGCTCCGACGGGCCGGCGGTTCGCACCGTCGCCGTCGGGTTCGGCGAGGCCCCGGGCACCCACGCCCGCCCCGACGAGGTCCGCCGTCACCGGCTCGGGCACGGGTCCGTGCACGAGCACGTCGGACGACTGACCGATCCGCGGCGCGCCGCGGCCACGAGTCACGCGCCGGGCCAGGATCAGCGGCGCCGACGCGTCGTCCCCGTCGCGCCCGAGCAGCAGCCAGGACTCGTCGCCGGGCGTCGGGGGCCCGGGCTCGTCGTTCCCGTCGCCCTGGGGGCCGTCCCCGCTCGGGACGGGCCGCCCGTCGTCCCCGGCGACCCGGGCCGCGGTCGCGGGGTCGAGGAGCGCGGCGGCGCCGGACTCCCCCACGACGACCTGGCCGCCGCCGACGACGAGCACGAGCGTGGCAGGGTCCAGGCGCGCGCGGGCGAGCACGTCGGGGTCGGCGCGCAAGTCGGCGGCGCGGTCGAGGAGGGCTCGGGCGAGGGGCATGGCCGCGGGGAAGTCCACGGCGCCACGCTACGCGGCGGCCGTACCGCGGCTCGGGCGGGCGCGGATGCCGGACACGCCGGGCGGGGGCCCCCGCCCTCGTCGGCCGCCGACCTACCCTGGCGACGTGCCTCGCTCCCCGCTCGCGCTCGCCGCCCTCGCGACCGTCGCCGTCCCCGGCCTCGACGCGTACGACGTCCGGCGGCCGCTGGAGGGCGGGTCGGAGTACGACGTCGCGCTCGTGACCGACGCCGAGCAGCGGCACTGGGTGGTCCGAGCGCCCGCCGACGCCGCCGCGGGAGCGGCCCTGGAGGCGGAGGTCGTGCTGCTCGGCGCGCTCGCCGCACAGGTCGACGCCGGCACGCTCCCGTTCGAGGTGCCGCGACCCGCCGGCTTCGCCCACCTCGACGAGGGCGGCCGCGCCGTGGTGCACCGGTTGGTGCCGGGGCGGCCGCTGCGGCTCGAGGAGCTCACCGCCGGGCCGGGTCTGTCCGCCGGGCTGGGGCGGGCGCTGGGCGCGCTTCACCAGCTGCCGACGTCGATCGTCGAGAACGCCGGCCGGCCGGTCTACGACGCCCCGACGTACCGGCAGCGGCGCCAGGCCGAGGTCGACGAGGCAGCCAAGACCGGCAAGGTGCCGAACGGGCTGCTGCGCCGCTGGGAGAAGAAGCTCGAGGACGTACGGCTGTGGCGGTTCCAGCCGACGGTCGTGCACGGCGACCTGACGGCATCGCACGTGCTCGTCCACGACGGCGACGTCAGCGGCATCCTCGACTGGGGCGACGCCATGGTCGCCGACCCGGCCGACGACCTCGCCTGGCTGCTCGTCGCCGCGCCGCCGGACGCCGTCGAGTCGATCCTCGAGGCCTATCTGCTGCGACGCACCGAGCTCACGGACCCGTTCCTCACCGACCGCGCGCTGCTGGCCGGCGAGCTGGCGCTCGCCCGCTGGCTCCTCTACGGCGTCCGCTCGGGGCAGCAGGACGTGGTCGACGACGCGTTCGCCATGCTCCTCGACCTCGACGAGCAGACGACCGAGCTCGAGTCCGTCAGCTGACGACCGCGCCGCGGTCCGCAGCCTCGGCGTCCATCTCCGGCCTCACCGGTCGCCGGTCACGCTGCGCAGCAGCGCGGTGATCCCCTCCTCGTCGAGCAGGTGCTGCGGGTAGACCGTGGTCCCGGTCGCGACGTAGCAGAACGCCGCGCGCACCCGCTCCAGCGGGATCCCCTTCCAGCGGGACCACGCCAGCCGGTACACGGCGAGCTGAAGCTCGCGCGCGGCTCGCTCGGCAGGGTCCTCCGGCGGGCGCCCCGTCTTCCAGTCGACGACGACGATGCCGTCCGGCACGTCGGCACGCTCGACGTCGTCGAACACCGCGTCGATGCGCGACGTCACGACGTACCCGTCCACCGACGTGCGGACCTCCTGCTCCACGGCGACGGGGCGCCGGTCCGCCCAGGGCGTCGCGCGGAACGACTCGCGGAGGCGCTCGAGGTCCGCCGTGACGGGCAGCGAGTCGTCGTCGGCGCCCGGCAGGGCGTCCACATCGACGAGGGACGCCGCGCCGAAGTAGCCCTCGACCCAGGCGTGGAACGCGGTGCCGAGCCGGGCCTGCGGCGAGGGCGGCTGCGGCACGGGCCGGCGCAACGCGGCGGCGAACGCCTCGGGGTCGCGGTCCAGCCGCACCACCGCCGACGCGGACAGGGCGGTCGGCAGCTCGACCGGTCCCGGGCGAGCGGTCGCGGCGGAGCGCTCCGCCAGCAGCCGATCGGCCTGGGCGGCCCAGGCGTCGGGCGCGGCGGCCCGGCTCCCCGCCTGAGCACCCGCGGCACGCACCGCCTCGGCGGCGAGCTCCAGCGCCCGGCGCCGCTCGGGCGGCAGCGGGTCGCCCGGCCAGGGCGCCGACGGCTGCACCTCGCCGTACGGGTTCGTCGTCCCCGGTTCGGGCGCGGGCGCCCAGCCGGCGGTGCCCAGGAGGCCGCCGTCGACCAGCTCGAGCAGGAACGGTGACGGCACACGCACCCGGGACCCGGTGCCCCACCAGTGCGCCGTGAGCAGCGCGTGGTGCCGGGCGCGGGTGATCGCGACGTAGGCGAGGCGCCGCTCCTCGGCGAGGCCGTGCTCCCCCGCCGCCGCGCGGAAGGCCGTCCGCCGCCGGTCGAGCTCCTTGATGTCGGCCGCACCCCGGTACTCGAGCACGGGCAGGTCCCGTCGGTCGCCGCGCAGCGGGTACGGCAGCGCGCACAGGTCGTTGAGCCACGCGTTGCTCGTGTAGCCCTCCTTGTTCGCCGGGTCGGCCGGCAGGATCCCGTCGACCAGCCCCGCCACCGCGACGGCATCCCACTCGAGCCCCTTGGCGGCGTGGATCGTCATGAGCTGGACGGCGTGGGGGTCGGGCTCGACGACCGGCATCTCCAGGCCGTCCTCCTCCTCGTCGGCCGCCTCCAGCCAGGCGAGGAACGCCCCGAGCGTCGGCGCGTCCGCCGCACGGGCGAAGTCGTCGGCCACCTGCGTGAACGCATCCACGTGGATGCGGGCGCGGGCGGGATCGGCGCCGGGTCGCGCCAACAGCTCCAGGTCCAGCCCGAGCAGCCGCTCGGCGTGGCCGACGAGCTCGACGAGCGGCAGGTAGGTGTGCCGCCGCACGGCACGCAACACCTCGGCGAGGTCGGCCAGGCGCGCCCGCCCCACGGCGGTCAGCCGCCGCCCGTCCTTGTCGCGCCACCCGGCCGGCGGCAGGTCGTCGACCGCGTCGACGATCGACCGCTCGTCGACGGCGTCCGGCGCCACCGGCGCGTCCGTGCGGCGGCCGGCCAGCTGCCGCGCCCACGCGACGAGCGCGTGCAGGTCGGCGGCGCCGATGCGGTAGCGCGCCCCGGTGAGCAGCCGCATGAGCGCGTCGCCCCGCGACGGGTCGTGCGCGGCCCGCAGCAGCGCGACCAGGTCGACCACCTCGGGCGTGTCGAGCAGGCCACCCAGCCCGACGACCTCCACCGGCAGCCCGCGCGCGGTCAGCGCCGCGTGGATCGCCTCGAACTGGCGCCGCTTGCGGCAGAGCACCGCGGCGCTGACGGGTGCGCCGTCCGCGGCGGCGTGCGGGCCGACGCCCGCCCCGCCCGGCCCGCGCCAGTGCGCGACGACGAAGTCGGCGATCGCCTCGGCCTCGTCGCCCATCGTGGCGAGCATGCGCGCGGTGACCGTGCCCTCCTCCGCCAGCGGCCCCGCCGCCAGCTCCGGCACGTCGACGAGCCCGCCCCGCGCCGCCGAGCGCGCCCGCAGCGGACCGGCGACGAGGTTCGCGGCCGCCAGCACGCGGTGGTCGTTGCGGAACGACGTGGCCAGCGTGAGCACGCGTGCCGGAGCCAGCCCGCCGCCCGGGGCGGGTGCCGCGAAGTCCTCGGGGAACCGCTCGAGGCCGCCGGCGCTCGCGCCCCGCCAGCCGTAGATCGACTGGTGCGGGTCGCCCACCGCCGTCACCGCGTGCCCGTCGCCGAAGAGCGCCCGCAGCAGTGTCAGCTGCGCGTAGGACGTGTCCTGGTACTCGTCGAGGAGCACCACCCGGAACCGGTCCCGCTCGGCGGCCCCCACCTCGGGCACCTCCAGCGCGAGCCTCGCCGCGAAGGCCACCTGGTCCCCGAAGTCGATGGCGTCGGCGCGGCGCTTGCGCGCCCGATAGGCCTCGACCACGTCGAGCAGCCGCCCGCGGGCTCGCAGCGACTCCGCGATCTTCGTGAGGTCGGCGCGCGGACGCGGGGCGGGCGTCGTCTCCAGCGCCTCGACGATCCCCGCGATGCCCGCCTGCGCCTCGGCGGTGGTCAGCAGGTGCTCGTCGAGCTGCCCCGACAGCGCGAGCACTGCCTCGACGACGGTCGTCACCGCGTTGTCCAGGCCGAGGTCCTCCGACCAGGACTCGACGATCTCGTCGGCCAGCTGCCAGCGCGCCGCCTCGGCGAGCAGGCGCGTCCCGGGCTCCAGGCCGAGGCGCAGCGCGTGGTCGGCGACGAGCGAGGCCGCGTAGGCGTTGTACGTCGAGATCGTCGGCCGCTCCAGCCGGGCCAGCGGGTCGTCCGCGCCGCCGAGCCCGAGGGCCGCCCCTCCCGGCAGCTCGATGCCCCGCTCCGTCGCCGCCCGCACCAGCGCCCGCAGCCGGCGCCGCACCCGCAGCTCGAGCTCGCCCGCGGCCTTCCGGGTGAACGTCAGCCCGAGCACCTGGCCGGGCTCGACGAGCCCGTTGGCCAGCAGCCAGACGACGCGCCCGGCCATCGTCTCGGTCTTGCCGGAGCCGGCACCCGCCACCACCAGCGCCGGTGCCAGGTCGGCCTCGATGACGGCCACCTGCTCCGGTGTCGGCCGGTCACGGCGCAGCAGGTCGGCCACGAGGAGCGCGGAGATCATCGCGTCACCGCCCGGCCCTCGGGCTGCACCGGGCACGACGAGCGCACCGGGCACCGCCGGCAGTCGTCGTTGCGCGTCGCCCGGAACGTCGAGGCCGCCATCGAGTCCGCGACGCCGTCGATCAGCTCGTGCGCCCAGGCGGTGCGGCCGTCGTCGAGCGCCGACTGCTCCTTCCTGCTGCCGTCCCGGGCGGCGCCGTTGCCGACGTACAGCAGGGTCGCCCCGGCGCTCGTCGTGCCGGGGGCCAGCCCCTCGAACGCCCCGGCGTCGACGGCCAGCTGGTAGGCGGCGAGCTGCGGGTTCGCCTCCGCCTTCGGCCCCGTCACCTGGGAGCCGGTCTTGAGGTCGACGACGCGCGCCCGCTCGTGGCCGTCCTCGTCCGGCGGCGCGACCTCGACCCGGTCGACCTTGCCCGTCACGGCCGCCCGGGCGGTCGTCACCGTGAAGCCCGCCTCCACCAGCAGCGGGGCGCCCGCGCCTCGCAGGTAGGCCGCGAGGCGGCACACCATCGCCTCGGCCTTCCGGCGCGTCGCCGCCTCGGGCCAGCCGCCGTGCAGCCCGAGGGACGCCCATCGCTCGTCGAGCGCGGTCAGCAGCTCGTCGTACGTCCCGGTCGGGTGCTCCTGCGCGACGGCGTGCACCAGCGTGCCCAGGCTCTGCTCGCGCGTCGAGGTCGGCGTCCCGCCGGCCGCCTCCAGCGCCCAGCGCAGCGCGCACGTCGCCGCGAGCTCGATCCGCGACGGCGACACCGGCACGCGCACGTCCGCCGGCCACAGCGGCTCCTCGGTCGAGGGCGCCGCCAGCCCGTGCCACTGCGCCGGGTCGGCGCCGTCGACCCCGGCGGCGGCGAGCCGGGCGAGCGTGCGGGCCGCCGCCGCGTCGGGCGCACCGGCCCGCGCCGTCCCCTCCAGCCGGCTCCGCAGCCGTGCGACGAGCCCGCGCAGGTCGAGCGGCGCGGGCAGCTGCGTCACCAGCCGGGCGTCGACCGCCTCGTCGTCGCCCGTGCCGCCTCCCGCAGGCGCCACCACGAGGTCGACGAACGGCGACGGCTCGGACTCCAGGTCGGCCACCGCCGTCACCACCAGCCGCGAGCGCGCCCGCGAGCACGCGACCGCGAAGCTCCGCAGCTCGTCGGCCAGCACCGCCTGCCGCGCCGCGGCGACGTCCGGCGCTCCGCCGTCGGGCGCGCGGCCGTCCAGCAGGTCCACGAGCGCCTGCGCCCCGAGCAGCGAGTCGCGCAGCCGCAGGTCCGGCCACGACCCCTCCTGCACGCCCGCGACGACGACGAGGTCCCACTCCCGGCCGGCCGCGCCGGCCGCGGTGAGCACCGGCACGGACTCGCGCCGCGCCCGGGCGGCCAGGGTGTCCGCCGGCACGTCCTGCGCCAGCAGCCAGTCGACGAACGACCCCGGCGGCGCCGCCGGGGTGCGCTCGACGAACGTCTCCGCCGCCCGGAACAGCGCCAGCACGGCGTCGAGGTCGCGGTCCGCCCGTTGCCCGGCGGTCCCCCCGGCCAGCGCCGCACGGCGCCACGGCTCCGACAGCCCGGCGGCGTCCCACACCGCCCACAGCACCGCGTGCGCGTCGGCACCGGGCTCCCCGGCGGCCGCGCGCCCGGCGGCGATCACCCGCGCGAGCCGCCGCACCGGTGCGCCGACCTCCGGCCGCAGCCCGACGAGCACCCCCGGCTCCTGCAGGGCCTCGACCAGCAGCTCGTCGCTGGCGCGCCCGCCGCCGGCGCCGATCTCCTCGGCCCGCAGCGCCCGCCGCACCCGCCGCAGGCCCACGGCGTCGAGCCCGCCCACCGGCGACAGCGCGAGCCCGGCCGCGACCGCCGCGTCCAGCGCCACGCGGCCCGTCACCACGGCCAGCACGTCGAGCAGGGGCCGCACCGCCGGCTCCTCGCGCAGCGGCACCTGCGAGCCGAGCACGCTCACCGGCACCCCGGCCACCGCCAGCGCCCGTCGCAGCGAGGTCACCCGCTCGCCCGAGCGCGCCACCACCGCCATGTCGCCCCAGGCGACCCCCCGCTCCAGGTGGGCCTCGCGCAGCACGTGGGCGACGAACGCCGCCTCCTGCGCGGTGCCCGTCAGCAGCGCGACCTGCGGTTCGGCGCCGTCCGCCGGGGCCACCCCCACCCGGCGGTGCTCGGCACCCGCCACCGTGCCGACGCGATCGGTCACGCGCTGCACCACGCCCCGCAGCGCCGGCCCGTGCCGCCACACGGTCGGCAACGTCATGGCGCGCGCGCCGAACGCGCCGGTGCCGTGCTGCGCGCCGGCCCGGCCCACGAGCGCCGGGTCGGCGCCGCGGAACGTCTGCACCGCCGCGTCCGGGTCGGCCAGCAGCAGCAGCCGCGCACCGTCGTCGGCCAGCACGCGCAGCAGCCGCGCCGTCGCCGCCGTCGACTCCTGGTGGTCGTCCACGACCACCAGCCGCCAGCGCGGGCGCGGCGTGCGCTCCACCTCGTCGTCCCACGCCAGCAGGGCACGGGCCGCCTCGTCGACCACCACAGCCGGGTCCAGCCGCGCACCCACGTCGGGCGTGCCCGTCCGCAGCCACATGACGTCGAGGTACTCCTCGTAGAGCCGGGCCGCCGCCACCCACTCGGCGCGCCCGCGCTCGCGGCCCAGCCGCGCCAGCTCGTCGGGCGCCAGGCCACGCTCGGCGGCGCGCATCAGCAGGTCGCGCAGCTCGTCGCGGAACGCCCGCAGCGTCAGCGCGTCCGGGCGGATCGCCTCCGGCCAGGCGATCGGCACGCCCTCACCGGCGGCATGCCCCGCCAGCAGCTCGGCGAGCACCTGGTCCTGCTCGGGCCCCGACACCAGCACCGGCGGGGGTTCCCCCCGCGCGGCGGCCCGGGCCCGCAGCACGGCGAAGGCGGCCGCCGCCGGCGTCTGGACCAGCGGCCGTGCCGCCGTGTGCGGCCAGCGGGCGGCCAGCCGCTCGCGCAGGTCGGCCGCCAGCCGGCGGGACGCGGCCAGCACCAGCACATCCTGCGGCTCGAGCCCCGCCGCGACCACGGCCTCCAGCGCCACCGTCGTCTTGCCCGTGCCCGGCGCACCCAGCACCAGCAGCGCCCCGTCCGCACCCGCGGCCACCGCCTCGACGGCCGCCCGCTGTCCCGGGTCGAGCTCGACGGCCGCCCCGGGCCCGCGCAGGTGCGCAGGAGTGGGCCGCGCGAGGAATGGCATGCCCAGATCTCACCACCGTCCGCCCACAGCGCGGGCCGACGTCCGGGTGCGATGGCTACCATGCGCGCGTGGATGCCGAGGGCGCCGGACGCCTCACGCGCGAGCAGCGCCGGGGCCAGCTGCTCGCGGTCGCCCAGGAGCTGTTCTCCGCCGGGGGCTACCACCACGTCTCGATGGACGACATCGCCGAGCACGCGCACGTCACCAAGCCCGTGCTCTACCGGCACTTCCCGTCGAAGCTCGACCTCTACCTCGCCATCGTCGACGCGCTCGGGCAGGACCTCCTGACGGCGATCGACGACGCCGTGCGGCCGGTCGTCGCCGGCACGCCGGGCGACGGGCGCGACGTCGTCGCGGCGATCGTCCGGGCCTACGTCACGTTCGTCGACGCCGCCGGCGAGGTCGCCACCCTGCTCTTCGAGTCCGACGTGACGCACGACCCCGCGGTCCGCGGGCGCGTCGAGAGCGCCTCGCGGGACGCCGCGCAGCGCATCGCCGACGTGCTGGCGCACGTCACGGACCTGGCGCCGCAGGCCGCGCGGACGGTCGCCGTCGGGCTGGTCGCCATGGCGCAGGGCGCCGCGATCCATCGGCTGCGCCGGGACGACGCGCCCAGCGCCGAGGAGACCGCGGACCTCGTCGCGCGCGTCGCCTGGGCGGGCGTGGCCGGCCTCGTGCGGCCCGCACGACGAGCGGACGAGGGGCCCGGCGCCGCGACGACCTAGGATCGAGGCTCCGCCACATCCAAGGAGGCCAGCGGCGTGGAGATCACGATCGGCGTGCGGGACCTGCCCCGCGAGATCACGCTCGAGTCCGACGAGTCCCCGGACGTGGTGGCCGCGGCCGTCGCTGCGGCGCTGGCGGGCAAGCCCGCGCTCGAGCTGGTGGACACCCACGGCCGGCGCATCATCGTGCCGACCGCGGGCATCGGGTACGTGGAGATCGGCGCCGAGACCCGCGCGCGGGTCGGCTTCGGCTCCCTCTAGCCCGTCAGGCGGTCAGCCGCAGCCGGCCCATCCGGCGGGCGTGCTCGGCCGTCAGCTTGCCGTACAGCGCCCCGCGCTGGACGCCGAGCAGGTGCTCCATGCCGGGCTTCGACTCGAGCACGCTCTGCACCACCGTGAGCGCCTCGCCGACGAGCCGGCGCCCCCACAGCGCCAGCCGCGCGCCCAGCACGTGGTCGTGGGCCGTGACGTCGTCGAGCTCGGCCAGCGCGAGGTCGGCCGGCATCGGGTCGGTGAGCACCTCCTGCAGCAGCGCGCGGCTCTCGTCGTCGAGCCCGTCGGCGGCCATCCGGCAGAAGTCGTCCGCCACGCCGTAGCCCAGGTACGGCACCAGCAGCCGCTCCGCCCACGAGGTGGAGGCCGTGCGGGAGTCGAACCCGTCGAGCACGTGGGAGAAGGCCGCCATCGCCGCGTCGGCGTCGCCGCCGAGCTCGGTGATGCGCGTCAGGAGCCGTTCGCACGCGTCGAGCCGCTGCACGGCGCACCGCGCCAACGCCATGCGCTGCGCCGTGCCCGGCGCCACTCGCGAGTAGGCGGCCAGACGGGTGAACTGGGTGTGCTCCACCTGGGCGGCGAGGCCCAGGAGCTCGATCGTGGTGGAGGGGTCCGCAATCGGGGGGGCGATGGCCATCCACGGATGGTAACCCCGCCCCACCCCGGGCGGACCACCGGCCGTCACCGTCCGTTCACCCGCCCGACGGCACCCTCCCTCGGTCGTCGGACGACCTCGGGTAGACTGTCGCCGTTCATACGGTTGCCCGGTCGTCCTGCTTCTCAGGCTCACCGGCCACCTCGCACCGCCCCCAGGGGCGTCCGGGTGCGAGACGACGTTCACGATCGGCTGCCGGCCAACCAGCGTGGCGACGCCGCCGCGACCAGGGCGGGGCCAGCATCGTGGGCCCGGGCCCGGCCGCCGCGCAGCGCCACCCTCCCGTGAAGGGTCCTGCGTGACCACCTCCGAGCAGCCGACCGCGGTCGGCGCCGACATCGACACCCACCAGACCGCCGCCGACGCCGTCCCCACGCCCGTCGGCGCCGCCTCCCGTGCGGCCGCCTCCGTGCAGGCCGTCGACGCCTCGTTCGCCGACTTCGACATCCGTCGCGAGACGGTCGAGGCGCTGGCCGAGCGCGGCATCGTCAACCCGTTCCCCATCCAGGCGATGACGCTGCCGGTCGCCCTGGCCAAGCACGACATCATCGGCCAGGCCAAGACCGGCACCGGCAAGACGCTCGGCTTCGGCATCCCGCTGCTCGAGCACGTCGTCGCCCCCGGTGAGCCCGGGTACGACGAGCTGTCCGCCCCCGGCAAGCCGCAGGCCCTCGTCGTCGTGCCGACGCGCGAGCTGGCCGTCCAGGTGGCGGGCGACCTCGCGATGGCCGCCGCCGGCCGCCGCGTGCGGATCGTCCAGGTCTACGGCGGGCGCGCCTACGAGCCGCAGGTCGAGGCGCTCTCACGCGGCGCCGAGGTCGTCGTCGGCACGCCGGGCCGCATGATCGACCTGCTCAACCAGCGCGCGCTGATCCTGGCCCATGCGCGCACGGTGGTGCTCGACGAGGCCGACGAGATGCTCGACCTCGGCTTCCTGCCCGACGTCGAGAAGCTGCTGGGCGCCACGCCGGCCAGCCGCCACACCATGCTCTTCTCGGCCACCATGCCGGGCGCCATCGTGGCGATGGCCCGCCGCTACATGACGCAGCCGACGCACATCCGGGCGCACGACCCGGGCGACGACCACCAGACGGTGCAGAACATCACCCAGGTCGCCTACCGCGCGCACGCGCTCGACAAGCTCGAGCTGCTGGCCCGCATCCTGCAGGCGCGGGGCCGGGGCCTGACCATCGTGTTCGCGCGGACCAAGCGCACGGCCGCCAAGGTGGCCGAGGAGCTGACCGCGCGCGGGTTCGCCGCGGGCGCCATCCACGGCGACCTCGGGCAGGGCGCCCGTGAGCAGGCGCTCCGCGCGTTCCGGCACGGGAAGGTCGACGTGCTCGTCGCCACCGACGTCGCGGCCCGCGGCATCGACGTCGAGGACGTCACGCACGTCATCAACTACCAGTGCCCCGAGGACGAGAAGATCTACCTCCACCGCACCGGGCGGACCGGCCGCGCGGGCAACAAGGGGACCGCGGTGACGTTCGTCGACTGGGACGACATGCCGCGCTGGGGCCTCATCAACAAGGCGCTCGAGCTCGACATCCCCGAGCCGGTGGAGACCTACTCCTCGTCGGCGCACGTGTACACCGACCTGGACGTCCCCCAGGGCACCACCGGGCGCCTGCCGAAGGACCGGCAGGTCCGCGCCGGCCTGGCGGCGGAGGAGATCGAGGACCTCGGCGAGACGGGCAAGCACGGCGGCGCCGCCGGCGGCCGGGGCTCGTCCGGCGACCGCCACGGGCACCCGCACGACGACGGTGGCCGCAGCGGCGGTGGCCGCGGTCGCGGTGGCCACGGTCGCTCCGGACGGTCCGGCGATGCCCGCTCCGGCGAAGGCCGCTCCGGGGAGGCGTCGGCGCGCTCCGGCGAGGGTCGGGGCGAGTCGCGCCCCAAGCCCGCGCACGACGAGGCCGGCGGCCCCGCACGGGCGGTCGACGCCGCCACCACCGGTGCCGACGGGTCGTCGGACGCCGCCAAGCGCCGCCGCCGTCGGCACCGCCGCGGCTCGGGCTCGTCGTCCGCCGCCCCGGCCACGACGGACTGACCGCGCGGTCCGGCGAGGCGGCTACACCTGGCGGGCGAAGGAGAGGATCGCGTCGGCCAGCATCTGCGCGGCGATGGCCGCCAGGAGCAGGCCGGCGATGCGGCTGACGAGGAGCGTGCCGGAGTCGCCGAGCACCCGGTGCACGGCCGTCGCGAAGCGCATCGCCAGGTAGAGGCACGCGTGCACCAGGACGATGCCCAGCCCGAGGGCGACCCACTGGGTGACGTCCGACGCCTGGTGCACGAACACCATCGTCGCGACGATGGCGCCCGGCCCGGCGAGCAAGGGCGTGCCGAGCGGCACCATCGCCACGTTGCCCCCGACCTCGACGTCGTCGGGCACGCCGCCCTGGTCCTTGCCGGTGAGCAGCTGCATCGCGACGAGCAGCAGCAGCAGGCCGCCCGCGGCCTGCAGCGCCGGCAGCGACACGTGCAGGTACGTCAGCAGCTGCTGGCCGAACAGCGCGAACCCGACGATCACGCCGAACGCCACCGCGAGCGCCTGCCAGGCGGCGCGCCCGCGCTGGGCGTGCGTCATCGACCGCGTCAGCGCCAGGAAGATCGGCACCGTCCCGGGCGGGTCCATGATGACGAAGAGGGTGACGAACACAGAGATGAACAGCTGGACGTCGATCACGGCCTGACCACCTCGACGGTTCCCTCCTCCTCGATCGCCGCCAGGACCTCCGGCGCCGTCAGATTCTCCCCGAGCCGGTTGAGCTTGCCGGCACCGTGGTAGTCGCTCGCCCCGGTGACCAGCAGCCCGAGCCGCTCCGCGATCGCCTCCAGCCGGGCCCGCTGGGCCTCGTCGTTGTCGCGGTGGAACACCTCGAGGCCGGCCAGGCCGGCCTCGGCCAGCTCGTCGAACACGGCGTCCTCGACGATCCGCCCGCGGCCGTCCGCGCCGGGGTGCGCGAACACCGGCACCCCGCCGGCCGCCCTGATCAGCTCCACGGCGGCGGCCGCGTCCGGGGCGTGGTACGGCACGTAGTACGGGCCGCGCGCGTGCAGCAGCGTCGCGAACGCCTGGTCCCGGTCGCGCACCACGCCGTTGACGACGAGGACGTCGGCGATGTGCGGGCGCCCGACGACCGTCCCGTCGCCCGCCTGGTCCAGCACCTGCTGCCACGTGATGGGCACGTCCCGCGACAGTGCCTCGACGATCCGCTCCGCCCGGTGCACGCGCGAGTCCGCGATGCGCGCGAGCTCGTCGGCCAACGGCCGGTACCCGGGGTCCTGGAGGTAGCTGAGCAGGTGGACCGACACGCGCTGCGACCGCGCCGAGACCTCCGTGCCGCGCACCAGCGCGACGCCCGCCACCCGCGCGGCGGCCGCGGCCTCGTCCCACCCGGACGTGGTGTCGTGGTCGGTGAGCGCGAGCACGTCGAGGCCGGCGTCGGCGGCGGCCCGCACCACCTCGGCCGGTGCCTGCGTGCCGTCGGACGCCGACGAGTGGGTGTGCAGGTCGATGCGCACCGGCACACGGTAGCGCCCGCCTCGCCGGCCCCCGGGCGCCCGCGTCCCGTGGTCGCCGCCCGTCCCGCCGGCATCGGGTGGACCTGCAGGCACCTGGCGTATGGAGGTCCACCCGGACCGTCGCCCCTGAGCGCCATCGCGCCGCGTCGCTCGGCTGACCGACCTGCCGAGCGGTCGCCGGTGGCCTCGTCGCGCGGTGGGAGGATGACCGGGTGACCGACTCCCCCGAGACCTCTGACCAGCCGCTCGGCACCCGTGGCGGCAACCGCTCGCTGCGCCCGACGTCGAAGCGGTTCCTCGACTTCGTCACGTCGGGCTGGGGGCCGCGCACGGACCTCGGGGTGACGCGCTCGCCCGCCGCGGACTTCGCCGCCGCTCGTCGGGCGCGCCTGTCCGCGCGGTTCCCGGGTGCGCGCCTCGTGGTGCCCGCCGGCACGCCCGCCGTGCGGTCCAACGACACCGACTTCCGGTTCCGGCCGCACGCCGCGTTCGCGCACCTCACGGGCCTGGGCATGGAGCAGGAGCCACAGGCCGTGCTCGTGCTGCACCCCGTCGAGGACGGCGCCGGCGACGGCGGCTCGGGACACCACGCGGTGCTCTACCTCAACCCGCCGGCCGGCCGGGACACCGAGGAGTTCTTCGCCGACAGCGCCCACGGGGAGTTCTGGGTCGGCGCGCGGCCTGCCCTGGCGGACATCGAGGTCCTCACCGGCATCACCGCCGAGCACCTCGACGGGCTGCGCGACGCGCTGGCCAAGGACGCCGGCGCCGACGGCGTGGCGATCCTGCTGCTGGCGGGCGTCGACGAGGCGGTCGACGAGGTCGTCGCGCAGATCCGGGCGGACGAGGCCGCGGGCCGGTCCGACGAGCGGCTGGCCGAGGCCCTCAGCGAGCTGCGGCTCGTCAAGGACGAGCACGAGCTCGCGCAGCTCCAGCTGGCCGTCGACACGACGATCGAGGGCTTCGCCAAGGTGGTGCGGGCGCTGCCCGCCGCCACCGCCCACCGGCGGGGCGAGCGCGTCGTCGAGGGCACGTTCCTGGGGCACGCCCGCCAGGAGGGCAACGACGTCGGCTACCACACCATCGCCGCCGCCGGCGAGCACGCGACCACGCTGCACTGGACCGACAACGACGGCGCCGTGCGCGACGGCGAGCTGCTGCTCCTCGACGCCGGCGTGGAGGCCGACTCGCTCTACACGGCCGACGTCACGCGCACCCTGCCCGTGAACGGGACGTACACGGACGCGCAGCGGAAGGTCTACCAGGTGGTGCTCGACGCCGCGGACGCCGCGATCGCGGCGATCCGCCCCGGCATCAGGTTCCGCGACGTGCACGCCGCGGCGATGGCGGTCATCGCGGACCGCGTCGCCGCCTGGGGGCTGCTGCCGGTGAGCGCCGCCGAGTCGCTCGACCCGGACGCGCAGCTCCACCGCCGCTGGATGGTGCACGGCACCAGCCACCACCTCGGCCTCGACGTGCACGACTGCGCCCAGGCGCGCGCGGAGATGTACCTCGACGGCGTCCTCGAGCCGGGCATGGTGTTCACGGTCGAGCCCGGGCTGTACTTCAAGTCCGACGACCTGCTCGTGCCGGAGGAGCTGCGCGGGATCGGGGTGCGCATCGAGGACGACGTGGTCGTGACCGAGGACGGCTGCCGGCTCCTGACCGGGGCGCTCGCGCGCACGCCGGACGACGTCGAGGCCTGGATGGCGGCCCTGCGGGAGCGCTGAGGCGGGTACCCTGTGCGCCCGGGCGGGTACGCCCGCAGCGGACCGGACCTTGGGGGTGAGCCGCATGGCACCAGGCAGTACGTGCAGGGCCCGCCTCTCGCCGGCCGCCTCGCACCGCCGCTGACCCACGTCGCGGCCGTGCCCCTCGGCCGCCGGGCGTAGCCCTGGCCACGACGCCGCCGCCCCGCCCGGGGCGGGCGTGCGCCCGTCCCCCAGTCCCAGCGCGTGACCGCGGTGCCAGCTCCTCGTCGACGGCGCCCGTGCGGCGCGCGCCATGCGTACGTCGGGAGGTCCCCATGGCGGGTTCCGTCCTTCCCACCGCCCCACCCGGGCGTGCCGGGCTGCGCTCACGCGCCGGCCGCGGACCCAAGGTCCTCGCGCTGCGACGGGAGGTCGCGGGCGCCCTCGTCTCCGTCGCGGGCCTCGCCGGCCGCCCCGTGCGCGACGGCGACGGCAACGTCGTCGGCACGGTCGTCGACGTCGTCGTCCACTGGGACGCGGGCTACTCGCCGGTCACCGGGCTCATCGTGCGTGTGGGCCAGCGCCGCACCTGGCTCCACGCCGCCGACGTCGAGGCGATCGAGCAGTCCGCGGTGCGCCTTCGCTCCACGCGGTTCGACCTGCGTGACGTGGTGCGTCGCGCGGGCGAGCTGCAGCTGCTGGGGGACGTCATCGACCACCAGCTCGTGGACGTCCAGGGCGTCCAGGTGGTCCGCGCCTCCGACCTGTACATCACGCGGGTGCAGGCGGTGTGGCGGCTCGTCGGCGTCGACGTCTCGCTGACGTCCCTGCTGCGGCGCTCGCTGCCCGGTGGGCTCGGGCGCCGGCCGAGCCCCGGCCTGGTGCTCGACTGGTCGAGCGTGCAGCCCTTCGGCGTCCCGGGCGGGTCGGTGCGGCTGGCCCGCGCCCACTCCGAGCTGCGCCGGATGCGGTCCGCCGACCTCGCGGACCTGCTGGCGACCCTCGGCCGCGCGGAGCGGCGCGAGCTGCTCGGCGGCCTCGAGCCCGGTACCGCGGCCGACGCCCTCGAGGAGATGAACGCCCGCGACCTCAACGACCTGCTGCGCGACGCCCCCGTCGAGCAGGCCGCCGAGCTGGTCGCGGCGATGGAGGCCGACGAGGCCGTCGAGGCCCTGCGCGAGATGCCGCCCGAGGAGCGCGACGAGCTGCTCGACGCGATGACGGCGGACCGCGGTGCCGAGCTCGGCGCCCTGCTGCAGTTCGACGAGGAGTCCGCCGGCGGCGTCATGACGTCGCGGCTGGTGCGCCTGCCCGCCGACGACACCGTCCGCGACGCCGTGGCGGCCGTGCGCCGGCAGGTGCAGGAGGGCGAGACGCCGGCCGGCGTCGTCGTGGTCGACGAGGCCGGCGCGCTGCTGGACGACGTGTCCTTCGTCGAGCTGCTCGGCGCGGAGCCCGACACCCCCTTGCGCGGACTCGTCGGGCCGCCGTGGCCCGTGACGGTCGGTCCGGACGCCGGCCTGGACGACATCGTCGAGCGGATGACCGACAACCGCGGCTCGTCGCTGCTGGTGGTCGACGAGGCGAACCGCCCGATCGGCCGCATCCTCGCCGACGACGTCGTCGACCTGCTCGCCCACCAGGGCGAGCGCCGCTGGCCGTGGCAGCGCTCCTCGGGCGGTGCCCAGTGAGCACCACGACCGCCACCCCGCCCACGCGCCGCCGCACCCGGGTCCGGATCACCCTCGGCGCGCTGGCCGCCGTCGTCGGGCCCGGCCTCATCGCCGGGCTGTCCGACGACGACCCCGCCGGCATCACCACGTACTCCGTGCTCGGCAGCGGCTACGGCTACCGCCTGCTGTGGGTGCTCACCGTCTCCACCATCGCGCTGATCCTGTTCCAGGACCTGGGCGCGCGGATCGGTGTCGTCACCGGCCAGGGGCTCGCCGGGCTCATCCGGCAGCGCTACGGCGCCCGCGCCGGCGTGCTGTCGATCGCCGCCCTGGGCCTGGCCAACGTCGGCACCACGACCGCCGAGTTCGCGGGCATCGCGGCGGGCTTCCAGATCTTCGGGGTCAGCCGGTACATCTCAGTCCCGGTCGCGGCCCTGCTCGTGTCGGTCCTGGTGCTGCGGGGCGGGTTCCGCGGCGTCGAGCGCGTGCTGCTGGCGCTCTCGGCGGTGTTCATCGCCTACATCGCGGCCGGCTTCCTGGCGCGCCCGGACTGGGGCGCGGCGTTCGCCGGCACGGTGGTCCCCAGCCTGCCGTCGGGACGCGACGCGGTGCTCATCGCCACCGCCACCCTCGGCACCACGCTGGCGCCGTGGGGGCTGGCGTTCATCCAGTCGTACGCGGTCGACAAGCGGCTCACGCCGCGCGAGCTCGGGCTGCTGCGCTGGGACGTCGTCACCGGCGCGATCCTCACCGGGGTCATCGGCTTCTTCGTCGTCGTCGCGTGCGCCGCGACGCTGCACGCCCACGGCCTGACGATCACCGACGCGTCGGACGCGGCCGCCGCGCTGGAGCCGCTCGCCGGCCGGCTGGCGTCCCAGCTCTTCGCCGGTGGGCTGATCGGCGCGGCGCTGCTGGCCGCCTCGATCCTGCCGCTGTCGACCGCCTACTCGGTGTGCGACTTCGCCGGGCGCCCGGCGGCCCTCGACGACTCGCCCGCCGAGGCGCCGCTGTTCTATGGGACGTTCGCGCTGGTCACGGTGACGGGCCTGGTGCTGGTGCTCCTGCCGGGCGTGTCGCTGGTCCCGCTGCTCATCGGCACCCAGGTGGTCAACGCGGTGCTCCTGCTGCCGCTGCTCGGCTACATGTCGGGCATCGCGCGCGACCGCCGGCTGATGGGCGAGTTCACGGCGCCGAGGGCGGTCGCCGCCGTCTACTGGGTGGCGGTCGCCCTCATCACGGCGTGCATCGTGGCGCTCGGCGTGCTGTCGATCCGCCACTGACGCCGTCAGGCCGGCGGCTGCGTCGGGGGGGTCGGCGGCGTGGGCGGGACGGGGTAGGTCGGCGTCGACGGGGGCTGCCCGAGCGGCGGTGCCGGCGCGACCGGCGGCGGGGTCGGCACGGAGCCCGGCCAGCCGGAGACGACCCCGCCCACGGCGGCGAGCATCTGGCGGGCCTGACCGGCATGCTCCGACGCGCAGAGCACGGCGTACGAGGTCGCGACGATCTGGCTGGACGACGTGAAGTCGCGCCGCCCGCGTGTCAGCGAGTACGTGATGACGGAGAAGAGCAACCCGAACGCGCCGCCGAAGAGCACGGCCGGGATCATGAGGTCCAGCGCGGACGACGAGAACAGCGTGAGGATCAGGCCGACGAACAGGCCGAACCACGCCCCGGACGCGAAGCCGCCGATGGCGGCCGACGGGTAGGACAGCCGCCGCAGCACCCGCTCGACCGTCTTCAGGTCGCTGCCGACGATCGTCACCTGCTGCACCGGGAACTGGTGCTCGGCGAGGTGGTCGACGGCCTTCTGCGCCTCGAGGTAGGTGCTGTAGGAGGCGACGGTCTCCCCCTGCGGCAGGGTCGGCACCCGCGGCACACGGTTCGCGCTGCTCATGCTCATGAACCGATCCTCCCGCACGGCGCGCACCCGTGCCAGGCACACCTGCCCGGTTACGCTTTCGCGGTGAGCTCGGTCGGGACCAGGGTCTTCGTGGCGCGCCTCGCCGGCACGGCCGTCTTCGACCCCATCGGGGACCAGGTCGGCCGGGTCCGCGACGTCGTGCTGCTCGAGCGGCTGAAGGCCGCCCCCGCCGCCGTCGGCCTCGTCGTCGAGGTGCCGGGCAAGCGGCGCATCTTCCTGCCGCTGACCCGGGTGACGAGCATCGACGCCGGGCAGGTCATCAGCACCGGGCTGCTCAACATGCGCCGGTTCGAGCAGCGCGCCACCGAGACGCTCGTCGTCGGCCAGCTCCTCGAGCGCACCGTGACGCTGGCCGACGGCGTGTCCCAGGCGACCGTCGAGGACGTGGCGATCGAGGTCCAGCGGGGAGGGGACTGGGTCGCGACCAAGCTGTCGGTCCGGCACAAGGGCGGCGGTGGCCTGCTGCGTCGCCGCGGCACCACGCAGACCGTGGGGCTCGACGAGGTGGCCGGGCTGTTCCAGCACGCCCCGACGCAGGGTGCCGAGCTCCTGGCGGAGCGGTACGAGGAGATGAAGCCGGCCGACGTCGCCGACGAGCTGCACGAGATGGAGAGCCGGCGCCGCATCCAGGTCGCGGCCGCGCTGTCCGACGAGCAGCTGGCGGACGTGCTCGAGGAGCTGCCGGAGGACGACCAGGTGGCGATCCTCGCCGGCCTGGCGATCGACCGCGCCGCGGACGTCCTCGAGGAGATGCAGCCCGACGACGCGACCGACCTGCTGCGCGAGCTGCCCGACGAGCGCAAGAACGAGCTGCTGGCGGCGATGGAGCCCGACGAGGCCGCCGACGTGCTGCGCCTGCTGGCCTACGAGGACCGGTCGGCCGGTGGCCTCATGACCACCGAGCCCGTGATCCTCGGCCCCGAGACGTCCATCGCCGCCGCCCTCGCCCACGTCCGCCGCGAGGACCTCAACCCGGCGCTGGCCTCGACGGTCTTCGTCGTGCGGCCCCCGCTCGAGACGCCGACAGGCCGTTTCATCGGCGTGGTGCACCTGCAGCGGATGCTGCGCCACCCCCCGCACGAGTCCATCGGGCAGATCGTCGACACCGACATCGAGGCGCTGCGGCCGGACAGCCCGCTGACGACCGTCGCCCGGGAGCTGGCGACCTACAACCTGCTGGTGCTGCCGGTGCTGGACGGCGAGCGCCGCCTGCTCGGCGCGGTATCGGTCGACGACGTCCTCGACCACCTGCTGCCGGAGGACTGGCGCGAGGCGGACGACGAGGCGTCGGACGGGACGCGCCATGGCTGAGCGTCTCGACCAGCCGCGTGGCTCCCGTCTCGGGTGGCGGCCCAAGCGGGACCCCGACCGCGTCGGGCGCGGCGCCGAGGCCTTTGCCCGGTTCATGGGGACCGGTCGGTTCCTGCTCTACATGACGGCGTTCATCATCGTCTGGATCATCCTCAACGCCGTCGGGCTGATCCATCACTGGGACCCGTACCCGTTCATCCTGCTCAACCTGTGCTTCTCGGTGCAGGCCTCGTACGCGGCACCGCTGATCCTGCTCGCGCAGAACCGGCAGGACGACCGTGACCGCGTCTCCCTGGAGCAGGACCGGCAGCAGGCCGAGCGGAACCTCGCCGACACCGAGTTCCTCGCCCGCGAGATCGCCGCGCTGCGCATCGGCCTCGCCGAGGTCGCGACCCGCGACTTCGTCCGCTCCGAGCTTCGCGAGCTGCTCGAGGACCTCAAGGAGGAGCAGGCCACGGAGGCCATGACCGAGCTCGAGGCGTCCGACTGAGCGCCGACCGAGCGGTCGACGACGTCGTCGGCGAGGCGGTGGAACCCGTCGCCGGCGGCACGACGACGAGCGCCCGCGAACAGGTGGCGGTGCCCGACGAGGCGACGGTTGCGCCCGCCGCGCGGGCCGCCGGGCTCGTCGTCGGACCGCTCGTCGTCGCGGTCCTCGCGCTGGCGACCTACGTGACGTTCTCGTGGTCGCAGTGGCGCCGCCTGGAGACGCCCTCGTGGGACCTGGGCATCTTCACGCAGCTGGCGCAGCGGTACGCGCACCTGCAAGCGCCGGTGGTGGACATCAAGGGCGCCGGCTTCAACCTGCTCGGCGACCACTTCCACCCGCTGCTCGTCCTGCTCGGCCTGCCGTACCGGATCGCGCCGAGCGCCGTCACCGTCATGGTGGTGCAGGACCTGCTGCTCGCGTGGTCCGTGTACGTCGTCGCGCGCGAGGCGGTGCGGCGGCTCGGCGCGCTCCCGGGGTCGCTCGTGGGCGCTGCCTACGCCGTGAGCTTCGGCGTCGTGGGCGCGGTCGCGGTCCAGTTCCACGAGATCGCGTTCGCCGTGCCGCTGCTGGCGTTGTCCCTGGTCGCGCTGGTCCGCCGGCGCTGGTGGCCGGCCGCGCTGTGGGCCGCGCCGCTGGTCTTCGTCAAGGAGGACCTCGGCGCGACCGTGCTCGTCATCGGGCTCCTGGTGGTGTGGCTGTCGGACGACGACCGCCGCGCGCTGTGGCTGGGCCGGGCCCTGGCCGCCTGGGGCGTGGTGTGGCTCGTCCTGACGCAGGCGGTGATCCTGCCCGCGCTCAACCCCTCCGGCGTCTTCGCCTACGCCGACCGGCTCGACTGGCGCGACCTCGCGACGCACCCGTGGCTGCTGGTCACGCACCTCGTCGACGACTGGCGCAAGGTCATCACCCTGCTGCTCCTCGTCGCGATCACGGGGCTCGTCGGGCTGCGCTCGCCGGTGATGCTCGTCGCGGTGCCCACGATCCTGTGGCGGTTCTGGTCCGGCAACTACGGCTTCTGGGGCCACACCTGGCACTACAGCGCGGTGCTCATGCCGATCGCGTTCGTCGCGATGCTCGACGGGGTCGAGCTCGCCGGACGCTCGCCCCGCGCGTGGCTGCGGTCCTCCTCGCGCTCGGCCGTCGCCGTCGCCGTGACGGTCGGCGCCCTGGTCGCGCCGCAGGTGGCGCTCGGACAGCTCGGCACCCCCGGGTTCTGGCACCCCAACCCGCGGGAGGCGGCGGCCCGCGGCGCGCTGGCGGCGGTCCCCGCCGGCGCCTCGGTCGAGGCGGACGTCGGGCTGATGAACTACCTCGTCGACCACCACGACGTGTACTGGATGGGCAACAAGGGCAACCCGGCGGCGGACTACCTCGTCTTCGACTCCGCGTGGAGCAGCGGCCAGAAGACGCCCGCGGCGCTGGTCGCGTGGGCCACCGCCCACCACCCCGGCGCGACCTACACCGTGACGTACGACGCGGGCGGCTACCTGGTCGCGGAGCGGACGTCCTAGGTCACGTCCTTGGCCCCACGGGGGCGTCCGCGCCACCGCTTACGATGGCGGCATGCCCTCCAGCCCCTCCCAGCCCGAGGGTCTTGCCGCTGCGGTCCGCCAGGCGCTGACCGGTGTGCTCGACCCGGAGATCCGCCGTCCGATCACCGACCTCGGCATGGTCCGGTCGGTGCTCGTCGACGGCGGCCACGTGACCGTCCGCGTCGACCTGACCGTCCCCGGCTGTCCGCTCAAGGACACGCTCGTCAAGGACGTCACGGCGGCGGTGGAGGCGCTCGAGGGCGTGCAGGCCGTCTCGGTCGAGCTCGGCCAGATGACCGCCGAGCAACGCGCCGGTCTGACCGAGAAGCTCCGCGGCGGGCGGCCCGAGCCGGTCATCCCGTTCGCGCAGCCGGACTCGCTGACCCGGGTCATCGCCGTCACCAGCGGCAAGGGCGGGGTCGGCAAGTCGTCGGTCACCGCCAACCTCGCGGTCGCGATGGCCCAGATGGGCCTGGCGGTCGGCGTCGTCGACGCGGACATCTACGGGTTCTCGCTGCCGCGGATGCTGGGGACCGACCAGCCGCCGACGGCGGTCGACGAGATGCTGCTCCCGCCGGTGGCGCACGGCGTCAAGGTCGTCTCGATCGGCATGTTCGTCGAGCCCGGCCAGCCCGTGGTGTGGCGCGGCCCGATGCTGCACCGCGCGCTCCAGCAGTTCCTCACGGACATGTACTGGGGCGACCTCGACGTGCTGCTGCTCGACCTGCCGCCCGGGACGGGCGACATCGCGATCTCCGTGGCTCAGCTGCTGCCGGGCTCGTCGCTCGTCGTCGTCACCACGCCGCAACTGGCCGCCGCGGAGGTGGCCGAGCGCGCCGGGGCCGTCGCCGTGCAGACGCACCAGCGCCTGGTCGGGGTCATCGAGAACATGTCCTGGCTCACCCAGCCGGACGGCTCGCGGCTCGAGCTGTTCGGGTCGGGCGGCGGCGAGCGCGTGGCGGCGAGCCTGTCCACGCTCGTCGGCACGGACGTGCCGCTGCTGGGCCGGGTGCCGATCGACATCGCCGTGCGCGAGGCGGGCGACGCCGGCACGCCGGTGGTGGCCGCCGACCCCGGCTCCCCCGCCGCGGTGGCGCTGCGCGAGATCGCCGCCGGGCTCGTCTCGACCCCGCGCGGGCTGGCCGGCAAGCCGCTCGGCGTCGTCCCCGTCACCCGCTGAAAGGCCCCGATGACCACCACCACCTCGGCCGCGACGCTGCGGCCGGCCTGGTCGCGCGACGAGGGCGCGGCGCGCGTGCGCGCGCTGTTCGCCACCGCCTTCACCGACGAGCCTGACGGCGTCTGGTCGGCGCCCGGGCGGGTCAACCTCATCGGCGAGCACACGGACTACAACGGCGGGCTGTGCCTGCCGATCGCGCTGCCGCACCGCACGTTCGTCGCGCTGCGGGCGCGGGACGACGAGACGATCCGGCTGGTGTCGGCGCAGGAGGCGTCCTCGGTCGTCGCGGTGTCGCTGTCGTCGGTGGCGCCCGGGGCCCTGTCGGGGTGGGCCGCGTACGTGGCCGGCGTCGCGTGGGCGCTGCGGCAGGCCGGGTTCGTCGTGCGCGGCTTCGACGCCACGGTGGACTCCTGCGTGCCCTACGGCGCGGGTCTCTCGTCGTCGGCCGCGCTGGAGTCCGCGTTCGCCGTGGCGCTCGACGAGGTCTTCGGGCTCGGGCTGGCCTCCGACGACGCCGGGCGGGCCCGTCTCGCGGCGGCGTGCGTGCGCGCCGAGAACGAGATCGCGGGCGCGCCGACGGGTGGGCTCGACCAGGCCTCGTCCCTGAGGTGCCACGCCGGCCAAGCGCTCCTCCTCGACTGCCTCGACGGCTCGGTGGAGCAGGTGCCGTTCGACCTGTCGGCCGCGGGGCTCGCGCTGCTCGTCGTCGACACCAAGGCCGAGCACTCGCACGCCACGGGCGGCTACGGCGCCCGGCGGGCGACCTGCGAGGAGGCGGCGACCCTGCTCGGCGTGCCGCTGCTGCGCTCGGTGGCCGACGAGCCCGACGGCGGCGCCACCGCGCTGGCCCGGCTCGACGACGGAACGCCCGAGGGCTCCGTCCGGGTGCGCCGCGTGCGGCACGTGCTCTCGGAGATCGGGCGGGTGCGCGAGTTCGTCGGGCTGCTGCGCTCGGGCGCCGTCGACGAGGTGGGTCCGGCGATGGATGCGTCGCACGCCTCGCTGCGCGACGACTACGAGGTCTCCTGCGTGGAGCTGGACCTGGTGGTGACGGCGGCGCGCGCCGCCGGTGCGCTCGGCGCGCGGATGACGGGCGGCGGGTTCGGCGGGTCGGCGATCGCGCTGGTGCGTGCGGGGACCGAGTCGGCCGTGGCGGCGGCGGTCGCGGCGGCCTTCGCCGAGTCGGGGCTGGGCGCGCCGGAGTTCCTGCTGGCGCTCCCGTCGGACCCGGCCGCGTAGCGCTGCCGCCGGCCGCCCACCGGTCCCGGGCGAGCACACCCCGGGGGCCTGCCTAGCCGCGTCGAGGGCGGTACCGCGCGAAGGCGCGATGGTGCCTGTCCGGCTGCGGGAGCGCCCGCCCCATTGCTCGTGGCGGTGGCACAGCCTCGGTCACGCCCAACCCTGGTGCGGCGTCGAAGCTCCACTGGACACCCGACATCTTCCGGGTGAAAGTGCTGATCAGGCACCCTTCCTCTTGTCTCCGACGGCACGTCCGGCTATCGTTAGAACATACGTTCGACGATGCGCAGGGGGTGCGCGACGATGACGAGTCCGGTGCCGCGCGCCGCGCTGCCGGCGGAGTGCGCCGCTGCTGATGCGGCGTTCCGTGCCGTCCTCGGCGTCGCCGGTGGGGCCGACGCGTGGAGCGCGCCGACGCGGCAAGCTGTGCTGGCCTGGCTGTCCGAGCACCGCGACCTCGTGGCAGCCGTCGAGGGCAAGGTGCTGACCGCGGAGCGCGACGCAGGCACATGGGCGTTGCGCGGTGACCGGGACCTCGCGGGGTTCGTCGGGCGCGAGACGCGAGCCGGCCGCGGTGCCGGGATGGCCGCCGTGGCGCAGGCCGGGACGCTGGCCGCGATGCCGACCGTCGCGGACGCGCTGGTCGACGGGCCGGTCACCACGACGCACATCGCTCAGATCACGCGCGCCACCGCGGCCTCTCCCGCGTTGGCTGCCGACCTCGCGACGGCCGAGGGCCAGGAGCGCGTGGTGGAGCTGGCGGGCCGGCTGGACGGCTCCGCGTTCGGCAAGGCGCTGCAGCAGCTGGGCGCCAGCCTCGACCCGGCGATGCGGCAGCGCACCCACGACGAGCAGCGCGCCAACCGCTTCCTCAACCTGACGCACACGCCGTCGGGCACCCTGCTCAAGGGCCGGCTGGACACGGTCGTCGGGCACGAGCTGGGCAAGGCGCTGCAGGCGCTGAGCCCCCGGCCGACGATCGACGACGAGCGGACCGGCGAGCAGCGCCGGGCCGACGCCCTGGCGACGATGGTCCGCCGCGTGCTGGGCGACAAGGACACGATGCCCGGCGCGGTCGCACCCGTGCAGGCCGTCCTCACGCTCAGCCAGGAGACGTGGGCGGCGCTCCGGACAGCCCGGGACGGGGCCCCTCCCGCGCACCCCACTCCTCGCGCGGACGCCGCCGCGGCGGCTCGTCGTCACCCGCCGAGCGCGGGCGATCACCACAGCGCCGCCCCGCAGTCACCGTCAGCCCCGGCGGCCGGCGATGACCACGCGGAGCCGGACCCGAGCGACACGGACCTGTCACGCCATGGCCCGGCGACGCCGGGGTCGGCGGCCGACCTGGTCAGCCGTCTGCGCGGCGTCGAACCGGTCACCGACGAGTCCGGGCAGGCCTGGCCGGCGTCCGAGATCGCCCGTGCCCTGTGCGACTGCGCCCTGACCCGGGCCGTCGTCGGCGCCAAGGACGCCGACCTTAACCTCGGCCGAGAGGCGCGGGGCTTCAAGCGTCAGCACTGGATGGCCCTCTACGCGGCCGGCATCAGCGGCTGCTCGATCCTCGGCTGCGGCATGCCGCTGGCCGACACCGAGCTGCACCATGTCGCCTGGTGGTACGAGCACGGCGGGCGAACCGATCTCGCGAACTGCCTGCCGTACTGCTCCTTCCACCACCACGAGATCCATCGCAAGGGCATCGTGGTCAACCGGTTGCCGGACGGTCGCGTCGAGCATCGGTACCCCGACGGCCGTGTCTACGGCGAGGCGCCACCCGATGCACGGCCGCGCCCCGCGGCCGACGATCCGCCCGTCGACCTCCTCGGGCTCCTCTCCGCCTGACCCCGCTGGATCGGCGCGCGCGGCGCCGTGGTCGGCGGCCGGCTCGCCGTTCAGCCGAGGTCGTAGTCGACGACGAGCGGAGCGTGGTCGCTGAAGCGCTCCGTGTAGCTGGGCGCGCGGTCGATCGTCGCCTTGACCGCACGCTCGCCGAGCCGGGGCGTGGCCATCTGGTAGTCGATGCGCCACCCGGCGTCGGTGTCGAACGCCTTGCCGCGCCAGGACCACCACGTGTACGGGCCGGGGCCGTCCCCGCCGAGCCGCCGGCCGACGTCGTGCCACCCGAGCTCGTCGAACCATCGGTCGAGGTAGGCGCGCTCCCCCGGCAGGAAGCCCGCGTGCGTGAGGTTGCCCTTCCAGTTCTTCAGGTCGACCTCGCGGTGCGCGATGTTGAGGTCGCCCGCGACGACGGCGAGACCGCCGTCGTCGGAGATCGCCGCCATGCGTGAGGTCACCGCTTCGAGGAACGCGTACTTCTCGTCCATCGACGCCGTGCCCGCGGTCCCGGAGTGCACGTAGACCGACGCCACCGTGAGCGCCTCTCCGCCGGGGAGCTCGAGGTCGGCCTCCACCCAGCGCCCGGAGTCGCCGGGCGCTCCGGTGCCGATGCCGATCCGGATCGCCCGCATCGGCAGCCGCGACGCGATCGCGACACCGGCGCGCCCCTTGGCCTCCGCCGCCTCGTGGGCGAGGTGCCACTCGTCGCGCGCGAGGTGGTCGGCGAGGATCTCGTCGTCCGCGCGGACCTCCTGCAGCAGCAGCACGTCCGGGCCCGACGAGGCCAGCCACGCGCCCATCCCCCGGCGGAAGGCCGCCCGGATGCCGTTGACGTTGACCGACGCGACCCGCAGCACCCGGACATCCTGCAGGACGTCACCGACACCCCGCCGATCCGTCCGCTGACGGTGGCGCCGCCCCGGCTGTCTGGAAGCCGGGAGGTGGGGCGCGGCGCGAGTGCCACCCCTCCTGGCCCGACCTCAGGAGCCGGCGTAGGCCGCCTGGAGCGCTGCGACGTCGAGCTTGCCCATCGACAGCATGGCGGCGGTGGCCCGCTGGACGCCCGCCGGGTCGGGCCCCCACATCACCTCCATGAGCTGGCGAGGCACCACCTGCCAGGACACGCCGAAGCGGTCACGCAACCACCCGCAGGGCCCCGGTCGCCCGCCGTCGGCGGTCAGGATCTCCCAGTAGTGGTCCACCTCGTCCTGCCCGTCGACCGAGAGGAGCACCGAGAAGGCGTCGTCGAGCGCCAGGCCCGGCCCCGCGGACAGGAAGGTGAACGGCACCCCGGCGAGGTCGAGCTCGACGACGTACGGGCTCCCGGGCGGCGCGCCCGGCACTCCCTCGGGCGCCGTCGCCACGCTCGTGATGCGGGTGTCCGGGATCACCCGCTCGTAGAACCGGGCGGCCTCGTAGCCGTTGTCGTCGAACCAGAGGTGGGCGCGGACCGCAACCATGGGTGCCTCCTCGTCGTGGGCCCGTCCATGGTCGCCCGCGCCCGCCGATCCGACGACCGGAGGGCCGGCCGCACGTCACCCCAGGGAGCGCTCGGCGGCCTCCACGACGTTGGCCAGGAGCATCGCCCGCGTCATCGGCCCGACCCCGCCCGGGTTGGGCGACACCCACGCCGCCACCTCCCGCACCGAGGGGTCGACATCGCCCGCCACGCGGGACTTCCCCGTGACCGGGTCCGTCACACGGGAGACGCCGACGTCGACGACGACCGCGCCCGGCTTCACCATGTCGGCCGTGACGATCGACGGCACGCCCGCCGCGGCCACGATGACGTCGGCCGAGCGGGTGTGCGCGGCGAGGTCGGCCGTCCCGGTGTGGGTGAGCGTCACCGTCGCGTTGACGGCGCGCCGCGTCAGCAGCAGGCCGATCGACCGGCCGACGGTCACGCCCCGCCCGACGACGACGACGTCGGCCCCGTGCAGCGAGACGCCATGGCGGGTGAGCAGCTCGAGGATCCCGCGCGGCGTGCACGGCAGCGGTGACGTCAGCGGCTCGTTGACCCGCAGCACCAGCCGGCCGAGGTTCGTCGGATGGAGCCCGTCGGCGTCCTTGGCCGGGTCGATGAGCTCGATCGCGCGCTGCGCGTCGAGCCCGCGCGGCAGCGGCAGCTGGACGATGAACCCCGTGCACGCCGGGTCGTCGTTCAGCCGCCGGATCGCCGCCTCGACCTCGTCCTGCGACGCGGTGGCCGGCAGGTCCTCCCGGATCGAGGCGATGCCGACCTCCGCACAGTCGCGGTGCTTGCCGGCGACGTAGATCTGCGACCCCGGGTCGTCGCCGACGAGCAGCGTGCCCAGGCCGGGCCGCACGCCACGCTCGGCGAGGGCCGCGACGCGGACGCGCAGCTCGTCCTTGATGGCGGCGGCGGTCGCCTTCCCGTCGAGGAGGGCGGCCGTCATCAGTACTGCTTCAGGTCGGCGTAGAGCGGGAACGCCTCGGCGAGCTTCGCCACCCGGGCTCGCAGCGCCGTGACGTCCGTCGCGGCACCGCCGACGAGCGCGGTGGCGATGATGTCGGCCACCTCGGTGAACTCGACATCGCCGAAGCCCCGCGTCGCGAGCGCGGGCGTGCCGATCCGCAGGCCCGAGGTGACTCGCGGCGGGCGCGGGTCGAACGGCACCGCGTTGCGGTTGACCGTGATGCCGGCGTCGTGGAGCAGGTCCTCGGCCTGCTGGCCGTCGAGCGGCGAGTTGCGCAGGTCGACGAGGACCAGGTGGACGTCCGTGCCGCCGGTCAGGACGTCGACGCCGGCCGCGGTGACGTCGGGTGCAGTGAGCCGGTCGGCGATGATCTTCGCGCCGGACAGCGTGCGCTCCTGCCGGTCCCGGAACTCGTCGGTCGCCGCGATCTTGAACGCGACGGCCTTGGCCGCGACCACGTGCATGAGCGGACCGCCCTGCTGGCCCGGGAACACGGCGGAGTCGATCTTCTTCGCCCACTCGGCCTTGGACAGGATGAAGCCGGAGCGTGGCCCGCCGATCGTCTTGTGCACGGTCGAGGACACGACGTCCGAGTAGGGCACGGGCGACGGGTGCAGGCCGGCGGCGACGAGGCCGGCGAAGTGCGCCATGTCGACCCAGAGCTTCGCGCCGACCTCGTCGGCGATGGCACGGAACGCCGCGAAGTCCAGGTGCCGCGGGTAGGCCGACCAGCCGCCGATGATCACCTCGGGGCGGTGCCGCAGCGCGGCCTCCCGCACGGCCTCGGGCTCGATCCGGTACGTCTGCGGGTCGACGCCGTACGCGGCGACGTCGTAGAGCCGGCCGGAGAAGTTGATCTTCATGCCGTGCGTCAGGTGGCCGCCGTGGGACAGCTCGAGGCCGAGGATCCGGTCGCCCGCGGTGGCGAGGGCGTGCAGCACGGCCGCGTTCGCCGTGGCGCCCGAGTGGGGCTGGACGTTGGCGTGCTCGGCGCCGAACAGCGCCTTGGCGCGGTCGATCGCGATGTTCTCGGCGATGTCGACCTGCTCGCAGCCGCCGTAGTACCGGTGGCCGGGGTAGCCCTCGGCGTACTTGTTCGTCAGCACCGAGCCGGTGGCCTGCAGCACCGCACGCGGCACGAAGTTCTCCGAGGCGATCATCTCGAGCGTGCCCTGCTGACGCGCGAGCTCACCGTCGAGGACGGCGGCGATGTCGGGGTCGACCTCGGACAGGCCCTGGTCGAGGAGGTTGGTCATGGCGGCGCTCCCGTGGCAGTCGGGGTGTGCGGGCGGGTCGACCCGCACACCGTGGTGTGTGGCGACCGCCGGGCCCAGGCGTCCGACCCGCAGTCCTGCTGCTTCGTCGCTCCCCGGTGGGAACCCACCTTGCGCCAGTCGCGACGGCGTCAGCCTACCAACCCACGGCCCGCGGCCGGCGCCTCGATTGCCGCCAGCCACGCGCGCAGGAGCTCCACGGCGCTACGTGGCGGCCCAGAGCCGCCGGTAGTAGTCCGTGCGCTCGTCGTCGGGCGCGACGCCGTACGCCTCGAGCAGCACGCCGTCCCAGCCGGGCCCGTAGTTCCACTCCAGGCTCCACGTCGCCACGGCGAGGTCCGCCCAGCGGTCGGCGACGCCGAGGGCGCCGAGGTCGACGTGACCGGTCCAGTGGCCGGCGTCGTCCAGCAGCGTGTTGGGCGCGCACGGGTCGCCGTGGCAGACGACGAGCCGGTCGACCGGTGGCGGCGCACCCAGGCCCGCACGGGCCGACGACGAGCCGGAGCGCCGTTCGTCGGCACGTGCGAGCCGCGCCGCGACGCCCCAGTCGAACGGGCACGGCCCCACCGGCAGCGCCGCGTGGAGGGCCTGCAGCCCCTCCCCGATCGCCCGGGCGGCGACGGCCGGCGCGGCCAGCCACCGCGGGGACACCGCCGACGAGCCCGGCATCGCGGCGGTGACCAGCCACGTCCCCTCGTCGTCGGTGCCCGACCCGAGCACGGCGGGCACCGGGGTGTACGCGGCCGCCCACGCGAGGCGCGCCGCCTCGTCCGCCGGCTCGATCCCCGTACCTGCGGGCTGCCACTTGACGTACCGACCCGGGATCGCGAAGGTCACTCCCCCGAGCTCGTTGCGCCACACCGCCTCGACCGACGACGAGCCCGCGAGCGCGGCCACCGCCGCCGGGACCGACACCGCCCCCTCGGGCGGGCCGGCGACCAACCGCGCGGTCACGACGTCGGGGCGTCGTCCTCGGCGGCGTCGTCGCCCAGCAGCTTGCGCAGGTACGCGTAGGTGAGGTCGCCGGCCGTCTGGTCGTTCTGATACTCGTAGCCGCGCTTCTGGTACATCGCGATGTTGTGCAGAGAGTCGCGCGAGGTGAAGATCCACACCTCCTGCGTGCCCTCGGGCAGGTGCGTGACGATCTCGTTGAGCAGCCGGGTGCCGATGCCGCGTCCCTGGACGTCCGGGGCCACCGCGAAGCGACCCAGCGTCGCCTTCGTGCCCTCGACGAGCACGCGGATGGAGGCCACCAGGCGGTGCCCGGCCCACGCGCCGAGCGTGACCACGTCGTCGCGCGCCAGGTCGGCCCGCAGCTCGTCGAGCGTCTGGGTCAGCGGCGGGATGTTGACGTCACCGATGAGCCGCGCCTCGGTGACGAAGGCGGCGCGCCGCAGCGTCAGCAGCTCTCCCGCGTCGTCGTCGGTCACGGGGCGGATGTCGAGCTCGTCGTCCGTCATGCGCCCCATCGTTTCAGGTGAGCAGCCGGGGCACTACTCTCGGGCCTCGTGTCCGAGCCGACCGACTGGGTTCTCACCCTGTCCTGCCCCGACCGCCCCGGCATCGTCGCGGCGGTGGCCGGGCTGATCGCCGAGCACGGCGGGAACATCACCGAGTCCCAGCAGTTCGGGGACCCCGAGACCGGGCAGTTCTTCATGCGGGTCCAGGTCACCGCGACCGCCTCGTACGACGACCTCGCCGGCGCCTTCGGCGCGCTGGCACCCCGGTTCGCCATGGACTGGTCGCTGGACGTCGCCGGCCGGCCGGTGCGCACGCTCGTCATGGTGTCCACGGCCGCGCACTGCCTCAACGACCTGGCGTTCCGGCAGCGCTCCGAGGGCCTGCCGATCGACCTGGTGGCCGTCGTCTCCAACCACGAGACGCTGCGGCCGCTGGCCGACTTCTACGGCATCGGCTTCCACCACGTGCCCGTGACGCCGGACACGAAGGCCGCCGCCGAGACGCGGCTGCAGGCGCTGGTCGACGAGCTCGACGTCGAGCTCGTCGTGCTCGCCCGGTACATGCAGGTGCTGTCCGACGACTTCTGCGCGCGCCTGCCCGGCCGGATCATCAACATCCACCACTCGTTCCTGCCGTCGTTCAAGGGCGCCCGCCCCTACCAGCAGGCGCACACGCGCGGCGTCAAGCTCATCGGCGCCACCGCGCACTACGTGACCGCCGCCCTCGACGAGGGGCCGATCATCGAGCAGGACGTCGAGCGCGTCGACCACAACCGCACGGTGGCCGACCTCGTCCGCCTGGGGCAGGACGTCGAGCGCCGCGCCCTGGCGCGCGCCGTGCGCTGGCACGCGGAGCACCGCGTGCTGCTCGACGGCCCGAAGACGATCGTCTTCCGCTGACGACCGCCGAGGGCGCCCACCGGACCCCTCGCGATCACCCCTCACCGGCGCCGGCCGCCGCAGCCTCGTGCCCGGCGCCTGCCGTCACGGCCCTGCACGCCACGTCGACCGTGGCCACGACGACCGGCGGAACACGCGTCGGCGGCCCGCCCCCCACGAGGTGGGGAACGGGCCGCCGACGGAACCGATCAGGTCACGGCGCTCGGGACATCAGTCCCGCGGGCCGCTCAGATCACTTGTGCGTCTTGCAGTAGTCCGTGGCGAGGGCCGCGGCCGACGCGCTCGGGCTCGTGGTCGGGTCGTACGCGGTGCAGACGTTCGCCTGCGTCACGAGGACCGGGGCCAGCAGGAAGGACGGCACGATCTTGTTGCCGTTGTTGTACGACTTCGTGTCGTTGACCGTGACCGGCTTGCCGGCCGAGATGTCCTTGAGCACGGAGACGACCTGGGTCACGAACTTGCCGGTGTCCTTGTTGATCGTCGAGTACTGCGTGCCGTCGGCGATGAGCGGGATCGAGGCGACCTCGGAGTCCTGGCCGGTGATGACCGGGTTCGGCAGACCGGCGTTCTTCACGGAGGTCAGCGCCGCACGAGCCAGCGTGTCGTTCGGGGACAGGATGCCGTTGAGCTTGGTGCCGCCGGTGTAGTTCGCAGCCAGGATCGCGTCCATGCGCGTCTGGGCGTTCTGCGCCTGCCAACCCTGGGTCGCGGCCTGCGACTGGGTCTTCTGGCCCGACAGGATCTTCAGCGTGCCGTCATCGATCTTCGGCTGCAGGACGCTCATGGCGCCCTCGAAGAACGGCTTCGAGTTCGAGTCGTCGTTCGAGCCGGCGATCAGCTCAATGTTCCAGGGCGACGCGCCCTCCTTGGCCTTCAGGCCGTCGAGGAGCGCCTGCCCCTGCAGCTGACCGACCTTGTAGTTGTCGTACGCCATGTACATGTCGATGTTGGGCGTGTTCGTCAGCAGGCGGTCGTACGCGATGACCGAGATGCCCGCGTCCTTGGCGGCCTGCAGCTGGCTGCCCAGCTGCGAACCGTCGATCGCGCCGATGACGAGAACCTTCGCGCCGGCCGTGATCATGGCCTGGATCTGGTTCTGCTGGTCGGTCACGCCGCCGTTGGCGTAGTTGACCATCGGCTTGAAGCCCGCCGCGGTCAGCTGGTCGGTGAAGAGCTGACCGGCGAGGACCCAGTTCTCGGACGTCTTCTGGGGCAGCGAGACACCGACCGTGGAGCCGGCCGGGAAGGCGGGCAGCGAGATCGTGTCGCCGGAGGCGCCGCCGCCGCTGGTGGTGGTGGCAGAGGCCGCCGGCGTGGAACCCCCCGTCGTCGCGGTCGTGTTGCCGGTGTTGTTGTTGGACGAACAACCCGCCAAGGCCAGCGCTGCGACAGCGCCGAGGGCCGCGACGGAGATCGCGAACTTCCTCATTCTTCTCTCCTCTTTAACTGGTGAATCACCGTTGATCACACGTTCCGCAGCTGCCCGACGCCGACTAGATCTTGGCGACCTCGGGACGCACCTGCTCTTCTCCCTGCGTTTCCTTTCTCCTGGAACGCAAGCCCCTCATGATGGCGCCGGTGATGGAAGGCCGGCCCTGAGCCTTGCTGTAGAGGTCGAAGGCGACCGCGACCAGCAGGACGAGCCCGCGGATCATGGCCGACCAGTCCGAGCCGACGCCCAGGACGAACATGCCGTTGCTGAGGATCGACATGAACAGGCCACCGATGACGGACCCGACCACCGTGCCGACACCGCCGGAGACCGCCGCGCCGCCGACGAACACGGCCGCGATGACGTCCAGCTCCCAGCCGTTGCCGTCCGACAGGCCGGTCGAGCCGGACTTGCCGACGAACATGATCGCGGCCACCGCGGCGAGGAACGACATGTTCGTCATCGCGATGAAGTAGACCTTCTTGATGTTGATGCCGGTCAGCGCCGCGGCCGCCTTGTTGCCGCCGACCGCGTAGACCCCCCGGCCGATCGTCGTCCGCGTCTCGACGAAGTGGTAGAAGATGACGAGGAGCACGATGATGACGCCGGCGACGGGGAACGACGTCCCCGGGCGGCCGTTCGCGAACGCGATGGTCAGGATGGCCAGGGCCGCGACGACGGTCGCCAGGCGCGCGACCATCACCCACGTCGGGGGCACGACGCCCCCGCCGCGGACGATCTTCCCGCGGCGGCGGATCTCCCGGTAGATCACGGCCAGCATCGCGATGACGCCCAGCACCAGGGTCGGGTTGTTGAAGCCCGTGTGGGGACCCCAGTCGGGCAGGAAGCCGCTGCCGATCTTCACGATCTGCGGGGGGACCGGGACGCTCTGGCCGTTGCTGATGTGCTGGTCCAGCCCGCGGAACAGCATCTGGCCCGCCAGCGTGGTGATGAAGCCCGGCACCCCGATGTACGCGAGCCAGGCGCCTTGCCACATCCCGATGGCGGTGCCGACCGCGATGCCGAAGAGGATGCCCGCCCACCAGGGGAAGCCCCAGTCCTTGATCGACAGCGCGAGACAGATGCCCACGACGGCCGCCACCGACCCCGGCGCCAGGTCGATCTGGCCCATGACGATGACGAACAGCATGCCGAGCGCCATGACGAGGACGTACGACCAGCCGATGATGATGTTCTGCAGGTTCTCGGAGTGCAGAGTACGGCCGCCCGTCTGCCAGGCGAAGAACGCCATGACGACGATCAGGAAGCCAAACAGCGCGTATTGCCTCATGTTCGCGCCGAAGAACTGTCGAAGTGCCTTCATTGTCTTCTGTTCCTGCTCAGCTCGTGACGGTCTTGGATGGAGTTCAGGCGGCCGTGTCGGTCATCTGACGCATGAGCGACTCCTGCGTCGCAGTCCGCGCATCGGCCTCACCCGTGATTCGGCCCTCGAACACGGTGTAGATGCGATCGCACACACCCAACAGCTCGGGCAGCTCGGAGGAGATCATGACGACTCCCTTGCCCTGGTCGGCCAGCTCGTTGATGAGGCCGTAGATCTCGTACTTCGCCCCGACGTCGATGCCGCGGGTCGGCTCGTCGAGGATCGCCAGCCGCGGCTCGGTGAACATCCACTTGGACAGCACCACCTTCTGCTGGTTGCCACCCGAGAGCGTCGAGACGCCGACGTCGACCGACGCGGCCTTGATGCGCATGGCCGTCCGGTACCGCTCGGCCGCCGCGGCGGACGCCTCCAGGTCGATGACGCCGCGCTTCGAGATGCGGTCGATGCCCGCCGACGAGATGGTGCCCTTGATGGTGTCGAGCAGGTTGAGGCCCAGCATCTTGCGGTCCTCCGGCACGTAGGCGATGCCGTGCGCGATCGCCTCCTTGACGGAGGTGACCTCCACCTCGCGCCCGTCGATGTAGATCTGGCCGCCGTGCCAGATCCCGTACGAACGGCCGAAGATCGAACGAGCCATCTCGGTGCGCCCCGCGCCCATCAGCCCGGCGAAGCCGACGATCTCGCCCGCGCGGACGTAGAAGTTGGCGTGCTTCGTCACCAGGCGCCCCGGGACCTGGGGGTGCTCCACGACCCAGTCGCGGACCTCGAAGATGCGCTCCCCGATGTGCGGCGTGTGGCTGGGGAACCGCGACTCCATCGAGCGGCCGACCATGCCCCGGATGATCCGGTCCTCGTTGACGCTGCCGTCCTCGACGGTCAGGGTCTCGACCGTCTTGCCGTCCCGCAGGATCGTGATCGAGTCGGCGATCGCCGCGATCTCGTTCAGCTTGTGGGAGATCATGATGCTGGTCAGCCCGCGCGAGCGCAGGGACCGCAGGATGTCGAGGAGGTTCGCGGTCTCCTCCTCGTTGAGGGCCGACGTCGGTTCGTCGAGGATGAGCAGCCGGACGTCCTTGGCCAGGGCCTTCGCGATCTCGACGAGCTGCTGGTGGCCGACACCGATGTTCTTGATCGCGATGTCCGGGTCGATGTCCAGGCCGACGCGCGCGAGCAGCTCGACGACGCGGCGCCGCGCCGCGATCCAGTCGATGACGCCGCGGGTGGCGACCTCGTTGCCGAGGAACATGTTCTCGGTGACGGACAGCTCCGGGATGAGCGCCAGTTCCTGGTGGATGATCGCGATGCCGGCGTGCTCGGAGGCGCGGATGTTGGCGAAGCGCACCTCCTGCCCCTCGAAGATGATGTCGCCCTCGTACGACCCGTGGGGGTAGACCCCCGAGAGCACCTTCATGAGGGTGGACTTGCCCGCACCGTTCTCGCCGCAGATCGCGTGGATCTCGCCGGCGCGCACCGACATGCTGACGTTGTCGAGCGCGCGGACGCCCGGGAACACCTTCGTGATCGACTTCATCTCGAGGATGACGGGTCCGTCACTCATCTACCTGACTCCCTGTGCCGCTGTGCCACTGTGCACGCCGATCGCGCCGCTGCCCGTGTTGGACCCTAGGCAGCGGAGCCTTTCTCGTCAACTTCTGAACACATGGTCGTGTCCAGACCATCATTAGTTCGATACCAAAACGTCACCTGAACGCAACGATGCCTGGAGGGCGAGCAGGCAGGCACCCTGGACCTCGGCCGTCTCGCCGAGGTCGGTGAGGGCGAAGTCCGTCCGCCCCGTCGTGGCGGGCAGCGCCCGCTGCCGCACCGTGGCGACCATGCCCTCCAGGAGCGCCTGGCCACCGGCCGCCAGGGGGCCGCCGAGCACGACGTCGTCCGGGCTCAGCAGGTTGCAGACGGGCGCGAGCGCCAGGCCGAGCGCGACACCGGCGTCGTAGAGCAGCCGGTTGACCATGACGTCACCGTCCTGCGCCGCACGCACCACCTCGGGGACGTCCCACGTCCTCTCGGGCCGGGTGCGCCGGAGGTCGCCGACGAGACGGCGCGTCGACACCAGCGTCTCGAGGCACCCCCGGTTGCCGCAGTAGCACAGCTCGCCGTTGTCGACGACGGGGACATGCCCGATCTCGCCCGTGATGCCGGTCGTCGAGCGGTACAGGCTGCCGTCGAACGACAGCCCGACGCCGACGCCGGTGGCGACCTTGACGTAGACCAGGCTGTGCGCGCCAGCGTGCTGACCTGCACCGTAGTGCGCCAGCGCGCCCAGGTTGGCGTCGTTCTCGAGGACGACCGGCACGCCGAGGGCGTCGCGCAGAGCTTCGCCGAGATCCACACCCGCCCAGTTCGGGAGCACGCTCGCCTGGACCACACGACCGGTGACGGGTTCCAGCGATGCCGGCAGGGCCACCCCGCAGCACAGCACGCGCGAACGGTCGACGTGGTGCTCGTGCAGCAGCCCGTCGAGCATCTCGGCGGCGAGCGGCAGCGTCTCGAAGGGTTCGTGCCCGGGCGCCAGCTGGACCAGCTGCTCGCCCCACGCGCGCCGCCCGGCGTCCCAGCCGAGCATGCGCATGTGGGTGCGACCGATGTCCACGCCGACGACGACGCGCGGGTCGGGTGCGAGCCGCACCTCGACCGAGCGGCGGCCGGAGCTGATCGTCGAGGCGGTGGCGACCAGTCCGGTCGTCTCCAGCTCGCGCACGATGGACGAGACGGTGCCCGTCGACAGGCCGGTCGCCCGGGCGAGGGCCGCCTGCGTCCTCGGGCCCTGTGCGCGGAGGGTGGCGACAACCATGCGGATGTTCCGCTCGCGCAGGGCCTTCTGCGACCCCGTGTCGCGTTGCGGGGCGACGACCCGCGTCCTCACGGCCATGGTCGTCATGTGTACCCTGGCAGCGGTGCTGCCGTCAACCCTTGAACGCAAAGGGTGCGTTTGCGGTCAACCTACGGCGGAGAGTGGGGCTCCGCTCGGTTGCCACGGCGGCTCGGCGCGGGTGGCGCCGGTGATGGCGGCGATGATCTCCTCGTAGCTCGCGCGCTGGGTGCTGAACGACCCGTTGTTGCGGCCGAGGCGGAGCACCTCGATCCGGTCGGCCACGGCCCGCACGTCCGTCATGTTGTGGCTGATGAGGATGATGCCGAGGCCCATCTCCCGCAGCCGCTCGATGTGCGTGAGGACCTCAGCGGTCTGCGCCACCGACAGCGAGGCGGTGGGCTCGTCCAGGACGACGATCCGGGGGCTGCCGATGAGTGTCCGGGCGATCGCCACGGACTGACGCTGGCCCGCCGACAGAGCCGCGAGCGGCGTCCGCGCCGACGGGATGCGGCTGGCCAGCCGGTGGAGCACCTCGCGCGTGATCCGCTCCATCTCCTCGTCGGAACGGCGCAGGGCACCGTGCATCTCCCGCCCGAGGAAGAGGTTCGCCGTGACGTCGAGGTTCTCGCAGAGCGCGAAGTCCTGGAACACCGTGGCGACGCCGAGGTTGTACGCCGCCGCCGGTGTCGGGATCGTCACGGCCTCGCCGTCGATCTCGATGAGGCCCGAGTCGGGCGGGAGGGCGCCGGCCACCATCTTCGCGAGGGTCGACTTGCCGGCTCCGTTGTCGCCGACGAGCGCGACGACCTCATGGGCGTGCACCTCGAGGTCGACGTCGGTCAACGCCTCGACCGCGCCGAACCGCTTGCTGATCCCGTGCATCGCGAGCAGCGGGCCTTGCGCGACACCGATCACTCTCGCACCAGCTCCCCGTCGAACCGTCGCCCATCATTGGAAACCGCACGTGAGACGGCCGTCAACTGGCCGACTCCTCATTGTCCACGTCACCCATCGCCGGCACCTCCGCCGCCTGCAGCGCGAGCAGCAGCGCGCCCATCACCTCGGCCCGCGTCCCGAGGGCCGCCGGCACCACCTCGAGGGGCGCGATCCGGTTGACCACCATCCGGCGCGTGATGGCCGTGCGCATCGGACCGAGGAAGACGTCGCCGCTCTCGGCGAGCTCGCCCCCGACGACGACCACCTCGGGGTTCATCACCATGCACAGGTTGGCCACGACCGCCCCGATCTGCGCGCCGGCGTCGGCGACCAGGCGCGAGCATCCCTGGTCCCCCTCCTTGGCGAGCAGGACCACGTCCCGCAGCGACAGCGCGCCGCGGATCGGGCGGACCGCCTCGAGCAGGGCATCCGCACCGACGATGGTGTCGAGGCAGCCCCTGTTGCCGCAGGAGCAGATCAGGCCCTGCGGGTCGACCTGGACGTGCCCGATCTCGCCGGCGAGCCCCGCGTAGCCCCGGTGCGGCTTGCCGTCGATCACCAGTCCCGCGCCGATCGCGTGGGAGGCCAGGACGAAGGCGCTGTCGCGATGGTTGCGCGACGCCCCGAGCGTGCTCTCCGCGAGCGCACCGAGGTTCGCCTCGTTGTCGACCGCGACGGGGCAGCCCACGCGCTTGGCGAGGGTCTGCCCGAGGTGCGTGTCGTCCCAGCCCCGCATCACCCCGCCGACCGAGATCATCCCGGTGGCGGCGTCGACCGGTGCCGGGACCCCGATGCCGACGCCGACCACGTCGGTGACCGAGGCACCGACGCGCTCGAGCATGTCGGCCACGAGCAGCGCGACCCGGTCGAGGCTGGCGTCCATCCGATGGTCCCGTGGCAGCGGCAGCGACTGCTCGGCGATGACGGAGTGCCCGAAGTCACCGAGCACGATCCGGAGGTGGCGCGACCCGAGGTGGACGCCCACCGCCAGGCCGAGCCGGCGGGCCAGCGTCACGAGCTGGGCCCGCCGGCCGCTGCGCGTCGTCACCGCCGTGTCGACCAGCCCGGCGGCGTACATCTCGCGCACGATGTTCGACACGGTCGCCGTGGACAGGCCGGTAGCGGCCGCGAGCTCGACCTGCGTGAGGCCGCCCCAGCGCTGCACGGTGTGCAGCACCAGGGTCCGGTTCGCCTCACGCAGGGACGACTGCGATCCCGCCGTCGCCTTGTTGCTCACGGCCGCTACCTCGGCGCCCTGCCGATCTACTGCGTCCCGGCCCGCCGCTTGCTGACCAGGTCGTACGCGACGGCGAGGAGCAGGACGAGCCCCTTGATCACCTTGGTCCACGCCGGGTCGACGTTCATGATCGACAGGCCCTGGTTGAGCACGCCCATGATGAGCGCGCCGACGATGGCGCCGGAGATCCGGCCGATGCCGCCGGTGACCGCCGCACCGCCGATGAAGCAGGCCGCGATCGCGTCGAGCTCGAAGCCGTCACCGGCGGCCGCGAGCGCCGTGCCCAGGCGCGACGTCACGATGACGCCGGTGAGGCCGGCCAGCACGCCGATGTTGACGAAGATCCAGAAGTCGACGCTGCGGGTGTTGACACCGGACAGGCGGGCGGCCTGGCGGTTGCCGCCGATCGCGTAGATGTGCCGCCCGAACACCGTGCGCCCCATGACGAAGGAGTACGCCACGACGAGCACCGCGCAGATGACGAGCGCGATCGGGGAGCCGCCGGTGGAACGCGACAGCAGCCAGGCGACGACGCCGATGCCGGCGGAGGCCAGGACGACCTTCATGACGAAGACGCCGACCGCCTCGACGGCCAGGTTGTGCTTGCGCAGCGCGGTCCGGGCACGCAGCTGCGCCCAGATCGTCGCGAGGATGAGCAGCACCCCGATGACGAGGGTCAGGACGTCAGCGTTCCCCACACGCCCCAGGAAGTTGGGCAGGGAGTTGGCCATGATGCCGTTGAACGTGGTGTCCAGCACCGGGATGCTCTGGCTCACGATCGCCAGCGCGAGGCCACGGAAGACGAGCATGCCGGCGAGCGTGACGATGAACGCCGGGATGCCGACGTAGGCGATCCAGAATCCCTGCCACGCCCCGACGGCGGCACCGAGGACGAGCGCCAGCGCCACCGCCGCGTACCAGGACAGGCCCCAGTCGTGGATGGAGATGGCGACCACGCCGCCGATGGTCGCGACGACCGAGCCCACCGACAGGTCGATGTGCCCGGCGATGATGACCATCACCATGCCGATGGCCAGCACCATGACGTAGGCGTTCTGGTTGACCAGGGCCGCGACGTTGTCGGGGTAGAGCAGCCGGCCGCCGGTCATGGCCTGGAAGAGCAGGATGATGACGACGAGGGCGGCGAAGATCCCGTACTGGCGGGCGTTGCCGCCCAGGCCGCCGAAGCGCTCGCGCCACGACGTGCCCGTCGTCAGCTTGCCGCCGGTCGGCACGAGGTTGAGGTCGGTGCTCATCGCACAGTCACGTCCTTGTCCATCGTCATGTACGTCATGAGGAGCTCCTGCGTCGCGTCGGCCTTGGCCACCTCACCGGTGACGCGGCCCTGGCTGAAGGTGTAGATGCGGTCGCACGTCCCGATGAGCTCGGGCAGCTCGGACGAGATGAAGACCACGCCCTTGCCCATGTCGGCGAGCCTCTGGATGATCACGTAGATCTCGTACTTGGCGCCGACGTCGATGCCACGGGTCGGCTCGTCGAGGATGAGCACGTCCGGCTCGGCGTAGATCCACTTCGACAGCACGACCTTCTGCTGGTTGCCCCCGGACAGCTTGCCGGCGAGGGCCGCGACGGTCGGCGTCTTGATCGCCAGCTCGCGGCGGTACCGCTCGGCGATGTTCGTCTCGGCGTTGGCGTCGACCACGCCGCGCCGGGACAGCTTCCGCAGCGCGGCGGCCGAGATGTTCCGCTGCACCGTGTCGATGAGGTTGAGCCCGTACCGCTTGCGGTCCTCGGTGGCGTAGGCGATGCCGTGCTCGATCGCCGCCCCCACGCTCGGCAGGTGGATCTCCTGGCCGTCCTTGTAGACGTGCCCGGAGACGTTGACGCCGTAGCTGCGGCCGAAGAGGCTCATCGCGAACTCGGTGCGGCCCGCGCCCATGAGGCCGGCCAGCCCGACGATCTCACCGCGGCGCACCGTGATCGACGCGTTGTCGACCACCTTGCGCGTCTGGTCGATCGGGTGGTGCACCGTCCACTCCTCGACGCGCAGCACCTCCTCGCCGATGTTCGGCGTGTGCTCGGGGAACCGGTGGTCCATGGGCCGGCCGACCATGCCGCGGATCAGGCGTTCGTCGGTCACGGGCTCGGTGCCGTGGTTGTCGAGGGTCTCGATGGTGTGGCCGTCGCGCACCACCGTGATGGTGTCGGCCACGGAGAGCAGCTCGTTGAGCTTGTGGCTGATGATGATCGAGGTGATGCCCTGCTCGCGGAGCTCCTTGAGGAGAGAGAGCAGGTGCGCGCTGTCCTCGTCGTTCAGGGCGGCCGTGGGCTCGTCGAGGATGAGCAGCCGGACCTCGCGCGAGAGCGCCTTGGCGATCTCGACGAGCTGCTGCTTGCCGACGCCGATGTCGGCGATGCGGGTCTCGGGCCGCTCGTTCAGGCCGATGCGTCGCAGCAGCTCGGCGGCCTTGACGTTCGTGGCGTTCCAGTCGATGACGACGCCGGTGCGCTGCTCGTTGCCGAGGAAGATGTTCTCGGCGATCGACAGGTACGGCGAGAGCGCCAGCTCCTGGTGGATGATGACGATCCCGACCCGCTCCGAGTCGCGGATCCCGCGGAACTCGACGGGCTTGCCGTCGTAGACGATCTCGCCCTCGTAGGTGCCGTGCGGGTAGACCCCCGACAGCACGTTCATCAACGTCGACTTCCCGGCGCCGTTCTCCCCGCAGATCGCGTGGATCTCGCCCCGCTCGACGGCGAGGTTCACGTCGTCGAGGGCGATGACGCCCGGGAACCGCTTGGTGATCCCGCGCATCTCGAGGATCCGATCGCGCGGGATGGTCTCGTTCTCCATGTCCCCTCGTCCGTTGCCGTGCCGTCGTTGCCACCGTCGGGCCGGCCGGCCGCCGGGGCGTCACACGCCGCCGGCGGCCGGTCCTGCACCGATCTTCGTCCTTCGACCGATCCGGAGGTCAGCTGAGGCCGAGGTCCTTCTTCGTCCAGAAGCCCGAGTCGACGAGGATCGACTGGACGGTGTCCTTGGTCACGACCTGCGGGTCGAGCAGGTAGGACGGGACAGCCTTGTTGCCGTTGTTGTAGTCGGTCTTGTTGTTCACGTCGACCGTGGTGCCGTCGAGGATCTGCTTGACCATCTTGGACGTCTGCTGGGCGAGCGCCCGGGTGTCCTTCCACACGGTCATCGACTGCAGGCCCTTGAGGATGTTGACGGTGTTCGCCTGGTCGGCGTCCTGGCCGGTGAGGACCGGGAAGTCGGAGCCCGCGGTGTAGCCGGCGTTCTGCAGGGCCTTGGAGATGCCGAGGGCCAGCGAGTCGTTCGGCGACAGGACGACCTGGACCTTCTTGCCACCGGTGTAGAACGAGTTCAGCCGGTTCTCCATCTCGGCCTGGGCCTTGTCCGAGCCCCAGCCGAGGATGCCGATGGACTTCCAGTCGTCGAGCGTCTTGGGCCACTTGTTGGAGACCGAGACGAGCTTGCCGGAGTCGACGTACGGCTTGAGGACGTCGTACGCGCCCTTGAAGAAGAAGCGCGCGTTGTTGTCGTCCGGCGAGCCGGCGAACGCCTCGAAGTTGAACGGACCCTTGCCGTCCTTCAGGCCGAGCTGGGTCTCGATGAACTGACCCTGCAGCGTGCCGACCTTCTCGTTGTCGAACGTGGCGTAGTAGTCGACGTTCGGCGTGTTGAGGATCAGGCGGTCGTACGCGATGACCTTGATGCCCTTCTTGGCGGCCTTCTCCAGCGTCGGGCCGAGGGTGGTGCCGTCGATCGACGCGATGACGAGAACCTTGGCGTTGTCGTTGATCGCGGTCTCGATCTGGGAGATCTGCGTGTCGTTCTTGTTGTCGGCGAACTGGACGCTGACCTTGTAGCCGTTCGCCGTCAGGTCCTTCTTCAGCTCGTCGCCGTCGCGGTTCCACCGGGGAAGCTGGGTCGTCGGCATGAAGACGCCGACAAGCTGGCCGCTGCCGCCACCCGTCGAGCCCCCAGCCGGCGTGTTGCCGCTGCTGCACGCCGCGAGGGGCGTGAGCACCAGCCCGAGGCCGACGGCGTAGGCCGCCGCCTTCTTCCACGTAACTGACATCGTCGTCCGCTCCTGTCTCATCGTCCGGCCCGTGAGGCGCTGCCGGAGCTCCTGTGCCCCGGCCCGGACCAGCTCGTCGATGAGCGCGGCCCCTGCACGTCCGGTGATGGTTGGATTCAAGTCCTGAAGACTAGGCGCCGCAAGGATCGTGACCAAATCGTGTCGATCGGCGAGTCGGGCACCCGTGGCCCCCGGGGCCGCGGTGCGGCACGACTCTTGCGTTCACGCAATCAACCGTGGAGAACGGTCTACGCACCGGTTGAGGTCAACCGACCGAGCGCAGGCCGGGCTCGACGTGGGTCGCACCCGTGATCGCCGCGAGGATCTCCTCGAAGCTCGTGCGGGACGCGTCGAACGAACCGTTGTTCCGACCGTGGCGCAGCACCTCGATCCGGTCGGACACCGCCCGGACGTCGGTCATGTTGTGGCTGATGAGGATGACCCCGAGGCCGAGGTCCCGCAGGCGCTCGATGTGCGTGAGCACCTCGGCGGTCTGCACCGCCGAGAGCGCGGCCGTGGGCTCGTCGAGCACGACGAGCCGCGGGTCCCCGATGAGGGTGCGGGCGATCGCGACCGACTGCCGCTGCCCCGCGGAGAGCGCCGAGAGCGGTGTGCGGACCGACGGGATGCGGCTCGCGAGCTTGGCGAGCACGTCGCGGGTGATCTGCTCCATGCGGCCGTCCTGGAGCATCCCGTTCTCGCGCAGCTCGTGACCGAGGAAGAGGTTGGCCGTCACGTCGAGGTTGTCGGCGAGGGCGAGGTCCTGGAAGACCGTGGCGATGCGCATCTCGTGCGCCACCGAGGGGGACGAGATCGACACCTGCTGGCCCTCGATCTCGATGATGCCGGCATCGGGCTGCAGGACGCCGGACACCATCCTCGCCAGCGTCGACTTCCCCGCGCCGTTGTCGCCGACGAGCGCCACGACCTCGTGGGCGCGCACCTCGAAGTCGACGCCGGACAGGGCCTCCACGGCGCCGAACCGCTTGCTGATCTGTCGCATCGACAGCAGCGGCGCCCCGCCCCGCTCGTTCATCTCGACACCTGCTCTCCGTTGGGCACGTGCGGAACCCTGACAGTCAAGGCCGCGGTGGTGGTCACGTCAACGCCGCTCGGCCACACCGTGGTCATCCCCGTCCTCCTGCGTCCCGCCGTCGGCGCCCTCGCCGGCCGCGGGCGGCGTCTCGGCCGCGTCGAGCGGGATCTCGGCCGCCTCCAGCGCCAGCGCGATCGCCCCCAGCACCTCGGCCCGCTGGCCGAGCTCGGCCGGGAGCACCTCGAGCGGGGCTATCTGGTTGAGCAGCACCCGGCGGCGGATCGCATCCCGCATCGGCCCGATGAGCACCTCGCCGGTCTCCGCCAGCTCACCGCCGACCGCGACGCACTGCGGGTTGACCGCCACGGCGAGGCTCGCGACCACCGACCCGATCGCGGCCCCGGCATCCGCGATCACCTGGCGGCAGCCGGGGTCGCCGTCGTTGGCCATCTGCACCACGTCCCGCAGCGCGAGCGAGCCGTGGCTGGCCCGCAGCGGCTCGAGCAGGGCACCGGCGCCGACGACCGTGTCGAGGCAGCCGCGGGAGCCGCAGCGGCAGATCGCCCCCTGCGGGTCGACCTGCACGTGCCCGATCTCCCCGGCGGTGCCGGCGAACCCGCGGTGAACCTGCCCCGAGATGACGATGCCCGCACCGATCCCGTAGGACGCCCGGACGTACAGGGAGTCGCGGTAGCCCCGCGCGGCACCGAACCGGCTCTCGGCGAGCGCCCCGAGGTTGGCGTCGTTCTCGACGACGACCGGCTTGGCAAGACGCTTGGACATCACGTGGACGATGTGGATGCCGTCCCAGCCGCGCATGATCCCCGGGACGGTGATCATGCCGGTGCCCGGCTCGACGGGCGCGGGCAGCCCGACGCCGATGGCCAGCACCTCGTCGAGCGAGGCGCCGGCGCGCTCCGCCAGCTCGACCACGAGCAGGGCCGCCCGGTCGAGGCTGGTGTCCACGCGGTGCTCGTCGGGCAGCGGCAGCACCTGCTCGGCGACGATGTCGTGGGCGATGTCGCCGAGCGCCACCCGCAGCTGGCGGTGCCCGATGAGGACCCCCGCGACGAGACCGGTGCGGCTGGCGAGGCGGACCAGCTGCGCGCGCCGGCCGCTGCGGATCGTCGTGCGTGTGTCCACCAGGCCGGCGGTCTGCAGCTCCTTGACGATCGACGAGACCGTCGCGGCGGACAGCCCGGTCGCGCCGACGAGCTCGACCTGCGTCAGGCCTCCGAAGCGTTGGATCGCCTCGACGACGAGCGACCGGTTCCCCTCCCGCAGGGAGGACTGCGACCCGGACGCCGCTCCCCCCAGTCTCATGTCGCGAATCCTCGCAGGTCGGGCGCGGTGGGCTGGGCGCCACGGCGGGGCCGAGCACCGGATCGACCCGGTGCGGCGGCCCCGCCGTGGTGCGTGTGGATCAGCGCGTCGCCTCCGCGCGGCGGCGGTTCCAGATGTCGAACGCGACCGCGAGCAGCAGCACGATGCCCTTGACGACCTGCTGCACCGCCTGGCCGACGCCCATGAGCTGCATGCCGTTGGCCAGCACGGCCATGATCAGGCCACCGACCATGGCGCCGGTGACCCGCCCGACACCACCCGTGGTCGACGCGCCACCGATGAAGCAGGCGGCGATCGCGTCGAGCTCGAACATGTTGCCGGCACCCGGCTGGGCGCCGTTGGTCCGGGCGGAGAAGACGACGCCCGCGACGGACGCCAGGACGCCCATGTTGACGAAGGTCCAGAAGGTCACCTTCCGCACCTTGACGCCGGACAGCTGCGCCGCGTTGAGGTTGCCGCCGATCGCGTAGATGTGCCGGCCGAACACCGACTTCTGCATGACGATCGAGTAGGCGATGATCAGCACCGCCAGCAGGATCAGCACGATCGGCAGGCCGCGGCTGCGCGCCAGCTGCGAGCCGAACCACATCACGACCGCGGCGACCACGACGATCTTCGCGACGAACAGCGGCATCGACTCGACGACCTGCTGGTAGGCGATGCGCCCACGGCGCGTCCGCCACTGGCTCACCGCGTACCCGACCACCGCGATGGCGAAGATCACCACCGTGAACGTGTCGATCCCGTAGCCGCCGAACAGCCCGTTGAGGAAGCCGTTCGCGATCCCGTAGTACGTGCCGTTGAACGGCGACAGCGAGATGTTGTTGAGCACGATGTAGGTCAGGCCGCGGAACAGGAGCATTCCGGCCAGCGTGACGATGAACCCGGGGATGCCCACCGAGGCGACCCAGAAGCCCTGCCAGCAGCCGACGAGGAAGCCGACGACGAGGGCGCTGAGCACACCGACGTACCACGGTGCGTGACCCTTGATGACGACCTCCGCGGCGACGGCGCCGGTGAGCGCCACCACCGAACCGACGGACAGGTCGATCTGGCCGAGCACGATGACCATGAGCATGCCGGTCGCCAGGATCAGCACGTACGAGTACTGCAGGACGATGTTGGTCAGGTTGCCCGGGGACAGGAAGTCGCTGTTCAGCACCGAGAAGAGGGCGACGATCGCGATGAACGCGACGAAGATCCCGCTCTGGCGCACGTTCCGGGTGACGAGGTCCCGGACCCCGACCCCAACTCCGGCGACGGTCGTCGTCATGATGCCCTGTCCTTTGCGTCTCGCTCGATGGTCATGAGTTCCATGAGTCGCTCCTGCGTCGCCTCGGCCACCGGCACCTCGCCGGTGATGCGCCCGAAGGCCAACGTGTAGATCCGGTCGCACGTCCCCAGGAGCTCGGGCAGCTCGGACGAGATGACGACGACCGCTTTCCCTTCGGCGACCATCCGGTTGATGATCGTGTAGATCTCGTACTTGGCACCGACGTCGATGCCGCGTGTCGGCTCGTCGAGGATGAGCACGTCGGGCGTCGTGAACAGCCACTTCGCCAGCACGACCTTCTGCTGGTTGCCGCCCGAGAGCTTGCCGACCGGCACCGAGACCGAGGGCGTGCGGATGTTGAGGCTCGACCGGTACTCCTCGGCGGCGCGCAGCTCCTCGTTGCCGTCGACCCAGCCGCGGGTGGCCAGCTTGTCGAGCGCCGCGGACGTGATGTTGCTGCGGATGTCCTCGATGAGGTTGAGCCCGAACCGCTTGCGGTCCTCCGTCGCGTACGCGATGCCGTGCTCGATGGCCGCCGACACGTCGGGGATCTCGACCGGCGCGCCGTCCTTGTAGATCTGCCCGGAGATGTCGCGACCGTAGGAGCGCCCGAACAGGCTCATCGCCAGCTCGGTGCGGCCGGCACCCATGAGGCCGGCGATGCCGACGACCTCCCCGGCTCGCACCGTGAACGAGGCGTCGTCGATGACGACGCGCCCGGCCTGCGTCGGGTGATGGACCGTCCAGTTCTCCACCCGGAGCACCTCGTCGCCGATCTGCGGCTCCCGGTCCGGGAACCGGTGCTCGAGGTCCCGGCCGACCATGCCGCGGATCATGCGGTTCTCGTTGGCCCCGGGGTCGGTCATGGCGAACGTCTCGATGGTCCGGCCGTCGCGGATCACCGTCACGGTGTCGGCGATCTCGGTGAGCTCGCGCAGCTTGTGGGAGATCATGATCGAGGTGATCCCCTGGTCCTTGAGCTGACGCAGCAGGCCCAGGAGGTGCTCGGAGTCGTTGTCGTTGAGGGCGGCCGTCGGCTCGTCGAGGATGAGCAGCTTGACGTCCTTCGAGAGCGCCTTGGCGATCTCGATCAGCTGCTGCTTGCCGACGCCCAGCTGGCCGATCGGCGTCGTCGGGTTCTCCTTGAGGCCGACGCGCTCCATGAGTCGTGAGGCCTGGTGGTTCGCCTTGTTCCAGTCGATCATCCCGCGGCCTGCGCGGACCTCGTTGCCCAGGAAGATGTTCTCGGCGATCGACAGGTAGGGGACGAGCGCCAGCTCCTGGTGGATGATGACGATCCCCTTGGCCTCCGAGTCGTTGATCGACCCGAAGCGGACCTCGTCACCGTCGTAGACGATCTCGCCCTCGTACGTGCCGTGCGGGTAGACCCCCGACAGCACCTTCATCAGCGTCGACTTGCCGGCGCCGTTCTCCCCGCAGATGGCATGGATCTCACCACGCCGTACCGTCAGCGTCACGTCCTGCAACGCCTTGACCCCGGGGAAGGTCTTGGTGATGCCGCGCATCTCCAAGATCTCGCTGGTCATGCGCCCTCCAAGGGTGTGGTTCAGGGTGCGGGCACGGTCCCGCCCGGTGAGGGCCGGGACCGTGCCCGCGAGAGGGGTGGTGACTACGCGACGCCGGCCGCGACCTGGGCGGCCGTGTAGTACTTGGAGTCGATCAGCTGCTTCTGGATGTCTTCCTTGTAGACCGTCACGACGGGCAGCAGGTAGGTCGGGACCACCTTGACGCCGTTGTTGTAGGTCTTGGTGTCGTTCGCCTCGGGCGTGTTGCCCGCGAGGAAGGCCTCGGCCACCTTGACGGCCTGCGCGGCGAGCGTGCGGGTGTCCTTGAAGATGGTCGACGACTGCACACCGTCGTTGATGAGCTTGACGGAGGCGATCTCGGCGTCCTGACCGGTGACGACCGGCAGGCCCTTGTCGAGGGTCGGGCCCATGCCGACGCCCTGCAGCGCGGTGATGATGCCGCGGGACAGGCCGTCGAACGGCGACAGCACGCCGGCGAGCTTGGCGCCACCGGTGTAGGTCGAGGTCAGCAGGTTCTCCATGCGCTGCTGGGCACCGTCCTGCGACCAGCGGAGGATCGCGACCTGGTCGAACGACGTCTGGCCGGACTTGATGACCAGCGTGCCGTTGGCGATGAACGGCTTGAGGGTGTCCATGCCGCCGTTGAAGAAGAACTTCGCGTTGTTGTCGTCGGGCGAGCCGGCGAAGACCTCGATGTTGAACGGGCCCTTGGGGGCGTCCGTCTTGGCCTTGCCGTCCTTGTCCGTCAGGCCCAGCCCGTACAGCAGGGCGTTGGCCTGGGCGACGCCGACCGCGTAGTTGTCGAACGTCGTGTAGAAGTCGACGTTCGGCGTGCCGTTGATCAGGCGGTCGTACGCGATGACCTTGATGCCCTTGGACGCGGCGTTCTCGAGCTGGCTCGTCAGGGCGGTGCCGTCGATCGAGGCGATGATGAGGAGCTTGGCGCCCTCGGTGATCATCGCGTCGAGCTGCTGGGTCTGGGTCGGGATGTCGTCGTTCGCGTACTTGAGGTCGACCTTGTAGCCGTCCTTCTCCAGCGCGGACTTCACGGCGTTGCCGTCGTTGATCCACCGCTCGGAGGTCTGGGTCGGCATCGCGACGCCGACGAGCGCGCCGGCCCCCGCCGCCGTGCCCCCGGTCGCCCCGGCGCTGCCCGTCGCGGCCGGCGTGCCGCCGCCGTTCGCGCCTCCGGCCCCGGTGCCACCGCAGGCCGCAAGGCTGAGGGCGACCGCGATGCCTGCGGCCACCATTCCGATCCGTCGCATCTTCGCGCTCCTTCTCGTCACTGAGAGATTCCCGGTCCGTCGGACCGTGGTGCGTCGGCCGGGCGGTTTCCGCCCGGTTCGCGTCCCTGGGACTGCTGCGTCCCCGGAACGGCGAGCCCTACCCTCTTGCCTTCGACTCCCGAAGTCAAGCGAATGAGAAGGTCCCCCGGTTACGAAACCATCACGGTTCGGTCTCCCGATGTGAACGCCAACATGGGGCATGTGAAGGCTCACATCCCATGATTGGCTTTGGAGCCTGAAGACAGCATCGACGGCTCACTCCCGGCGCAACGCCTCGAGCCGCTCGCGGAGGACGTCGTCGACCACCTCGTCGGCCACCTCGACGACCTTGTCGCGGCTGGTCGCGCCACTGACCAGGGTGACGAACCGTGGCCGGACCGCCAGCGCGTCCGCGAGCGCGCGCAGGGTCGCCGCGGTGGCGGCGCCGTCGACCGCGCGCGCCGTCACCGCGACGACGAGCCGGTCGCCGTGCAGACCGCCGACCCGCGTGCGCGAGGCGCCGGGCTTGACGCGGATGCCGAGGCGCACGGCGCCTATCCTCCCGTGCCCGGGCGGCGGGCCGGAGCACCACCGCGGGCCGGGCGCCTCAGACGAGGCCGAGCGCCGTCACCTGGTCGCGCTCGTCGGACAGCTCGGCGACGGAGGCGTCGACCCGCGCCCGGCTCAGCTCGTCGAGCTCCAGGCCCTGGACGATCGACCACGACGTCCCGTCGGAGGTCACCGGGAACGAGGAGACCAGGCCCTCCGGCACGCCGTAGGAGCCGTCGGACACGACGCCCGCGCTGGTCCAGTCGCCGGCCGGCGTGCCGTGGACCCAGGTGGCGACGTGGTCGATCGCCGCGTTGGCCGCCGAGGCCGCCGAGGACGCGCCGCGCGCCGCGATGACGGCGGCCCCGCGCTGGGCGACCGTGGGGATGAAGGTGTCGCGGACCCAGGCGTCGTCGGCGATCACGTCGGCCGCCGGGCGGCCGCCGATGAGGGCGTGCTGGATCGACGGGTACTGCGTGGCGGAGTGGTTGCCCCAGATGGTGAACCGCTGGATGTCCGCCACGGAGACGCCCGCCTTCGCCGCCAGCTGCGCCAGGCCGCGGTTGTGGTCGAGGCGCGTCATGGCGGTGAAGCGGTCCCGGGGGACGTCCGGCGCGTGCGAGGCGGCGATGAACGCGTTGGTGTTCGCCGGGTTGCCGACCACCAGCACGCGGACGTCGTCGGACGCCCCGGCGTTGATCGCGGCACCCTGCGGGCCGAAGATCCCGCCGTTGGCCGCCAGGAGGTCGCCGCGCTCCATGCCCGCCGTGCGCGGGCGGGCCCCGACGAGCAGCGCCACGTCCACGCCGTCGAAGGCCGCCGTCGGGTCGTCGTGCAGGTCGGTGCCGGTCAGCAGCGGGAACGCGCAGTCCTCGAGCTCCATCGCGACCCCCTCCAGCGCGTGGACCGCCTGCGGGACCTCCAGCAGGTGGAGCCGCACGGGGGTGTCGGGACCGAGCAGCTGGCCCGACGCGATGCGGAAGAGCAAGGCGTAGCCGATCTGGCCGGCGGCGCCGGTGACGGTGACGTGGACGGGGGAGGCAGGCACGGGTTCGTCTCCTTCGACGGTGGCGGGGTCAGGCGAGGCGGGCGGAGAGGTTGTCGGCGAGCACGCGGAGGAAGTCCTCGGTGGTCAGCCACTCCTGCTGCGGCCCGACGAGCAGGGCGAGGTCCTTCGTCATGGCGCCGGCCTCGACGGTGTCGACGACGACCTTCTCCAGCGTCTCCGCGAACGCGGTGACCTCGGGCGTGCCGTCGAGGGCGCCGCGGTGCTTGAGCCCGCCGGTCCACGCGTAGATGGACGCGATGGGGTTCGTCGAGGTGGGCTTGCCCGCCTGGTGCTGGCGGTAGTGCCGGGTGACGGTGCCGTGCGCGGCCTCGGCCTCGACGGTCTTCCCGTCGGGCGTCATGAGCACGCTCGTCATGAGACCGAGCGAGCCGAAGCCCTGGGCGACGGTGTCGGACTGGACGTCGCCGTCGTAGTTCTTGCACGCCCACACGTAGCCGCCCTCCCACTTGAGGGCCGAGGCCACCATGTCGTCGATGAGGCGGTGCTCGTAGGTGAGGCCCGCGGCGTCGAACTGGGCCTTGTACTCGGTCTCGAACACCTCGGCGAACAGGTCCTTGAACTGCCCGTCGTAGGCCTTGAGGATCGTGTTCTTCGTCGACAGGTAGACCGGGTAGCCGCGCTTGAGGCCGTAGGCGAAGCTCGCGCGGGCGAAGTCCTTGATGGAGTCGTTGAAGTTGTACATGCCCATCGCCACCCCGCCGCCGTCCGGGTAGGCGACGACCTCCTGGGTGATGGGGGCGCCGCCGTCCGCCGGGGTGAAGGTCAGGGTGAGCGTGCCGGCGCCCGGGACCTTGAAGTCGGTGGCGCGGTACTGGTCGCCGAACGCGTGACGGCCGATGACGATCGGCTTCGTCCAGCCCGGCACCAGCCGGGGGATGTTGCGGATGATGATCGGCTCGCGGAAGACGACCCCGCCGAGGATGTTGCGGATCGTGCCGTTGGGGCTCTTCCACATCTTCTGCAGGCCGAACTCGGCGACGCGGGCCTCGTCGGGCGTGATCGTCGCGCACTTGACGCCGACGCCGTGCTCCTTGATCGCGTGCGCCGCGTCGACCGTGACCTGGTCCGCGGTGGCGTCGCGGTTCTCGATCGACAGGTCGTAGTAGAGGAGGTCGACGTCGAGGTAGGGGCGGATCAGCGTGTCCTTGATGACCTGCCAGATGATCCGGGTCATCTCGTCGCCGTCGAGCTCGACGACCGGTCCGGTCACGGTGATCTTGGCCATCGGCGCGGTGCCTCCTCGCTCACGGGTACCCGGGCGGCACCGCGGAACAGATTACTCGACATCAAGATACTTTCGATCGCCCGTCCGGCACAGCACCACCTGGCATGCTGGGGCGGACCACCACCCCTGCGTCGACTGGACCGCCATGTCACAGCAGCAGCCCGACCCCGCCGAGTCCGTGTTCGGCGCTCCCGACATGGGGTTCGCCGAGCAGGAGCCGTCCGGCGTCCTCCTCGTCGACGAGCCCGAGACCGGGGGTCCCGGTCTCCTGGCCCGCACCGGCGCCGAGCTCTTCGGCACGTTCGTCCTCGTCTTCGCCGGCCTCGGCACGCTGCTGTACGCGAAGCTCGACACGTCGGGCGGCTCGCTGACCGTCGCCGTCGCGTTCGGCATCGCCGCGACCGTCGTGCTGGCCACGGTCGGACGCGTCTCGGGCGGGCACGTGAACCCCGCGGTCTCCCTCGGCGCGGCGATCGCCGGGCGCCTCTCGTGGGCGGACCTGCTCCCCTACTGGCTGGCCCAGCTCGTCGGCGGCGCGCTCGGCGCCGCCGTGCTCTGGCTGACCGTCCCGACCGGGCTGGCGCAGCTCATCAGCGGGTCCGAGGACAAGCACCTGCTGCTCGGCACCACGGCCAACGGCTTCGGCGACCACTCGGCGCTGGCGCACCTGCTCGAGAACTCCGCCTCGGCCGGCAAGGCGCAGTTCTCCCTGGCGGCGGCCCTGCTGGTCGAGCTGCTGGCGACGGCGATCCTCGTCGGCGTCTTCCTGGTCGCCACCCGGCACGAGGCCGTCGAGCAGCGCGCGCCCTTCGTCGTCGGCCTCACGCTGACGGTGCTCATGCTCGTCACGCTGCCCATCACCAACGGCGGCCTCAACCCGGCGCGCTCGACCGCGGCGGCCATCCTCGCGCCGTCGTGGGCGCTGTCGCAGCTGTGGCTGTTCTGGGTGGCGCCGCTCCTCGGTGCGGCGGTCGCGGCCCTGCTCGTGCGCGCGTTCGGCTCGTCGGCCACGGCCGTGAACGACGAGCTGGACGACGAGGTCGAGGACGACGGCGACGAGGAGGAGACCTTCCCGGTCCTGCCGGCCTGATCCGCCTCTCCACCCGACGGCCGGCGTCCCGACGGACGCCGGCCGTCGGCCGTGCCGGCACTCGTCGGGCTGTCCGGTCCTTCCGGTTGAGGACATCTGCCGCTGCACTTACCGTCGGGTAAGTCTGTTTCGTGGAGCTCCCACGGGACCGCCTCGACGGAGAGGACGCAGGGATGATCACCAGGTCATTCGGGCGTGACGGACTGCTGGCGACCATCACGGTGGGTGCGGTGCTCGTCGCCACCGCCGCCGTCGCCGGCCCGGCCGCAGCCGCCCCGCAGCAGCAGATCGACCCGCAGCACCCGGACTTCGGCCCGAACGTCACGATCGTCAGCCCGACCACGCCGCCCGCCCAGGTGGCGGCGACGTTGCAGGCGATCGCGAACCAGCAGCGCGACGCCGAGATGACCGACGCCAGGAAGGCGGTCTACTTCCTGCCCGGCACGTACGGCACGGCGGGCAACCCCCTGCAGTTCGAGCTGGGCTACTACACCGAGGTCGCCGGCCTCGGCCTGTCGCCCGACGACGTGACGCTCGACGGGAAGGTCGAGGTCTACAACCGCTGCCTGGCCGGCGGCGGCACGTCGAACTGCCTCGCGCTCGTCAACTTCTGGCGCACCCTGTCGAACCTCGCGCTGCACGTCGACGGCGCCGGGCAGGACGGGTGCCGGGCCAGCGCCAACTTCTGGGCCGTGTCGCAGGCGGTCTCGATGCGCCGCGTCGACATGTCCGGGGCCAACCTCTCGCTCATGGACTACTGCACCGCCGGGCCGCAGTACGCCTCCGGCGGCTTCATCGCCGACTCGCGGCTGCCGTTCGTCATCAGCGGCTCGCAGCAGCAGTGGCTCATCCGCGACAGCCAGGTGGCCGGCTGGAGCAACGGCGTCTGGAACCAGGTGTTCTCGGGCGTCGTCGGGGCGCCGAGCGACGCGGGCTACCCGGACCCGCCGTACACCACGCTCGCCACCACCCCGGTGAGCCGCGAGAAGCCGTACCTGTTCGTCGACCCGACGGGCGCGTTCAACGTGCGGGTGCCGGAGGCGAGGACCAACAGCAGCGGCATCACGTGGGCGAACGGCGTCACGCCCGGCCGGACCATCCCGATCACCGACTTCTACATCGCCCGGCCCGGCGACTCCGTGCAGACGATCAACAACGCGCTCGCGCGCGGCCAGAACCTCCTCCTCACGCCCGGCGTCTACGCCATCGACCGCACGATCGAGGTCAAGCGGCCCGACACCGTGGTCCTCGGCATGGGGCACGCGACGCTGACCTCCGTCGGCGGGGCCGTCCCCATGGCCGTCGCCGACGTGCCCGGCGTCGTCATCGCGGGCGTCACCTTCGACGCCGGCACCCAGCTGTCGCCGGCCCTGCTGCGCGTCGGCACGGCCCACGCGAACCACGGCATCGCCGCTCGCCGGTCCGTCACCGACCCGACGACGCTGTCCGACGTGTTCGTGCGCGTCGGCGGGCCGCACGTCGGCAAGGTGACGAACGCGGTGGAGGTCAACAGCGACCACGTCATCATCGACGACGCGTGGATCTGGCGCGCCGACCACGGCATCGAGGGGTTCACCAACGGCGTGAACGGCGACACCGACCGGTGGAACACCAACACCGGGCTGAACGGTCTGGTCGTCAACGGGGACGACGTCACGGCGACGGGCCTGTTCTCCGAGCACTTCCAGCACTTCAGCACGCTGTGGAACGGCAACGGCGGCACCGTCGTCATGTACCAGAACGAGCTCGCGTACGACCCGCCGACCCAGGCGGACTGGACGCAGCCGAACGGCACGCTCGGGTACCCGGGCTACAAGGTGGCCGACGGCGTCACGAGCCACCACCTCTACGGCGGTGGCGTCTACGCGTTCAACGAGAACAACCCGTCGATCCACACGGCCAGCGGGTTCGAGGTGCCGGACACCCCCGGGGTGCTGCTGCACCACGTGTTCACGATCTGCCTGTCCGGGCCGGGGACGATCGACCACGTGGTCAACGACACCGGTGGCACCGCCGGCGCCGCCACGGTGAGCCAGCGGCAGGTGGTCGTCGACTACCCGTGACCTGATCGCACCGAGCTATGCGGTGCGCAGCGGGAGCCCCGGGTCGGCGGCGGTGACGCGGTCGACCCGGGGCAGCTCCGCGCCGGCGAACAGGCGGCGCGCTGCGCCGACGTCGCGGGGACGGTCGACGACGAGCGCGGCGGTGGCACGCTCGCCGGCCAGCCAGATCGCCGACCAGCCCGCCCCGGCCGTCGGGTCGCCGCGCAGCAGCACCTCGTCGCCCGGCCCGGGCGCCCCGAAGAGCGCGAGGTCGTGGCCGAGCTGGGTCGAGAACACGTAGGGCGCCGGGTCGTCGGCCGGCGCGGGGACCGGCGTGCCCAGCAGGTGCCCGACGAGGACGCGCGGCCCGCGCAGCGCACCGTCCCAGTGCCCACCCGGCACCGTCCCGTGCCGCGGCGACCAGCGCGACGCGACGTCTCCGACGGCCCACAGGCCAGGGAGCTCCCGGCGTCCGGAGGCCAGCGCGCCGGTGCCGTCGCGGACGACGAAGACCGGGTGCCCCTCGGTCGGGGCGGGGGGGCGCTGGGGCTCGACCGCCCCGAGCACCGCGTACCGGTGACCCACCGGCACGGCACCGTCGGGTGCCAGCGGGAGCGACCGGCCGAGCCACGCCGTCGCCGGCCGGGCGCCCACCGCGGCGAGCACCACGTCGGCGGGCAGCCTGCGGCCGTCCGCCAGCTCGACGGCGTCCGGCCGCACCGCGGCGACGCGCGCGCCCGTCAGCAGCTCGACACCGGCCTCGTGGTACCACCCGGCGGTGAGCCCGCCCACGGCCTCCCCCAGCGCCGCCGACAACGGCGCACCGGCCGCCTCGACGACGGTCACCCGATGGCCCGCGGCGGCCGCGACCCCGGCCACCTCCGCGCCGATCCAGCCGGCCCCGATGACCACCAGCCGCGATCCCGGCCGGAGCGCGGTGCGCAGCCGCTCGGCGTCGGCCGCCGTGTGAAGCGTCAGCGCCGCCTCCCAGCCGGGCACGCGCACCGCGTGCGCGCCCGTCGCCAGCACGACGTGGTCGGCCGCGACCCAGCCGCCGTCGGTGAGGACGGCCGGACGAGGACCGGGCAGCAGGCCGCGCGCCGGCTCGTCCAGCCGGACCTCGTCGGCCAGCGCCCGCAGGTCGACGCCGATCTCGTCGGTCAGCCAGGAGGGGTGCGGCCGGTCGAACAGGTGCTTGGACAGCGGCGGGCGGTCGTAGGGCGGCACGCCCTCGCCGCCCAGCACCCGGATGCGCCCGTCGAAGCCGGCCTCGCGGAGCTCGGCCACGGTCTGGGCGGCGGCCAGGCCCGCGCCGACCACCAGGACGTCGCGGCCTGCCGGTTCGCTCACGCCGCCACGGTAGCCTGGCGCGCGGGAGGCGGGATGGGTGAGCGGCGGCGCGACGCGTCGTACTGGGTGGTCGCGGCCGGCATCACCGTCGCGGTCGTCGTCGGTCTCGTCGCGGACGCACGCGTCGGCGCCTACGTGCTCGCCGGCGTCCTCGCGGCCGCCGCGGCGGTGCGCGGCATGCGCCCCGAGCCGGGTCCGGCCGCCATCGGCGTGCGGCGGCGATGGCTGGACGTGTCGCTGCTCGGCGCGCTCGCCGTCGCCCTCACCGTGCTCGCCGCGATCGTCCCCGGCCGCGTCTGATCCCTCCGCCCGGCGCGTCGCCGTCAGTGGAAGAAGTGCCGCGTGCCCGTGAGGTAGAGCGTCACCCCGGCGGCGCGCGCGGCGTCGACGACCTCCTCGTCGCGCACGGAGCCGCCAGGCTGGACCACGGCCTTCACGCCCGAGGCGAGCAGCACCTCGAGCCCGTCGGCGAAGGGGAAGAACGCGTCGGAGGCCGCGACGGACCCCTGCGCCCGCTCGACCCCGGCGCGCTCGACGGCCAGCCGGCAGGAGTCGACGCGGTTGACCTGGCCCATGCCGACGCCGACCGACGCGCCGCCCTTGGCGAGGAGGATCGCGTTGGACTTCACGGCGCGCACGGCGCGCCACGCGAACACCAGGTCGGCCAGCGTCGCCTCGTCCGCCGGGTCGCCCGCCGCGAGCGTCCACGTCGCCGGGTCGTCACCCGCGGCGTCGATCGCGTCGACCTCCTGGACGAGCATCCCGCCGCTGATCTCGCGCGTGGCCAGGCCGCCGGTCGGCGGGGCGTCGACGACGAGCAGCCGCACGTTCTTCTTCTTCTCCAGGACCGCGCGGGCGTCGTCGTCGAACGCCGGCGCGACGACGACCTCGGTGAAGATCGGCGCGATCTGCTCGGCCGCCGCCCGGGTGACGGGCCGGTTCGTGGCGATGACGCCGCCGTACGCGGACACGGGGTCGCACGCGTGCGCCTTCGCGTGCGCGTCCGTGATGTCGGTGCCCACCGCGATGCCGCACGGGTTGGCGTGCTTGACGACCGCGACCGTCGGCACGTCGCCCTGGTCGTGGGCGGCGCGCCACGCGGCGTCGGCGTCGACGTAGTTGTTGTAGCTCATGGCCTTGCCGTGCAGCTGGGTGGCCTGCGCCAGGCCCGCCGGGCCGTAGCCGTCGGTGTAGAGCGCCGCGCGCTGGTGCGGGTTCTCGCCGTACCGCAGCACGGCGGCGCGGTCCCACGTCGCGCCGATCCAGGCCGGGAAGCCGGTGTGGACGCCGTCGACCTCGTCGGTCGCGGTCGCCACGTTGCCCATCCAGGACGCGACCGCGACGTCGTACGTCGCGGTGTGGACGAACGCCTGCGCCGCCAGGCGCGTGCGCTGCTCGAGCGTGAAGCCACCCGCACGGACGGCGGCCACCACCTCGTCGTACGACGACGGGTCGACGACGACCGCGACGCTCGGGTGGTTCTTGGCGGCGGCGCGCACCATCGACGGCCCGCCGATGTCGATCTGCTCGACGCACTCGTCGACGCCCGCGCCCGAGGCCACGGTCGCCGTGAACGGGTAGAGGTTGACGACGACGAGCTCGAACGGCGCCACGCCCAGCTCCGCGAGCTGCGCGAGGTGCTCCGGCCGGCGCGTGTCGGCGAGGATGCCGGCGTGCACGCGCGGGTGCAGCGTCTTGACGCGCCCGTCGAGGCACTCGGGGAAGCCGGTGAGCTCCTCGACGCGGGTGACGGGCACGCCCGCGGCGGCGATGCGGGCCGCCGTCGACCCGGTGGAGACGAGCTCGACGCCCGCCTCGTGCAGGGCGGTGGCCAGCTCGGCGAGGCCGGTCTTGTCGTAGACGGAGACGAGTGCTCGGCGGACCGGGCGGCGCCCCTGCGGATCGGCGTCGGCCGGGGCGGCTGCGGGGGGAAGCGAGGCGTGCGACACGGGGCGGCTCCTGGGTCGGGCGCACCGTCGGGTGCGCGGTGACGATCCCAGGCACCCAGGCGTCCGGTGCGTTGTCGGGTGGTGCTCGGCCGCTCCCCGGTGGTCAGGCCCACCTCACGCCAGTCACGGCCGGGGACATCCTAACCGGCGCCGAGGCTCGCCTTCCTGCCGTCGACGGTCAGCCCTCCGCGCAGGATCCGTCCGACGACGTCGACGAGGAGCGTGCGTTCCGCGACCTTGATGCGCTCGTGCAGGGTGCCCTCGTCGTCGTCGTCCGCCACCGGCACCGGCACCTGCGCGACGATGGGCCCGGAGTCCACGCCCTCGTCGACGACGATCACCGAGCAGCCCGTCACCTTGACGCCGTGCGCGAGGGCGTCACGCACCGCGTGGGCGCCGGGGAACGCCGGCAGCAGCGCCGGGTGCGTGTTGACCGCCCGGCCGCCGAACGCGGCGAGGAAGGCCGGGCCGACGAGCCGCATGAACCCCGCCATGACGACGAGGTCGGGGCGGAAGGCCGCCACCGCGGCGGTCAGCGCACGGTCCCACGCCGCGCGGTCGGGGAAGTCGGCGAGCCGCACCGTGGCGCGGGCGACACCCGCGGCCTCGGCCCGCTCCAGGGCGCCGGCGGCGGGCCGGTCGGTGACGACGCCGACGACCCGCCCGCCGAACGCGGGGTCGTCGTGCGCCGCGAGCAGGGCGCCGAGCACCGAGCCCGCGCCGGACGCGAGGACGACGACACGGCCCGACGACCGGGTGGGCGGTTGCGGCGGCGATGCGGGCGGCACGGCTCGACCCTAACCGCGATGCGGACGCCCGGTAGCCATGAGGTGGTCACCCAGGCGCGGGGCGGAGAATGCTGCCGTGAGCAACCCCTACGCCCCGCCGGAGGACCGCGAGCGCGAGGCGCAGCGCGCCGGGCGCGCCCCCGAGCCGCCGGCGGGCGCCGAGGCCCTCCCACCCGTGCCGCCGGCCGGCGCCGGCGCACCCGCGGCGCCCACCGGCACCGGCGCTCGTCCGGCCGGCACGAGGCACGGCGCCCCGTACTCCGGGCCGCTGGCCGCACCGGACCGCTCCCCCGAGGGCGTGCCGTACGAGCGCCCTCGGGCGCCGCACCAGGACCCTCCCGCGAGCCCGGCGGACGTGCTGCGCGTGGCCTCGCTGCTGCGCTGGACGGCCGTCCTCGTGCTGGTCGCGGTCGTCGGCGACCTGTTCGTGTTCCCGTGGTTCCTCGCGGCCGGTCTGGTCGGGCTCGGCGCGCTCGTCGTCGGCGGCCGGGGCCTGGCCCTGGCGGCGCGGACGCGGCAGAGCACACCGCGCACGCTGCTGATCCTCCTGGTCGTCGTCGCGCTCCTCGGCCTGACGCGGCCCACCACGGCGCTGCTGACGTGGGACGCCGAGCAGTCGTACGCCCGCTGCCAGGCCGCCGCCCTCACGGTCCAGGCGCAGAACGCATGCGTCAGCGAGTACCAGCAGGCTCTCGATGCTCGTGTGGCTCAGCTGAAGAGCCGGGCGGGCTGACTTCACGGTGCGGCCGGCCGATGCCGCCCAGCACCGCCGATCGCACCAGCCGCTCCGCCGGCAGCGCCACCGCCGCCGCGCCGAGCACCGCGCCCGCCGCGGCCAGCCCCGCCACCGCCCACACCGGCGCGCCGATCGCCGCCATCCGTCCCGTGCCGATCGCGCCGCCGGCGGCGGCGACGCCGAGGGCGACGAGCAGGCCGGTGACAGCGCCCACGACACCGGCCGCGGCGGCCGGCTCCCACGCGCGCTCCGCGACGAGCCGGCGGTGCACCACCGCGCCTGCCACCAGCCCGCCCACGACGAGCAGCGCGGGGGCGAGCCGGGACGGGCCACCAGCCAGCAGGTCCGTCGGCAGCGCCCCGAGCAGCGGCACCGCCGGCAGCGGCCCGGCCGTGACGGCGTCGGGCCCGAAGTGCGAGCCGGCGCCGACCGCGAAGCCCGGGCCGGCGAGCCATGCCCCGGCCCACGCCACGAGGTTCGGCGCGAAGCCGAGCTCGCCGATCGCGAGCACGATCGACCCCATCGTGTCCAGCCCGAGGCCGCGCACCACCGCGTCGACCTGCGCCCGGCCGGCAAGCACCCAGCCGGCAGCCGTCAGCGCGGCGAGCACGACGAGCACGCCGGCCCCGACGACACCGCCGACGACGCCGGCACGCAGCCACTGCGGCAGCCGCGCCCACGGCCGGCCGATGCGTCGCCGCAGCACGTCGGCGTCGCCGCGGCGCAGGACGCCGGCGCCCAGGCCGAGGCCGCCGACGACGAGGGCGCCGAACGCGGCGTGGAACGCGCGGCCCGCGGTCATCGGGTCGCTCAGCGCCACCGCCAGGACGAGCACCACATAGGTGCCGAGGGCCGCCAGGAACGCCGACGGCACCGGCCGCGCCGAGCGGCGGGCCGAGGCGTAGGCCGTGTACCAGGCGATCGCCGTCAGCCCGAGCGGCACGAGGGTGACGTGCCCGAGCGGGACGCCGTGCCCCAGCAGCCACAGGCCCGCACCGATCTGCACCGAGCGGGTCCACGGGACGCCGACGTTGGACGGGTCCGCCGACGTCACGACGAACACGGCGACGGCCGGCACCACGGTCACCGCGAGCGAGAGGACGACCGCCTGCACCGCCGCCAGCACCCCGGAGACCCACGGCAGCCCGCCGTCGAGCGGGCTGGGCTCACGAGCCGGCGGAGGCGGGACGCCGATGACGCGGCGCGTAGCGGCCGCCGGCCGCTGCGGGGTGCTCATCCGCCCATCGTCGGGTGCGCCCGCCGACGCCCGGCTCAGGTGCCCCGGCGCGTCGCCACCCCGCCGCCCCTCCCACGGCCCGCGAGCGCATGGTTCGTCGCCGACGTCGTGGGTTCCGTGGCACGGAAGGGTGGATGTCGACGACGAACGATGCGCTCGGCGCGGGGACGCGGTGCGCGAGGGTCAGTGACGGGCTGCCAGGATCGAGCGCGCGATCGCCGCGGTCTCCGACGGGGTCTTGCCGACCCGGACGCCGGCGGCCTCCAGCGCGTCCTTCTTCGCCTGCGCGGTGCCCGACGAGCCGGACACGATCGCGCCGGCGTGGCCCATCGTCTTGCCCTCGGGGGCCGTGAAGCCGGCGACGTAGCCGACGACGGGCTTGGTGACGTGCTCCGTGATGAAGGCCGCGGCCCGCTCCTCGGCGTCGCCGCCGATCTCGCCGATCATGACGATCAGCTCGGTCTCCGGGTCCGCCTCGAACGCGGCCAGCGCGTCGATGTGCGTGGTCCCGATGACGGGGTCGCCCCCGATCCCGATGCAGGTGGAGAAGCCGTAGTCGGACAGCTCGAACATCATCTGGTAGGTCAGCGTGCCGGACTTCGACACCAGCCCGATCGGCCCGGCGCCGGTGATGTCCGCGGGGATGATCCCGACGTTCGAGCGGCCCGGCGTGATGAGGCCAGGGCAGTTGGGCCCGATGATGCGCGAGCCCTTGGCCTGCGCGTACGTGAAGAACTCCGCCGTGTCGGCGACCGGGACACCCTCGGTAATGACGACGATGAGCGGCACTCCCGCGTCGACCGCCTCGACGACGGCGTCCTTGGTGAAGGCCGGCGGCACGAAGACGACCGACACGTCGGCGCCGGTCTGGCGCACGGCCGCCTCCACCGTGCCGAACACCGGCACGTCCCGCGTCGGGAAGGACACGACCTCGCCGGCCTTGCGCGGGTTGACGCCGCCGACGACGTCGGTGCCGGAGGCGAGCATCCGGGTGGTGTGCTTGGTCCCCTCGGACCCGGTCATGCCCTGGACGATGACCTTGGACTGCTCGGTCAGGAAGACGGCCACTTCTGGTTGCTCCTCAGGTCTGCGGGTCTCAGGCGGCGGCCGCGAGCGCGGCGGCGGCGTCGGCGCCGCCGTCCATCGTCTCGGCCAGGGTGACGAGCGGGTGCGCGGCGGCCGCGAGGATCGCCCGGCCCTCGGCGACGTTGTTGCCGTCCAGCCGCACGACGAGGGGCTTGGACGCCTCGTCGCCGAGCATCTCGAGCGCCGCGACGATGCCGCGCGCGACCTCGTCGCACGCCGTGATGCCGCCGAACACGTTGACGAACACGGCCTTGACCTGCGGGTCGGACAGGATGATGTCGAGCCCGTCGGCCATCACCTGGGCCGAGGCGCCGCCGCCGATGTCGAGGAAGTTGGCGGGCCGCACCCCGCCGTGCGCCTCGCCGGCGTACGCGACGACGTCGAGCGTGCTCATGACGAGGCCCGCGCCGTTGCCGATGATGCCGACCTGGCCGTCGAGCTTGACGTAGTTGAGGTGCTTGGCCTTGGCGCGCGCCTCGAGCGGGTCCTTGCCGTCCAGGGCGATGACACGGCCGTCGGTGGTCAGCACCAGCGGGTTGACCTCGACGAGGGTGGCGTCCTCCTCGTCGTACACCGCCCAGAGCCTGCGCAGCACCTGGGCGACGCGCGGCGCGACGGCCTCGTCGAAGCCCGCGGCCGCGACGATCTCGTCCGCCTTCGCCTCGTCGATGCCGACCAGCGGGTCGACGGGGATGCGGGCGAGCGCCTCGGGTCGCTCGACGGCGAGCTGCTCGATCTCCATGCCGCCCTCGACGCTCGCCATCGCCAGGTAGCGGCGCTCGGCGCGGTCGAGCAGCAGGGAGACGTAGTACTCCTTGTCGATGTCGGCGCCGAGCGCGACGAGGACGCGGTGCACGGTGTGGCCCTTGATGTCCATGCCGAGGATCTGCGCGGCGACCTGCTCGGCCTCGTCGGGCGTCCGGGCAAGCTTGACGCCGCCCGCCTTGCCGCGGCCGCCCGTCTTGACCTGAGCCTTGACCACCACGAGGCCGGCCCCACGCAGCAGCTGCTCGGCGGCGGAACGGGCCTCCGCCGGCGTGGTCGCGACGAGGCCGTCGAGGACGGGGACCTCGTGCGCGGCGAACAGGTCACGTGCCTGGTACTCGAACAGGTCCACCCTCGGTCCTCTCGTCGGCCTCGCCGGCCCTCGTCGGCCGCGGGCTCACGCTCGGCCGGCCCGCGCCGGCTCGATCGTAGCCGGATTTCTCGACGTCGAGACATCGGGCCGGATGCTCCCTGGGTCGGCAGGTTCGGGCCGGACCCGGGCGTCCGGGCCGCGTCACGGGACGGCCGGGGCACGCCGTCGGGGGCGAACGCGCCCAGCCGGCGCGCATGTCACACGGGACGGTGCGCGGTCAGCCGGACGAGTGCCGGCAAGCCCATCACCCAGGCGTTGCGGCGCACGACGATCAGCCCGGCCCGCCGCAGCGCGCGAGCGACGTGGCGGCTCGGCCCGCGCATCTCGACCACCACGATGGCGCCGCCCGGGGCGAGCACACGCGTGAGCTCGGCGACGCCGCCGTCGAGGTCCGGCCAGTGGTGCATCGTCAGCACCGCCGACACGACGTCGGCGGACGCGTCGGGCAGGGGCAGGTGGGCGGCGTCGCCGCGGACCACGCGGCCAGGCTCGGCCACCGGCGCCACCGGCGCCACCGCGAGCCGTGCCTGCGCCAGCTCGACCATGCGCTCCGAGGGGTCGACGCCCGTCACGCCGGCGTCCGGGCGCAGCGCGGCGATCGCCGCCGGGAGCGCCCCGGGGCCGGTCCCGACGTCCACGTAGCGCCCGCCGCGGGGCAGCGCCTCGGCGATGCGCCGCGCGGTCCGCTCGTGCATGCCGCCCATCCAGCGCGCGTGCTCCGCGTAGCGGTCGGCGCCGTCGCCCTCGAACGTCTCGAGCCACTCGTGGTCCCGCCGATGCCCCATCGCCCCTCCTCCACGCCGCGGCCCGTCGCCGACTCGCTCGCTCGACGCCGAGCGCACATCCTCCCCCGCACGACCGACGTCCGCAGCCACACGCAGACACGCCTCCCGGCCCGCGCCCCTCTCGCGCACCCCTCACGCGCCCCCCCTGCCCGTCGAGCGCCGGTGTCCTCCTCCGAGCGCCGCCCTCGTTTCACCGGCGCTCGGTGGACATCTGCGGCGTTCGACGAGGAGGGCGTCAACATGGGTTGACACGGACAAGGGTGTCAACGTAGGTTGACGGCATGTCCAGCGACCTGATGTCCGCCGCCGCGGGCGACGACCCCGCCGAGGGGCTCCACGCCGTCCGCTCGCTGCGCGTCCTGGCCGACCGGCTGGAGGCGTTGCACGTCGAACGCGCCCGCCGGCTCGGCTGGCCGTGGCAGCACATCGCCGACGTGCTCGGCGTGACGCGGCAGGCGGTCCACAAGAAGTACGGGAAGAGGTTCCCCTGATGTACGAACGATTCACACGCAGCGCCCGCCAGGCCGTCGTCTGGGCCGAGGAGGCCGGCCGCCGCGAGGGCGCCGACCACATCGAGTCCGGCCATGTGCTGCTCGGCGCGGTCCACGTCGAACGGTCGGTCGCGGCACGCGCCCTCGCCCGCCTCGGCATCGAGCCGGACTCGCTCGCCGAGTGCGTCCGCTCCCTGAAGACCGACAGCCTCGACGCCGACGCGCTCGCGGGCATCGGCGTCGACCTGGAGGCCGTGCGCGCCCAGGTCGAGGCGACGTTCGGCGCCGGCGCGCTCGACGCTGCCACCAGGCCGCGCCGCACCAAGGGCCACGTCCCCTTCGACCCCGCCGCCAAGAAGATGCTCGAGCTGGCGCTGCGCGAGGCGATCCGGTTCAGGAGCAAGGGCATCGACACCGGACACCTGCTGCTCGCCGCCGCCCGCCTGGACGGCGCCGCCGCCCAGAAGGCGCTGGCATGGTTCGGCCACGACCGCAAGGCCATCGAGGACGCGGTGGTGGCCGCCTGGGCGGACGCCGGCGAGTAGGTGGTGCTGGCGTACGCGCGCTGGCGGGAACCCGGCCGTCCTGACGCCTTGGGCTCAGACGGGTGGGGGCTCGACGAGGTCGGGAACGAGATCCCGGTGAGCCGCCGGCCCTACAGCTTGGTGACGGGCGAGAACCGGAGCAGCAGCCGCTTGGTGCCCGACGAGCCGAAGTCCACCTTCGCCACCGCGTTCTGCCCGACCCCCTCGAGGGCGACCACCGTGCCGAGCCCGTAGGCGTCGTGCGTCACCTTGTCGCCCACCGCCAGGCTCGGCACGTCGGCGCGGGGGGTGGCCGAGCCGAACGTCGCCCCGGTCTTCGGCAGCGCCGGCCGCTCCTCGTCCTTCGGCTTGCGGCCCCAGCCCGAGCCCGACGAGCGACCGGCGCCGAAGCCGGACCCCCACCCGCCGCGGATCGACGACGTCGACGATTCCCGCCGCCGCCAGTCGATGAGGTCCTCGGGCAGGTCGGCGAGGAAGCGGCTCGGCGGGAACTCGTTCGGGACGCCCCACGCCGTACGGATCGCGGCGCGCGAGATGTACAGGCGCTCGCGCGCCCTGGTCACGCCCACGTAGGCCAGCCTGCGCTCCTCCTCGAGCTGCTCCGGGTCGGACAGCGAGCGCACGTGCGGGAACGTGCCGTCCTCCATGCCGGTGAGGAACACCACCGGGAACTCCAGGCCCTTGGCGGTGTGCAGCGTCATGAGGGTGACGACCCCGGGATCCGGCCCGGTCACCTCGTCCGCGCCGTCCGGCGTGGGGATCTGGTCGGAGTCGGCGACGAGCGACACGCGTTCGAGGAAGTCCGCCAGGTCACCCTCGGGGTCGCTCTGCTCGAACTCGGTGGCCACGGCGTGCAGCTCGGCGAGGTTGTCGACCCGCGAGCCGTCCTGCGGGTCGTCGGACGCCCGCAGCTCCGCGAGGTAGCCGGAGCGGTCGAGCACGGCCCCCAGCACCTCGGACGGCCCGGCAGACGCGGCCAGCTCCCGCAGGCCGCCCAGCAGGTCGCGGAACGCCGCGAGCCCGCTCACCGCCCGCGTGCCGAGGCCCGGCACCTCGTCGACCCGCTCGAGGGCGGCCCCGAACGAGATCCGCTCCCGCTCCGCGAACGCCGCCACCATCGCCTCGGACCGCTCCCCCAGCCCCCGCTTGGGCACGTTGAGCACGCGCCGCAGGTTGACGTCGTCGTCCGGGTTGGCGATGACACGCAGGTAGGCGATCGCGTCCTTGATCTCGCGCCGCTCGTAGAACCGGGTGCCGCCGACGACCTTGTAGGGCAGGCCGACGCGGACCAGCACCTCCTCGATCGCGCGGGACTGGCTGTTGGTGCGGTAGAACACCGCCACGTCGCCGGGCCGCACACCGCCGGCGTCCCCCAGGCGGTCGATCTCCTCGGCGACGAACCGCGCCTCCTCCCGCTCGTCGTCCGCGACGTAGGCGACGATCTGCGGGCCGGCGCCCTGGTCGGTCCAGAGCCGCTTCGGCTTGCGGCCGGGGTTCTTGGCGATGACGGCGTTCGCCGCCGAGAGGATGTTCTGCGTCGACCGGTAGTTCTGCTCGAGCATGATCGTCGACGCGTCCGGGTAGTCCGCCTCGAACTCGAGGATGTTGCGGATCGACGCGCCACGGAACGCGTAGATCGACTGGTCGGCGTCGCCCACCACCGTGAGCTCGCCGCGCTCCACCCCGTCCGACCCGTCGCCGACGAGCGTGCGCACCAGCACGTACTGCGCGTGGTTCGTGTCCTGGTACTCGTCGACCAGCACGTGGCGGAACCGGCGGTGGTAGTGCTCGGCGATCGCCGGGAAGGCCTGGAGCAGGTGCACGGTCTCCGAGATCAGGTCGTCGAAGTCCATCGCGTTCGCCTGCCGCAGCCGCGTGGTGTACCGCGTGTACACGTCCGCCAGCACGGAGTCGAAGTCGTTGCTGCCGGTCCCGCTCGTCGCGGCGAACCGCTCGGCGTCGACCAGCTCGTCCTTGAGGTTGGAGATCTTCGCCGCCATCGCCTTGACCGGGTACTTCTTCGGGTCGAGGTCCAGCTCCCGGGCTACCAGGGTGAGCAGCCGCTGGCTGTCGGCCGCGTCGTAGATCGAGAACGACGAGCGCAGCCCGAGCGAGGTCGCCTCGCGCCGCAGGATCCGCACGCAGGCCGAGTGGAAGGTCGACACCCACATCCGCTGCGCCGCCGGGCCGACGAGCGCCTCGACGCGCTCGCGCATCTCGGCGGCCGCCTTGTTGGTGAACGTGATCGCGAGGATCTCCCCCGGCCGCGCCCGCTTCGTCGAGAGGAGGTGAGCGATGCGATGGGTGAGCACCCTCGTCTTGCCCGATCCGGCCCCGGCGACGATGAGCAGCGGCCCGCCCTCGTGGAGCACCGCCTCGCGCTGCTGCGGGTTGAGGCCCCGGATCAGCGCGTCCGCGTCTGGGAAGCGCGGGGGCGCCTCCTCCGGCTGGTCGTCGCGCGGGGGCACGACGAGCGGCAGTCCGGACGGGTCCCCCGGGTGCGGCGCGTGGGTGGCGGGCAGGTGCTCGAACAGCGACGTCATGGCCCCTTCAGGGTAGGCGAGCGCGGGGACACCGCCGCACGCGCCGACGAAGGGTCAGCTCCCGATCGTCGCGACCCCGACGTTGATCACCGTCAGCGCCGCGATGGCGCCGAGCAGAGGCTTGCTCACCCGTGCCGGCCGGGCGTGGGCCAGCCAGACGAGGCCGGTGATCACCAGCGCGACGATGAGCTTCGTCGCGACCCAGGCGGGCGAGGGCTTCGGGTCGCTGCTCGGTGGCCAGACGTAGAGGACGAGCACCATGGCCAGCCCGGTCACCAGGGCCGTGAGCACGCCGTGGAACGCCCCGGCGTAGAGCGATCCGCTCTTGAGCCCGACCAGTGCGGCGCCCAGGACGATCGCCCAGCCGATCAGGTGGAGGAACAGCAGGACGTGCAGGAACACCGTCATGCCCGCAGCCTACGGAGCGTTCCCGCCGGGCGCGGGACGGAAGTGGCCGGTGTGGCGGATGCCGCCCCCCTGCGGCACCCTCCACCACACCGGCCACGCTCGGCTGCGGCATCCCACGATGCCGCCGTTGACGGCCGCTACAGCGCGCGCGCCAGGGCGTTCGCCTCCGCGATGGCGTCGAGCGCACGACGAGCCCGGACGGCGTCGCCGACCACGTGGTAGGCGATCCCTCGCTGGGCGCAGTGCCGCGCCAGCGGCGTGTGGTCGTCGGGCCGCGAACCCAGCGCGAGCACCACCGTGTCGCACGGCACCTCGCGCGTCAGCCCGCCCTGCTCGACGACGATCGACCCGCTCCTGACGGCCGTCACCGTGGTCCCGGTCAGCTGCTCGACGCCCTCGGTGGCCAGGGCCTCGAGGACGCAGATCTTGCGGAGGTCGCCCAGGCCGCTGCCGACCTCGTCGAGCATCTCGACGACCGTGACGGGCACGTCCCGCTCGGCGAGGTACTCCGCGACCTCAAGCCCGACGAGGCCGCCGCCGAGCACCGCCACGGTCCCGTGCACCTCGTACGCGCCCGTGAGCACCGCGACGGCGTCGGTGACGTTCTCCCGGTCGGCGCCGGGGATCGACGGGTGGATCGGCCGGGCGCCGGTGGCGTCGATGACGACCTCCGGGGCGATCTCGTCGACCAACGACGGGGTCACCCTGGTGCCCAGCCGGACCTCCACGCCGGCCCGCACCACCTGGTCGGCCCTGGAGGCCGCGGCGTCGGCCATCTCCTGCTTGCGGGGCGCCTGGCCGGCCACGCCGAACTGGCCACCGAGGTGGTCGGACGCCTCGACGAGGACCGGCTTGTGCCCGCGCTGCGCGAGCACCAGCGCCGCCTCCATCCCGGCCACGCCGCCGCCGGCGACGAGCACGCGCAGGGGCCGCAGCGTCGGCGACGGGGCGCCCTCCGCCTCGCGTCCGACGAGCGGGTTGCGCAGGCAGGTGATCGGCCCGAACGACGCGACGATCCGGTCGTAGCAGCCCTGGTCGCAGCCGACGCACCGGACGATGTCCCGCGCCCGGCCGGCGGCGGTCTTCGCGACGAACTCGGGGTCGGCGATCTGGCCACGCCCGACGACGACCATGTCCGCCTTGCCGGACGCGATGATCTCCTCCGCCTGGTCGGGGTCGTTGATGCGGCCCACCGCGATGGTCACCATCCCGGTGCCGCGCCGGATCGCGGCCGCGTTGGCGACGTTGAAGCCGCGCGGCACGTCGATGGGCGGCACCTCGTACCTGATCGCCGAGGTGACGACGTTGCCGCGCGAGACGTCCAGCGCGTCGACGCCGGCCTCGTGGGCGAGCAGCGAGAACGCGATGACGTCGTCGACCGTCAGGCCGCCGGGCAGCTCGTCGTCCTGCGCGTCGATCCGCATGAGCAGCGGCATGTCGTCGGGCATCGCGGCCCGGACCGCCGCGATCGCCGCCAGCGGGTAGCGCGCCCGGTTCGCGGCACTGCCGCCGTACTCGTCCATGCGCTGGTTGAGCGCCGGCGAGAGGAAGGCGTGCGGCGAGTAGTTGTGCGCGCAGTGGAACTCGATGGCGTCGAACCCGGCCTCGACGGCGCGGGCGGCGGCGGCGCCCCACGCCGCGACGACCTCGGCGATCTTCTCGGGGGTCGACCCCGGCACGAGCCCGGCGGGGGTCGGCAGGCCGCTCGGCGAGATCAGCTCGAGATGCGCGGGGTCGAACCCCCACGCGGCCAGGCCGCCCTGCCACAGCTGCACGGCCGTCCGCCCGCCGGCCGCGTGGATCGCGTCGGTGAACCGGCGCAGTCCCGGCACGAACTCGTCCCCGGAGATGTTGAGGAAGCAGCCGGGGGCCGAGGGCGCGTGGATCGACGTCGCCTCGGTGACGTTGAGCCCGGAGCCACCCACGACCCGGGCCACGTGGTACGCGATCAGCTGGTCGGTGACGTACCCGCCGGGCGCGACGAAGCCGGTGGCCATGGCGGGGAAGACGACGCGGTTCGTCAGCTCGAGCCCGCGCAGGCTGATCGGGGCGAGCAGGTGGTCGTACGGCATGTCGGCTCCTCGAGCGGGACGCGCGCACGGCACGGCCGGGCGGCGACGTCGGCGGACGGCTCTCCCTGCATCGTCACGCCGCGCCATGGCCCTCCGGGAGGGACCTAGGTGCTACAGGAGGCGGCGGGCGGCCGCCCAGCGGGTCAGCTCGTGCCGGCTCGACAGCTGCAGCTTGCGCAGCACGGCCGAGACGTGGGTCTCCACGGTCTTGATGGAGATGAACAGCTCCGAGGCGACCTCGCGGTAGCTGTACCCGCGGGCGATGAGGCGCATCACCTCGCGCTCGCGCGCCGAGAGGCGGTCCAGCTCGTCGTCCCCGGTCGCGACGTCGCCGGCGGCCGTGCCGAACGCGTCGAGCACGAAGCCCGCCAGCCGGGGCGAGAACACGGCGTCGCCGGAGGCGACGCGCACCACCGCGTCCGACAGCGCCGGGCCGTCGATCGCCTTGGTGACGTAGCCGCGCGCGCCGACCCGGATGACGCCGACGACGTCCTCCGCCGCGTCGGACACGGACAGCGCCAGGAACTTCGTCTCCGCGAGCAGGTCGGCGCAGCGGCGCAGCACCTCGGTGCCGCCGCCGCCGTCGCCCCCGGGCAGGTGCACGTCGAGCAGCACGACGGGCGGGCGCACCTCGTGGATGACCGCCACCGCGCCGTCGACGTCCTCCGCCTCACCGACGATGCGCACCCGCGCGTCGAGCGAGGCCCGCACGCCCGTGCGGAACATGTGGTGGTCGTCGACGAGCACCACGTCGACCGGGACCGCGTTCACGTCGCCTTCTCCTTCTCCTTCAGCTGGGCCGTCCCCGTGGGGAGTGTCCCCACGTCGTCGGCCGGGCAGGGACCGACGGGCACGACGAGGTGCACCTCGGTGCCGCTCTCCTTGCACGTGACGGTCGCGGTGCCGCCCCGGCGGCGCACCCGGCCGAGGATCGACTCGCGCACGCCGAACCGGTCCGACGGGATGTCGTCGAGCTCGAAGCCGTCGCCGTGGTCGCGGACGAACACCTCGACCTGCTCGTCGCCCACCTCGAGGTACGCCGAGACCGGCGGCCGCCCGTGGACCACCGCGTTGACCAGGGCCTCGCGGGTCGCCTGCAGCAGCGCCGCGGTGCCCGCGTCGGGGGCGCGGTCGCCGACGACGACGAGGTCCACCGCCACCGCCTCGCCCTCCGGACCGCTGCGGGTGTCCTCCACCTCCGCCACGACGGCGCGCATCTCGGCGGCGATCGACGTGCCCGGCGCGGGCCGGTCCTGGTAGAGCCACTCGCGCAGCTCGCGCTCCTGGGCGCGGGCCATGCGGGCCACCTCGGCGGGCTCGTCGGCCCGCGCGCGAATGATCGCCAGCGTCTGGAGCACGGAGTCGTGCAGGTGGGCGGCGATGTCGGCGCGCTCGGCCTCCCGGGCGCGTGCCGCCCGCTCGTCGCCCAGCTCGCGCACGAGGCGCAGCCACCACGGCGCGAGGACCAGCGCCACGCCCGCGACGACGGCGACCGCCGCGACGACGACCTGACCCAGCAACCCCGGGTCGATGCCCGCGCCGACGACCTGCGTCGCGAGCAGCAGCACGCCGACGCCGGCCAGGAGCAGCCCGCCGGCGATCCGCAGGAACGCCTGTGCCCGGCCCCCGGGGACCTCCCGCGAGCGCCCGCGCGTCACCACGCCGAGCTGGCTCCAGGCGAGCACGACGCCCGCGACGAGCACGAACACCGGCAGCACCCAGCTGAGGTTGACCGCGGAGTGGGAGCGCACCAGCAGGAGCGCCGCGGCTCCCACGACGAGGAGCACGCCGGCGAGCACCTCCGGGCCCGGCAGCCGGAGCGGGTGGCCGGCCACCGCCTGGCGGCGCGCCAGCCGGCCGAGGAACGCCGGCCGCGTGATGGTGGCGGCCTCGACCGGGTCACCCACCGGGACGGTGAGCCAGAGGAACGCGTACAGCACGGCGCCGACGCCGAACAGCAGCGCGGCCGCCAGGAAGAGGATCCGCACGCGGCGTACCGGCCAGTCCAGGTGGGCCGCCAGGCCCAGCGCCACGCCGCCGAACCACCGCCCCCGCTCGGGGCGGCGCAGCGGCAGGCGCACGGGCGCGGTCGGCCGCGCCGTCGGGTCCTCTGCCGTGGTCACGCCCCGATCGTGACACCTCGCGGGCGCGGGGACACGGGTCCAGGGGCCGAACCAGGGTGCGGATCAGGGGATCGCGGCCGTGCCCCGGGTCCTGATCAGGGTCGTTTCAGGGACCCACCCGATGGTCCGGGCCGGCGCCGGCCGCCACGATCGAGCCATGACTTCGCAGACCCCAGCCGGCGGACCCGTCCCGCCCACCGGCGCCACCCCACCCGCCGGCGACAAGCCGTGGCCGGCGACCGGTTTCTTCTCCCAGCTGCGCGGCATCGGCCTCTACCGCTCCGACGAGCGGTGGATCGGCGGCGTCGCCGGCGGCATCGCGGCCCGGTTCGGGCTCGACCCCCTGCTGGTGCGCGGCATCTTCCTCGCCACGCTGCTGCTGGGCGGGTTCGGCCTCGTCGTCTACGCCGCAGCCTGGGCCCTGCTGCCCGAGGAGCGTGACGGCCGCATCCACATGGAGGGCCTCACGCTGGGCCACCCCGACATCGCGCTGCTCGGCGCGCTGCTGATGTTCGTCACGGGCATCGGCTGGGGCGCCTGGGGGCACTGGCCGTTCATGATCCCGGGCTGGATCCAGGGGCTGTTCTGGCTGGGCGCGACGATCCTCGTCGTGGTCCTCGTGGCGACGATGCTCCAGCACCGGCGTCCGCCGGCGCCCCGCCCCGGCGCGCCGTGGGGCCCCGGGCCCTACGCGCCCGCCCCCGGCCCGTACACCCCGCCGGCCCGGCCGTACACCGGCCCGTCGACGCCGTACGCCGGCGCCTACGGCGGCACCCCCTACGGCGCGGCCGCCCCGCACGTGCCCGGCCCGGTCCCGTCGTACGGCCCTCCGCCCGCGGGACCCGGCCCGGCGGCAGCCGCGGCCGCGACCGCACCGCGCGTCTCGGCGCCCGTCCCGCCGCCCCCGGCGTGGTCGGCCCCGCCGCCGGCCCCGGCCCCCACGCCCTACCGCTACGCCCCCGCGCCGCCCCCGGCGCCCGTCGCGACCCAGCCGCCCAAGCCCCCGCGCCCGCGGCGGCAGGGACCCGGCGCGACGACCGTCGGCGTCTCGGTCGCCCTGAGCCTCTTCGTCATCGCCGGGGCGCTCATCGCCCAGCGCGGCGGGTGGTTCGACCGCTCGACGGCGGGCACGGCGGCGGCGCTCGTCGTCCTGATCTTCGGCGTCGCGATCATCGTGTCCGGCCTGCGCGGGCGCCGCGGCGGCGTGCTCGGCCTGCTCGCGATCTTCGCGGCCCTCGTGGCGCTGCCGCTCGCGGTGAACTCCCGCGACGGCATCAACCCGTGGATCGTCGACAACAACGGCGTCCACGTCACGACGACCCAGGGCACGACGACGATCACGGACCGCACGACCGCGGCCAACGGCTTCCGGATGGGCTTCGGCGACGCGACGGTGGACCTCACCGGCGTGCCGCTGCAGGCCGGTGACCGGCTGACCGTCCCGATCGACGTGTCGGCGGGCAACCTCGTCGTCCGCGTGCCGCGCGGGGCCCAGGTCGCCGCGCAGGCGGACATCGGCGCCGGCCAGGTCACCTGGCAGGTGGGCGGCGACAACACCAGCACGAGCGGCGTCGGGCGGCGGGACAGCTTCGGCGTCCCGGCCGACCAGGCCACGCTCCTGCTCCAGATCCACGTCGGTGCCGGGAACGTCACCGTGGAGGAGGGATCCCGATGAGCGACGACGACACCCGCAAGCTCCCGCCGCTCGGCGCTCCGGCCGACGACGAGCACCGGGCCGTGCCGGAGAGCGAGCCGACGCCCGCCGAGGAGGTCGCGGCGGCGCAGGGGGCCGGCGCGACGGGCACCACCGAGGAGGACGAGACCGTGACGATCGAGGCTGCCACACCCGCACAGGCACCGGCCGAGGACGCGACGGCCCCGCTGCCGAAGGCCGAGGCGCCGACGGCGCCCCTGCCGCCGGTCGCGTCCGCGCCGCCGCGACCCGAGCCGCCGGCGGACGCCTACGCCGCGTCGACCGGGCACATCCGGGTCACGTCACCGACGGCCCCGGCGGCCCCCGCGGCGTCCGCGCCCGAGCCGCCGCGGACGCTCCGGGTCGGCACCGTGGTGTGGGGCCTGGTGGTCATGGCCGTCGGGGTCGGGCTGCTGTCCGTCGCCTGGGGCGCCCACCTCGACACCGAGCTCGCCTTCATCGTGCTGCTCGGCGCCGCCGGCGTCGCGCTGCTCGTCGGCTCGCTCGTCGGCATGCGGCGGTCGCGGCACCGGTTGGAGGGCCGGGGCTAGCGACCGCGGGCGAAAGGGGCGAGGGCCGGTCCCCCAGGGGGGAACCGGCCCTCGTCGTACGTGGGGGGCTAGACCGCGTCGGCCGTGGTGGGCTGCGGTGCCACGGTCACCGCCACGGGCCGCGAGACTCGCACCAGCGCCCAGCCGACGAGCAGCGCCACGACTCCCACGCCGAAGGCGAAGAGCGCCACCCCGAACGCGATGACCGAGGTGAACAGGGACGAGCGCAGGAACGAGCCGGTCATCACCGTGCTGCGCTGGCCCTGCAGCGTGACGACGTCGGTGTTCTTGGCGATGTCCGTCGCCGACATGCCCTGGCTCTTGAGGTCGTTCTGCTTGGCCGTGATGGCCGCGCCCAGCTCCGCGTAGGTCAGGTTGTTCGAGGCCTTGAGCGAGTGGTGCTTGATGGCGTCCGCCTGGTACCAGGCGGTCCACGGCGAGTTGACCGCCTGGTTGCCGAAGTGGGCGGCGTCGGGCGAGACGGTGATCTTCTCCGCGGCGAGGTTGGCCGAGACGGCCCCCCACGTGACGGCGCCGGCGATCACGAAGATCGCGCCGGCGATGACGGTCAGGATGCCGAGGACCCTCACGGTCCCGTTGCCCTTGGCGGCGTTGGCCATTCTCGTCTCCCCGATCCCAGAGTGCGGTGGTCATGACGGGGCTGCACAGCCCCCATGCCTTCGTCGTCGTGCAGAAGGTAAGCCTAACCATCACCTGTGAATCCGCCCAGAGACGCCCGCCGGACCGCAGACGACAAGACGAGGGCCGGTCCCCCCGGAAGGGGACCGGCCCTCGTCGTGCGATCGCGAGGATTCGCGAGGAATCGCGAGGATCAGACGGCGGCGGTCGCGGGGACCTTCGCCGCGGCGGCGCCGGACACGGCGGCCTTGGTGCGGATCGTCAGCAGCTGGATCGCGCCGATGATGATGAGCACGATGCCCAGGCCGCCGACGAGGGCGGAGACGCCGAACGCCAGGACGGAGACGTACAGCGAGGCGATGAGGAAGGAGCCCGACTGCAGGGTGGAGCGCAGCGAGGCGAGGGCGCCGGGGACGATGCTGCCGGTGACGACCGGCGTGCCCTTGGCGTCGCAGGTGAACGAGCCGTTGCCGGCCGGGTCGGTCCACTTCACGGCGGACTTGCAGGTGCCGTCAGCGTTGAGCGTGATCGACGGGGCAGTGCCGTAGGTGAGGTTCGGGTCGCCGCCGGTCACGACACCGGTCGCGGCGTCGGCCTTGCCGCCGGTCGCCGTGGCGCTCGCCTGCGACATGTGGTGGCCGATCGCGTCGATCTGCGCCAGCGCGGTGAACGGGCCGGCGACGGCCTGGCCGTCGAACGCGCCGCTCTTCTCGCCGTTCGTGCCGTGGTTGTAGGGGGCGACCGTGACCTGCTGAGCCTTCAGCTGGACGGACGTGATCGAGTACATCGTGATGCCGGTTGCCAGGAAGACGACACCGACAACGGCGACAAGGATGGAAAGCACCTTGATGAGAGTGGGCTTCTCGGACACCTGGAGTTCCTCATGCTTCTTGTGTTGGGGATCAGCGCCGCCTGCTCCATGTCGTCCGCGAAAGCCGAAGGCGTCGCGTTGAGATCACTGCGGGGACAACTGACCTGGGATTTTGTTGGCACCACTACCGCGCGATGGAAGCCTCGCCGCAGGTCAGCCGCACCCGCTGGGACCAATGTCCCGCGGCACATGTCGCACCAGCACTGACGTGCAGGTTCGTTCGGGAATTCACAAGGAAAACGGCGAGGTCACGGCGGCGTTCCGGGCGTCCCGAGCCCCCGAGAGCGCCCCTGCAGGCCCCTCAGGCGGCGATCCTGGCCTCCGCGTCCCGATGGACGCGCCGCTCCAGCACAAAGGACATCACCGGCACGACGCCGGCGAGGACCATGGTCACAAGACGACCCCAGGACCAGCGCATTCGTGACCACAAATCCCACACGGTCACGAGATACACGATGTAGACGAAGCCATGAAGGCGCGGGACCCAGTCGATGGCGTCGTTGTGGAACCCGTACTTGAGCACCATCTCCAGGCACAGGAACAGCAGCATCGTGCCGGTGACGTATGCCATCACCCGGTAGCGGCCGAGGGCACCCCGCTCCTTCGCCACGCGCGCCTCGTCGGTCGCCTGCGCCTCGCTCATCGGACCCTCCCGGTCGTCATTCCCACTCGATGGTGGCCGGCGGCTTGCTCGTCACGTCGAGCACCACCCGGTTCACCTCGCGCACCTCGTTGGTGATCCGCGTCGAGATCCGCGCCAGCACGTCGTAGGGCAGGCGGGTCCAGTCGGCGGTCATCGCGTCCTCGCTCGACACGGGCCGGAGCACGACGGGGTGCCCGTAGGTGCGCCCGTCCCCCTGCACACCGACGGACCGGACGTCGGCCAGCAGCACCACCGGGCACTGCCAGATGTGCCGGTCGAGCCCGGCGCGGGTCAGCTCCTCGCGCGCGATGGCGTCGGCGGCACGCAGCACCTCGAGGCGCTCGCGCGTCACCTCGCCGACGATGCGGATGGCGAGCCCGGGGCCCGGGAAGGGCTGCCGCCAGACGATCGCCTCGGGCACGCCGAGCTCCAGGCCCACGGCCCGCACCTCGTCCTTGAACAGGGCGCGCAGCGGCTCGACGAGGTCGAACTGCAGGTCGTCGGGCAGGCCACCGACGTTGTGGTGGCTCTTGATGTTCGCGGCGCCCTCGCCGCCGCCGCTCTCGACGACGTCGGGGTACAGCGTGCCCTGGACGAGGAACCGCACCGGCTCCTCGTCGGCCCCCGACCGCTCGACGATCTCGCGGGCCGCGTCCTCGAAGACGCGGATGAACTCGCGGCCGATGATCTTGCGCTTGGCCTCCGGGTCGCTCACGCCCGCGAGCGCGTCGAGGAACCGGGCGGTCGCGTCGACGACGACGAGCCGGACGCCGGTCGCCGCGACGAAGTCCTGCTCCACCTGCTCGGCCTCACCCGCGCGCAGCAGGCCGTGGTCGACGAAGACGCACGTCAGCTGGTCGCCGATGGCCTTCTGCACCAGCGCGGCGGCCACGGACGAGTCGACGCCGCCGGACAGCGCGCAGATGACGCGGGCGTCGCCGACCTGCTCGCGGATCGCCGCCACCTGCGCGGTGATGACGCTGTCGGGGTTCCACTCGGGCGCCAGGCGCGCGCCGCGGTAGAGGAAGTTCTCCAGGGTCGCCTGGCCGAGGGGCGTGTGGTGCACCTCGGGGTGCCACTGCACGCCGTAGAGCCGGCGGGACGCGTCCTCGAACGCCGCCACCGGGGCGCCGGCGGTGGAGGCCAGCACGCGGAAGCCCTCGGGCGGCGTGGTGACCGCCACGCCGTGGCTCATCCACACCTGCTGCTCGTCGGGCGACCCGTCCAGCAGCGTGCCGTCCTCGGCCACGTCGACGTGGGTGTGGCCGTACTCGCCCGTCGCCGCGGCGTCGACCTCGCCGCCCAGCGCGTGCGCCATCGCCTGGAAGCCGTAGCAGATGCCCAGCACCGGGACCCCGGCGCCGAACAGCGCCGGGTCGACGGCGGGGGCGCCGGGCTCGTAGACGCTGGCCGGGCCGCCGGACAGGATGATCGCGGCGGGGTCCTTCGCCAGCATGTCGGCGACGGCCATGGTGTGCGGCACGATCTCCGAGTAGACGTGAGCCTCGCGCACGCGCCGCGCGATCAGCTGGGCGTACTGGGCGCCGAAGTCGACGACGAGGACGGGGCGCGGCGTGCGGGCGGAGGTGTGCTCGGCGGGGCTCGGCGTCACGTCCCCAGGGTAGTCGGCGCGCCGACGGCGCCCGTCGCCCGTCTCGTCGCCCGGCCCCGTCCCACCGGCCCCCGCCCCCCGACTCGTCGGTTCCGCGCCGGCTCGACGGTTCGCACCGACGAGTCGGCTGCCGAGCCGACGAGACGGCGGACCGGCGGGTGGGAGCGGGTGCCGGGCGGCCGGGAAAAGGAGTGGGGCGTGTGGGTGGCGGTGCCTACCGTGGATCCCCGTGCGCTCGCTCCCCCTCGCGGATCCCGGCACGCCCCCGACCACCGGTCCGGGGCGCCTGCTGTGGTGGTTCGCGCGCAGGCAGTGGGGCATCCAGACCACCGGGCTGGCCCTCGGCATCACGCTGATGGGGTGCCAGGCGCTGCTGCCGTACCTCGTCGGGCACGCCATCGACGGCGGCCTGACCCACGGCTTCGGCACCGACCTGTTCCGCTGGGTCGCGGCGCTCCTGGCCCTCGGCGTCGTCTCGTCGGCGGCCGGGGCGCTGGGGCACCGCTACGACGTCGCGTGCTGGCTGCGGCCGGCGTTCACGGCCTCGGAGCTCGTCGGGCTCAAGGCGGCGCGCTCGGGTCACGCGATCACCGCGGAGCTGCCCACCGGCGAGGTCGTCTCGGCGGTCGCGAACGACTCGCTGCGCATCGGCGAGCTCTACGCGAACCTCTCGCGGTTCGTCGGCTCGGTGGTCGCGTACGGCGTGGCGGCCGTCCTCATGCTGCGGATCGACGTGACGCTCGGCCTCGTCGTGCTGCTGGGGCTGCCGGTCGTCGCGGTGGTGCTCGGCCGCCTCGTCAAGCCGCTCCACCGCAAGCAGGCGGCGCAGCGCGAGGCCTCCGGCCGGCTCACCACGCTGGGCGCCGACACGGTCGCCGGGCTGCGCATCCTGCGGGGCATCGGCGGCGAGGCCGTCTTCACCGGCCGGTACGCGGCCCAGTCGCAGGAGGTGCGCCGCCGCGGCGTCGCGGTCGCCGGCACCCAGTCGTGGATGGACGGCCTGCAGGTGCTGCTGCCCGGCCTCTTCGTCGGGCTGCTGCTGTGGCTCGGGGCGCACCGCGCGCTCGCCGGCACCATCACGCCGGGCCAGCTGGTGACGACCTACGGGTTCGCGGCCTTCCTCGCGTGGCCGGTGCAGAACGCGACGATCATGCTGCAGGCCGCCACGCGCGCCTGGGTCGGCGCGGCGAAGGTGCTCGGCGTGCTGCGCGTGGTCCCGGCGACCGGGGTGCGGGCGGCCAGCGCCGACAGCCCCGCGCCCGGCGCCGCGCTCGTCGACGAGACCAGCGGCGTGCGCCTCGAGCCGGGCCGTCTCGTCGGGCTCGTCTCGGCGGACCCGGACGAGGCGGCGGCGATCGCCACCCGCATGGGCCGGTTCGACGACGAGGCCGAGGCACCGACCCCGGTGACGTTCGGCGGGGCGCGGCTGGCCGACCTGCCGAAGGCGGAGGTGCGGGCCCGCATCGTCGTCGCCGAGGCGACGCCGCACCTCTTCTCCGGACGCCTGGGGGTCGAGCTGGACGTGCGCGGCGGGGCGGGCGACGACGAGCTGCACCGGGTCGTGGCCCTGGCCGACGCCCACGACGTGCTCGACTCCGTGCCCGGCGGCCTCGAGGGTGACCTGCCCGAGAAGGGCCGGTCGCTGTCGGGCGGGCAGCGGCAGCGGGTCGCGCTGGCGCGGGCGCTGCTCGTCGACCCGGAGGTGCTCGTGCTCGTTGAGCCCACCAGCGCGGTCGACGCCCACACCGAGGCGCGCATCGCGGCCCGGCTGGCGCAGGCGCGGCGCGGCCGCTCGACGCTCGTCGTGACCGCCAGCCCCCTGGTCCTCGAGCACGTCGACGAGGTCCAGCTGGTCGCCGACGGCCGCCTCGTCGCGCGCGGGACGCACGACGAGCTGCTCGACGGCGCGGCCGGCGCCCGCGTCGCGGCCGCCTACCAGCGGATCGTCGGGCGGCGGCTCGACGACGAGGGCGAGGACGACGGCTGGGGCGCGGCGACCGACGGGACGGCCGGTCCGGACGAGGACGACGAGCACGACGACGTCGTCGAGGACGTGTACGCACGACGCGAGGGAGGTGAGCGATGAAGCTGCCGGTGGCCGACGCCGCGACCGTGCGTCGCTACGCCGCGCGCCTGCTGCGGGTCCACGGCTCCGAGCTCTCGCGGCTGGCCGTGCTGCACACCCTCGGGGCGACGGCCGGTCTCGTCGGGCCCTTCCTCCTCGGGCGCGTGGTCGACGCGATCACGCGCGGCACCACCGGCGGCTACATCGACCGGATGGTGGCGTTCGGGCTCGTCATGGTCGTCACGCAGGCGGGGCTGGTCCGCACCGCGCAGCGCGCGTCGATCGTCTTCGGCGAGAAGGTGTTCGCGCAGCTGCGCGAGGAGTTCGTCGAGACGCTCACCGCCCTGCCGCTGTCCACCGTCGAGCGCGCCGGCACCGGCGACCTCGTCGCGCGCACGACGAACGACGTCAACCGGCTGCAGCACGCGGTGCGCTTCGGGGTGCCGCGCGTGATCGTCGCCACGGTCACGATCACGCTGACGACCGTCGCGTGCCTGCTGCTCTCGCCGCTGGTGGCGGTCGGGCTGTTCGTCGGGGTGCCCTCGATGGTGCTCGTCGTGCGCTGGTACCTGAGGCGCGCCACGCCCGCGTACCTGCGCGAGGCGGCGGCGTACGCCTCGATCAACGGGACCATCACCGAGACCGTCGAGGGCGCCCGCACGGTCGACGCGCTGTCGCTGGGGTCGCGGCGCCACGCCACGGTGCGCGACGACCTCGCCGAGGCGTTCGCCGCGGAGCGGACGACGCTGCGCCTGCGCACCGTGCTGTTCCCGGCGATCGACCTGACGTTCGTCCTCGCGCCGACCTCGGTGCTGCTGTGGGGCGGCTGGCTGGCGTCGCAGGGGCGCGTGACGCTCGGCGTCGTGACGGCGATCGTCATGTACGCGTACCAGATGTCCGGGCCGGTGTGGGAGCTGATCTTCTGGCTCGACGAGATCCAGGTGGCCGCCACGGCGCTATCGCGCATCGTCGGCGTCCAGCTCGTGGAGGCGGACCGCGAGGAGTCCGGCGAGCGGCCGGTCGACGACCGGATCACGGCGCGCGGGCTGCGCTACGCCTACCGCGAGGGCCACGACGTGCTGCACGGGATCGACCTCGACCTGGTGCCGGGCGAGCGGCTGGCCGTCGTCGGGCCGTCCGGCGCCGGCAAGTCCACGCTCGGGCGGATGCTCGCCGGGATCCACCCGCCCACGGGCGGTTCGGTGCGGCTCGGCGGCGTCCCGCTCGTCGACCTGCCGCTGGACGACCTGCGCGGCCAGGTCGCGCTGGTCACCCAGGAGCAGCACGTGTTCGTCGGCTCGGTGGCGGACAACCTGCGCCTCGCCGACGCCGACGCGACCGAGGAGGCGCTGCGCCGGTCCCTGGCGGCGGTCGACGCCCTCGACTGGGTCGACGCCCTGCCCGAGGGGCTGGCGACCGAGGTCGGCTCGGGTGGCGCGGCGCTGACGCCCGCCCAGGCCCAGCAGCTCGCGCTGGCCCGGCTCGTCCTGCTCGACCCGCACACGCTCGTGCTCGACGAGGCGACGTCGCTCCTGGACCCGCGGGCCGCCCGTCACCTGGAGCGCTCGTTGTCGGCGGTGCTCGCCGGACGGACGGTGGTGGCGATCGCCCACCGGCTGCACACCGCCCACGACGCCGACCGCGTCGCGGTGGTGGACGACGGCCGGATCACGGAGATCGGGCCGCACGACGAGCTGGTCGCGGCCGGTGGCGACTACGCCGCCCTGTGGCACTCCTGGCAGCACGAGTAGCGGCAGCGGGCTCTCAGGCCCGCGGGTCCGCCTCGGGGCCGGAAGCCCGGTCGCCCCGCTCGGGGCGGCCGCGGTCGCGGATCCGGCCGTGGGCCTCGTCGAGCACCGCGCGCCACCACAGGAACACCGCGAAGCCGCCGAAGACGAACCACTCGCCGGCGTAGAGCAGGTTCTGCAGGTTGGGGCTGGTCTGCGTGGGCGTCGGCGGCCCGAGCAGCGCGGGCCCGGCGGACGGCGCGGGGTCCGACGACGCCAGCACCAGGTACCCGGTCCAGATGGGTCCGGTCCACACGTGGAGCAGCTCCGCGGGGCTGATGGCGTCGGTGGCGCCGGAGGCGATCCCGGTGCCGGCCGACTCCCCCGCCTGCAGGTAGCCGACCAGCGACACGGCCCCCGCGGGGGGCTCGTCGGGCGCGGCGCCGGACGGGAGCCAGCCGCGCACGACCGGGAGCACGGCGGCGTCCGCGCCGGACCCCACGCGTAGGGGTGTCAGCACCAGCTCGCCGGTGACGCCGCCGTGCGACCGGCCGGTCACCAGGAGCTGGCCGGGCTCGTACGTCCCGGTGACGGACACCTTGCGGCCGACGAGGTCGCCGGGGAACGCCGTCTGGGGCGCGAGCACCGAGTCGAGGGGCACCGGGTCGGCCGCCACCAGCTGCGCCTGCCGCTGGGCGACCGCGGCCTGGCCGCGCTGGCGTGCCCGGTCGAGCTGCCACGCGCCGAGCAGCCCGCACACGGTCGCGGCGGCCAGGAAGACCGCGAGCAGGCCGACCATCCGCGGCCGGCGGGCGACCCGCCAGACGTCGGCGCGCGTCACCGGCGCGGCAGTGGCAGCCACCCCCACACGCTATCGGCGTGACGGACCTTCGACACCGGGCGTCCGCCGCCCACGTGCGGTTGTATGTCACCGAGCACCTCTGCGAACAGGAACGGGACCATGGCGACGACGACCGAGCACCCCACCACCTGGCGCCGCGGCACCGGCGCGGCGATCGACGACGAGACCGTCCGGCGGCTCGACCGCTGGTGGCGCGCCGCGAACTACCTGTCCGTCGGGCAGATCTACCTGCTCGACAACCCGCTGCTGCGAACCACGCTGACGCGGGACGACGTCAAGCCGCGCCTGCTCGGCCACTGGGGGACGACGCCGGGCCTGAACTTCCTCTACGCGCACCTCAACCGGGCGATCGTCGAGCGCAGCCAGTCGACGATCTACCTCACCGGCCCGGGCCACGGCGGGCCGGGCCTCGTCGCCAGCGCCTACCTCGACGGCACCTACTCGGAGGTGTACCCGAACATCACGGAGGACGAGGAGGGCCTGCGCAAGCTCTTCCGCCAGTTCTCGTTCCCGGGCGGCATCCCGAGCCACGTCGCCCCGGAGACGCCGGGGTCGATCCACGAGGGCGGCGAGCTCGGCTACGCGCTGTCGCACGCCTACGGCGCAGTCTTCGACAACCCGGACCTCCTGGTCGCGGCGGTCGTCGGCGACGGCGAGGCCGAGACCGGCCCGCTGGCGACGAGCTGGCACTCCAACAAGTTCGTCAACCCGTACCAGGACGGCGTGGTGCTGCCGATCCTGCACCTCAACGGCTACAAGATCGCCAACCCGACCGTGCTCGCCCGCATCAGCGACGACGAGCTCATCGACCTCATGCACGGCTACGGGCACCACCCGTACGTCTTCACGGGCGGGTACGACGAGGACGAGCCGATGGAGTCGGTCCACCGCCGGTTCGCCGCGCTGCTCGACGAGGCGCTCGACGAGATCGCCGACATCAAGGCGCGGGCCGCCGACGGCGACCTCACGCGGCCGGCCTGGCCGATGATCGTCTTCCGCACGCCCAAGGGGTGGACCGGCCCGGCGACCATCGACGGCAAGAAGACCACCGGTTCGTGGCGCGCCCACCAGGTGCCGCTGGCCAACGCCCGCGACACCGCCGAGCACCTGACCGTGCTCGAGGAGTGGCTGCGCTCGTACCGCGCCGAGGAGCTGTTCGACGCGACCGGCCGGCTGGCCGACGACATCCGCGGCCTGGCCCCCGCCGGCGAGCTGCGGATGAGCGCCAACCCGCACGCCAACGGCGGGCTGCTGCTGCGCGACCTGCGCCTGCCCGACTTCCGCGACTTCGCCGTCGACGTGCCCCGCCCGGGTGCCACCCAGAGCGAGGCGCCGCGCGTGCTCGGCGACTACATCACCGAGGTCGTGCGCCGGAACCCGGACAACTTCCGGATCTTCGGGCCCGACGAGGTGGCGTCCAACCGCCTGCAGGCGGTCTTCGGGGTCACCGACCGGCAGTGGAACGCCGAGTACCTGTCCCCCGAGGTCGACGAGCACCTGGCGCGCGCCGGCCGGGTGATGGAGATGCTGAGCGAGCACCAGTGCCAGGGCTGGCTCGAGGGCTACCTGCTCACCGGGCGCCACGGGCTGTTCACCAGCTACGAGGCGTTCATCCACATCGTCGACTCGATGTTCAACCAGCACGCGAAGTGGCTGAAGGTCACCAACGACATCCCGTGGCGCCGGCCGATCGCCTCGCTGAACTACCTGCTGTCCAGCCACGTGTGGCGGCAGGACCACAACGGGTTCAGCCACCAGGACCCGGGCTTCATCGACCACGTGATCAACAAGAAGGCCGAGGTGGTCCGCGTCTACCTGCCGCCGGACGCCAACACCCTGCTGTCGACGTACGACCACTGCCTGCGCTCGCGGCAGTACGTCAACGTCGTCGTCTCGGGCAAGCAGCCGGCACCGAACTTCCTGCCCATGGACGAGGCCGTGGCGCACTGCTCGCGCGGCCTGGGCATCTGGGACTGGGCCGGCACCGAGGTCGCCGGTCAGGAGCCGGACGTCGTGCTCGCGTGCGCCGGCGACGTGCCGACCCTCGAGGTGCTGGCGGCGGCGGACATCCTGCGGCGCGAGCTGCCGGACCTCAAGGTGCGCGTCGTCAACATCGTCGACCTCATGCGGCTGCAGGACGAGCGGGAGCACCCGCACGGCCTGTCCGACCGTGACTTCGACACGATCTTCACCGCCGACCGGCCGATCGTCTTCGCCTACCACGGCTACCCGTGGCTCATCCACCGCCTGACGTACCGCCGCAACGGGCACGCCAACCTCCACGTGCGCGGGTACAAGGAGGAGGGCACGACGACCACGCCGTTCGACATGGTGATGCTCAACGACCTCGACCGGTTCCACCTCGTCATGGACGTCATCGACCACGTGCACTGGCTGCGCGCCTCGCAGGCCGGCCTGCGGCAGAAGATGGTCGACGCCCGGCTGCACGCCCGGGAGTACACCCGGGAGCACGGCGAGGACCTCCCCGAGGTGCGGGACTGGGTCTGGCCGGACGCCGGGGACGTCGCGGCGGGCGAGCAGGTGGCCGCCACGCTGTCGACCGGCGGTGATAATGAGTAGCGCTGATCAAGGGACAATCGTCCCATGATTCGACGGGGCCGGGGGCGGACGATGCCCCCGGACTCCGTCGTCGACAGCTGTCAGGAGATGCCCCCGTGGCCCGAACCATCTACATCGCTTCCCCTGAGGGCGACACCGGCAAGTCGACCGTCGCCCTGGGGCTCGTCGACCTGCTGACCCGCACGGTGGCCCGCGTGGGGGTGTTCCGGCCCGTCGCCCGCTCGACGGACGTCCACGACTACATCCTCGAGCTGCTCCTCGCCCACGACGGGGTGGAGATCCCCTACGACGACGCGGTCGGCGTCAGCTACCAGCAGGTGATCGACGACCCCGACGCGGCGCTCGCGAAGATCGTCCAGCGCTTCCACGACGTCGAGCGGCGCTGCGACGCCGTCGTCGTCGTCGGCTCCGACTACACGGACGTGGCCGGGCCGACCGAGCTGGCGTACAACGCGCGGATCGCCGCCAACCTCGGCGCCCCGACGGTGCTCGTCGTCAGCGGCCGGAACCGCACGCCGGACCAGATCCGCGACGTCGCGGAGATCGCGCACACCGAGATGGCGGCGAACCACGCGCAGGTCGTGGCGTGCGTCGTCAACCGCGCCGCCGCCACCGAGCTCGACGCGATCCGGTCCCACATCGCCTGCGGGCACGTGCCGGTCTGGGCGATCCCCGAGGACTCGCTGCTGTTCGCCCCGACGCTGCGCGAGCTGGCGGACGCGGTCGGCGCGACGCTCATCGGCGGCGACGAGACGCTGCTCTCGCGCGAGGTCCTCGACGTGCTGGTGGGCGCGATGAGCGTCGAGCACCTGCTCGAGCGGCTCCAGCCGGGCGCCGTCGTCATCACCCCCGGCGACCGCAACGACGTGCTGCTCGGCCTGCTGCTGGCGCACCAGGCGGAGGGCTTCCCGAACCTCGCCGGCGTGATCCTCACCGGTGGTTTCAACCCCTCGCCGACCATCAGCCGGCTCGTGTCCGGCCTGGCCGCGCGCCTGCCGATCCTCGTCACCGAGCTCGGCACGTTCCGCACCGCCAGCGCCGCCAGCGGCACCCGCGGGCGGCTGACGCGCGAGTCGCAGCGCAAGATCGACACCGCGATGGCCCTCTTCGAGAAGTACGTCGACGGGCCCGGCCTGCTCTCGGCGCTCGACGTGCCGCGCGTCGAGGTCGTCACGCCGCTGATGTTCGAGTACCAGCTCCTCGACCGCGCGCGGGGCGACCGCAAGCGGATCGTGCTGCCGGAGGGCAACGACGACCGGATCCTGCGCGCCGCCTCGACGCTGCTGCAGCGCTCGGTCGCGGACCTGACGATCCTCGGCGACGAGGCCGCGATCCGCACCCGCGCCACCGAGCTCGGCCTGGTGCTCGACGGCGCCCAGGTGATCAACCCCACCGCCGGCGAGCTCACCGAGCGGTTCGCGGTCGAGTACACCCAGCTGCGCAAGCACAAGGGCATGACGCTCGAGCGGGCGCGCGAGGTCGTCACCGACGTCTCGTACTTCGGCACGATGATGGTCCACCTCGGCCTGGCCGACGGCATGGTGTCCGGTGCCAGCCACACCACGGCGCACACCATCAAGCCCTCCTTCGAGATCATCAAGACCGTCCCCGGCGTCGGCTCCGTCTCGTCGTGCTTCCTCATGTGCCTCGAGGACCGCGTGCTCGTCTACGCCGACTGCGCGGTGATCCCCGACCCGACGACGGAGCAGCTGGCGGACATCGCCATCTCGTCCGCCGAGACCGCGGCCCAGTTCGGCATCGAGCCGCGCATCGCGATGCTCTCGTACTCCACCGGCACGTCCGGCTCGGGCGCCGACGTCGACAAGGTGCGCGAGGCGACGGCGCTCGTCCGCGAGCGCCGGCCCGACCTCTCGGTCGAGGGCCCGATCCAGTACGACGCCGCCGTCGACGCGTCGGTCGCCAAGACGAAGCTGCCGGAGTCGACCGTCGCCGGCCGGGCCACCGTCTTCGTGTTCCCCGACCTCAACACCGGCAACAACACGTACAAGGCCGTGCAGCGCTCGGCCGGCGCCGTGGCCGTCGGCCCGGTGCTCCAGGGCCTGCGCAAGCCGGTCAACGACCTGTCCCGGGGCGCGCTGGTCCAGGACATCGTCAACACCGTCGCCATCACGGCGATCCAGGCGCAGACGCCGTCCGGCGCCGCGCAGCCCGAACAGATCGCCGCGGAGGCCGTCACCCGATGAATCCCTCGTCCACCGTCCTGGTCGTCAACTCCGGTTCGTCGTCCATCAAGTACCAGCTCGTCGACCCGGTCGCAGGCCAGGCGGTCGCGTCGGGGCTCGTCGAGCGCATCGGGGAGAAGACCGGCGCCGTCAAGCACAGCCACGCCGGCCAGACGACCACGCGCCAGCTGGCGATCGCGGACCACGAGGAGGGCATGCGGATCGTCCTCGGGCTCTTCGAGGAGGTCGGGCCGGCGCTGCACGACTCGAACGTGGTCGCCGTCGGCCACCGCGTGGTCCAGGGCGGCGCGGTGTTCGCCGGCCCCGCTCTCATCGACGACGAGGTGGTCGCGCAGATCGACGCGCTGTCCCCGCTCGGCCCGCTGCACAACCCGGCGCACGTCACGGGGATGCGGGTCACCCGCCGGCTGCTGCCGGACGTGCCGCAGGTCGCCGTGTTCGACACCGCGTTCTTCCGCGACCTGCCGGCGGAGGCCGCGACCTACGCCATCGACGCCGAGGTGGCCGCGCAGCACCAGGTGCGCCGCTACGGCGCCCACGGCACGTCGCACCAGTTCGTGTCCCACGAGGTGCCGAAATACCTCGGCCGGCCGGTCGAGGAGCTCAACCAGATCGTGCTGCACCTCGGCAACGGCGCGTCGGCGTCGGCGGTCGCCGGCGGTCGGGCGGTCGACACGTCGATGGGCCTGACCCCGCTCGAGGGGCTCGTCATGGGGACGCGGTCGGGCGACATCGACCCCGCCGTCGTCTTCCACCTGCACCGCAACGCCGGCATGTCGATCGACGACATCGACGACCTGCTCAACCGGCGGTCCGGCATCAAGGGCATCTCGGGCGAGAACGACTTCCGCGCGCTGCACTCCCTGGTGCAGTCGGGCGACGCCTCGGCCAAGCTCGCGCTCGACGTCTACGTGCACCGGCTGAAGAAGTACATCGGCGCCTACCACGCGATCCTCGGGCGCCTCGACGTGCTGGTGTTCACGGCCGGCGTCGGCGAGAACGACGACATCGTGCGCGCCGCTGCGTGCGCGGGCCTCGAACCGCTCGGCATCGTCCTGGACCCCGCCCGCAACGAGGGCCGCGGCGGGCCGAAGGTCATCTCGACCGACGACAGCCCGGTCACCGTGCTCGTCTTCCCGACGAACGAGGAGCTGGCCATCGCCCGGCAGGCCGTCGAGGTGATCGAGGCCGCGAAGGCCTGACGCCTCGCGCTCGTAGCGACGTCCGGGGACCCTCGGTTCCCGGACGTCGCTGTCTCTACGGCAGCCGCACCGCCTTCATCGCGCGCAGCGCCCCGGTGTACAGCGGCGTCATGACGTCGCCGCCGAGCGCGAACAGCCGGTCCAGCCCGATGCCGGGCCCGCGGCCGCCGACGAGCCCGTGCGTCCCGTGCTGCAGCGCGATGGTCTGCACGCGCGTCACGGCCTGGATCGCCTCGCGGCCGTGCCGCGCGCCGAGGCCCGAGGCGCCCCACCCCGACTGGGGCGCGCCGACGGCGCCCCACGGCACCACGTACGCCTCGTTGACGGCGACGCTGCCGGCGCGGAGCCGGCGGGCGATCGACCAGCCCCGGCGCTCGTCGGCGGTCCACACGCCGGCCGCCAGGCCGTACTCGGTGTCGTTGATGGCGGCCACGGCCTCGTCGTCGGACGCCACCGGGTAGATCGCCACCACCGGGCCGAACGTCTCCTCCCGGGAGCACCGCGCCTCGGCGGGCACGTCCGCCAGGATCGTCGGCGCGTAGAAGCAGGGCCCCAGGTCGGGGCGCTGCTCGCCGCCCGTGAGCACCCGCGCGCCGGCGCCGACCGCGTCCTCGACGTGCTCCACGACCCGCGCGAGCTGCGTCGCCGACGACAGCGACCCCAGCTCCGCCCGGTAGTCCAGCCCGGCGCCCAGGCGCAGGGCCGCCGTGGCCTCGACGAAGGCCTCGACCACCTCGTCGTACACCGCCTCGTGGACGTACACCCGCTCGGCCGTGACGCACACCTGCCCGACACCGGCGAAGCACGTGCGGACCAGGCCGGACGCCGTCACGGCCGGGTCGACGTCGTCGGCCACGTAGACGCCGTTCTTGCCGCCGAGCTCGAGGGTCGTCGGGATCATCCGCGCGCCCGCCTGGGCGGCGACCTGCCGCCCCGAGCGGGTCGACCCGGTGAAGATCACCGCATCGGCGGCGTCGACCACCGCCGCGCCCACCTCGGGCCCGCCGGTGACCACCTGGAGCACGTCGTCCGGCAGACCGGCGTCGTCGAGGAGCTCGGCCACCCACAGCGCCGTCAGCGTGGTCGCCGGGTCCGGGCGCAGCACCACCGCGTTGCCCGCGACGAGCGCCGGGATCACGTCGGAGGCGGCGAAGATCAGCGGCATGTTCCACGGCGCGACGACGCCGACGACGCCGACCGGGTGCCGGACCACGCGCGTCGCGGACAGCCCGGGCACCACGCCGAGCACCCGGCGGTCTCGCAGGTACGCGTGCGCGCGCAGCGCGTAGTGCCGCGCGTGGTTGGCGACGTCGACGACCTCCTCGAACGCGTGGACGCGCGCCTTGCCGGTCTCGATCTGGACCAGGTCCAGCACGTCGGACTGGCGGGCCAGCAGCAGGTCGTGCATCCGCAGCAGCACCGCCGCACGCTCCCGCAGCGGCCGGGCGGCCCACAGCCGCTGCGCCGCCCGGGCGCGGCGGGCGGCGAGCACCACGTCGTCCGGCGTCGACACCGGCACCGGGGCGATCGGTGCGCCGGTGAAGGGTGCGACCGGCGTGTGGGTGGCGCGACCGGGGCCGACGACGATCCGGCGCAGCAGGGAACGCAGGTCGTCCGGCTCGAGCACGTAGGTCGCGAGGGGGTCGGTCTCCGGGTCGTGGAGCTCGGGGTGCGCCATGCGCGTCAGGGTACGTCCGCGCCCTGGCGACGCGCGGAGAGCCGCGCGAGGGTCAGGCGGTGGCGTCCAGGTCCGTGGCGAGCAGCGCGACGAGCTGGTCGAGCACCTGCTCGGCCTTGTCCCCCTCGGCGGCCAGCGTGACCTCCTGGCCGTGCGGCACGCCGAGGGCCATCACCATGAGGATGCTCGCGGCGTTGACCGGCGGGCGGCCGTCGGTGGCGATCGTGACCGGGATACCGGCGGCGGTCACGGCCTGCGTGAACAGGGCGGCCGGCCGGGCGTGCAGGCCGACGCGGGAGGCGACGGCGACGGTGCGGGTGGGCATGGGTGTCCTTCCGGCGGCGATCAGCCGCACAGCTCCTTGAGGGGCATGTCGGGGTCGGGGTCCGGCACCAGCCGGACCGCCGCGAGGTCGATCTGGGATGGGGCGGGCACCTGGGTGCCCGGGAGCAGCACGGCGGCACGCCCCCACGCGACGGCGGCGCGCAGGCGCTCCCCCGGCTCGCGCCCGACCGCGGACAGGTAGCCCGCCAGGGTGGTGTCGCCGGCCCCGACGGTCGAGGCCGGCTGCAGCGGCGGGCCGCCGGCCCACCACGCCTGCTCCGCGGTGACGAGCACGGCGCCCTGGGCACCCAGGGAGACGAGCACCGCGCGCGTGCCGGCGGCGATGGCCTCGCGCGCGGCCGCGACGGTGTCGCCGACGGTGACGATCTCGCGCCCGACGAGCTCGGCGAGCTCGTGCTCGTTGGGCTTGATCAGCTCGAGACCGCCGGCGTGGACCGCGTGCGCCAGCGGCGTGCCGGAGGTGTCGAGCGCGACCCGCACGCCGTGGCGCCCGGCCAGCGCCGCCAGCCGCACGAAGAAGTCGTCGCCCGCTCCCACGGGCAGCGACCCCGCGGCCACCACGGCGGCCGGGCCCGCGGCCAGCTGCTCGGCGACCACGCCGAGCAGGGCGTCGACCTCGTCGGGCGTCATCGGCACGCCGGGCTCGTTGACCTTGGTGGTCGCGCCGGACGCGTCGACCAGCGTGACGTTCGAGCGGGTGTCGCCGTGCACCGGCACGGGCGCCGCGGGGACGCCGTGCTCGGCGAGCAGGCTGACCAGCCGCGCGCCGTCGACGCCGCCGACCGGCAGCACGGCGAGCGAGGCGATCCCCTGGCGGACGAGGGCACGGGAGACGTTGATGCCCTTGCCGCCGGCGTCGACGTGGACGGCGTGCGCCCGGTTCACCTCGCCGATGGCGAGGTGGTCGACCTCGAGCGCCCGGTCGAGGCTCGGGTTGGGCGTGACGGTGACGATCACGGGAGCGCCTTCCTCGGCTGCACGGTGCACAGCCAACCACTCCCCGGGGGTGGCGCGACGCTGCGGATCGCCGCACCACCCCCGGGGATGCTCACTCGTTGACCTGCTGGATCAGCGCGTAGAGCTCGTCGGGACCCGCCGCCGCCAGGACCTTCTCCACCTCGGTGGGGTCGGAGAAGATCAGGGCGATCTTCGACAGGATCGACAGGTGCTCCTCACCGACGCCGGCGATGCCGACGACGACGCGCACCGGCTGGCCGGCGCCCCACTCGATGGGCTCGTCGTACCGGATCAGGCAGAGCGCCGAGGCGACGATGTCGCCCTTCGACTCGTCCGTGCCGTGCGGGATCGCCAGCCAGCTGCCCATGTAGGTGGAGACCAGCTGCTCCCGAGCCGCCATCGCGTCGACGTAGGCCGGCGTCACCGAGCCGCAGCCGACGAGCAGGGCCCCGGCCTCCCGGATGGCCTCCTCCTTCGTCCGGGCGGTGCCCGGCGCGACGACGAGGTCCCGGGTGAGGACGTCCTGGGTCACGACGGGCTCCCGGCCGCCGCCTTGGCCTCGGCCACGACGTCGTCGTACACCGGGCTGGCGAGGAAGTTGTCCACCGAGACGTGCCGCGAGCTCGGCGCCTTGTGCCGCGCCCGGTCCGTCAGCTCGCGCTGGCTGATGACGATGTCCGCGCCGTCCTCGAGCTGGGCGACCGCCTTGAACTCGACCTTGACGTCCGGGACGCCGGCCTTCTTCAGCTTGTCGCGCAGGATGCTCGCGCCCATCGCGCTCGAGCCCATGCCGCCGTCGCACGCGAAGACGATGGAGTGGATCGGCCGCGCGAGGGTGGCGGTGGCGGCCCCCCGGGTCCCCGCGATGTCGTTGACCTGGGCGAGGTGGGCGAGCGAGGCGCTGGCCTTGCCCTTGTTCGCCTCGGTCTGCTCGATCGCGGCCGCCAGGTCGCCGCTCTCACCCGCCGCCAGGTCCCGCTTGCGCGAGGCCCGCAGGATGATCGCCGCGACGACGAAGGACACGGCGGCCGACAGGACGACCGAGAGGATGACGCCGACGAAGCTGCCGCGCGGCGTCGCCGTGAGCACCGCGATGATGCTGCCCGGTGCCGCCGGGCCGCGCAGGCCGGAGCCGAAGACGACGTTGGTCGCCACGCCGGTGGCGCCGCCGAGGATCGCGGCGACGATGAGCGCCGGCTTCATGAGGACGAACGGGAAGTACACCTCGTGGATGCCGCCGAAGAACTGGATGATGATGGCGCCCGGCGCGCTGGACCGCGCGACGCCGACACCGAGCAGGGCATAGGCAAGCAGGATGCCGAAGCCGGGGCCGGGGTTGGCCTCGACCAGGAAGAGCAGCGACTTGCCCTGCTGCGTGACCTGCTGGGCGCCGAGCGGCACCAGCACGCCGTTGCCGATCGCGTTGTTGAGGAACAGCACCTTCGCCGGCTCGACGATGATGCTCATGACCGGCATGAGCTGGTGGTTGGCCAGCCAGTTGACGATGTTGCCGAGCCACGCGCTGACGTGCGTGACGATCGGCGCGATGCCGAAGAACGCGCCGATCGACAGCCCGGCGCCGAGGATGCCGGCGGAGAACATGTCGACGAGCATCTCGAAGCCGGGTCGGATCTTGTCCGCCCAGATGCGGTCGACCTGCTTCATGAGCCAGGCGGCCAGCGGGCCGACGACCATCGCACCGAGGAACATCGGCACGGTCGAGCCGACGATGACGCCCACCGTCGCGATCGACGCCACGACGGCGCCGCGGGCGCCGTACACGATGCGGCCGCCGGCGTTGGCGATGAGCAACGGCAGCAGGTAGGTCACCATGGGGCCGACGAGCCCGAGGTACTGGTGGAACGTCGTGCCGTCGGCCGCCTTGGCCAGCGCCGTCGCGGCGCCCTGCCAGCTTGAGGTGTCGGCGTTGGCGAAGCCGCCGATGATGCCGTTCGGCGTCCAGCCGGCGGCGATGAAGAAGGACGTGATGAGGCCCCAGGCGAGGAACGCCGGGAGGTTGGGCATGATCATGCCGGTCAGGAACGTCCCGAACTTCTGGATCCTGACCTGTGCGCTCTTGCCCCGGCGCACGGTGGGGGCAACCGTCGGCGCTGCTGCTGCAGACATGCCGCTCACTCTCCTGTCGGTGTGGCGGTCGGGTGCGGAGCGAGGCCCCCCACCCGGCGCGAATCGTCGTTGATCGCTGTGGTGCGTCCCGGCGCGATGCCCTGCCGGGGTGGTGCCGGGCGGCCTCGGTGGAGGCCGCCCGGCGGGTCACCGCCTCACGGCTCGATGGTGACCTTGATGCCCGTGCCGGCACGGACGATGTCGAGGCCGTCGCGGATCGCCTCGAGCGGCAGCCGGTGGGTGATGAGGTCCGCGACGGGCACGCTGCCGTCCGCGATGTGCGCGAGCGCCTGCTTGTTGTGGGCGGGGCTCGAGCCGTTGGCGCCCCAGATCGACAGCTCGCGGTAGTGCACGAGGTTGGAGTCCAGGGTGATCGTCGGCTTGTCCTTGGGCAGGCCGCCGAACAGGGAGATGCGCCCGCGCGGGGCGAGCATGCGCAGCGCCTGCTCCTGCGCGGCGCCGGACGCGGCGGCCGTGATCGCCAGGCTGACGCCCTTGCCGCCGGTGAGGTCGAGCACGGCCTGGATCGGGTCGGTCTCGGCGGAGCAGATCGCCGCGTCGGGCTTGACGATCTGCGCGGCGAGGTCGAGGCGGTCCCGGCTGAGCTCGACGAGGTAGACCTCGCCGGCCCCGCGCGCCCGTGCCAGGCGCACGTGCAGGCAGCCGATCGGGCCGGAGCCGACGACCACGACGACGTCGCCCTCGTGCGTGTCGACGAGCTCCTGCGCGTTGATGGCGCACGCGAACGGCTCGCTGACCGACGCCTCGGCGAAGGACACCCCGTCGGGGATCCGGTTGAGGCCGTCGACGGCGAGCACCTCGCGCGGAACCACCATGTACGGCGCGAACCCGCCGTCGAAGTCGTAGCCCATCGACAGCTGGTTGGGGCAGATCGTCTGCAGGCCGGAGGTGCAGAACTCGCAGTGGCCGCACGGGATGGCAGCGATGACCTGGACCCGGTCGCCCTCGGCCCAGCCGGTGACGCCCTCGCCGACCTCGACGATCTCGCCGGCGATCTCGTGGCCCATGACGCGCGGCGGGCGCATGCGCTGGTGCCCGGAGGTGGAGATCTTGACGTCGGTGCCGCACATCGAGCAGGCCCGCACGCGGATCTTCACCTCGCCGGGACCGGCGACCGGCTCGGGGTAGTCGTCCTCGATCCGCACGTCGCCCGGGGCGTAGAAGCGGAAGACCTTCATCGTTCTCCTTCGGTGGTGGTGCGGATCAGGCGCGGACGACGCGCGGGCCTACGGCTTCGATCTCGTCGACGAGCTCGGCCGCGAGGCCGGTGTCGGTGACGAGCGTGTCGACGCTGGACAGGGGCGCGACGAGCGCGAGGTCGGTGCGGCCGACCTTGGAGTGGTCGGCGAGCACGACGGTGCGGCGCGCGGCCGCGACGAGGGCGCGCTTGACCATGGCCTCGGCGATGTCCGGGGTGGTCAGGCCGTCCTCGACCGTCAGGCCGTTGGTGCCGAGGAAGGCGACGTCGACGCGCACGTCGGCGAGCGAGCGCTCGGCCCACGCGCCGACCGCCGCCAGGGTGCGGCCGCGCAGCTGGCCGCCGACGACGTGCAGGGTGATGTTGGGCCGCGAGGCGAGCACGGTCGCCACGGGCAGGGCGTGCGTCACGACGATGAGCTCGCGGTCGCTCGGCAGCAGGTCCGCGAAGCGGACGGTGGTGGTGCCGGCGTCGATGATGATGGCGCCGCCGTCGGGCAGCTCGTCGAGCGCGGCCTTGGCGATGCGCTCCTTCTCGGCCGAGAACATGCGCTCGCGCTCGGCCAGCGCCGGCTCGAAGCCGAGCCGCTCGACGGGGATCGCGCCCCCGTGGACGCGGCGCACCAGCCCCATCCGCTCCAGGGCGGACAGGTCGCGGCGCACCGTCTCGGGCGTGACGTCCAGCTCGGCGGCCAGGCCCGCGACGTCCACCCGACCTTCGGCGCGCGCGCGACCGAGGATCTGCTGGTGCCGTTCGGGTGCGTACATGACCACCGTGTCCCACGTCCCCCGGCCCTGCGGCCGGTTCGCGGCAGCGGCGCCGCGACGACCACAGGGTGCGCCGGTTTCACCCGGAAGTCAACTCAAACAAACACAACCGGCGCGAGCCAAACACAGAAGCGGGCCGACTCGGGTGTCGACGGGCATGACGACGACTACTCAGGCGCGGCGCCCGAGGGCTCGCCGCGCCCGGAGGGCGTGCCGGGCTACTGCGGCTGGTACGGCGAGACGACGACCTCGACCCGCTGGAACTCCTTGACGTCGGAGTACCCGGTGGTGGCCATCGCGCGGCGCAGGGCGCCGATGAGGTTGAGCGTGCCGTCGGCGGTCCGGCCGGGGCCGAAGAGGATCTGCTCCAGCGAGCCGGCGGTGCCGACCTCGACGCGTTCGCCACGCGGCAGCAGCTGGTGGTGCGCCTCCGGACCCCAGTGCCAGCCGCGACCGGGCGCCTCGGTGGCACGGGCGAGCGCGGCGCCGAGCATGACGGCGTCCGCGCCGCACGCGACCGCCTTGACCAGGTCGCCCGAGAGGCCGACCCCGCCGTCCGCGATGACGTGGACGTAGCGCCCACCGGACTCGTCGAGGTAGTCGCGCCGGGCGGCGGCGACGTCCGCCACGGCGGTGGCCATCGGCGCGTGGATCCCGAGCGAGAGCCGCGTGGTGTGCGCCGCTCCCCCGCCGAAGCCGACGAGCACGCCCGCGGCACCGGTCCGCATGAGGTGCAGCGCCGCGGTGTAGGTGGAGGCGCCGCCGACGATGACCGGCACGTCCAGCTCGTAGATGAACCGCTTGAGGTTGAGCGGCTCGGCGCGGCCGGACACGTGCTCGGCGGAGACCGTGGTGCCGCGGATGACGAAGAGGTCGACGCCGGCGTCGACGACGGTGCGCCAGTGCTCCTGCGTCCGCTGCGGCGACAGCGCGCCGGCGACGGTCACCCCGGCGGCCCGGATCTCCTTCAGCCGGGACGTGACGAGGTCCGGCCGGATGGGCGCCGCGTAGATCTCCTGCATGCGTGCGGTGGCGCGCGAGGGGTCGAGCGACGCGATCTCGGCGAGCAGCGGCTCGGGATCCTCGTACCGGGTCCACAGCCCCTCGAGGTCGAGCACGCCGAGGCCGCCGAGCCGCCCGAGCGCCACCGCGGTCGTCGGGCTCATCACCGAGTCCATCGGCGCCGCGACCACCGGCAGCTCGAAGTGGTAGGCGTCGATCTGCCAGGCCACCGACACGTCCTCGGGGTCACGCGTGCGCCGCGAGGGCACCACCGCGATGTCGTCGAAGGAGTACGCGCGTCGCCCGCGCTTGCCACGCCCGATCTCGACCTCGGTCACCGCCCCAGGCTACCGGGGCCGCGGACACCCCGGTCCGGGCGCTCCGCCGGGCGGGCGTGTCGAGGAGGGGGGTGTCGGTAGCCGGTGCCATGCTGCCGCGCAGGCACGGGAGGACGAGGGCAGGACGATGGGCTGGTACGGCGGGCCGCTGGTGGGCTTCGACACCGAGACCACGGGCGTCGACGTCGGGACGGACCGGATCGTCACGGCCGCCGTCGTCCGCCGGGACGCCACGGGCACCCACGCACGCACCTGGCTCGTCGACCCCGGCGTGCCCATCCCCGAGGCCGCCACCGCCGTCCACGGCATCACCACGGAGCAGGCGCGGACCGAGGGGCGGCCGGCGGCCGAGGCGCTCGACGAGGTCGCGGCGACGCTCGTCGCGGGCTGGCGCGCGGAGGCCCCGGTGGTCGCGTTCAACGCGTGCTACGACCTGTCGCTGCTCGACGCCGAGCTGCGCCGCCACGGCCTGCCGACCGTCACGCAGCGGCTGGGCCGGTCGGCCGGGGCGGTCATCGACCCGCTCGTCCTCGACCGCGCCCTGGAGCGCTCCCGGCCCGGCAAGCGCCGGCTGGGCGACCTCTGCGCGGTCTACGGCGTGGCGACGCCGGAGGCGCTGCACGCCGCGCACGTCGACGTCGTCGCGACGCTCGACCTGCTGGAGCGGATCGTCGAGCGTTACCCGTACCTGGCCGCCCTCGACCTGGCGACGCTGCAGGCCTACCAGACGCACGCGCACCTGACCTGGGCGGAGTCGTTCAACGCGTGGCGCGACGAGCACGGCCTGCCGGGACCGGGCGCCGAGCTCGACTGGCCGGTGCGGGTGCCGGTGGCCGTCGCCGCCGGCCGGCCGACGTGACCGGGGTCAGTGCACGGTGTAGTTCGGGGCCTCGACGGTCATCTGGATGTCGTGCGGGTGCGACTCCTTGAGCCCCGCCGGCGTGATGCGGATGAACTTCCCGCGCGCCTGCAGCTCGCCGATCGTGTGCGCCCCGACGTAGAACATCGACTGGTGCAGCCCGCCGACCAGCTGGTGCGCCACCGCACCGAGCGGCCCCCGGTACGGCACCTGCCCCTCGATGCCCTCGGGCACGATCTTGTCGTCGGACGGCACGTCGGCCTGGAAGTACCGGTCCTTCGAGTACGAGACCCGCCCCCGGGACGCCATCGCGCCGAGCGAGCCCATGCCGCGGTAGTGCTTGTACTGCTTGCCGTTGACGAAGACGAGGTCACCGGGCGACTCGTCGCAGCCGGCCAGCAGGGAGCCGAGCATGACGGTGTCCGCGCCCGCGACAAGGGCCTTGGCGATGTCACCGGAGTACTGGATGCCGCCGTCGCCGATGACCGGCACACCGGCGGGCCGGCACACGCGCGCGGCGTCGTAGATGGCGGTCACCTGCGGCACGCCCACGCCCGCGACGACGCGGGTGGTGCAGATGGAGCCCGGACCGACGCCGACCTTGACGGCGTCCGCGCCGGCCTCGACGAGCGCCGCGGCGCCCTCGGTGGTCGCGACGTTGCCGCCGATCACCTGGACGTGCCGGGTGGCCGGGTCGGCCTTGAGGCGCCGCACCATGTCGAGCATCAGCCGGGCGTGGCCGTTGGCGGTGTCGACCACGAGGATGTCGACGCCGGCCTCGACGAGCGCCGTCGCCCGCTCCCACGCGTCGCCGTAGAAGCCGATCGCCGCGGCGGCGACGAGCCGCCCCTCGGCGTCCTTCGTCGCGTGCGGGTACTGCTCGGACTTGACGAAGTCCTTGACGGTGATGAGACCGGCCAGCACGCCCTCGTCGTCGACGAGCGGCAGCTTCTCCACCTTGTGCTTGGCCAGCAGCGCGGCCGCCGACGAGCGGTCGATGCCCACCGGGCCGGTGACCAGCGGCATCGGCGTCATGACCTCGCGCACGGTGCGCCGCTCGAAGTCCGCCGCGGGCACGAAGCGCAGGTCGCGGTTGGTGATGATGCCGAGCAGGTGGCGCTGCTCGTCGACCACCGGCAGCCCGGAGACGCGGTAGGTGCCGCACAGCCGGTCCAGCTCGGCGAGCGTCGCGTCGGGGCCGACGGTCAGCGGGTCGCCGACCATCCCGGACTCCGACCGCTTAACGCGGTCCACCTGGTGGGCCTGGTCCTCGATCGACAGGTTGCGGTGCAGGACGCCCACGCCGCCCTGCCGCGCCATGGCGACGGCCATCCGGGACTCGGTGACCGTGTCCATGGCGGCGGAGACCAGCGGCACGCGCACGGAGATCTCCCGGGTCAACCGGGAGGTCGTGTCGACCTCGGAAGGGATGACGTCCGTCTCACCCGGGAGGAGGAGGACGTCGTCGAACGTGAGACCGGTGCGGGCGAACGGGTCGGCGAGGTCCGTCATCGAACCAGGATAAGTGACGGGCCGAGCCCCTCCGGTCAGCGGATGATGCCCCGCCGGAGCCCGATCGCCACCGCCTGCGCGCGGTCGTTCGCGCCGAGCTTGCGGAACAGCCGGCGCGCGTGGGTCTTGACGGTGTCCTCCGAGAGGAACAGCTCCTGGCCGATCTGCGCGTTCGAGCGGCCGTTGCTCATCCCGACGAGCACCTGCACCTCGCGCTTCGTCAGCTCGATCCGCTGCGGCCCCGGGGTCACCGGCACGTCGTCGAGGTCCCAGCCCGTCTCGCCGTCCATGTCCTCCGCCGACGGGGGCTGCGGTTGCGGGACGCCCTGGGCGCGCGCGGCGGCGAGCACGGGACCCGCCTGCACGTGGGCGGCGACCGCGGCCAGCTCCGGCCGGCCGATGTCCGGGGCGAGGAACCCGCGGGCTCCGAGTGCCAGCGCCCGGTCGAGCGCCACGGCGTCGTCGGGCCCGGCGAGCAGGACCACGGCCGCGGCGGGCGCCACGGAGCGGAGCCGACGGATGGCGTCGGGCGTGCCCGCCCCCGGCAGGTGCGCGTCGATGAGCACCACGGTCGGCGGGACGCGGCGCGCCAGCGTCACGAGCTCGTCCGCGGACGCCGCGGCACGCACCGGCGCCAGCGCCGGCACCCCGATCGACGTCACCACCAACCGCTCGCGCACCGTCGCAGCCGCGTGACACACGATGACCCCGGCCATCATCCCTCTCCTACGATTCGCCCCCTGAACGGCAGCCTGAGAGGATCATCGGCCGCCCCGGACCGCCGCGTAAGTGACGTTGGGCGACGGCCCGGCCCTCCCTCGCGACGATATGTCCGGGTCGACCGGGTCGTCACGATTGCCGCTGGGCCATCCGGGTGAATATAGGCCCGTTGACCAGGGACATCACCCTCTGTGACTCGAGCCGGCCGTGCTCCGAACGGGTGCACGAACCTGCCCCGTTCCGGTGAGCCCGACCGCGGCGAGCGCCTCGTGGACCACGCCGGTGATGGTCCGCGCGCGGTGGACCGATCGCCCCAGCGGCAGCTGGTCGGCGGCGGCCTCGGGGAGCATGACGAACTGCGGCACGTCCGGCCGCTCCGCGGCCAGCCGCTCGACCGACGAGAGGTCGAGGGCGACCGCGTCCGCGACCGTGATCGCCGCTCCGGCGCGCGTCATCGCGACGAGCTCGACCGTGCGTCGCGGCGGGAGCACGCCGGACACCACGCGGGCGTCGGCGCCCCGCTCGGCCAGCGCGGCCGCCACGACGTGGACGCCGAGCACCCACAGCCGCGTCCCCGGCGCGAACACCAGGACGACCGGCTGGCCGCCCACGGCCGGGGGCACCGCGGCCTGGACCGCGACCGCCGCCGCCGAGCCGAGCGCGAGCGTCGGCGACACGCCCGGCCGCTCGATGACCGTCCGGCGCGCCAGCGCGGCGAACACGGGCTCCACCAGCGTGGACCACCACTGCAGCACGTCGTCGCCTGGGCGCAGCGTGAGCAGTCGCTGCAGCTCCGCGCCGTCGGCCGCCAGCGCGGCGTCGACGACGGCGTCGGAGGCGACCGGCACGTCCTGCGAGTCGGGCTCGGGCTCGGTCGCCGCGAACGGACCGAACAGCGCGTCCGGTCGGCTGGAGCGGGCGATCTCGGCCGCCTCGGCGGGCGCCACCCCGTCGATGGTCATGCGCCGCATGACGATCAGACGGGCGAGGTCCGCGCTGCCGTAGCGCCGGTGCGCCCCCGCCGCGTGCTCGGACGGGCCGAGGCCGTAGCGCCGGTCCCACGTGCGCAGGGTGCCGGGAGCAACGCCGAGCCGCCGGGCGACGGCGGCCACGGTGAGCAGGGGTTCCGAACCCTCCTCACGGTCCATGGGACCGATTGTGCCAGCAGATCGTGAATCGGTTCTCTCATGGACCCGCTCCCACGGCGATCATGGCCGTGACCAGCAACAACATGGACGCGCGTCTAGGTCGGCCGTCCAAATCGATTCATAGGTGCGGTACAGGCAAGGGTATTGAACAACCGTTGACGCGGTTGTAGCGTGACGAGCAACCGTCCGGATCGTCCCGTTCGGGCACCTCGGAAGGGACGAACCGATCGGGCAGGGGCTGTGGCCCCCGCCCCGACCGAGGAGGTTGCAGTGGCCGAGATCTCACGACTGCCGGGGCCGGTGATGGAGCTCTGGGAGTGGCAGTTCCGAGGCGCCTGCCGGGACGCGGACGAGAACCTGTTCTTCCACCCCGAGGGCGAGCGTGGCGCCGCACGGCGCCGCCGGGCGGAGGCCGCCAAGGCGATCTGCGCCACGTGCCCCGTCATCCGCGAGTGCCGTGAGCAGTCGCTCGCGGTCCGCGAGCCGTACGGGGTGTGGGGCGGGCTCTCCGAGGACGAGCGGGCCGCGATCCTCGCCCAGCGCACCAGCACCCGCCGGGTCGGCTGACAGCGCCGGAACGACAGCGAGGGCCCCCTCCCGTGCGGGAGGGGGCCCTCGAGCTTCTTCGGGCCGCACGGCCCGGAGGCGCTACTTGACGACGACCGCCAGGACGTCGCGCGCCGAGAGGATGAGGTACTCCTCGCCGGCGTACTTCACCTCGGTGCCGCCGTACTTGGAGTAGATGACCTTGTCGCCGACGGCGAGGTCGAGCGGCACGCGGTTGCCCTTGTCGTCGATGCGACCCGGGCCGACGGCGACGACCTCGCCCTCCTGCGGCTTCTCCTTCGCGCTGTCCGGGATGACGATCCCGAACGCGGTGGTCGTCTCGGCCTCGAGGGCCTTCACGACGATCCGGTCCTCGAGCGGCTTGATGGAGACCGACACAGCGGACCTCCCCTTCGCATGTGAGTAGTTCGTACGTCTGCAGGCCGCACCGTCGGGCCGCCGTCGTCGCGGGTGCCGGGGCCGGTGGGAGCGGTTGGCACCCTCGCGGGGAGAGTGCCAGAACCTCACTCTAGGAAGGCGTTAGCACTCGGTCAAGGCGAGTGCCAACGGCGAGCGACGTGCCGCCGCGCCCGGGCGCGCACCACCGTGCGAGGATCACGGCCATGGACGCAGGGGCGCTGAGCCGGCTGCTGGCGCCGGACGGATGGGCGCTGCTGTCGGCGTTGCCGCCGTACGACGAGGAGCGGGCGCTGGCCCTGGCCACCCGCCTGCACGCCGAGGGCTTCGACCCCGACCTCGTCGCCACCGCGCTCACCCAGTCACGGCTGCGGGCCAGAGCCCACGCCAAGTTCGGGGACTTCGCCGACGGCATGCTGTTCACGGCCGCGGGCCTGGAGCAGGCGACGCGCCTCGAGGTGGCCGCGCACCACGCCCGCCGGTACCTCGCCGCCGGCGCCACCACGGTGGCCGACCTGACGTGCGGCATCGGCGCGGATGCGATGGCGTTCGCCGGCGTGGGGCTGCACGTCGTGGCCGTCGACGCCGACGAGGTGACGGCGGCGATCGCCACGGTCAACCTGCGCCACTTCCCCGAGGCCGTGGTGCGGCACGGCGACGGGCTCGCCCTCGACCTCGACGGCATCGACGCCGTCTACGCCGACCCCGCCCGCCGGACCTCGTCGGGCGCCCGCGTGGCGGACCCGGCCGCCTACGCCCCGCCGCTGGACGCGGTGCTGGCGGTGCGGGCGCGGGTCCCGGCGCTCGGCCTCAAGGTCGGGCCGGGGCTGCCCCACCGCGCGGTGCCCGACGACGCCCACGCCCAGTGGGTCTCGGTCGACGGCGAGGTCGTCGAGGCCGGCCTGTGGTTCGGCGCGCTCGCGCCCGAGGGACCGGGCCGCTCGGCGCTCGTCCTGCGCGGCGGGCGCGCGCACGTGGTCGCCGGCGACACCGGGCGCGCCGAGGTCGGGCCGGTCGGCGCCTACCTCTACGAGCCGGACGGGGCCGTCATCCGGGCCGGGCTGGTGCAGCAGGTGGCCGCCGAGGTGCACGGCCGGCTCGTCGACCCGACCATCGCCTACGTGACCGCCGACCTGCTGGTCCCCACCGCCGCGGCGAGCGCCTACCGCGTCCTCGACGAGATGCCGTTCGCCGTCAAGCGGCTGCGCACCTACCTGCGGGAGCGCGGCGTCGGCCGGCTGACGGTGAAGAAGCGCGGCACCGCCGTGACGCCCGAGGCGCTGCGCGGCCAGCTCGACCTGCGCGGCGGCGCCGAGGCGACCGTGGTCCTCACGCGCGTCGCCGGCGCCCAGCGCGTGCTCGTCGTCGAGCCCGTGGCGGCCGGGGAGCCCTGATGGCCCAGCCGGTGCCGCTGCCCTTCGCCGACTCGCCGCGCTCGAGCGTGGGGCTGGAGTGGGAGCTCGCCCTGGTCGACGCCGACTCCGGCGAGCTGCGGCAGGCCGCCACGGCGGTGCTCGACGCCGTCCACGCGGACGGTGACGACGACCCGCTGCGCCCCCAGGTGACGGGCGAGCTGCTGCTCAACACGATCGAGGTGTCGTCGGGCCGGTGCGCGAGCGTCGGCGAGGCCGGCACGGCGCTGCTCGACTGCCTCGACCGCGTGCGGGCCGTCGCGACGCCGCTGCGGATCGAGCTCATGGGCGGCGGCACTCACCCCTCGGCGAACTGGGCGACGCAGCGCGTGACGGACAAGCAGCGCTACGCCACGCTCATCGACCGCACCCAGTGGTGGGGCCGCCAGATGCTCATCTACGGCGTGCACGTGCACGTCGGCATCGAGTCGCGCGACAAGGTGCTGCCGCTGTCGCGCGCGATGCTCACGGTGTTCGGCGTCATCCAGTCGCTGGCCGCGTCGTCGCCGTTCTGGGGTGGGCGCGACACCGGGTACGCGTCCAACCGCGCGCTGCTGTTCCAGCAGCTGCCGACCGCGGGCCTCCCGCCGCAGCTGGTGACCTGGGGCGAGCTCGAGCAGTACGTCGGCGACATGCTCCACGTCGGCGTCATCGACGAGTTCAACGAGCTGCGCTGGGACGTCCGCCCGTCGCCGCGGTTCGGCACGCTGGAGGTGCGGATCGCCGACAGCGCCACGAACATCGCCGAGGTCGTCGCGATCTCGGCGCTGACGCACTGCCTCGTCGAGCACTTCACGAGCCTGGCCGACGCCGGCGAGCCCCTCCCGACCCTGCAGCCGTGGTTCGTCACCGAGAACAAGTGGCGCTCGGCGCGCTACGGCATGGACGCGATCCTCGTCACGGACTCGTCGGGCGCGGAGGAGCTCGTGTCCGAGTCGGTGGAGCGGTGGCTGGAGACGCTCGCGCCGGTCGCGGCGCGCCTCGGCTGCGCGGGCGAGCTGGAGCAGGTCCGGCTCATCCTGCGCCGGGGCGCCTCCTACCAGCGGCAGCGGGCGGTCGCCCGCCGGCACGCGGGCGACCTCGACGCCGTCGTGCGGTCCCTGCTCGACGAGCTGCGTGCCGGCCGGCCGCTGTAGCCGCCCGCGGCCTCAGCCGGCGGCGAGGATGGCGTCGGCCTGCCACAGCGCGAGCGCGAGGCCCTGCTGCATGCCCATCGCCAGCACCTGCTCCATCGCCTCGACGCTGGCGAAGGTGGTGGTGATCGTCATCGTCGTGCCGCCGTACGCCTCCGCCATGCGGGCGCTCAGCCGCATCGCGGGCGGCATGCCCGGTGGCGCCTCGTCGGGCACGTCGCCGAAGCCCTCGTCGAACTCGAGGCCGGTGTGCGGCTCGATGGTCCGGAACCGGAACCACGCCGCGCTCTTCTCGCCCTCGGGGCTCGTCATGACGTAGCGCGCCGCACCGCCGGGGACGAAGTCGTGCTCGAGGAACGTCGCGGGGTATCCCGGCGGGCCCCACCAGCGCTCGAGCTGGCGCCGGTCCGCCCACAGCTCCCACACCCGCTCGGGCGGGGCGAACAGCTGGGACGTGATCGCGAGCGTCAGGGCCTGCGGGTCACGGGTGGTGTCGATCACGGCCATGGCATGCCTCCTTCGTCGGTCTGTTCAGCGGTCGTCGGCGAGGATCGCGTCCATCCGCTCGAGGCGGCCTCGCCAGATCTCCTCGTACTGCCCCAGCAGCCGGTTGGCCGCACGGACGGTGTCGACGGAGCCGCGGACCAGCTGTTCGCGACCCCTCCGCTCCTTGGTGACGAGCGCGGCGCGCTCGAGCACGGCGACGTGCTTCTGGACCGCGGCGAAGCTCATGGCGTACCGCGCGGCGAGCGCCGAGACGCTCGCCTCCTGCCGCAGGACGCGCGTGAGGATGTCCCGCCGCGTCGCGTCCGCCAGCGCGGCGAACAGGCGGTCGACCTCGTCCTGGTTCAGAAGATCTACAACCACAAGGTTGTACGTTAGGTCGGGTTCTCCGCGCCCGCAAGGCGTTCGGGCACGACGAGGTCCTCGGCCCATCGCCAGGTAGCCAGGGCCTGGTCGAGCACCGGCACCAAGGCCTCCTCGTCGACCCCGTGGGCGAGCGTGACCATCCAGGCTCGGCCTGCGTGGTCGAGGTGCGCCTGGTGCTCGATGCTCGCCTTCCCCACGGTGAATCGCCGACGCCACACCGGCCCCGCCGCGGTGTCCGCATGGAGCACCGGACCGGCCGGAGATCGCAGCGACCCGAGGGTCGGCCGCGCCGCATCGGCCATACGCTGCCCCGCCGACGCCGTGCCATCGGCGCTCTCGACGATCAGCGCAGCCTCGGCGGACAGCCTGACGACGGCCTCCGTGCGGCGACCGTCGAGCCGTGCCTCGCCGAGTGCCGGCAGCGCCGGTGCCGACGCCCCGAACGTCGCCACCGGGCACTCGGGCGGACCCACGGTGACGGTGACGTCCACGGCGAGCGGGTCGGCGGGAAGGTCGGGCCACGCCTCTGGCTCGCGGGCCGGCCTGCCGGCGTCCTCGATCCATCGCCAGGTGGCCAGCACCGCGTCGACGACGCCGGACATCCAGGACTGGGGGCTCTGCCCGATCACACCGATCGCGAAGGCCCAGCCACCGTGGTCGACGTGCGTGTCGACGAGGAACGACGTGTCCGTGGTGAGGACGTGCCGCCAGGCCGGCCCTGCGGGCGTGTCGATCGCGAAGACGTCGCCGTGCGGTTGCCAGCGGTCCGGAACGGCCCTGCGCGTCACCTGGCAGCGTTCGGCTGCGGGCCCGAGGACGTGACCGCCCCGCACCGACCCGACCCTCCCGAAGCAGACGACGTTGATCGCCGTGCCGGGCGCCAACCGCAGCTGGGCGTCCGTGCGTGCGCCGTCCGACTGGAGCCGCGCGTCGGGCTCGGCTGCGCAGGGTGCAGCGAAACGCTCGCCGGGTCGACCGTCGCCGAGCGGGGGGACGACGATCGGGCAGCTGAGCGCGTAGACGTCGGTGGGGAAGGCCGAGGGCGCCTTCCCGATCCGACCGAAGAGCGGGAACGCCTGTCGAGCCTTCGCGGCGGCCTCGGCGCGGAGCTCCGGCCGGCCGCGCGTCGCGATCCGCGTCATCTTGGCCCGCAGCATCAGCCGCCCGACCACGTGGAGCGCCGGGAAGACGAGCACGAAGAACACCAGGAGCTTCGCACTGTCGGCGAGCCCCCAGCCCGTGTCGGGCGCCAGTCCAGCGGTCACGCGGGCCACCCCTCCCCCATGGCTATGCCATCGGCCGGCGGGAGAACGTCCTTGACCGGGCTAGAGCAGGACGGTCGTCAACGGCATCGACGAGTCGACCGGCAGGTCGAGCGCCGAGGGCGGCAGCCCCCGGCGGACCACGGCCGAGCCGAGCGCTGCGATCATCGCGCCGTTGTCGGTGCAGAACCGGATCGGCGGGATGCGCAGCGTCAGCCCGGCCTCGGCGCACCGCTTCGCCGCCATCTCGCGCAGCTGCGAGTTGGCCGAGAAGCCGCCGCCGACGACGAGCGTGTCGACCCCGTGGGCGCGGCAGGCCGCGATCGCCTTCGCCGTCAGGACGTCGGCCACCGCGGCGGCGAACGAGGCCGAGACGTCGTTGAGCGGGATGTCCAGCCCGGCGTCCTGGCGGGCCTCCACCCACCGGGCCACGGCCGTCTTGAGCCCAGAGAACGAGAAGTCCGTCGCGTGGTCGGCCTGGTCCTTGGCCGCGGTCAGGCCGCGCGGGAACCGGATCGCCTCCGGATTGCCCTCCCGCGCCAGTCGGTCGATGTGCGGGCCGCCCGGGTAGGGCAGGCCCAGCAGCCGGCCGACCTTGTCGAACGCCTCCCCCGCCGCGTCGTCGAGCGTGGAGCCCAGCTCGGTGACGTTGACGGTGTCGTCGATGAGCAGGAGCGACGAGTGGCCGCCCGAGACCACCAGCGCCATGACACGCGACGGGAACGGCCCGTCGACGAGCTCGTCGACCACGGCATGGCCGATGACGTGGTTGATCCCGTAGAGCGGCTTGTCGAGCGCGACCGCGAGCGCCTTGGCCGCCGACGCGCCGACGGTGAGCGGGCCGACCAGGCCCGGCCCGGCGGTCACGGCGATCGCGTCGACGTCGGCGAGCGCGACGCCGGCGGTGGCCAGGGCGCGCTCGATCGTCGGGACCATCGCCTCGAGGTGGGCGCGCGACGCGATCTCCGGGATGATCCCGCCGAACCGCGCGTGCTCGTCGACGGACGAGGCGACGGCGTCCACCAGCAGCTCGTAGCCGCGGACGAGGCCGACGCCGGTCTCGTCGCAGGAGGTCTCGATGCCCAGGACGAGCGGCTCGGCGGTCATGGGGCCCCAGGATAGGTGCCGACCGCCCGTGTGACCGATGTCACCAGCCCGCGGGACGAGACATGGGATGCTTTCATAGTGATTGATAGTTCAATGATCTCGTGACGATCGAGCTCTCCGCCCTGCCCACCGATACCCGCATCGACGACGCCACCGCGGACCTGCTGTTCCGCGAGGCGCGCACCGTCCGCACGTTCGCCGAGGGCGAGGTGACCGACGAGCAGCTCGAGGCGGCCTACGACCTCGCCAAGTGGGGCCCGACGGCGGTGAACTTCACGCCGCTGCGCCTGCTCGTCGTGCGCACGCCCGAGGCGCGCCGCCGCTTGGCCGACCACATGAGCGAGGGCAACGTCGAGCGCGTGCTCACGGCGCCCGTGTCGCTCGTCCTGGCGGCCGACACCCGGTTCCACCAGCACATCCCCACGCTCGCCCCGCACATGACCGCCATGGTCGGCATGCTCGAGGGCAACGACGAGCAGCGGCGGGCGTTCGCCACCAACAACTCGTGGCTGCAGGCCGGGTACCTCATCCTCGCGCTGCGCGCGGTCGGCCTCGCGGCCGGGCCGATGGCCATCGCGGACGCCGCCGGCGTCGACGAGGACCTGCTGGCCGGCACCGGCTGGACGTCCCTCCTCGTGGTGAACGTCGCGCAGGCCGAGGGTTCGGGCACGACGTTCCCGCGCGCCGCCCGGCTCGGCTGGGACCAGGCGACGACGACCGTCTGACCGCCGCTACGGCCTGTCGCCGGTCGCCACCGGCCGTGCCGGGTCGTTCGACCACGCCGACCACGACCCGGGGTACAGGGCCGCCTCCGCGCCGATCGCGGCGAGCGCGGCGATCTCGTGGGCGGCGGTGACGCCCGACCCGCAGTACACCGCCACGGCGCCGACGAGGCCCGCGAACCGCGCCCGCAGCGCCTCGTCGGGCAGGAACCGGCCGTCGTCGTCGACGTTGCCCGCCGTCGGGACGCTGACCGCGCCGGGGATGTGCCCCGCGCGCGGGTCGACCGGCTCGACGACCCCCGCGTACCGCTCGGCGGCACGGGCGTCGAGGAGCGTGCCGGGCCACGCCGCGGCCTCGTCGGCCGTCACGGTGGCCATCGCACCCGGACGCACCACGAGGTCACCCGGTTCGGCGGTCACCTCCCCCGCCTCCAGCGACAGGCCCGCCGCCGTCCAGGCCGCCAGCCCGCCGTCGAGCAGCCGCACCGAGGCGACGCCGGCCCAGCGCAGCAGCCACCAGGCGCGGGCGGCCGAGGTGCCGGCGACGTCGTCGTACACGACGACCGACGACCCCTCACACACCCCCCACCGCCGGGCGGCCGCCTCGAGGTCGCCGACCGCCGGCAGCGGGTGGCGCCCGGCCAGGGGCGACGGTGGCGCCGCCAGCTCGGCCTCGAGGTCGACGTACACCGCTCCCGGCAGGTGCCCGACGAGGTAGCGCTCGTGCGACTCGTCGCGCGTGCGCCGCAAGGCCCACCGCACGTCGAGCAGCACCGGTGGTTCGTCGTCCGTGAGCGCGGCCGCCAGCTCCTCGGCGGTCACCAGCACCTCTCCCCTCACACGTCCTCCAGCGGCAGCCGCATCGTGTACGCGTCGATGTTGCCCGGCTGGTAGTACGCGCGCCGGCGCCCGAGCATGACGAAGCCCATCGACTCGTACAGGTGGATCGCCGGGGCGTTGTCGACCCGCACCTCGAGCAGCACCTGCGCGGCGCCGACCTCGCGCGCGTGCCCGACGAGCGCGGTCAGCAGCCGACGGCCGAGCCCGTGCCCCTGGTGGGCGGCGTCGACGGCGATGGTCATCACCTGGGCGTCGTAGCCGTCGAACCAGATCCCGGCGTAGCCGACGAGGGCACCGTCGGCGGCACGCTCGGCCCCGAGGTACCACCGGCCGTCCGCCACGATCTCCTCGGCGAAGGACGCCCGGGACCACGCGGCGGCGTCGAAGAGGGTGCGCTCCAGGCGGTCGAGCTGGTCGAGGTCGGAGGCGACCAGCGGCCGCACGACGACCTCGACGCCCGGGACCGTCACGCGGGTGTCCCGTGGCTCACGTCAGGACCCTCTTGGCGCCCGCGTGCGGCTCCGCGTCGGGGCGGCGGAGGTAGAGCGGTTCCGTCGGCAGCGGCTGGCCGGCCGCGGCGCGGGCCACCGCCAGGCGGGCGAGGTCCGCGGGGTCGGGGTCGAGGACGGTGGGCTCGCCGGCCAGCCCCAGCGTGGTGGCGTGGAGCAGCGCGCCGCGGCCGACGACGAGCGCTCCGTCCAGCCTTCCGGAGGCCCGCAGCTCCGCGGGGGCGGCGATGTCCGGTCCCGCCAGCGCCGTCAGGCCCCCGGGTGCCGCCTCGTAGGCGGCCCAGTAGACCTCGCGCCGCCGCGCGTCGCTGACGGCGACGACACGGGTGCCGGGGGCGGCCCCGGCCACGGCGCCGGCGGCGAGGGCGTCGAGCGAGGGCACGCCCCACACGGGGACGCCCAGGGCGAGGCCGAACGTGCGGGCCGTGACGAGCCCGACGCGCAGGCCGGTGAACGGCGCGGGCCCGGTGCCGGCGACGATCGCGGTGAGCGCGCGCCGGTCCACGCCGGCCTCGGCGAGGGTCGCGGTGATCATCGGCGCGAGCAGCTCGGCGTGGCGGCGGGGCTGTGCCGACGAGGCGGCGGCCAGCACGTCGCGGGCGTCGTCGGAGAGCACCGCGACCGCCACGGCGGACGACGTGTCCAGGGCGAGGATCGGCACGGCCTCAGCCTGCCACGGGCTCGACGACGCCGACGCCGGGCAGCGCCACGCCCGCCCACCGGGGGCCGACCGCGACGACCTCCAGGACGCGCTCGCCCGCGTCGGCCGGCTCGTCGCCGGTGGGGTCGACGGCGCCGTGCGGGCGGTGCAGCGTCAGCTCCAGCCGGTCGTCGGACAGCGGCTCGACCCAGCCGCCGCCCCACTCGACCACCGTGACGGCCTCGTCCATCTCGGACTCGAGGTCCAGTGCGGCGACCTCGTCGAACGAGCGCAGCCGGTACGCGTCGACGTGGACCAGCCAGGGGCCGCGGGTGCCGTCCTCACGCGGCAGCGGCGGGTGCTCACGGGCGATGATGAACGTCGGGCTCGCCACCTGGCCGCGCACGTGCAGGCCGGCGCCGATGCCCTGCGTCAGGGTCGTCTTGCCCGCGCCGAGGTCGCCGGTGAGCACGACGAGGTCGCCGGCGCGCAGCAGCGGCGCGAGGGCCTCGCCCCAGGCGCGCGTCGCCTCGGCGGTGGGCAGCGTCAGGGTGGCCATCAGTTCACGTACTCCCGGGGGATGCGGGCGCCGAGGCGCGTGGTGATCTCGTAGGAGATGGTGCCGGTGACGTCCGCCCAGTCCTGGGCGGTGGGGCCCGGGGCGCGCCCGAACAGCGTCACCACGTCGCCGGCCTGCTCGTCGGCCCCCGGCCCGAGGTCGAGGACGAACTGGTCCATGCAGACGCGCCCCGCGATCCCGAGCCGGCGGCCACCGACCTGCACGGGTCCGCCGAGCCGGCCGGGCGTGCCGGACGCGTGACGCGGGATGCCGTCGGCGTAGCCGAGCGGCACGACACCGAGCCGCGTGGCCCGGTCGGTGACGTACTGGTGGGCGTACGAGACACCCTGGCCGGCGCCGACGTCCTTGACCGTCGCCAGCCGGGCTTCGAGCGTCATCGCCGGTGTCAGCCCGAACGCCTCCGGGCCGCCGAGCTGCGGCACCGGTGACAGGCCGTACACGGCGAGCCCCGGGCGGACGAGGTCGTAGTGGACCGCCGGGCGCGTCAGCGTCGCCGCGGAGTTGGCGATGTGGCGCACCTCGAGGTGCGCGCCCGCCGCCTCGACGGCCCGCACGGCGGCGTCGAAGACGTCCTCCTGCGCGCGGACGGTCGGGTGGTCGGGCTCGTCGGCGAAGGCGAAGTGCGACCAGACGCCGACCAGCTCGACCGCGCCCTCGGCCTGCGCCTCGAGCAGCGGCACGACGACCTCGTCGAGCGCGTCCGGCATGACGCCGTTGCGGCCGAGCCCGGTGTCGACCTTGAGGTGGACGCGTGCGGACCGGCCGGCCTCCCGCGCCGCCACGACCACCGCGCCCACGGCCCACGGCGCGGCGACCGACAGGTCGACGTCGGCCTCGATCGCCTCGCGCAGGGGCGCCCCGGGGGCGTACAGCCAGGCCAGGATCCGGGGGCCGACGACGCCCGCGGCGCGCAGCGCCAGCGCCTCGCTCACCTGGGCGGTGCCGAGCCAGGTCGCGCCGCCCTCGACCGCGGCGCGGGCCACCGGGACGAGCCCGTGCCCGTAGGCGTCCGCCTTGACGACCGCCATCACCTGCGCGGTCGACGCGTACCCGGCCAGCGCCGCGACGTTCCCGCGGATCGCGGCGAGGTCGACGACGGCGCGTGCGGGGTAGTCGCTCACGCGGGCCATCCTCCCACCGCGACCCGGCCGGCCCCCGGCTCGTCCGCCCCCAGCGGGCGCGCCTACCGGCCGGCGTCTCGCAGCAGGCCGGCGACGGTCGCGGGCAGCGCGTCGGCGACCGTCGACGCAGACACTGGGCCGCCGGGGTTGGCGGCGTGGGCGGCGCGGCCGTGCACGCTCGCGGCGACGGCCGCCAGCCGCGCGGCGAGGGTGGGCTCCGCGAGCACGTCCGACGAGCGGCCGGCGAGCAGCGCGCCGAGCAGGCCCGCCAGCACGTCGCCCGCGCCGGCCGTCGCCAGCCACGCCGGCGCCTCCGCCTGCGTGTGCACCGCACCCGGGCCGACGACGACCGTCACCGCGCCCTTGAGCAGGACCGTCGCGCCGGTCAGCTCGTGGGCCTCCCGGGCGACCGCCAGCGGCGCCGCCGCGACCTCGTCGCGCTCCGCGGCCACGCCGCGCGCCGCCAGCAGCCGCACCAGCTCGCCGGCGTGGGGGGTGAGCACCACGTGCGGACCGACGCGTTCCGGCAGGTGCGGCAGCGCACCCGCGTCGACGACCGCCGGCAGCCCGGAGCGCAGGGCCGCCGCGATGCGCGCGGCCTGGGCCTCGTCGTGCGCATCGACACCGGGCCCGAGCACCCACGCCTGGACCTGGCCCTCACCGGTGACCACCTCGGGGTGCGCCGCGACGACCGCCGACCCCACGTCCCCCAGGTACCGCACCATCCCGACGCCCGCCCGAACCGCGGCCCGGCACACGAGCACGGCGGCGCCGGGGTACGTGCTCGTCCCGGCCACGACGCCGAGCACGCCCCGGCGGTACTTGTGGTCGTCCGCCGTCGGCACCGGCCAGGCCGCGGCAACGTCGGCGGCGCCGAGCCGCGTGACGGCGGCCTCGTCGCGCGGCAGCGACAACCCGACGTCGACGACCTCGACGCGCCCGACGAGCCCGGCGGCCGGTGGGAGCAGCAGCCCCGGCTTGGCCCCGCCGAAGGTCACGGCGAGGTCGGCGGGCAGCACCTCGCCCGGCACGGTGCCGTCGTCGATGCCGATGCCGGACGGCACGTCGACGGCGACCACGAAGGGCCGCGGACGTGCCGGGGCGAGCGCGCCGACGAGGTCCCGGGCGGTACCCCGCAGGCCGCCGCGAGCCCCGATCCCCAGCAGCCCGTCGAGCAGCACGTCGGCGCCGGCGGCGAGGCGCGCCCCCTCGTCCGGCCCCACGCGCGCCGCGCGCCCGCCGGCCGCCACCAGGGCGGCGAGCCCTTCGTCGTGCACGCGCTCGGCGGCCAGCACCGCGGTGACCGCCGCGCCCCGGGCCGCCAGGTACGCGCCCGCGAACAGCGTGTCGCCGCCGTTGTTGCCCGGTCCGACGAGGAGCACGACCCGCGCCCCGCCGACGCGGCCCCGCCGCTCGAGCAGCTCACGGGCGACGATCACGGACAGCGCGAACGCCGCGCGGTCCATGAGCGGGACGCCGGCGGCGAGGAGCGGTTCTTCGGCGGCGCGCACGGTGGCGGCGTCCCAGGCGAGGAGCACGTCGTCATCCTTCCGCCCGGGTCGGTAGCGTGCGAGCCATGCGCTTCGGAATGTTCGTCCCCCAGGGTTGGCGTCAGGACCTCACCGGCATCGAGCCCCGCGACCACTGGCGCGTCATGCGCGACCTCGTGCAGCACGCCGACGCGGGCGACTGGGAGTCGGTCTGGGTCTACGACCACTTCCACTCCGTGCCCGAGCCGAACGGCGAGGCCGTCCACGAGGCGTGGAGCCTCATGAGCGCCTTCGGTGCGGTGACCGACCGCGTCCGGCTCGGCCAGATGTGCACGTGCATGGCCTACCGCAACCCCGCCTACCTGGCGAAGGTGGCCACGACCGCCGACGTCGTCTCCGGTGGGCGCGTCGAGATGGGCATCGGCGGCGGCTGGTACGAGCACGAGTGGCGCGCCTACGGGTACGGCTTCCCGCGGGCCGGCGAGCGGCTGGGCATGCTCGACGAGGGCGTGCAGGTCTTCCGCCAGATGTGGACCACGGGCACCGCGACGCTGCACGGCCGGTACTACGACGTCGACGGCGCGATGCTCTCGCCGCTGCCGCTGCAGGCCGGCGGCATCCCGCTGTGGATCGCCGGGTCGGGCGAGAAGGTGACGCTGAAGATCGCGGCGAGGTACGCCGACTACACGAACTTCTCCGGCGAGCCGGAAGCCTTCGCGGCGAAGTCCGAGGTGCTCGCGGGCCACTGCCGGGACATCGGCCGGCCGTTCGAGGAGATCACCCGCTCGGCGAACTTCAACGTGGTCGTCGCCGAGTCCGAGGCCGAGATCCCCGCGCTGCTCGACCGCTACGAGGCGCACTACGCGACGACCGTGCCGGCGAAGGCCGCCGAGGTCCGCGAGGATCTGCGCACCGGCCCGCTCGTCGGCACCCCGGAGCAGATCGTCGAGAAGCTGCGGGCGTACGCGGCCGTCGGGCTCGGGTACACGATCTGCTACTTCCCGCTCGTCGCGTACGACCGGTCCGGCCTGGAGCTGTTCGAGCGCGAGGTGCTGCCCGCGCTGGCCTGAGCCCCGGCGCGAGGCTGGCCCCGGCGCCGCGGATGCGGCATGATGAGTTTGGAAGGGTTCCGAACAAATCAAGGGGTCACCGATGTCCCGCCCGCTGCCCTCCTCGTCCACCGTGCGCGCCGTGGTCGTCCTCGCGGCCGGTCAGGACGAGCCGTCCCGCCGGCTGCTGACGCGCTCCCTCGGCGACGCGACCGTGGCCCAGCTCGCGCTGGCCACCGTCCGCGCGCTGGTGGCGCCCGCCCGGATCGTCGTGGTCATGGCGCCCGGGGACGACGAGCTCCGGCGCCTGCTCGGCGACGACCTGGTCTACGTCGAGCAGCACGAGCGGCACGGCACGGGGGCCGCGGCCCTCGCCGCGCGAGCGGCGGTCGGGGACGACGTCGACGAGGTCCTCGTCGTCCACGCCGACACCCCGCTGCTGCGCCCGGAGTCGCTCCTCGGCCTGCTCACCCGCCACGACCTCAAGCGCGCCGACCTGTCGATCCTCACCGCCCAGGTGGCGCACGCCGACGCGGCGTACGGGCGCATCGTCCGCGAGGACGGCCGCATCGTGGCCATCGACCAGGACGACCGCGCCGACGGGCCCGCCGAGGTCAACGTGGGCGCCTACGTGGCCGCGCCCGGCCTGCTGTTCGGCGAGCTCGAGGCGATGGCACGGGCCGGCGAGCACCGGCTCACCGACCTCGCCCGGCGCGTCATCGGGCTCGGCAAGCAGATCACCAGCTACCGGATCGACGACACCGACGAGGTCCAGGGCGTCAACACGCCGGCCGAGCTCGCGGTCGCCGCCGACATCGTCCTCAAGCGCCTGTTCGTCCCGAAGAAGAACACCGACACCCGGATCGTCTTCGGCACCGGCGGGTGGCGCGCGCTCATCGGCGAGGGCTTCACGCTCGCCAACGTCCGTCGGCTGTGCCAGGCGATCGCCAACGAGGCCGTCCGCCAGGGCAAGGAGGCGCGCGGCGTCGTCATCGGCGGCGACCGCCGCTTCCTCTCCCGCGAGGCGGCGATCGCCGCCGCCGAGGTCTTCGCAGGCAACAACATCCCGGTGACGCTCCTGCCCGACGACGTCCCGACCCCGCTGGTGACGTTCGCCGCGCCCTACCTCGACGCGGCGTACGGCGTCATCGTCACCTCCAGCCACAACCCGCCGCAGTGGAACGGGATCAAGGTGTTCCGCTCCGACGGCTCGCTGCCGTTGGACGACGAGACCGACCGCTACCAGGACGAGGCGAACGCGATGAGCGTCGCCGACGTCATCACGCTCGACATCGAGCTGGCCCGCCGGGCCGGGGTGGTCGTCGAGCGCAGCCTGACCGGCCCCTACGTCGACGCCATCGAGGGCATCGTCGACGTGCGCGCCGCGCGGGACTCCGAGCTGCGGGTCGTCGTCGACGCGATGTACGGCACCAGCCAGCTGACGCTCGGCACGGTCCTGTCGGACATGCGGGTGCAGGCCGAGTTCATCCACGCGGCGCACAACCCGCTCTTCGGCGGCATCGCCCCGGCCCCCGACCTCGAGCGGCTCTCGACGCTCATCGACATGATGCGGTCCGGCCGGTACTCCCTCGGCCTGGCCACGGACGGCGACTCGGACCGCATCGGCATCGTCGACGAGGCGGGCGAGTACATCTCGAGCAACGACCTGCTGCTCCTCGTCTACTGGTACCTGCACGAGGTGCGCGGCCAGCGCGGCGGCGTCGCCCGCAACCTCGCCACGACGCACCGCCTCGACCGGCTCGCGGCCCACTTCGGTGAGGAGCACGTCGAGGTGAAGGTCGGCTTCAAGCACGTCACCGCCGGCATGGAGCGGATCGACGCGCTGCTCGGCGGCGAGTCGTCCGGCGGCCTGACGATCCGCGGCTGGCTGCTCGGCAAGGACGGCATCTTCGCGTGCGCCCTCGTCGTGGAGATGCTCGCCCGCACCGGCAGGACGATCTCGGAGCTGCGCGCCGCGATCGACGCGATCACCGGCCACCTGGTCATGCTCGACGACGCGGTGCCGGCCACCCCCGAGATGCGCGTCGCGGTGCCCCGCCGGCTCGAGGCGAGCCCGCTGACCCACATCGGCCCCTACCCGGTGGTCGGCGTCTCGCACCTCGACGGCACCAAGATCCTGCTGGAGGACGACAACTGGGCCCTGCTCCGGTTCTCCGGCACCGAGCCCCTGCTGCGGCTGACGGTCGAGGCGGACACCGAGGCGAAGGCCCACGAGATGCTCGACTGGCTGCGCGGCTTCGCCACCGCCAACGGCTGACCCACCGACGACGATCACCGAGGACCCATGCGCTACGGCCACTTCTCCGGCGACGAGTACGTCGTCGACCGCCCGGACGTCCCGGTCTCCTGGACCAACTACCTGGGCGGCAAGGACTTCTGCACGGTCATCTCCCACAACGGCGGCGGGTACTCGTACTACCGGTCCGCGCAGACCGGCCGCATCACGCGGTTCCGGCAGAACGGCGTGCCGCTCGACCGGCCCGGCAAGTACGTCTACCTGCGGGACGACGAGTCCGCGGACCACTGGTCGGTGTCGTGGCAGCCGGTCGGCAAGCCGTTCGTCACGGGCGCGGCGGCGGTGCCCGACGACGGCAGCGCCGGCCGCTGGACCACGCGCCACGGCCTCGGCTACACCACCTTCGAGGCGTCCTACCGCGGCATCGACGCGAACCAGACCGTGTTCGTCCCGCTGGACGACGACTGCGAGGTCTGGGACGTCCGCCTGACGAACCGGACGGACCGCGAGCGCACGCTCACCGTCACCGGCTACGTCGAGTTCTCGTTCCACACCATCACGGTCGACAACGAGAACCTGCAGATGTCCCTGTACTCGCAGGGCGCCACGTACGCCGACGGCATCGTCGAGTGCGACGCGTACTACGAGCCGTGGACGTTCCACTACTTCGCCTCGTCGCGCACGCCGGACTCGTTCGACGCGATGCGCGACGACTTCGTCGGGCCCTACCGCGACGAGCGCAACCCGCTGGCGGTGGAGCGCGGCACCGGCTCCGGCTCGCAGGGCACCACGCAGAACCACTGCGGCGCGCTGCTCCACCGGATCACGCTCGCGCCGGGCGAGACCGCGCGGCTGGCGTTCGTCCTCGGCTACGGCTCGCGCGACGCGGCCGGCCGGGCGATGAAGGCCAAGTACTCGTCGCCGGCCACGGTGGACGACGAGCGGGCGCGCCTGGCGGCGCACTGGCGCGGCAAGCAGGACCGGCTGCGCATCGCCACGCCGCACGAGGGCATGAACACCCTCATCAACACCTGGACCCTGCTCCAGGCCGAGACCTGCGTCGTGTGGTCGCGGTTCGCCTCGTTCGTCGAGGTCGGCGGGCGGTCGGGGCTGGGCTACCGCGACACCGCGCAGGACTGCATGTCGGTGATCCACTCCAACCCGGCGGCGTCGCTGCGGCGGATCACGCAGCTGCTGCGGGCCCAGACCGAGGCCGGCTACGGGCTGCACCTGTTCGACCCCGACGACTTCGACCCCGACGCGCCGCGCCTGCCGGACATCCCGTCGCCGACGATCGTGCCCCGCCGATCGCGCGACTCGCTGATCCACGGCCTGGAGGACACCTGCTCCGACGACCACCTGTGGCTGGTGCCGACCGTGGTCGAGTACGTCAAGGAGACCGGCGACCGGGCGTTCCTGGACCGTGAGATCACCTTCGCGGAGGGCTCGTCGGGCACGGTGTACGAGCACCTGCGGCGCGCGCTGGAGTTCACGGCCGCCCAGGTGGGTGCCAACGGGGTCGCGCTCGGCCTGCGCGCGGACTGGAACGACGGCATCAACCTCGGCGGCGGCGAGACCGCCCTGGTGACGTTCCTGCACGCGTGGGCGATCCGGGCGTTCCTCGAGGTCGCGCACGACGAGGACCGGCCGCGCTGGCTCGAGGAGCTGGCCCGCCTGGAGCAGGTCGCCGACGAGCAGCTGTGGGACGGCCGGTGGTGGCGCCGCGGCATCACGCGTGCCGGGGTGACGATCGGCTCCGCCGCGAACGCCGAGGGGAAGATCTTCCTCGAGCACCAGGCGTGGCCGGTGATCGGCGGCCTGACCACCCGCGAGCGCGGCCTCGCCTCGATGGACGCCGTCCACGAGCTGCTGGCGTCCCCCTACGGCAACCACCTCAACTGGCCGTCGTTCACGCACGTCGACGACACGGTCGGGTTCCTCACGCGCGTGTACCCGGGGATCAAGGAGAACGGCGCGATCTTCAGCCACCCGAACGCGTGGCCGATCATCGCCGAGGCGCTCCTGGGGCGGGGCGACGAGGCGGTGGCGTTCTACGACGCGATCTGCCCGTACCTGCAGAACGACGACATCGAGACCCGGCAGGCCGAGCCGTACGTGTACTGCCAGTTCGTCTACGGCCGCGACCACGCCCGCTACGGGCTGGCGCAGAACCCGTGGCTGACCGGCACCGCGGGCTGGATGTACACGGCCGTGACGAAGTACGTGCTCGGCATCCGCCCGGGCCTGGCCGAGCTCGTGGTCGACCCGTCGATCCCGCACGACTGGGACGGGTTTTCCGTGCAGCGGGCGTGGCGGGGGGCGACCTACCTCATCGAGGTGCGCAACCCCTCGCACGTGTCCCACGGCGTCGCCTCGCTCGCCGTCGACGGCGTCGAGGTGGCCGGCACCGCTGTCCCGGTGGCCCCCGCCGGCTCGACCGTCCGCGTGACGGTGACCCTCGGCTGACGCCGGGCCAGCGACACCGCCGCGAGCGTGACGACGATGCCGACGGCGCCGACGGGGCCGATGCGGTCGCGCGCGACGACAAGCCCCACGAGCGCCGCCCACACCGGCTCGGTCCCGAGCAGCAGGCCCACGTGGCTCGGCGACGAGCGCTGGATGGCCCACGTCTGCGCGGCGAAGCCGAACACCGTGCACACGACGGCGAGGTACGCCAGCACGGCCCACCGCCCGCCACCGAGCTGGGCGACGAAGGCACCGACGGGCGCGCGCACGGCCGCCGTCAGCACGGCGAAGACGACGGCCACCGTGGCCAGCTGCACGGCCGTCAGCCGCCGCACGTCGAGCGGCCGCCGGTCCTGCAGGACGCCCATCGTCGTCACGTGGCCGGCGCGCAGCACCGCCGCCGCGAGGACGAGGAGGTCCCCGGGCCGGGGCCTGACGAGGTGGCCCTCGGTGGCCAGCAGCACGGCGCCGGCCACGGCGAGCGCGGCCGCCCCGAGGAACGCCCGTCCGGGCGCCCGCCGGCGGACGAGGCCCTCCGCGAGCGGGGTGAGGATCATCGTCAGCGAGATGAGGACGCCCGCGTTGGTGGCGGACGTCATCGCCACACCGTAGGTCTCGCACGCGAACACCGCCGCCAGGAGCAGGCCGAGGACCACGCCGCCGCGCAGCTCGTCGGCCGTCCCGCGCCCGCGCCCCCGGCGGAGCACCAGCCACACGCCGAGCAGCGCGACCGCCACCGCCATGCGGGCGGCGACGAGCACGGGGGCGAACGACGCCGAGGGGACCAGCTCCTTGGTGGCGAGGTACGTCGAGCCCCACGCGAGGGCGACGGCGACGAGGACGCCGTCGGTGAGGCGGGCGCTGCTGGGCACCCGGCGAGCCTCACTCGCGCAAGGCATAAGAACAAGTGGCCCCTTGGCCAACTATCACATTAGGTTGACCTGATGGAAGTGGCTCAGCTCCGGGCGCTGCGCGAGCTGCGCGACCGCGGCAGCATCGCGGCCGTCGCGCGGGCCTTCCACGTCACGCCGTCCGCCGTCTCGCAGCAGCTGGCCGCGCTGCAGCGTTCCGCCGGCGTGCCCCTGACCCGGCGCGACGGGCGGCGCACCGTGCTCACCGGGGCCGGCACGGCGCTCGCCGACGCGGCGGTGGACGTCGAGACGGCCCTGGCCGCGGCCCGGGACGCGGTCTCCTCCTACCTCGCCGAGGCGGGCGCGACGGTCTCCGTGTCCGCGTTCTCCTCGGCCGCGCTCGCGTTCTTCCCCGGGCTCCTCACCGCGCAGGTGCCCGGCCACCCGCGGATCGAGCTCCACGACCACGACGTCGAGGAGGGCGGGTACCCGCCGCTGGCCGCAGACCTGGACCTCGTCATCGCGCACCGGCTCGGCGACGGGCCGCCGTGGCCCCGCCAGGTCGTGGCGACCCCGCTGCTCACCGAGCCGCTCGACCTGGCGTTCCGGGCCGGCCACCCGCTCGACACGCCCGGCCCGCTGGCCGCCGCCGACCTGCGCGGCGCGCGGTGGATCGCGGTCCACGAGGACTTCCCGCTCGCCGACGCCGTGCGGGTCATCGGCGCCGCGGCGGGCGCCGAGCCGGTCGTGGCGCACCGGGTCAACGAGTTCGCGCTCGCCGCGGCCCTGCTGTCCGGCAGCGACCTCGTCGCCCTCCTGCCGCGCCACACGAGCGCCGCCTACCGCTCCCCCGGGCTGCGGCTGCGGGCGCTGCCGCGACCCCTGTCGATCACGCGCCACGTCGACGTGCTCGCCCGCCCGGAGGCGCTGCGTCGCACGGCGGTGCAGGCCGTGCTGCGCACGCTCCACGGCCTGGCGTCCGACCTCGTGCGCGCGGGCCCGGCCGCGGCGTCGTGACGGTGGGCGGCAGGATGGGGACCATGCCACCGATCCAGCTGACCACGGTGCCGCCCCACGGCGCGTTCTCGCTCGCCGTCCACGGCGGCGCCGGACCGCTGCGCGACGGCCCCGAGCGGGCGGTCGCCCAGGCAGCGGGCCTGCGGGCCGCGCTGGCGGCGGGCGACGCCGTGCTGGCCGCCCGGGGCTCCGCGCTCGACGCGGTGTGCGCAGCCGTCGCGGTGCTCGAGGACGACGAGGCGTTCAACGCCGGCCGCGGCGCCGCCCTGACGGTCGACGGCACCGCCGAGCTCGACGCCTGCGTGTGCGACGGGGCGGCAGCCCAGGCGGGGGCCGTGGCCGCGAGCCGGTTCGCGCGCCACCCCGTGCTGGCCGCGCGCGCCGTCATGGAGCGGACGCCGCACGTGCTGATGGCCGGTCCGGGTCCGGACTGGCTCGACGCGGTCGGCCTGGAGCGGGTCGACCCCTCGTGGTTCGTCACCCCGGCCCGGCTGGCGGCGCTGCGGGCCGGCACGTCCGACCCGACTGCGCCCGCGGTCCCGGCCGGGCTCACCGAGCCGCGCGTCGGCCACGGCACCGTCGGCGCGGTGGCGCGCGACGCGGCGGGGCGGCTCGCCGCGGCGACGTCGACCGGCGGCGTCACCGGTCAGTGGGCCGGCCGCATCGGCGACACCCCGGTGGTCGGCGCCGGCACGTGGGCGGACGAGCGGGTCGCCGTCTCCGGCACGGGCATCGGGGAGTACTTCCTGCGGGCCGCGCTGGCGCACGACGTCGCGGCGCGGGTGCGCTGGACCGGCGCCGGGCTGGCCGACGCGGTGCGCGACGCGATCGCCGACGACCTCGTCGTGCCCGGTGGCGACGGCGGGGTCATCGCGGCGGCGGCCGACGGCACGCTGGTGCTCGCGCACTGCTCGCAGGCGATGCTGCGGGGCCACCTCGGTCCCGCCGGGCCGGTCGTCGTCGCCTGACGCGCGCCCGGCTGCGGCCGCCGTTGGGAGGCACCTGGCAGCCCCTCACGCCTCCGCGATCACCACCGCCGCCGCGATGCCGGCGTCGTGCGAGATCGACAGGTGGAACCGCGCGACGCCCAGCGCGTCCGCGCGAGCCCTGACCGTCCCCACGACGTGCAGCTCGGGCGGCCGGCCCCCCGAGGCCGGCACCCACGCGTCGTGCCACCGCATCCCGCCGGGCGAGGCCAGCGCCTTGGCGACCGCCTCCTTGACGGCGAACCGCGCGGCGAGCGAGGCCGGCGGCAGCTCCCGCTCCACCTCGGTGAACAGCCGCTGCCGCAGCGCGGGCGTCCGCTCGAGCGCCTGGACGAACCGCGCCACGTCGACGACGTCGATCCCCACCCCGACGATCACGGCGGCCTCAGTCCAGGCCCATGACGAGCCGCAACGCGTCGTCGACGGCTGCCAGCTCGGCTGCGGAGAGGCGGCCCGCGAAGGCCCCCAGTCGAACCTCGGGATCAACCGCCTGCGTGTGCTCGAGGAGGACGCGGGTTCGCCGACCGTCGACGACGACCTCAGGGCGGAAGCCGGCCGGGCCTCGCGACGTGGACGTGGGCGCGACGAGCCAGGTCGACAGGAGGAGGTCGTCCGACTGCACGACGACGGCGTATCGCACGTCCTGCTGCTCGTGCCCCTTCGCCCCCCGAGGGGCGCTCAGGTGGTAGACGTCACCACGCACTGTATTCGGCCATCTCCGCAGGGAGAAGCTTCGCCGCCGCCCGCTCCTTCGGGTCGGCTGCCAGCGCGGCGCTCTCCTCGCGCATGCGGGCGCGGCGGGCCGCCTTCTCCGCCGCGAGGATCGCCTCCCGCACCACGTCGGACCGGGTCTCGCCGACGCGCTGCGACAGCAGGTACTCCAGCGCGCGCTCCACCGCGGAGTCCACCCGGACCGTGAGCACCGTCATGTGACGAAGCGTATGACGTTGCGTCGTACGGATCAACCCTCGTCGAGCAGGTGGCGCCACCGGAACCACTTGGCCTCGAGCGCGTCGTCGAGGTCGATGCCGAACCGCTCCGCGATGAGGAGCAGGTGGGCCAGCACGTCGGCGACCTCGTCACGGAAGGCATCGTCGGACCCCTCCGAGCGCGAGCGCCGGCCGCGCGCGAGGTACGCCTGCGTCAGCTCGCCGACCTCCTCGGTCAGCTTGAGGAACAGCCAGTCGTCGCTGCGCTCCACGCCGAACCGGCGGGCGTAGACGCGGCTGATCGCCTCGACGTCCGCCTGCGCCGCCCGGAGCTCCATCGGGGCTACTCGACCGTGACGGACTTCGCGAGGTTGCGCGGCTGGTCGACGTCCAGCCCCTTCGCCGTCGCCAGCTCGCACGCGAAGATCTGCAGCGGCACCACCGAGACGAGCGGCGCGAGGAGCGTCGGGGTCTGCGGCACCGAGAACACCTCGTCGGCGTAGGGCAGCACCGCCTCGTCGCCGTCCTCGGCGATGACGAGCGTGCGGGCGCCGCGGGCGCGGACCTCCTGGATGTTCGAGACGACCTTGGAGTGCAGCGCGTCCCGCCCGCGCGGCGAGGGCACGACGACGAACACCGGCTGCCCGGGCTCGATCAGCGCGATCGGCCCGTGCTTGAGCTCCCCCGCGGGGAAGCCCTCGGCGTGGATGTAGGCGATCTCCTTGAGCTTGAGCGCCCCCTCCATCGCCACGGGGAAGCCCACGTGGCGGCCGAGGAACAGCACGCTCGGGGTGTCGGCCATGAACCGCGCGACCTCGCGGATGCGCCCGGAGCGGTCCAGCACCTGCTGGATCTTGCCCGGCACGGCGCGCAGCTCGGCGAGGATCGCGGCGACCTCGTCGTGGAACATGTTGCCGCGCAGCTCGGCGAGGTACAGGCCCAGCAGGTAGGTGGCCGTGATCTGGGCGAGGAACGCCTTGGTGGAGGCGACCGCGATCTCCGGGCCGGCGTGCGTGTAGAGCACCGCGTCCGACTCCCGCGGGATCGTCGAGCCGTGCGTGTTGACGATGGCCAGCACGCGGGAGCCCTGCTCCCGCGCGTGGCGCACCGCCATGAGCGTGTCCATCGTCTCGCCCGACTGCGAGATGGCCACGACGAGCGTCCGCTCGTCGACCACCGGGTCGCGGTACCGGAACTCGTGGGCCAGCTCGACCTCGACCGGGATGCGGCACCAGTGCTCGATCGCGTACTTGGCGACGTGGCCCGCGTACGCGGCCGTGCCGCACGCGACGACGACGATCTTGTCGACCGCCCGCAGCACGGACTCGTCGATCCGGATCTCGTCGAGCGTCAGCCTGCCGGCCCGGTCGGTACGCCCGAGGAGCGTGTCCGCGACCGCCTGGGGCTCGTCGTGGATCTCCTTGTCCATGAACGAGCGGAAGCCACCCTTCTCGGCCGCCTTCGCGTCCCAGTCGACGACGTAGCGGCGGGCCTGCGCGGGGTTCCCGTCGAAGTCCGTCACCGCCACGTCGTCCGGCGTGATGGTCACCACCTGGTCCTGGCCCAGCTCCATCGCATTGCGGGTGTGGGCAATGAAGGCCGCGACGTCGGAGCCGAGGAAGTTCTCGCCCACGCCGAGGCCGACGACGAGCGGCGAGTCGTGGCGGGCGCCGACGACCAGGTGCGGCGCGTCGGCGTGGACGGCCAGCAGCGTGAAGGTCCCGTCCAGCCGCCGCGCGACGCGCTGCATCGCGACCGCGAGATCGCCGGCCTCGTCGTACGCCCGGTTGAGCAGGTGCGCGACGACCTCGGTGTCCGTCTCCGAGACGAGCTCGATCCCGGCGGCCGTCAGCTCGTCGCGCAGCTCGGCGAAGTTCTCGACGATGCCGTTGTGGATGACGGCGACCTTGCCCGAGACGTGCGGGTGGGCGTTGGTGTCGGTGGGGCCGCCGTGCGTCGCCCACCGGGTGTGGCCGATGGCGGCCGAGGCGGCCGGCAGCGGGTGGGCGTCGAGCTCCTCGACGAGGTTGGCGAGCTTGCCGGCCTTCTTCGCGACCGCCAGCGGCTCGCCGGGCGCGACGAGCGCGACCCCGGCCGAGTCGTACCCGCGGTACTCGAGGCGCCGCAGCCCCTCGATCGCAACCTCGAGCGGCCTGCCCGATGGCGCGGCGCTCCCCACGTACCCCACGATCCCGCACATGCCGACCAGGGTAACCGGACCTCGTCCGGGGGCCGACCGTGCCCGTGGCAGGATCGTCCCGTGCAGCCAGCACCCGCGCCGTCCCCGTACGTCGACCTGGACCGCGCGGCCTGGGTGCGCCTGGCGGAGTCCACGCCGCTGCCCTTCACCGAGGCCGACGTCGAGCGCCTGCGCGGGCTCGGCGACCCGATCGACCTGCCCGAGGCCGACGCCGTCTACCGCCCCCTGACCCGGCTGCTCGACCTGCACGTCCAGGCGACGCGCGGCCTGCACCAGGCCGCCACGACCTTCCTGCGCGAACGACCGGACCCCACGCCGTTCGTCATCGGCGTCGCGGGCTCGGTCGCGGTCGGCAAGTCGACCGTGGCCCGGCTGCTGCGCGAGCTCATCGCGCGCTGGCCCACGACGCCGCGCGTCGAGCTGGTGACGACCGACGGCTTCCTCTACCCGAACGCCGAGCTGGAGCGGCGCGGGCTGATGGAGCGCAAGGGCTTCCCCGAGTCGTACGACCGGCGATCGCTGCTGCGGTTCGTGCAGGAGGTCAAGGCTGGCAACGCCGAGGTGACCGCGCCGGTGTACTCGCACCTGACGTACGACATCGTCCCGGACCGCCGGATCGTCGTGCACCGCCCGGACGTGCTCATCGTCGAGGGGCTCAACGTGCTCCAGCCGGCGCGTGTGACGGCCCAGGGCCGCTCGAGCCTCACCGTGAGCGACTTCTTCGACTTCTCGATCTACGTCGACGCTCGCGAGCGGGACGTGCGGCGCTGGTACATCGACCGGTTCCTCGGCCTGCGGTCGACGGCGTTCGCCCAGCCGGAGTCGTACTTCCACCGGTACGCCGCGCTGACCGACGAGCAGGCGGTCGCGATGGCCGGCACCATCTGGGACTCGATCAACGCGCCCAACCTCGAGCAGAACATCCGGCCGACCCGGGGGCGCGCGACGCTGGTGCTCACCAAGGGCGCGGACCACGCCGTGCAGCGGGTACGGCTGCGCAAGCTGTAGGCGTCAGCGCGCCGCCGCCACGAGCGCCACCGGCTGGTCGACCGCGCCCGTCACGGGTATCCGCTCCAGGGCGGCGCGGACCTGGTCGCCGACGCCGCCGCAGCCGTCGACCGCGACGTCCGAGAGCACGGCGCGATCCATCGTGTCGAGCAGCCAGAGCACCACCGGTGCCGCGTCGGGGCCGCACGAGGTGGCGACGTCGGCCGCACCCGTGCGCCTGGCCGTGCCGTCGAGCGCCGCGACCAGCGCCGCCACGTCGGCCGCCGACCCCTCGCGCGAGGTGACGGTCACCGCGGTCCAGGTGCCGGCGCTGTCACGCATCTGGCCGCCGACCTGGCACTGCACCACGCTCGTCGCCACGAAGCCGGCCGGGACGCGGCCGGCGGTGAGGTCGGGCGCGTGGGTCGCCCTGGCCGCGAGGCTGGGATCGAGCGTCAGGCCGAGCCGGTCGAGGACCGCCGGCGCCAGACAGTCGGCCTGGGGCACGACGACGGCCGTCGGCAGGGGCGTACCCGGAGCGGCGGCCGGGCTGCACGCCGCCGCGACGGCCACGAGCAGCGCGGCGCCGGCGACCGCACCCGCACGCGCACGGCCGGCCCGGACCATCGGCTCTCCTCTCCAGGGCACGCCGCGACGGACCCCTCGAGGGGGCCACGCGGTGTGCGGGGAGGGCCGCCGTCCTCGTCGGCCCGTTCGAGGGTACGGGCGTCACCCGGGAGGGTGACCCGATGACACCGGATCGTTAGCGGGCGTGCCCGGATCGTTAGCGGAGGGGGCCGGATCGGGTGGCCGGACGCCTCGGGCCGCGCACCCACCACCCGAGCGCCGTGTCGACGAGCAGCCCGATCACCATGCCGCCGACGACGCCGGCGAGCATCGCCACGATCGGGTGCCCCTGGAGCACGCGCCCGGCGCCCACCCCGATCGCCGCCCCGTAGCAGGCCCACGTGATCGAGGCGACCGCGTCCAGCCCGACGAACGTCCGCCGCGAGAAGTGCAGCGCGCCGGCCGTCATGTTGACCGCCACCCGTCCGACCGGGATGTACCGGCCCGCGATGATGAAGGACGCGCCGCGCTCCGTCAGCGCCCGCTGCGCCCAGTCGAGGGCCGCCTGCGACCGGGGGCCGCGGAAGATGCGTAGGCGGCGCACGTCGACGCGGCCGCCGATCGTGTAGGCGATCTGGTCACCCGTGAACGCGCCGGCGGCCGCCACGAGGATCACCGGCAGCAGCGCCGGGCGGTCGCCCGGCGCCACCGACAGCGCCGCCAGCGCGATGACCAGCGACTCGCTGGGGATCGGTGGGAAGAACCCGTCCACGGTCGCGAAGAGGTACATCACGAGGAGGACCCACGGCGACCCGGCCAGCCCCAGCGCCCACGCCTCCACGAACGGTTCCCCCCTGTGTCGGCCCTGCTGCCAGCCCTGCTGACCGGGCTCACCGTACGGCGCTCCGTGGACCCGTGGAACCGTCGCAGGGCTGATTCAGGGTCGGGTCAGGGCAAGGATCAGGGGCCTCACCGGCGGGCGAACAGCTCGACGAACCGGCCGAGCAGGTTCGGTGGCTCCCGGATGCCGGTGGCCCGAGCGGCCGCGATGACGCGGTCGAGCTCGTCGGCCGGGAAGTAGCCGTCGTCGCGGTACGTCCGCACCCGCGCGACCAGCCCCTCGACGTCGAGCTCGGGGTGGAACTGGGTGGCGTAGACCCGGGTGCCCACGCGGAAGGCCTGGACCGGCGCCGCCGCGGAGGTGGCCAGCGGCACGGCGTGCGGGGGCAACGCGGCGATCGCCTCCTTGTGGCCGACGAAGGCGCCGAACACCGGTGGCGCGACGCCGAGCACCGGGTCGGCGCGCCCCTGCTCGGTCAGCGTCACCTGCACCCCGCCGGCCGGCTCCCCGTACCTGCGGTCGACGACCGCGCCGATCGCCGTGCCGAGCGTCCCGACCCCGTAGCACGCACCGAAGAACGGGAAGTCCGCGGGCACGACGACGCCCAGCAGCCGGGCCAGGTCGGCCTCCACGCGGCGCTGCACGGCCGACTTGGCCTCCGGTGCGTCGCTCGACTGGAAGGGGCCGCCGCCGAGGACGATCCCCGACCAGTCGTCGAGGTCGACCTCGCCGAGCGGGTGCCGCTCGAGCCGGACCCGGCGCAGCCGGGACTCGTCGAGGCCGGTGCACCGCAGCATGGCGGCGTACTCGTCGTCGGCGGCACCGTCCTCGGGCCGGACGGCGAGGAACAGGAAGGGGCGCATCAGCGCCCAGCGTACGGGCGGGCCCCGGGGCGCACCGGGTGGTCACGCCGCTCCACAGGGGATCCTCAGGGCGCGGTCAGGGTGGAACCAGGGCGTCAACCGATGGCCGCCACCCCTGCGCATGAGGAGGATCGCCACCGTCAGCCATTCGCACGCCGTCACTGGAGCCCACCGTCATGACCCGCCGCATCCTGCTCGTGCCCCTCGCGCTCCTGGCCGCCGGTGCGCTCGCCGCCTGCTCGGTGTACGTCGACACCCGCGGCCCGGCGCGCGGCCCGCAGACGACGCAGACCCGCACGGTGTCGGCCGTCACGGCGCTCGACCTCGGCGCGAGCGGCGACGTCCGGTTGTCCGTCGGTGAGCCGTCGCTGTCGATCACCGCCGGCCAGGACGTGCTGCCCGACCTGACCACGCAGGTGAAGGGCGACACCCTGGTCATCGACCTGGACCACCGCTGGCGCGACCCGGGCCCGATCACCTACGACCTGACGCTGCCGGCGCTGTCATCCGTCACCCTGCGCGGCTCCGGGACCGTCACCGGCGACACCGCGGGCACCGGCGACGCCACGCTCGACCTGCGCGGTTCCGGGCGCATCGACCTGACCGCGCTCGACGCCGACGCCCTCCGCGTGAGCGTGGGCGGCTCGGGCGAGGTCCTCGTCGGCCAGGTCACGGCCGGCGGCACGGCGGTCGAGATCGCCGGGTCCGGGCACGTGCGGCTCGCGGGCCGGACCGGCACGCTCGACGCGTCGATCCCCGGCAGCGGCGCAGCCGACCTCCAGGGCCTCGAGGCGCGCGACGTGCGCGCGAGCATCGCAGGGTCGGGTTCCGCGCACGTGGTGGCCACGGACTCCCTCGACGCCTCGATCGCCGGCTCCGGCGTCATCACGTACCAGGGCGACGCCCGCGTGACGTCGCACGTCAGCGGCTCGGGCGCCGTCACCCGCGGCTGATCCGGCGCGCGCGGCGGCTCAGCCGACGGCCGCCAGGGTCCGCAGGTCGGCCTTGTCGACGTAGAGCGTGCCGCCCAGGTGGTCCGTCTCGTGCTGGACGATCCGCGCCGGCCATCCGACGAGCTCCTCGTCGAGCGCCACGCCCCGCTCGTCGTGCCCGACGAGGTGCACACCACGGTGCCGCGCGACGACCGCCGCGTACCCGGGCACCGACAGGCAGCCCTCCTCGTGCCTCGCGAGCTCGTCGCCCACCGCCTCGTAGCGGGGGTTGACGAGCACGCGGAACGGCACCGGCACGCGCTCGCGGGACTCGTCGGCCAGCGGGTCCTCGACGACGGCGAGCGCCACGGACAGGCCCACCTGCGGCGCCGCAAGCCCGACACCGGGGGCGGCGCGCATGGTGCGGTGCATGACGTCCAGCAGGGCGGCGAGCTCGTCGTCGGCCAGCTGGCCGTCGTACGGCAGGGTCACGGCGCGCAGCACCGGGTCGCCCGCGAGCACGAGGGGGACGATGCCGCGCGCGTCCCGGGCGGCGAGGTCGACCAGCCGCAGCGCGCGCTCCCGGACGGCGTCGCCGCCGCTCACAGGGCCAGCCGGTCCCGCACCGCGCCGACGAGGGTGGCGGCCGCCCGGTCGGCCTCGTCCTGCGTGGCGGCCTCGACCATGACGCGCACGACCGGCTCGGTGCCGGAGGGGCGCAGGAGCACGCGGCCCGTGTCGCCGAGCGACGCCTCGACGTCGGCGATCGTCCGGGCCAGGGCCTCGTCGGCGGCCACGCGGGTGCGGTCGACGCCGGTCACGTTGACGAGCGTCTGCGGGAGCCGCTCGACCACCGCGGCGAGCTCGGTGAGCGAGCGCCCGGTGGCGGCGACGCGCGCCGCGAGCTGCATCGCCGTGAGGATGCCGTCGCCGGTCGTGGCGTGCTCGGCCAGGATGATGTGCCCCGACTGCTCACCGCCCAGCGCGTAGCCGTTGGCGCGCATCGCCTCCAGCACGTACCGGTCCCCCACGGCCGTGTCGACGGTCGTGATCCCCCGCGCCCGCATCGCCAGCCGCAGCCCCAGGTTGCTCATGACCGTGATGACGAGGGTGTCGTGCACCAGCTCGCCCCGCTCGTGCAGCGCGAGGGCGAGGACGCCCATGATCTGGTCGCCGTCGATGAGCACGCCGTCCGGACCCACCGCCAGGCACCGGTCCGCGTCGCCGTCGAACGCCACGCCGAAGTCGGCGCCGGCCGCGACGGTGAACGCCTGCAGCTGCTCCGGGTGGGTGGACCCGGCCCGGTCGTTGATGTTCCGGCCGTCGGGCGCGGCGTTGATGACCAGCACCTCCGCGCCGGCGGCGCGCAGCGCGGCGGGCCCCACCTCGGACGCGGCGCCGTTCGCGCAGTCCATCGCGATGCGCAGGCCGGACAGGTCCGTGTCGATGGTCCCGACGAGGTGCTGGACGTAGTGGCGGGCCGCCCGCGCCGGGTCGCTCGTCACGCGACCGACCTCCGCGCCCGTCGGGCGCTCCCAGCCCTCGCCACGGTGCGTCTCGATGGCGTCCTCGAGCACGTCGTCCAGCTTGTGGCCGCCACGGGCGAGGAACTTGATCCCGTTGTCGGGCATGGGGTTGTGCGACGCCGACAGCACCACGCCGAGGTCGACGCCGTACTCGGCGGTGAGGAACGCGACGGCGGGCGTCGGCAGGACGCCGACGATCTCGACGTCCACGCCGGCGGACGCCAGCCCGGCGACCACGGCCGCGGACAGGAACTCTCCCGAGGCGCGGGGGTCGCGCCCGACGACCGCGCGCGGCCGCCCCTGGAACGCGCCGCTCGTGCCGAGCACGCGAGCCGCCGCCACCGACAGGTCGAGCGCCAGCTCGGCGGTGACGTCCCGGTTCGCCAGGCCCCGCACCCCGTCGGTGCCGAACAGTCGCGCCACGGAAACCTCCTGCGAAGAACGGAACGGCCCCGTGGACTGTAGTCGTCCACGGGGCCGTCGGCCGACCCGAGGGTCAGCGCTTGGAGTACTGCGGCGCCTTGCGGGCCTTCTTGAGGCCGGCCTTCTTGCGCTCGACGACGCGCGCGTCGCGGGTCAGGAAGCCTGCCTTCTTCAGCGCGGGGCGGTTGTGCTCGGCGTCGATCGCGTTCAGCGCGCGGGCGATGCCCAGGCGCAGCGCGCCCGCCTGGCCGGTGACGCCACCGCCGTTGATGCGGGCGACGACGTCGAAGCGACCCTCGACGTCGACCAGCTTGAACGGCGAGTTGACGAGCTGCTGGTGCAGCTTGTTCGGGAAGTAGTCCTCGAGCGTGCGGCCGTTGATCGTCCACGTGCCGGTGCCCGGCACGAGGCGGACACGGGCGACGGCCTCCTTGCGGCGGCCGAGCGCGCGGCCCGGAGCGGTGAGCGACTGGCCGCGGCCGGTGACCGGCGCGGTCTCGCTGGTGTAGGTGGTGGGCGTCTGCTCGCCCTCGACGTACTCGTCGGTTGTGGTCTCGGCCACGGGGTTCCTCGGTTCCTCGTCCTCGCAGCGGCTCACGCCTGCTGCGACACCTGGGTGAGCTCGTAGGGCTTCGGCTGCTGCGCAGCGTGCGGGTGCTCGGGGCCTGCGTAGACCTTGAGCTTGCCGAGCTGCTGGCGGCCGAGCGTGGTCTTCGGGACCATTCCCGCCACGGCCTTCTCGATGACGCGCTCGGGGTGCTTGGCCAGCAGGTCCGCGTAGCGGATCGCCTTGAGGCCGCCCGGGTAGCCCGAGTGGCGGTAGGCGAGCTTGGTGTCGGCCTTGGTGCCGGTCAGCGCGATCTTCGCCGCGTTGACGACGATGACGAAGTCACCGTTGTCGACGTGCGGGGCGAACGTGGGCTTGTGCTTGCCACGCAGCAGCGTGGCGATGTGGGATGCCAGGCGGCCGAGGACGACATCGGTCGCGTCGATGACGTACCAGGTCTTCTCGACGTCACCGGGCTTCGGGGTGTACGTGCGCACGGGTGTGGGCCTTCTCGTCGTGTGTCGGTACCTCGGGCGGCGGCGTGAGCCGGCCACCCGGGGTGGGCTGTCGGGGCGTCTGCCGGTGAGTGGGATCGCACCGGTGTCGCAGTCGGCTCGCGGTGGTGAGAAGTCACCGGTGCTCGGCAGCGGACGCACAACGACAGACCAGGGTACCTGGGCGGGGTTTGAACGGTCAAAACGCTCACGCGCGCGAGGGCGGACGGGCGGACGACCCCGGGGACGACGAGGCCACGGGGCGCAGGGCGGCGGCCGCCGCGGCGACGACGCGGCCGGTGAGGTCGTCGAGCAGCGCCGCCCGCACCGACCAGCGCTGCCAGTACAGGGCGACGTCGAGCCAGCGGCCGGGCGCCAGGTCGACGAGCGTCCCGGCCAGCGCGAAGGCGTCCGCCTCGTGCTCGGAGACCATGCCCCAGCCGAGCCCGTCGGCGATCACGGCGACGTAGGCGGGGTGCGACGGGACGTGGTGCTCGGGGCCGAGCTCGGGCTGCCCGACGAAGCGGCGCTGCAGCATGTCGTCCGCCGCGAACGCCACCACGGGCGCGGCGGTCCACGCCGCGGCCGCGCCCTCGCCGAACCACCGCGCCGCGAACGCGGGTGACGCCATCGCGCGGTAGCGCATCGCGCCGAGCGGGCGCACCCGGCAGCCCTGCACCGGGGCCGCGTCGGCGGTGACGGCGGCCATGACGACGCCGTCCCGCAGCAGCTGGGCGGTGCGGTCCTGGTCCTCGCGGTGCAGGTCGATCACCAGGTGGTCCCCGAGGCCGGTGAGCGCGGCCGGGAACCACGTCGCGAGGGAGTCGGCGTTGACCGCGACCCCGACGCGGACCGGCCCCGCGCCCAGCCCCAGCGCGGCGGTGGCGTCGGCGTCGAGCGCGGCCAGCTGGTGGGCGAGGCGCACCAGCTCGGCTCCTGCGGACGTTGCCCGGCACGGCCGCGTGCGGAGCACGAGCACCTGGCCCGCCTGCTGCTCCAGGGCGCGCACGCGCTGGCTCACCGCGGACGGCGTCAGGTGCAGCGCCGCCGCGGCGGCGTCGAACGTGCCGGCCTCCACGACGGCCGCGAGGGCCTCGAGCTGCGCCGGGTCGAACTTCATGCAGTCACGCTACAGGTCCGACAGAAACATGAACTGGCCTTCAGATCCGGCCTCGACCTAGGGTCCCGAGCGTGGTCGTCCTCCAGGGCCTGCTCGCCGGCCTCTCGCTCATCGTCGCCATCGGCGCCCAGAACGCCTTCGTCCTGCGGCAGGGCCTGCGCGGCGAGCACGTGGGCGCCGTGGTCGCCGTCTGCACCGGGGCCGACCTGGTGCTCATCGGCGCCGGCACCGCCGGGCTCGGCGCGCTCGTCGGCGGGCACCCCGCCGCCCTGGCCGTGGCGCGCTTCGCGGGCGCCGCGCTCCTCGTCGTGCTCGGCGCGGCCGCCGTGCGCCGGGCGCTGCGGCCCGGGCGCCTCGACCCCGCGACCGACGCACCCGCGCCGGTGCGCACGGTGCTGGCCACCACGCTCGGGCTCACCTTCCTCAACCCGCACGTGTACCTCGACACGGTGCTGCTGCTCGGCGCGATGGCCGCGCAGCACGGCGCCCTCCGGTGGGGGTTCGCCGCCGGCGCGGGCGCGGCGAGCGCGCTGTGGTTCACCGGCCTCGGCTTCGGCGCCGCTCGCCTGCGCCCCCTGCTGGCACGGCCCGGGGCGTGGCGCGTGCTGGACCTCGCGGTGGCCGCCGTGATGCTCGTGCTCGCCGCCCGGCTGGCACTCCTCGCACCCGCCCTGACCACCGCCTGACGGCACCTTGACCCGCCCCTGACCTGCGCGTGAGCAGTCGAAGACCTGGGTCGGCCCGATTCGCTCCGGGCCTCGCGGACCGGTACCGTCGGACGGTCGGGGTCATCGGCGGACGGCAAGGGGACCGCCCGGCCGGCCGCGACCGAGAGGACTGCATGAGCGTCGATCGCCTCGTGCGGACCGCGACGCGAGGGCGCACCGCGATCACATCCGCATCCACCGCGGTGCTGGCGGGTTCCGCCGGCGCGGCGATCGTCGTCGTCCTCGTCCTGGTCGCGTCCCGTACGGGTGTGCCGCAGGCCGTCACGCTGCCGCAGTGGTGGGGCGCCTGGCCCACGGGTACGGCGTACCGGGCCGAGTGGAGCTTCGCGGTCGTCGGCGTGATCACCGCACTGTGCATCGTGTGGGCGCACCTGGCGCGCACCTGGATGCGCGCCGGTGCACGGCTCCCCCGGCTGCGGTCGATCCTCCTGGTGGCCGTCGCCTGGGCCACGCCGTTCACGCTCGCCGGACCCATCGGCAGCCTCGACGTCCAGAGCTACGCCGCGGTCGGCCGCCTCGCCGAGATCGGCATGAACCCCTACGCGTTCGGCCCCAACTGGCTGCACGGCCCGTACGAGTCGTTCGCGACGGCCGTCAGCAGCGAGTGGCAGTACTCGCCCAGCCCCTACGGCCCGCTGCAGGTGGTGCTCCTGCGCGAGCTCGCGGCCGCCGCCGGGGCCCACGTCGGCCTCGCGGTGCTGCTCATCCGCGCCGTGGCGGTGTTCGGGCTGGCGGCCGCCGTCGTGCTGGCCGTCGAGGCCACGCCGCTGCGCGAGCGGGCGTCCGTGCTCGTCCTCGTCGCCCTCAACCCGTTGCTTCTGGTGCACGTCGTCTCCGGCGCGCACCTCGACGTGCTCGTCGGCGCGATGGCGGTGGCGGTGGTGCTCCTCGTCCGCCGCGGGCTGCCGACCGTCGCCATGGTCGTCGCCGTCGTGGCGTGCATGCTCAAGCTGCCGGGCCTGGTGCTCATCGGGTATGTCGGGCTCGACGTGCTGCGCCGCACGGATCCGGAGGCGCTGCGGCGGCGGCTCGCGCAGGTGCTCGGCGCCGCCGGCGGAACCGTGCTGGCGACGGTCGCGCTTGTGCCGGACGCGTTCGGCTGGGTCGGCGCGCTGTCCGTCCCCGGCCAGATCAAGAGCGGGCTGACGCCCAGCACGTGGCTGGCCTGGATCCTCGAGGCAGTCTCCGGGGTCGACACCCACAGCATGGGCGCCACGACGACCGTCGCCCGCCTGGTGGTGGCCGGGGCCGGGGCGCTCGTCGCCGCACGGCTGCTGTGGTACGCCACCGAGGGCCCCGAGCGGGCCGCCTACTTCGGCGTCGGCTGGGCCCTCATGGCCGTCGCGTTCTCCGGCCCGACGACCTACCCCTGGTACCTGACGTGGGGCCTCTTCGTGGCCGCGGTCGGGAGCCGGAACCGCGGCCGGCTGGTGCTGCTCGCGCTGTCGGTCGCGTACACCCTGCTCGGCGCGTGGGGCGGGGGCGGGGCCCACAACGTCGGAGTGCTCGTCATGCTCGGGGCGTTCGCCGTGAGCGGCGTCGTCGTGTGGCGCACCGGCCGCCGCCTCGTCGGCAGGCAGGCGCCCGCACCGTCGCGGGCGACCGTCGACGCCTGATCCGCGGGCTTGACCTGTCTACGGCTTCACGGCCGACGCTCGTCGGCATGGCCACCACGACACGAGCCGCCCGCACGGCGGTCGACATCACCTTCACCCTCGACGCCGCCCCGGAGCGGGTGTTCCCGCTCCTGTGCCCGGTCGTCGAGTACGACTGGATCCCCGACTGGCGGTGCACGATGGTCCACAGCACCAGCGGCGTCGCCGAGCTGGGCTGCGTGTTCCTCCGCGAGGGAGAGACGTGGATCACGACCCGCTACGAGCCGCCGACCCGGATCGACTACGCGATCTTCGTCCCGGGCGGGTCGGTGGGGATGCTCGAGTTCACGCTGACGCCCGTCGGGGCGGGCACGCGGGTGGACCTGGCGAGCACGACGACGGCGACCCGCCCGGGCGCGCCCGCGCACGGCACGGAGCAGGAGCGCCGCGCGCTGTGGGACCTGCGGCGCCGCCAGCTGGAGCACTACCTGCGGACGGGGACGATGCTGCCGGCGTGACCGTCGGCCGGCTCGCCGCCCGCTTCGGCCTGTCGCGCACCACCCTCCTCTACTACGACCGCCTCGGCCTCCTGCAGCCGCAGCGGTCGTCGGCCGGGTACCGCCGCTACGGCCCGGCCGACGTCGCCCGCCTCGCCGCGATCTGCCGACTGCGGGCGGCCGGGCTGCCGCTCGAGGCGATCGGTCGCCTGCTGTCCTCCCCCACGCCCGACCTCGTCGAGGCGCTGGCGGTGCGCCTGACGGTGCTCGACGACGAGATCGGCCGGCTCCGCGACCAGCAGCGCGTCATCCTCACGGCGCTGGCGGGCGGCCAGGGCGCCGGGCGCCGCTGGACGCCGGACCGCGCCACCCTCGTCGCGCTCCTCGACCACGCGGGGATGGCCGACGACCACCTGGCGTGGCACGCCGCGGCGGAGCGGGCCGACGGTCGCCTCCACCAGCTGCTGCTCGAGGCCCTCGATCTCACCGACGACGAGATCGCGGCGCTCCGCTCGCACCTCCGTGACCAGGCCTGACCTGCCCCCCGGCGCGCGGTGGCGGCCCGCCGCCGCCGGTGCCACGGTGGAGCCATGACGGAAGAGACCCCGGCGACCAGCGCGGATCGCGAGCTCGGATCCGAGGGCGACGCCGATCAGCTGACCCGTGACGACATGCTGCTCGAGCGGGGCGTGGACGACCTGCTCGACGAGGGCTACTCCCCTCCCGAGCACGCGCGCAGCGCGCGCTGGGGCGAGACCCCGTGGGAGGAGGAGCACCGCGAGACGATCGACCAGCGGCTCGCGCAGGAGGAGCCCGACATCTGGGACGCCCCCGAGGGCGTCTCCCCCGACCGCGAGCAGTACCGCGCGGGCCGGCTCGAGGAGGACGACACGGCCGTCGAGTCCGGCGGCACCGACACCTTCGCACACGACGTCGGCGTCTCCGGCGGCGCCGCGACCGCCGAGGAGGCGGCGGTGCACCTCGTTCCGGACCCCGACTACGACGAGCCGCTCTACCGGGCGGACGACGAGCGCTCCTGACCGGGCGCGGCCGCCGGCCGACCGTCAGCCGCAGCAGCCCTCGCCGTCGGGCGTGTGGGCCTCGTCGGGGCTGCGTCGCGCCCGGGTGCGCTCGGCGCGAGCCGCGAGCTCGTCGTCCGGCGGGTAGACGACCTCCTCGAGCGTGAGGCCGTGCGCCTCGACGACCGCCGCCGCGGCGTCGCGCGCCCCGGCCGCCAGCAGGGCCGCCGGCCAGTCGACGGGCCGCCGCCGCTCGCCCACCGCCAGGCACGCCCCGACGAGGGACCGCACCATCGAGTGGCAGAACGCGTCGGCACGCACGGTCGCCACCACCAGCCCCGCGTCGGCGCCCTCGGTGGGCCGTGCCCAGGAGAGCTGCTCGAGCGTGCGGATGGTCGTCGCGTGCGGCCGCGGCTTGCAGAAGGCGGCGAAGTCGTGCCGCCCCACCAGCAGGCGGGCCGCGGCGTCCATGGCCGTCACGTCCAGGGGTCGGCGCCGCCACAGCACCTCACCGCGCCGCAGCGGGTCGCGCCGGCCGTGCTCGTCGCACACGCGGTACGCGTAGCGGCGGCCCAGCGCGGAGAACCGGGCGTCGAAGCCGTCCGGGGCCGGCCCGGCGCGGCGCACGACGAGGTCGGCCGGCAGCACGCCGCCGAGGCGGTCGACGAGGGCGACGAAGGGGTCCCGGCCCGACCGGCCCCGCGCCGCCACCAGGGCCTCGGGGGTCACGTCCAGGTGTGCCACCTGGCCGCGGGCGTGCACGCCCGCGTCGGTGCGCCCGGCGACCGTCAACCGGGGCGTGCCCTCCCCCCGGCGCTCGGTGCCGAGGACCGTCGCGAGCGCCTCCTCGAGCGTGCCCTGCACGGTGCGCAGGCCGGGCTGCACCGCCCACCCGGCGAAGCCGGTGCCGTCGTAGGAGAGATCGAGCCGCACCCGCACCGCCGGCACGGTGTCCCCCGACGCCGTCGCCAGGTCGTCGGTGCTCGTCACGCGCCCACCGTAGCCGCTGCGCGGGCCCGTCCCGGCGCCGGCCACCGCCATCCCCACGGGGAGCCGTCGGCGCTACCGTGGCCGCGTGCCGGACAGCCACCACGCCCCGTTCACGCTCGCGGTCGACTGCGGCGGCGGCGGGATCAAGGCCTCCGTCCTCGACGCCGCGGGGACGCTGCACGCCCCGCCCGGCCGCGTGCCGACGCCCTACCCGCTGCCCCCGGAGCGGCTCGTCGAGACGATCGCCGCGATGGCGGAGCACCTCCCCCGGTTCGACCGCGTGACGGTCGGCATGCCGGGGATGATCCGGCACGGCGTGGTCGTCGCGACGCCGCACTACGTGACCCGGTCGGGTCCCCGGTCCGCCGTGCTGCCCGAGCTCGTCGACGCATGGTCGGGGTGCGACGTGCAGGCGCTCGTCGAGGCACGCCTGTCGGCCCCGACGCTCGTCCTCAACGACGCCGAGGTGCACGGCGCCGGCGTCGTCTCGGGCACCGGCGTCGAGCTCGTCCTGACCTTCGGCACCGGCCTGGGCTCGGCGCTCTTCGACGGCGGCCGGATCGCACCGCACCTCGAGTGGTCGCACGCGCCCGTCCGCTGGGGCACCACGTACGACGAGTACATCGGCCAGCCCGAGCGTGTCCGCCTCGGCGACGCGCTCTGGTCGCGCCGGGTGCGGCGGGTCGTCGAGGGGCTCCGGCCGGTGTTCCGCTGGGACCGCGTCTACCTGGGTGGCGGCAACGCGCGCCGCATCACGGCGGCCGTGCTCGACCGGCTCGGCGACGAGGTCGTCGTCGTGCCGAACGAGGCGGGCATCGTCGGCGGCGTGCGTGCCTGGACGCTCACCGAGTAGCCACGCGCTCCCGCTCTTCGGCCACGGCGAGGGCCTCGAGCACCGCACGGCCGAACCGCGTCGGGCGGACGAGACTGACCAGGTGCGTCGCTCCGGGGACGACGACCAGGCGGCCGTCCCGGCAGGCGGCGAGGAACGCCCGCTCCTCGCCGCGGAAGTGGTCGAACCGGCCGTTGACGAGCCATACCGGCGCCACGACCCGGCGCAGGTCGCCCAGCACGTCGACGCCCCGCAGCGCCCGCAGCACCGGGCTCATCACCCCGAGCGCGAAGCCCCCGGCGCCCGCGTCGGCCGCTCCCGCCGGTGGGAGGGCCAGCCGGACGAACAGGTCGTTGAGCCCTGCCCCACCGTCCGGCAGCCGCAGGATGAGGTGCGAGGCGAGGTCCCAGGCGCCCACCACCGCGGCGTGCGGGCGCGTGCAGCACGACGCCGCCACGAGGCCCGCCACCTGCTCCGGGTGCCGCGCCGCGTGCGCGATGCCGACGTAGCCGCCGAGCGAGAGCCCGACGACGAGCGCCCGGCCGCCGACCTCGTCGACCGCCGCCCGCACGGCCTCGACCGCGCCGTCGAGCGTGAAGGGCTCGTCGGTCCGCTCCCCGTGACCCGGCAGGTCCACCGCCAGCGCCCGATGCCCGAACGCCGCGACGGTCGCCAGCTGCGCGCGCCACATCGTCCGGCTGGTCCGCAGGCCGTGGAGGAACACGACGGGCAGCCCGCCCGGCCCGGTCCGGCTCACGTCCCCGGCCGGCACCGTGCTCGCGCCCCCGCTGGCCACGTCACGCCCTCCCGCGTCGTCGACGGCATGCGTGCGCCCTGCACCGCCCTGTCGCTACGTCGAAGTATCGCCGCCGAGCGGTGAGGCCGGGCCCCGGGCAACGCGTTCCACCATGCACGAAGGCCCGGACCCTGGCGGGTCCGGGCCTTCGACGCGATCGGTCGGGTCAGGCCTTGTCGGCCTCGTCCGCGACGGTCTCGTCGGCCTCGGCTGGGGCCTCCTCGCCGGCGGCCTCCTCGATCACCGTCTCGTCGCCAGGAGCCTCGGCGTCGGCGACGGGCTCCTCGACCGGAGCCTCCTCGACGACCTCGATCGCCGTCGGCTTCGGCGCGGCCTTGGCGGTGGCCTTCGTCGCCTCGCGGACGACGGCCTGCTTCGGCGAGACCGGCTCGAGCACGAGCTCGATGACCGCCATGGGGGCGTTGTCGCCCTTGCGGGGGCCGACCTTGACGATGCGGGTGTAGCCGCCGTTGCGCTCGGCCATCGCGGGCGCGATCTCCGTGAACAGGACGTGCACGACGCCCTTGTCCTTGACGACGGTCATGACGCGACGGCGGGAGTGCAGGTCACCGCGCTTGGCGAACGAGACGAGGCGCTCGGCGAGCGGGCGCAGGCGCTTGGCCTTGGCCTCGGTCGTCGTGATCCGCTTGTGCTCGAACAGCTGCGTCGCGAGGTTCGCGAGGATCAGCCGCTCGTGCGCCGGTCCGCCACCGAGCCGGGGACCCTTGGTGGGCGTGGGCATGGTCTTCTCACTCCTTGGTTCTGTGATGGGCTACGCGGCCGGCACCGTCGGTCCCGTCCGCGTTCCCCGGCTTCAGTACTGCTCGTCGTCCGAGAAGTCCGCCTCGTCGTCGCCGTAGTAGGCGTCGCCGGTCGCGAAGTCCAGCGGGCTGTCCTTGAGCGCCAGGCCCAGCTCGGCCAGCTTCTCCTTGACCTCGGTGATCGACTTGGCACCGAAGTTGCGGATGTCGAGCAGGTCGGCCTCCGAGCGGGCGACGAGCTCGCCCACCGTGTGGATGCCCTCGCGCTTGAGGCAGTTGTACGAACGGATCGTCAGCTGCAGGTCCTCGATCGGCAGCGCCAGGTCCGCGGCGAGGGCCGCGTCCGTCGGCGACGGGCCGATCTCGATGCCCTCCGCCTCGACGTTGAGCTCGCGGGCCAGGCCGAACAGCTCGACCAGGGTCTTGCCGGCCGAGGCCAGCGCGTCCCGCGGGCTGATCGCCGGCTTGGTCTCGACGTCGACGACCAGCTTGTCGAAGTCGGTGCGCTGCTCGACGCGGGTCGCCTCGACCTTGTACGTCACCTTGAGCACCGGCGAGTAGATCGAGTCGACCGGGATCCGGCCGATCTCCGCGTCCATCGACTTGTTCTGGCTGGCCGAGACGTAGCCGCGGCCGCGCTCGACGGTCAGCTCGATCTCGAGCTTGCCCTTGTCGTTGAGGGTCGCCAGGTGCAGGTCGGAGTTGTGCACCTCGACACCGGCCGGCGGCACGATGTCCGCCGCGGTCACCTCGCCGGCACCCTGCTTGCGCAGGTACATCACCACGGGCTCGTCGTTCTCCGACGACACCACGAGGCTCTTGATGTTGAGGATGAGCTCGGTGACGTCCTCCTTGACGCCCGGAACCGTCGAGAACTCGTGCAGCACGCCGTCGATGCGGATGCTCGTCACGGCCGCGCCCGGGATGGACGAGAGCAGCGTGCGACGCAGCGAGTTGCCGAGCGTGTAGCCGAAGCCCGGCTCGAGCGGCTCGATGGAGAACCGGGAGCGGTACTCCGAGATGACCTCTTCGGTCAGGGTGGGGCGCTGTGCGATGAGCACGGTGGGGTTTCCTCTCCGCGGGCGTCCGCCATATGACGCTCCGCAGTCAACTGCTGAAGGCCGGCCCGGTCTCGGTCCACCGGGCCGGCCTCACGTGCTGGGAACGGCTGGTCAGACGCGGCGGCGCTTGGGTGGGCGGCACCCGTTGTGCGCCTGCGGCGTCACGTCCTGGATCGAGCCGACCTCGAGGCCGGCAGACTGCAGCGAGCGGATCGCCGTCTCGCGGCCCGAGCCCGGGCCCTTGACGAAGACGTCGACCTTGCGCATGCCGTGCTCCTGGGCCTTGCGCGCGGCCGCCTCGGCGGCCAGGCCGGCCGCGAACGGCGTCGACTTGCGCGAGCCCTTGAAGCCGACGTCGCCGCCGGACGCCCACGCGATCACCGCACCGGACGGGTCGGTGATGGAGACGATGGTGTTGTTGAACGTGCTCTTGATGTGCGCCTGGCCGTGGGAGACGTTCTTCTTCTCCTTGCGGCGCGGCTTGCGCGCGGTGCTCGCGGTGGAGCGGGTCTTAGGGGGCATCTGCTTCTTTCCTCAGGTCTACGGGGCGTGCCGGCGGGGCTACTTGCGCCCGGCCTTCTTCTTGCCGGCCACGGTGCGCTTCGGGCCCTTGCGCGTGCGGGCGTTGGTCTTGGTGCGCTGACCACGCACCGGCAGGCCGCGGCGGTGGCGCAGGCCCTGGTAGCAGCCGATCTCGACCTTGCGGCGGATGTCGGCGGCGACCTCGCGGCGCAGGTCGCCCTCGAGCTTGAAGTTCGCCTCGAGGTAGTCACGCAGCGTGACCAGCTGGGCGTCGTCGAGGTCCTTGACCCGGATGTCCGGGCTGATGCCCGTCGCCGTCAGGGTCTCGGTCGCGCGCGTGCGACCGACCCCGTAGATGTAGGTGAGCGCGATCTCTACCCGCTTCTCGCGGGGGAGGTCCACGCCGATAAGACGTGCCATGTGCCTGATGGCTCCTGTACTTCGTCGGAGGTCTGCCGCACCGTCCTCCCGCTGTCACGGGCCCCGGCCTCCGAGCCGGGGGTTCACCGGGCCTCGTCGGACGACGAACCCGGAGCGGCGGTGCGCTGGTCCGGCCCTCACGGGCCGGCGGTGAGGCTGCTCAGCCCTGGCGCTGCTTGTGGCGCTGGTTCTCGCAGATCACCATGACGCGACCGTGCCGGCGGATCACCTTGCACTTGTCGCAGATCTTCTTGACGCTCGGCTTGACCTTCATCGTGTTTCCCATCGCCGCCGTCCGTCCCGCCCAGGGGCGGTCGACGACGTTGCTCGTGTGCCTACTTGTAGCGGTAGACGATGCGACCGCGGGACAGGTCGTAGGGGCTCAGCTCCACCACCACGCGGTCCTCGGGGAGGATCCGGATGTAGTGCTGGCGCATCTTCCCCGAGATGTGCGCGAGAACCCTGTGCCCGTTGCTCAGCTCCACGCGAAACATCGCGTTCGGCAACGCCTCGACCACCGAGCCCTCGATCTCGATGACCCCGTCCTTCTTCGCCATGTCCTCCGCTTACCCTCGATCCGAACGGCGCGCCCACGCCCGGGTCACGCCGGATGGCGGACGACGACACGTGGACTGGTGTGCTCACGCCCCAACTCCCGTCTTCCGGGCACAGTCAAGGGACGGCACACACCAACGAGCGATCATACCCCATCGGCGCCGGCGGCCACGCCGCCCGTCGGCAGCCAGGGCGCCAGCCCGGCCGCCCCGCCGTCCCGCGCGGTGAGCACCCAGAGCCGGCCGTCGGGCAGCACCGCGACGGTGTGCTCCCAGTGCGCGGCGCGCGAGCCGTCGTCGGTCGTCACCGTCCAGCCGTCGGCCAGCTCGTGGGTGTCCGGTCCGCCCCGGGTGAGCATCGGCTCGACGGCGACGACGAGACCGGGCTGCACCCGTGCACCGCGGTCCCGCGAGCGGTAGTTCGGCACGTCCGGCGGCTGGTGCATCGCCGTCCCGATCCCGTGTCCCACGTACTCCTCGACGATCCCGAACCGGTCGCCGACCAGGTCGTCGACCGCCTGGCCCACCGCCGACGTGCGCGCGGCGCCGTGCAGCGCGGCGATGCCGGCCCACATCGCGGCCTCGGTGGTCGCGACGAGGTCGACGTCCTGCGGGTCGGCGGGCGGCAGCACCGTGCTGAAGGCGCTGTCGCCGTGCCACCCGTCGACGATCGCGCCGCAGTCGACCGACACCACGTCACCGGGCTCGAGCACGCGCGCGCCGGGGATGCCGTGGACCACCTCGTCGTTCACGGACACGCACAGCGTCGCCGGGTAGTCGAAGTACCCGAGGAACGACGGCGTGGCGCCGGCGCCGCGGATCACCCGCTCGGCGACGGCGTCCAGGTCGGCCGTCGTCACGCCCGGCCGCACGGCCGCGCGCACCGCGTCCAGGGCGTCGGCGACGACGAGACCGGCGCGCCGCATGGCGCGCACCTGCTCCGGCGTCTTGATCTGGACGCGCTCGCGGGCCACGCGTGACGCGGTCAGTGCGCGAGGGCGGGGCTGATCGCCCGCACCAGACGCTCGGTCACCTCGTCGAGGTCCCCGATGCCATCCACCTGCACGAGCAGCCCGCGGTCGGCGTAGACCTTCGCGATCGGCGCCGTCTGGTCGGCGTACACGTCGAGACGGTGCCGGATGACGTCCTCGGTGTCGTCGACCCGTCGCTCGATCGCCGCGCGCTTGAGCAGCCGGTCGACGACGGCCTCCGGGTCGGCGGTGATCTCGACCACCGCGTCGAGCGGGGTGCCGGCGTCCGCCAGCATCGCGTCCAGCGCCTCGACCTGCGCCACGTTGCGCGGGTAGCCGTCGAGGAGGAAGCCCGCCTCGGCGTCCGGCCGCGCCAGCCGGTCGCGCACCAGGGCGTCGGTCAGCTCGTCGGGCACCAGCGCGCCCCTCGACGTGTAGGCGACGACCTTGCGCCCCAGCTCCGTCCCGCCGGCGATGTTCGCCCGGAAGATGTCGCCGGTCGAGATCGCCGGGACGCGCAGGCGCTCCGACAGCCGGGCCGCCTGGGTGCCCTTGCCGGCTCCGGGCGGACCGAACAGCACGAGACGAACGCTCACCTCAAGAACCCTTCGTAGTGTCGTTGCTCCAGCTGCGACTGGATCTGCTTGACCGTCTCAAGCCCGACACCAACGATGATGAGGATCGACGACCCGCCAAAGGGGATGTTCGTCCCGACCTTGAGCACGACGAACGCGATGGTCGGGACCAGGGCGACGAACGCCAGGTAGAGCGAGCCCGGGGCCGTGATGCGGGTGATCACGTAGTCCAGGTACTCCGACGTGGGACGCCCGGCACGGATGCCGGGGATGAACCCGCCGTACTTCTTCATGTTGTCGGAGACCTCGTCCGGGTTGAACGTGATCGCCGTGTAGAAGTAGCAGAAGAAGATGATGAGCAGCGCGTACAGCGTGATGTGCAGCGGCGAGCTCTGGTTGGCGAGGTAGCGGCTGATCCACTGCACCCAGCCCTGCTGCGGGTTGCCGAACTGCGCGATGAGGCCCGGGACCGCCAGCAGCGAGGAGGCGAAGATGATCGGGATGACGCCCGACATGTTGATCTTGATCGGGATGTAGGTGCTCGACCCGCCGTACATCCGGCGGCCCACCATCCGCTTGGCGTACTGCACGGGGATCCGGCGCTGCGACTGCTCGACGAAGACGACGAGCCCGATGACCACGATGATGATGGCCAGCACCGCGATGAACTTGCCGGCACCGCCGTCGCCGCCCGCGATCGACCACATGTTGGAGGGGAACCGCGCCGCGATCGACGTGAAGATCAGCAGCGACATGCCGTTGCCGACGCCGCGCTCGGTGATGAGCTCGCCGAGCCACATGATGAGGCCGGTGCCGGCCGTCATGGTGATGACCATGATCGTCAGCACCATCCAGCTGGAGTTCGGGATGACGTCGACGGAGCAGCCCTGGAACAGGTTGCCGGACCGCGCCAGCGCGATGATCGTCGTCGACTGCAGCACCGCCAGGCCGATGGTCAGGTAGCGGGTGTACTGCGTGAGCTTCGTGGTGCCGGACTGACCCTCCTGGTGGAGCTCCTCGAACTTCGGGATCACCACGCGGAGCAGCTGGATGATGATGCTCGCGGTGATGTACGGCATGATCCCGAGCGAGAACACCGACAGCTGGAGCAGCGCTCCACCGCTGAACAGGTTGACGATCCCGAGCAGGTCGTTCGCCTTGGTCTGCGAGACGCACGTCTGCACGTTCGGGTACGAGACGCCCGGCGTCGGCAGGAACGAGCCGAACCGGAACACCACCATGATCCCGATGGTGAACAGCAGCTTGCGCCGCAGGTCGGGCGTCCGGAACGCCCGCACGAATGCGCCTAGCACCTGACCTCCTGGTACCGCCCGAAAGCGGGTTCCGCTCCGACCAGGATGCCCTGGCCGGCCCGCTCGTGACACCTCACGAGCACCCCGCGCACCCTAGCCGATGCCGGGAACGTCCGGGGGCCCCGGCAGCACAGCCACCGCGGCCCCCGGACGAACGTCAGTTTCCTCAGTCCTGCGCGACGACGGAGCCGCCGGCAGCCTCGATCTTCTCCTTGGCGGACGCGGAGAACGCGTCGACCGCCACGGAGACCTTGACCGTCAGCTCGCCCGTGCCGAGCACCTTGACCGGCTGGCCCTTGCGGACCGCGCCCTTGGCCACGAGGTCGGCCACCGTGACGTCGCCCCCGTTCGGGTACAGCGCCGAGATCTTGTCCAGGTTGACCACCTGGTACTCGACGCGGAACGGGTTCTTGAAGCCACGGAGCTTGGGCAGCCGCATGTGCATCGGCATCTGCCCACCCTCGAAGCGCTCGGGCACCTGGTAGCGGGCCTTCGTGCCCTTGGTGCCGCGGCCCGCGGTCTTGCCCTTGGAGCCCTCACCGCGGCCGACGCGGGTCTTGGCCGTCTTGGCCCCCGGCGCCGGACGCAGGTGGTGCACCCGGAGCACGCCGCCGGCACCGGGCTTCGCCGCCTCCTCCGCCGCCTTCTTGGCGGCGGCGGTGGGCTCGGCCTTCGCGGTGGCCTTGGGCGTGGCCTTGACCGTCGCCTTGGCGGCGCCCTTCGGCTCGGCGGCCTCGGCCTTCGCCGCGGCAGCCTTCGTCGTGCGCGCCGGCTTGGCCTCGACGGCCTCCGCCTTCTCGGCAGGCTTCGCTGCCGGCTTGGCGGCCTTCTCGGCGGCGGGCTTGGCGGCGGCCTTCTTGACCGGCTTCGCTTCCGTCGTGTCCTCGGCCTTGTTCTCGTCGGCCATGCTCACTCGACCTCCTCGACCGCGACGAGGTGGCGCACCGTGCGGACCATGCCGCGGATCTCAGGGCGGTCCTCCTTGACGACGACGTCGCCGATCCGCTTGAGGCCCAGGGTGCGCAACGTGTCGCGCTGGTTCTGCTTGCCGCCGATGGCGGACCGGGTCTGGGTCACCTTGAGACGGGCCATCACGCACCCGCCTTCGCGGCCGCCGCGGCGGCCCGACCCGCGGCCTGCGCCCGCAGCAGCGGGGCCGGCACCACGTGGTCCAGCGGCAGGCCGCGGCGCGCCGCGACCGCCTCGGGCTGCTCGAGGCCCTTGAGGGCCGCGACGGTGGCGTGGACGATGTTGATGGAGTTCGACGACCCCAGCGACTTCGTCAGCACGTCGTGGATGCCGGCGCACTCGAGGACGGCGCGCACCGGGCCGCCGGCGATCACACCGGTACCCGGCGAGGCCGGCCGCAGGTAGACGACGCCGGCCGCGGCCTCACCCTGGACGGGGTGCGGGATGGTGCCCTGGATCCGGGGGACGCGGAAGAAGTTCTTCTTCGCCTCCTCGACGCCCTTGGCGATCGCCGCGGGCACCTCCTTGGCCTTCCCGTAGCCGACGCCGACCGTGCCGTCGCCGTCGCCGACGACGACCAGCGCCGTGAAGCTGAACCGGCGACCGCCCTTGACGACCTTGGCGACGCGGTTGATGGTCACGACGCGCTCGACGAACGCGCTCTTCTCGGCAGCCTCCTGCCGACGACCGCCGTCGCGGCGCTCGCGACGCTCGCCGCCCTCGCGACGCTCGCCGCCCTGCCCGCCGGCAGTGGTGTTGCTGCGTGGTCCAGCAGCCATCAGTGGATCCTCTTCTTCGTCTCGAGCGGCTGGGTCCCGGCGTGGTTCATAGCTCGAGCCCTCCCTCGCGGGCACCGTCCGCCACCGCGGCCACCCGGCCGTGGTACTTGTTGCCACCGCGGTCGAAGACGACCGCCTCGACGCCGGCGGCCTTGGCGCGCGCGGCGACGAGCTCGCCGACCTTGCGCGCCTTGGCGGTCTTGTCGCCCTCGGTCGCCCGCAGGTCGACCTCGAGGGTCGACGCCGAGGCGATGGTGCGGCCCAGGCCGTCGTCCACGACCTGCGCGACGACGTGCCGAGCGGACCGGGTGACGACGAGGCGCGGACGCGCGGCCGTGCCGACGACCTTCTTGCGCAGGCGCAGGTGCCGCCGCTGGCGCGCGATCTGCTTGCCCTTGCCCTTGATGCTGATCGCCATGGCTTACTTACCAGCCTTTCCGACCTTGCGACGCACGACCTCGCCCTGGTACTTCACGCCCTTGCCCTTGTACGGCTCGGGCTTGCGGATCTTGCGGATGTTCGCGGCGACCTCGCCCACCTGCTGCTTGTCGATGCCGGCGACGACGAAGCGCGTCGCGGTCTCGACCGTGAAGGTGATGCCCTCGGGGGGCTCGACCGTCACCGGGTGCGAGAAGCCCAGCGCGAACTCGAGGTTCGCGCCCTTGGCCTGCACGCGGTAACCGGTGCCGACGATCTCGAGCGTCTTGCTGTAGCCCTGCGTCACGCCCGTGACCAGGTTGGCCAGCAGCGTGCGGGTCAGGCCGTGCAGCGAGCGGGACAGGCGCTCGTCGTCGGGCCGGGTCACGACGAGCGAACCCGCCTCGTCGCGCGCGACCTGGATGGGGGTGGCGACCGTGTGGGTCAGGGTGCCCTTGGGCCCCTGCACCGTCACGACGTTGCCCTCGATGGTGACGTCCACGCCGGCCGGGACCGGGACGGGGATCCTGCCGATACGGCTCATGGCTGTTCTCCTTCCGTCCTCGGACTCACCAGACGTAGGCGAGGACTTCCCCACCCACGCCCTTCTTGGCTGCCTGCTTGTCGGTGAGCAGGCCGGAGGACGTGGACAGGATCGCCACGCCCAGGCCGCCGAGCACCTTCGGCAGGTTGGTCGACTTGGCGTACACGCGCAGGCCCGGCTTGGACACGCGCTTGACGCCGGCGAGCGCACGCTCGCGGTTCGGGCCGTACTTGAGGGTGACGACGAGGTTCTTGCCCACCTGGGCGTCCTCGACGATCCAGCCCGCGATGTAGCCCTCGGCCTGCAGGATCTCCGCGATGTGCGACTTCAGCTTCGAGAACGGGATCACGACCGTGTCGTGGTGGGCCGTGTTCGCGTTGCGCAGCCGCGTGAGGAAGTCTGCGATCGGGTCGGTCATGGTCATGGGGCGTCGCCCCTTTCTCGCCGGGGTATCCGAGCGGGCTCACGCCCGCAGCGGACCTACCGACGTCGTACGGATGCTTACCAGCTGCTCTTGGTGACGCCGGGGAGCTCGCCCCGGTGGGCCATCTCGCGCACGCAGATCCGGCACAGGCCGAACTTCTTGTACACGGAACGGGGACGCCCGCACCGCTGGCAGCGCGTGTACCCGCGCACGCCGAACTTCGGCGTCGCGTTCGCCTTGTTGACAAGGGCGGTCTTCGCCATGTCAGTTCTCCTTGAACGGGAAGCCGAGCGCGCGGAGGAAGGCCCGTGCCTCGTCGTCGGTCGTTGCCGTCGTGACGACGGTGATGTCCATGCCGCGCACGCGGTCGATCCGGTCCTGGTCGATCTCGTGGAACACGGACTGCTCGGTCAGGCCGAACGTGTAGTTCCCGTGGCCGTCGAACTGCTTGTCCGACAGGCCGCGGAAGTCGCGGATGCGCGGGAGGGCGATCGACAGCAGCCGGTCGAGGAACTCCCACGCGCGGTCGCCACGGAGCGTGACGTGCGCGCCGATCGGCATGCCCTCGCGCAGCTTGAACTGCGCGATGGACTTGCGGGCCTTGGTCACCATCGGCTTCTGGCCGGTGATGGCGGTCAGGTCGCGGACGGCGCCCTCGATGAGCTTGGAGTCCTTCGCGGCCTCGCCGACGCCCATGTTGACGACGACCTTGACCAGCTTGGCCACCTGGTTGACGTTCTCGTGGCCGAACTGCGCCAGGAGCGCCGGCTTGATCTCGTCCGCGTACTTCGTCTTGAGCCGCGGGGTGTCCGGGGTCTCGATGGTGGTCTGCGACATCAGATGTCCTTACCGGAGCGCTTGGCCACGCGGACCCGGACGGTCTTCAGCTTCCCGTCGCGCTCGATCTGCTCGGTGCGGTAGCCCACCCGGGTGCCCTTCTTGGTGTCCGGGTCGACGAGCATCACGTTGCTGATGTGGATGGGGGCCTCGACGATCTCGATGCCGCCCGTGCGGGTGCCGCGCTGCGTCGTGTTCATCTTGGTGTGCTTGGTCACCCGGTGGATGCCCTCGACGACGACGCGCTGCGACTCCGTGAGCACCTCGAGCACCCGGCCCTGCTTGCCGCGGTCGGCGCGGTTGCCGGAGATGACGACGACCAGGTCGCCCTTCTTGATCTTGGCCATGGTCAGAGCACCTCCGGGGCCAGCGAGATGATCTTCATGAACTTCTTGTCGCGCAGCTCGCGGCCCACCGGGCCGAAGATGCGCGTCCCACGGGGCTCCCCGTCGTTCTTGAGGATCACGGCGGCGTTCTCGTCGAACTTGATGTACGAGCCGTCGGGACGGCGGCGCTCCTTGCGGGTGCGCACGACGACGGCCTTCACGACGTCACCCTTCTTGACGTTGCCACCGGGGATCGCGTCCTTCACGGTGGCGACGATGACGTCGCCGATGCCGGCGTAGCGGCGACCCGAGCCACCGAGAACGCGGATGCAGAGGATCTCCTTGGCACCCGTGTTGTCGGCGACGCGCAGCCGCGTCTCCTGCTGGATCATTTCCTCACTCCTGTCGTCTGGCGGGTTCTCGGGTCACCGTCACCGGTGCCCGAGCCTGTCCGAACGTGTCGTTGCCGTGAAGCACACGGGGGCGAGACGCCCCCGCGGGCAACTTCAGACCGTGACTACTTGGCCTTCTCGAGGATCTCGACGACCCGCCACCGCTTGGTGGCGGACAGCGGCCGGGTCTCCATGATGAGCACGAGGTCGCCGATGCCCGCCGAGTTCGCCTCGTCGTGCGCCTTGACCTTGCTCGTACGCCGCATGACCTTGCCGTAGAGCGGGTGCTTGACCCGGTCCTCGACCTCGATCACGACGGTCTTGTCCATCTTGTCGCTGACGACGTAGCCGCGGCGCGTCTTGCGGTACGCGCGGTGCTCGGCCGTGGCCGTCGTCGACTCGTTCTTGGTGTTCAACGTCGCCTCACTCGCTCGGGCTCGGAGCAGTACGGATGCCGAGCTCGCGCTCGCGCAGGATCGTGTAGATCCGGGCGATGTCGCGCCGCACGGCCTGGAGCCGGCCGTGGCTCTCCAGCTGGCCGGTGGCCGACTGGAAGCGCAGGTTGAACAGCTCCTCCTTGGCCTTCTTCAGCTCGGCGACGAGACGCTCGTCGTCGAACGCGTCCAGCTCGCTCGGCGCCAGGCCCTGGGTTCCGATGGCCATCAGCTGGCACCTCCCTCACGCACCACGAAACGGGTCTTCATCGGGAGCTTGTGCTGCGCGCGGCGCATGGCCTCGCGCGCCAGGGGCTCCGGGACACCGGCCAGCTCGAAGAGCATGCGGCCGGGCTTGACGTTGGCGATCCACCACTCGGGTGAGCCCTTGCCGGAACCCATGCGGGTCTCGGCGGGCTTCTTCGTCAGCGGCCGGTCCGGGTAGATGTTGATCCAGACCTTGCCGCCACGCTTGATGTGGCGGGTCATCGCGATACGAGCGGCCTCGATCTGCCGGTTGGTGACGTAGGCGGGCTCGAGGGCCTGGATGCCGAAGTCGCCGAAGGAGATCGTGGTGCCGCCCTTGGCGGCACCGTGCCGGTCGGGGTGGTGCTGCTTGCGGTGCTTCAGCCTGCGCGGGATGAGCATGGCTCAGGCCTCCGTTCCGGTCTCGGTGGGGGCGTCGGCCGCCGCCTCGGCGGGGGCCTGCTCGCGCTCGGGCCGACGGCCACCGGTGCGGGGGCCCCGCTCCGGGCGGTCGCCGCGCTCGGGCCGCGGGCCGCGCGACGGCCGAGGAGCCTGCGTCGCCTGCTCGCGCGCGTACTCCTTCTCGGTGACGTCGCCCTTGTAGACCCACACCTTGACGCCGATGCGGCCGAAGGTGGTGCGGGCCTCGTGCAGGCCGTAGTCGATGTTGGCGCGCAGCGTGTGCAGCGGCACGCGACCCTCGCGGTAGAACTCCGTGCGGCTCATCTCCGCGCCGCCGAGGCGGCCCGAGACCTGCACGCGGATGCCCTTGGCGCCGGCGCGCTGCGCCGACTGGATGCCCTTGCGCATCGCGCGGCGGAACGAGACACGGCTCGCCAGCTGCTCCGCGATGCCCTGGGCGACCAGCTGCGCCTCGAGCTCGGCGTTCTTCACCTCGAGGATGTTGAGCTGCACCTGCTTGCCGGTGAGCTTCTCGAGCTCACCGCGGATGCGGTCGGCCTCCGCGCCGCGACGCCCGATGACGATGCCCGGGCGGGCGGTGTGGATGTCGACGCGCACGCGGTCGCGGGTGCGCTCGATCTCGACCTTGGCGATGCCGGCGCGCTCCAGACCCGTGCTCATGAGCTTGCGGATCTGCACGTCCTCGCGGACGTAGTCGCGGTACCGCTGACCGGCCTTGGTCGAGTCGGCGAACCACCGCGAACGGTGGTCGGTGGTGATGCCCAGGCGGTACCCGAGCGGGTTGACCTTCTGGCCCACTAGCGGGTCCCTCCCTTGCTGGCGGCCTTCTCGGGGACCGAGACGACCACGGTGATGTGGCTCGTGCGCTTGAGGATCCGGCCGGCACGGCCCTGCGCCCGCGGCCGGAACCGCTTGAGCGTGGGGCCCTCGTCGACGTAGATCTCCGAGACGACCAGGTCCGCCTCGTCGAGGCGCTCGCTGTTGCGGCGCGCGCCCTCGACGGCGTTCGCGATCGCGGACTGCAGCGTCTTGCGCACCGGCTCGGCCGCGGCCTGCGGGGCGAACCGCAGCGTGTTGACGGCCTCGCCGGCGTTCTTGCCACGGACGAGGTCCACGACGCGGCGTGCCTTCAGGGGCGTGACGCGGACGAACCGCGCCTTCGCCATGGCTTCCATCGTTGTCTCCTTCTGCCGGATGGGCGTCGCCGCGTCAGCGGCGGCGGCCCTTCCGGTCGTCCTTCTCGTGGCCGCGGAACGTCCGCGTCGGGGCGAACTCGCCGAGCTTGTGGCCGACCATCGACTCGGTGACGAACACCGGGGCGTGCTTGCGGCCGTCGTGGACGGCGAACGTGTGGCCGAGGAAGTCCGGCGTGATGACCGAACGGCGCGACCACGTCTTGATGACGTTCTTCGTGCCGGCCGCGTTCTGGACGTCCACCTTCTTCTGAAGGTGGCCGTCGACGAAGGGGCCCTTCTTGAGGCTGCGAGGCATGTGCTCCTGCTCTCCTGTCAGCGCTTCTTGCCGGTGCGCCGACGGCGCACGATGAGCTTGTCGCTCGGCTTGTTCGGACGCCGGGTGCGGCCCTCGGGCTGACCCCACGGGCTGACCGGGTGACGGCCACCGGAGGTCTTGCCCTCGCCACCACCGTGCGGGTGGTCGATCGGGTTCATCGCGACGCCGCGGACGGTCGGGCGGACGCCCTTCCAGCGCGAGCGCCCCGCCTTGCCCAGGCTGATGTTGGCCTGCTCGGCGTTGCCCACCTCGCCGACCGTCGCGCGGCAGCGCAGGTCGACGTTGCGGATCTCGCCGGACGGCATGCGGAGCTGGGCGTACGGCCCGTCCTTCGCGACCAGCTGCACGGAGGCACCGGCCGAGCGGGCGATCTTCGCACCGCCGCCGGGCCGCAGCTCGATGGCGTGGATGACCGTACCGGTCGGGATGTTGCGCAGCGGCAGGTTGTTGCCGGGCTTGATGTCCGCCGTGGGACCCGACTCGACGCGGTCGCCCTGGTTCAGCCGGTTCGGCGCGAGGATGTAGCGCTTCTCGCCGTCGGCGTAGTGCAGGAGCGCGATGCGCGCCGTGCGGTTCGGGTCGTACTCGATGTGCGCGACCTTGGCCGGCACGCCGTCCTTGTCGTTGCGGCGGAAGTCGATCACCCGGTAGGCGCGCTTGTGACCGCCGCCGTGGTGGCGGGTGGTCACGCGGCCGGACGAGTTGCGACCGCCGGACTTGGACAGCGGGCGGACGAGCGCCTTCTCCGGCTCCGACCGAGTCAGCTCGGCGAAGTCGGCGACGGAGCCACCGCGGCGACCCGGGGTCGTCGGCTTGTACTTACGGATAGCCATGTCAGATGTCCTTCCGGGCCGCTCAGCCGACCGGTCCGCCGAAGATGTCGATCGAGCCCTCGCGGAGGGTGACGATCGCACGCTTCGTGGCCTTGCGACGGCCGATGCCGAACCGGGTCCGGCGAGCCTTGCCCTGACGGTTCGCGGTGTTGACCGAGTCGACCTTCACGCCGAACACCTGCTCGACCGCGATCTTGATCTCGGTCTTGTTGGCGCGCGGGTCGACGAGGAACGTGTACTTGCCCTCGTCGAGGAGGCCGTAGCTCTTCTCGGAGACGACGGGCGCGATGAGGATGTCGCGCGGGTCCTTGCCGACGGTGGTCACTTCGTCTCCTCCTTGGCCTTGCGCCCGGCGAGGAAGGCGTCCAGGGCACCCTGGGTGAACACCACGTCGTCGCTCACGAGCACGTCGTAGGTGTTGAGCTGGTCGGCGACGAGCAGGTGGACCCGCTCGACGTTGCGCAGCGACTTCCACGTGACCTCGTCGTCCCGCTCGACGACGACGAGCACGCTGCGGCGGCCGGACAGGTTGTCCAGCACCTTGACGGCTGCCTTCGTCGACGGCGCGACGCCGGCGGCGAAGCCGGTGACGACGTGCACGCGGCCGGCACGGGCGCGGTCCGAGAGGGCACCGCGGAGCGCCGCGGCCTTCATCTTCTTCGGGGTCCGCTGGCTGTAGTCGCGCGGCTGCGGGCCGTGGACGGTGCCACCGCCGGCGAACTGCGGGGCGCGGGTCGAGCCCTGACGGGCGCGGCCGGTGCCCTTCTGCTTGTACGGCTTCCTGCCGCCGCCGCTGACCTCACCACGGGTCTTCGCGTCGTGCGTGCCCTGCCGCGCGGCGGCGAGCTGGGCGACGACGACCTGGTGGATCAGGGGGACGTTCGTCTGCACGTCGAAGACCTCGCCGGGGAGCTCGGCCTGGCCGGCCTTCTCCCCCTTGCTGTCCAGGACGTCGACGGTGAGCGTGTCACTCATGGTGGTCACGCACCCTTCGAGGCGGTCTTGACGACGACGACGCCACCCTTGGGGCCCGGGACGGCGCCCTTGACGAGCAGCAGGCCCTTCTCGGCGTCGATCGCGTGCACGGTCAGGTTCTGGGTGGTCTGCCGCTCGTTGCCCATGCGGCCGGCCATGCGGACACCCTTGAGCACACGGCTCGGGGTGGCGCACGCGCCGATGGACCCGGGCTTGCGGTGGTTGCGGTGCGAACCGTGCGAGGCGGAGACACCCTTGAACCCGTGGCGCTTCATGACGCCCGCGAAGCCCTTGCCCTTGGTGGTGCCGGAGACGTCGATCGACTGCCCGGCTCCGAACACCTCGACGGTGATCTCCTGGCCGGGCGTGTAGTCGGTGGCGTTCGGCGTGCGGATCTCGGCCACGTGCCGGCGCGGGGTGACCCCGGCCTTCTCGAAGTGGCCCTTGAGCGGCTTGTTCACCTTGCGGGGGTCGATCTGGCCGTAGGCCAGCTGAACCGCGGCGTAGCCGTCAACCTCGGCGGAGCGGACCTGCGTCACGACGTTCGTCCCCACGCCGACGACCGTGACGGGGACGAGGCGACCGGCCTCGTCCCACACCTGGGTCATGCCGAGCTTGGTGCCGAGCAGCGCCGTGACGGGGCGCGCAGTCTGCTGGGTTGCCATGTGAGTGCGTCCTTCCCAGCGAATCAGAGCTTGATCTCGATGTTCACGTCCGCGGGAAGGTCGAGACGCATGAGCGAGTCGACCGCCTTCGGCGTGGGATCGATGATGTCGATCAGCCGCTTGTGCGTGCGCATCTCGAAGTGCTCGCGGCTGTCCTTGTACTTGTGGGGCGACCGGATGACGCAGAAGACGTTCTTCTCCGTCGGCAACGGCACCGGGCCCACGACCTGCGCACCCGCGCGGGTCACCGTGTCGACGATCTTGCGCGCCGAGCTGTCGATGACCTCGTGGTCGTAGGACTTGAGCCGGATGCGGATCTTCTGTCCCGCCATGGCGTCGTCTACTTCTCTCTGTCGTTCGAACCGGTCCGTCCGACCCCCGCACTCGGGCGTGTCGCTCTGCGCGACACACCGTTGGCGGCGTACCTTCCGGTACCGGGTCGGTGGTTGCGGTCGAGCCCGTCACCTCCGGGTGACCCCGGGGCAGGTGAGCTCTCCACGTCTTCGCCCAGCCGAGGCGAGGCGCGCGAACGCACCACACCCGAGCGGGCAACCCGGCAAGTGTGCCAGACGAGGTCGGAGAAAGCCAATCCGCTCCGCGGGCGGCCGACGAGCCCACCGGCGGTGCCGGAACGGACCGGGACCGCAGACGAAAGGGCCCGGGCGCCGTGGCGCCCGGGCCCTCCCGGTGGGTCAGCAGCCCCGAAGGGCCCGGCTCACTTGATGATCTTGATGACGCGGCCCGAGCCGACGGTGCGGCCACCCTCGCGGATGGCGAAGCCGAGGCCCTCCTCCATGGCGATGGGCTGGATCAGCTCGACGTGGATCTCGGTGTTGTCGCCGGGCATGACCATCTCGGTGCCCTCGGGCAGCGTGATGACGCCGGTGACGTCCGTGGTCCGGAAGTAGAACTGCGGGCGGTAGTTCGAGTAGAAGGGGTTGTGACGCCCACCCTCGTCCTTGCCCAGGATGTAGACCTGGCCCTCGAACACCGTGTGCGGCGTGATCGAGCCCGGCTTCACGACGACCTGGCCGCGCTCGACCTCCTCGCGCTTCGTGCCGCGGAGCAGGAGGCCCGTGTTGTCGCCGGCCTCGGCGTAGTCGAGCGTCTTGCGGAACATCTCGACACCGGTGACGGTGGTCTTGATCGACTTCTCCTTGATGCCGACGATCTCGACCTCCTCGTTCACCTTGAGGCGGCCACGCTCGACACGGCCGGTCACGACGGTGCCGCGGCCGGTGATGGTGAAGACGTCCTCGATCGGCATGAGGAACGGCTTGTCGATGTCGCGCACCGGGTCCGGCACGTTCTCGTCGACGGCGTCGAGGAGGGCCTCGACGGTCTTGACCCACTCCGGGTCGCCCTCGAGCGCCTTGAGCGCCGAGACGCGGATCACCGGGACGTCGTCGCCCGGGAAGCCCTGCGCGGAGAGGAGCTCGCGCACCTCGACCTCGACGAGCTCCAGGATCTCCTCGTCGTCCACCATGTCGGCCTTGTTGAGGGCGACGAGCAGGTAGGGGACGCCGACCTGACGGGCGAGCAGGACGTGCTCACGCGTCTGGGCCATCGGGCCGTCGGTGGCGGCGACCACGAGGATCGCGCCGTCCATCTGGGCCGCGCCGGTGATCATGTTCTTGATGTAGTCGGCGTGACCGGGAGCGTCGACGTGCGCGTAGTGGCGCTTGTCGGTCTGGTACTCGACGTGCGCGATGTTGATCGTGATACCGCGCTGCTTCTCCTCGGGCGCCTTGTCGATCTCGTCGAACGGCGTGAAGGGGTTGAGGTCGGGGTGCTTGTCGTGCAGCACCTTCGAGATCGCGGCGGTCAGCGTCGTCTTGCCGTGGTCGACGTGACCGATGGTCCCGATGTTGACGTGCGGCTTCGTCCGCTCGAACTTCGCCTTGCCCACTGTGAGTCCTCCTCAGGACTTGCTAGAGAGTGCCCCTGGTCGCCGGCCTAGCGTAGACGACGACCGGGTTGTCCTCCGGATCGGATTTTTGTGTTGCTGGAATGGACCGGAGGAGGACTACTCGCCCCGGGTCTTCTTGATGATCTCGTCCGCCACGTTGCGAGGGACCTCGGCGTAGCTGTCGAACTGCATGGAGTACACCGCACGGCCCTGCGTCTTGCTCCGCAGGTCACCGACGTACCCGAACATCTCCGAGAGCGGCACGTGAGCCCGGACCACCTTGACGCCGGTGGCGTCCTCCATGGACTGGATCATGCCGCGTCGGGAGTTGAGGTCGCCGATGACGTCGCCCATGTACTCCTCGGGCGTGCGCACCTCGACGGCCATGATCGGCTCGAGGAGCGCGGGGTCGGCCTTGCGGGCCGCCTCCTTGAACGCCATGGACCCGGCGATCTTGAACGCCATCTCGGACGAGTCGACCTCGTGGTACGCGCCGTCGATGAGGCTCGCCTTGATGCCCACCATGGGGAACCCGGCGAGGATGCCCTGCTGCATCGCGTTCTGGATGCCCTGGTCGACGCTCGGGATGTACTCGCGCGGCACACGCCCACCGGTCACGGCGTTGGAGAACTCGTAGAGCGCTCCGTCCTCGGACTCCAGCGGCTCGATGGTGATCTGGACCTTCGCGTACTGGCCCGACCCACCGGTCTGCTTCTTGTGCGTGTAGTCGTACTTGTCCACCTTGCGGCGGATGGTCTCCCGGTACGCGACCTGCGGCTTGCCGACGTTCGCCTCGACCTTGAACTCGCGACGCATGCGGTCGACGAGGATGTCGAGGTGGAGCTCGCCCATGCCGCCGATGACCGTCTGACCAGTCTCCTCGTCCAGGCGGACGCGGAAGGTCGGGTCCTCCTCGGCGAGCTTCTGGATGGCGGTCGACAGCTTCTCCTGGTCGGCCTTCGTCTTCGGCTCGATCGCCACGTCGATGACGGGCTCGGGGAAGGTCATCGACTCCAGGACCACCGGCGCGCCCGGGTCGCACAGGGTGTCACCGGTGGTGACGTCCTTGAGCCCGATGAACGCGTAGATGTGCCCGGCCTGGGCCTCGTCGACGGGGTTCTCCTTGTTGGCGTGCATCTGGAAGAGCTTCCCGATGCGCTCCTTCTTCTGCTTCGTCGAGTTGAACACCTGTGCGCCGGTCGCCACCTTGCCGGAGTAGACCCGGACGTAGGTGAGCTTGCCGAAGAACGGGTGGGCCGCGACCTTGAACGCCAGGGCCGAGAACGGCTCCGAGGCGTCCGCGTGGCGCTCGACGACGACCGCGGCGTCCTTGACGTCGTGGCCGGCGATCGACGGCACGTCGAGCGGCGACGGCAGGTAGTCGACGACGGCGTCGAGCATGGGCTGCACGCCCTTGTTCTTGAACGCCGAGCCGCAGAGCACCGGGTAGGCCTCCGACGAGATCGTCAGCTTGCGGATGCCCGCCTTGATCTCGGCGACCGTCAGCTCCTCGCCGCCGAGGTACTTCTCGAGCAGCTCCTCGTCGGTCTCGGCGACAGCCTCGATGAGCTCGGCGCGGTACTTCGCGGCCAGCTCGACCATGTCGGCCGGGACGTCCTCGGTCTCGTAGTGCTCGCCCAGGGCGGTCTCGCCGCGCCAGACGAGCGCACGGTTCTCGACGAGGTCGACGACGCCGACGAACGCGTGCTCCGAGCCGATCGGCAGCTGGATGACCAGCGGCCGCGCCTTGAGCCGGTCCACGATCGTCTTCACCGTGAAGTAGAAGTCGGCGCCCAGCTTGTCCATCTTGTTGACGAAGCAGATGCGCGGCACGTCGTACTTGTCGGCCTGGCGCCAGACCGTCTCGGACTGGGGCTCCACGCCCTCCTTGCCGTCGAAGACGGCCACCGCGCCGTCGAGCACGCGCAGCGAGCGCTCCACCTCGACGGTGAAGTCGACGTGGCCGGGCGTGTCGATGATGTTGATCTGGTTGTTCTTCCAGAAGCAGGTCGTCGCCGCGGACGTGATGGTGATGCCGCGCTCCTGCTCCTGCTCCATCCAGTCCATCGTGGCCGCGCCCTCGTGGACCTCACCGATCTTGTAGTTGATCCCGGTGTAGTACAGGATCCGCTCGGTGGTCGTCGTCTTGCCGGCATCGATGTGCGCCATGATGCCGATGTTGCGGACCCTGGTCAGGTCCGTGAGCACGTCAAGTGCCACAGGTGTACGCCCCTTGTCGGTCTAGCGTCGGTGCCCGCGGCCCGCCCCGAGCAGGGGCGGGCCGGCGGACGGTCCCGGACTACCAGCGGTAGTGCGCGAAGGCCCGGTTGGACTCGGCCATCTTGTGCATGTCCTCGCGGCGCTTGACCGCCGCCCCCAGGCCGTTGGAGGCATCGAGGATCTCGTTCATGAGCCGCTCGGTCATCGTCTTCTCGCGACGGGCGCGGGAGAAGTCGGTCAGCCAGCGCAGCGCGAGGGTCGTGGCGCGCACGGGGCGCACCTCGACCGGCACCTGGTAGGTCGCCCCGCCGACGCGGCGGGAGCGGACCTCGAGCGCGGGGCGCACGTTGTCCAGGGCGCGCTTGAGCACGACGACCGGGTCCTGCTGCGTCTTGTCGCGGACGCCCTCGAGGGCGCCGTAGACGATCGACTCGGCGACGGTCTTCTTGCCGTCGAGCAGCACCTTGTTGATGAGCTGCGTGACGACGGGCGACCCGTAGACCGGGTCGGAGACGAGCGGACGGCGGGGGGCCGGACCCTTGCGAGGCATGTGTCTCAGCCCTTCTTCGCGCCGTAGCGGGAACGTGCCTGCTTGCGGTTCTTCACGCCCTGCGTGTCGAGCGCGCCGCGCACGATCTTGTAGCGGACACCCGGCAGGTCCTTCACGCGGCCGCCGCGCACGAGCACGATCGAGTGCTCCTGCAGGTTGTGGCCGACGCCGGGGATGTAGGCGGTGACCTCCACCTGGCTGGAGAGCCGAACGCGCGCGACCTTGCGCAGCGCCGAGTTCGGCTTCTTCGGGGTGGTGGTGTAGACGCGGGTGCACACCCCGCGACGCTGGGGCGAACCCTTGAGGGCAGGCGTCTTCGACTTGTTCGTCTTCGCCTGCCGGCCCTTGCGGACCAGCTGCTGGATCGTAGGCACGGACTCTCCGAGTCACTCGGTGTTCTCTGGTCGACCGGCACCCGTCACCTAGGACGGCCGGCTGGTTCCCGGCTCGCCGCTCGTCGCGCGGCTACCCCGGAGGTCGTGCGTCCCGCACCGACCCCCGCGCCCGGGCGTGTCGCCCCGGTCCTCCGCGGCGCGGACCAGGACGTCATCCCGGTCGGTCCGTGGTGGTGGGGAGTCCACCCGCTGGTGCTGCCCGGATCCGTGAGGATCCGACGTGCACGCACGCACAAGGGCCCGACGACGCGGGCACGGTGTCCGAGCATACAGCACCGCCCGGACGGGCCCAAAGCGAGGACCGGACCAACGGGCGAGGGCCCGCCCCGGCGCACCGGGACGGGCCCTCGCCCGCGTCGATCAGCGGAAGTCGCCGAAGTCGATGTCCTCGAGCGGGATCGCCTCGCCGGTGCCCAGGCCGAGCGTCGGGAAGTCGATCTCGTCGTACCCGAACGCCGGGTACAGCTCGGCCTTCGCCTCCTCGGTGGGCTCCACCTCGATGTCCCGGTAGCGGGCCAGGCCCGTGCCGGCGGGGATGAGCTTGCCGAGGATGACGTTCTCCTTGAGGCCGAGCAGCGGGTCGGACCGGCTCGACATGGCGGCCTCGGTGAGCACCTTGGTCGTCTCCTGGAAGGACGCCGCCGACAGCCACGAGTCCGTGGCCAGCGACGCCTTGGTGATGCCCATGAGCTCCGGCCGGCCGGACGCCGGCTGGCCGCCCTCGGACACCGCCTTGCGGTTCGCGTCCTCGAACTTGCCGCGCTCGCACAGCTCGCCCGGCAGCAGGTCGGTGTCGCCGGAGTCGAGCACGGTCACGCGCCGCAGCATCTGCCGGACGATGACCTCGATGTGCTTGTCGTGGATGTCCACGCCCTGGCTGCGGTAGACCTCCTGCACCTCGTCGACCAGGTGCTTCTGCGTGGCCCGGGGGCCGAGGATGCGCAGCACCTTCTTGGGGTCGACGGCGCCCTGCACCAGCTGGGTGCCGACGGCGACGTGGTCGCCGTCCGCCACGAGCAGGCGGGAGCGCTTGGTGATCGGGTAGGCGATCTCGTCGGAGCCGTCGTCGGGCGTGAGGACGATCCGCCGGATGCGGTCGCCCTCCTCGATCCCGACCCGCCCGGAGTACTCCGCGATGGGCGCCTCACCCTTGGGGGTGCGGGCCTCGAAGAGCTCCTGGACACGCGGCAGACCCTGCGTGATGTCCTCCGCCGAGGCGACGCCGCCGGTGTGGAACGTACGCATCGTCAGCTGCGTGCCGGGCTCGCCGATCGACTGGGCGGCGATGATGCCGACCGCCTCGCCGATGTCGACGAGCTTGCCGGTGGCCAGCGAGCGGCCGTAGCACTTGGCGCACGTGCCGACGCGCGACTCGCAGGTGAGCACGGAGCGGACCTTGAGCTCGGTGACGCCCGCCGCGATGAGGCGGTCGAGCAGCACGTCGCCCACGTCCTCGCCCGCGTGCCCGATGACCTCGCCGTCGATGTCGATGTCGCTGGCCAGCGTGCGGGAGAAGACGCTGGTCTCCACCTTGTCGTGCCGGCGCAGGCCGCCCTCGCCGTCCGGGACGGCGATGGTCATCGGCAGGCCGCGCTCGGTGCCGCAGTCCTCCTCGCGGACGATGACGTCCTGCGACACGTCGACCAGACGCCGGGTGAGGTACCCGGAGTCGGCCGTGCGCAGGGCGGTGTCCGCCAGGCCCTTGCGGGCGCCGTGCGTCGCGATGAAGTACTCCAGCACGGACAGGCCCTCGCGGTAGTTCGCCTTGATAGGCCGCGGGATGATCTCGCCCTTCGGGTTGGCGACGAGGCCACGCATGCCCGCGATCTGGCGGACCTGCATCCAGTTGCCTCGCGCGCCCGAGCCGACCATCCGGTTGACGGTGTTGCGCTTCGGGAAGTTCTTCTGCATCGCCTTGGCGACGTCGTCCGTCGCCTCGGTCCAGATGCGGATGAGCTCCTGGCGGCGCTCGTCGTCCGTGATGAGGCCCTTGTCGTACTGGCCCTGGACACGGGCGGCCTTCGCCTCGGCCTGCTCGAGGATCGCCTTCTTCTCGGCCGGCGTCGCGACGTCGGAGATGGCGATCGTCACGCCCGAGCGGGTGGCCCAGCGGAAGCCGGCCTCCTTGAGCGCGTCGAGGCTGGCCGCGACCTCCACCTTCGGGTACCGCTCGGCGAGGTCGTTGACGATGACCGAGAGCCGCTTCTTGTCGACGACGCCGTTCTCGTACGGGTAGTCGACCGGCAGCAGCTCGTTGAAGAGCGCCCGGCCGAGGGTCGTGGAGAAGGAGTGGGTCTTGCCCTCCTCCCAGCCCTCGGGCTGCGTGCCCTCCGCGAAGACGAGGTCGTCCATGCGGATCGTCACGACGGCGTTGAGGTCGAGCGTGCCCTGGTCGAAGGCCATGATCGCCTCGGCCACGGAGCTGAACGCCCGGCCCTCGCCGACGGCACCCTCACGGTCGCTCGTCAGGTGGAACAGGCCGATGATCATGTCCTGGGTCGGCATGGTCACCGGACGGCCGTCCGACGGCTTGAGGATGTTGTTGCTCGACAGCATGAGGATGCGGGCCTCGGCCTGCGCTTCGGCGCTCAGCGGCAGGTGGACGGCCATCTGGTCGCCGTCGAAGTCGGCGTTGAACGCGCCGCAGACGAGCGGGTGCAGGTGGATCGCCTTGCCCTCGACGAGCTGGGGCTCGAACGCCTGGATGCCGAGGCGGTGCAGCGTCGGCGCGCGGTTCAGGAGGACCGGGTGCTCGGTGATGACCTCCTCGAGCACGTCCCAGACGACCGGGCGGGCCCGCTCGACCATCCGCTTGGCGCTCTTGATGTTCTGCGCGTGGCCGAGGTCGACGAGCCGCTTCATGACGAAGGGCTTGAAGAGCTCGAGGGCCATCTGCTTCGGCAGGCCGCACTGGTGGAGCTTGAGCTGCGGGCCGACGACGATGACCGAGCGGCCCGAGTAGTCGACGCGCTTGCCGAGCAGGTTCTGGCGGAACCGGCCCTGCTTGCCCTTGAGCATGTCGGAGATCGACTTCAGCGGCCGGTTGCCCGGGCCGGTGACCGGGCGCCCGCGGCGGCCGTTGTCGAACAGCGAGTCGACGGCCTCCTGGAGCATCCGCTTCTCGTTGTTGACGATGATCTCCGGCGCGCCGAGGTCGAGCAGCCGCTTGAGGCGGTTGTTCCGGTTGATGACGCGGCGGTACAGGTCGTTGAGGTCGGACGTGGCGAACCGGCCACCGTCGAGCTGGACCATCGGGCGCAGGTCCGGCGGGATGACCGGGACCGCGTCGAGGACCATGCCGGTCGGCGAGTTGTTCGTCGTGAGGAACGCGTTGACGACCTTGAGCCGCTTGAGCGCCCGGGTCTTGCGCTGGCCCTTGCCGGTACGGATGATCTCGCGCAGCGACTCGGCCTCGGCGTCCAGGTCGAACGCCTCCAGGCGCTTCTTGATCGCGCCGGCGCCCATGGAGCCCTCGAAGTAGTTGCCGTACCGGTCGGACAGCTGGCGGTACAGCATCTCGTCGCCCTCGAGGTCGCTGACCTTGAGGTTCTTGAACCGGTCCCAGACCGCGTCGAGGCGCTCGATGTCCTGGTCCGCGCGCTTGCGCAGGGCACCCATCTCGCGCTCGGCCGAGTCGCGCACCTTGCGGCGCTGGTCGGCCTTGGCGCCCTCGGACTCCAGCTCGGCGAGGTCCTGCTCGAGCTTGACGGCGCGGGCGTTGATGTCGTTGTCGCGGCGGTCCGCGATCTCCTTCTTCTCCAGGTCGATCTCGTTCTGGAGGTTGGGGAGGTCCTCGGCGCGGCCCTCCTCGTCGACCCACGTGATCATGTAGGCCGCGAAGTAGATGACCTTCTCCAGGTCCTTCGGGGCCAGGTCGAGCAGGTAGCCCAGACGCGAGGGGACGCCCTTGAAGAACCAGATGTGGGTCACGGGGGCGGCGAGCTCGATGTGGCCCATCCGCTCACGGCGCACCTTCGAGCGCGTCACCTCGACGCCGCAGCGCTCGCAGATGATGCCCTTGAAGCGGACGCGCTTGTACTTGCCGCAGTAGCACTCCCAGTCCCGGGTGGGACCGAAGATCTTCTCGCAGAAGAGCCCATCCTTCTCCGGCTTGAGGGTCCGGTAGTTGATGGTCTCGGGCTTCTTGACCTCGCCGTGCGACCAGGCACGGATGTCGTCGGCCGTGGCCAGGCCGATGCGCAGCAGGTCGAAAGCGTTGACGTCGAGCAAGGGGTCCTACTTCCCTTCGGTGCCGCGAACAGGCGGCGGGACGGTTTCGAGCAGGGGTGCGGGCCGGGACGGGGCGCGCTGGGCGCCCCGTCCGGGCTCGGCGTCAGATCTCTTCGACGCTGCTGGCGTTGGGCCGCCGGGACAGGTCGATGCCGAGCTCCTCCGCGGCGCGGTAGACCTCGTCGTCGTTCTCCTTCATGTCGATGGAGACACCGTCCGCGGACAGCACCTCGACGTTCAGGCAGAGCGACTGCATCTCCTTGAGCAGCACCTTGAACGACTCGGGGATGCCCGAGTCGGGGATGTTCTCGCCCTTGACGATGGCCTCGTAGACCTTGACGCGGCCGGGCACGTCGTCCGACTTGATCGTCAGCAGCTCCTGGAGCGTGTATGCGGCGCCGTACGCCTCGAGCGCCCACACCTCCATCTCGCCGAACCGCTGGCCACCGAACTGCGCCTTACCACCCAGCGGCTGCTGCGTGATCATCGAGTACGGACCGGTCGAGCGGGCGTGGATCTTGTCGTCCACGAGGTGGTGGAGCTTGAGGATGTACATGTAGCCGACCGACACCGGCTCCGGGAACGGCTCGCCGGAGCGGCCGTCGAACAGGCGCGCCTTGCCGTCGTGGCCGACGAGGCGCTCGCCGTCGCGGTTCGGCAGCGTCACCTTGAGGAGGTTGTTGAGGGTCTCCTCCTGCACACCGTCGAACACCGGGGTCGCGACGCGGCCGTCGTGCTCGGAGCGGTGGGCGATCTGCGGCACGTTCTTCAGCCACTCGGTGTCGCCCTGGGCGAGCGAGACGTCCCAGCCCTGCTTGGCGATCCACCCGAGGTGGACCTCCAGCACCTGGCCGACGTTCATGCGCCCGGGGACGCCCATCGGGTTGAGGACGATGTCGACCGGGGTGCCGTCGGGGAGGAACGGCATGTCCTCCTCGGGCAGGATGATCGAGATGACGCCCTTGTTGCCGTGGCGGCCGGCCAGCTTGTCGCCCGCGGTGATCTTGCGGCGCTGGGCGATGTAGACCCGCACCATCTCGTTCACGCCGGCGGGCAGCTCGTCGCCGTCCTCGCGGTTGAAGGTCCGCACCTCGATGACCGTGCCGGACTCGCCGTGCGGCACCTTGAGCGAGGTGTCGCGCACCTCGCGCGCCTTCTCGCCGAAGATCGCGCGCAGCAGCCGCTCCTCGGGGGTCAGCTCGGTCTCGCCCTTGGGGGTGACCTTGCCGACGAGGATGTCGCCCGCGTTCACCTCGGCGCCGATGCGCACGATGCCGCGTTCGTCGAGGTCCGCCAGCACCTCCTCGGAGACGTTCGGGATGTCCCGCGTGATCTCCTCGGGGCCCAGCTTGGTGTCGCGGGCGTCGACCTGGCGTCCTCGTAGTTGTGGCCCTCCCACGACATGAACGCGACGAGGAGGTTGCGGCCGAGGGCGAGCTCGCCCTCGTCGGTCGCCGGGCCGTCCGCCAGGACCGAGCCGACCTCGACCCGGTCGCCCTGGTCGACCAGCACGCGCTGGTTGTAGCTCGTGCCCTGGTTGGACCGGCGGAACTTCGCGACCCGGTAGGTCGACGTCGTCGCGTCGTCGTTGGCGACCGTGATGAGGTCCGCCGACACCTCGACGACCACACCCGGCTTCTCCGAGGTGATGACGTCGCCCGCGTCGACCGCGGCGCGCCACTCCATGCCCGTGCCGACGAACGGCGCCTCGGACCGGACCAGCGGCACCGCCTGGCGCTGCATGTTGGCGCCCATGAGGGCGCGGTTGGCGTCGTCGTGCTCGAGGAACGGGATGAGCGCGGTGGCGACCGAGACCATCTGCCGCGGCGAGACGTCCATGTAGTCGACGTCGACGCCGGGCACGTACTCGACGTCCCCGCCCTTGACGCGCACCAGGACGCGGTCCTCGGCGAACGAGCCGTCCGCGTTGAGGGCGGCGTTGGCCTGAGCGATGACGTGCCGGTCCTCGTCGTCCGCGGTGAGGTAGTCGACCTCGTCGGTCACCTTGCCCTTGGTGACCTTGCGGTAGGGCGTCTCGACGAAGCCGAACGGGTTGATGCGGCCGTAGGTCGCGAGCGAGCCGATGAGGCCGATGTTCGGACCCTCGGGGGTCTCGATCGGGCACATGCGGCCGTAGTGCGACGGGTGGACGTCACGGACCTCCATCCCGGCACGGTCCCGGGACAGGCCGCCGGGGCCGAGGGCCGACAGGCGCCGCTTGTGGGTCAGGCCAGCCAGCGGGTTGTTCTGGTCCATGAACTGCGACAGCTGGCTCGTCCCGAAGAACTCCTTGATGGAGGCGACGACGGGGCGGATGTTGATGAGCGTCTGCGGCGTGATCGCCTCGACGTCCTGCGTCGTCATCCGCTCGCGGACGACGCGCTCCATGCGGGACAGGCCGGTGCGCACCTGGTTCTGGATCAGCTCGCCGACCGCGCGGATGCGGCGGTTGCCGAAGTGGTCGATGTCGTCCGTCTCGATACGGACCTCGATCGCCTCGCCGTTGCGAACGCCGGCCATCGTCTGCAGGTCGATGTGGAGCGCCGCCAGGTACTTGATCGTGGCGATGATGTCGGCCTTGCTCAGCACCGAGTCGCCCAGCGGGGCGTCCAGGCCGAGCTTCTTGTTGACCTTGTAGCGGCCGACCTTCGCCAGGTCGTAGCGCTTGGAGTTGAAGTAGAAGTTGTCGAGCAGCGCCTGGCCGGCGTCGACCGTCGGCGGCTCGCCCGGGCGGATCTTGCGGTACAGGTCGAGGAGCGCCTCGTCCTGGCCCTGCACGTGGTCCTTGTCCAGGGTGTCGATGACCGCCGGGAAGTCCTTGAACTCCTCGCGGATCTCGCCGTCGGTCATGCCGAGCGCCTTGAGCAGCACGGTGGCGTTCTGCTTGCGCTTGCGGTCGACGCGGACGCCGACGTTGTCGCGCTTGTCGATCTCGAACTCCAGCCACGCGCCACGGCTGGGGATGATCTTGGCGGTGAGCACGTCCTTGTCGCTCGTCTTGTCGGCGATGCGCTCGAAGTACACGCCGGGCGACCGGACGAGCTGGGAGACGACGACGCGCTCCGTGCCGTTGATGATGAACGTGCCCTTGTCGGTCATGATCGGGAAGTCGCCCATGAACACCGTCTGGCTCTTGATCTCGCCGGTGGTGTAGTTGACGAACTCCGCCGTGACGAACAGCGGCATGGAGTAGGTGAAGTCCTTCTCCTTGCACTCGTCGACGGTGTACTTCGGCTCCTCGAAGCGGTGCTCCCGGAACGACAGGGACATCGACCCGCCGAAGTCCTCGATCGGCGAGATCTCCTCGAAGATCTCCTCGAGGCCGGCGGTGGCCGGGACGTCGTTGCGGCCGTTCACGAGGGCGGCCTCGACGCGGGCGCGCCAGCGGTCGTTGCCGAGCAGCCAGTCGAAGCTGTCGGTCTGCAGCCCGAGCAGGTCGGGGACCTCGAGGGGCTCGTGGATCCTGGCGAAGGAGATGCGGCGGGAGGCGGTGCGGGTGGCGACGGACGGTGCAGCAGAGGTGCGCGAGGCAGCCAAGAGGGGTCCTTCCCTGCGGATCGAGTGCGCGTGCACACGTGCGCCGCCCGGCGAGGGGCGACCCCCCGGCCTCTGAGCGGCCTGGCGTCGGGCACGAACGACGACAGACGAGCTCGGGTTATACGGGATCGCGGCACAGGTCAGCGCAAAGCGCTAGCCTACTCAGCTCCTCGCCGATCGCAAACCGCCTGGTCGGAGGGCCGCGGCACGACGAAGGCCCGCACCCCAGTGCCGGGGTGCGGGCCTTCGCGAGCGTCAGCGGTCACGGACCGCCGGGATCACTTGATGGTGACGGTGGCGCCGGCGCCCTCGAGGGCGGCCTTGGCCTTGTCGACCGCGTCCTTGTTGACACCCTCCAGGACGGGCTTGGGGGCGCCGTCGACGAGGTCCTTGGCCTCCTTGAGGCCAAGGCTCGTGAGGGCGCGCACCTCCTTGATGACCTGGATCTTCTTGTCGCCGACGGTCTCGAGGATGACGTCGAACGAGTCCTTCTCCTCGACCTCCTCGACCTCGGCGCCGGCGCCGCCGGCGGCCGGGGCGACCGCGACCGCGGCCGCGGCGGCGGCGGTGACCTCGAAGGTCTCCTCGAACGCCTTCACGAACTCGGAGAGCTCGATGAGCGTGAGCTCCTTGAACTGGTCGATCAGCTCGGCGGTGGTGAGCTTCGCCATGGTGGCGGTTCCTTCCGGGTTGGCCGCCGGCACCTGCCGGCGGACGTGCTGGGGGTTGTGGTGAACGGCCTGCGCGAAGCTCAGGCCGCAGTCTCTTCCTGCTTCACACGCAGCGCCTCGACGGTGCGAACCGCCTTGGACGCCGGCGCCGTGAACAGGTACGCGGCCTGGTAGAGCTTGGCCTTCATCGCGCCGGCCGCCTTGGCCAGCAGCACCTCGCGGGACTCGAGGTCCGCGAGCTTGGTGACGTCCGCCGCGGTCAGAGGACGCCCGTCGAGGACGCCCCCCTTGACGACCAGGGCGGGGTTCGCCTTGGCGAAGTCACGCAGACTCTTCGCGGCCGCGACCGGGTCACCGGTGACGAAGGCGATCGCCGACGGGCCCTTGAGCTCGTCGGCCAGCACCCCGAGGCCGGCTTCCTTGGCCGCGATAGCGGTCAGCGTGTTCTTCACCACGGCGTAGTTCGCGTTGCCGCGCAGCGCGGTCCGCAGCGCCTTGAGCTGCGCAACGGTCAGCCCGCGGTACTCGGTGAGCACCGCAGCGCTGGAGCCCTTGAACAGGGCAGTGAGCTCCGCAACGGCTGCGGCCTTGTCCGGCCTCGCCATGGCATTCCTTCCGATGGTGGTGCCACCGGTCCCCTGACGCACGAAGAGCCCCGGCGCAGGCGCGGGGCTCGGGGCACGGCGGCTCGCCGTGCGGAACTCTCACCTGCGTCGGCCTCCGCGTGAGCGGGACTTCGGGCGGCTGCCGCCCCCGGAGGGAGCCGCAGCCGACGACCGGCGGTCTTGGGCCTGCCAAGGGTACGGCACCGCGGGGGTGCCGCCAAAACGCGGCGCTACACCGGCGCCCCGAACGCGGTGAGCGGCACCGGGTCGCCCGTGACGTCCTCGCGCTCGGTGGTGGCCGCGACCAGCGCGGCGGCCACCGGGACGCCGGCGCGCAACAGCTCGTGGGTGCGCGTCATCACCCCGAGCGCCACCTCGTCGGGCAGCGGCGCGATGGCGGCGACGACGCAGGCGACGCCCGCGCGCAGCAGCACGCTGGCCAGGCCGAGCGCCTCTCCCCCGGCGCGGACCGTCGACCGCCCGACCTCGCAGGCCGAGAGCAGCACCAGGTGCGGCGGCCGGCCGGCCGCGTCGAGCTCGTGGGCGAACAGCGGGCCGTCGGCCAGGCGCACCGAGCTGAACAGCGGGTTCTCGGCCTCGTGCCGCCCGTGCGCCGCCAGGTGGACGATGCCGGGCGACGCCAGCAGGTCGGCGGTGCGGGCGGCGGTCGCCTCGGGGCCGACGACGGCCGTCCCGCCGGGCCACAGCCCGGCGACCTCGTGCGCCTCCCGCTCGGCGAGCGCCAGCCCGGGGCCGGCCACGGCCGTCACCCGGCGCGGGACGGCCGGGGCGGTGCCGGCGTGCGACAGCCAGTGGCGGACCGAGGGGGCGACCACCGTCGGCCGGCCCGCCCGGCCGGGCAGGAGCGCCCAGGGGGCGATGCCCAGCCAGCCACCGGCGACGACGACGAGCGTGCGCTCATCGTCGGGCAGCACGTCGGCGAAGCGGGTGCCCAGCAGCCCCAGCACGCGGGCCAGCGAGGTGCGCGCCACCGCGCGCAGGTCCGCCGGCACCAGCGGGTTGGCGAGGACCTCGAGGTCGGCGTGCGCCCGGCGGACGGCCTCCCGCACCGGCGCCGACGAGCCGAGCGGGGCCAGGCGGGCGCCCGAGCCGTCCATGCGCACCGCGACGAGCTCGCCGCGGTGCTCGACGAGGTCGAGGACCACCTCGTCGGGCCGCCGCCCGAGGGCCCGCCGCACCTCGGCCGCCCCACCCGCCCGGTCGTCGCCCTCCCGGCCGTTCTCGTTCCACGAGCGGGCGAGGATCTCGCGCTTGAGGCGGTCGATCTCGGCGACGATGCGGTCGCCGCTCGGGCCGCCGGCCGGGACGCCGCCGAGCGTGCCGAGCCGCTCGACGACGAGGTAGCGCAGCCGGGCCAGCAGCTCGGAGGCCACCGGGTCGAGGTGCGGCGCGAGCCGCGGGCTGCCGCCGATGGCGGCACGCACCCGCTCGGCGGCGTCGAGCACGGCCGCCGGACGGCCGGTGGCGATCGCGAGCTGCGCGTCGAGGTCGGCCAGCGCGGCGCCGTGGATGGCGCCCGCGGTGCGCAGGTCCAGCGAGCCGAACCGGGCCCGGTGCACGCGCAGCTCGTTCTGGCCCGCCCGGAGCTCGGCGAGGGCGGCGGCGCGCCGGCCCGCGGCCAGCTGCAGCAGGACGCGGACGCGCCGGGCCGCCAGACGGCCTCCGATCGAGGCGCCCCGCGGGATGGGCCCCAGCTCGAGGAGCGCGGCGTAGGGGTCGGCGATCGCCCCGCGGGCCAGGTCGGCCTCGATCCGCACGCACCGCGCGGCCGTCACCCACAGCGGGCGGCCGGCCGCACGGCACTGCTCCTCCAGCCGCGCGGCGCGGGCCGCCAGGGTCGTCCAGCGCCGGTGGGCGTCGCCGGCCGGCTGCCGGGCGAGGACCGCGGCGTCCGCCTGCAGCTCCAGCTGGGTGGCGCGCAGCACCCACGCCTCGTCGCCGCGCCGGCGGAACAGGCGCCGCGCTGCGGCCGCGTGCAGGCGCGCGGCCCCCGGGTCGCCGCGGAGCATGGCGCACTCCGCGCGGCCCAGCTCGCACTCCCCCACGTCGTGCGGCAGGCGCTGGGCGGAGAACAGGGCGGCGGCCTCGGCCAGGGTGCGGTCGGCCACCCCGACGAGGCCGGCCTCCAGGAGCACCTGCGCGCGGTCGAGGAGCGCGATGGGCCGCCGCCCGGGCAGCATCTCGGTGGCGGCCTCCATCCGGGCGAGTGCCTGCGGCAGCCGGCCGGCGTAGTACTCCAGGTGGCCGAGGTTGTGCTCGGCCTTGAACGCCAACCGGGCGAAGCCGGCGCCGGCCGCGCGGCGGGCGCACTCGCCGTAGTCGGCGCGGGCCTGCGGGAGGTGACGCAGCTCGCCGTGGACCACGCCGCGGTTGAGCAGCATCCGGCAGGCGTCCAGCGGCTCCGCGTCGGCGATGCGCGCCACGGCGCGGTCGAGCCACCGCAACGCCTCCTCGAGCCGGCCGGCGCGCAGCGCGAGCAGGCCGCGCAGCCCGAGCACGGCCGGCACCAGCCCGGGCCAGCCCGCGCCCGGACGCTGCTCGTCGGCCAGGCGGTCCAGCTCCGCCAGCGCCCGCTCGGCGCCGCCCCGCACCTCCGACTCGGAGCGCACCATCTCGATGAGCGCCCAGGCGCGCACCCGCACGACCGCGGGGTCGTCCGCGGCCTCCGGGAGCGCGGCGAGCACCGGCCGCAGCAGCCGGCGAGCCTGCGCGGGGTGGCCCTCGGCGTTCTCGTCCTCCGCCCGGCGCACGGCCGCGGCGAGCGCCGCGAGGTCGATGGCCCCCGGCGCCGCCCGCTCGCCGGAGCGGGCCATGGGCTAGAGCTCGACCTGCGGCGTGACGATCGGCACCGTCGGGTCGGACGGACGGCGCAGCACCAGCCGTGCCGGTCCCCGCTCGACGCCCTCGAAGGAGAAGCGCCCGTCGTCGTCCGACCTGGTGACGAGCGCGTCCCCGAACTGGTGCAGCTCCACGGTCAGCGGACCCGCCGGCGCCGCCCAGCCGTCGACGCGCACCCGGTCGCCCTCGTGGTGCACCGAGATCATGACGGTGAGCACGTCCGTGGTGAACGTGATGGTGTCGGCCTCGATGCTGGCCTCGTCGGCGCGGACGGAGGTGGCGAGGTCGCCGACGAGGTGCAGCCGCGCGACCTCGGCCTGCAGCGCCTCGACGGTCAGGGCGATGCCGATGCGGTCGACGAGGCCCTCGGGCACGGGGTCGCGGGCGTCCACGAGGGCGTCGAGGCGGCGGAGGATCTCCTCGTCGGTCGCGTCGATGGCGCCCGAGGCCACGAAGGCGAGGACGGAGTCGTCGGCGGCGGTCACCGGGCGCTCCACGAGGGGTCGGCGGCGAGGGCGAGCCGCAGCTTGGCGAGGCACCGGCCACGCGTCGGGCCGATGCTCCCGACCGGCATCCCCAGCGTGCGCGAGACCACCGAGTAGTCGGGGCGGTCGACCATCGCGACGAGGGACAGCAGCTGCCGGCACCGCTCGGAGAGGGCGCCGACGTGCCGCCACAGCGCGCGGTCGCGCTCGTCGCGCGCCACCGCGGCGTCCGGGGCCTCGTCGCTCGGCGCGGCGAGCCACTCGGTGACCTGCTCGTCCTGCTCGGTGCGGACCATCTCGTCGCGGCTGCGCCGCACGGCACGCCAGGCCGCGCGGCGGGCGGTGACCAGCAGCCACTGCAGCGTCGCGTCCGGGTCGCGGATGGTCTCGATGTCGCGCACCAGGGTCAGCCACACGTTCTGCACCAGGTCCTGCGCCTGCTCGTGGCCGGCGCCCTGCGCCCGCACGGTGCGCCACAGCAGCGGCGTGACGCTCCGCACGAGGCGGGCCAACGGCTCCCGGTCGCCGCTGCGGTAGGCGGCGACGGCGTGGGCGGCCTGGTGGGCCAGGCCCTGATCCTCGTCCTGGATGCCGGTCTCGACCGGGTCCGTCACCTCGTCGCTCATCATGGAACCCCTCACCCGAGCTCCTCGGCGGCCGGCCGACTCCCCGACAAGGTAAGGCGACCCTGACCGCCCCACAAGGGTGCGGCGCTCCTCCGGGTGCACGGACACTGCGGCCTCCCTCGCTGGTGGGGTCGCACCCTGAAGAGCGGCGCCGCGCCGACCTGATACCCCGGGTCGGTGTGACGTACGTCACAGCGGTCAGGCGGCGCCGTGGGCGGAGAACGTGCACCAGTTGACGAACCCGGCGGGGGTGCGGGCGTCGATCCCGCCGCGGGCCGCGTGCAGCGCCCGGGCCATGGTGTCCCCCGCGGCCAGGCGACGGTGCAGGCCCACCATGAGGTCGACGACCTCGACGTCGGGCACGGCGGCGATGTTGGCCACGACGCCGGCCGTCCCCCGGGCGAGCATCGCGCTGACGAAGCCGAGCACCTCGTCGCCCGCGTAGGCGACGTCCGCGCCCGAGTGGCAGGACGCGAGCACCAGGCGGCGCGGGGCGACGCCCGCGCGGTGCAGCTCCTGGACGGTCACGGCGCCGTCGGCGAGGACCAGCGAGGAGAACATCGGGTTGTCCGCGCGCGGCACGCCGTGGCACGCGAGGTGCGCCAGGTCGGCCGACGCCAGCGCCGCGGAGACGGGCGCGACGCGGCTGTCGGCGGCGCCGAACAGCCGCGCCCCCGGGTGCACGGCCGCGAGCGCGTCCACCTCCTCCTGGGCGCCGGCCAGCCCGGGGCCGGCGACGAGCACGGTCGCCCCGGGCCGCGGCGGCGTCGCCGTGCCCGCGGTGGCCAGCCACGCCGTCGCCGACGGGGCGAGCGAGACCGGGCCGTCGTGCAGCGCCGACCAGGGCACGCCGTGCAGCGGGCCGACCGGTGCGACGACCAGCTCGTCGTCCGGCCGCACGCCGAGGGGCGCGACGAGCACGTCGCGGAGCACCCGCAGCCGCGCCTCGGCGTTGACGCGGGCCGCCTGCGCCGCCGCCGACGAGCGGGGCGAGGCCAGGCGGCGCAGCGCGAACACGAGCGCCTGCAGGGGCTCCTCCACCGCGGCACGCGGGCCGAGGTCGACCACGCGCGCGCCGCGCAGGCGCACGACGACCGCGACGTACCGCCCCTCGCACAGGCCGGTCTCGACGAGCACGCGCCCGTCGAGCCCCGCGCGCAGCTGGGCGAGGCCGGGCGGCTCGGCCCACACCACCTGCGCACCGGACCGCGCCGTGGGCGGCACGCCCCCCCGTGGTGCCGGGCTCTCCCCCGCCGGCACGCTCCGGACCCCGCTCGCCGCGAGGCGCCACGGGGCGACCTCGGCTCGACCGTCGTCGGCGCCGTGCTCGGCCTCGACCACCGGGAGCCGGGCGAGCACCGCCGCCGCGCGGGTGCGCTCCATCCAGCGGAGGGTCTGCGCCGGCGTGCCGTCGCGCAGCAGCTCGGCCAGGCCGATCTCGCCCAGCTCGGCGCCGTGGCCCGAGGCCAGCGCGCGCAGCTCCATGGTCGGCAGCCTGTCGCGGTGCACGGCCAGGTCACGGAGCCCGGCGCCGGCCTGGCGCACCGCCGCCGCACCGTCGCCGTCGATCCGGGCCGCGGTGGCCAGCGACAGCCGGCCGCGCACGCGCAGCAGCAGGGGTCCGCGGGCGGCGATCCGGCCGGCGGCCGCCAGCGCGGTGCGGGCGGCCGCGGGACGGCCGGTGGCGAGCGCGGCGCGGCCGGCCACGAGGTAGGCGTGGGCCGCGTCGGCGAGGTCGCCGGACCGCTCGAACCGGCCCGCCGCCCGGCGGGCCGACGCGGCGTCGCTCCCGGCAGGCTCGCCGAGGCCGAGCCGCGCCTCCACCTCGACCAGCCGGGCACGGTCCGTCCACGCCGCGCGGCGCTGCGCGCCGGCGCGGGCCGCCACCTCCGCGGCGAGCTCGGCCGCCAGCCGCGGCTCGCCGGCGGCGAGGTGCAGCCGCGCCAACCGCACCTGCGCCTCGACCCACATGAGCCAGGTCCCCGCGGCGGCGAACTCGTCGACCCCGGAGCGGGCGGCGGCGATCGCCTCGGGGAGCAGGCGCAGGTCGGCCATGGCGTCGGCCAGCTCGATGTCGTACTCGCCGAGCGGGATCCCGGCACGCTCGTAGGCCGCCGCGACCTCGTCGAGCTCCGCCATGCCCTCGGCGAGCCGGCCCTGACGCACGACGATCCAGGCGTGCGTCTGGCGCGCCATCGCGGCGACCGCCGGTCCCTGCGCCGTCGCGACGGCGACGGCGCGCTCCGATGCCGCGAGCGCCGCGACGTACGCGCCGCGCGCGGCCAGCACCAGCGCCAGGTTGTTGGCGACCCGCAGCGCGACGCCCTCCGAGAGGAACGGGCGCTCGGCGAGGGCCCGGTACCTCGCCTCGGCCTCGCGGTGGCGCCCGGCGTTCTGGGCGATGACGGCGAGCTGGAGCTCCAGGCTGCTGTCGAGCCGCGCGCGCTCGTCCGTGGCACCGCCTCCCGCCCGGGCGAGCGCGGCCCGGGCGGCGGCGACGTCCCGCCGCGCCCCGGCGATGTCGCCGCGGTCCTGGCGGACCACGGCCCGGGTGGCGCGGATCTCCGCCTCCGCGAAGCGCAGCCCGTGCCGCACGGCCAGCCCGATCGCACGGTCGACGAGGCGCGAGGCGTCCGCCTGCTCCCAGCGGAACCGGTGGACGAGGGCCAGCGCCCGCAGCGCCAGCGCGAGCGCCTCGGGGTCCTTCGCCCGCTCCGCGAGCGCGATGACGCCGCGGACCTCCGCCTCCACGCCGGCCGGGTCGGACGAGGCCTTCTCACCGAGCCGCCGAGCGTGTATCACCAGGTCGTGGGCGCCCTCTGTTCCGAGGAGGGGGCGTGCGCCGTCGCTCACGGCCTCGACCACGCCACACCCCCGCCCGTCCAACGCGACTTTCGAAGGAGTCCCCTCGCATGAGCACCTCCGACGGTACCGGTCCCGTCTCCCCGGTCCCCGGTGACGAGCAGTCCCGCGCGCACGCGAAGGTGCGTCAGCAGGTCGCGGAGCTCGTGCGCACGCCCCGGGAGCCGGCGCTGCGGCGCCAGGTCGCCCGTTCGGTGCGCGACCGGTACCACGCCCGGACGGACCGCTGGGTCGGCACGGTCGCCGGGCACGGGACGGTCGAGACGCTCGTCGTCGAGCGCGAGATCATCGTCACGCGCCGCACGTGGGAGGACGAGGGCGCCCGGTCGTACCTCGAGATCCGCGGGCTGGAGCGCGTCCCCCTCGACGCCCCCGGCATCGACGACCGCATCGTCCTGCTCCGCGCGCGCGACGACCTCAGCGCCGACGAGCTCGACGACACCGTCGCCGAGCTGCGGCTGCGCGGCTTCGCCGCGTCGCAGAACCAGGTGCTGCCCTGCAACCCGGTCATCAAGAACCTCGGCGGCCCGGCGCTGGCACCGCCGCTGGCGCCGTTCGTGCCCGTCCCGGTGGAGCACGCGCCGCAGGTGGCGATCGTCGACACCGGCATCACCGCCCAGGCCCGGCACGACGGTTGGCTGGTCGACGTGCCGCGCCACGCCCACGGCAAGGACCCGAACGTCGACCCGCTGGACGTCGAGCCGCGGGACGGCTTCCTCGACCTGTGCGCCGGTCACGGCACGTTCGTCGCGGGCGTCGTCGCACGCGTGGCGCCGATGGCGACGATCCGGGTCTACCGCGCGCTGCTCGGCGGGGGCGTCGGCACGGAGATCGACGTCGCGACGGCCATCGTGCAGGCGGTCGAGGACGGCGCGGACATCGTCAACCTCTCGCTCGGCTCGGTGACGCTCTACGACCAGCCGTCGCTGGCGGTCGAGGCGGCGCTGGAGCGGATCGAGGAGATCGAGCGCGAGCAGGGCCGCGAGGTGCTCGTCGTCGCCGCGGCCGGCAACGGCGGGGACACCCGGCCGATGTGGCCGGCGGCGTTCCGCCAGGTGGTCTCGGTGGCGGGCCTGACCGCCGACCACCACGCCGCACCCTGGTCGAGCCACGGCTTCTGGGTGGACTGCTCGACGGTGGCCGAGGGCATCTGCGCGCCGTTCGTGCAGGGCAAGGAGTCGTACGAGTTCACCGCCGACCCCGACGACTTCCCGGCCGACTCGTTCGCCCTCTGGAGCGGCACCTCGTTCGCCGCGCCCCAGGTCGCCGGGAAGGTGGCCGCCCTCATGCACGAGCACGGCGTCGGCGCCCGCCGGGCGTACGCGCTGCTCCGCGCCACGGGCACGGCGGTCCCCGACTACGGGCGTGCGCTGCGGATCCTGCCCGGAGTGTGAGCAGGATGGGCGAAGCATGAGGACTTTGCGGGTGCGACGCGCGACGATACGACGCGTGACGCTCCGCCCGCCCCACGACACCGGGCCGGGGCCTGCGCCGGACGCCGGCCCGGCTCCGGCAGCGCCGGTCACCCCGGACACCTCGCTGACCGTGCTCGTCGCCGCGGCGCTGGTGGGCGACGAGACGGCCTGGGCCGAGATCGTGCGGCGGCACGTCGGGCTCGTCATGGCCCGCATCCGCCAGTTCCGCCTCGCGCCCGAGCAGGCGGAGGACGTGGCGCAGACCGTGTGGCTCAACCTGTACGAGCGCCTGGCGACCCTGCGCGAGCCCGAGGCGCTGCCCGGGTGGATCTCCACCACGACACGGCACGAGTGCATGCGCGTGGCGTCCGCCGGACGGCGCACCATCCCCGTCGACCCGAGCACCGGTGACTTCGACCTGCCGGCCGCGGACGACGACGACGGCCTGGCCGTCGAGCTGCTGCGGGCCGAGCGCCACCGGGCGCTGCGCGCCGGCCTGGCCGAGCTGCCCGACCACCAGCGACGGCTCCTGCTCCTGCTGAGCACGGACCCGCCGCCCACCTATCAAGAGGTCTCCGAGCGCCTGGGCATCCCGGTGGGCTCGATCGGCCCGACCCGGCAACGCGGGCTGGACCGGCTGCGACGCACCGACGCGCTGCGCGGGTACGTCGAGGCGAACACGGGAACGGCATTCGGCGCAGGGGGGCGCGATGTCCTGGCATGGGGATGACGGCGTGGACCGACCGCAGGGCCTGTGGGCCGACGACGAGGCGCTCGCGCGCGACCTGGGCACGGCCGTGGCGGAGGCGGAGCTGTACGACCGCGTCGAGTCGGCCGGCCTGCAGGCGTTCGGGATCCAGCGGGAGCTGCAGGCGTTGCGCGACGAGCTGGACCTGCTGCTCCTCGACCTCGTCCACGACTCGCGGGACGACGAGGCGCTCGTCGCCGTCCGCGACCGTTCCGGCGACTCGTCGCGCTCGCTCGTCTTCGAGGGCGACGGCGTCGGCGTCGAGGTGGAGCTGACCGACGACCGGGTCGAGGGCCAGCTGATCCCCGCCGGTCCCGGGCGCGTGACGCTCCAGGGACCCGACGGCCAGATCGCCGACGTCGCGACCGACGAGGTGGGCTACTTCCGGCTCGAGGTGCGCCCGCACGGGCCCGTCCGGCTCGTCTGCTCCCGCGCCGGCGGGGCGTGCGCCACCCAGTGGCTCACCTGGTAGCCGAGCCTCAGCTCCTCGTGACCATGTCGTGAGCTCGATGTATCACGGCGCCTGAGACCGTCCCTTCCCTGCTGTCCGGACGCTGCGTCCGTCGACGACCGGGCGGCCGGGTGCTCTCAGGGGGCGAGCACCCGGCCGCGACCTCCGGCCTCCGCCGCCACCGACCCGACGCCACCGGTGTGTGCGTGTATCTGTACGCCCGGCGCGCGCTCCTCGTTCGCGTCCGACCCCGGCCCGGGCAGGAGGAGCACGTCATGAGCGAGCAGGACGCGGGGTCCCTGACCCTCGACGACATCCGGCCCATCAAGCGCGCCGTCGAGGACGGGCTCCTCGCGCGGCCGGGCGTGGTCGGCGTCGACATCGCGGAGAAGCTCCGCGCAGGTCACGCGACGGGCCGGCTCGCCATCGTCGTCCACGTCGAGGTCAAGCGGTCGCTCGACGAGCTCGGCCCGGGCGAGGCCGTCCCGGGCGAGATCGAGGGCGTGCCCACCGACGTCGTCGTGCACCACGTCGGCCTGGAGCCGACCGTCGTCGCGCCCGAGGCGCCGCAGCGGGTGCGCCCGCTCGCCGGCGGCGTCTCCTTCGGCCCGCTCGACCCGGTCATCGCCCCGTCCGACGGCGGCGCCCGCCTCCGCTCGGTCAACGGGACGCTCGGGCTGATCGTCACCGAGCCCGGCACCGGCCGGACGATGGCCCTGACGAACTGGCACGTCGCCGCCGGTGACGGCCTGGAGGACGTCGGCAGCCCGTGGCTGCAGCCCGCGCTGGCCGACGAGGGGACGCCGACGGACCGGGTGGGCGCCCTCGCGCGCGGCGTGCTCACCGACCGCGTCGACGCCGCAGTGGTGGCGCTCGCGCCCGGCGTGCCGTGGTTCCCGGGGATCGTCGGCATCGGCGCCGTCACCGGCTGGGCCTACGCGCAGGTCGGCACGCACGTCCGCAAGCACGGCCGGACCACCGGGCTGACCTCGGGAGTCGTCGCCTCGGTCGACTTCACCACCGTGGTCGACTTCGGGCCGGGCACCGGCCGGCGCATCCTGCGCGACCAGCTGCGCATCGAGCCCGACGGGGGCGTCGAGCGCTTCTCCGCCGGCGGCGACTCCGGCTCGGTCGTCGTCGACGACGCCGGGCGCGTGCTGGGCCTGCACTGGAGCGGGGAGGACGACGGCACCTTCGCCGTCTCGTGCCCCATCGAGGCGGTGCTGGGCACGCTCGGGGTCGAGGTCGCGACGCCGGCGTCCGCGGCCGCCGCTGCCGCGCGACGGGCGGCGCGCGCCCGCGCGATCGCAGCGATCCGGCACGCCTCGCTGCTGCCGCCGATCGAGGCCGCCTACCTGGACGACGACCCGTGGGAGGCACCCCTCCGGTCGGCAGGCCCGGTCCGCGCCGACGGCCGCCCGGGGGTGCCGGCCCCCGCCGTGTTCCCGCTCCGTCGGACCGCGCCTGACCAGGCCACCGGGGCCGCCGATCGCTCCGCCGGGCCGTCCACGGAAGCGGACACCGAGCCGTTCACGGAGCCCTTCACGGAGCCCTTCACCGAGGCCTCGCCGCAGCCCTTCACCGAGGCCTCGTCCCAGCCGTCCACCGAGCCCTTCACCGAACCCTTCACGGAGCCCTTCACCGAGCCGTTCACCGAAGGCTCGTCCCAGCCGTTCACGGAGCCCTTCACCGAACCGTTCACCGAGCCGTTCACCGAACCCTTCACGGAGCCCTTCACGGAGCCCTTCACCGAGCCCTTCACGGAGGCGCTCCGGAGCGACCCCTTCACCGAACCCTTCACGGAACCCTTCACGGAACCGTTCACGGAGCCGTTCAGCGAGGGCGCGCAGCCCTTCACCGAGCCGTTCACCGAGCCGTTCTCGCAGCCCGGCGGGGTGTGGGCCGCCGACCCGCGGGTGCGTGGCGCTGCGCTGGCGGCGCTGCGGCAGCGCCAGGCGTTCTGGGCGGGCTGGCTCGCCGCCATGCGGCAGGTGGCCCGCAGACGAGGCCTGCGCAGGCACTAGACGGACGCGGTGCGAGCGCCCGACACCGCGGACGGAGCTCGGCGGTCCGGTCATGGGCTCGGCCGGACCGCCGACCCTTACGGGTCGGCACCGAGTCCGCGACGGCCGTCCGAGGCCACGAGCCGACGAAGCAGGCACGCCCGTCCCGGAACGCCGAAGGCCCGGTCCCCTCCGGGGCCGGGCCTTCGGTGATGCACGGAGCGACCGTCAGGCCGCGTCCTCCTCCGTGAGGTGACGCGTCTTGTTCTGGTCGAGCGGGATGCCGGGGCCGTTGGTGGTCGACACCGTCGCCTTGGTGATGTAGCGGCCCTTCGAGGCGGCCGGCTTGAGCCGGAGGATCTCGTCGAGCGCCGCGGCGTAGTTCTCCACCAGCTGGATGTCGGTGAACGACGTCTTGCCGATGATGAAGCACAGGTTCGCGTGCCGGTCGACGCGGAACTCGATCTTGCCGCCCTTGATGTCGGACACCGCCTTGGCGACGTCCATCGTCACGGTTCCGGTCTTCGGGTTCGGCATGAGGCCGCGGGGACCGAGGACCTTGCCGAGGCGGCCGACCTTGCCCATGAGGTCCGGCGTCGCCACCGCGGCGTCGAAGTCCGTGTAGCCGCCGGCGACCTTCTCGATCAGCTCGTCGCCGCCGACCTCGTCGGCACCGGCCGCGAGGGCCTGCTCGGCGCGCTCGCCGACCGCGAACACGATGACGCGGGCAGTCTTGCCCGTGCCGTTCGGCAGGTTGACCGTGCCGCGGACCATCTGGTCGGCCTTGCGCGGGTCGACGCCGAGCCGGAAGGCGACCTCGACGGTCGCCGCGTAGCTCGTCGTCGACGTCTCCTTGGCCAGGCGGACGGCCGCGAGCGGGGAGTAGAGCACCCCGGGCTCGATCTTCTTGAGCGCGTCCTCGTACTTCTTGCTGTGCTGCTTCACTGCTCTCTCCTTCTGCGGCAGTCGTGGTTGGCGGGCCGCACAGGGCCCTCCCACGGCGTCGGGGCTCAGGCCTCGACGCGGATCCCCATCGACCGGGCGGTCCCGGCGATGATCTTCTCGGCGGCGGCCAGGTCGTTGGCGTTGAGGTCGACGAGCTTCTGGCTCGCGATCTCCGTGACCTGGGCCTTGCTCAGCGTCGCCACCTTGACGGTGTGCGGCGTCGCGGAGCCCTTGGCGACGCCCGCGGCCTTCTTGATGAGCTCGGCGGCCGGCGGGGTCTTGGTGATGAAGGTGAACGAGCGGTCCTCGTAGACCGTGATCTCGACCGGGATGACGTTCCCGCGCTGGGCCTCGGTGGCCGCGTTGTACGCCTTGCAGAACTCCATGATGTTGACGCCGTGCTGACCGAGCGCCGGGCCGATCGGCGGGGCGGGGGTCGCGGCGCCGGCCTTGATCTGGAGCTTGATGAGGCCGGTGATCTTCTTCTTCTTGGGGGGCATGACGCCCTCCCTCCTGTTCATGGGCCCACGCCATGGGCGATGACCCGGTTGCAGCGCCCTCGCGGGCCGGACTCAGCTCAGATCTTGGAGACCTGGCTGAAGGACAGCTCGACCGGGGTCTCCCGGCCGAAGAGCGAGACGAGCACCTTGAGCTTCTGGCTCTCGGCGTTGATCTCGGAGATGGTGGCCGGCAGCGTGTCGAAGGGGCCGCCGTCCGTGACGGTGACCGACTCGCCGACGGTGAACTCGACCTCGACCGGCCGCGGGGCGGCCTTCGCCGCGGCCGCGGGGGTCTTCGGCGCCAGCGACGGGGCGAGCATCGAGAAGACCTCGGACTCCGTCAGCGGCACCGGCTGGTGCGTGTGGCCGACGAAGCCGGTGACGCCCGGCGTGTGGCGGACGGCGCCCCACGACTCGTCGGTCAGCTCCATGCGGACGAGGACGTAGCCGGGGATGCGGACGCGCTTGACGACCTTGCGCTGCGCGTTCTTGATCTCCACGACCTCCTCCATGGGGACCTCCACCTGGTAGATGAAGTCCTCCATGTTGAGGCTCTGGCGACGGTTCTCCAGGTTCGTCTTCACCCGGTTCTCGTAGCCGGCGTACGAGTGGACGACGTACCAGTCGCCCGGCTCGCTGCGCAGCCGTGCCTTGAAGGCGGCCTCGGGGTCCTCGTCGGGGTCGGGCTCCGCCTTGGCGACGGGCTCGACCTCCGCCTCGACCTCGGCCGTGGGCTCAGGCTCGTCGAAGCCGTCGTCGACGGGCTCCACGGTGCTGCCCTCGGCCGCCTCGATCGGCTCGAGGGCATCCTCGAGCTCGCCCTCGGCGCCCGGTGTGGGCTCCTGCGAATCCTGCGACACCTGTCTCCTGCTTCCTGACGTCTGGGGTGGACGACGAACGGGCGTGGGCTACTTGGCGCCGCCGAAGATCCACAGCATGAGCTGGCCGACGCCGACGTCCACCAGGGTGACGAACGCCATGATGATGACCACGAAGACGAGCACGACCACCACGTAGGTGGACAGCTCCTGCCTCGTCGGCCAGACGACCTTCTTCAGCTCGGCGACGACCTGCCGCCAGAACAGGGCGATCCGCGCGAACAGGCCCCGGCGCGCGCCCGCGTCACGGGTGCGCGGGGCGGTGCTCGAACGGCTGGCCCGCCCCTCGGACGGTGCCTCCGCGGCGCTCTCGCTCACGTACGGCCCTCTTCTGGTCGTTCTTCGTCGTGCCCGCGGTCGGGTGACCACGTGCGCAGGGCAGACAGGACTCGAACCTGCAACCTGCGGTTTTGGAGACCGCTGCGCTACCAATTGCGCCACTGCCCTACGGCCGGACGCCTCCGTGCCGACGGGGCGCCGATCCGGTGGATGGGCAGCCGCCAGCATGGCGGACGTCAACCGCCGGTGGACAACCATACGCGACGGTCGCCCGGTGGTGAAACGCGGTTCCCCGCTCCGGGCCGGTGCGCGAGGATGGCGGGGTGACCCAGCAGCCTGCCGCATCGCGACCTCGTGTCTCCGCCCGGATCGGCGCCATCGCCCCGTCCGCGACCCTCGCCGTCGACGCCAAGGCGAAGGCGCTCAAGGCCGTCGGCCGGCCCGTGATCGGCTTCGGAGCGGGTGAGCCCGACTTCCCGACGCCGGCGGCCGTCGTCGAGGCCGCGGTGGCGGCCGCCACCGACCCGGCGAACCACAAGTACACCCCGGCGGCCGGTCTGCCGGCGCTGCAGCAGGCGATCGCCGCCAAGACGCTGCGCGACTCGGGCTACGAGATCAGCCCCTCGAACGTGCTCGTCACCAACGGCGGCAAGCAGGCCGTCTACCAGGCGTTCGCGACGATCGTCGACCCAGGCGACGAGGTGCTGCTGCCCGCTCCGTACTGGACCACGTACCCCGAGGCGATCCGACTGGCGGGCGGCATCCCGGTGGAGGTCTTCGCCGGGCCGGAGCAGGAGTACCTCGTCACGGTGGAGCAGCTCGAGGCCGCGCGCACGCCGCGCACCAAGGTGCTCCTGTTCTGCTCGCCGTCCAACCCGACGGGCGCCGTCTACTCCCCGTCGCAGACCGCGGAGATCGGCCGCTGGGCGGTGGAGCACGGGGTCTGGGTGATCACCGACGAGATCTACGAGCACCTGACGTACGACGACGCGGTGTTCACCCCCATCGTCAAGGCGGTCCCGGAGCTGGCGGACACCGCGATCGTCGTCAACGGCGTCGCCAAGACGTACGCGATGACCGGGTGGCGGGTCGGCTGGCTCGTCGGGCCCACCGACGTGGTCAAGGCCGCGACCAACCTGCAGTCCCACCTGACGTCGAACGTCGCCAACGTGTCCCAGCGCGCGGCGATCGCCGCGCTCACCGGCGACCTGTCGGCCGTGGCGATGATGCGCGAGGCGTTCGACCGGCGCCGCAGGACGATGGTCGGCCTGCTCGAGCAGATCGACGGCTTCGTCGTGCCGCGCCCGAAGGGCGCCTTCTACGCGTACCCGTCCGTCCAGGGCGTCCTGGGTAGGACGATCCGCGGCAAGGTCCCGACGACGTCCGCCGAGCTCGCCGCCCTCATCCTCGAGGAGGTCGAGGTGGCGGTGGTGCCGGGCGAGGCGTTCGGGCCGAGCGGCTTCCTGCGGCTGTCGTACGCGCTCGGGGACGACGACCTCGCCGAGGGTGTCGGCCGGATCGTCGACCTCATGGCGGAGGCGCGCTGACGGCCACCCCGGAGCTGGAGCCGACGAGGTCTGCGGGACCGCCGGCCGCAGGGCCGGGGCAGCTCACCGTCGCTGCAGGGTGACACGTCGCGGCGCCGCCCGTCCGACGCCGACCTGCTACTGCCGAGGCCCGCTCAGAAGGGTGGGTTGTCGGGGATCGCGTGGTGGTGGGTGTCGAGCTTTCGGGTGTGGCCGTTCTGGCCGGGGGTGACCCGGTAGGTCAGCCCGGCGGGGGTGTGCCATTCGAACACGCCGGGGGTGACCTGTCGCAGGGTGAAGCCGCCGTCGGTCTTCAGTCGGTGGCACCGGCTGGACAGCGGACCGAGATTGCCGGCCGACGTGGTGCCGGGCAGCGGGGAGCGGTTGGCGGGGGTGCCGTGGTACTCGGTGGTGTGGTCGAGGTCGCAGCGGTGCCCGGGCACACTGCAGCCGGGACCGGCGCAGACCTGGTCACGGGCCAGCACATGCTCGGCCAGGGCGGCGGGTGGCCGGTAGCGGGTGCGTCCGACGTCCAGCACGGTGCCGGTCACCGGGTCGGTGACGATGCGTCGCCAGGTTCCCCCGAGGGCCAGGGCACGGGCCTGCTCGGCAGGGATCGGTCCCAACCCGGCCAGCTCAGCCGGCTGGTCGTCCAACCCCATCAACGTGGACAAGGCGACGGTGACGTCGATGCGGACCTTGGGGATCCGGATCCCCGGCGCAGCCCGCCCCGGCGGACGCGGCCCACCGACCAATGAGCCTCCAGCGCCAGATCCGGCTCCCGGTCGGCGCCCTCCGATCGTGGGACGAGCGTGGCGCCCGAAGGGACGCTTCTGCTCGCCGCAACCGCATCGCCATCCGTGATGACCACACCGGCTGCCACCGTCTCGGGGTCCGTCCCTGCATCGCAGGTAATGCCCTCTGCCGGCCGATCGCTGTGCGCTTCACCGTGACGGGCGACGGGGCTGGTGCCTGCCGCACCGCGGCGCAACGTCTCGCCGAGTGCGCCGCTGGTCAGGGTGGCACCGGCGAGCAGGGCGGTGCCGGTGGCCGTGGCACCGGCGAGCATCGCGGTGCCGGTGGCCGTGGTGCCGGCGAGCAGGGCGGTGCCGGTGGCCGTGGTGCCGGCGAGCAGGGCGGTGCCGGTGGCTAGGTCGGTCAGGGTGTCGGCGCGCAGCTGGTCCAGGGTGCGCCGATCCCCAGCGGCGCGGGCCGCGCGGGCGGTGGCCTCCAGGCTGCCGTCGATCCGGGCCGCATCCGTGGCCGGGAGCACGGCCCACAGGCCCGCCATCCCATCCGGCAGCCGACGCGGATGGCACACGTGCCGGGCCGCCAACGCCTTGGCAGGCGTATCGCGGCATCCACCGGGTCGGCGGCCAGCAGGGCCCGGTCGATGTCGGCGGCCAGCTGCGTCGGGGTGCGCGTCGCGGCGCCTGCGGCAGCACCTGCTCCAGCACCGGCCAGGACAGCTGGTCGGGGCGGTCGTGCAGCCTGTCGGTCAGCACCCGCAGCTTGGCAAGATCCAGCAGGCCCTCGCGGACCGCGTCGGCCACCGGCAGCAGCACACCCGCCAACGCCCGCCCGTCGCGGACCAGCCGGTTGGCGGCCAGACGTGACCAGCCCAACCGCATCGCCAGCTCATCCCCAGCCACACACGTGCGCGACGGCACCGGCTGGCGCCACAACGGGTTCATCGACGCCCGCCGCGACAACTCCCCCGCGGCCAACGCACCCAGCAGGTGATCGAACGCGGCCTGCCGGGCGGCTGCCGCCACCGTCTCCACCAACAGCTCGTCATCCGCCGAGGACAAGTCCACCCGCTCCAACACACCCGCCAGTCCGGACCCGGGGGTCATCGCCGCCAGACACGACGCCGACAACCACACCGGCACACCAGCGACCTGCGCCGCGGACGACGCCCCGACCTGGGAGTCGACCGCTCCATCGCGCGCCGTGGACGACGGAACCTCAGCACGCGGGTCGCCTTCGGCGCCCGTCGCCGCGGACAGCGGCACCCCGGCCTGCGGCTCACGCCCGCGACCGGGCGCCGCGCCCAGCAACCGCTCCAGCTCCGGGTCGACCTCGACATCCGGCTCCGCACCGGTGTCGGCCGGGTCCCACCAGGCATCGCCCAGCGGATCGAACAGCCACGACCACTCGTCCACCGAAGGCTCGGCGGACCGCACAACGCTCTCGTCGTCGACGTTCGCGCCAGGGTCGCCGGACAGCAGCACACCGTCCCCGCCTACCCCGGTACGCGGGGCGTCGGACAGCGAAGCGCTGAGCCCGCGGACCCCCGCGCCCAGGTCGCCGGACCGCGAAGCGCTGCCCCCGACAACCTCCACGCCCGGCTCGTCGGACGACGCGACGGTGCGCTCTCCGACGGCATCCAGGCGTGCGAACATGTGTTCGATGATACGCCCACTCACCCCCATCTGTCCAGGTCAAAGGGGCAATTCGTCGTCCGCCGACGAACGAGCGGAGTCCCGGAACCTCACCCGCGAAGCCCGGCGCAGAACGGCACGAAAGCCGGCCGCCGCACGGCGAGCCGCACAAGCAGTCGACCGACGCGCCATCGACGCCGAGGCCGCGCCGTGGCCCACGGGCCGGGAGCGCCCCATGGCTGCAGCCCCTGGACCGGACGCTCGTCGGCCGAGGGCCCTGCAGCGACCGGTCGCTCGGCGCGGCAGGGAGCCTGTCCTTACCGGAGACGTCGCGAGGAGACTGGACGCGCCGACGCTCGGGGAGGAAGGGGCATCCCGATGGCCGTCTCGTCACGTCGCACCGCCCTGCTCGCGCTCGTCGCGCTCGGTGCGCTCGGAGCCGCCGTGGCGGCTCGCCGACTGGTCCGCGGCCGTCGCGACGCCTCCGTCGCGATGTCCCGCGGGGTGTTCGACGGCATGGGGTACACCGTGCTCGGGACGGGGCCGACGACCCTGCTCCACCTGCCGGGCGGACCCGGCTCCGACACCACGTCCGGCTCCGGGGCGCGGTTCACGGCGCGGCAGCTCGCGCCGTTCGCGGCCGCCGGCTACACGGTCTGGAACGTCGACCGTCGCCGCGACATGCCGGCCGGCCACAGCATCGCCGACATGGCCGACGACCACGCCGCCTTCATCCGGGCGAAGCTCGGCGGCCGGGCGGACGTGGTGCTGGGCAGGTCGTACGGCGGGCTCGTCGCCCTGTACCTCGCGGCCGACCATCCGGACCTGGTGGGCCGTCTCGTCCTCACGGCGTCCGCCGCGACGATCACCCCCTGGGGCAAGGACGTCGACCTCCGCTGGGCGAGGGCACGGGCCGAGCACCGGTACGCGGACGCCGGCGCGATCATGCTCGAGTACCCGCTGCCCGGGCGCGCGTGGGCGCCGGCGCGCCGCCGGCTCGGCCCCCTGGTCGGCCGCATGTTCGCCGACTCCGCAGTCCCCGACGGCGACCTGGTGGTCGAGGGCGAGGCCGAGGCGGCCTTCGACGCCCGCGACGTGCTCGGCCGCATCCAGGCCCCCGTGCTCGTCCTCAGCGGGACGAAGGACCGCTTCTTCCCGCCGACGATCGTCGAGGAGACCGCGGCGCTCATCCCCGACTGCACCGTGGTGCGCTACCCGGGTGGGCACCTCCGGGCGTCGATGAACGGGCACGCGGCCGACGACGTCGCGACGTGGGTCTCCGGCCGGCGGACGGCCGACAGCACGACGCCCTGAGGGCCTCCTACAGACCCGCCGGGGCGAGCGGCGACATGCCGCTCGGCAGCTGCTGCTGCAGCCACGCCGGGTCGTCGAGCTTCCCCTCGGCCTTCAGGCGCGCGGTGTTGTCGCTCAGCGTCCGCGTCCAGTCGGCGAACGTGCCGACGAGCGAGACGTACCAGCCGCCGTCCTCGTGGACCACAGTCAGCGCGGGATGTCCGAGGCCGAGCTCGCCCATCAGCGGGATGTCGCTGAGGCAGACGCCACCACCCGAACCGTCGGCGGCCGCCGTCTTGACGCAGTTGCCGTCGTACGAGAACGTGCCGGCGACGCCGTTCATGACGATCGAGTAGGCGAGGTTCGTCGGGACCACCGACGCCCGCTCGCCGTTCTGGTCGGCCACGTCGAAGTCGGAGCCGGTGAGGGTGAGCTCGGGGGCGCCGGAGCTCGCAGCACCAGCGTCGAGGGCGGGCTGCAGGTACACGGCCACGAAGCGCCGCTCCGCCAGCGGCAGCACCGAGACCAGCGGCCCGGAGTCGCCCTTGACCAGCGCGGGGATCGCGGCGGCCAGCTGCACGGCGGCGGCCGTCGGGTCGGCCGGGTGGGCGACGTCCTGCGCCCGCGGCATCGCGCCGCGCTGCACGCCCTCCGAGGCCGTGAGGTACTCCCCCAGGGTCATGAGCGGGCTGACGTACCAGCCGCGGCCCTCGTGCACCGTCACGAGGTAGGGCGCCGCGCCGTTCGCCGCCCAGTCGTGGGCGATGTCGACCGTGTACGGCAGCTTGCCGGTCAGCGCGTCGACCACCTGCTGACGCACCCCCGCCGGGTCGCTGCCGAGCACCGGGTTGCTGGTGCCGATCGCGGCCACCACGGCGTCCGCGATCTGCTGCGGGTCACCGTCGATCGTCAGCGTGCCACCGGTGATCGAGACCTTGCTGAGGCCGTCGTCGAGCCTCTCCTCGGTGGTCTGCAGGTTGTCGACCTTGACGGTCAGCGAGTCGAATGCCGTGAGGATGGCCTTCGACGCCGCCGGGTCCGGCGTGGCCGCCGTGTCGTGCTTCACGTCGGCGACCATCTGGCGGAACGGCTGCACCTCGGCCGGCGACAGCGAGCCGAGCAGGGCCAGGCCGTCCTTGTGCTGGACGCCGTCGAGGAACCGGTTCACCGCCGCCGTCGGGCTCGCGGGGGCGATGAGCTTGGCGCCGACGAAGAACCACCCGGCGGCCAGGCCGCCGGCGAGCGCCACGACGCCCAGGCCGACGCCGATCCACAGGCCGCGCCGCCGGCGCCGCGGCAGCGGCTCGAGCGGCCATGTCACGGAGCCGGACGGCCCGGCGGACGCGGACAGCGGGTACCCGGCTCCCACGGGTGCGGTCCCGAAGGGCGCCGCGGGCGGGGTCCCGAACGGCGCGCCGGCGCCGGCCGGGGTCCCGAACGTCGACGGACCGCCGGACGGCGGCGTCCCGTAGGGCGCCGCGCCGCCGCCGAGCGGGGTGCCGAACCGCGACTGAGGTGCACCCGACCAGCCCGCGCCGGGGCCCGGGTCCGCGGGCGTGCCGAACCGCGACGTCGCGCCGTACCCGGCCCCGCCGGGATACCCGGTTCCGTCGGGGTAGCCCGCCCCGCCGCCGTACCCGGCTCCGCCGGCGTACCCCGCAGGGCCGTCGCTGTGCGAGGCGGGGGGCGGTGTCGGCGCCTGCCCCGGCACGGCGAGCGGGTCGTCACCCGGCTCGGGCTTCGGCGACCACGTCCACGATCCGTTGCTCATGACCTTGCCCCCACGTCGGTCCAGCATCGTCGGGGGCACACACCCCCGACGAGCGTATCGGCAGGTCGGGAGCCGAGATTGACCATCCGTCCACCGATCGGTTGACGCCGGTGACCTCCGCTCGACCGTCGCGACGGGGGCCGCGTCCCCGGCAGGCTCGCTGCCATGAACCGAACCCCACGCGCGGTCGACGTGACCGGGCTGCACAAGCGCTACGGCGACAAGCTCGCCGTCGACGGGCTTGACCTGCACGTCGACGAAGGCGAGATCGTCGCCGTCCTCGGCCCCAACGGCGCGGGCAAGACCACCACCGTGGAGGTCCTGGAGGGCTACCGGCACCGCGACTCCGGCCGCGTCACCGTCCTCGGCGAGGACCCGCAGGCCGCCGGCCGCGCCTGGCGCGCCCGCGTCGGCATGGTGCTCCAGGACGTCGCGGTCGGCTCCGAGTCGACCGTCGAGGAGCTCGTCGCGCACTACGCGCTGTTCTACCCGGCGCCCCGCGACCCCGACGAGGTCATCGCCGCCGTCGGCCTGCAGGAGAAGCGGAAGTCGCGTGCCCGGCACCTCTCCGGCGGCCAGCGCCGCCGGCTGGACGTCGCCCTCGGCGTCGTCGGGCGCCCGGAGCTGCTGTTCCTCGACGAGCCCACCACGGGGTTCGACCCCGAGGCGCGGCACGCGTTCTGGGAGCTCATCGCCGGCCTGCGGGCCGACGGCACCACGATCCTGCTCACCACCCACTACCTCGACGAGGCCGAGCACCTGGCCGACCGCGTCGTCGTCGTGACCGGCGGTCACGTCGTGGCGGAGGGCAGCCCGGCGTCGCTCGGCGGCGCGGCCGCCCACCGGTCGCGCGTGCGCTGGCTGGAGGACGGCGAGCCGCGCGAGGTGTCCACCGACACCCCCACCCGCATCGTCGGCGACCTCGCCGCGCGGTTCGCAGCGCTGGGCCACGCCGAGGTCCCCGGGCTGCAGGTGCTGCGGCCCAGCCTGGAGGACGTCTACCTGGAGCTGGTCGGCACGGCCGGCCGCTCGTCGACCGCCGATCTCGAGGAGGCCCTGCGATGACCGCCGCGACCCTGCCCGCCACCGGACCCGTCCGGGCGCTGCCGTCCCCGCTCCGGCTGGGCCTGGCGCGCACCGCTCACGAGCTGCGGGTGTTCTCCCGCGAGCGCGACGCGGTGTTCTTCATCTTCCTGTACCCGATCCTCATGCTCGCGATCTTCGCCACGGTGTTCGGCAAGCAGGACCCCTTCAGCGGCACGGGCGTCGACGTGACGTTCCCGCAGTACTTCCTGCCCGGCATGATCGCCACCGGCGTCATGCTGTCGAGCTTCCAGTCCCTGGCGATCTTCATCGCGGTGGAGCGTGACGAGGGCGTGCTCAAGCGGCTGCGCGGCACGCCGCTGCCGGCCTCGTCGTACTTCCTCGGCAAGGTCGGGCAGGTGCTCGTCACCTCGCTCGTGCAGACCGGCCTCCTGCTCGTGGTGGCGGCGCTCATGTTCCACGTGCCGATGCCCACGGACGCCGGCCGCTGGTGGACCTTCGCCTGGGTGCTGGTGCTGGGCACGGCCGCCGGCTCGGTGTGCGGCGTCGCGTTCTCGTCGGTGCCGCGGTCCGGCAAGTCGGCCAGCGCCGTGGTGACGCCGATCGTGCTCGTGCTGCAGTTCATCTCCGGCGTCTTCTTCCAGTTCGACCAGCTGCCGCACTGGATGCAGGACGTCGCCTCGCTCTTCCCGCTGAAGTGGATGGCGCAGGGCATGCGCTCGGTGTTCCTGCCGGACGCGGCCGTGCGGTTCGTCGAGCCGAGCGGCTCGTGGCAGCACGGCGCGACCGCCGCGATCCTCGCCGCCTACCTCGTGGTCGGGCTGGTGCTCGGTGCCCGCACCTTCCGTTGGCTGCGTCGAGACGCCGGCTGACGGCGAGGGCGGGACGTGGCAGGGTCGGCGCCATGACGACGCGGCCGCGGGGCAACCGGTCGGAACGGGCGGAGTTCTGGGCCCGGTCGGTGCGCCTGTGGGACCGGTTCTTCTACGTCGCGATGGTGCTGGTGGCCGTGGCCACGCTCGTCACGGCCGGCGGCTCCCGCGCCCGGGTGGGGTCGCTGACGTGCGTCGCGCTCATCACCGTCGCCTACACGGTGGTCGGGCGGCGCGCGCTGGCCAGCGGCCGGCCCGGCATGGCGCACGTCTACCTCGCCCTCCTCGTGGCGCTCACCACGGTGCAGGTCGGGTGGGACAGCCTGGGGGCGGTGCTGCTGTTCGTCGCCTACTCGCAGATCTGGTTCTTCACCGATCGCCGGCTGCACGGCGTGCTGTGGACCGTGGCGCTCACCGTCGGGGTGGGCCTGCGGCTGGGGCTGGTCGCCGCGGCCCAGCACGCGAGCCTCGTCGGGCTCGCCGGGTCCATGGCGATCGCACTCGTCTTCTCCATCGCGCTGGGACTGTGGGTGACGCAGATGGCTGAGCAGACCGAGGTCCAGCGCCAGCTGGTGGCCCAGCTGCAGGCCGCGCAGGACGAGCTCGCCGCGACGCACCACGCGGCGGGCGTCACGGCGGAGCGGGAGCGCATGGCCCAGGAGATCCACGACACGCTGGCGCAGGGGTTCACGTCGGTCGTCATGCTCGCCCAGACCACGACGGCGGAGCTCGAGCGGGGGCACGACGAGGCCGCGCTGTCCCGGGTGGCGCAGATCGAGCAGGTCGCCCGGCAGAACCTCGCCGAGGCGCGAGCGCTCGTGGCGGCGTTCGGGCCGGCGGACCTGGCCGACGCGACGCTCGCCGAGGCGCTCGGCCGGCTGGCGGAGCGGTTCACGAGCCAGACGGGGGTGGCCGTGGCGCTGGTGCCGGGCACGACGGAGGCCGCGGCCGGGCTCTCGCGCGAGGCGCAGGTCGCGCTGCTGCGGGCCGCGCAGGAGTCGCTGGCCAACGTGCGCCGCCACGCCGGCGCGGCGCACGTCTCGCTCGGGGTGACGCGGGCGGACGACGAGGTGACGCTCGCCGTCGCCGACGACGGCCACGGCATCGCGGCGGGCGCCCCGGAGGGGCAGGGGCTGCGTGGCATGCGGGAGCGTGCCCGGGGGGCCGGGGGCAGCTTCACGGTGGACAGCACGCCGGGCGTCGGCACCACCCTGCGCCTCACGGTGCCGGTGGGCGCGGCCGCGGGCGACGGGGCGGCGCCGCGCGCAGGGGGCGCGACGCCGACGGGTCCCGACGACGCGGCGGCGGTGTGCCCGCAGCCGGCACGAACCGAGAGGGTGGCACCGTGACGATCCGCGTGCTCATCGCCGACGACCACCCGGTGGTGCGGTCGGGGCTGGCCGGCATGCTCGCCGTCGAGCCGGACGTCGAGGTGGTCGGCGAGGCGGCCGACGGCGCCGCCGCCGTGTCGATGGCGCGCAGCCTGACCCCGGACCTCGTCCTCATGGACCTGCGGATGCCCGTCCTCGACGGCGCGGCCGCCACGGCGCAGATCACCGAGGACCTGCCGGACGTCCACGTGCTGATCCTCACGACGTACGAGACGGACACCGACATCCTGCGGGCCGTGGAGGCCGGCGCCACGGGGTACCTGCTCAAGGACACGCCCCGTGACCAGCTCGTCGCGGGCGTGCGCGCCGCGGCACGCGGCGAGTCGGCGCTGTCGCCCTCCGTGGCGCGCCGGCTGGTGCAGCAGCTCCGCAGCGACGCCGACCGGCTGACGGCGCGGGAGCTCGAGGTGCTCTCGGGCGTGGCGCGCGGCCTCTCCAACGCGGCCATCGGACGCGAGCTGTACATCACCGAGGCGACCGTCAAGACGCACCTGCTCCGGGTGTTCGGCAAGCTCGGCGTCGACGACCGCACGCATGCGGTGACGGTCGCGATCCAGCGCGGCATCCTGGCAGGCCTGTAGCACCCGCGCGCTGCGGGCCCGACGCGCCCGGTCCCCGTCGTCAGGCGGCGGACCCGGCGCGAGAGGTGCACCGCTCGTCGGGAGGGCACGAGCCCGGTCCCGGGCGAGGGTGTTCGTCGCGCATACTGGCCGCCATGCAGCCGCCGCGTGACCTCGCCCGGCTGCCCAAGGCCCACCTGCACCTGCACTTCACCGGCTCGATGCGGGTGACGACGCTCGCCGAGATGGCCGCCGCCCGGCGCCTCGCCCTGCCGCAGGTGCTCCTCGACGCCCACCCGCTGCAGGTGCCCGGCGACGAGCGCGGCTGGTTCCGGTTCCAGCGGCTCTACGACGCGGCGCGGGCCTGCGTGCGCGGGGAGGGCGACCTGCGGCGCGTGGTCGACGAGGCCGCGGCCGACGACGCCGCCGAGGGATCGGGACGCCTGGAGATCCAGGTGGACCCGACGAGCTACGCGCCGTGGGTCGGCGGCATCACCCCGGCGCTGGAGATCGTGCTCGACGAGGCGCGGGCCGCCTCCACCCGGCACGGGCTCGAGGTCGGCGTCATCGTCGCGGCCTCCCGCCTGCGCCACCCGCTCGACGCCCGGACCCTGGCGCGCCTGGCGGCGCGCTACGCCGGCGACGGCCCGGGCGAGGTGGTGGGCTTCGGGCTGTCGAACGACGAGCGGCGCGGCGACACCGCGGCGTTCGCGCCCGCCTTCGCCATCGCGCGGCGCGCCGGGCTGGCGTCGGTGCCGCACGGCGGCGAGCTGCTGGGGCCGGCGCACGTGGCCGAGGTGCTCGACACCCTGGCGCCGGACCGGCTGGGCCACGGCATCCGCACCGCCGAGGACCCGGACCTGCTGCGACGGGCCGTCGACGCGGGCGTGGCGTTCGAGGTGTGCCCCTCGTCGAACGTCTCGCTGGGCGTCTACTGGTCGGCCGACGACGTGCCGCTGCGCACCCTCGTCGACGCCGGCGCCACCGTGGCGCTGGGCGCCGACGACCCCCTGCTGTTCCGTGCCCGGCTCGTCGACCAGTACAAGCAGGCCCGCTTCGTCCACGGGCTGCCCGACGAGGCGATCGCCGACCTGGCACGCGGCTCGATCCGCGCCAGCCGGGCCTCGTCGTCCACCAAGGCGACGCTCCTCGCGGGAGTCGACACCTGGCTGGCGACGCCCGCCTGACGCTCGTTGCCCGACCGCTCCGCCGCCAACCCGCCCGCCCGCTCGCCGACGTCGATACCTCCACGCCATGTCGATGGCTGTAACTGTCGACGCCGGCGGGAGCTATCGACCTCGCGCGGGGGTGGGGATGCGGGCCAGACCGCGCGCCGAGGTCGATACCGCCACGCGACGTCGATGGCCGCGCCTATCGACGCCGGCGGGAGCTATCGACCTCGCGTGGGCGGTAGGCCAGGCCGAACAGCCGTCGGTAGAACTCCGCCAGGAGGCGGGCATCGGTGGTGTCCAGCACCACCTGCCGGATGCGGGGGAACGTCGAGGCGGTCATGGGTCCTCCTTGTCGCGATTGTCCGACCCGACCCGGCGCGCCGCGACCGCCCTAGAAGCGGCGGGCGACCTGGTCGCCCAGGCGCCTGCCGTCGGGGTCGTACACCCACCGGTACAACGGCTCCGCCCACAGCCGGGTGTGCCAGGGCAGCCGCGGCGACCGGTAGGTGCGCAGCCGCCCGGGCGGTCGTGGTCCGCGTCGACCGCCGTCGTACCAGGCGTCCAGCGCGGCGGCGGCCTCGCGGAATGCGGCGAACCACGAGAGCGGGTCGTCGGGGACCTCAGGCGCCGCGAGGTGCTCGGCCGCCAGGCGCAGCCGCAGCGCGTGGGCCGTGCCGGACGTGGTGCGCTCGACGAACGCGGCCGACAGCTCGCTGTCGTGGGTCCACGACCGGCGGTTCGCGTTGTCCGACCCGACGCAGGCCCAGGCGTCGTCGACCACGCACACCTTCGCGTGCACGTAGATCGGCGTCCCGGCCTCGTTCTCCACGCCGTAGACCGCGACGCGGTCCCCACCCGCGCGTCGCAGCAGCTGCATCGCGTGCCACCGGCCCAGCTCCGTGGGGACCACGGCGTCGCGGCCGTCCTGGTCGCAGTGCAGCGGCACCACGACGACCAGCCGCAGGTCGGGCGCCCGCCGCAGCGCCGCCGCGAAGGCGGCCGCGACGTCGCGCGACCACAGGTACTGGTCTTCGAGGTAGACGAGCCGGCGCGCCCGGCGCAGCGCGGCGATGTACCCGCGGGCCACGGAGCGCTCCCCGCCGCGGGCGAACGGGTACCTCGGGACGCGCGGCGGGTACGTGCGCAGCAGCTGGACCGCGGCGGTGCCCCGCGGCGCGGGGTCGGGGTGCTGCGGCGGCAGCGGCCGCACCGGCGTGCGCCGCACCTGCGGCGGGTCGTCCAGCCGGCGCAGCGGGTTCAGCGTGAGCGGCGTGGTGTCGTCCCAGCGCTCGCGGAAGACGGCCTCGGCGTCGCCGACCGCGGGGCCGCGGATCTCGAGCTGGACGTCGTGCCACGGCGGGCGCGGGCCGTAGACCGCCGCCATGCGGACCGGCTGCGGGTCGCCGAGGTGCGCCTCGTCGTCCCGGCGGCTGTGGCACAGGTCGATGCCGCCGACGTAGGCGACGTCGTCCTGCGGCCGGTCGCGGTGGCGCAGCACGACGAGCTTCTGGTGGTGCGAGCCGAGCGGGCGCACCCGCATGTCGAGCAGGCACTGCCCGCCGGCCTCGTCGATCTCCTCGCCGAGGTGCCGGTTCTCGGCGGCGCTGAACCGGAACCGGTCCCAGTGCGAGCGCCACACGAGCCCGCGCACGTCGACGCCCCGGTCCGCGGCGGCGGCGAACACCCGGCCCACCTCGGTGCCGGGGCCGTCGAGGCGCTCGTCGGGGTCGCCGCGCCAGTCGGTGAACAGCAGCAGGTCACCGGGCCCCAGCGCGCGGACCGCCGCGAGCAGCGCCGTGAAGTACGTCGCACCGTGCACGAGCGGCGTCACCTGGTTGCCCTCGGTCCACGAGGAGCCGTCGGGGTGCCGGGAGTCGAGCGTGGTGTCCGGGTTGCCGCGGTCGCCCGGGGCGAGGAACCAGTGGGCCGGGCCGGCGGGTCGGGCCGTCACGACGCGTGGGCCCGCTCGACGCCGGCCAGCGGGATCGTCACGACCATCGCACACCTCCGCGGCCCGGACCGACCCGTGCATCACACCACCGCGCGCCAGCGCGCGCAGGTCGGGACGTCAGAGCGTGACGCCCACCAGCACGGGCTCGGGCTCGAGCCGGATGCCGAACCGGTCGGCCACGCCGTCGCGGATCGTGCGGGCCAGCGCGAGCAGGTCGTCCGTTGACGCGTCGCCCCGGTTCGTCAGCGCGAGCGTGTGCTTCGTCGACACGGTGGCCGGCCCGGGAGCGCCGAAGCCGCGGGCGAACCCCGCGTGCTCGATGAGCCACGCGGCGCTCGTCTTGACCAGGTCGTCGCCGGCCGGGTACCGCGGGGCCTCGTCGGGCAGCCCAGCCGACGCCGGGAGCACCGGGTTGGTGAAGAACGAGCCGGCGCTCCAGGTGTCGTGGTCCGCCGCGTCAAGCAGCATGCCCTTGCGCGACCGGAGCTCCAGCACGGCGGCCCGCACCTCGAGCAGCGGGGCGCGCTCCCCGACGGCGATCCCCAGGGTCCGGGCGAGCTCGGGGTAGGTGACGACGGCCGAGAGCGTGCCCTGCCGCAGCTGGAAGGCCACGTCGAGCACCACGTAGCGCGGCGTCGGCCCCCACGGCGCGCGCGGGTCGTCGTCGGACGCCCGCATCGAGCGCTTGAGCAGCGACGTCCGGTAGCCGAAGCGCAGGTCGTCGAGCGCCAGCGTGCGCACGCGGGCACGCGCGCGGTCCCAGACGCGCACCGACGCGATGGTCTGGGCCACCTCCTGGCCGTAGGCGCCGACGTTCTGCACCGGCGTCGCGCCGGTGCTCCCGGGGATGCCGGACAGCGCCTCGAGGCCGTACAGCCGATGGCTGGTCGCCTCCTCGACGACGGCGTCCCACGGCGTGCCGGCGGGCACCTGGTAGGTCACGCCCGCGCACGCCGAGTGGTCCGGCACGGCGATGCCGCTGCGGGTGTCGCGCACGACGAGCCCCGCGAACCCCTCGTCGGCCACGACGAGGTTGGAGCCGCCGCCCACCACCAGGAGCGGTTCGCCGGCCTCGTCGGCCGTGCGCACGGCGTCGACGAGCTCGGCCTCGGTGGTGGTCTCGACGTACCGGGCGGCCGGGCCGCCGAGCCGCAGCGTGGTGAGCGCGGACAGCGGCGGGGCGTCGGTCGCGGCGGCGGTCACGCCCCCAGGGTAGGCCGGGGCTACTCCCCCAGGCTCTCGCCGAGCGCGCTGAGCACCGCGTCGCGCGCGTCCGCCGACCGCCCGCCGCGACGGTCGACGAGCAGCTCGACCAGGTGCTCGAGGACCAGCCCGAGCGCCGCGCGCGAGGTGTGCAGCAGCTCGTCGCGGAACGTCCCGGTGACGGGCGGCACCACCAGCGCGACGTCCGCGAGCGCGACGAGCGGGGCATGGGCGAACGACGTGACGGCGAGCACGCGCGCGCCGGCGCCGCGAGCCGCCGTCGCGGCCGCGAGCGTGGGCCGGCTCGTTCCCGAGCCGGACAGGGCCAGGCACACCGAGCCGGCCGACAGCTGGCGCGCCGCGATCTGCTGCGCGAGCGTGTCCGGCAGGAACTCGCAGGGCCGGCCCGCCGAGCCCAGGCGCATCGCGACGTCCAGGCCGAGCGGCGTGGACAGCCCGCTCGCGGCGATGACCACGCGGTCGGCCTCGTCGAGCGCCGTGACGAAGCCCGTCACGGCCTCCTCCGTCAGGGCGGCGGTGACGCGCGGCAGGCTGCGCGCGAACGCGTCGATGCCGGCGCGGAGCGCGCCGACCGCGGTGCCGTCCCCGTCCTCGTCGGCCGGCGCCGGGGTGAACGCCAGCTCGCGGGCCACGGCCACGCGCAGCTGCGGGTAGCCCTCGTAGCCCAGCGTCCGTGCCGTGCGCACCACCGAGGCCCGGCCGACGCCGACGAGGTCCGCCAGCTGCTGCGCGGTGCACTCCACCGACCCGGCGAGGTCGGCCGCGATCGTGTCCGCGACGCGGCGCTCGCTCGGCTGCAGCGACGGGGCGAGCGCGGCGATGCGCACCGACGGGGGCGCGTCAGACGGTCCGGTCCACGACACGCGTGCGAGCCCCTCCCATGATGCGCCGCCGGATGGCCCCGGAGGCCGCGTCGATGAGCATCGTCACCACGACCACCACGATGACGAGCACGCCCACGGCGTCCCACTGACGGTACTGGGTGTACCCCGTGAGCAGGTCACCGACGCCGCCCACGCCGATGAGCCCGAGGATCGCCGACGTCCGGACGTTGATCTCGAACCGGTAGAGCGCGAGCGACATGAGCTCCGGGGCGGCGGCCGGCCACAGCCCCCAGCGGGCCACCTCGAGCAGCGAGCCGCCCGCGGCCCGGACCGCCTCGGCGGTGCCGGTGGGCACCGCCTCGATGGTCTCGTACGTCCACTTGCCGTGCGTGCCGATGCCGCCGATGGTCAGCGCGAGCGCCCCGGTGAACGGCGTGAGGCCGGTGACCGTGAGGATGACGATCGCGATGATGACCTCGGGAACCGCGCGCAGCACCGCGAAGAGCCCGCGCAGCGGCAGCCGCACCCACAGCGGGCTGACGCCCTGAGCGGCCGGGATGCCGAGGATGGTCGAGACCACGACGCCGAGCAGCGCGCCGACCCACGCCATCTGGACCGACACCCACGTCTGCTGCAGCGCGTACGGCAGCTTGGCCCAGTTGGGGTGCGCGAACATGAGCACCAGGTAGTGGCCCAGCGCGCCCGGCAGCGCGGCGAGGTCCGACCAGCCGATGCGCAGGTGCACCAGCGCGGCGAGCACCACGGCGCCGGCGACGAGCTGCGCCGCCCGCACGGGCAGGCGCGAGGGGCGCGCGGGGGCGGCGACGACCCGCGTGGTCGCGGGCAGGGTGGCGGTCATCGCAGCCTCTTGCGCAGCACGTTGGAGGCCACCTCGATGGCGATGACGACGACGAGGATCTCCAGGATGATCACGGCGAGCGCGCCGTACCGGTAGAAGCCGCGGACCTCGTCGATGAGGCGCCCGATGCCGCCCGCGCCGACCAGCCCGAGCACCGCGGAGATGCGCACGTTGAGCTCGAGCGAGTAGAGCACCTGGCTGCCGTAGGCGGGCCAGGCCTGCGGTGCGGCGGTCAGCCGGTTGATCTGGGTCTGCGTCCCGCCGGCGGCGTGCCCCGCCTCCATGTACGACGAGTCGGCCGAGTCGATCGCCTCCGACACGAGCTTGACCACGACGCCGAGGTCGAACAGGACGAGCGTGAGGACGCCCGGCAGCGCGCCGACGCCGACCATCGCGACCAGCAGCGTCGCGTAGACGAGGTCGGGGACCGAGCGCACCACGTTGAGCACGGCCCGGACGGCGCGGCGGGACGGCCCCGGGTTCGTCGGGCGCGCGGCCCACAGGGACAGCGGCAGCGCCAGCGCCGCGGCCACCGCGGCGCCGACCACCGCCATCTCGAGGGTCTCGAGCAGCGGCTTGGCCGTGCGCGGCAGGATCGAGAAGTCCAGCTGCGCCATCTGCGCGAGGTGGTGCGCGCCGTAGTGCCAGTTGCGGGCGATCGCGCCGAGGTCGACCCGGATGCCGCCGAGCGCGGGCGTCACGGTGACGGCCGTGATCGCCGCGATCACCGCGACGACGGCGGCGACCCGCGGCCACGACCGCGGGCGGCGCGGCACGGGCAGCGAGGTCATGACGAGCGCTCGAGGGTGTCGCGGGCCTGGATCGGCCGGCCGTAGATCTCCTCGAACACGGCGTCGTCCGCGGGCGCGGCCGGGCCGTCGTAGACGAGCTCGCCGCCCCGCAGGCCGATCATGCGCGTGGTGTACTGCCGCGCCAGGTCCATGAGGTGCAGGTTGACCAGCACGGTCAGGCCCCGCTCGGAGTTGATGCGGCGCAGGTCGGACATGACGGCGTGGGCCGTCGGCGGGTCGAGGCTCGCCACGGGCTCGTCGGCCAGCATGACCCGGGGCTCCTGGCTCAGGGCCCGCGCGATGGCCACGCGCTGCTTCTGACCTCCGGACAGGGCGCCGGCGCGGCCCCACACCTTCTCGAGCATGCCCACCGAGTCGAGCGCGGCCATGACGACGTCGCGGTCGTCGTGCCCGACGAGGCCCAGCAGGGTGCGCCAGGTCGGCGTGTGCGAGAACCGGCCGACGAGGACGTTGTTGTAGACGCTCGTGCGGTCGGCGAGGTTGAAGCCCTGGAAGATCATGCCGACGCTGCCGCGCAGCTGCCGCAGCCGCCGGCCTCGCAGCTCGTCGACCGCGTACGGCCCCACCTCGACGTGGCCGGACGTGACGGGGACCAGGCCGTTGAGCGTGCGGATGAGCGTCGACTTGCCCGACCCGGACAGGCCGACGACCGAGACCATCTCGCCCGGCGCCACGGACAGCGACACGTTGCGCAGCGCGACGGTGCCGTTGGGGTAGCGCACAGTGACGTCGCTCAGGCGCAGGGGCCACGGCCCGGAGGCGGCCTGCGCCGCCCCCGGGGCCGTGGCGAGCCGCTCGGTCACTGGCCCGAGAAGCGCTTGTTGACCTGGCGCGCCACGTCGATCGCGGCGGGGTCGGCCGGCACCCAGGCCGTCTGGCTGAAGATGTTCTTCAGCGTCGTCGGGTCGACCTTGTCGTACCCGGCCATGAGCGTGGTGATCTTCGCCCGCAGGTCGGCGGGCAGGTCCCTGCCGAGCACCACGCCGCCGTTGGGGTACATCTGCGACAGGCCGAACACCACGACCTTGTCGCCGAGGTCCGGGGCCTCCGACGCCTTGACCGCCGAGCGGGCGTCCCAGTAGGCGAAGCCGACCTCGGCGTCGCCCTTGTAGACGGCCATGACGAGGTTGTCGTTGCCGGTGACGGGGACCTGGGTCAGGTCGTCCACCTTGATGCCCTGGGACTCCAGCGCGAGCACCGGCAGCTGGTAGCCGGCCGGGGAGGTGGTGTTGCCGAACGCCACCTTGGTTCCGGGCGTGATCTTCTTCAGCGCGTCCACGGCGACCGGGCCGACACCCGTGTTCTTGGCGCCGTCGGCGACGCCGTTGCAGTACAGGTAGCTGGCGCCGTTGGCCGCGTACGTCGCCTTGACCGGGGCGTCGGTGCAGTACTTGCTCGCGTGCGCGATGTTCGTGAAGAACTCCGACGCGTACGACGAGGCGCCGAAGCGGACGTCCTGCAGCACCGGGTAGGCACCGCACTGGTCCTGCGCCGCGGCGAGGGAGCCGGCGTCGGCGATGGCGATCTGCGCCTGCCCGGCGCAGACGGCCTCGACGGCGGCCTGGTAGTCCTTCGTCACCACGCCGGTGACCGTGACGCCGAGCTGCTGGGACAGGTAGTCGGTCAGCGGCTTCGCCGAGGTGACCAGGTCGTTGACCTGCTCGTTGGGGATCAGGGCGAGCGTGAGCTGCTTGGGCCACGACGACTGCGAGGGCTGCGTGGACTGCGTGGACTGCGTGGAGCCCGCGGTCCCCGTCGCGGCGGCGTTCGAGGGCGTGCTGCTGCAGGCCGCGAGGGCGACGACCGCCAGGGCGAGAGCACCCGGCGCGAACAGGGTCTTGCGCATGTCAGTCATGCCTTTCGAGGGAGGGGATCGACGCCGGCGGGCGCCGACGGTCCTGGTGCCGCGTGCGCGGCCCAAGTCTGGATGTCGCCGTACAGGTCGGCGAGCCCGGCGCCCCGCAGCGTGGGGCGCACGTCGGGGCGGCCGGCGCTGGGGCCGACGAGGGCGGTGGCGGCGCCCAGCTCGTCGGCCGCGGCGAGGTCGTAGGCCCAGATGTCGCCGACCGACAGGACGGGGCCGTCGGCCAGGTAGCGGGCGACGACGGCGGCCAGGCCCCTCGGCTTGCCGATGGCGAAGTGCCGCTCGGTCACGTGCTCGGCGGCGCCGATCGCCGCGAGCACGCGGTCGACGCCGGTGGCCGGGGCGTTGGTCGCCAGCGCGAGGCGCGCGAGGGGGGTGAGCTCGGCCAGGAAGCCCGCGAGGCCGGGCGGCCCCGCGACGGGCGCGGCCGGCGTGCCCAGATCGTGACGGCTCGCCTGGTAGGCCTCTTCGAGGACCGCCGCGGGCACGGCGTGGGCGAGGGCCACGTGGCGCACGGCGTCGTAGCCGTCGAGGTAGCCCGCCTCGCCCGCCTCGAGGCGGTCGAGCGCGGCGAGGGCCGCCGGGACGAGCTCCTCGTCGCCGGTGGCGGCGGCCACGTGCCGCGCGTACGCGAGCACCGGTCCGCGCCCCAGCGCGAGGGTCCCGTCGAAGTCGAAGACGACGGTCGGCAGCCGCATCGGCCCGCCCTTCCTGTGGACAATGCGGCCACAGTACGGCGGTTATGTGGACGGATGGGCCACGGCGAGGTGAACGGCTGGTGACCTGCTCATCACGATTCGGCATCGGTGGCCGCGACGCCCGCCGCCACCGGCCGGCGCAGCGGCGCGGCGGCGCGTACGACGAGCAGCCCGAGCACCACCGGCACGGCGATGACCAGGAGCGCGTGCCGGTACCCCACGTGCTGGGCGAGGAGCCCGAGCAGGGGCGGGCCCGCGAGGAACGCGGAGTAGCCGATCGTCGAGACGACGGCGACGCGCTGGGCGGCGTGCAGCGGGTCGTCGGACGCGGCGCTCATCCCGACCGGGAACCCGACCGCGGCACCCGCACCCCAGACGACCACACCGACGAGGGCCAGCGGCAGCGGCCCGGCCAGCCCGAACAGCCCGAGCCCGACGATCGACAGCACGGCGCACAGCCGCAGGATCGCGATGCGGCCGAACCGGTCGAGGAGCGCGGTGGCGAACCACCGCATCCCGGTCATCGCCGCGACGAACAGCCACAGGCCGAGGGCGCCCAGGGCGTCCGGCGTCTTCCAGCCGTCGACCACCGAGAGGCTGACCCAGTCGTTGGCGGAGCCCTCGGTGAGCGCGGCGGCGAGCACGACGAGCCCGACGAGCAGCGTGCGCCCGTCGGTCCAGGCGGCCAGCGCGCCCCGCGCGCCCCGGTGGACCACGCCACCATCCCCGACCGGTGCGCGGTGCGGCTCCTCCGCACGCGGCAGGAACCCGGCGATCGACCACAGGAGCACGACGAAGGAGAGGGCCAGGACCACCGGCAGGTGCACGCCGATCGGCACGTGCACCGCCGCGAGCAGGGCGGACAGCGCCGCCGCGACGACCGTGCCGAGCGAGAACCCGGCGTGGTAGCGCGGCATGACGGTGCGGCCCAGCCGCTGCTCGACCGCCGCCCCCTCGATGTTCATCGCCGCGTCCCACGTGGCGGTGCCGACGCCGTACACGACGAGCCCGACGACGGTCCCGACGACGTGGTGCGCGCCGGCGAACACGCCCGCCGCGGCGAGGCCGACGGCGTTGAGCGCGGCGGCACCCGCGACGGTGGCGCGGGTCCCGAGGCGCTCGACGACCAGCCCGGACAGCGGCAGCGCGGCGACCGACGCGACCGCGCCGGTGAAGAGCAGCAGGCCCATCTGGTCCTTGCGCAGGCCGAGCCCGTCCTGGACGGCCGGCAGCCGCGACGCCCAGGACGCGAAGTTGAACCCCGACAGGGCGAAGCACACGAAGACCCCGAAGGAGGCTCGCCGCAGGCGTGGAGCGGTGTCGGTGGGCATGGTCATCGCAGCTCCCCGGAGGTGGTGACGAGCGCGCCGGCCCCGGCTGAGAAGGGCTCCGACGCCAGTGTGGCCCGGACCGGTGCGGGGCGGGAACGGCGGACCTGCCCGGCGACGGCCACCGAGGCGACCATCGCGACCGTCACCAGGAGCAGCGCGTGCCGGGCGCCCATCGACTCCGCGGCGAGCCCCAGCAGCGGGGGCGCGGTGATCGAGGCGACCGACGAGAACACCGACACCGCCGCGACCCGCCCGGCGGCCCGGCGTGGGTCGTCGGACGCCGCGGCGATGCCGATCGGGACGGCCAGCGCCGCGCCGAACCCCCAGAGCGCGACGCCGGCCGCGGCGAGCGGCAACGACGGCACCAGCCCGAACGCCAGGAGCCCGAGGAGCGAGGCGACGCCGGACACGCGCAGCACGGTCACCCGGCCGAACCGGTCGATGAGCCGGGTGCCGAGCACGCGGACCGCCGTCATCGCCCCGACGAACAGCCCGAGCACCAGCCCGCCCGAGGCCTCCGGCGCGTGGAAACCGTCGACGACGGCGAGCGACAGCCAGTTGTTCGCCGAGCCCTCGGACAGCGACGCGGCGAGCACCACGACGCCGATGAGCAGCGTGCGCCGCTCCTTCCAGGGGTCGAGGGCGGCCGTGAAGCCCCGCCCGCGCACCGGCGCCACCGGCCCGGCGACCTCGCCCAGGCCGCCCGCGCGGTCCTCGTCGTGCTCGTGGTGCTCGCGGTCCTCGTCGGCCTCGTCGGCCGTCCGCGGCAGCAGCGCGCCCGGCAGGGCGGCCAGCCGGGCACCGACCGCGACGGCGACGACGGCGGGCATCTGCACGACGAGCGGCACGCCGGCGCGCGACGCCAGGGCGCCGAGGGCCGAGCCCGCCATGGCCCCGAGCGAGAACGCGGCATGGAAGGTGGGAATGACCGTGCGGCCCATCGCGCGCTCGATGCGCGCCGACTCGACGTTGAACGTCACGTTGGCCAGCGCCACCGCGACGCCGTTGAGCAGGATGCCGGCGGCGAGCAGGCCCCCGGAGCGCACCCCTGGCCCGACGCCCATGAGCGTGTAGCCGACGACGAGGATCCCCGAGGCGACGAGCAGCGTGCCGCGGTTGCCGAGGCGCTGCACGACGACGCCGGAGAAGGCCACGGCGGCGAGCGCGCCGACCGAGCCGACGAGGAGGAACGCCCCGAGCTGCGCGGTGGACAGCTGCAGCAGGTCACGGACGGTCGGCAGGCGGGCGAGCCACGACGACGTCATGAGCCCGAACAGCAGGTACATGGAGACGAGCAGCCAGCGGGCTCGCGAGGCTGTGCTGAGGGGAAGGGCTGGCGGCACGGCGGGTCCCGGGACGTGATCGAATCGATTCGACCGCCAGGCTACCAGACCGCTCGAAACGTTTTGAGGGTCGCCGTGACATCCTTGTTCGCGAGCCGGGGGCCGTCGAGGCGCCGGTGCCGACCATCGAGAGGGTGCCCGTGTCGCAGCAGCGTCCGACGCTTGCCGACGTCGCCGCGGCCGCCGGGGTCTCGGTGTCGACCGCGTCGCTCGCGTTCTCCGGCGCCGGGCCGATCGCCGCCGCGACGCGCGAGCGCGTGCGCCAGACCGCCGCCGATCTCGGCTACACCGGGCCGAACCCGCTGGGCCGTCAGCTGCGCCGCGGGCGCTCGGGCATCGTCGGGGTCGTGGTCGGGGACGCGCTGCGCCGGTCCTTCCGCGACCCGGTGTCGGTCCAGGTGCTCGACGGCATCACGTCCGAGCTCGGCCCGCTCGGCCTGGGCGTCCTGCTGATCCCCGGCCCCCTCGACGTCGCCGAGCCCGTGATCGACCCGCTCATCGGGTCGGCGGCGATGGACGTCGCGATCATGCTGTGGGGCGGCACCGTCAACGACCTCGTGGTCGACGCCCTGCGGCGCCGGAGCATCCCGATCGTCCTGGTCGAGGGCCGCCGCCAGCCCGGCCTGTCGGTCATCGGCATCGCCGACCGGGACGGGATCCGGCAGGCGACGGAGCACCTCGTCGGCCTGGGGCACACCCGGATCGCCGCCGTGACGCTGCCGTTCGGCCCGGACCGCACGTCGGGGTTCGCCGACGACGAGCGGCTCGGCGACGTGCGGTGGGACCTGACCCGCCGCCGCCTGGGCGGCATCCACGACGCCGGCGTCACGCCGGTCGCCGTCTACGAGACCTCGGCCTCGCTCGTCGAGCACGGCACCGAGGCGGGCCGCGCCCTGCTGTCGCTGCCCGAGCGTCCCACGGCGATCGTCTGCCACTCCGACCTGCTCGCCGGCGGCGTGGTGCTCGCGGCTCGCGAGCTGGGGCTGCGGGTGCCGCAGGACGTCTCGGTCGTGGGCTTCGACGGCCTCGACCTGCCGTGGCTGCTGCCGGACGTGCTGACGACGGTGGCCCAGCCGCTCGCCGAGAAGGGTCGCGCGGCCGGCCGGGAGGCGGCCCGGCTGCTGGTCGAGGGCGAGGAGCCGGCGTCGGTCGAGCTGCCGGTCAGCCTCGTCGTCGGGACCACCACCGGCCCGCCGCCGGCGTCCTGATCAGGGCAGGTGGACGACGACCTGGGCCTTGCCCAGCACCCTGCTGCCGTCGAGCGTGACGTCGAGGTCGATGCGCGCCGTGCCCTCGTCGGCGTCCAGCGCGCCGACCGTGGCGACCACGAGGGGGGTCGCCTCGCCGTCCGCGGGCACCGGCACCGGCCGGGTGAAGCGCGTCCCGTAGCCGACGACGAGCCCCGGGTCGCCCACCCAGTCGACGACCACCTGCACGGCCGCGCCCATCGTCCACATGCCGTGGGCGATGACGCCCGGCAGGCCCACCGCCAGCGCGGCGGACTCGTCCTGGTGGATGGGGTTCTGGTCGCCGGAGGCGTGCGCGTAGCGGACCAGGCGGGCACGGTCGACGTGCAGGGTGGCGCGGGCCACCTCCTGCCCGACGACGAGACCGGCGGGGGTCACGGGCGGACCGCCAGCGTGGACGTCACCGTCGCCACCGGAGCGCCCGCGTCGTCGGCCACCTCGACCCGCGTGGTGACCATCGCCAGCCCGGCCCGCTCGACGACGGAGTCGACGTGCAGCGTGGTGACGAGGCGGTCGCCGGCGACGATCGGGCGCGTGTAGGCGAACCTCTCCTCCGCGTGGACCACGCGGGAGAAGTCGATCCCGGCCGCGGGGTCATCGACGTAGGCGGCCTCGGAGCGCTGCGCCACCACGACCGCCCAGGTCGGGGGCGCGACGACGTCGGCGTGCCCCAGCGCACGCGCAGCCTGCGGGTCGGTGTGGGCCGGGTGCGTGGCGCCGACGGCCTCCGCGAACGCCGCGATCTGCTCGCGCATCACCGCGTACGGCTCGTCGGGCGGGTACACGCGCCCGACGAACGAGGGGTCGACCGGCACGGGGCCGACGCGACTAGCGGGTCTCGCGGTGAACGGTGTGGCGCCCGTCGCGCGGGCAGTACTTCTTCAGCTCGAGCCGGTCGGGGTCGTTCCGCCGGTTCTTCTTCGTGATGTAGTTGCGCTCCTTGCACTCCGTGCAGGCGAGCGTGATCTTCGGACGGATGTCCTGGGCCTTGCTGGCCATGGCGTTGCCACCCTCTGCTGTGTACCGGGCCCCGGCCGCATCGGGACGCGGGCCGGGAAGCTGGAGCCAGGCGCGGCGGGATCACCCGCCCACAAGGCCGACCCATCCTACGGCATGCGCACCGCCCCGCCGAACGTGGTCAGTCCCCTGCCTCCGGGAGCCGGTTCTCCAGCAGCAGCACGTCGCGCCACTGCCCGGCGAGCGGCCCGTGGCTCATGCGCCCCAGCCGCTCGCGGGTGCCCACGACGCGGAAGCCGGCGGCCCGGTGCAGCGCGACGCTCGCGGCGTTCTCGGGGAAGATCCCGGCCTGCACGGTCCAGGCCCCGGCCTCGCGTGCCGAGTCGACGAGCGCGGCCAGGAGGGCCCGGCCGACCCCCCGGCCGCGCGCGGCCTGCGCCACGTACACCGAGTCCTCGACGACGCCGGCGTAGACGCACCGGCCGGACACCGGCGAGGCGGCGGCCCAGCCCAGGACCGTGCCGCCGTCGACCGCCACGAAGCGGTGCGCCGCCAGGTGGCCGGCGTCGAACGCCTCCCACGTCGGGGGCTCCGCCTCGAACGTCGCGTGCCCGGTGGCGATGCCCTCGGCGTAGACCCGCAGCACGTCGCCGGCGTGCGCGGCCGTCATGGGGACGACGATCACGGACGTGCTCACGCCGCGGCGGTCAGGTGCGAGGCGAGGTGCGACGTGATCACGTCGAGGGCGCCGGGCACCAGGGTGTAGTGCACCCAGACGCCCCGCTTCTCACGCGTCAGCAGGCCGGCGTCGACCAGCACCTTGAGGTGGTGCGACACCGTGGGCTGGCTCAGGCCCACGGGCTCGGTCAGGTCGCAGACGCACGCGTCGTGACCCTCGTGCGCGGCGATCAGCGACAGCAGCCGCAGCCGCGCCGGGTCGGCGAGCGCCTTGAGCGTCGTGGCGAGCGCGAGGGCGTCCGCCTCGGAGATCGACGGCGCGGTGAGGGGCGTGCAGCAGACGGCGACGCCCGCGGCGGCGCCGACCGGGGTCAGGACGAGATCCATGGCGTCATGCTACATCGACACCTATCTATATTGACAGCCATCGATCACTACGCGATAGTGCAGACATCGACAGTCATCGATCCCTAGGGGGAGCCGTCATGAACGACATCCGCGACGAGGTTCGCGAGCACTACGCCCTGAAGGTGGTCGAGGCGGTGTCCGGCACCGGTTCCGGCTGCTGCGGCCCGAGCTCGGCCTGCAACTCCTTCTACGACGAGGCCCAGATCGCCGGCCTGCCGGCCGAGGCCAAGGCGGCGTCGATGGGCTCCGGCAACCCGACCGCCATCGCCGAGCTGGCGCCCGGTGAGCGGGTGGTCGACCTCGGCTCCGGCGGGGGCATCGACGTGCTGCTCGCGGCGGGGCAGGTGGGGCCGACCGGCCACGTGTACGGCGTGGACATGACCGACGAGATGCTCGCGGTCGCCCGCGCCAACGCGCAGCGGGCCGGCGCCGCCAACGTCGAGTTCCGCAAGGGCGTCATCGAGCGCCTGCCGCTCGACGACGCCTCCGTCGACGTCGTCATCTCCAACTGCGTCATCAACCTGTCCCCCGACAAGCCGGCGGTCCTCGCGGAGGCGTTCCGCGTGCTCGCCCCGGGGGGCCGGCTCCGGGTCGCGGACGTGGTCTCCGACGAGCCGTTGTCCGACGACCGTCGCGCCCAGCTCGGCAGCTACGCGAGCTGCGTCGGCGGCGCGCTCTCCGACGGCGAGTACGTCGACCTGCTGACCAGGGCGGGCTTCGTCGACGCGGCGGTGACGTTCACCGCGCACCGGGACAACGGCGTGCACCCGGCCGTGGTCCGCGCGACCAAGCCGCGGGAGGCGTAGCCCCGTGAGCGACCCGCAGATGCTGCTCCTCGTGCACCACCGCATCACGCGTGGCCTTGAGGAGGCCCACGCCAGGCGCGTGGGACGGGCGGAGGCCAGCGGCCCGCGCCGGAGGCCCTGGCCGTTCGGGCGCTCGTCGCGCAGGGGGGCGACGACCGCACCGGCTGCCTGCTGCAGCGCCGCCTGAGCGGACGGAGCCCCGCCGCACCGGCGGGGCTCCGTCATGCCCGGGCTTCGTCGTCCTAGCCCGCGACCGGGACGCCCAGCTCGTCGAGCAGCCCGACGACCCGCGCCCGGATCGCGTCGCGGATCGGGCGGACCTCCTCGATCGGCCGGCCGGCCGGGTCGTCGAGCTCCCAGTCCTCGTACCGCTTGCCCGGGTAGAACGGGCAGGTGTCGCCGCAGCCCATGGTGACGACGACGTCGGAGGCCTTGACCGCCTCGGCGGTGAGGACCTTGGGTTGCTCCGACGCGATGTCGATGCCGACCTCCGCCATCGCCGCGACGGCCACGGGGTTGACGGCGCTGGCAGGGGTCGAGCCGGCGGAGCGGACCTCGACGGCCCCGCCGGCCAGGGCCTGCAGGAAGCCCGCCGCCATCTGCGAACGGCCGGCGTTGTGGATGCAGACGAACAGGACGGTCGGGCGGGCCATGGTGCTCCTCGGGTGGTCTCAGGCCGCGGCGGTGTGTCGGGCCAGGGTGTCGACGCGGCGCCGCAGGTCGTCGACCGCGGCGTCGAAGGCGGCATCGGTGCCGGCGGGCACCGGGTCGGCGACGGACCAGTGCAGCCGGCCCGCACCGCGCAGCTCCTCGTGGGCGACGTCGCACACGGTGACGACCAGGTCGTCGTCGCGCACGACGTCGGCCACCGCGCGCGGCGCGGGCGCGAGGAGCACGAGGCCGTGGCGGGCCGCCGCCGCGACGGCGCCGGCCGCGATCGCCATAGCGGGGTGCGTCCCGGCCGACGCGACCGGGATCCCGCTCGCCTCGTGCCAGAGGGCGGCGGCGAGCTGCGAGCGCGCGGAGTTGCCCGTGCAGACGAACACCACCCGATGCACCGGCAGCACCGGGGACGGCAGCAGGCCCCCGAGGGCCGGTGGCGCCAGGTGGAGGTACGTGCGGCGCCGGTCGGCGTGCGAGCGCGTGCGGGTGACGATCCCCGCGCCGGCCAGGACGCCGAGGTGGTGCGCGAGCAGGTTCGACGGGACACCGAGCGCGGACTGCAGCTCGACAGGTCCCGCGTCGCCCAGCGCGAGCAGGTCGACGATCCGGAGCCGGACGGGATCGGCGAGCGCCGCGAAGCGGGCGACCCGCACGTCCGGTGGCATTCGCTCACTATCCATTGAGTCAATGATGACTGAGTGAATAGCCGGGCGTCAAGAAGGTATGCAGATATTGACGGCTATCGATATTGACACTCATCGATGTCTGGTCCACGATAGAGCCATCGATGAACATCGATGTGTTGCCACCGTCGGACCGGGAGTCACGATGCAGCCCGAGATGTACCTCGTCATCTACCGGCAGCAGGAGCGCGAGCTCGAGCAGCGGCTGTTCCGCCAGCTCCAGCAGACGTGCTGCCGGGCGCTCGCCACCGCCAGGCGCTCGTGGTGGAAGCCGCTCGCCGAACGGCTCGGCGCGGCCCGCCGCGCACCGTCGCTGCCCGCCTGCTGCCCCGCCTGACCGCGGGGCGGCGGGAGTCACCACGCCGCGCCCGCGCGGGCCGGCGGCCTCGGTGCCACGCCACCGGCGCCAGGTGCGCCGCCACGGCGCCACCGCGGTCGCGCGGCCCGACGAGGCCGGGTGAGGATGACGCGGTGAGCGCCACCGCCCCCCGACCCGGCCTGCTCCGCGACCCCGCCCACGGACCGCTGCCGGCGCTGCTGCTGGCTCTGACGTTCCTCACCGGGCTCGTCGACGCGGCGAGCATCCTCGGGCTGGACCGGGTGTTCGTGGCGAACATGACCGGCAACGTCGTCTTCCTCGCCTTCGCGGCGGCCGGGGCGCCGGGGTTCTCGCTCGTCGGCTCCCTCGCCGCCCTGGCCGGCTTCCTCGTGGGCGCCGCGGCGGGCGGGCTCGCGCTGCGCCGCCGGCCACCCGACCGCGGCACGCTGCTGGCCGGCACCTGTGCCGCCGAGCTCGGGCTCGTCGCGGCCGCCACCGTCGTGGCCACCGCCGACCCCCGCGCCCACGCGGCGACGTGGACGATGACCGGCCTGCTCGCCGTCGCGCTCGGCGCCCAGAACGCGGTCGCCCGCCGGCTGGCGGTGCCGGACCTCACGACGACGGTGCTGACCATGACCCTCACCGGCATCGCCGCCGACGCGAGGGCCGGACGCACCCTGACCCGCCGGCTGCTCGCGGTCGCGGCGATGTTCCTCGGCGCGGCCGCGGGCGCGCTGCTCGTGGACCGGGTGTCGCTGGCCGCCGGGCTGGCGGCGGCCACCGTGGTGCTCGCCCTGGTCACCGCGGGGGCGTTGCTCGCGAGCCGCCGTCCGGCGCCGTGGCGGGCCTGACCTCCGCGGGCCGGCTCCACCAGGACGGCGCTCGCCTCGCCGGCGGCCTTCTCCCGGGCGTCGAGCGCGCCGGCCCCGGCCGCGGGGCGACGACGCTCACCGCTTGGCGCAGGTGGTGGTGGTCTGGGTCCCGTCGGTCGCCGTGTACACGAGCCGGACCTTGTTGCCGTCGATGCTGACCGCGAGCGGTGCTGCCGCGGCGCTCTCGCCGTCCGAGAAGGAGGGGGTCCACGGCGAGGTGAACGTGCCCTGCGGCGCGTCCTTGGCGGGGAAGCTCGCGAGCACGCCTCCCGCAATGCCCGGGGAGGGCCAGTGGGTGACCTTCACGGTGAGGTCGCCGAACGCGCTGTCCCACGTCCCGGAGCCCGTCTGGTCTCCGGCGGTGATCGTGAAGGTGCCGTCGCCCACGTCCACCGTCGCCGAGCCCTCGGAGCTGGGCGACGTGCACTCCCAACGGCCCTTCATGTAGCCGGCCATCGTGGCCGAGGCCGCGCAGGATGCCAGCAGCACCGCCCCGCACGCCCCGACCGTGGCACCCACCAGAACCGTCTTGTTCATCGAGCCCTCCCTCCGCACGGCGGCCGCCGATCGGCCACCCGGACGGGGAAGGATCTCGGTCGCCGGGCGGCGCGACACCAGAGGCGAGGCCGTTCGGAGTTGTTCGACGGTCTCCCGGACGGTGCTCGGCTCAGGCGCGCGACCCGGCCGTCGCCTCCAGGACCCCGCGCGCAGTCGCGTTGCTCGCCTCGCGCGCCACCTTCTCGAGGGCGTCGAGCGCGGCGGCGACCGTCGCCACCTCGTCGTCGTCGAGCACCGTGAGGAGCGCGGCGACGCCGTGCGCCTGCTCGGTCCGGGTCTCGACCAGGAGGCGGCGCCCCTCCGCGGTGATGTCGACCAGCGTCGAGCGCGCGTCGTCGGGGCTGGGCCGCCGCTCGACGAGGCCGCGCTCCTCGAGCGCGCCGACGATCCGCGTGACGGCCGGCGGCGAGAACCGCTCGATCCGCGCGAGGTCGCTCGGCCGCTGGGCGCCGTACCGGTACAGGGTCGCCAGCGTGGAGAAGTGACCGACCGCCAGGTCGCCGCTGGACGGCCGGATGCGCCGCCCGATCCGCAGCATCGCCGGCGTGAGCCGCATCGCCACCGCGGTCCGGGCGTCCCCGGCGGCCGCCGGGACGGTCGCGGGCGTGGTCATCGCCCGCCGCCGCCCTTCGAGGTGCCCGTGTTGGGCGCCTCGCCGTCGGCACCCGCCAACGCCGGGCCGGCGCCGTGCGCGTCGGCCTCGTCGAGCACGCGGTTGGCCGCCGCGACGACGACGTCCTCGTGCACGAACCGCTGGCCACGGGCGAGCGAGGCGACCGCGGCGATGACGGACATCGCGGCGGCGACGAGGAACACCACCACGAGGCCGTCGTGGAACGGGCCGGAGACGAGGGTCGGGAAGAACTCCTTGCCCGTCAGGGCGGCGGCGTCCGCCGGCTTCAGGCGGTCGAGGACGCCTGTCGGGCCGAGCAGCGTCTGGATCGGGTTGTAGCCGAGGAACGCCGCGAACAGGCTGCCGACCGGCGGCAGGTTGGCGACCTGCGCCGCGGCGGCGTCCGGGACGCCGTGCGCCAGGAGGCCCGCCTTCAGCGTCGACGGCAGCGAGGACGCCAGGCCGACGATCATCAGCGAGAAGAACACGCCGATCGACAGCGACCCACCGGCGTTCTGCAGCGTGCCGGTGACGCCGGACGCGGCCCCGCGCTGGCGGGCGGGCACCGAGTTCATGATCGCCGTCCGGTTCGGCGCGCCGAACATGCCGGAGCCGATGCCGGACAGGAACGAGATCACCGCGAACTGCCAGTACTGGAAGTCGACGGGCAGGGCGAGGTACAGCAGGAACGTCGCCGCCACGAGCAGCAGGCCGATCGACGCGAAGGCGCGGGCGCCGAACCGGTCGGACAGGATGCCGGACACCGGCCCCGCGATGAGGAAGCCGACGGTGATCGGGAGCATGTAGATGCCGGCCCACAGCGGCGTGGACTCGAAGCTGTAGCCGTGCAGCGGCAGCCAGATGCCCTGCAGCCAGATGATGAGCATGAACTGCAGCCCGCCGCGGCCGATGGACGCCAGCAGCGAGGCGAGGTTGCCGGCGCTGAAGGCGCGGATCCGGAACAGCCGCAGGTCCAGCATCGGCTGCGCCGCGCGGAGCTCGATCGCCGCGAACAGGCCGAGGACGCCGAGGCCGCCGACGATGCCCGCGAGCACCCACGGGTTGGTCCAGCCGGTGGTCGAGTGCCCGTAGGGCTGGATGCCGTAGGTGATGGCGACGAGCACGGAGGTCAGGCCGAGCAGGAACGTGATGTTGCCGGCCCAGTCCATGCCGCCGGGGTTGCGCTCGCCGGTCTCGTGCAGCGAGCGGTACGACCAGATGGTGCCGAGGACGCCGACCGGCACCGAGACGAGGAACACCCAGCGCCAGTGGACCACCGCGAGCGCGCCGCCCAGCAGCAGGCCGATGAACGTGCCGGCGATCGCGGCGACCTGGTTGATGCCCATCGCGAAGCCGCGCCGCTCGGGCGGGAAGGCGTCCGTGATGATGGCCGTCGAGTTGGCGAACAGCATCGAGCCGCCGACCGCCTGCAGCAGGCGGAAGCCGATGAGCCACATGGCGCCGCGCTGGCCGGAGAACGGGTCGACGGACAGCAGGATCGAGCCGACGGTGAAGACGACGAAGCCGAGGTTGTAGATCTTGACGCGGCCGTACATGTCGCCGAGCCGCCCGAACGTCGTGACGAGGACGGCCGTCACGAGCATGTAGCCCATGAGGGTCCACAGCAGGTAGCTGACGTTGCCCGCCTGCAGCGGGTTGAGGTCGATCCCCTTGAAGATCGCCGGCAGCGAGATCAGCACGATGTTGGCGTTGATCGTCGCCATGAGCATGCCGAGCGTGGTGTTGCTCAGCGCCACCCACTTGTACCGGGGGTGGTCGGCGGCGATGAAGGTCGAGCGGGGCATGCGGTGACTGCCTCCGGGCACGGGGACGGATTTGCTTCACACATGCTAAGTACTCCCCGCCGCTCGTTGTTCCCTCGCTCGTGACGCGAGACGTCCGGTGCGCGGTAGCGTCACACCCGTCACGGCGGTGGGGCTCGCCACAACCGCGGTCTCGCTCTCGGGCGTGGCCGCCAACGGTCCCTGGGGCACCCGGTGGGTGCGACCGTGACCACGCGTCCCGGTCTCCTCCCCGGCCGGCCCGTCCATGCGGCGCACGACGAGGGAAGGAACGACGATGACGCGATTCACGCAGGTGTCCGGCCTGGAGGTCCTGGACTCCCGCGGCAACCCCACGGTCCAGGTGACCCTGGTGGCCGACGACGGCGCCGGCTACGTCGCCGGCGTGCCGTCCGGGGCCTCGACCGGCACCCGCGAAGCGGTCGAGCTGCGCGACGGGGACAAGGCCCGCTACGCCGGCAAGGGCGTCACCCAGGCGGTCGGGCACGTCAACAGCGAGATCGCCGACCTGCTCACGGCCCGCGCCTGGTCCTCGCTGGAGGAGGTCGACGAGGCGCTGATCGCCCTGGACGGCACCCCGACCAAGGCCCGGCTGGGCGCCAACGCGATCGTCGGGACCTCGATGGCCGCCGCCCGCGCCTTCGCCGGGACCAGCCCGCTGTGGCAGTCGCTGCAGCCGGCCGGCGTGATCCCCCGGCTGCCCGTGCCGCACTTCAACGTGCTCAACGGCGGCGTGCACGCCCCCAACGACCTGGACTTCCAGGAGTTCATGGTCGCCCCCGTGGGCGCACCCTCGTTCCCCGAGGCGCTGCGCGCCGGGGCCGCGGTCTACGCCCGGCTGCGCGCCCTGCTGCAGGCGAAGGGCGAGGCCACCGGCCTGGGCGACGAGGGCGGCTTCGCCCCCAACATCGCCCGGCCCGAGGACGTGCTGACCCTCATCGTCGAGGCGATCACCGCCGCCGGGTACCCCACCGGACGCGCCGGCGTGGCCATCGCGCTGGACCCCGCGGCCAGCGAGTTCTACCGCGACGGCGCCTACCACGTCGCTGGCGAGACGCTGACCAGCGACGACATGATCGCCCGTTACGAGGCCATCGCCACCGACTTCCCCGTGTGGTCCCTGGAAGACGGACTGGCCGAGGGCGACTGGGACGGCTGGCAGCGGCTGACCGCACGCCTCGGCGACCGGGTCCAGCTGGTCGGGGACGACATCTTCGTCACCAACCCCGCCATCATCACCGAGGCCATCGCCCGGCACGTCGGCACCGCGGCCCTCATCAAGGTCAACCAGATCGGCTCCATCACCGAGACCCTGCGAGCCCAGGAGATCTGCCGGGCGGCCGGCTACGCCCAGATGATCTCCCACCGCTCCGGGGAGACCAGCGACACCTTCATCGCCGACCTGGCCGTGGCCACCGGCACCGGCCAGCTGAAGACCGGCGCCCCCGCCCGCGGCGAACGCGTCGCCAAGTACAACCGCCTCCTCGAGATCGCAGCCACCCGACCGGATCTGCCCTACGGTCTGATCTCGTGACGGTGCTGATCCTGCTGCGCAACGGACAGAGCCTGGCGGACGCCCGGCAGGCCTTCGCGGGACTGCTGGACCCGGAGCTGACCCAGACCGGGGTCGCCGAGGCGCACGGGGTCGCCGACCTGCTGACGAGCCGGGGCGTGCACGTCGACCTCGCCGTCACCTCTCCCCTGGCCCGGGCCGCGCAGACGGCGGACGCCGTCCTCGCGCGGCTCGGCCAGGCCGGCGTGTCCCGCCTCGTCTCGTGGCGGCTCGCCGCCCGTGACCTCGGCTGCCTGACGGGTGTGGCGAAGCCGCGCGCCGTCGAGCTCTTCGGCGCCGAGTCGATGAGCCAGTGGCGGTTCTCCACGGACGGCAAGCCCCCGGCGGCCAGTCCCGAGCGGATCCGGGCGCTGCCGTGGCGGCCCGACGCCGACGTCGTCGAGCACCTCCCGTTCGGCGAGGGCGAGTCGCTGCGGCAGGTCGAGGACCGGCTCCGGCCGCTCTGGGAGGACGAGCTGCGGCCCGCGCTGGCGGCCGGCAGGACCGTGCTCGTCGTCGCGCACACCGACTCGCTGCGGGCGCTGCGCCGCGTCGTCGAGGGCCGCGACCAGGACGAGGGCGACACCCTGCGCGTGGTGCCGGCCCAGCCCCTCGCCTACCGGACCGACCCCGCCGGCGACGTCATCCCTCCGGCGCTGTACCTGGAGAACCAGGCCGCAGTGTGACGGTCAGCACGGCCGCGGCCGCCATCCACGCGGCCGCGTAGCCGAACGCCAAGCCGGCCGAGCCCGCCGCCCACAGCACGCCCGCGACGAGGGAGGCGCCGAGCGCGCCGGCCGCCTGCACCACGCCCAGCAGCCCGTAGCCGTTGCCGCGGAGCCGGTCGGGCAGCTGCCGCGCGACGAAGGTGGACTCGCTCGTCTCGCCCAGGCCGATGCCGACACCGGCGAGGAGCATCCCGGCCAGCGGGGCCACCCAGCCCGCACCCCCGAGCCCGAACACCAGGTAGCCGACGACGTAGACCAGCGCCCCGGCCAGCAGCACCACCCGGGGGCCGCGCCGGTCGGCGAGCGACCCGCCGACGAGCGACGCGCCCGTGGCCGCGGCGTTGTGCGCGGCGTACATGAGGATCGCCAGGCTCGTCGCCGCCGTCGCCGACCGCCCGGCCGCCTCCAGCTGGGTCGTCGCCCGCAGGATGAGGAAGGTCGTCGCCAGGTTGCCGACCTCGAAGCACGCGACCGGCACCAGCACCCGGGCCAGGCCCGCCTCGCGCAGCTCGCGCAGGTTGAAGCTCAGGTGACGCCTGGCCTGGGGCGCGGCGAGGCTGCGACGCGCCTCACGGGCGGCGACGGTGATCGCCGCCACCGCCAGCAGGCCGGGGACGAAGGCCCACAGCATGGCGTGCCGCACGGACATGACCGCCACCAGGGCCGACGCGAGCAGGGGCCCGACGAGGGCGCCGAGGTTGTCACCCGCGCGCTCGAGCCCGCTGGCGCGGCCGTAGGCGCGCGCCGGGGTCAGGGACATCAGCAGCGTGTCCCGCGCGGGCGAGCGGACGCCGCGAGACGCCCAGGCGACCGCGCGGAGGACCGCCACCTGCCACACGGCGGTGGTCAGCCCGATCGCCGCGGTCGCTACCGCGGTCAGCAGGTAGCCGCCGGAGGCTAGCCGTCCACGGCGCTCGCGGTCGGCCGCCAGCGGACCGCCGGCGAGCTTGGCGATGCCGACGAGCGCGTCCGAGACGCCCTCGATGACGCCCAGGGCGGCCGGCCCGGAGTGCAGCGTCGACGTGAGGAACCCCGGCAGCAGGCTCGTGACGAGCTCGTGGCCCGCGTCGGAGCCGAACGACGCCACCGAGACCGAGGCGACGCCCGGCGTCAGCCAGCGGCCCTCCGGCTCGTGCGGCCTGACCTCGTCGTGAACCACGTCCGGCACGCGGGCCATCCTGCTAGCGTGACCGTCACCGGCGCCAACCGGCGCCCATGACGGGCCCCGGCAGATCGGCCGGTGGCCCGAGGAGGGCTCCCGATGACCACGTCGACGTGGGTCCGCACCCCGGAGCTGGACGGCTTCGGCCCCTGGATCCTCCGGGTCGGCACCAGCGACGATCTGCCCCCGCTGTTCCGCCACGTGGACCTCGCCGGCGCACGGGCCGCCGTGAAGATCCCCCGGCCCATCGAGCGCCGCGACGCCCGCGCCGGCATGGACCTGTACGACGCCCTCGTCGTCGTCCGCGGGGACGGCGTCGAGGTCTGGTCGCGCGCGCCCGGGGCGCCCGAGGGACACGTGCGACGGTGGCTGCCGGCCGACGACCTGCTGGCTCTGGAGGACAGCACCGACCTGCTCGACGGGATGCTGCGGCTGCACGCCCGGGCCGGCGCCCCGGTCGGGATCCCCTACAACGGGTCGTCGTCCGACGTCGTGCGGACCCTGCTCGACGAGATCCGCTCCTTCTGGCGACGGTCCGACGGGTTCGGGTACCCGGCGGAGGAGATGCCGCTCGACGCGCTGGGGCTCCACGACGTCGCTCTGGTGTCCCTCCACCGCGACCTCCAGCGGCACGACCCCCTGCTGCGGCCCGTGCTGCTGCGCCGCCGACGCACCGCCCGGCGCGCGGGGAACGCCTTCGTGGGCGCGGTGGGCCGGGCGTGGCCGACGATCCTGCACGCGGCCGTGGTGGAGACCACCGGCTCCGAGCTCGTCGTGCTCCACCGCCGCGTCTGGCTCGACCACGGCCGCCGAGGCGTCCACTCGCTCGCCACCACCGTCGTCCCGCTGACCCGCGGCATCCGCCTGGAGGTCACCGCCGACCCCCGGTGGACCGGCGTCCGGCGGCTGCGGCTGGCGCCGACGGAGGTGACCCTGCTGGCGCTCCCCGACGACGGCGTCGAGCAGGCCGTGCGCGGCCTGCTGCGCGACCTCTAGTCGCGGCCCTCCCGGGGCACCGCCTCGTCGTGCTCCCGGCGGTCGTCCGGACGCGGCCCCTGGTACGGGTGCCCCTCCCCCTCGCCGCCCGCCCGGCCACCGGCCGGCCGGCCGTGGTCGGCCGACTCTGCACGCAAGAACGTCAGGGCCCACGCGCCGATCCGGAAGGTCGACCCCGCGTGCAGCGGCTGCGGGCCGGGCGTCGCGGCCGGGTCGTCGTCGGTCGCCGCCGGCGCCGTGCCGGGCGCCAGGAGCGTGAGGACGTAGTCGTCCCGCTCGTCGTGCACGATCCGGGCGTGCAGCGGCGCGAGCCCGGTGAGGCGGATGTCGGAGCCCGGCGCCGAGCCGATGGTCGTCACCTCGTGGTCGAGGCCGAACACGGGCTGGCGCTCCCCCGACCAGCCGTGCTCGCCCACCGCCAGCACGAGGACCGGGTGACCGTCGCCGTCACCGCCATGGGTCGTCGTGACGTCGCTGTTCATGCGGCCTCCCCTCGGGGTCCGGCGCGCCGGCCCGGCGTCGTGGCTCCATCGTCGGCCCCCGCCGACGGGCGTGCCACCGCGGGCCGGCGAGACCGGCGACGCACGCCGAGGTGCCCCGACGGCGCCGACCTGCTTACCGTGGGGTGCGGTCCGCCACCGGCCACCGACGCTTCCTCGGAGGTACGTCATGCCGGACCAGCAAGCCTTCCCGCCGCAGCAGCAGGAGCCCCCCGGTTCCACCCGCGCGATGCAGCCCGTCCCCGACCACGGCGAGCAGTCCTACGTCGGGGCGGGCCGGCTCGTCGGACGGCGAGCCCTCGTCACCGGCGGGGACTCGGGGATCGGGCGCGCCGTCGCCATCGCGTTCGCCCGCGAGGGCGCCGACGTCGCGATCGGGTACCTCCCGGAGGAGCAGGCGGACGCCGAGGAGACGGCGGACTGGGTGCGGCAGGCCGGGCGCCGCGTCGCCCTGCTGCCGGGCGACCTGACGGACGAGCTGAGCGCACGTGAGCTCCCGCAGCGTGCCGTGGACCTGCTCGGCGCGCTCGACATCCTCGTCAACAACGCCGGCTTCCAGACGGCGCGCGGGGGCGGGATCGACGACCTGGACCCCGAGCGGCTGGAACGGGTGGTCCGCACCAACCTTCTCGCGCTGCTGTGGGTCACGCAGGCCGCCCTGCCCCACCTGCCGCGGGGGGGCGCGATCATCAACACCTCGTCGATCCAGGCGTACGAGCCGTCGGCCCCCTCCATCGACGACGCCTCGACGAAGGCGGCGATCAACGACATCACGGTGAACCTCGCCGCCGAGCTCGGACCGCGCGGGATCCGTGTGAACGCCGTCGCGCCCGGCCCGATCTGCACCCAGCCGCAGCCGGCCACCCAGGACCCCGACCACCTGGCGGCGTTCGGCGGGAACACACCGCTGGGCCGGGCCGGTCAGCCCGCCGAGGTGGCCCCGGCGTTCGTCTTCCTCGCCTCGCAGCGCGACGCCAGCTACGTGTCCGGGAGCGTGCTCGGCGTCACCGGTGGCAGGCCGGTCTTCTAGCGGCTAGCGTCCGCCCTTTGTGTATCGCTCATGTTGCGCAATTCGCGGTCGGGTGCGTACGGTCGCAGACGGGTCAGGACGTGGCCCTGCTCGACTCGCGAGGGGGGTTCCCGACATGGCGAGCAACGCGAAAGCGATCACCGGTGCCCTGACGTCAGGGGTGTCGTTCCAGACCGGCGAGTTCCGGTATGACGTGACGACCGATCGCTGGTGGTGGTCCGACGAGGTCTACCGCATGCACGGGTTCGAGCCCGGGGAGGTCGTGCCGACCACGGCGATGATCCTCGCCCACAAGCACCCGGACGACCGCGAGCGCTACGCGGGGGCGTTGACGAGCACCAGCCTGCTCGGCGGCACGTTCGCCTCCGTGCACCGCATCCTCGACGCGCAGGGCACCGAGCGGGTGCTGGCGACCGTCGGCGACGCGCACCCCTCCGGCCCCGGCGTGCGGGTCACGGAGATCACCGGCCACTTCGTCGACATCACGGCGGCCGTCCGGCTGCTCGCCGCCGACGAGGCGACCCGGCAGATCCGCCAGGCCGACGAGCGGCGCGCCGTCATCGACCAGGCGATGGGCGTCACGGCCGCGCGCACCGGGGTGACGGTCGAGGAGGCCTTCGACCTCCTGCGCGGCGCGTCCATGCGGTCCAACGTCAAGCTGCGCACGCTGGCCGAACGGGTCGTCGCGAACGCCCACCAGGCCACCCCGAGCACGGAGCTCCTGACGGACCTCGTGCGGCCGGTCGAGGAGGAGCCCGAGGCGGCGCCGACGGCCGATCGCTGAGCCGCGCGCACGCCGCGGTCCCGTGGTGCGGGACCGCGGCGTCGTCTCACGGCGTCCCGGCGCCGCCGGCCCAGCCGTCGAGCGCGAGGTCGACCGCCAGCGGCCGGTGGTCGGAGACCCCCGCGTCCGGCGCGAGCGGCGGCCCTAGCGGTGTGATCGCGCCGTCGACCAGCACGTGGTCGATCTGCCGCGCCGGGGCGGGCGACGGGAACGTCGCCGCCTGCGCCGCCAGCCGCCAGCCCGTGGCCCGCACGGCGGCACGCGTGCCGAGGTTGAGGTCCCCCAGCAGCACCAGCGGCCGTGGCAGCTCGCGGCTGGCGCGCGCGAGCCGGCGGAGCTGCACCACGTTCCAGCCCGGGATGAAGCTCAGGTGCGTCGCGACGACCGTCAGCCGGCCCTGCGGCGTGTCGAGCAGCGCGGACACCGCCGCCCGCGGCTCGTCCCGCGTCAGCTGCGGCCAGCGGTGCCCGGGGTGGATCACCGGCACGGTGTGGGCGAGGGCCGGCAGCGTCGTCACCCGCCAGCCGAGCACGGGGAACCGCGACACGAGGGCGATGCCGTACGCCGCGATGTCCGGCTGCTCCATGCCCGACGCCGCCGTCCACGTGCCCGGTTCACCGTGCAGCGTCGCCACGAAGCGGTGCGCCGTGGCGCCGGCGGCCCGCGCGGCCACCGTCGTCAGGTCCGCCTGCAGCGAGCGCGGCTGGTCGCGGTCCACCTCCTGGAGCGCCAGCACGTCGGCGTCGAGACTCTTGACCGCCTCGGCGAAGCGGGCGACGTCGACGCGGCCGTCGACGAGCGACCGGCCATGGAGGATGTTGAACGTCGCGACCCGCACCGGATCGATCCTGCCCGCCGGGGTGCCGGGGCGCGCGCCGTCCGGTAGGAACGACGGATGAGCGAGGATCGCGCCGCCCTCCAGGACGCCCTGCGCCTCACGGCCGTCGCACTCGAGGACGCCGGCATCCCCTTCGCCCTCGTCGGCGGCTACGCCGCGTGGGCCCGGGGCGCCCCCGAGCCGAGCCACGACGCCGACTTCGCGGTGCGCGAGCAGGACGTGCCGCGAGCCCGCGAGGCGATCGCCGCGGCGGGGCTTGAGCTGGCGGACCCGCCGGAGAACTGGCTGTTCAAGGCCTACTACCAGGGCGCCCTGGTGGACGTCCTCTTCCGCATGGTCGGCGAGCCCGTCACCGAGGAGATGCTGGCCGGCAGCGACGTCCTCGAGGTGCTCGCGGTGCGGATGCCCGTGCTGTCGGCCACCGACATCCTCTCGGCGAAGATGCGCGTGCTCGGCGAGCACTACTGCGACTTCACGCCGCTGCTGGGCATGGCCCGCGCCCTGCGCGAGCAGGTCGACTGGGCGCGGGTCCGCGACGAGACGGCGGCCTACCCGTACGCCCGCGCCTTCCTGACGCTCGTGCACGAGCTCGACGTGTCGCCGCTGGGCCCGCTCACCACCGGCCACCGGGACGGCAGCGGCCGGCCGGACCGCCCGTGAGGCGGCGCCGGCCGGCCCAACCGCGCGTGGACCGGTCCGTCAGTGGACCAGGCGGCCCGAGTCGACGGACAGGTGCACGACGTCGTCACTGACGTCCGCGATGTCCTCGGACGCCGCGAACCGGTGCCCCGAGAACAGCCCCTTGACGTCGATGCGGACGTAGCCCTCCCGGAGCAGTCGCGCGCGTTCCGTCTGCGGCAGGTCCGAGCCGAGGGTGCCGGCGAAGACGCCACCGCCGAGCGAGCCGACGCCGCCCCCCGCCGGGGCCGCGCCACCCGGCGCGACGAACACCGCGCCACCGACGTCCGGCTCCGCCGGCACCGTCTCGGCCCCCGGGTCACCGAGGTAGACGTCCGTGACGGTGCCGATCTCCGCACCCTCGACGTCGACGACGCGCATCCCGGTCCGCACCTGCTCGATGGCCCGCGGACCGCTCGTGCCGCCCATCCCCATGCCGATACCCGTGTCCGTGCTCATCGTCGTCTCCCTTCGGTGGAGGACGCGCCGGGCGCCCTCTCGGCCGCCCACGACAGCGGCGGCCACACGTCACCGGGCGAGGTCCTCACCCGCGGCGTGCCCGGTCTCATGGTCCCGCCGGGGCGGCGTCGTCGCACCCCGGACGCCTCTCACCAGGCAATCTGCGAATTGCGCGGCGGCTCCGACGGGGTGAGCCTGGAGCCCGGGAACCGAGGAGGAGACATGAGCCCCGAGACGTCGCAGCCGATCACCGTCGACGGCCACCGCATCCGGCTCACCAACCTCGACAAGGTGCTGTACCCGGAGACGGGCACGACGAAGGGCGAGGTGCTCGACTACCTCGCGCGCATCGCGCCGGTGCTCATCCCCCATGCCCGGCACCGCACGGCCACCCGCAAGCGCTGGCCCGACGGCGTGGACGGCCCCGTCTTCTTCCAGAAGAACGCCGACGCCTCCACTCCCTCGTGGGTGCGCACGCACCGCATCACGCACACGAGCTCCACCAACGACTACGTGCTCGTCGACGACCTGGCGACCCTCACCTGGCTCGGCCAGACCGCGACGCTGGAGATCCACGTGCCGCAGTGGCAGGTGGGCCGCGCCGGCGCGCACCTGGCGCCCGACCGGATGGTGCTCGACCTCGACCCGGGCGAGGGCGCCGGGCTGGCGGAGTGCGCCGAGGTCGCCCGGCTGGCCCGCGACATCCTGCGCGGCATGGGCCTGGACCCGCTGCCCGTCACCAGCGGCTCGAAGGGCATCCACCTGTACGCGGCGCTCGACGGCCGGCAGGACACCGACCAGGTCAGCGCGGTGGCGCACGAGCTGGCGCGCTACCTCGAGGCGGAGCACCCCGACCTCGTCGTCAGCGACATGAAGAAGTCGATCCGCGCCGGGAAGGTGCTCGTCGACTGGTCGCAGAACAACGGCAGCAAGACGACGATCGCGCCCTACTCGCTGCGCGGTCGCCCGCACCCCATGGTCGCGGCGCCGCGGACGTGGGAGGAGCTCGAGGACCCGCAGCTGCGGCACCTCGCGTACGACGAGGTCCTCGACCGCGTCGCACGCGACGGCGACCTGCTGGCGCCGCTCCTGGGCGCCCACCTGGCGCAGCTGGAGCCGACGCCCGAGCACCTCGCCCGGCTCGAGGCGTACAACGCCAAGCGCGACCCGGCCCGGACGCCGGAGCCGTTCGGCAGCGGCGAGCCGCGCCCGGAGGGCGCGCCGCCACGGTTCGTCATCCAGGAGCACCACGCCCGCCGCCTGCACTTCGACTTCCGGCTCGAGCACGAGGGCGTGCTCGTCTCGTGGGCCCTGCCGAAGGGCGAGCCCACCGACCCGAAGCGGAACAACCTCGCGGTGCAGACGGAGGACCACCCCCTCGCGTACGGCGACTTCGAGGGCGAGATCCCCAAGGGCGAGTACGGCGGTGGCACCGTGTCGATCTGGGACCGCGGGACGTACGAGCTCGAGAAGTGGCGCGAGGGCGCCGAGGTCATCGTCACGCTCCACAGCGACCGGCGCGGCTCGCGCCGCCTCGCGCTCATCCGCACCGGCAAGGCGGACGACGAGGCCACGTGGCTGATCCACCGCACCAAGGACCAGCCGGGTGACCCGGAGCAGTCCGCGGCCGACGAGGCCGCGCACGACGAGGCTCGTGCCGACCTGACCGGCGAGGCGGACCCGGCGGACACGGCGGACACGGCGGACCCGGCGGACCCGGCGGACACGGCGGACAACGGTGCGTCGCCGCGACGGACGGCGGACGCCGGCACGCGGCATCGCCCGGCGGTCGACGACGAGCCGGCTCGAGTCGCCGTGCCGCTGCACCCGATGCTGGCCTCGTCGGCCACCGCCGGCGAACGGCGCGAGCTCACCGCGGACGGTGCGGCGCGCGAGCCGCGCTGGGCCTTCGAGATGAAGTGGGACGGCTACCGCGCGCTCGCCGTCGTCGAGGCCGCGTCCGACGGTGGCCGGCGGCTCCGGCTCCTGTCGCGGACCGGCCAGGACCTCACCGCGACCTACCCCGAGCTGCACGTGCTCGCCGACCAGGTGCGCGGCGACCTGCCGGTGGTGCTGGACGGCGAGATCGTCGCCGTCGACGCCGCGGGCCGCCCCGACTTCCGGCGCCTCCAGCGGCACACCGGGCCGGTCGACCTCATGGTGTTCGACGTCCTCCAGGCCGGGTCACGGACCCTGCTGCGCACGCCGTACGACGAGCGCCGCGGCGTCCTCGACCGCGTGCTCGGCCCGGCGGCACCGATCCACGTGCCGCCGGCGTTCGACGGCGACCTCGAGGCGGCGAGCGCCACCGCGCAGCGGCTGCGCCTCGAAGGCGTCATGGCCAAGCGCCGCGACTCGACCTACACCACGGGGGCCCGGTCGCGGCTGTGGCTGAAGTTCAAGCGCACGCGCACGCAGGAGGTGGTGGTCGTCGGCTGGCGGCCGCTGCACGCGGGCGAGCCGCGCTCCGACGACCGGTTCGTCGGCGGCCTGCTGCTCGCGGTCCCCGGCCCCGACGGCGACCTGCGCTACGCCGGCCGGGTCGGCACGGGGTTCAGCGACGCCGACCGGCGGGCCGTGGCGACCCGGCTGGCGTCGCTCGACCGGAAGAGCCCGCCCCTGGAGGGCGTGCCGAGGATCGACGCCCGGTACGCCCACTGGGTCACCCCGTCCCTCGTCGGCGAGGTGGAGGCGGCGGAGTGGACGGCCGACCCGGCCACGGACCCGGAGGCCCGCCTGCGCGCGCCGTCGTGGCGCGGCTGGCGCGAGGACAAGAGGCCCGACGAGGTCGTCGTCGAGATCTGACCCGTCGGCCCCCGGGGCGACCTCGGTGAAGCCCGGACCGTGCTGGACGGTCCAGAGCCCACGGAAGTCGGGCGAGGGTTCCGCGTCAGCCGGTCCTCTTGCGGGCCCGCGCCGCCGCGTGCGGCTCCGCCTCGGCCTCGTCGGCCGCGCCGCCGCGCTTCGCCTTGGCCTCCGCGACGCTCTTGCGCAGCGCGTCCATGAGGTCGATGACCTCGGCACCGCCGCCCTCCTCGGCGCGTTCCCCGAAGGTGGCCGCGGTGTCGACCGCCTCGCCCCGCTCGAGCTTCGCCTCGACGAGCTGGCGCAGCTGCACCTGGTACTCGTCGGTGTACTGCTCGGGCGTGAAGTCGGTCGCGAAGCTGTCGACGAGCTGCTTGCTCATGGCCAGCTCGCGGTCGGAGACCTCCACCTTCGCCTCGAGCGACGGGAACTCCGCCGCGCGGACCTCGTCGGCCCACAGCAGCGTCTGCAGCACCAGCACGTCGCCGCGCACCCGCAGCGCGGCCAGGCTGGTGCGCTGGCGCAGCGCGAACTTCACCACGGCCGTGCGGTCGGTGGCCTGCAGCGTCTCGCGCAGCAGCACGTAGGCCTTCGTCGACTTCGAGTCGGGCTCGAGGTAGTACGTGCGGTCGAGCATGATCGGGTCGATCTGGTCGCTCGGCACGAACTCGACGACCTCGATCTCCCGGTCGCGCTCGGCGGGCAGCGCCGCGAGGTCCTCCTTGGTGAGCACCACCGTGCGCTCGCCGTCGTCGTACGCCCGGTCGATGTGCTCGTACGCGACGGTCTCGCCGTCGAGCTCGCAGACGCGCTGGTAGCGGATGCGGCCGCCGTCGGCGTCGTGGACCTGGTGCAACGGGACGTCATGGTCCTCGGTCGCGCTGTAGAGCTTGACCGGCACGTTGACGAGCCCGAAGGCGACGGAGCCCTTCCAGATGGAGCGCATGGGACCATGGTCCCCCGTCAGCGCGCCGCTGACCAGGGCTGCGGCCGGTGACCGCCGCGGGCGGCCGCCGGGCGGTGGCGCCTCATGCGTTCGCGGGCCGCGCCGAGACCTGGCCGAGGACCGAGGTGGGGTCGCTCACGATCGCCAGGTCGCCCAGCGAGACGATCCCGACGACCTTGTCGCCCGAGACCACCGGCAACCGGCGCACGGCGTGCTGGGCCATGACGCGGGCCGCGTCGGCGACGTCGTCGTCCGGGGAGACCGTGACGAGGTCGCCGCTGCAGGCCTCGGAGACCGGGGTGTCGGGCCCGCCGCCGGCGGCCAGGACGCGCACGACGAGGTCGCGGTCGGTGACGAGCCCGACGAGCTGGCCGCCGTCGGTGACGACGACCGCTCCGACGTCGGCCGTGTGCATGAGCTCGGCCGCATCGCGCGCGGTCCTCATGGAGCTGATCGAGATGATGTCCGGGGTCAGCACGTCGCTGACTGTCGTTGCCATGTCCGCTCCTCACCCGCCTCGACGGCGTGCCGGGGTCGGCGGCGCACTCCGCACCGCGACCCGCCGGCCCGGACGTCGGGGGGTGACGACCGGGCCGGCGGGGGCCGTGGCAGTCGCCCGCCGAGGCCCTGCGCCCGGCGGGCGACTGGTATCGAGCGCGGCTAGTGGTGCCGCAGCGCGCTGATGAGCTCGCGCTTGTTCATCGTCGAGCGCCCGCGGATGCCGATCTCGGCGGCGCGCTTGTGCAGCTCGCTCACCGTCATGTCGGCGTAGTCGCCGGAGCGGCCACCCTTGGCGGCCACGGCGCGGCGGCCGCGCGCGGCGCTGGCATTGGCGATCCGGGCCGACTTCTCCTTGCTGTTGCCCTCGTCGCGCAGCTTCTCGTAGAGGTCCTTGTCCTTGACGCTCGGACCCGGGCTACGTCCCGGCATGACGACCTCCCTACGTCGTTGTGCCTGGTGCGGAGCGGGTCGCCCCGCACGCCCTCTGTCCCTCGTTACGGCTCGATGCGGGCGTCGTGGACCTCCGTGCCCGTCACGGGGTCACGCTGGGTGACGTCGTGCGACACGATGCCGCGGCGGCGCGTCATCGTGAGCGACAGGATGATCGCCAGGAGGCCGCCGGCCATGAGGATCCAACCGACGACGCTGATGTCGATGCCGCTGACGTGGATCGACGTGGCGAAGGTGAGCACGGCGCCGACGACGAGCAGGAAGATGCCGAGTCCCAGATACATGACGACTCCTCTCGCGAGGGGCCGGGCCCCTTCCGGACCCGTTCGCCCGCGGCGGCCCGAGGCACGCCCGCTGGCGGGGCGGCCGGGACGTCTGCTGGACCGGCGGCCGCTCGTTCACCGTAACGCCGGGGCGCGGGCGGCGCGCGTCGACCGGGTGCGCGGGCGTCGGGGCGGGGATCCGCCGTGCACGCCTGCCGCGCTCGGCTACACCTCGCCGGGATCGGCCGCGGCCCGGTCGTCGTCCGCCCGCCGCCACGCACGCGCGGACCGCGCGTCCGGCACCACCCAGCCCAGGCGCAGCGACAGCAGCCGGAACCCGATGACGAGCAGGACGACCGCCCACTGCGTCGCCCCGTTGAGCCAGCCGGCGTGCCAGAGGGCGGCCGTCAGGCCCGCGCCGAGCAGCGCGGGGATCGCGTAGAGCTTGCGGTCGGCGAGGACCAGCGGCACCTCGCTGACGAGGATGTCGCGCAGGATGCCGCCGCCGATCCCGGTGAGCAGCCCGACGACCACGGACGCCGTCACGTTGGCGCCCATCCCCAGCGCCTTCATGGTGCCGAGCAGGACGAACACGCCGAGGGCGCACGCGTCGAGCACGACGACCGCGCGGCGGTTACGCGACACCCGGGGGTGGAACAGGAGCACCGCCAGGCCGGCGACCAGCGCCGTGACGATGTAGCTCCAGTCGGCGATCCCCACGGGTGGCGTCGCGCCGATGAGCACGTCGCGCAGCATGCCGCCGCCCAGGCCGGTGGCCCACGCCAGGACGAGGACGCCGAACACGTCGAACTCCTTGCGGACCGCCGCCAGGCCTCCCGACAGGGCGGCGGCGAAGACGCCGACGAGCTCGAGCCGGGTGTCGACGAGGAGGTGCGCCAGGTCGTCGACGCCCGGCGCCGACGGCGTGCTCAGCACGTGCAGGAGGACGGGGGCCAGGTCCACGGCGGACATTGTCCCCGTCCGGCCGCACCCACCGTGCATCCCGGGCCGTCCCGGTGCCCCCAACGCCCGGGCCGCCGCCGGGCCGCGGCCGCAGGACGCCTAGGGTTGCCACCGTGCCTGCGCAGCCCGGACCGGCGGTCGCGGTCGCCCTCGTCGTCCTCGTCGTCCTGGCCGTCGCCGCCTCGCAGGTGGGGCGGCTGCGCCGCGAGCGGCAGATCGTCGTGGCGGCCGCCCGTGCGGTGCTGCAGCTGGCGGTGGTCGCCCTGGTCATCACGGTCGTGCTGCGGTCCGTCGGGTGGTCGCTCGTGTTCACCCTGGCGATGTTCAGCGTCGCGGTCGCCACGACGTCCCGGCGAGTGGAGGCGCCGCGGGCCTGGCCGTGGGCCGCCCTCGCGATGGCGTGCGGCGTGCTGCCCGTCCTCGTCGTGATCTTCGCCACGCGGTCCGTGCCGTTCAACGGCCCGTCGCTCGTGCCGTTCGCGGGCATCGTCATCGGCGGCGTCATGAACGCGCACTCGCTCGCGGGGCGGCGCGTGTTCGGCGCCCTGCGCGACCAGCGGGAGATCTACGAGGCTGGGCTGGCCCTGGGGATGCACCCGCGCGACGCGATCGACGTCGTGGCGCTCCGGCTTCTGCCGGAGGCCCTCGTGCCGGGGATGGACCAGACCCGCACGGTCGGCCTCGTCACACTGCCGGGCGCGTTCGTCGGCGTCATGCTCGGCGGCGGCACGCCCGCGCAGGCCGGTGCGGCGCAGGTGCTCGTGCTGGTCGGGCTGATGGCCGCGCAGACGATCACGGTGGTGGTCGCCTACCGGCTCGTCCGCTCGGCGCGGCTGCTGCCGCCGGACCTCACGGCAGCCGTCAGCCGCTGACGCGGGCGCCGGCACGGTCCGGCGTCGGCGGCCCCGCCGGTCACGCCGCCGAGCGCTCGCCCACCGGGCGTCGGCGCAGGCTCGGGTTCCCCACCTCGGGACCGCGGTAGACCATGTCCATGGCGCCGATGCTCTCGCCCGGCGGGACGATCGCGTCGATGCGGTCGAGCAGCTCGTCGGAGAGCACGACGTCGAGGCCGGCGAGCGTGTCCTCGAGCTGCTCCATGGTGCGCGGCCCGGCGATCGCCGACGTCACGCCCGGGTGCGCGATCGCGAAGGCCATGGCCAGGTGGGTCAGCGAGATCCCGGCCTCGGCGGACAGCGCGACGAGCTGCTCGACGGCGGCGAGCCGACGCTCGTCGCGGAAGTGACGCATGCCGGTCCGGGTCGAGCGGAAGACGTCGTTCTCCCGGCCGGCCCGGTAGCGGCCGGTGAGCGTGCCGCCCGCCAGCGGGCTGTAGACGAGGACGCCCATGCCGTAGCGCTGCGCCGCCGGCAGGATCTCGCGCTCGATCTCCCGGTCGAGGATCGAGTAGTTCGGCTGCTCGGTGCGGAAGCGCTCGAAGCCGCGGCGCTCCGACGTCCACTGGGCCTCGACGATCTCGGAGCCCCGCATCGACGAGGTGCCGATCGCCCGCACTTTGCCCTGCCGCACGAGGTCGGTGAGCGCGGACAGCGTCTCGTCGATGTCGGTGTCCGGGTCGGGGCGATGCACCTGGTAGAGGTCGATGTGGTCGGTCTGCATCGCGCGCAGCGAGCGCTCGACGGCCTGCACGATCCAGCGGCGGGACGCGCCGCGGTGGTTGACGTCGTCGTCGACGGCGCCGGTGAACTTGGTGGCCAGCACCACCGAGTCTCGCCGACCGCGCAGCGCCTGGCCGACGACCTCCTCGGAGTCCCCGTAGCGGTCCGCGGTGTCGATGACGTTGATCCCGGCGTCCAGGGCGCGGTGGATGATCCGGATGCCGTCCTGCCGGTCGGGGTTGCCGAGCGCGCCGAGCATCATCGCGCCCAGCGCGTACGGGGTGACCTTGATGCCGGTGCGGCCGAGGGTGCGGTACTGCACGATCTGTTCTCCTGCCGTCTCGCGGACGCTGGCCCCGGGGGGCGAGGCGTCCTAGGATCCAGTAATCGGAACATCGTTCCGCTCACATGTACCGTAAGCGGAACATTGTTCCGATTGCAAGGGGGGGGACGACCACGAGCACCGAGACGACCGCCGGGCCCGCCGCAGGCCCGGCATCCGGGGCACGGCCGAAGCGTGCCGACGCGCGGCAGAACGTCGCGGCGCTGGTGCAGGCCGCGAAGGTCGTCTTCACCGAGTCCGGCGTCGACGCGCCGGTCCGCGCGATCGCCGAGCGTGCCGGCGTCGGGGTCGGGACGCTCTACCGGCACTTTCCGCTGCGCTCCGACCTCATCTCGGCCGTGTTCCGGCACGAGATCGACGAGTGCGTCGCGGCCGCGGGCGAGCTGGAGGCGTCCCATCCCCCTGGCGAGGCGCTCGACCTGTGGACGATGCGGTACACGGAGTTCGTCGCGACGAAGCGCGGGCTCGCGACGGCGCTGCACTCCGGCGACCCGGCGTACGAGCCGCTGCGGGACTACTTCGCCACGCATCTCGCGCCGACGCTCGACCGCCTGCTCCGGGCGGCGACGCAGTCCGGCGAGGTGCACCAGCACGTCGAGGCCGCCGACTTCCTGAGCGCGGTCGCGAACCTCTGCCACGGGAGCGGCGCGGAGCGCATGGTCGGCCTGCTGCTCCTGGGCCTGCGCCACGACGGCGCGCCCGGGACGACGAGGGCCTGACTACTCCGCGGCGGCCAGGCGCAGCGTCTTGAGCTTCCCGATCGCGATCCAGCCGGCGCCGAGGACGACGACGGCCAGCATCGTGACCCCCACCGTCACCGAGACGGCCGAGGTGACGCCCCAGCCCGCGGCGTCGGCCGCGTCCAGCAGGTGCTCGGCGGGGGCCAGGGCCCACTGCCGCACCGACACGTCCTTGACGCCGGGCACGTAGCCGCCCAGGACGCCCTCCCAGAGCAGCGCGTAGAGCAGGCCGATGATCACCGCGTTGCGGGTCAGCACGGACAGCGCGACGAAGATCGTCGTGTACGCGATGCCGGCGAGCAGCGCAGCCAGCCCGTACGCGCCGGTGAGCTTGAAGTGGTCGTCCCCCGCGACGGCGGCCGAGGCGGCGATCGGCAGGACCGCGAACACCAGGGTCGTCGCCAGGGCCACCGCGAGCTTGGACAGCAGGATGGTGCGGCGCGGCACGGGCTTGTTGAGCAGGTAGACGATCGAGCCGTCGTCGATCTCCGGTCCGATGACGCCGGTCCCGATGAGCAGGCACATGAGCGGCAGCAGCGTGCCCAGCGCGAAGTTGCCGACCAGGCCCGCCGAGGCGCCGACGTCGGCGTGCGAGCCCCAGCGCGTCAGCCCGGCCAGGCCGAGCAGCAGCGCCGGCAGGATGACGAGGAGCAGGGACCGGCGGCGGCCGAGCAGGCCGCGCACCGTCAGCTGCATGACGACGGGGTTCATCGGGCCACCAGGTAGGCGAAGACGGATTCGAGGGACTCGTCGGCCGGCGAGACGTCGAGCAGCCGGACCCCGGACGCGTGGGCGAGCCGGGGCAGGGCATGGACGAAGCGACCGAAGTCGGAGGTCTGGATCGCCAGCGTGCCGTCGGTGAGGGTGACGCCGTCGGCGGCGCCTTCGGCGACGAGCGCGGCCGCCAGGCGGCGGTCGTCGCTGGACGTGATCGAGTACTGGTGCGGCCGCTCGGTCATGAGGCGCCGGATGCGGCGGTAGTCGCCGGAGGCGGCGTGCCGGCCGGCGACGAGCACCTCGATGTGGTCGGCGATCTGCTCGACCTCCTCGAGGATGTGGCTGCTGAAGAGCACGGTGCGCCCCTCGGCGGCCAGCCTCCGCAGCAGGTCCATCAGGTGGAGGCGCTGGCGCGGGTCCATGCCGTTGAACGGCTCGTCGAGCAGCAGCACCGCCGGGTCGTGGACCAGGGCCGTGGCCATCTTGATGCGCTGCTTCATGCCCTTCGAGTACGTGGCGATCGCCCGGTCGCTCGGTTCGACCATGTCGACGAGCTCGAGCGCCCGCTGCGCCGCCGCCCCGGGGTCCGGCAGGCCGTGGAGGCGGGCGTTCGCCAGGAGGAACTGGGCGCCCGTCACCATGTCGTACATCGCCTCGGCCTCGGGCACGAGGCCCACCTGGCGGTAGATCTCGGGGTTCTTCCACACGTGGCCACCGTCGAGCGCCACCGTGCCCGCCGAGGGGGCGAGGAAGCCGCCCATCATCGAGATGAGCGTCGACTTGCCCGCGCCGTTCGGGCCGAGCAGGCCCGTGATGCCCGGACCGATGGTCATCGTCACGTCGTTGACCGCGACCACGTTGCCGTACCAGCGGGACACCTTGTCGAGGACGATGGCGCTCACAGTCGGCCCGCCTTCCGGTAGCGACGCAGCAGGAGGGCGCCCGCGCCGGCGACGAGGACCACGTACACCAGGACGAACACGGCGACCTCGCCGCCCGTCGTCGGCGCGAACTGGGATGCCGGCGTGACGTCGAGGATCTTCGCCGCCAGGCCGTCGACGAGGCGGGACGGGTCGATCGCCCCGGCGAGCACGGCCCAGGTGGTCGCGCCCTGCAGCCGGGCGACACGCGACAGCGCCTCGGAGATGCCCTGGACGACGAGCAGCGTGGTGATGATCGCCGCCACCCCGAGGCCGCGCCGCGGCGTGAAGGCCGCGATGACCAGGCCGATCGCCGACAGCAGCACGGCCAGGACCGCCGAGGCGAGCAGGCCCCCGAGCCAGCCGGTCAGCTGGTCGCCGACCGGCATCTTCGCCAGCAGCGCGCCGATGAGGAGCAGCGTCTGCGGGCCGGCCGTGATGAGGAACATCGCGATCGCGAGGCCGCCATAGCGGGCCCACACGTAGTCGGTACGCACCATGGGCCGGGACATGTACAGCGGCAGCACGCCGTAGCGCAGATCGCGCGACACCGCGTAGGGCGCCGAGCCGGCGACGAACAGCGCGATCGGCAGCCACAGCCGTGACAGGTACTCGGTGTAGGTGATCGGCAGCGACGTCGCGCCGGTGAGGACCGCGACGAGGGCGACGACGAGCGGCGGGGCGAGCAGGATCCCGACGAGGATCCAGGGCATCACCTTCGCGCGCGCCGGGCGGCCGAGGCCGAAGATGCCGCGCAGCGTGTCGACGAGCAGCGAGCGGACGATCCAGCCCCGCCCGAAGCGGACCCCGTCGTAGTGCCGGAACCCGATGTCGTGGATGACGTCCTCGGCGGCGGCCGGCTGCGCCGGGACCGCGGGAACGATCGGCTGGCTGCTCATGCCGCGCCCTCCCGGAACATCTCGGTGAGGTGGTGGCGCCGCCGTTGCATGCGCACCAGCCCCACGCCGAGCTCGGCGGCGACGGACGCCACCGCGTCGAGCACCGCCTCGTCGGGCTGCGTCAGGGTGAAGAGGTTGGAGCCGTCGTCGGCCGCGTCGACCGCGGCACCCGCGGCCCGCAGGCGGGCCAGGACCTCCGGGCCCCGGTCGGTGACCTCGACGACCATGACCCCCGAGAGGGCCGTCGCGTCGGCGGTCGACGTCGAGCGCTGCAGCACGCCGCCCTCGATGACGACGATGTGGTCGGCGATCCGCTCGAGCTCGCCCAGCAGGTGCGACGTGACGAGCACCGAGATGCCGAAGTCGTTGCCGATGCGCCGGATCAGGTCCAGCATCTCGTCGCGCCCGGCGGGGTCGAGGCCGTTCGTCGGCTCGTCGAGCAGCACGAGGCGCGGGTCGTGGACGAGGGCCTGCGCGAGCTTGACCCGCTGCTTCATGCCGGTGGAGTAGCCGCCGATCGGGCGGTACCGCTCCTCGTACAGCCCGACGTGACGCAGCGTGTCGGCCGCCCGCTCGCGCGCCGCCGCGCCCGGCAGGCCGCTCATCCGTGCCAGGTGCACCACGAGCTCGGTGGCCGAGACGTCCGGCGGCAGGCAGTCCGACTCGGGCATGTACCCGACGAGCTGCCGGATCGCGAGCCCCTGCGTCGTGGCGTCCATGCCGAGGATCGTCGCCTCGCCCGACGTCGGCGGCAGGAGGCCGAGGAGGATCTTGATGAGGGTCGACTTGCCTGCGCCGTTGGCGCCGACGAGGCCCACGACACCCGCCGGCATCTCGACGGTGAGGTTGGAGAGGGCGGTGACGTGCCCGAACGTCTTGGTGACCCGACTGGTGACGATCGCCGGGCCGGGCGTGGTGGCCGGTGCTGACACGTCGGGCAACGTAGCAGCCGAACCACCCGGCGCACCGACCATCCGCGCAGGTTCCATGCCTGCGAGCCTCGCCCGGCGCCGTGGCTCCCGGGAATCCGGGGTGTCCCTGAGGGGACCCTGAACTCTGCGCGCGCCGCACCATCCCAGGGGTGGACACCGGCCGCGCCGGCGCTGGCGCTCGCCGCGTGCCTGCTCGCCGTGGCCTGAGGCGCGTCATCGGCCCGGGGCGGCCAGGAGCAGGTAGCCGTCCTCGTCGACGACGACCCGGTACCCGAGCTCGCGCCCGCCGAGCGCGAGCTCACGCAGCTCCTGCCCTCCGACCGGGAACTGCTGCGCCGCGGCCGTGTCCGCGACGACGTAGTCCGGGCGCGACACGGTCAGGGGTGTGCCGCCGAGCAGGCTGACGTCGTCGCGCGCGGTCAGCTGGGGCGCCAGGCCGTTCGACGCGGCGACGGTGGCACCCGCCGGGATGCGGTCGAGCACCGCGCGACCGAGGGCGACGTGGTCCGTCGTCGCCCAGAACCCGGGACGGACGACGTCGAGCAGGCCCGACGACAGCGCGGGTGGCGGCGCCAGCAGGCAGGCTCCCGTGGCGACGACCCCCAGGGCCAGTCCCCATCGGCGCGCGGTCGAGCCCACGGCGCCGCGCGCGAGGACGTCGACCAGGGCCGCGACGACGACCGGCATGAGGACGGCCGAGTAGTGGTACGACGTCCCCCAGTACGCCGGGTAGTCGGAGAGGAGTCGCCAGGCGAGCGTGGGGACCGCGACCCAGAGCAGCGGCGACCGCAGCGCGAGGAAGCCGGTCGGCAGCAGCACCAGGACGAGCGTGGCCAGCTTGGTGCCGTTCGTCAGCAGCGTGGGCAGCCGCCACACGGCGGCGGCGCCGAGGTGGCCGGCGTACGTGTCGGCCCCGGCGGGGCTGATCGCCGGGATGACGACGAACATCTCGACGAGCGTCGCGGCGACGCCCCCGACCGCCGCGGCCAGGCCGAACCGCCGCTCGCCGCGCCACGCGACCAGCATGCCGACCACCGCCACGGTCAGGCCGAGGTCCTCCTTGACGAGCACCAGCGGCGCGGCCCAGGCGATCGCCGCGCGGAGCCGGCCGGCGCCCAGCGCCGACAGGGAGAAGGCCAGGAGCGGCACCGCGAAGGCGACCTCGTGGAAGTCGAAGATCACCGCCTGGGCGATGCCCCACGACAGCCCGAAGCCCAGCCCGACGACGAGCCCCGCCCTCGCCCCGGCCAGGCGGTGCGCCCACAGGGTCAGCGGCACCGCCGCGAGCCCCAGCAGCAGCGCCTGCGCGACGAGCAGCGTGCCGGGACCGGGGAACAGGCGGTAGGCGGGTGCCAGCACCGCCGTGATCGGCGAGAAGTGGTCGCCGAGGAGGGGGAACCCCGGGCCCTTGAGCGTCGACGTCGGCCAGTGCCCGGAGGCGTACGAGCGCACCTCCTGCTCGAAGATGCCCAGGTCGAACCCGGTGCTGCGCAGGAGCGCGTGACGGCGCAGCGACACCGCGGCGTACAGCGCCGACAGGGCGATCCCCGTCGCCGCGGCGAGCCAGACGCTCGGTGCCCGCACGGGTCGCGGCGTCGTGACGAGGGGGCGCGGGCTGCTGAGGGTGGCCACGCGAGCACCGTGCTCCGGGCCCCCTGACGCGCCGCTGACCGCGGCCCCGGGCCGGCGGGCCCGCTGTGGCATGTTGAGCGCGTGCGCATCCTCCTGGTCGAGGACGAGCGACGCCTGGCGCAGGTGCTGGCGCGAGGGCTCGGGCTCGACGGCTTCGTCGTCGACGTCGCGAACGACGGCCGGGCCGGCTTCCTCCTGGCCCGCACCGGTGGCTACGACGCGATGGTGCTCGACCTCATGCTCCCGGCCATGTCCGGGCTGGAGGTGTGCCGCGCGCTGCGGGCGCAGGACGTCGTCACGCCGATCCTCGTCCTCACCGCGCGGGACGCGGAGCGCGACGAGGTGGGCTCGCTGGCCGCCGGCGCCGACGACTACCTGCGCAAGCCCTTCCGCTACCCCGTGCTGCTCGCCCGCCTGCGCAGCCTCCTGCGCCGCTCGCCCCTCGTCGGCGGCGACGTGCTGCAGGTGGGCGACCTCGAGGTGGACACGGCGCGCCGCGCGGTCCGCCGCGGCGGGCGGGACGTGCCCGTCACCGGGCGCGAGTTCGCCCTGCTCGAGGTCCTCGCGCGCGCCCATGGCGCCGTGCTGAGCAAGGAGGCCATCCTCGTGGCGGCTTGGCCCGGCGAGGCCGACGACGTCAACCTGGTGGAGGCGCGGATGAGCGGGCTACGGCGCAAGGTCGACCTCGCGTTCGACCGCCGCTCGCTGGAGACGGTGCGCGGCGCGGGGTACCGGCTCGTCGACGACCAGGCGGCGCCGTTGTGAGCGCCACGCGGTTCTGGCGACGGATCGACGTGCGGGTCGCCGCCGCCGCGGGCCTGGTCGCGGGGCTGCTGCTGGTCGGCGGGGTCCTCTGGTTCCGCACCGAGGTGCACCACCAGCAGATGGACGCCGCCCAGCAGGCCGCCATGACCGAGGCGTTCGACCTGTTGGTCGCGGCCCCACACTGGGCAGACGCGGTCAAACCGCTCTCCTACGAGCCGTACCAGCTGTTCCGCGATGACGGGACGTTCGTGGACGGGTCCGACGAGGCAACGGTGCGGAGCCAGGGGTGGACAGGGCCGATGCCCAACCCTGCCGCGGCCTTGCCGCAGGAAAGTCTCACCGGGGTCGCAACCATCATTCTGATGCCGTCCGCCATCGGCGTCTCCAAGACGCCAGACCTGGTCAGTGGCAGCCTCACGGGGCAGGGCGGCCAGATGCTGGTGCGCGGCGACACCCTCGGCTACCACGTCTACGTCTACGCCACCCCGGCGGCCGCTGATGCCGTGGTCGCGGGCATGAGCCGCTACCTCTGCTGGGGCGCGGCCCTCGTGTGGCTGCTCATCACGGCGACGGCTGCCGTGACGGTCCGGCTGGCGCTGCGCCCGGTGGAGCGGATGCGGCGGGAGGCGGCCCGCATCACCTCGACCGCCGACGGCGCGAGGCTGTCCGCCGCGCCGCGGCAGGACGAGCTCGGTGCCTTGGCCGCGACGCTGGACACGATGCTCGGCCGGCTCGACGAGAGCTTCCGGGCCCAGCAACGGTTCACCGCCGACGCCGCGCACGAGCTGCGCGGTCCGCTCACCTCGCTGCGGGCGGCCGTCGAGGTCGCCCTCGCCCACCCCGACGACGCCACGGCCGACGAGACCCTGCGCCACGTGCTCGCCGAGACCGACCGCCTGCAGGACCTCACCGAGCAGCTCCTGACGGTCGCGCGAACCCGATCCGCGCCCACGGCCGCCGGGGCCTGCGACCCGGTCGCCGCGCTCGAGCGCGTGCTGGCCTCCTACCCCGGCCACGGCGCCGCGGGTCTCCAGGTGACGGACCACCGGGCCGTCCCGCGCCTCGCGTCGATCCCACCCGTCGACCTGGAGCGCGTGCTGCGCAACCTGCTCGACAACGCCCTGCGGCACGCCGCGACCGGCGTCCGGGTCGACGTCCGCGACGACGGGGAGGGCGTCGTGCTCGCGGTGACCAACGACGGCCCGCCCATCCCCGACGAGGAGCGCGAGCGGATCTTCGAGCCGTTCGTCCGCCTCGACGACGCCAGGAGCCGCGACGAGGGCGGCACCGGGCTCGGCCTGACGATCGTGCGCGGCCTCGTCGAGCGGGCCGGCGGCCGGGTCACCGCCGCGTCACGCGGGGACGACACCTCGTTCGTCGTGCGGCTGCCGCAGGCCGCCCTGGCGGCCGACGAGCCGGAGCCGGCCCCCGCGCGGGCGCCTGCCGCGGCCGCCACCGCGGCCCCGTGACGCCGGCCGGGCGGTGCGCCCCGCGGGCCACTCCGCCTGGCCGTCCTCGTCGGGCGCTGTGACAGGATGGCGAGACCGCAGACAGCACCTCGCGACGACGACGCGAGCACACCGAGGACGGACATGTCGACGATCCCGACGGCTCCCGGGGACTCGCACGCCGGGGCGGTCCCCACCGTCGACGTGGTGATGTCCACGTACAACGGCGAGCGGTACCTGCGCGAGCAGATCGACAGCATCCGGGCCCAGACGCACGCCGACTGGCGCCTGCTGGTGCGCGACGACGGCTCCACCGACGGCACCGCGGAGCTCCTCCGGCGCTACGCCGCGGACGACGAGCGCATCCGGTTCGTCAACGACGGCGCCGCGGCCGAGAACCTCGGGTTCGTCGGCTCGTTCTTCGCCCTGGTCAAGCAGGCTGACGCCGACCTCGTCGTCCTCAGCGACCAGGACGACGTGTGGCTGCCCACCAAGCTCGCGGTGCTCCTGGCCGAGGCGGGCCGGCACGACAACACCGTCCCGGTCCTCTACTACACACGCTGGCAGGCGGTCGACGAGCAGGGCCGGCCCATCCCCGTCGTCGGCGACCGGCAGGACCTCTTCGCCACGACGCGCCTGCACGAGCAGCTGACGACGAACTCGGTGCTCGGCGCGACGAGCATGATCAACGCGCGGCTCGCCGACGCGTGGCAGGGCTACGAGGGTCTGCGCTCGCACGACGTCTACCTCGGCCTGGCCGCCGCCTCGCTCGGCGAGCTGGTCTACCTGCCGGAGACGACGACGCTGTACCGGCAGCACGGTGGCAACCAGTACGGGGTCGACCACCAGTCCGCCGGCAGCGGGTCGTTCCGGTCGAGGACGGAGCAGTTCTGGATCTACTACCTCGAGCAGAAGAAGCGCGAGGCGCGGCGGGTGCTGGCGATCACCGGTGCGAGCATCCCCCCGGAACGCCGGCGGGTGCTCGAGGACTTCGTCCTCCTCAACACGTATCCGCTGCCCCGGCGCGTGCGGCTCGTCCTGCGCCACCGCTTCTACCAGCGCTCCACCGTCGCCACGGTGAAGCTGTGGGCGCTGCTGGCGTCCAACTACGGCAACCCGATGGGACGCTCCGCCGCGCCGGCGGTGCCCGCCTAGCGCGCCCTACCGCACGGGCACGGCCCAGCAGCGCGCCGTGACGCCGATCGCGTTCCACGCGTTGATGGTCACGAGGAGAGCCAGCAGAGCCGCGGCGCCCTCCTCCCCGAGCGCGGCGACCGCCGCGACGACGACCTCCTCCCGCACGTGCGTCGTCGCGAGAAGGGTGACCTCCTCGGCGAGGTCGAGGGCCGCACGCTCCGTCGCGGTGAACAGGCCCGACTCGCGCCACACGGCCACGGCGTCGACCCGCTGCCCGCCACCGGCGGCACGCGCCGCACGGGAGTGGAGGTCGACGCAATAGGCGCAGCCGTTGAGCTGCGAGGCGCGCAGGCGGACGAGCTCGCGCAGCACCGGGTCGAGCCCGGTGCGGTCCGCCTCGGCGACCGCCGCGTCGTCGAGCGCGCTCACGGCGCGGCTGAAACCAGGGACGAGGGCGTCGACATCGAGGCGCTGGTGGACGGGGACGAGGGTTCCTGTGGTCATGCCCTCGACGCTACGAGGACGTGGGCGCCGGGCGGCAGGCCATTGGCGCGCGGGAATGCTGGGCCAATCCGGGTCACCCGGTCAGCACCGCCCGCACGCTCTCGACGAGAACGACGAGCGCACGCTCGTACTGCCCCGGCGTCGCACCGCCGTAGCCGACGACGATCGCCGACGCAGGGTCGGCAGGGCCCGGCGCCCGGAACGCCGACAAGGTCTCGACGAGCACGCCCCGCGCCGCGGCCGCTCGGGTGATCGCTTCCTCGGCATCCACGCCCGCCTCAGCGGGCAGCCGCAGCACCCCGTGCAGCCCGGCGGGCAGCCCGCCGACCTCGCAGCCCGGCAGCTCCGCGGCCACGACCTCCTCCAGCAGCGCGCGGCGCGCCCGGTACACCGCCCGGAGGCGGCGGACGTTGCGGTCGTACGCGTGGTCCTCGAGGAACGCCGCCAGCGCCAGCTGCTGCAAGCCGGACGGCTGCCCTCCGGAGAGCTCCCGCTGCGCCAGGAGGTCGCCGAGCAGGTCGTCGGGCGGCGCGGCCCAGGCCAGCCCGACCGCCGGGGCCAGCGCCTTGCTGGCCGTGCCGAGGTAGACCACGTGACCCGGGTCGAGGGACTGCAGCGCGCCCACCGCCCGGCGGTCGTAGCGGAACTCGCCGTCGTAGTCGTCCTCGAGGATCGTCCCGCCGGTCCGCTGCGCCCAGGCGACCACGGCCCGCCGGCGGTCGGGTGCCAGGGGCACTCCGGTCGGGAACTGGTGCGCCGGTGTCAGCAGCACGGCGTCGACCTCGTCGTCCAGGACGTCGACGACGGCGCCGTCCTGGTCGACCCGGAGGGCGACGACCTCCAGACCCGCCGATGCGACGAGCGCGCGGTGCGACGCGAGGCCGAACTCCTCGACCGCCACCCGGCGCGCTCCTCGGTCGTGCAGCGCGCGGCACGCCAGCAGCAGCAGGTCGCCGAACCCGTGCCCGACGACGAGGCCGCCCGGCGGCACCACCACCCCGCGGGTGCGGGCGACGTACGCGGCGAGCGCGGCGCGCAGCCGCGGCGTACCGGCCGGGTCCGGGTAGCCCAGGTCCGCGGCCGGTGAGCCCGCCGCCCGACGCACCGCCGCGAGCCACTCCCGACGTGGGAACCCCGTGGTGTCGGGGATGCCGGCACGCAGGTCAACGCGGACCCCCGGGCGGCGCACGCTCGCGACGGTTCCCGGCCGCGCGGCGGCCTGTCGTTCGGCGACCCACGTCCCGGCGCCCACGCGGGCGGTGAACCACCCCTCGGCGGTCAGCTGCGCGAACACCGCGGCGACGGTGGTGCGGCTCAGGCCGAGGTCCGACGCCAGGGCTCGCGTCGCCGGCAGCCGCGTCCCGGGGGCGAGACGCCCCTCGACCACCGCCGCCCGCAGCGCCTCCTCGAGCGACCGCCCGGGCCGGGCGCGGGAGATCTCCAGGTGCACGTCCAGACCCACGGCCCGATCCTGCCTCGGATCGGCCCAGGTGTCCGGCGCAGGAATGGACCGGAAGGTGGCCCGATCCCGCGAGCACTGGCCTCATCGGCCCGAAGACGCCACAGGCGCGGCCCCGGGGGACCGCGCCTGACGTCGGTAGCGGGAGCGGGACTCGAACCCGCGACCTCACGATTATGAGTCGTGCGCTCTCACCAACTGAGCTACCCCGCCACTACCGGCCCCCGGCCTCGTCGTTGACCGCGACGTGACCGGAAGGCCAGCTGGAGCCCCGAAAGGGAATCGAACCCTTGACCTTCTCCTTACCATGGAGACGCTCTGCCGACTGAGCTATCGGGGCGGCGCGGATCAGCGTACAGGAGCCTCGCGGGGCCGACGAAATCCCGGCCCGCACCCCGGGGACTGGCCCAGGGACGACGAACGGGGCGCCCCTCCTGGTCAGGAGAGACGCCCCGTCGACCGTGGCGGGTGAGAGATTCGAACTCCCGTAGGCATTGCCAGCTGATTTACAGTCAGCCCCCTTTGGCCACTCGGGTAACCCGCCGGGGACACCCCCACGAGGCGAGCTCGCGGACGTGCGGATGGAAGGATAGCAGCGGAGCGTGGGCCGTCCGAACCGGGCGGCCCGACGAGGGAGGGGCACAGATGGCCGGCGAGTCGTCGTTCGACGTGGTGAGCAAGGTCGACCACCAGGAGGTGGACAACGCCCTCAACCAGGCGGCCAAGGAGATCGCGCAGCGGTACGACTTCAAGGGCGTCGGCGCCTCGATCGCCTGGAGCGGGCACGACGCCGTCGTCATGATCGCCAACTCCCCCGATCGCGTGCTGGCCATCCTCGACGTCTTCGAGACCAAGCTCGTCAAGCGCGGCATCTCGCTGAAGTCCCTGGACCTCGGCGACAAGGAGCCGAAGCCCTCGGGCAAGGAGTACCGGCTGACCGGCACCATCAAGGAGGGGCTGTCCTCCGAGATCGCCAAGCAGCTGAGCAAGCTGATCCGCGACGAGGGCCCCAAGAACGTCAAGGCCCTCATCCAGGGCGACGAGCTGCGCGTGACCGGCAAGTCGCGCGACGACCTCCAGGCCGCGATCGCCCTGCTCAAGGGCGCGGACGTCGACGCGGCGCTCCAGTTCGTCAACTACCGGTAGGGATCGCGCCGCGGCGGCAGGCAGTCCGCCGCCCCGGCTCAGGTCTCCGCCGCCGCGCGGGCGGCCGCCTCCAGCCGCTCGCGCCAGGCCGCCCACTCCTCGTCGGACCGCGTGGCCAGGCTCGGGTCGCCGGGCCGACGACCCACGGCGCCGTCGATGGTCTCCCGCAGGATGTCCGCGTGCCCGGCGTGCCGTGCGACCTCCGCGACGAGGTGCACCAGCACCTGCTGCAGCGTCACGTGCCCGCGCTCCGGACCCCACCAGGACACGTAGCCCGGCGCGTCGAGGTCGAGGGCGGCGATCGTCTCGTCGGCCCGCTCGCAGGAGTGCCGGTACCAGCCGAGCACGTCCTCGCGCGTCTCCCCCGGCCCGGCCCACATGTCGTCGTCACCCTCGGGGTACGCCAGCCCCGGCGGCCGCCCGAACACCTCGGTGAGGTACCCGAGCTGCGTGAACGCGACGTGCTTGACCAGCCCCAGCAGGTTGGTGCCGGTGGGCGTCAGCGGCCGTCGGGCGTCGTACTCCGACAGGCCGTCCAGCTTCCCGACGAGGTCCTCGCGCGCCTGGACCAGGTACCGGTGCAGGTTCTCCTTGTCAGCCATGGCCCCAGGCTGCCGGAGGCCGCCGACACGCGCCTCACCAGAGCGGCGGGGCCACCTGCCCGGTCGTCCCGGCAGTGCCGCCGGCCATCGCCGTCAGGCGGGCGATGCGCTGCTCCATCGGCGGGTGCGTCGAGAAGAGCCGCGTCATGCCCTCACCCCGGAACGGGTTCGCGATCATGAGGTGCGACACGTCGACCAGCCGCTGGTCCTGCGGCAGCGGGCGCGCCTTGGTCCCGGCCTCGAGCTTGCGCAGCGCGGACGCCAGCGCCATCGGGTCGCCGGTGAGGCGTGCGCCGTCCTCGTCGGCGTCGAACTCGCGCGTGCGCGAGATGGCGAGCTGCACCATCGTCGCCGCCAGCGGCGCGAGGATGACGAGCAGCAGGCCGCCGACGGGGTTGTTGCGCCGGTCGCCGCCCCCGCCGAAGAAGAACGCGAACTGCGCGATCGACGTGACGATGCCGGACACGGCCGCCGCGACCGACGAGGTGAGGATGTCCCGGTTGTAGACGTGCATCAGCTCGTGGCCGAGCACGCCGCGCAGCTCCCGCTCGTCGAGCAGCTGGAGGATCCCCTCGGTGCAGCACACCGCGGCGTGCTGCGGGTTGCGGCCGGTGGCGAAGGCGTTCGGTGCCGCGGTGGGCGAGACGTACAGGCGCGGCATCGGCTGGCGCGCGGCGGTCGACAGCTCGCGCACGATCCGGTACATCCCTGGTTGCTCGAGCTCGCTGACCGGGACGGCGTGCATCGCACGGATGGCGATCTTGTCGCTGTTCCAGTAGCCGTAGGCGGTCGAGATCAGGCCGATCGCCGCGAAGATCGGCAGGTACTGCGGGCCGCGCCCGAGCAGCCACCCGATGGCGAGCAGGAGCGCCCACAACCCGCCGAACAGCGCGGCGGTCTTCAGGCCGTTGTAGTGCCGGCGACCCATGTCCTTCGTTACCCCCCTCGTCGTGGTTGTCAACGCATCCGCGCAGCCCACGGTTCCCGCGTCGCGTCGGCGCACCGGGCGTCCCGACCCAGCTCGGCCGGGTGCGCATGCCTATCCTCACCCCGACCGGCCGATCCCCCGCGCCTGCCCGGCGCACCGCGGCGGCCGGGTGATCACGGGTGCGGCGCGCGCCACAGCATGACGACCCCGAGCAGCGCCACCACCGCGTTGCCCACGACGGTGGTCGCCCGCCGGACGCCGGTGCCGGCGCGGCCCCCGAGCAGCCCGCCGACGACGACGAGCAGCGCCTGCCAGCCGAACGACGCGGCACCCACGCCGGCGACGAAGGCCGCGGCCGTCGTCGGGCGGTCCGTCAGCAGGGCGAGCCCCGACGCCAGGGCGGTGAAGTAGACGAGCGTCGCGGGGTTGACCGCTGTCAGGCCGACGTACAGCGCGTACCGGCGGAGAGCGGCGGGCGTCGCATCGCGCACCTCGGCCGGAGCCGGTCGGGGTCCCGTGGCCTCGTCGGGCGCCTGGCCGTCCCGCCGGGCCAGGCCGCGGCGCAGGCCGACGCCGGCGACGACGAGCAGGGCGACGCCGCCGACGAGGGCCGGCCAGGGCTGCCATGCGGTGACGCGCGGTGCCGCCACCCCGCCGACGAGCAGGGCGAGCGCGCAGTACAGCGTGTCCACCGTCGCCACCGCCGCCGCCCCCGGCAGGGCGCGGCGGGCGCCGCGCGACGCACCCTCCTGGACCAGGAGCACGCCGATGGCGCCCAACGGCATGGCGACGCCGAGGCCCGCCACCACCCCGCTCGCCAGTGCCGCGCCCGTCCCCATGACCGCAGTGTGCGGGACCGTGCACGGCGTCGACCGCGAATCCGTCGGTCTCACGACTACTCTGGCGGCGTGGACGCCATCGACCACCGGATCGTCGCCATTCTTGTCGCCCACGGCCGCACATCGTTCAGCGCCATCGGCCGCGAGGTGGGGCTGTCCACCAACGCCGCCGCGGCGCGCGTGCGCCGGCTGGAGGGGGACGGCGTCATCGTCGGCTACCAGGCCGTGCTGGCCGACCGGGTGCCCGACCCGGCGGCCGGCATCGAGGCGTTCGTCGACGTCCGCCTCGCCCCGGAGCGCGACTCCGACGAGTTCCTCGCCTGGTCACGGACGCTGCCGGCCGTGCTCGACGCGGCGCACGTCACGGGGCCGTACGACTACCACCTGCACGTGCGGGTGCGGGACATGGGCGCGCTCGACGCGCTGCTCCGCACCCTGAAGAAGACCGGCGGCGCGGCCCAGACGCAGACGCGGCTGGCCCTGCGCTGAGGTCCGACTCCGGTGCGGCTGGGACCGTCGATCACGGTCCGGGCCTCACCGGGGTGCGCAGCGCGACCGAGCCGGACGGTGGTGGCGTGGGGCTGGCGTCACACTTCGGTGCGGCTGGGACCGTCGATCACGGTCCGGGCGTCACCGGAGTGCGTGGCGCGACGGGTCCCGCGAACCGCGCCGACGACTACGCCGTCGGCGTCGCGACGGTGCCGAGGCCGATGTCGAGCATCTCGTCGCGCGGGACCACCTTGATGCGCTCGCGCCCGACGACCTCGCCGAGCGCCCGCTCGTGGCCGTCCAGCCGCAGCCAGCCCGTCCAGTCGACCACGCGCACACCGCGGGCGGCGAGCAGCTCGTCGAGCGAGCGGGGGTCGCGGTCCACCGCCTTGGGCAGCACGGCGGCGTCCTCGCGCAGGTGGCCGATGGTCTCGGCGGCGTCCGACTTCGTGTGCCCGATGAGCCCGACCGGCCCACGCTTGATCCAGCCGGTGGTGTAGACGCCGGGCAGCGCGGACCCGTCCGGTCCCGTGACCCGACCCTCGCGGTTGGGGATGACCCCCGCCGCCTCGTCGAACGGCAGCCCGGGCAGCGGGCTCCCGAAGTAGCCGACCGCGCGGTACACCGCCTGGACCGGCCAGTCCGTCGTCTGGCCCGTGCCGGTGACGTTGCCGTCGCCGTTGAGCGCCGTCCGCTCCGTGCGGAGCCCGACGACGCGGCCGGCCTCGCCGAGCACGGCGACGGGCTTGTGGAGGAAGTGCAGGTGGATGCGCCGGCTCGCGTGCCGGTCCTCCGGCTCCTTGAGCGTCCAGTCGGTCAGGGTGTTGACCACCTGCTTGGTCTGGTTCGACGAGTGGATCGCCGCCATCGAGCCGGCGTCGAAGTCGAAGTCCTCGGGGTAGACGATGACGTCGACGTCCGGCACGTGGCCCAGCTCGCGCAGCTCCAGCGGGGAGAACTTCACCTGCGCCGGCCCGCGACGCGCGAACACGTGCACGTCCGTGACCGGGTTGGCCGCGAGGATCTCGTAGACGTTGGCCGGCACGTCGGTGGGCAGCAGGTCCTTGGCGTGCTTGGCGAGCATCCGGCTGACGTCGAGCGCGACGTTGCCGGCGCCCAGGACCGCCACCTCACGCGCGTGCAGCGGCCACGTGCGCGACACGTCCGGGTGCCCGTCGTACCAGGAGACGAAGTCGGCGGCGCCGTACGAGCCCTCCAGGTCGATGCCCGGGATCGGCAGCGCGGCGTCGCGGATGGCGCCCGTGGCGAAGATCACGGCGTCGTACCGCTCGCGCAGCTCCGCCAGCGTGACGTCGGTGCCGTAGTCCACGCCGGCCAGCAGGCGGATGTCGCCGCGCTCCAGCACCTTGTGCAGCGCCACGATGATCTGCTTGATCCGTGGGTGGTCGGGCGCGACGCCGTAGCGGACCAGGCCGAACGGGGCCGGCAGCCGCTCGATGAGGTCGATCGCCACGTCCTCGCCCGTGCGGGCGAGGATGTCGGACGCGTAGATGCCGGCAGGCCCGGCTCCCACGACGGCCACGCGCAGGGTGCTGCTCACGACGAGGACGGGCCTTCCGGACGACGACGGGACCGGTCAGAAGTCTAGGACGCGTGCCGCGTGCGGCCCTGCCGGGAGGGCGGCGGCCGACGGAGACCCGGTGAGGGGACCGTGCCGATGCGGTGCCGGGTCGCCCACGGCGGCCAGGCCGCGGAGCGCACGGCGGGCCCGGACGCCCCGCGCGCCCACGAGATGGCTGCCCCGGTGACCTCGTCGGACGTGCCGCCTACCCTCGTCGGGTGCCGGACCCCACGCCCCCGCAGCCCTCGAGCACGCCCACCTCGCGCGCGTCGGCCGGCCTGGCGGCCGGCATCGTCGCCTACGCGCTGTGGGGCGTGTTCCCGCTGTACTTCCCGCTCCTCGAGCCGGCGGGCCCGTTCGAGATCATCGCGCACCGGGTGGTCTGGTCGCTCGTCTTCTGCCTGGTCGCGCTGGCCGTGACACGGTCGTGGCGGCAGTTCGCGGCGCTGTGGCGCACGCCGCGCACCCTGCTGCTGCTCGGCGTCGCGGCGGTGTTCCTCGCGGTCAACTGGACCGTCTACGTCTACGGGGTGAACTCCGGCCACGTGGTCGACGCCTCGCTCGGCTACTTCATCAACCCGCTGGTCACGGTCCTGCTGGCGGTGATCTTCCTGCACGAGCGGCTGCGGCCGGTGCAGTGGGCAGCGCTCGGCCTGGGGGCCGTGGCCGTGCTCGTCGTCGCGCTGGGGCACGGCACGGTGCCGTGGATCGCGGTGGTGCTGGCGCTCTCGTTCGGCTTCTACGGCCTCATCAAGTCCCGCGTCGGTGGCCGCGTCGAGGCGGCGCCCGGCCTGGCGGCGGAGACGGCCCTGCTCTCGCCCGTGGCGGCGGGCTACTGGATCTGGCTGTCGGTCCAGGGCACGTCCACGTTCGGCGCGTACGGCCCGTGGCACGCGGCGGCGCTGGCGTCGGCGGGTGTGGTCACCGCGGTGCCGCTGCTGCTCTTCGGTGCCGCGACCCGGCGCCTGCCGCTGTCGGTGGTCGGGCTCATCCAGTACCTCACACCGGTGCTGCAGCTCCTCATCGGCGTCGCCGTCCAGCACGAGGCGATGTCCTCGGCCCGCTGGGCCGGCTTCGCGCTGGTCTGGGCGGCGCTCGTCGTCCTCGTCGCCGACGGCGCCCGGAACCGGCGTGCCCAGGTGCTCGAGGCACGGGCCGCGGCGGAGATCGCCGGCGCGTGACGGTCCCCGGACACAGGGACGCCGTCCGGCTGCGGGGGGTCAGCCGGACGGCGTCCTGATGGGGGTGGCTACGAAGCCACCCAGCTCACGGGCGCGTGCTGCCCGTCCAGTCGCCGGGGTGAGCGCCGGGACCCGGCTCCGCCGTCGGCATCACCGCGGGAAGCGTGCGGGCCGGCTCCGGCGCCTCGGTCGGCTCCGGCGCCTCGGTGGGCTCCACCGCGTCGTGACCGGCCTCGCGGGCCGCGTTCCTCGCGTGCGCCTCCTCGGAGATCTTCTGGCCGTCGACGCCGCCGTCACGGGCGTCGGCCGCCACATGCTGGCCGAAGGCCGCCGCGGACGGCAGGTCGCTCGGCGACGGGCGGGGGGCCTCGGTCGCCTCGGCGGTCGGCGAGTCCTCGGGCGTCTCCGTCGGCTCGGCCGAGGGGGTGCGCTCGGTCGGCTCGTCGGTGGGCTGCGCCGTGCTCGACGCGCTCGGCACGGGGGCGACCGGGTCGTTGGACGGGTCCGCGATGGCCGGAACGGCCGCCGCCACGCCGACGACGCCCGTGGCCACGACGAGGCCGAGGGCCGTCTTGCCGGCGGTGCCGAGCCCGGCGAGCTTCGCCAGGACTGCTGCTGCGGTGGTGCTCACATGCTCTCCTCACGTCGGACCGTGGCGGGGGCCACGGTGGCCGTCGGTGGCTCGCGCCACCATTCGCGTCATCGCCGATTCGCTCGAAAGGGTTACGGCCTTCGGCCGACCGATCGACGACTCGCCGTCAGTCGTGGTTCTGGTCGGTCTGCCCCGCCCCCACGCCGTTGCGATCGGACGCGCTCGGGGTCGGGTCCGGGCTCGGCGCGCTACGCGTCGGCTCCGGCGCCTGCGAGGGGCGCACCGGCGAGGCCGTCGGGCGCCCGTCCGAGCCGCCGGTCCCCTTGCCGTTCTCGTTCGCGCCCGAGTCCCAGCGCGGGGCGAGGACACCCGTGGACCGGCCGGCGGCCGGCTCGTCGCCGAGCATCGGCGGCGTCGCGAGCTGGTCCTTCGAACGGTCGGCCTCCTGGCCGGAGTCACGGTGTTCCGGCTCGGCCGACGGGTGGTCCCCCGACGGGGCGACGCCAACGACGGGCTCGGGCGTCGTCGCCGCCGGGACGGGGACCGACCCGCCGGCCGGGCCGGGGATCAGGTGGCCCAGGTCGGACAGCGCCGTGCGCACCGGTACCTGGACGGAGGGCGGGACCAGGGGGAGGGTCGCGGTGCCGGCGACGGCCGCCATCGCCACACCGGCCCCGAGCAGCACCTTGGCCGCGAGGCCGAGGCCCGCCGCCCACCGCGCACCGCGCAGCACCCAGGACTGGGCGCCCGCCGCGGGCGGCAGGGGGTCCAGCACCGCGGCGGGCAGCCCGTCCCTCAGCACCGCCGCCAAGGCAGGGGACGGCGGCGGCGCCGGCTCGTCGGCCATCGCACGCAGCAGGCCGAGGACGTCGGCCAACGGCTCATGGCCGGGCACGGAGCGCCCCGCCAGCATGTCGTCGGCCATCACGTCCTCGTCATCGTCGAAACGGCTCATTGGGGTACGGCCTCCGCCTCGACCTGGCGCCGCAGCGTGGCGAGGGCGCGCCGCTGCAGCGCCTTGACCGCCCCGACGCTGCGCCCCACCACCTGCGCGACCTGCTCCACCGTCAGGTCGCCGACGACCCGCAGGGTCAGGACCTCGCGCTGCTCGTCGGTCAGCGTGGCCAGCATCGCGGCGACCTCCTGGGAGCCGATCGAGTCGAGGGCGCCCGCCTCCGCGCTCGGCACCGTCCGGTCGTCGTCCACCGGCTCGTAGGGCACCACCGGGACGGTCCGGGCCGCCCGCCGCCAGTGGTCGGCAACGCGGTGATGGGCGATGGTGAACACCCAGGAGCGGAACCCGGCCTGGTCGCCCGTGAAGCCACCGAGACCGGTGAACACCGCAAGGAAGACCTCGCTCGTCAGGTCCTCGACGTCCGGCACGCCTTGCGTGCGCACGTACGCCGCCACCGGCCGGGAGAGGTCCTCGTAGAGCAGCGTGAACGCGTCGCCGGCCCCGGCGCGAGCACGCGCCAGGGTCTCGTCGAAGGCGTCGAGCACGGGACCAGCATGCCTGACGTCGGGCCGTGCTCCGCCATCCGGTCGCCCCGCGCGGGGGCCTCGGACGGGTCGCCGCAGGTCACGGGTGTGGACCGGGATGCCGTTCTCCGAGACGGCGGCGACGGGCGTCTGCCTTCGGTGAACAGCGCGGCGTCCGGCGCGGCGACGCCCCCCCCGCACCTAGCCTCGGGGACGTGCCCGAGCCGAGCGGTCCCACGGTCCCCGACGGCGTGCCCGCGGACGCTGCCCCTCCGGAGCGCCCCCACGAGGCGCGATGGATGGCCGAGTCCTTCGGGGCCGACCCGGCGCGCTACGACCGGGCGCGGCCGCGCTATCCGCACGAGGCGTTGGAGCGGATCGTCGCCGACTTCCCCGGTCGCGACGTCCTCGACGTCGGCACCGGGACCGGCATCCTGGCCCGCCAGCTCGTCGCGACCGGCTGTCGCGTGCTGGGCGTCGACGTCGACGAGCGCATGGCGGCGTTCGCGCGCCGCACCGGACTGACGGTCGAGGTGGCGCCGTTCGAGGCCTGGCACCCGGCCGGACGGCTCTTCGACGCCGTGGTCGCCGGCCAGACCTGGCACTGGGTGGAGCCCGTGGCCGGCGCGCGCAAGGCCGCCCTCGCGCTCCGCAGCGGCGGGCGGTTCGCCGCCCTGTGGAACGCCGGCCGGCCCGACGACGCGCTCGCGGCCGCCTTCGCGGCCGTGTACCGACGCGTGGTCCCCGAGGTGCCGATGTTCGGCCGGGTCGTCCCCGCGGTCGCCGGGCACTCGCGGTTCTCCGACGCCACGGCCGAGGGGCTGCGGGCCTCGTCGGCCTTCCGGGAGCCCGAGCGCTGGGACGTCTCCTGGGAGCGGACGTACACCCGCGACGAGTGGCTGGACCAGCTGCCGACCAGCGGCGGTCACAGCAGCTTCCCCGCCGATCGGCTGGCCGCGCTGCTCGAGGGCGTGGGTGCGGCGATCGACGACGCGGGTGGCTCGTTCGTCGTGCGGTACACGACGATCGTCGCCACCGCGGCCCGCGCGTAGCGGGCGGACGGGCTACGCGGTCCGGTCCACCAGGGCGTCGGCGAACTCGACCAGCGCGTCCCGGACGGGCCCGTCGGGCAGCGCGTCGAGCTCCGCGACCGCATCGCGCGCGCGGGCCGAGGCCTCGTGCCGCGTGCGGGCGACCACCGGGTGTTCGCGGAGCGCGGCGACGGCCTGCGCCAGCGCCGCATCGGACGACAGGTCGCCGTCCAGGAGCGCGACGAGTCCCCGGTCCTGGGCCGTGGCGTCGGGCGCCGCGGCGCGCGAGCGCAGCAGCAGCACGGGCATCGTCGGCACGCCCTCGCGCAGGTCGGTGCCCGGCGTCTTGCCCGTCAGCGAGCCGTCGGACGTCAGGTCGATGACGTCGTCGGCCAGCTGGAACGCGACCCCGATCTTCTCCCCGAACCGCCCGACGGTCTCGACGACGTCGTCCGAGCAGCCCGCGAGCATCGCCCCGAAGCGGGCCGACGTCGCGATGAGGGCGGCCGTCTTGTCGGCCAGCACCGACAGGTAGTGCGCCACCGGGTCGTCGCCCGGCCGCGGGCCGACCGTCTCGTGCAGCTGGCCGGTGCACAGCCGCACGAACGTGTCCGCCTGGAGCACGAGCACGTCGTCGCCGAGGTGCGCGGCCAGCTTGGACGCCTGGGCGAAGAGCAGGTCGCCGGCGAGGATCGCCACCGAGTTGCCCCACACCTCGTGCACCGCCGGTGCCCCGCGACGCACCGGCGCGTCGTCCATGACGTCGTCGTGGTACAGCGACGCCAGGTGCGTCAGCTCGACGACCGTCGCCGCGTCGACGACGTCGCCGCCCGCCGGGGACGGGCCGAGCTCGGCCGTCAGCAGCGTCAGGAGGGGCCGCAGCCGCTTGCCGCCGGCGTCCACGAGGTGCCGGCTCGCCTGCTCGATGAGCCCGTCCGACGACGCGACGGTGTCGCGCAGCTTCGCCTCGACGAGCGACAGCCGCTCCGCGAGGCGGTCGGCGAGGGCCTCGTCGCGCAGGGGAAGCGGCACGGACGGCGTCACGAGACGAACCTATCCGACGCGCGACGCACCGGCCGGGCCGCGATCAGGGCAGGAACTTCGCGACGTTGCCGATGAGGTCGAGCACCGGCGTCGGGAACAGGCCGACGACGAGGGTGACGATCGCGCACACCGCGATGGCCACGGCGGCGAACCCCTCGGTGCCGACCACCACGGTCGTCGTCGTGCGCTCCGTCGTGCGCTCGGCGACGGCCACGGCCACCGGGCCGCCGGCCGCGTCGGGCAGCGCCGCCGGCGCGGACGCCGACGCCGCCGGCTCCGCCTCGCCCTGCGCGTCCGTGAAGAACATCAGCACGATGATCCGCACGTAGAAGAACGCCGCCGCCGCCGAGGCCAGCACACCGATGAGCGCCAGCGGCCACGCGCCGCCGGCGACCGCGGCGGAGAACACCGCGAACTTCCCGATGAACCCGGCCGTCAGCGGGATGCCCGCGAACGAGAGCAGGAAGAGCGTGAAGGTCACCGCGAGGACCGGGTGCGACCGGCCGATGCCGGCCCACTGCGACAGCGCACCGGCCTCGCCGACCACGGAGCCGTCCGCGGACCGCTCACGGACCAGGGCGACGATCCCGAAGGCGCCGACCGTCGCCGCGCCGTAGGCCAGCAGGTAGATGAGCACCGCGGCGATGCCGCGCTGGTGGAGGGCGGCGATGCCGGTGAGCACGAAGCCCGCGTGCGCGATCGACGAGTACGCCAGGAGGCGCTTGACGTCGTTCTGGACGAGGGCCGCGACCGTGCCGACGACCATGGTCGCGATGGCGACGATCCACAGCAGCGGGTTGATGTCCCAGTGCAGGCCCGGGAACACCGCGTAGACGACGCGCAGCAGCGCGCCGAACGCGGCCACCTTGGTGCAGGCCGCCATGAAGGCGGTGATGGGGGTCGGTGCGCCCTGGTACACGTCCGGGGTCCACAGGTGGAACGGCACGGCGCCCGTCTTGAACAGCAGCCCCGCGAGCAGCAGCAGGAGCCCGACGAGCAGGAGCGGGTCCAGCTGGCTCGGCGTGGCCGTCGCCGCGGTGATGTCCGAGAAGCGGATGGACCCGGCGTAGCCGTAGATCAGCGCGATGCCGAAGAGGAACAGCGCCGAGGCGAACGCGCCGAGCAGGAAGTACTTCATCGACGCCTCCTGCGACAGCAGGCGCCGGCGGCGGGCGGTGCCCGCGAGCAGGTACAGCGGCAGCGAGAGCACCTCGAGCGCGACGAAGAGCGTCAGCAGGTCCCCGGCGGCGGGGAACGCCATCATGCCGCCGAGCGCGAACATCATGAGCGGGAAGATCTCGGTCTGCACCGTGCCCGCGGCGCGCGCCTGCTCCTCGTACGCCGAGCCGGGCACCGCGGCCACGGCGGGCGCGAAGGCGTCCTCCCCGACCTCGGTCCGGTCGGCCGCCAGCAGCACCGACAGCAGGCCGAGCGCGGCGATGATCAGCCACGCGACGAGCGTCGGGCCGTCGACGAGCACGGAGCCGCCGAGCACCGACGTGCCGCCGCTGTCCCGCACGCCGCTCCACAGCGCCGCGACGGCGACCACGGCCGCCGCGGGCGCGGCGATCGCCAGCGCGAGCTGGACCGGACGGCGCAGCCGCGCCGGCACGAACGCCTCGACGAGCACGCCGACGACGCCGGCGCCCAGGACGATGACGACCGGGGCGATGGCCGTCCACGCCACGTGCGGCGCGGTGAAGGCGGCGATCACTTCGCGCTCCCCTCGGCGACGGCGGGCGCGTCGGTCACGCCCACCTGGGTGATGGTGACCTGGGCCGCCGGGCGGACCAGGTTCAGCGCCGGGGCGGGCACGAACCCGAGCACCAGCATGAGGGCGACCAGCGGGCCGACGACCCAGCGCTCGCGCGCCGACACGTCGGGCAGGCCGGCCACGGCGACGTTCACGGGGCCGTGGAACGCCCGCTGGTACATCCAGAGGATGTAGATCGCGGCCAGCACCACGCCGAGGGTCGCCAGGACGGCCGCCGCGGGCTGCGTGGCGAACGTGCCGACCAGGACGAGGAACTCGCTGACGAACGGCGAGAGCCCGGGCAGCGCCAGCGACGAGAGCCCGACGACGAGGAACAGGCCCGCCAGCACGGGCACGGCGCGCTGCAGGCCGCCGAACGCGTCGATCCGCACCGAGCCCCGCCGTGCGCCGAGGAACCCGACGAGCAGGAACAGCGCCCCGGTCGAGAACCCGTGGTTGACCATGTAGAACGACGAGCCGGAGATCGACGTCGACGTGAAGGCGAAGATCCCCAGCACGATGAACCCGAAGTGCGACACCGACGTGTACGCCACGAGCCGGTACATGTCCTGCTGGCCGATCGCCAGCAGGGCGCCGTAGAGGATGGAGACGACCGCCAGCACGATGACCACCGGCGCGGCCCAGCGGGACGCGTGCGGGAACAGCGGCAGGCAGAGCGTGAGCATCCCGAAGGTGCCGACCTTGTCGAGCACTCCGACGAGCAGCGTCGAGGTGCCGGCGGGCGCCTGCTCCGCGGCGTCCGGCAGCCAGGTGTGCACCGGGAACATCGGCGCCTTGATGGCGAACGCGACGAAGAAGCTGACGAACAGCCACTTCTCGAGGGTCGGGTCGAGCGTGACACCCGTCAGCTTGTCGATGAGGAAGCCGTTCGCCCCGCCGGGGCCGTGCAGGTACAGCGCGATGACGCCGATGAGCATGATCAGCCCGCCGGCCAGCGAGTAGAGCAGGAACTTCACCGCCGCGTACCGGCGCCGCGGCCCGCCGAACCCGCCGATCATGAAGTAGACGGGGATGAGCATCGCCTCGAAGACGAGGTAGAAGAAGAACAGGTCGCGCGCGGCGAACACCGCCACGATGAACGCCTGCAGCAGGAGGACCAGCGCCAGGTACTGCCGCAGCCGGTCGGTCGCCGCCTTCTCGCTGCCCTGCTCGCGCCAGGCGGCGAGCACGACGAGCGGGACGAGCACCGCGGACATCGCGATGAGCACCAGGCCGAGCCCGTTGACGCCCACCGCGTAGGACACCCCGAACGCGGGGATCCACGAGTGGGTCTCGGCCAGCTGGAAGGCGCCGGCGTTGCCGATGTCGAAGGCGCCGATCGCCGCACCGGTGAGCGCGAGCTCGACGAGGGCGAAGGCGAGCGCGACCTGCCGCGCGGCGGCACGGGCGGTCGAGGGCAGCGCCCACAGCACCACCGCCCCGACGAGCGGCAGCACGATGAGCGTGGTGAGCCAGGGGAACGAGGACATCGGTGGGGTCTTCTCCTCAGCTGCCCAGGATCAGGACGACGACGGCGAGCACGACGACACCGAGGGTCATCGTCCCTGCGTAGGAACGGACGTAGCCGGTCTGCACCTTGCGGGCGGCGTCGCCGACGGCGACCGTCGACTTCGCGATGCCCGACACCGCCCCGTCGACCACGGCACGGTCCCCGAACACGAGCGACCGGGCGAGCATCCGGCCGGGGACGACGAGCACCGCGTCGTTGACGAC
>NZ_MKTH01000009.1 GCF_001898175.1 Cellulomonas sp. 73-92
CGCAGGGCTAGATTCCAGAGAGACGCCGGTGTCATGAAGGGGGATCGCATGGACGCGCTCCGCAGCTCGGAATGGTACGCCGGCGACGACAGGAATGCGTACATCCATCGGGCCTGGATGCGCAGGGGCGTGCCCTCGAGCGCGTTCGAGGGGCGTCCTCAGATCGCGATCGCGAACACGGGGTCCGACCTCGTGCCGTGCAACAGCCACCTCGCCGAAGTGGCCCAATCCGTCAAGAACGGCGTCTACGAGGCCGGCGGCATCCCGCTCGAGCTCCCCATCACGGCGCCCGGCGAGACCCAGGTGCGCCCGACCGCGATGCTCTGGCGGAACCTCGCGGCCATGTCGGCGGAGGAGATGTTCCGCGCGAACCCGATCGACGGCGTGGTGCTCCTGGGCGGCTGCGACAAGACCATCCCCGCGCTGCTGATGGCCGCGGCATCCGTCGACCTGCCGGCGGTCGTGCTGCCGGGCGGGCCGATGCTCACCGGGCACTTCCGCAACGAGGCCCTCGGCTGCGGCACCGACGTCTGGCGGCTGTCGGAGGAGGTGCGGGCGGGCACGCTGAGCGAGGCCGACTTCCTCCGGAGCGAGTCGTCGATGATCCGCTCGAAGGGACATTGCAACACCATGGGCACCGCATCCACGATGGCGCTCGTCTCGGAGGCGCTGGGCGTGATCGTGCCCGGCGTCGCCGGCACCCCCGCTCCGGATGCGCGGCTGCTCGAGGCCGCCCACCACACCGGGCGGCTCGCCGTGGACCTCGTCGCGCAGGACCGGCGGCCGTCGACCTTCCTGACGAAGGCCAATTTCCACAATGCGATCGTGGCGCTGGCGGCGATCGGCGGTTCGACGAACGCCGTCGTGCATCTCCTCGCGATCGCGGGACGCCTCGGCATCGAGCTGACGATCGACGACTTCGACCGCATCGGCGCCGAAGTGCCGCTGCTCGTCAACCTCCAGCCGGCCGGCCACTACCTGATGGACGACCTGTACCGCGCCGGCGGATTCCTGGCGGTCCTGCGCGAGGTGCGGGACCTGCTGGATCCCACGGCGCTCACGATCACCGGACGCCCGCTCGTCGACCACCTCGACGAGGCGCGGATCTGGGACCCGGACGTCATCACTCCGCGCGATGCGCCCCTGCAGCCGAGCGCGGGGATCAGCGTGCTGCGCGGCACTCTCGCCCCGGGAGGCGCGATCATCAAGCCGGCCGCCGCGTCGCCGCACCTCCTGAAGCACCGCGGGCGCGCGGTCGTGTTCGACAGCGTGGAGGACCTCAGGGAGCGCCTGGACGATCCCGAGCTGGACATCGACGAGGACAGCGTGATGGTGCTGCGCGGATGCGGGCCGCAGGGCTATCCCGGCATGCCGGAGGTGTCGAACATGCCGTTGCCGCGCAAGCTGCTGGAGCGCGGCATCCGTGACATCGTCCGCATCTGCGACGGGCGCATGTCGGGGACGGCGTACGGCACCGTTGTGCTGCACGTGACGCCCGAGTCCGCCGCGGGTGGACCGCTGTCCCTCGTCCGGACCGGCGACTGGATCACCCTCGACGTGCGGGCCCGGCGCCTCGACCTCGAGGTGCCTCCCGAGGAGCTCGCCGCACGGGTGCCGAACGAGGCGACCGTCGCCGGGTACGCACGCCCACGGCGGGGGTGGGAGCGCCTGTACGTCGATCACGTGCTCCAGGCCGACCGCGGCGCCGACCTCGACTTCCTCGTGGGCGGCTCGGGCTCGCAGGTCGCGCGCGAGTCGCACTGACCGCCGGTCCGCTATCCGCCGTGCGTCGCGGTGGCGGCCTCGCCGCGCAGCACGGTGTTCGGGATGTGCCGTGAGAAGAACAGCGAGAGGGCCGCGATCAGCGCGAGCGCGAACAGGGCTGTGGTGAGCGACCCGATCTGCGCGTGCGTGTAGAGCGACTGGAGGGTCGCGCCGTCCGCCGCGGACAGGCCCGCCTGCTCCGCGATGCGGGGCACGCTGGCGGTCGGGATGATCGCGATGCCGCCCTGGGTCTGGTCGTGCACCGCGGTCTTCACCTGATCCGGCAGGTCGCTCGCGGCGACTGCGGCGGAGAAGGACGAGCCCAGGCTCGCGATGAGGATCGACCCCACGAGCGCCGTGCCGAGGGACGAGCCCAGATTCTGGAACACCCCCTGCACGCCGCCGACCTCGCTGGAGCGGTCCTCCGACACCGACGACATGTTCACGTTGCCCAGCTGGGAGGCCAGGAGGCCGAGCGCCGCGCCGCCGCAGAACATCCCGATCGCGAACGGCACCGTCCGCAGGTCGGTCGAGACGGAGGCGAGCAGCGTCAGGACGCTCGCCACGAGGACGAGCTGCCCGACCCGCACGATCCGCCGCGGCGACCAGTACTTCGTCAGCACGGTGCCGATCGCGGAGAACAGGATGAGGGCGATCGACAGCGGGAAGATCCGGACGCCGGTCTCCAGCGCGTCGAGGCCGAGTGTCATCTGCAGGTACACCGGGATCATGAAGAACAGTCCGGCGATCACGGCGTACTGTGCGCCGAGCACGCTGAGCCCGGCGCGCAGCCGCGCGATCCCGAACATCGAGACGTCGAGAAGCGCGGGGCGTCCCGTCGCCGAGAGGTGCCGCTGGCGTCGGAGGAAGAGCCACGACAGCAGGACCCCCGCGGCGATGAGGAAGGGCACGATCGACAGTCCGAACGGGGCGATCACGACGTTCCCGATCTGCAGCGGGGCGGCGGGGAGGATCCACCCCCACGTCTTCGACTGCAGCATCCCGTAGACGATCAGCACCAGGCCGGCCGCCGAGAGCACGACGCTCGGAGCGTCGATGCGGACGCGGGCCGGCCTGCTGGTGTCGGCGACGAACCGCGCCAGCAGGAGGACGACGATCATGATGACGGTCTCGCCGATGAAGACGTACCGCCAGCTCAGGTAGGTGGTGAGGAAGCCGCCGATGAGCGGCCCCGCCGCGACGGCGGCCCCGGACACGGCCCCGATCACCGCGAACGCCGTCACGCGCGCGCGGCCCGTGTAGTTGTCGGCGATCAGGGCGGCGATCGCCGGGATCACGAGCACGGCGCCGAGCCCCTCGACGACCGACCAGCCGAGGAAGAGGAAGACGATGTTGGGAGCGAGTCCGGTCGCGAGCGACCCGATCG
>NZ_MKTH01000010.1 GCF_001898175.1 Cellulomonas sp. 73-92
GCCCGCGTCGCGAGACCGGAGGCGCCGGTGCCGCGCGCGGTGACGACGTTCAGCTCGCCGCGGGGTCCCATGCCACCCACACTCTCGTTCCCTCGCCCGGCGCGGACTCCACGCCGGCCGCACCGCCGATGTCCGCCATCCGGCCCGCGATGCTCTCCGCGAGGCCCATGCGCCCCGCGCGCGCGGCCCGCGGGTCGAAGCCGACGCCGTCGTCCGACACGACGACCCGGATGCCGCCGGCGCGGACCCGCACGGATGCCGCGACCCGCGCCGCGCGTGCGTGCCGGTGCGCATTCCGCACGGCCTCCAGCGCCGCGGCCGCGACCGCGTCGAGCACGTGCGACGGAACCGGGGCGCCCGCCGCCTGCTCCACCCGCACCTCGGGGAGGGACGCCGCGAGCCGCTCCCTGACCTGCTCCGCGGCGACGGCGGCCGGCACGAGGCGCGGGTCGCGGTCCCGCTCCACGATCGCGCGGTCCAGGACCCCGACGGCGGTGGCGGCCTCGTCCCGCAGGACCTGCGGCGGCGGCCCGGCGAACATCAGGGCGGCGTTCAGCACGGACAGCACCTCGTCGTGCACCAGCCGTGCGAGTCCCGCCTCGCGGTCGGCGATCGCGGCGGCCACCGCGCTCTGCTCTGCGGCGCGACGGGCGGTGTCCTCCGACTCGTTCAGGACGATGACCCGGTTCCGGATGCCGAGGAAGATCACCACGAAGCCGATCTCGCTCATGTGGAACGGCGTGTTCCAGGCGACGATGAGCGGCACTGCGCCGGTGAACATCCACGCCGAGAGCGCGACGGTCCCGCCGGCCACGATGGTGGCACCGACGGCGACGGCCGGTCGCGCGACGAACACGAGCAGCGTCAGCGCGGCGGGCTCCAGGCGCCAGACCCACGGCGACACCGGCGGCGCTCCGCTGTCGAGCACCGCGTAGGAGGAGAGCTGGAGCGTCACCACGAGCGCGGGGACGCTCCACCACAGCACCCGGAGCAGACGTTGCGGAAGCCACAGCCCCACGGCGGCGAGCGCGACCAGCGCGGCGGTCGCCAGCAGGCCGGCGGCATTCCACCACACCGGGAACAGCGCCGCCTGAGCGAGGAAGTCGGGCAGTGCCTGGCCGACGACCGACAGCATCCCCCCGAGGACCACGAGCCACGCGACCCGCCGGTCGGCGCGTTCGCGCGGGGACCGGGACGGCGCGGGGCTCATCCGCGGAGCGCCGGGGATGCGGTGAGCGACGCCCGGCCGGAGCCCGCGGAACACGTCATCCGTCTCCCCTTCCGAACGCTTCCCAGAGCGTACACCGGGGGCCGGCGACCGCCGGCGACGAGGTCAGGCCGTGGCCGGCGCCGTCGGGGGCTCGGGAGCGGCGGGGGCGAGCTCGGCTGCGGTGCGCCGGTGCCCGATGAGGGTGAGGAGGACGCCGCCCACGAGCCACGCAGCCAGGGTGAGCCACTGCGCGGCGGTCGCGGCATCCGGGAAGTAGCTCGTCGAGCGAAGCAGCGTGACCGACGCACCGGGGACGAACCACTGCCCGATCGCGCCCCACGGGCTGGGCAGGAACGGCGACGGGACCGCGGCCCCGGCGATCGGGTTGGCCACCAGGAGGGTGATGACGGCCCCGACGCCGATGCCGATCGGGCCGAGGAGCGCCGCAAGCCCGATGATGAGGGCGCCGGTGGCCGTCACGCTCAGGGCGACGGCGGCGGCGTTGAGGAGCCAGCTGCCGGCGAGGATGCCGAACCACGTCTGCATCACCGTGACGATCACCACGCCCGCGGCCACGCCGAACGCCGCGAGCCCGACGAGCCGGCGGATGGCTCCCTGGACGCGGAGCGTGAGGATGATCCCGCCGAGCATGCCGCCGAGGACGAGCGGGAACGCGGCGGCCGCGAGCCCCGCGCCCGTCGGATCTCCTGCGGCGACGGGCACCACGTCCGTCACATGGACGGTGGGAACGGCGCGCGGGGCGGTGCCTGCGTCCGGCAGGGTCGGCCGCTCGCCCGCGGCGAGTGCCTGCGAGATCGCGGTCAGCTGTGCGATGAGCGCGCTCTGCGCCGACGCATCGATCTGGGACTGCAGCTCGGCGGCGACGGCCCGCAGCGCCTGCGCCGGCGCGGGGCCGGCCGCCGTGGCGACGAGGACCTCGGGGGTGTCGCCGAGGAGGACGGCGCCGTACAGCGTCCGCTCCGTGATGCGGGCCACCGCGTCGGCGCGCGAGCTCACCTTCTCGAGGGCGAACGGGGCGGGGTCCTGCGCAGCGAGGGCCTTCTCGACCGCGGCCACGGATGCCGCGGGCCCGCTGATCCCGATGGGCAGGTTCTGCGGCTTCGCGGTCGCCGCCGGCCACACGAACG
>NZ_MKTH01000011.1 GCF_001898175.1 Cellulomonas sp. 73-92
ATCGTCCCAGGTCAGAAGGGCATCCGCGTCTCACGACGCACGCAACAACTCAACTCCATCGGCGGATCCGGGCTGAGTCGTAGAACCGGGCGTAGGCCCAGCCGTCGGCCAGGGTGCGGTGGAACCGTTCGATCTTGCCGTTGGTCTGGGGCCGGTAGGGCCGGGTGCGTTTGTGGGTGAGGGCCAGCTCGGCGCAGGCGTCGCGCCAGGCGTGCGAACGGTAGGCGGACCCGTTGTCGGACAGGACCTTCTCGACGGTGACGCCCCGATCGGCGAACCAGGCGGTGGCCCGACGCAGCACCGCGATCGCGGTCGCGGCGGTCTCGTCCGCGTGGATCTCGACGTACGCGACCCGGGAGTAGTCGTCGATCACGGTGTGCAGGTAGGCCCGGCCGAGCAGGGGGCCGCGCCACTTGCTGCGCGCGGTGCCGGTGCGCTCGACGGTCGAGGAGCGGTTCTTCTCGCCCTGTTGGCGCCCGACGTAGCGCCACCCGCCGCCGTCGGGGATGTTGCCGAACTTGGTGACGTCGACGTGGATCATCGCGCCGGGATGGTCGTGCTCGTAGCGGCGCAACGGTTCGCCGGTGACCCGGTCCAGACGTGAGAGCCGGTTGATCCGGCAGCGGGTCAGCACCGCGTGGACCGTGGACGCGGGCAGGCCCAGACGTCCGCCGATCTGCACCGGCCCGAACCGATGCCGCCACCGCAACGCGACGATCTGGCGTTTGACGTGCTCAGGGGTCCTGGTCGGGCTGTGGTGCGGCCGGCAGCTGCGGTCCGCCATCCCGCCCGGTCCCTCGGCTCGGTAACGGCCGACCCACTTGGCCGCAGTGCGGGGCGAGACCATGAACATCCTCGCCGCGCTCGAGCATGTCCAGCCGTCCTCGACGACCAGCCGGGCCAGCCGCAGCCGGGTCCGCGGTGTCAGGGTCGCATTAGCGTGGGACACGAAGGCCTCCAGGGTGTGAAGCGGTTCCTCGACAGCTCCACTTCACAACTGGGGGCCTTCACCTGTCACCCCAACTCACCCCGCCAAGCGGGACAATCTCCCTGGACATCACACCTAGTCGAACACGGACCGATCGTCGCGCCGATGCCTTCTCCGATCGACGCCAGTGCGTTGCCGGCACCGAGCGCCCTACTCGTTCGGTGATGTGGGCCGGCTAACGCTGCAAACGACCAGGACGCGAGAGTCCACACCGGCCCTGAAGCCCCGACTGCAACTCGAAGGCACAGCTCCGCTGCACAACTAGACGCCCTGACGACCCAGCAGGTCAGGACCCCAGCGCGTCAATGCAACTTGACGGCCCAGTTACTGCAACCGGTCTTCGGTGGAGTTGCTAGGACACTATTCGAAACGAGGCGACCAGCAAAGGCGCAGGTCAGCAGCGATTCGGGCCGCGACCGAGGTCGAGACACCTAACAGGATTCGAAACGATAGACGAATGACCGGCCGGGCTCGGCAACTGACGGAGGCGCGGGTCGTCGCGTTGGTCGACGCGTATCTGGCCGGTGACTCGACCTACGTCCTGGCGCGGAGGTTCGGCATCCACCGCGAGACGGTGTCGGGGCACTTGGAGCGGGCCGGCGTCGCCCGGCGCGTGAAGACAGGGGCACACAAGTGACGCGATCACCCCGGTGCAGGGGGCAGACCGGGGCGACCAGTCATCCAACCTACTCGTCAGGCGTCAGCGTCGCCGTTGAGTTCGGTGTCGATGTTAAGCGCCCGAGTTCCTGGCTGCGTCTGGGCTAGCAGCACCGCGGCGTTCTCGGCAAGGCGGCGGGCGGAGCGCAGACGAAGGTCGAGCACTTCTCCATCGCCCCAGCGGACCGTCGTAGCAATGGCCAACGCGATCGAGCCTCCGCCGCCGAGGTGACTGACGATCTCCTTGTGGATCCGGCGGTTGGTGTGCTGGCTGCTGTTGTCCGACTTGGCCTGACGGTAGTTGCGCGAGCGCCGGGCCAGATCGACCGCCTCGCCGACGTAGAAGGTGCGGATTGCCTCACCGTCGAGGCCGAAGTCCATGCGGTAGAGGCCCGGGAGTCTGGGCAGTGCCGGGAACTGCGGGAGGCTCTCGGTATCGAGTAGGACCGCGCCGGCGCCGAGCCAGACGAAGGCGACCAGGACGTCGACGGCGTCGATTTCCTCGAGCTTCGTCGGGTCGACGCTGCGATCGGGTGCCGACGTGCGGACTCGTGGCCCCGCTCCCCTACTGATGACAGTGCCACCGGATCCGACCGTGAAGTCGACGTCCTGCAGCCAGCGGCGCGCGGATGTCGAGATGAACCGAGGCCGCCGAGCGCCCGTCGCGAGCTCGATCACTTGCTTGACCGGCCAGCGCTGGCCGTCGATGTCGACCCAGTACTCGCGGATGTTCTCGGGGTGGTGGCCCTTGAGATGAGATCGAACCTGTTCAGGCGTGAGGTCGAAGGACTCACCGTCCAGCGTGAAGCGCATGGCTATTGGTATCCCACAGAGCGCTGACACAGGACCGTGTCGGCGCCCGGTGGGATCGTCTGTCCGGTGATGATCTGGCCACTGCCGGGAGTCTCCGGACGAGCCCTGCGCGATCAGCTGCGACCCGTTGCTGATGGCGCTGCCAACGTGACCGGCTTGGGCGGAGACGCCAACGACGTCGTGCAGCGATACCTGAAGTGGGTAGCCGACGCCGAACGCATGCTGCGCACCGTCATGCGTCCGGAGGATCTGCACCGCTACGTGCTGACCGACCGCTATTGGGCAACGCTGCAAAGCCCGCTCGAGCGAAAGCTGTTCGCCCCAGCCGTCCTCGACGAGATGCTGCACATCGCCCGGGAACTTGAGGCCGCCTTCCGTGACCTCGATCAGTACCTGAACGGCTGGCTGACCGACGGAGAGTTCAACGGCCCGATCAACTACGTCGTGCCCGACACCAACGTCTTCATGCAGCACCCTCAGCTGTACCCGGACATTGACTAGCACGAGGCGCTGGAGGGAACGGCGCAGCGCGTCGAGAGCATCCGGGTCATCGTGCCCATCTTGGTCATCGACGAACTCGACAATCTCAAGCGCACCAACGGGCGATCGCGTGCCCGACAGACGCTCAAAGCGCTCTACAACGACTTCGGCGCTGGCATCGACGGGCGGCGGGTCCTCCATCTGAAGGACGCGACGAGTGGCGAGGTCACCATCCAGCTTCTCCTCGACCCGCCCGGCCACGTCCGGCTGCACCGCGCGGACGACGATCTCGTCGACCGGGCCGCCACCCTCCGGTCGTTCCTCAGTCACCCGGTGCACTTCGTCACCTACGACACGGGCGCCGCCTTCCGCGCCAGCGCCGCCGACCTGCAGCAGCACCGGCTCGAGGAAGCGAACGGCGCGGTCGGATCTCGCCCACAAGGCTGAGGACGCGCTCTACGCTCGAGACGGGGACAGCCAGGAATCGCCCTCCCAACAGCCCGGGAGGGCGAACTCCATGAACTTCAAACACAAGAACCTTCTGGCGCTGGGCGATGTTGTCTGCGGCAACCTCGGAGCGGAGACTCCGGGGCCAGGCCAGGAGCCCAAGTACTTCCCGTACCGGTCGAGCATGTTCATCTCCGAGTTCTTCGAGGACCTCGGCACGGACTACCGCCACGACGGCTCGACTCGGAACTGGTGGGTGGCGGATGTCATCGAGAAGATGCTGGCTGAGCCGCACGACGGCCCCACCCATCCGCCGGAGATCTTCTGTCGCCTGATCGACCAGCTGATGGACCCCCGCGACGCTCACAACGAGGAACCGGATCGGCCTAACGCGCTTCGGCAGCTGAACGAAGTCCTCGCCCGCGAGGGCTTCGAAGCGTTCTACGCCGAGGACAAGCACTGCTATCTGCGTCACGTCGGCAGCCAGGAGGTCACACTGCTGGCGGCGAACCCGCACCGGCCGCTGTCGCCGGTTGAGGTGCAGCGACGCAACGACCTGGCGGCCTACCTCGACGCTTGCAGCGAGGATGACCTCATCGAAGAGGTGCTGCTGCCCCTGTTCCGGCAGCTGGGCTTCCACAGGATCACCGCAGCCGGCCACAAGGATAAGGCTCTGGAATACGGCAAGGACGTCTGGATGCGCCTCACACTGCCGACGCAGCACCGCCTTTACTTCGGCGTTCAGGCCAAGCGCGGCAAGATCGACGCCTCGGGGACGACCAACGCTGGCAACGCGAACGTGGCCGAGATTCTCAACCAGGCCCAGATGATGCTGGCTCACGAGATCTTCGATCCGGAGGACAACCGCCGGGTGCTGATCGACCACGCGTTCATCGTGGCCGGCGGCGAGATCACCAAGCAGGCGCGCAACTGGCTCGGCAACGCCCTCGACGCGTCGCGGCGCAGCCAGATCATGTTCATCGACCGCGACGACATCCTGAACCTCTACGTGGTCACGAACCTGCCGCTGCCTGCCGCGGCCTTGCCCGTGGCCCCGAGCTCTCCGGCCTATCCGGACGAGCCGCCGTTCTAGGCGGCACCGGCCCACACCCGTCAACTCGTTGTTGCGGGGCATTCTGCTTCGGTGGAAGCCGAGCGGATCAGTAGCCCGGACGGATCCTGTTCTGCGTGAGCCGATCGACCACCTGGCTCGGCAGGCAGCCGTGGTCGGTAAGGACCCCCGGGACGTGCTGGCGCAGTGCGGGCTCCGCCTGGAAGCTCGATGCCGTCGTGAGAAGGTCGGTCCAGACAGCGGCTGCGTCGCCAGCGACCTGTGCGACCGTGTCGGTAGACGTCAGGTAGACATTCGGGTTCGCCGCGGAGGCATGCGCAGGATCGACAGTGAGGCGATCGGACACGATGACCGCCGGACTCCCGGCTGGCGGATGGTCCATTCCACGGTCCGCTGCCAGCTGGTCGAGCTGTGTGTTGGCCTGCCGAATGTCCTTCAGCGGCAGAAGCCCATCGGGATGTTCCTCGGACTTCGCCTCGACGGTCATCCACATGGCCGTGTCCCAGAGCCACGCGGAGTCGCAGCGCCCCTGCCCCTTGGGCTTGAAAGCCTCGGCGCCCAGGAAGCTCCCCAGCTGACTCAGGCCGGCCTCGTACTGCGTTGCCTCGTCCTGACCGAGCGCCGCGCCCATGTCGGCAAGCTGCTGCTTTACCTGGTCAGCACGGAAGCGGCCGCGCAGCTTCGCGACAACGGCGTTGACGGCGACGACATGATCCCCCTGGTCGGGCCCGGCAACTCGGCAGTGGGCAGGTCGTCCTCGCGCAGCGCGACGCGGGCAACCGCCTCGGCGTCGATCGGGTCGGACTTGCCCCGCTCACGGCCGCTGCGACGCATCCCGGCCATCAGCCGCGTGTGAACCCGCACGACCTTGTGCCCGCCGGCCGGCAGGTCCGCCTCGAGACGACGCGTGAGGTGACGGCAGTCCTCGACCGCGACCGTGACGTCCTCGAACTGCTCGAGCCAGGTCAGGATCTGCCGGTGCCCGGCCGCGCGCGCCTCGACGGTCAACACCGCGAGCCGCTTGCCGACCTCGTCGACCGCGACAAGCGTGTGCCAGTTCTTGTGCGCGTCGATGCCGACGACCGTCATCCAGACCTCCGAAGCCTCGCTAACCGTTGGGGCGGCGCGGCTGACCGGTGCCGGGCACGCCTCAGTCGGGCACGGTGAGCAAGCAGGCTCCTATCAGGCCACGACCTCGATCAGCAGCGCCGGCCCGGCGAGACGGCACATCGCGGAAAAGCCACGCAGGCAGCGAAGAAACGAGCCAACCCCACCGGGCACACGGTCAGTCTGGTACTGACGCGAAGAAAGCCGACGCCGACCGCAGAATCGCGTTCGAGCGCCGCAACTCGAGGTTCTCCCGCTCCAGCTCAGCGATCCGCGCCGCGTCCGCCGTGCTCGTCCCGGGGCGGTCCCCGGCGTCGACCTCGGCCTGAGTGACCCAGTTCCGCAACGTCTCGGGGTTGATGCCGAGCTGCTCGGCAACCCGGGACAGTGCACCCTTGCGGGTGACCGGGTCACGCCGCATGTCGACCGTCATCCGGATCGCCCGCTCCCGGAGCTCATCGGGGTACTTCCTCGGTGCTGCCATGACTCTCATCCTCCGTGGGTTGAGAGCCTCCACGGAACCCGGGGCGGTTCAGGGTGACGCGCTTGGAGGCCGCGGTGGCGGAGATCGGCTCGCCGGTCGTCGCCTGTTGGTGGCGCAGCGCCGTGAACAGCGGGCCGGGCGCGCACCCGCGCCGGTCCAGCCACGCGTAGCGCGCGGTCAGAGGGCAGATGGCGGGGTGGTGGCCGGCGGTGACGGCGACGACCTGGCCGCGGGCCTCCCGGTCGGCCTTGGACCGCCGCACGTGCAGCAGCAGCAGCCCGCAGGGCTGGTGCCGCGGGTCGGCCAGCGCCAGCGCTACGAACGCGCCGGGCCGTGGCGCGGAGGCGTAGCGGAGCAGGACAAGGGCACGGGCGCCGGCCACCGCGGTGCCGTCGATCGCACCGACGATGGCGGTGATCTCGGCGAGGGTCAGGGCGTGTGCGGGACGGCGAGCGGCGGTACCCAGCGTGCGGCGCAACCCACGGCGCACCTGCCGGACGCTCTCGTGCCGGATCGGGTCGGGCAGGTCCCGGTCGCGGTGGTAGGAGCCGATGGCGGAGCAGGCCAGCTCGAGGGTCGACACGCTGACGCCGTGGTCGGCGCATGCGATGAGTTGGCGCACTCCGGGTGCGGCGCGGCCGGCAGCGGCGGTAGGCCGCGGGCCTCGCACCAGCGGGTCCAGGCGCGCCAGGCGCAGGCGTAGACGGAACGGGTGGCCGGGGTGCGGCCGGCGGCGATGGCAGCGGCGATCCGGACGGCGCCGAAGAGCAGCAGGTCGAGGGCAAGGGCGCGAGGGTGGTCATGCCCACATTGCGGCCGGCGCCATACCGGCGAGAAGATCCCAACTCGGATGGGCGGCCGGCGTCGACACCCCTGAGTCCGAGGGGTGCCCGAGGGAGAGGTCAGCGCGCGCGGCTCGTCGCCGCGCGACCGGGGCGGGTCGGTCACACGAACGCGTCAGCGTTGCGCGACGGTTCTTGGAACGTCGTGCCTCGAACGAGGCTGTTCAGCTCCTGTAGTCGAACCAGTCCCAGTGCGCGGCACCTGAAGAGTCGAGGCCGTTTCCCGTCGCGTACATCCCGAGGTACACGCCGGTGAATCCCCCGGCGCACTCCGAGCTGAGGTAGCGCGTCTCGCCGGTGCCGACCTCGTCGACCCGACCGTCTGACTGGCGGACGAAGAAGCGGTAGGTGGTCGGGTCGGCGTCGACGCCGAGCTCGACGGCACCGTCCTGAATCGGGACGGTTGCCGCGAGCGCGCTCAGGCCGCCGATGCGCCGGCGAAGGACGGCTTGGCGGCCGTCGTCGGCGCGACGCACTGCGAGCTCGTAGTGGTGATGCTCGTTCATCCTGACGGTCAGCCCGGCCTCGTCGGCGCCCCGCGGCACGAAGTCGAGGAGCGCGCGTGCGGTGCAGGTCAGGTGCTCCTGGCGGCGGGCGACGAAGGCGACGAGCGGATCGTCCAGAGTCCCGGCCTGGCAGCACAATGTGAGCCATCCGGGTCGCCGAGATAGTGAGCCATGCTGTGCGAGCGGGACGCGCAGGCAGTTCCAGTGTGGGCCGAGGAACGCCGTGTCGAAGTCGTCGCGGGTCGGGGAGGCCGGGAGCGGTTCGGGCGCCAGAGGCGGCCGCGGCAGGCTCGGTTCGACCAGTCCCGAACCGGGCAGGTGTGGCCAGCCGTCGTCGGTCCACTCGACGGGCGTCAAGAAGGTCTCGCGACCGAGGTGGTGCATCGGCCAGCCGGCTGACGGCCGCACACCCAGGCACACCATCCACCATGAGCCATCAGCCAGCTCGACGAGGTCGCCATGACCGACCGCCTGGATCGGGCTGGCCGTGCTGCGATGCGTGAGGATCGGATTGTGCGGGCAGGGCTCCCACGGCCCCCAGGGTGAGGTGGCGCGGGCCGTGGTCACCATGTGCCCGTACTCGGTGCCGCCTTCGGCGAGCAGCAGGTAGTGGTAGCTCCCCCGTCGGTACAGATGCGGCCCTTCGGGAAACTTGCCGCCGGTTCCGCCCCACAGGAACCGGACGTCGGTCAGCCGCTGACCGGTGAATGGATCGACCACGGACTGCTGGACGCCGCGGACGAACGCCGGCTCGGCGACGTGCGGGCCTGCCGGGTCGGGCTCGACGGTGGATGTGAAGTAGGCGGTGTCGCCGTCGAAGAACAACGAGGGGTCGATCCCGTTCTGGTCGACCCACACCGGGTCGGACCACGGACCGGCCGGATCGGTGGCGTGGACGATGAAGTGTCCCCCGCCAGACACGTTGGTCCCGGTGACGAAGAAGTGCCCGTCGTGCCATCGGATCGTCGCCGCGTACAGCCCCCCAGAGGGTGGCGCGGTTCGCAGGTCGAGCTGGCTCTGGCGGGTCAGGCAGTGGCCGATCTGTCGCCAGGAGACCAGGTCGCGGCTGGTGAAGATCGGCAGCCCGGGGAAGTACTCGAAGCTGCTGGTGACGAGGTAGAAGTCGTCGCCTACGCGGCAGATGCTCGGGTCCGGATGGAAGCCAGGGATGACGGGGTTGCAGAAGACGCCGTCCGGCTCTGCCGCAGGTCCGATGCCGGAGATCCCGCCGGCATCGGACCAGGTGCTCGTCGGGCTCACCCTGCGTCGTTTGCGGGGCCGAACAGCATGCGGCGGATGTCGTCGAAGTCGGTCGTGCCGTAGGTGTCGGCGATCTCGTAGATCGCGTAGGTCGCCTGGCCGTTGGTCAAGGCGTTGCAGGTGTCGTTGTCATCACCCTTGGCCTTGTTGACCGCGCCGGAGAACTGGGTGGTGTCGGGGGCGCTGAGCCAGTAGGCGGTCATGACGCCCTCGCACTGGATGCCAGGGGCGACGTAGCCGTGGTCGTTGTCCGGTGTGGACAAGGCGTACTGCATGCCGTGCTCGACGATGTCGGCGATGTCGAACAGCTCACTGTCCCCAGCGTGGGCGGCCACGGCGATGAGGTCCCCGGTGAACTCGAGAAACTCGTTGTCCAGGTACCCGCCGGCCGCGATGACGTCGCAGACGGCCCAGCCTGTGGACTTGAAGCCCGATGCGGCGAGCAGGGACTCGGCCGGGAACGGCACGTCCCACAGGTAGACCCAGGAGGCCAGAATCTTGGCCGCCTTGACAGCGCCAGCCAGGAACCGTTCCTCGCCGGTGGCCTCGAAGGCGTAGCGCAGGGATCGCACGAGGAACATGACGCCGACTGAGTCGGTCTTGACCGACTTGATGTGCGTGGTGTCGTTCAGGCCGCCGACATACAGGGTCGGCTCGACAAAGGTCCGCAGGAGGAAGTCGCCGGCGCGACGCGACGCGTCCAGAAAGCGAACGTCGCCGGTCAGCCGGTGCAGGGTCGTCAGCACCGGGATCGGGAAGATCGTGCCGCTCTTCAGCTCGGCGTAGGAGGCGCCGAACCATGCGGCCGGCGAAGTCAGGCCGGCTCCGTTGGGGCCGTAGGCCCGGTACCACGAGCCGTCGTCTGCCTGGGTGTCCAGCAGGAACTGGCCGAACCGGCAGCCTGCGGCCAGCCACTGCTCGTTGCTGCGGCCGTGCTGAGCGTCGAGCTCATGGGCCAGCAGCAGGGGGAAGACCGACTCGCACATGGTGCGCAGGTAGTTGCCGTCGACCTGGCGCAGCTCGCGGGCGATGGGCATGAGCGCGTCGGCGAGCTGGCGGCCGACGAACCGCCGCACGTCCTGCTCGTCCTCGGCGTACTGGAAGGGCATGAGGATGCCGGTGAACCAGTGGGTGAAGCGGTGGTGGATCGGGTCGTAGAGGCCGTCGGAGAACCCGTTGTCGTGCTGGAACGCGGTGACGAAGAAGTCGAGGACGCGTCGGGCGCGGTCGCGGTACAGGGGTGTGCCGGTTCGGTAGCCCCAGGCCAGCTGGGTGTAGGCGAGCAGGCTCTGGTCGCCGGAGAACCCGAACTCAATCAGCGAGCCGAGGGTCTCCCCCGTCCTCGGGGAGAAGTGGACGAGGTAGCCGGCGGGCTCGGCCGGGTCCTCCTCCTTCTCCCAGCCGCGGTAGTACAGCTGCGTGAGCAGCTGCCGGTACTCGACGGAGGCGTCGAGGCTGACGCCGGGCGTCGGCCGGCGGGTGCCCAGCTGGGCGTACTGGTGACGGTAGAGCTGCCAGATCGCCTCGGTCAGGTCGTCGGTGTGCGACAGACGCACCTCGTAGGTCACGCCGATCGAGGCGCCGACCTCGGCGGGCAGGAACGCGCCCCATCCGTTGCCGGCGGTGTCGAGGCTGAAGCTGACCTCTTCGGCGAACGGGTAGGCGGCACGGAGCTCGACCTGCCCGTCCGACACCGGGGCGAGACCGAGGGAACCGATGTCGGTGTTCTGGATGAACTCGCGGGCACGCAGCTGGTCGGGCGAGATGCGGGTGTCGAAGCGCGGCACGCTCGTGCGCGCCAGCGAGACGGTGACGCCGGACCCTGGGTCGCGCGCCAGGACGGCAAGGCATCCGTTCTTGTCGTCGCGATGCTCCTGGACGTACGTGCCGAGGTAGTCCTCGACCCCGTCGCCGTCGGAATCATTGCGGTTGTACATGGTGCCTGGGACGAAGTACTGCCACGTCGACTCCGACGCCCCGGCAATCTCGGTGCGGCCTGAGAGCCCCACCCGCAGCCCCATGCAGGTTCCGATGGCGAGAACCTGTACGGACCGTTCGATGCGGACAGTCGCCCCATCCGTCACCGTGAGCAGGTCGTCGATCCGCAGCCCGGTCCCCTCCTGCAGGTTCACCTCGGCAACGGCGTGCAGGACGCCCCCACCTTCGTTGGAGACGGTGTCGTAGCCGGCGGTCAGCCGTGTCCCGTCGAGCGTCGCGACCTGCACCGGCCGGTCAAGACTGAAGGTGGCCTCGCCGGCGGTCAGGCCGACCGAGATCCCGGACGAGCCGAGGTGCGGGCGGACGGAGATGGGGGCCATGGGCTCTCCTCGAGAAGTGACGTGATCGGTCGGGTGTGCCGTCTGACGGGCGACGGGACTGGGTTGCCCGTGGCGCTGGCTCATCCCTTGACGGCACCGGCGACCAGACCGGAAACGATCCGGCGCTGGAAGATGACGACCAGGACGATCAGCGGAACCGAGATCAGGACGGAAGCGGCCGCGATCGTGCCCAGCGGCTGCTCGTACTGGATCGACCCGGTGAAGAACGCGATGGCCGCCGGGACCGTGCGGGCGTGCGGGGTGGACGTCAGGGTGATGGCCAGCAGGAACTCGTTCCAGGCGAAGATGAACGTCAGCAAGGCAGCGGTCACCAGGGCCGGGGCCGACAGTGGCAGGACGATCCGGGCGAAGGTTCGCCAGGGGTCCAGCCCGTCCAAGGCGGCGGCCTCTTCGAGCTCGTCGGGCACGTCGCGGAAGAAGGCGACGAGGATGAAGACTGCCAGCGGCAGCGTGAACACCAAGTACGGCAGGATCAGGCCGGCCAGGGTGTTGTACAGGCCGATGTCGGTCCACAGTTTGAATAGCGGCGCGGCCACCGCGATGGCGGGGAACGTCGTGACCGACAGGACCCCGGCCAGGATCAGCCCCTTGCGTCGCAACGGGAGCTTGGCCAGCGCGTAGGCGGCCGGTGCTCCAACGAGCAGGGCTAGCAGCGTGGTGGTCGTGGCCACGACAGCAGAGTTGCGCAGCGCGGCCAGGAAGTCCGCGTCGTGCAGCACCGAGGTGTAGTTGCGCAGCGTCGGATGCTCGGGGAACACCGACGCGCTGGACAGCTCCGAGCCGTAGCGCAGCGACAGGTTGATCAGCCAGTAGAAAGGGAACAGGCAGATCACCGCGACAGCGATCACGCCGACGACGGTTCCCGTCGTCGCCAGGCGCCGGCGCGAGCGGGCGGTCATCGGGCGCTCCCGGCGTTGGGGCGCATCAGACGGATGTAGATCACCGAGATGGCCATCACGACCAGGAACGTCAGCACCGACAGGGCCGAGCCAAGGCCGACGATGCCCTGCTCCTGCAGCTGCCGGAACGCCAGCAGCGACAGGGTGTCGGTGCCGAACGCGCCCTTGGTCAACGTGTAGGGCAGGTCGAAGATCCGCAGGGCATCCAGCGTCCGGAAGATCAGGGCGACCAGCAGCGCTGAGCGCAGCAGCGGCAAGGTGATCCGCCAGAAGCGCTGCCATGCACTGGCGCCGTCGACAGCGGCGGCCTCGTAGGTCTCCCGCGGGATCCCCTGCAGGCCGGCGAGCAGGAGCAGGGCCATGAAGGGCGCTGTCTTCCATACGTCGGCCACCACCATGACGACGAACGCCTGTGGCGTCGATCCAAGCCACACGGTGTCGGCGGGCAGGCCGAGAGCGCCCAGCACGGTGTTTACGAAGCCCAGCGTGGGGTCGAAGACCGAGCGCCACATGATCGCCGTGACCACGGTAAGGACGGACCAGGGCACCAGCACGGCGGCCCGCAGGAATGCGCTGCCGCGGGCTACGCGCTGCATGAGCAGCGCCATCGCCATGCCGAGGGCCAGCTCCAGGACGACCGAGATTGCGGTGAACGCCAAGGTGGTGCGCAAGGCGGACCAGAACTCTTGGCTGCTCAGGGCGGTGAGGTAGTTGCCCAATGCGAAGGGGGCGGCCCACCGGGACAGGCCGGGTGTTCGGAGGGAGTACTCGTGCAGGGACAACCAGACGGCGTACAGCACGGGGAAGCCAGCGACGAGCACCATGACGGCGATCGCCGGGCTGACCATGACGGCGGCCAGACGTGACCGGCTTTGGGCAAGGGTGGGATGTGGATGCGTCACTGGCAGATCCTGTGTCGAGGTCCAGACGTGGGCGGGCCGGTGGGGGCGGCGGGTAGGGCCCGCCGCCCCCACCTGGCTAGAAGGTGCTCAATGCCTGGTTGATCTGCTCGTCGGCCTTCTTCAGTGCGTCGGCGGGTGTGACCTGGCCGCTCAGTGCGGCGGAGACGTTGGTGTAGATCGCCTGGGACACCTGGGCGTAGACGGGGGTGACAGGGCGGGACGTTGCCTGGCTCACGCCCTTCTCGAGGACCTCCCAGAACGGCAGCGCCTGCTGCACCTGGCTGGAGTCGTAGGCCTTCACCAGCGTCGGAGCCTGGCCCTTGGTCGCGGCGATCACCTGGCTGTCCAGGGACGTGATCTGGTCGATCGCCTTGAGAGCTTCAGCCGGATGAGCGGAGTACTTCGAGACCACAAGGTTGACTCCGCCGAGCACGCCGCTGCCGCTGCTGGCGCCGCCCTCCCACGAGGGCAGCGGCACCGCTTGGAACTTGCCGGCGATGTCGGACTGCTGTCCCAGGACGTCGGCGTACGTCCAGTTCACCATCAGCGAGGCCTGGCCGGCCTCGAACGCGCGCCGACTCTCCTCCTCGGTGTAGGTCAGGACCGCCTTCGGGACCGACCCGTTCGACAGCCCGTCGACCATGAACGTCAAGGCCTTCAGGTTCTCCGGGGAGTTGATCGCCGACTTCGTGCCGTCCGCGGACAGCACTGCGCCACCCGCAGCGGAGGCCAGGGTCAGGAAGTTGACCGTCAGCCCCTCGTACGCCGAGCCCTGGTAGATGAGGCCCTTGCTCGCGTTACCGTCGGCGTAGGCCTCCTGCCAGGTGGCCGGCGCCTTGGCGATCTGGTCGGTGCGGTAGTACATGAACGCCACGTTGGTCCCGAACGGCACCGCCCAGTCCGAGCCCTTGTACTCCCCCGTCTTGACCGTCGAGGGGATGAAGTCGCTGGCCCGGGACTGCACGTAGGGGCTCAGGTCGTAGATGAATCCGCGTTGCGCCAGCTCGGCGGTCCATGTCACGTCCGAGCCGAAGATGTCGCACTCGGAAGACTTGGCCGCCTCGCGCTGGACGAACTGGTTGCGCCATTCGTCGGTGGACTCGGGGAACTCCTGCAGCTTCAGCCCGGATCCGCCGATGGAGTTGAGTTGTTGCGTGCGTCGTGAGACGCGGATGCCCTTCTGACCTGGGAC
>NZ_MKTH01000012.1:0-119018 GCF_001898175.1 Cellulomonas sp. 73-92
GGCCACCGAGGTCGAGCTCAAGGAGCGCAAGCACCGCATCGAGGACGCCGTGCGCAACGCGAAGGCGGCCGTCGAGGAGGGCATCGTCGCCGGTGGCGGCGTCGCGCTGATCCAGGCCGGCAAGACGGCCTTCGAGAAGCTCGACCTGACCGGTGACGAGGCGACCGGCGCGCAGATCGTCCGGGTGGCCATCGAGGCCCCGCTCAAGCAGATCGCGGTCAACGCGGGCTACGAGGGTGGCGTCGTCGTGGACAAGGTCCGCAACCTGCCGATCGGCCACGGCCTGAACGCCGCGACCGACGTCTACGAGGACCTGCTCGCGGCCGGCGTCGCCGACCCGGTGAAGGTCACGCGCTCCGCGCTGCAGAACGCCGCCTCGATCGCGGCGCTCTTCCTCACCACCGAGGCCGTCGTGGCCGACAAGCCGGAGAAGAACTCGGCGATGCCGGGCGGCGACGGTGGCATGGGCGGCGGGATGGACTTCTGATCCACCCCTGATCCTCAGCGAGCGGGGCCGGTCACCGTCGGGTGGCCGGCCCCGTTCGTCATCCGCGGCCGACGTTGGCGACGATCTCCGTGTACCGGGCGGTCACCAGGTCGTTCGGGACGCCCTTCCGGCCGCACTCCAGCGCCGCCAGCCGCGGGTTCGAGCGCTCGACGACGAGGCGGCCATCCACCATCCGCGAGCGCAGCGCACGCAGCGCCTCGCGGAACCGGTCGTCCTGCCGCGCTCGCTCGTAGAACGAGAGCACGTGGACGTAGAAGAACAGGTTGTACTGCCCGAAGGGGTAGCTGACCTGGGTGAACAGCGTGCCGATGCCGAAGTGGCAGGGGCCGAGGGGTGCCCGCGTCTCCCAGTGCCTCAGCAGCATGTCGACGGCGCCGTCGAGCTCACCGGGCGGCGCATGGGCCGTGAAGCGGAAGGCGTCGAGCGCGCCGAGGGTGGGACCGGGGTTGGACGAGCCGGTCTCGGGCCCATGGCCGTAGCTGAACTTCAGGCAGCGCCAGCCGCCGTCGTCGTGCCGCGTGGCGAGCAGGTGCTCGAAGGTCCGCGCCAGCCGCTCGTCGGACGCGTGCCCGAGGTGGGCGAGGGTGCGGGTCGCGTTGATCGTCTGGCAGGGGTAGATGGCGCCGGGGGCGAGTCGGAACCGGCCGTCGTCGCGCCAGGCGCGCCAGACGAGGTCGGTGGCCCCGACGAGCGCCGGGTCGTCGGGCGGCACCCCGAGCTCGTGCAGCAGGCGCAGGCAGTCCAGCGTCGTGAAGGGGCTGCCCTTGGCGAGCCGGCCGTCCGGCGTCGCCCAGAGGTCGGCGCCGTTGTCGTGCCGGCGCGCGAGGATCGCGTCGACGTCCCGCTGGTGCTGCGGGGACACCGCCATGCCAGACGAGGCTACGCGGGACACCGCTGGGCGGCGGGCTCCGCACGGACCGACCGCCCCTCGGCTCGCACCACGCCCGCGGCGGGCTCGCAGCGGCCGGCCGGGTCGCCGCCCGCGCCTCGCTCAGTGCCGCAGGGCGCCGCGGTCGCGGGCCGGCACGCGCAGGCCCGAGGCGACCAGCCGGCGGATGAGCTCGTGCCCCGTGACGTGCTGCGCGCCGAGGGCCACGAGCTGCGGGTGCCGTTCGAGCGGCACGTCGTAGTGGTCCTGGTCGAACGAGCGGGCCGGCAGGCCCGCCGCCGCGGCGAAGGCGTGCAGCTCGTCGTACGACGAGTCGCTCACCAGGTGCGCCCAGAGCGTGCCGTGCCGCGGCCACATGGGCGTGTCGACGAGCACGGTCATCGCCGCAGGCTACGTCACGGCGTCACGCGCGCGAAGAGCCGCGACGCGGCCTGCTCGGCCTCGTCGTACGCCTGCGACGCGACCCGCATCGCCTGGGCGATCTGCGCCAGCGACTGCTCGACCCGCTGCTGCGTCGCCGACCAGTCCGCGACGACCGCGCCGAACGCGCCCGCCGCCGCGCCGCGCCACACGCCCTGCAGGTCCGCGAGCTGCCGGTGCATTGCCGCGACCTCTGCCTCGATGGATGCCGACCGCTGCTGGACCGCCGTGGCGGCCAGCGCCAGCTGCGCGACGTCGACCTGGTACTGGCTCATCGCCCCTCCTCGTCGTGCCCACCGCCCCGGTGCGGGGCCGTGGTGCGGCGCGAGGCTAGGTGGACGGCGACGGGGCGCGGCCCCGCGCGACGAGGCAGCGCGGGGCGCGGCGGTCAGGCTCCGGGCTGTGGGTGGGTGGCCGTCGAGGCGGGGACGGGCTCGCCGTCAGCCGGAGCCGCCGGCGCTTCCGAGCCGGCCTCCTGCACCTCGAGCTTGCCCAGCTCCTTCTCCACGCGCGAGAGCTCGGCGGTGACGTTCTGGCGTGCCGGCTCCTCCCACCGCTCGGAGAGCGGGGAGATGAACAGCGACGGGCGGGCCAGCAGCTTGCGCAGGATGCGCTGGCGGGCCTGCAGGAAGTCGTGCTGCGGGATGTGGGAGTACTCGGCGCGCAGCTCCTCGAGGTACGCCTTGTAGCGCTGCGGCTCGACGGCCAGCATCGCGAGGTCGGCGTCGCAGAGCACGGCGCTGTCGGGGTCGGACCGGTCGGTCGTGTGCCGCGCCAGGTGGACGACGAGGTCGTGGACGCGCTGTGCGCGCGCCTCGGGGACGCCGAGCGCGAGGAGCTCGGTCCGCGCCACGCCGGCGCTGGCGACCTCGTCCTCCCCGCCCTTGTTGGCGCGGGTCGCGGCCAGGTCGGACGCGAACACGGCGCCGTGGTACCAGGCGGCGAGCCTGACCAGGTCGGGCTCGTGCGTCTCCTCGGTCAGCTCGTCGACGCGCGACAGCACCGACAGGAGGTGCTTGAGGTTGTGGAACCGACGCTCCGGGGAGCTCCACCGTTCGAGGAGGGACTCACCGGTGCTCCGGATCTCCTCTGGTTGTGCCGTCCCACCTGCGGCCTGAACGCTGCGGACGAACCCTGACAACAGCCACTGCGGCGCTTCTAGTGCGCCCATGAGACGAACCTCACCGACGGTTTACTCGGACTCCCCATGGTACCCACGGTCCCCCGGGACTCCTGTCGGGACGGCGACGCGCACGGTCGTGCCCCCGCCGGGGGTCTCGGCCAGCGACACGTGCCCACGGTGGGCCCCGACGATCGCCGCGACGATGGCCATGCCCAGCCCGGCCCCGCCCGACTCCCGCGTGCGGGACGCGTCGACCCGGTAGAAGCGCTCGAAGACACGGGTGGCGTGCGCCGGGTCGATGCCCGGCCCGTGGTCGCGCACCTCGAGCACGCCGGCGCCGTCGGCCAGGCCGACCGCGATCTCCACCGGCGTGCCCACCGGTGTGTGACGCACCACGTTCCCGACGAGGTTGGCGACGACCTGCCGCAGCCGGGCGTCGTCGCCGGTGACGACGACGGGGCCGCCGGCGGCGCCCTGGCCGAGCGGGACGAGCCGGGCCGGACGGTCGGGGTCGAGGGCGTGCAGGTCGCTCACCGCGTCGGCGGCCAGCACGGTGAGGTCCACCGGCTCGTGGGCGACCGGCCGGCCCTCGTCGAGCCGCGCGAGCAGCAGCAGGTCCTCCACCAGGCCGCCCATGCGGGTGGCCGAGCCCTCGATGCGGCGCATCGTGTCGTCGACCTTCTCCCGCTCGTCGAGCGCGCCCATCCGGTACAGCTCGGCGTAGCCGCGGATGGTCGCCAGCGGAGTGCGCAGCTCGTGGGAGGCGTCGGCGACGAACCGCCGCATGCGGGCCTCGGAGGCCGTGCGGACGGCGAACGCCTGCTCGATCTGGGCGAGCATGCCGTTGAGCGAGGTGCCGAGGCGGCCGACCTCGGTCGACGGCGGGAGGGTCGGCACGCGCCGCGACAGGTCGCCGGCGGCGATGGCGGCCGCGGTGTGCTCGATCTCGACGAGCGGCCGGAGCGAGCGCCGCACGGCCCAGCCGGCGGCCAGCGCGCCGAGCAGCAGGATGCCGATGCCGGACAGCAGGAGGATGACGACCATCGTCTCCGTGGTGTCGGTGGTGCCGCCCAGCGGCAGCGCGATGATCACCGAGCCGCCGTAGGCGGCGGGGAGCGGGTACGCGACCGCGCGCCAGTGCGAGCCTGCGACGTTCGACCGCACGGTGAACGCGTTCGCGTCCCCGTTGGCGTCCATCGCCCGCACCTGGTCGACCGTCAGGGCGGGCAGGTCGGGCGTGCCGGACCGGGCGAGGGTCGCCCCCCAGCCCCAGTACGTCAGCGTCTGGCCGTTGTCGGCCAGCAGGCGCACGTAGTAGTCGCTCGGCCCGCTCCTGGTGGTCAGGCCGCTGAGCAGGGCGCTGACCTGCTGACCCGCCAGCGTCGTGCCCTCGGTCTTGAGCTTGTCGTCGATCTGCGCGACGAGCGAGCGCTCCAGCAGCGTCGCGCTCGTGCCGCCGGCCAGCACCAGCCCGGCGCCGAGCAGCACGGTGATGAGCACGACGAGGCGCACGCGCAGCGGGACGCGGTCCTGGACCGCGACCCAGCGGGCGCGCAGCCGGGCCCATCCGGACGGCGCACGGGGCCCGGTGGCGACGTCCCCGGCAGCGCCACCGGCCGCGGGCACGTCGTCCACGGGGGTCGCGTCGGCGCCCGCGGCGGCCCCGGGCGGGGTCGCGGCACGAGCCGGTTCGGCGGGGCTCGCGGCGCGCGCCGGGGCGGTCGGAGCGGCGCCGCCGGCCGGGGGCGAGGCGTCCCGCGGGGCGCCCGGGTGCGCGGGCGTGGCGGCGGCGAGCGGCGGTTGGACCGGCGCGAAGCCCTCGACCTTCGCCCTGCGCTCGGTCATGTCATCTCGCGCAGCAGGTACCCGACCCCGCGCTTCGTGTGGATGAGCGGCGGCAGGCGCCGACCCTCGGCGTTGTCGATCGAGTCGATCTTGCGTCGCAGGTAGGAGATGTAGCTCTCGACGATGTTCGCGTCCCCACCCCAGTCGTACTGCCACACGTGGTCGAGGATCTGGGACTTGGACAGCACGCGACCCGCGTTGAGCATCAGGTAGCGCAGCAGCTTGAACTCGGTGGGGGACAGCTCCACCTGCTGGCCGGCGCGCCGCACCTCGTGCGAGTCGTCGTCGAGCTCGAGGTCGGAGTAGCGCAGCACGCTCGAGTCGTCCTCGACGTGGTGGGTGCGGCGGAGCACGGCGCGGATGCGGGCGACGACCTCCTCGAGGCTGAACGGCTTGGTGACGTAGTCGTCGCCGCCGCCGGTCAGGCCCTGCACCTTGTCGGCGGTGTCGTCGCGCGCCGTGAGGAACAGCACGGGGACGAACTGGCCGCGCTCGCGGAGCCGGCGCGTGACGGCGAAGCCGTCCAGGTCCGGGAGCATCACGTCGAGCACGACGAGGTCCGGCTCGACGTCCTTGGCGAGCTTGAGGGCCGAGTGCCCGTCCGCCGCGGCGTGCACCTCGAACCCGGCGAACCTCAGCGAGGTTGCGAGCAGCTCACGGATGTTGGGCTCGTCGTCGACGACGAGCAGGCGCGCCTCGGGCATGGTGCTCACCATCCCAGTGTGTGCGCACCGTCTGAGAACTTGCTGAGAGTTGGCTGCGTCCGTCGCCCCCGGCGGGCCACCGGATTGCCGGGGCCCGCCAGGGGCGGACGTCACTGCGCGGCGATCTGCGGGGTCACGCTCGTCGTGCCCAGCTGCTGCGGGGCCTGGCCCGACTTGAGGGCGGCGAGCCGCGCCTCCACCTCGATCTGCTGGTCGCTGCTCTCGAGCTCGGCGAACTGCGAGTCGAGCGACGTCGCGGCGATCTCCGCCTGGCCCTGCGCGTAGGCCTCCTGGCGGCGGACCTTGTCCTCGAACCGCGACAGCTCGCTCGTCGGGTCGAGGACGTTGATGGAGCCGATGGCCTCCTGCACCTGGATCTGCGCCTGCGCCGACTTCTGGCGCGCGACGAGCGTGTCCCGGCGCGACTTGAGCTCGCCGAGCTTCTCCTTCATCTGGACGAGCCCGGTCTTGAGCTTGTCGACGGCCTCGCGCTGCGACGCGATGAGCGGCTCGGCCTCCTTGACCTCGTTCTCCGCCGTGATCTGCTTGCCCAGCGCGACCTTGGCGAGGGCGTCGAACTTGTCGGCGTTCGCCGCGTCGCCCGCGGCCCGGTACTGGTCGGCACGCGACGAGGCCGCGAGGGCCTTGCCGCCCCACTCGCTCGCCGCGGCGACGTCCGCGTTGTAGTCCTGCTCCGCCAGGCGCAGGTTGCCGATGGTCTGCGCGACGGCCTGCTCGGCGTCCGCGATCGAGTTGGTGTAGTCGCGGACCAGCTGGTCGAGCATCTTCTGCGGGTCCTCCGCCTGGTCGATCAGCGCGTTGATGTTGGCCTTCGCCAGCTGCGCGATCCGGCCGAAGATGGACTGCTTCTCGGTCATCGGTGTGCCTTCCTCGTCGTGTCCATGTGGTTCCCCTGTCGTCCTGCCCCACGCCTGCCGCGGCTAGAACCCGCCGCCGAAGCCACCTCCGCCGCCACCTCCGCCGCCGAAGCCGCCACCGAAGCCGCCGCCACCACCGCCTCCGCCTCCGCCCCAGCCGCCGCCCCCGCCGCCCCCGCCGCGCAGGATCGAGCCGAGGATCAGGCCGCCGAGCACCATGCCGCCGAGGTTGTTGCCGCCGCCCATGCGGGGGCCACCGCCCCACGGCGGGGTGTTGTTGTCGACGTCCTGACGGGCGGCGGCGACGGCGTCGTCGACGTACTGCTGGGCGCGCTGCGCCAGCGGGAGCGCGCCGACCGGGTCGGTGGCGCGCTGGGCCACGGCCTGGTCGCGGAGCCGCTGCCCCTCCGCAAGGCGCGTGCGGGCCTCGGGGCCGACGACCCCGCGGCGGGTGTTGATGAAGTCCGTCGCCGCCCGGATGGCAGAGTCGAGCCGGCCGAGGGTGTCGTCGAGCAGGACGAGGGCGCGCCGGCCCTGCTCCTCGCGCTCGCGCATCGGCGCCAGTGACGCGTCGAGCGCCGCCTCGGCCGACGTCAGCCCACGCAGCGCCGCCAGCGGGTCGCCCGTGCCGGCGCGCACGGCGCTCGCGGCCTGGACCGCGTGCTGGGCGGCCTGCACCTGCGGCACCACCGCGGGATCGCCGGGCGCGAGCCGGGCGGCATCCGAGAGGTCGGAGGTGATGGAGGCGATCGCCGCGTCGATCTTCTGCCCGGCCGCGGCCAGGTCGGCGCCGGCGGCGTCGACACCGTCGAGCAGGGTCTTGGCGTGGTCGAGCGCCGCCTCGGCGGCGCGCGCGTAGCCGACGGCCTCGCCGCGGTGGTCGGGCTCCGCGGCGGCCTTGCGGCCGGCCTCGATCGCGTCCTGCACGTCGGAGATCAGCGTCTGCGCGTGGTCGGGGTTCTGCGCGACCGATGCCAGCGCGTCCGCGGGGTACTGGGCGGCGAGCGCCTTGAGCGTCGCCCGCGCCGGTCCGAGCCGCTGCGTGAGGCCGGCCGCTGCCTGCGCGTGGTCGTCGAGCGCCTGCTCGACGTGGTCCTCGAGGTTTCGCATGTCGTCGAAGGCCGTCTTCTGCGCGTCCAGCGCGGCCGACACCTCGGCGCACAGGCGCAGGATCTGGGTGGTCCACTCCCGGCGCTGCTGCTCGGTGTCGGGCACCTCGTCGTCCAGCGCCTGGCGCAGCCGGAACGCCTCCGTCGCCTTCGTCTTGCCGTCGGCGAGCGCGGTGGCGAACTCCTTGGTCGCGTCGTTCCCGAACTGCGCCTGCGCGAAGCCCAGCTCCTGCTCCGAGCTGCGCAGCTGGTCGTCGATCGCGACGAGCGCCGAGCCGCTGCGCCGGTCGAGCTCGGCGGTCGGCAGCCCGGCCAGCTCGTCGGGGGAGGGTGCGGCCGGCGCGGGCACCCGCCGGCGGTTCGCCAGCGCGACGACGAGCACGACGATCCCCGCGATGGCGACCAGGCCGACGAGCAGCACCGAGCCGAAGCCCGGTCCCGACGAGGTGGCGGGCGGGCTCACGGGGACGCCACCGCCACCGCCCGAGCCGGCGCCCGTGGTGGCCGCCGAGCGCAGGCCGTCGGCCGCGGCCACCGCGGCACCCGCCCAGTCGTTGCCGCTCAGCTTCTGCCCCACCGCCGTGTAGACCGCCTGCATCTGGGTGGAGCTGACGTTCGTGACGGACTGCGGGGCGAGCGCGTACCGACGGGCCTGGGTGGCCACGGCGAGGACCACGTCGTTGGTGCCGAGGCCGGAGGCCTGGATCGTCGCCGTCGCCCAGCTGACCGGGTCCTGGTTGTCGAAGGTCGGCACGTAGACGACGTAGAGCTGCAGCCCGGTGTCGGAGCGGAGCTGGTCGAGCGACGACTGGACCCTCGACGTGTCGGAGGCGCTCAGCACGCCCGACTGGTCGGTGATGTGGTCCGCGCCGATGGTCACGGGGCCGGCGGCGGCGGCCGGCAGGGCGCTGAACAGGAACAGGGCCGCGGCGATCGCGAGGGCGCCTCCCGAGCGGAGCCCCCCGGCGAACCGTCGACCACGATCGGCGTGCACGAGCATGAGTCTCGACCTCCCCCTCACCCGCCCGCAACGACGATCGGGCCCGGTCGGTTCCCGGCGCCCGGGTCTCAGGCGTCGGTGCGTGCGGCCGGCTCGGCCGGCGGTTCCAGGTGGAGCAGGTTGTGCGCCGCCTCGATCCCCTCGGGCCGTCGGCGCAGCAGCACCGCCGCCGCGTGGTCGGCGAGCGCCGCACCCGCGGACCCGTACAGGTGGAACACCGCGTCCGCGCCGTGCCGGCGCAGCTCGGCGACGTCGTCGTCGTACCGCGCGACCGCGGCGACCTTGCCCGTGAAGCCGGCCGTGTGCAGCCGCGCCAGCGCGATGAGGTTGGCGTTGTGGAACGGCATCGCCAGGACCGCGACGGCGACCTTGCCGGCGCGCTGCACGCGGGTCCAGAACTCCAGGTCCGTCGCGTCGGCGCGGACCACCTCGAAGCCCTCGTCCTCCAGCTCGGCGACGCGGCGCTGGTCGTGCTCGACGCCGACCACGGACAGGCCGTACTCGTCGCGCAGCCGGGCGTAGGTGGCCGCGCCGACGCGGCCCAGGCCCAGGACCAGGGCGTCCGCGTCGCCGACGTCGACCAGGCGGTCGTCCGGGTGGAGCTTGTCGGCGGCGCGCTCCGGCAGCCAGGAGGCCATCCGGCTGGCCAGCTCGACGCCGCGGCGGTTGACGACGGAGGACAGCGCGAAGCTGAACGCCACCGCGAGCGACACCACCACCGTCCAGTGCTCGTCGAGCAGCCCGGTCTCCGCGCCGACGACCGCGACGAGGATGCCGAACTCCGAGTAGTTCGCCAGCGCGAGCCCGGCCAGGAACGACGTGCGCGCCCGCAGCCGCATGAGCCACAGCAGCAGCGCGTACGCCCCGAGCTGCAGCGGGAGCATGAGGAGCAGCGCCGCGGCCAGGGCGATCTCCGCCCAGTGCGGCGTGCCGTGCTGGCCGATCTCGACGAAGAACGCGACGAGCATGAGGTCCTTGAACGTCATGAGCGACCGCGACAGCTCACCGGCCTGGGGGTGGCTCGCGAGCAGCACGCCGACGACGAGCGCGCCGACGTCGCCGGAGATGCCGACGAGCTCGAACAGCCAGTAGCCGACGACGACGGCGACGAGCACGCCGAACAGCGCCTGCAGCTCGCCGTGCCCGACCCGGTCCCAGATCCGGTGCAGCACCCAGGCGCCCGGGATGAGCAGCAGCAGCGCGAACGCCCAGGGGCTGGGCGCGACGCCCGTCGACAGCGAGAGGAACACGACGGCCGCGATGTCCTGCATGACGAGCACGCCGATCGCGATGCGGCCGTAGAGGGCGGTGGTGTCGGAGCGGTCGTCGAGCACCTTGACGACGAAGACCGTCGAGGAGAACGCCAGCGCGAACCCGACGAGCGCGAGCGACCCGAACGGCGCGTCGGACACGAGCGTGAAGCGGACGACGGCGAGCAGCCCGAGGAAGCCGATCGCGATGGCCACCGACACGGCCAGGTGCAGCGTCGTCGTCAGCCAGATCTCCTTGCGCAGCAGCGTGCGCGCGTCCAGCTTCAGCCCGATGGCGAAGAGCAGCAGGATGACGCCGAAGTCGGCGATCGTCGGCAGGTACGGCAGGTCCGGCGCTCCCGCGGCGCCGAGGGCGAACCCGGCGGCGAGGAAGCCGACGAGCGGGGGCAGCCGCAGCAGCACCGCGACGAGGCCGCCGAGCAGCGCCGCTCCCAGGTAGAGCGCCGCCGCCGCCATGGTCGCCTCCCCGGTCCGGTGGCCAGGTGTGTCACGGATCTTGCCAGGTGGGAGCGCTTCCGATCAGTGCCGTTCGTCACGACCTGGGCGACGGGGTCTACGCCGCGCCGCCGAGGTCCTCGGCGTCGACGATCGTGTAGGCGTAGCCCTGTTCGGCGAGGAACCGTTGCCGGTGGGCGGCGAAGTCCTGGTCCACCGTGTCGCGGGCGACGATCGCGTAGAAGTGCGCGGTGCGGCCGTCGCCCTTCGGGCGCATGATCCGGCCGAGACGCTGCGCTTCCTCCTGCCGCGACCCGAAGGACCCGGACACCTGGACCGCGACGGAGGCCTCCGGCAGGTCGATCGAGAAGTTGGCGACCTTGGAGACGACCAGCGTGGGCACCGTCCCCTCGCGGAAGGCCGCGTAGAGCCGCTCACGCTCGCGCTCCGTGGTCTCGCCCGTGATGAGCGGCGCGTCCAGGTGCTCGGCGAGCTCGTGCAGCTGGTCGAGGTACTGGCCGATGACGAGCGTCGGTTCGCCCGGGTGCTGCTTGACGATCCGGTCGACGACCTTGTGCTTGCCGGCCGCGGTGGCCGCCAGGCGGTAGCGCTCGTCGGGGTCGGCCATCGCGTAGGTCATGCGGTCGTGGTCCGGCAGGGTGAGCCGGACCTCGGTGCAGACGGCGGGCGCGATGTACCCCTGGGACTCGATGTCCTTCCACGGGGCGTCGAACCGCTTGGGGCCGATGAGGGAGAACACCTCGTCCTCGCGGCCGTCCTCGCGCACCAGCGTGGCGGTCAGGCCCAGCCGGCGTCGGGCCTGCAGGTCCGCGGTCATGCGGAACACCGGCGCGGGCAGCAGGTGGACCTCGTCGTACACGATGAGGCCCCAGTCGCGGGCGTCCAGGAGCTCGAGGTGCGGGTACTCGCCCTTCCGCTTGACGGTGAGCACCTGGTAGGTGGCGATGGTCACCGGCCGGATCTCCTTGCGGGAGCCGGAGTACTCGCCGATCTCCTCGGGCGTCAGCGACGTGCGGCGGATCAGCTCGTCGCGCCACTGCCGGGCGCTGACGGTGTTGGTGACGAGGATGAGCGTCGTCGTCGACGAGCGGGCCATCGCGCCGGCGCCGACGAGCGTCTTGCCCGCGCCGCAGGGGAGCACGACGACCCCCGAGCCGCCGTGGAAGAAGCCGTCGATCGCCTGCTCCTGGTACGGCCGCAGGTGCCAGCCGTCCTGCGCCAGCTCGATCGGGTGCTTCTCCCCGTCGACGTACCCAGCGAGGTCCTCGGCGGGCCAGCCCAGCTTGACGAGCACCTGCTTGAGGTGGCCGCGCTCGGACGGGTGCACCAGCACGTCGGCCTCGTCGATGCGCGCGCCGAGCAGCCCGGCGGTCCGCTTCGACCGCATCACCTCGGCGAGCACCGCGCGGTCCAGGGCGTGCAGCACCAGCCCGTGCGCGGGGTCGTTCACCAGCTGGAGCCGGCCGTACCGGCCCATCGTCTCGGCGACGTCCACGAGCAGCGCGTGCGGCACCGGGTACCGGCTGAACTCCAGCAGCGTGTCGACCACCTGCTCGGCGTCGTGGCCGGCGGCGCGCGCGTTCCAGAGGCCGAGCGGGGTGAGGCGGTAGGTGTGGATGTGCTCCGGAGCGCGCTCCAGCTCGGCGAAGGGGGCGATGGCGCGGCGGGCGTCGCCGGCCTTCGGGTGGTCGACCTCGAGCAGCAGGGTCTTGTCGCTCTGGACGATCAGCGGTCCGTCAGTCACTCGGTTCCTCTCATGACGCTCGCTCGGCGCCGGCGATGCGGTGCACCGCCACGACGAGCTCCGCCTCGCGGGCGGGGTCGATCGCGCGCAGCCGCCCGCCATCGACGCTCACGGGACGCAGCAGCCGCCGCTCCAGCACACCCCGCCCGCCGACGACGTCGACCCAGACCAGGGAGCGCTCGGCGGCCGCCTCGCGCAGGAGCAGCAACGCGGCGGCCGGGTCGGCTGTTCCGGAGGGCGCGTCGGGGGCCGGGCGGGCGGCGCTCGAGGGACCGGGCGATCCGGCCGGCGCCTCGCTCCCGCGGGCGGCGTCCGCCGCGTGGCCGGTGCGCGCGGCGACCGGGCGGCTGGCCCCGGTCGAGCGGCCGGGTCCGCGGCCGGTCGCCCGTCCCAGCCCTTCCTGCCCGGCGCCCCAGCGGCCGCTCGCGGCACCCGCGCCGCTGCCGCCGACGGTCGACGGCCCGCCCTCGTGCGCGCCGTCGCGCGAGGCCTCGGCCTCGGCCCGTCGCAGGCGTGCGACGAGGGCGGTCAGCCGGGCCTCGTCGTCGGGCGGCTGCTCCTCGCGCTGCGGCCGCGGGCGGGTGCGCCGCCGCACCGCGGGCGCGTGCACGACGAGGCCGTCCGGCCCCTCCATCACCGGCGCGAGCCCGCGCCCGCGCAGCGCGGTCACGAGCTCCACCGGCGGCACCGCCGCCACGAGGACGGTCGGCGCGAGCAGGCGCAGCCCGAGGCCCGCGAGGCGGGGGTCGTCGGGCAGGCCCGCGAGCAGCGCGGCGTCGTCGGCCCGCAGGTAGGCGAGGGCGACGCCTGCACGCAGCACGCCGTGGCGGCGGGCCGTGTCGCGCACGAGGTACCGCAGCGGCTGGGGCACGCCGCTCCGGGCGACCGCCGTCAGCTCTGCCAGCAGCTCGTCGGCGGTGGCGCCCGCGTCGAGCGCCGCGCGGACCGACTCGGGCGTGAACCGCACCGTCAGCGCGCCACCGCGCGACTCGACCACCGCGGTGCGGTCGAGCAGCGCCGCGAGCCGGTCGCCCGGGCGGCCCGGCACGATCCCCGTCAGGTCGCCCTGCAGCAGCACCTCGTCGACCGGCGTGGGCAGCGATGCCGCGAGGGCGTCGGCGGCCGCCGAGGGGTCGATCGGCGACGCCCGGCCGGCGGGCGAGAGCGCGCCGGCGCCCGTGACGCCGAGCAGCTCCGCCTCGCGCAGCAGGGCGGTCACCGCGCCGGACGGAGGCACGTTGCGCGGCGTGCGCCAGCGCAGCACCGCCAGCACGTCGTCGAGCGGGGGCGCGGCGCCGGCCGGCGCGGTGGCGAGCACGTCGAGCACGGCGGCGCGGACGCGCGGCACCCACCGGCGGTGCAGGTCGGGCTCGAGCGCGCCGTGCGCCGAGCCACGCTCGTCGCGCGTCCCGACGAGCCAGGGCGTGCGCTCGCTCGTCAGCCACCCCGCGGCCAGGTGCGCCCATCGGGCCGGCAGGTCGCGGCGGAGCCAGGCGTCGGCGTCCTCGGTCGGCGCGAACGAGGGCCGCTCCTCGCCGTCGTCGGCGACCAGGCCCGCCGTGCTCGCCAGCTCCACGACGAACGCGGCCTCCGCCTCCTCGATGTCGAGCGCGTGTGCCAGCGCCCGCAGGTCGCGCACCCCGAGGCCGCCGGCCCGCAGCGCCGAGGGTGGCTCCTCGCCCCAGGCCGTCACGAGACGCACGACGAGCCGCACCAGCCGTTCGGCCGCGCTCGCGGACTCCGCCGCGACGACGTCCGGCCGCCGCACCGGCCAGTCGGGCGCCGGTGGCCGGGCTGCCGCGCGGTGGGTCCGCCCGTCGCGCAGCGCCAGGGCGACCGCCCGCGGCAGCACGACCTGCCGCGCGCCGCCGCGGACGAGGAGCCCGGCGTCGAGCAGCCGCCCGACGACCGGGAGGGCCGCGTTGCCGGCGGCGGGGACCAGCCCCACCGGTGGTCCCCACGTCAGCGCGTCGAGCACGGCGCGCTCGTCGGCGGGCAGGTCGCCCGGCACGACGACCGGCGCGGGCCCCGCGGCGAGCGAGGCGATCGCACCGGAGGGGGTGGTGCCGGCCGGGGCGGTGGCGGCGGGGGAGGCGCCGGTCGGCGCCGTGCCGGCAGGTGCTGTGAGCCGGGTCTCCGTCGGAGCCGGCGCGAGGCCGGCCGGGTAGGGGCCGAGGATCTCGGCGAGCCCGGGCGCCGCATGCAGCCCCTCGTCGTCGGGCCACACGAGCGCGAGCCCGATCGCCTCGTCCACGGCGCGCCCGACGAACGACGCGTCCGTGGCCGCGCCGAGCGGTGCGGCCCCGCCGTCGCCCGGCGCCGCGGGGAGCGCGAGGGTCGGTGCCGGCGAGGACCCCGTCCCTCCGTCACCGGCGGACGGCCCGGTGATCGCGGCGACGACGCGCTCGCGGCTCGGGGGTCCGTCCGGCGCGAGCGCGACGACCGCCTCGACGGCCTGCAGCACGGCGGCATCGACCGAGGCCAGCGCGCGTTCCAGGCTGGAGCGAGACGTGGCGCGCGCCGCGAGAGAGGCGAGCGTGACGGGGGATGGGGACGCCAGGTCCGGCCGACGACGCAGCAGGGCGACGAGGTGCTCGTCGTCCAGCGCGGTCAGGTAGTCGGAGATGGCCATCCGCACAACTTTACGTTCGTGCGCACCGGTGCCGGCGCGAACGCCTCCGTCGGGACCGGCCGCCTCGTGCGGTGTCGTCGTCGCGCTCGCTCACGGCCGTCCGCGCTGACCAGGGCGTCGCCTGCCGGGCGATAGCGTGACGCGTCGATCCCGTCCCGGAGGCCCCCACCATGACCCTCGATCTCGCCACCCTCGCCGCGCTGCGCGCCGATGCGGTCGACCAGCTGCCGCAGGTCGCCGGCCTGCGTCACGCGCTGCACCGCGCCCCCGAGATCGGGCTGCGGCTGCCGGCGACGCAGGCGCTGATCCTCGAGGCGCTGGCACCGGTGGGCCTCGAGGTGAGGACCGGCGCGGCGCTCGACTCGGTCGTCGCCGTGCTGCACGGCGGTCGCCCCGGTCCGGCCGTGCTGCTGCGCGGCGACATGGACGCCCTGCCCGTGACGGAGGCGACGGGGGAGCCGTTCACCTCCGAGAACGCCGGCGTCATGCACGCGTGCGGGCACGACATGCACGTGGCCGGCCTGGTCGGCGCCGCCCGGCTCCTGGCCGCCCGGCGCGACGAGCTCCCCGGGTCCGTCGTCTTCATGTTCCAGCCCGGTGAGGAGGGCGACGGCGGCGCGGAGCTCATGATCGCCGAGGGCGTCCTGGAGGCCGCCGGCGAGCGTGTGGTCGCCGGCTACGGCCTGCACGTTCGGGCCTCGCTGCTGGCCGCCGGCCGGGTGGCCTCCCGGCCAGGTCCGCTGCTGGCGGCGGCCGACCGGTTCCGCGTGACCGTGCACGGGCGCGGCGGCCACGGGTCGACGCCCTGGTACGCGGCCGATCCCGTGCCCGTGGCGGCCGAGATGCTGCTGGCCATGCAGTCGATGGTCACCCGCACGTTCGACGTGTTCGACCCGGTGGTGGTGACGGCCGGCCTCGTCCAGGCGGGCACCGCGAACAACATCATCCCCGACGACGCCCTGCTCGACGCGACCGTCCGCACGCTCTCGGCGGCCCACCGAGCCGCGGCCGAGGAGCGCATCCGGCGCCTCGTCGACGGCATCGCGGCGGCCCACGGCATGACCGCCGCGCTGGAGTGGATCCCCGGCTACCCGGTCACCGTCAACCACGCCCCCGAGGTCGCCCGCCTCGCGACGCTGACCACCGCGATGTACGACGAGGCCACGTACGTGCAGGAGGCGCAGCCCGTCCTCGGCGCGGAGGACTTCTCCTACGTGCTCGAGCAGGTGCCTGGCGCCTTCTTCTGGCTCGGCGCCACGCCACCCGGGCTCGACCCGGGCACGGCCCCGTACAACCACTCGGCCGGCGCCCGCTTCGCCGACGAGGCCCTCGCGGTAGGCCCGGCCGTCCTGGCCGCCCTGGCGCTGGACCGCCTCGCGCAGGGCTGACGGTCCGGCGCCGCCAGCCCTGATCGGCGCTCCCCGGACCGCGTCGCCGGCTCGTCGTGCGCGTCACCGGGTCGTCGTCCGCCGATCGGCACCGGTGCGCGCGGTGTGCCCACGTGCCGCAACCCCACGCGCACGGCACGATCGAGGCATGGACGTCACCGTGGCGGACGCGCCCGAGCGCGAGCGGTTCGAGGCCTGGCTGCCGGGCGGGACGCTCGTCGGCGCGGCGTACTACACGATGCGCGAGGACGCGGTCGTCTTCACGCACACCGAGGTGCCGGAGGAGTACGAGGGGCAGGGCATCGCGACCCAGCTGGTCCGCTCCGCGCTCGACAGCGTGCGGGCCCGCAACCTCCGCGTCATCGCCCTGTGCCCGTACGTGCGGGCGTTCCTGCGCAAGCACGAGGACGAGTACAGGGACCTCGTCGGCCACACGCCCGCCCCGCCGGAGGCGTGATGGCGGACCGCGCCTACCCGGGTACCGGGATCACCGTCCACTACGACCGCACCCGGTGCCGGCACGTCGCCGAGTGCGTGCGCGGCCTGCCGCTGGTGTTCGACCCGGAGCGGCGCCCGTGGATCGTCGTCGACAACGAGCGGGACCCGCTGCTCGTCGCCGAGGTGGTGCGCCGCTGCCCGACGGGCGCGCTGCACTACGAGCTCGACGACGGCCCGGCCGAGGTTCCCGACCCGGTGACGACGGTGACGGCGGTGCCCGACGGTCCCCTGCTGGTGCGGGGCGACCTGCGGCTCGACCTCGGCGACGCCGGCCGGATGACCGAGACCCGGGCGGCCCTGTGCCGGTGCGGCTCCTCGGGCAACAAGCCGTTCTGCGACGGGTCGCACGAGCGGATCGGCTGGCGCAGCGTCGCCGTGACGGACCGCGAGCCGAGCGGCGGACGCCCGCACTCCGAGCCCGCGGTCACCGACGACTGACAGACCGCGAATTGAGCGGGACCCGCCCGGTAAACTCGTGCGGTACAGCTTCAGCGAGACAAGGGGTGCGCCGTGCCGACCGGCAAGGTCAAGTGGTTCGACGCCGAGCGTGGCTTCGGCTTCATCGCCAGCGATGACGGTGGCGAGGTATTCCTGCACGCCTCGGCGCTGCCTGCCGGCGTGACGGCGCCCAAGCCCGGCGCCAAGGTGGAGTTCGGCGTCGCCGACGGCCGCCGCGGCCCGCAGGCGCTGTCCGTCAAGATGCTCGAGCCGATGCCGTCCGTGGCCAAGGCCAAGCGCCGGCCGGCGGACGAGATGGTGGTCGTCGTCGAGGACCTCATCAAGGTGCTCGACAAGGTCGGCAACGACCTGCGGCGCGGGCGCTACCCGGAGAAGGACCGCGCGGGCAAGTACGCGCAGCTCCTGCGCGCCGTCGCCGACGACCTCGAGGCCTGACCGTGGCCGACGCCGTCCTGGACAAGGCCGTCGATCTCGCACGCGAGGTCGCGGTCGAGCTCGCCGAGGACCCCGCCGACGTCGGGGACTACCTCGGCGCCGTCGAGGAGGCCGACCGGCTCGTCTCGCACCGCTTCGCCAACCTCGCCCGGGGCTACCACGGGTGGGAGTGGACGGTCACCGTGGCGCGCGTGCCGCGCGGCCGCACCGTCACGGTGAGCGAGGCGGCGCTCCTGCCGGGCCGCGAGGCCGTGCTCGCCAAGGCCTGGGTGCCGTGGGCCGAGCGGCTGCGTCCCGGCGACATCGGCCCCGGCGACGTGCTGCCGTTCCGGCCCGACGACCCGCGGCTTGTGCCCGGCTGGCGGCCGTCCGGCGACGCGGAGGTCGACGCCGTGGCGATCGACGAGCTGGCGCTCGCACGCGAGCGGATCCTCTCGCCCGAGGGTCGCGAGGAGGCGGCGCAGCGCTGGTACCGCGGGTCGCGCGGGCCGACGAGCGCCGGGTCGCTGGCGTCGGAGGCGGCGTGCGCGACGTGCGGGTTCCTCGTGCCGCTGCAGGGGCCGCTCGGCCAGGTCTTCGGGGTGTGCGCCAACGAGTGGTCGCCCGACGACGGCAAGGTCGTCAGCCTCGACCACGGCTGCGGGGCGCACTCGCAGACCGAGGTCGCCGCCGTCACGGAGTGGCCGGCGCCGGACCCGATCGTGGACGACGAGGCCGTCGAGATCGTCGAGGCGCACGTCGCCGCCGTCGAGGTGGTGCCGGAGGGTGCTGCCGACGCGCCGTCGGCCGGCGACGTGGTGGACGTCGACGTCCCCGGGGACGAGATCGACGTGCCCGTCGAGGACCTCACGGAGACCGCCGAGGAGCCGCCCGTCGAGTCGTTGGCCGAGGCCGACGAGCCGCGCGAGGAGCCCGCCGAGCCGTGACCGGCGACGCCTTCGGCACCGCCGCGTTGCGCGCCGCCGTGCTGGAGGCCTGGCGCGCGCTGCCCGCGCGCCTCCGGGAGGACGCCAACACGGAGGAGGACCACGCCCGCGGCTACTACCGCGACCGCCTGCTCGTCGAGCTGGCGCAGAACGCGTCGGACGCGGCGATCCGCGCGGGCGTGCCCGGCCACCTGCTGCTTCGTCTGGCGCGAACGGACGGCCGTGCCGTCCTCGTGGCCGCCAACACGGGCGAGGCGCTGACCGCGGCGGGCGTTGCGTCGCTCGCGTCGATGCGGGCGTCGGCGAAGCGGGACGGGCGCACGGTGGGCCGGTTCGGCGTGGGGTTCGCGGCCGTGCGGGCGGTGTCCGACGAGGTCGGCGTGCTGTCGACCGGCGGCGGCGTGCGGTTCTCCCTCGCGGACACGGCGGCGGCGCTCGGCGCCGCGTCGAGCGACGTGCCGGGCCTGGCCGAGGAGGTCCGCCGGCGGGACGGGTCCCTCCCGGCGCTGCGCCTGCCGTGGCCGGCCGAGGGGCGGCCGCCGACGGGCTACGACACGGCGGTGGTGCTCGAGCTGCGTGACGAGGTGGCGGCCGACGAGGTGGCGGGCCTGCTGGCCGGCGTCGACGACGCGCTGCTGCTGGCCCTGCCGGGGCTCGTCGAGATCGTCGTCGAGGACGACGAGCGGGTGCGCCGGATCGCCGACGTCGAACGCCGCTGGGCGGTGACGACGGCCGAGGGCGAGCTGCCCCTGTCCCTGCTCGCCGACCGCCCGGTCGAGGAGCGTGACGCCCGGGCCTGGCGCGTGACCTGGGCGCTGCCGCGCGAGGGCCAGGACTGGCCGCGCGTGGTGCACGCGCCCACCCCGACCGACGACCCGCTGACGCTGCCCGCGCTGCTCGTCGCCACGCTCCCGCTGGACCCGACGCGCCGTCATGTGGCGGCCGGCCCGCTGACCGACGCGTTGCTCGATCGCGCCGCCGACGCCTACGCCACCCTCGCCGCGCGCCTGGCTGACGAGGACCGGGCGCCAGGTCGATACCTGGATGCGGCGTCGACAGGTACAGGTATCGACGCCGCGGGCGACTATCGACGCCGGGCGGTGGGGGACGCGCGCGCGGGGGATCGGTCGCCGGCCGGTGCCGCCGCGCTGCCGGGTGCGGTCGAGCCGCTGGCGCTCGTGCCGATCGGGCTGGCGTCCGGTCGGGTGGACGCCGCCCTGGCGGAGCGGATCGTCGAGCGGCTGGCCCGCACCCCCCTGCTGGCGGGCGCCGAGGGGTTCGTCGTGCCGCAGGCGGCCGTGGTCACGGACCCGCAGCTCGACGACCGCGCCGCCGCCGCCCTCGCGGCGCACGTGAGCGGCCTGGTGCGGATCCCGGAGCGGTACGCGTCCCAGGCCCGCGTGCTCGGGGTGGAGACGCGCCCCCTCGCCGAGGTCGTCGACGAGCTGCCGCTGGCCCTCGGCCCCGACGTGTACGCGGCGCTCGACGGCGCGGCGGACGACCCGCTCGCGCGCGAGGCCCTCGCCGCGCTGCCCGTGCCGCTGGCCGGCGGGCGCGTGGTCCGCGGCGCGCGGGGCACGCTCCTGCTCGACGCCGACGACGTGTCCCGGCTCGCTCCCGCGACGCTGCGCGCGCTGACGACGTGGGGCGTGCGCATCGTCGACCCCGAGGCCGCCCACCCCGTGCTCGAGCGGCTGGGCGCCGAGCCGGCGACGCCGGCACAGGTGCTGGCGGCGGACGCCGTGCGGCAGGCGGTGCTCCAGCAGGAGGAGGGCGACGGCGCGGTGACCGACGCCGTCCTGGACGTCGTCGGGCGCGTGCTCGACGACGGCGCCGTGCCCGAGCTGCCGTGGCTCGGTCTCGTCGAGCTCACCGCCGCGGACGGCGAGCCTGCCCCCGCCCACGGCCTGGTGCTGCCCGGCTCGCCCGCCGCCCGGCTGCTCGACGACCGCGTGCTCGCGCCGGTGAGCCTGGCGGCGGTCGACCGGTGGGGCGAGGACGTGCTGCGGGCCGTCGGCGTGCGCTCGTCGCTCGTCGTCATGCGGCTGCGCGACGTCGTCGCCGACCCCGGCGCCGACGAGCCCGACGAGGCCCTCGACGGGTGGCCCGAGTACCTGGAGCACCTGGCCGACGAGCTCGCGCCCGGCGCCTTCGTCGGGGACGTCGCCGCGATCGCCGACCTCGACGCCGTGCTCGAGGACGCCTGGCCCGACGTGCTGCGGCTCGTCGCCGGGACGCCCGAGCTGCGGCGGGCGCTGACGACCCCGGTGGTCGACGAGCACGGGCGCCGCGCGCCCTCGTACACCTCCTGGTGGCTGCGCACGCGCGGACCGGTGGGCGGCCCGTTCGCCCTCGGCGGCGCCTCGGGATGGCTGCCGACGGCGCCCGGCTGGCTCGACGGGCTCGACGACGAGGTTCTGGGCGCCCTCGGCGGGACCCGACTGGACGGCCTGGACCTCGACGGCTGGGTGCGTCTGCTCGACGCGCTGCCGGTGGGCCAGGCGGTGGCTCCCGCCGACGCCGTCGCGGCGTGGCGCGCGCTGGCCCGCCTCTCGGCAGACGCGCCCGGCGGGCCGCCCGAGCAGGTCGTCGCGATGGTGGGCCCCGACCGTGCCGCCGTGGTGCCGGCCGAGGATGCCGCGGTGGCGGCCGCGCCGATGTGGCGTCAGCGCACCGACGTCGCCGCGATCGTGCCGGTGCTCGCGGGCGGCGACCCCGCGGCGCTCGCGGACGTGCTGGACCTGCCGCTGGCCTCCGAGCTCGCCGCGGGGGAGGTCTCGGGCGACGGCGTGCGGCAGCCCGTCCCGGACGCGGCCCGCGCGCTCCTGCCCGACGACGCGCCGCGCACCTGGTGGGAGCACGACGACCTGCGCGTCGACGGCGTGGACGTCGAGTTCTGGGCCGACGAGGCCGGCGTCCACGCGGTGACCACCGCCGGCCTGGCCGCGGGGCTCGCCCAGGTCGTCGGCCGCTGGGACCGCCGCTGGGCGCTGGAGGCGGTGCTGGCCGACGAGCGGCGCGCCGCCGAGGCCCAGCTCGACGACTGACGGCCGGCGGCACGCCGGGGTGGCGTCAGCGGGGCAGGCGGCGTCCCATGCGGTCGTGCCGGCGTGACCACGCGACCCCGAAGATCCCCAGGAGCACGCCCACGCCGCAGACCTCGACCGGCGTCCACGAGATCAGGGAGAACACGGCCAGCAGCAGACACACCACGAGCGCGACCAGCCAGACCAGCGCGCCGACGCCCGCCACCCGTGCGAGGTCGACCTGGATCGGCTCGCCGGGGTCGGGGGCGGGGGAGGTCATGCGGCGAGGGTATCCGTCCGGCCCGGCCGCGCCGGCCCGAAGGGTGAGCGCCGGTCGCGGCGAACGGGTGCAAGGGGCGCCGGTGACACCCGGCAGAGGCCCCGCGTTAACCCCGTGTTACGGCTCGTGAAACGGTCTTCGGCGGCGCACACACCTCTGTCACACTTCCGCCATGTCCTCCCCCAGCACCACGCAGACCCCCACGCGTAGCGACGGGTCGCCCAAGAACTTCCTCGACCGGTACTTCCACATCTCCGAACGCGGCTCCACCATCGGCACCGAGATCCGCGGCGGGTTCGTCACCTTCTTCACGATGGCCTACATCATCGTGCTGAACCCGATCATCCTGGGCGGCAAGGACGCCACGGGGCAGGCGCTGGCCTCGCCGGCGACGATCGCGGCGACGACCGCGCTGGTGGCGGCCGTCATGACGATCCTCATGGGCGTCTGGGCGAACTTCCCGCTCGCGCTGGCCACCGGCCTCGGCATCAACGCGGTCGTCGCGTTCTCCATCGCGACGCTGCCCAAGATGGCGTGGCAGGACGCGATGGGCATCGTGGTGCTCGAGGGCATCGTCATCACGATCCTCGTGCTCACCGGGTTCCGGCAGGCCGTGTTCAACGCGGTGCCGACCTGGCTCAAGACGGCCATCAGCGTCGGCATCGGCCTGTTCATCGCCTTCATCGGCCTGGTGGACTCGGGCTTCGTGCGGGTGCCGCCGGGCGCGGCGACGCCGGTCGAGCTGGGGCAGTTCGGGTCGCTGCAGACGTGGCCGGTGCTCGTCTTCGTCGTCGGCCTGCTGGCGATGGTCATCCTCATGGTGAAGAAGGTGCGCGGCGCCATCCTCATCGCGATCCTCGGCACCACCGTCGTCGGCATCGTCGTCCAGGCCATCACCAAGGTCGGCGCGGCCTCCCAGGACAACCCCGCCGGCTGGAAGTCGACCGTCCCGTCGTTGCCGAAGACCATCGTCGACACGCCGAACTTCTCGCTGCTCGGCCATTTCTCGCTCTTCGGCGCGTTCGGCAAGATCGGCGCGATCACCGCGATCGTCCTGGTGTTCTCGCTGCTGCTGTCCGACTTCTTCGACACGATGGGGACGATGGTCGCCATCGGCTCCGAGGCCGGCCTGAACGACGAGAACGGCAACCCGCCGAAGACCCGCGAGATCCTCATCGTCGACTCCCTGGCCGCCGTGGCCGGTGGCGCGGCCGGCGTCTCGTCGAACACCGCGTACATCGAGTCGGCCTCCGGCGTCGGCGACGGCGCGCGGACCGGGCTCGCCTCCGTGATCACCGGCATCTGCTTCGCCCTGTCGACGTTCCTCGCGCCGCTCGTGGCGGTCATCCCGTCGGAGGCCGCGGCGCCCGCCCTGGTCGTCGTCGGCTTCCTCATGGTGACCCAGGTGCTGGGCGTCGACTGGAAGAGCTACGAGATCGCCATCCCGGCGTTCGTGACGATGATCCTCATGCCGTTCACCTACTCGATCACCGCGGGCATCGGCGGCGGCGTCATCCTCTACGTCGTGCTGCAGGCCGTGGCCGGCAAGGCGCGCAAGATCCACCCGCTGCTGTGGCTCATCGCGCTGCTGTTCGTCGCCTACTTCATCCGCGGGCCGCTGCAGTCGCTCGTCAGCTGACGCCAACCGGTGCCGAAGGGGGCCGGGTCCCGCGGGACCCGGCCCCCTTCGTCATCCCGGCGGTTCTCCCCGCCCGCCGAGCGCATAGTTCGTCGGCGAACGCAGGGGTTTCGGGCGCCGGAAGCCCCGATCTCGCCGACGAACTATGCGCTCGCGGACGGGGGCTGCGCTCGCGCGGTGGCTTCCGCAGCGGTGCGCGTGCGCGGCGCGACCAGCACGAGGACGGCGAGGCCGAGCGCGGTGCCGAGCGTGTTGAGGATCCAGTCCTGCAGGGTGGTCCAGCGGCCGGGGATCGCCAGCTGGATCGTCTCGATCGCCGCGGACGTCGCCGAGCCGACGAGCCACACCAGCCACCACCGCCGCAGCCCCAGCAGGCCGCCGAGGAGGAGCCCGAACGGCACGAACAGCAGCACGTTGCCGATGGCCTCCGCCACGGCGAAGGTCAGGGGCAGACCGTGCGCGGCGACCCAGTCGATGGTGCGGCGCACCCAGCCGAAGGCCCGGTGGTCGTCGGGCTGCGGGGTGAAGACGAGGTACCCGAGCACGACGAGGTAGCAGCCGAACACGACCCGGGTGACGGCGCGGCCGCGGGCGGCGCGTGCGGAGGGCATCGGCCCAGGGTACGGACCCATGATGGGGCGATGTTGCGGGTGAACCCCTCGACCGCCGGTCGGTGCGGGCTCGCCGCTTGGGTAGATTCGCGGCATTCGTGCGGATTCGACATGGGGGCTCGGGCGTGAAGGTCTCGGTGATCGGGTGCGGGTACCTCGGTGCGGTCCACGCCGCGTGCATGGCGCGGCTGGGGCACGAGGTGGTCGGCATCGACGTGGACGAGCGGAAGGTCGCGGCCCTGCGCGAGGGCCGGGCGCCGTTCTACGAGCCAGGCCTGCCGGAGCTGCTCGAGGAGGTCGCGGCCACCGGGCGGCTGACGTTCTCCACCGAGATGGCCGACGCGGCGGGCGCGGCGGTCCACTTCATCTGCGTGGGGACGCCGCAGTCGCACGGGGAGTTCCGGGCCGACCTGAGCTACGTCGACGCGGCGACCAGCGCCCTGACGCCGTTCCTGCAGGCCGGCGACGTGGTGGCCGGCAAGTCCACCGTCCCGGTGGGCACGGCCGAGCGGCTGGCCGCGTCGCTGGAGGCGACCGGCGCGACCCTCGTCTGGAACCCGGAGTTCCTGCGGGAGGGGTTCGCCGTCCAGGACACGCTGCACCCGGACCGCCTGGTCTACGGCCTGCCCACCGACGACGACGGCGTGACCACCCCCGCGGGCGAGAAGGCCAGGGCCGTGCTCGACGAGGTCTACGCCACCCCGCTGGCGGCCGGCACCCCGCTGGTGGTGACGGACCGGGCCACGGCGCAGCTGGTGAAGGTGGCGGCCAACTCGTTCCTGGCGACCAAGATCAGCTTCATCAACGCGATGGCCGAGCTGTGCGAGGCCACGGGTGCGGACGTCACGAGGCTGGCGGACGCGATCGGCTACGACCCGCGCATCGGGCGCCGGTTCCTCAACGCGGGCCTGGGCTTCGGCGGGGGCTGCCTGCCGAAGGACATCCGGGCGTTCATGGCGCGGGCCGGGGAGCTGGGCGTCTCCGACGCGCTGGGCTTCCTGCGGGAGATCGACTCGATCAACATGCGCCGCCGGGTGCGGATGGTCGACCTGGCCCGCGAGGTGTGCCACGGCTCGATCGTCGGGCGACGGGTGGCGGTGCTCGGGGCGGCGTTCAAGCCGGACTCCGACGACGTGCGTGACTCCCCGGCCCTGTCGGTGGCCGCCCAGATGCAGCTGCAGGGTGCGCACGTGACGGTGACCGACCCGAAGGCGATCGAGAACGCCCGCGCGAAGTGGCCGGACCTGCGGTTCGCCGCGACCGCGCTGGAGGCCGCCGAGGAGGCCGACGTGGTGCTGCTGGCCACCGAGTGGCCGGAGTACCGCGACCTGGACCCCGACGAGCTGGCCGCCGTGGTCAACCGCAAGGCCATCCTCGACGGACGCAACGTGCTGGACCCCGCCCGCTGGCGCGCAGCCGGCTGGACCTACCGCGCCCTCGGCCGCCCCTGAGCACCCCCATCTTCATTTTCCTGAACTTCTGGCAGCGAATCGCAGCCCAGGCTTCAGGAAAGTGAAGAACCGGGGGGCCGGGGGCCTGAGGCCCGGGGCCTGAGGGGTTGGGGGCTGGGGGGCCGGGGGCCTGGGGTATCGGGGAGACGGGCGTGCGGCGGCTCTTCTCGCGACGATCGTTACCTTGAGTAATGAGTTATGCTAACGATCGTGGCCATCACCAGCGCGGGCCTCGCGGCCGACCTCCGACAGGCGGTCGGCCGCACCCATCGGCGGCTGCGGGCGCAGGTCGGCGAGGCGCACCTGTCGTACCCGCTGTACTCCGTGCTCGTCGTGCTGACGCGCGAGGGCCCGACGACCCCGGGCCGGCTCGCGGAGATCGAGGGCGTGCAGCCGCCGAGCATGACGCGCACGGTCAACTGCCTCGCCGAGCTCGGCCTGGTCAGCAAGGGCCCGGATCCGACGGACGGGCGCCTGGTCGTCGTGGCGCTGACACCCGCGGGCGAGGCGGAGGTGCGCGAGACGCGCCGCCGCCGCGACGCGTGGCTGACGTCGCGCCTGGCCAGGCTGGCGCCCGACGACCGCGCCGTGCTCGCCCGTGCGGCCGCGCTCCTCAAGGAGATCGCCGCGTCGTGAGCACCACGTTCTCGTCCCTCTCCTTCCGGAACTACCGGCTGTGGTTCACGGGCGCGCTGGTGTCGAACATCGGCACCTGGATGCAGCGCACGGCGCAGGACTGGCTGGTGCTCACGCAGCTGACCCACAACTCCGGCGTCGCGCTCGGCCTGACGACGGGGCTGCAGTTCGCCCCGGCGCTGGTGCTCTCCCCGTGGGCGGGGCTGCTGGCGGACCGCCTGGACCGGCGGCGGCTGCTCATGGCGACGCAGGGCGCGATGGGCGTCTTCGCGGCGATCCTCGGCGCGTTGGTGCTGTCCGGGCACGTGCGCCTGTGGCAGGTCTACGTGCTGGCGGCGGCGCTCGGCGTGGCGGCCGCGTTCGACGCGCCCGTCCGCCAGACGTTCGTCGCGCAGCTCGTGCCGAAGGAGAAGCTGGCCAACGCGGTCGGCCTCAACAGCGCGTCGTTCAACGCCGCCCGCCTCGTCGGCCCGGGTGCGGCCGGCCTGCTCATCGCCGCGATCGGCACGGGCTGGATGTTCTGGCTCAACGCGGCGTCGTTCGCCTGCACCATCGGTGCGCTCGTCGCGATGAGGACGACCGAGCTGCACCCGATGCCGATGGTCGCCCGGTCCAAGGGCCAGATCCGGGACGGCCTGGCGTACGTGCGCCACCGCCCGGACATCCTCGTCATCATGGTCGTCATCGGCGTGGTGTCGGCGTTCGGCCTCAACTTCCAGATGACCAGCGCGCTCATCGCCCGCACGGTGTTCCACAAGGGCGCGGGGGAGTACGGCCTGCTCGGCTCCGTGCTGGCGATCGGCTCCCTGTCCGGTGCGCTGCTCGCCGCGCGCCGCGAGAACCCGCGCGTGCGGCTCGTCGTCGGCGCCGCCTTCGCCTTCGGCGTGGCGGCCTGCCTGCTGGCGATCATGCCCACCTACCTGACCTTCGCGATCATGTGCGTCCCGGTGGGCCTGGCGTCGCTGACGATGATGACCGCCGCCAACGCGACCATCCAGCTCGGCACCGAGCCGCGCATGCGGGGGCGCGTCATGGCGCTCTACATGATGGTGTTCCAGGGCGCCACGCCCTTCGGGTCGCCCATCGTCGGCTGGGTCGGCCAGCAGTTCGGCGCCCGGTGGGCGATCGGCATCGGCGGCATCACCGCGGTGATGGTCGCCGTGGCCGCGCTGGTCTGGGTCGGGCGCTCGATGCACGTCCGGGTCCGCTTCCGGGCCGACGAGCACCCGCACCTGCAGGTGACGTACCCGCGGGACGACGCACGGATGCTAGGGACGCGCGCACCGGTCTGACCCGGGTGAACTGCGGCCCCCGGCGCGGTTGGCGCGTGCCCGATATGTCACGATCGCCAGGTGAGCGACCATTCGTCCCGCGCCGAGGAGCCCGGGGCCGCCGTCGAGCTGCTCCCGGACGAGGCCGGTGGCGCCGCTGTCCTGCCCGCCGAGGGTGCGGGTGACGCGGTCGCCCCCGACCAGGCGCTGGCCGACGAGGTCGCGCCCGACCGGGGCCAGGCCGACGAGGTCGCTCCCGACCGGAGCGGTGCCGACGAGGTCGCTCCCGACCGGTGCGGGGCCGACGAGGTCGCTCCCGACCGGAGCGGGGCCGACGAGGTCGCTCCCGTCGTCAGCCCGGCCGACGATGCGCGCTCGACCGAGCAGCCGGCCGGTGCCCCTCTCGCTGCCGATGACGCCGCCCCCGACCGAACCAGGGCCGACGACGCGCCCCTCGGCGAGGCGCCGGCCGACCGCGTGCTCGCGGTCGACGCGTCCAAGTCCGCGGGTGGACCGGACGCCCCGGTGGTCCTGGCCGCGCGACGGCGCAGGCGGCGGCGGGTGCTCGTCGCCGTGGTCGTCGTCCTCGTCGTGCTCGTCGGCGCCGCGGCCTGGCTCGCGGCCCGCGTCTACCAGGCGGGCCGTGCCCTCCAGGCCGCGCAGGACGGCGTGACCGCCCTGGCCCAGGACGCCCGCGACGGCGACCTCGTCAGCCTGAAGGCGGCGCTGCCGCCGCTGGTGCAGCACTTGGACACGGCGCGGCGCGCGGTCGACGACCCCGTGTGGCGCGCCGCGACGGTGCTGCCCTGGGCCGGTCGGCAGCTCGGCGCGGTGCGGACGGTGACGGTCGCGCTCGACGACCTGGTGCGCACCGCTGGGCCCGCGCTCGACGCCGTCGACGGCGCGCTCTCGGCGCAGGACGCGCCCCGCACCGACGGCCGGCTGGTGCTCGGCCCGCTCGTCGACGCCCTGCCGCCGATCGTCGCCGCGGCCGACCAGGTCGACGCCTCGTCGCGCGCGATCGCCGCGATCGACGCCTCCGGGCTGACGCCGCGCCTGGCGGCGCCGGTGGTGCAGCTCCAGCACCAGCTCGCCCAGGTCTCGGGCACGGTCAGCTCGGGCGCGCAGCTCGCGAAGCTCCTGCCGGCGCTCCTCGGCGCGCAGGGCCCGCGCAGCTACCTGCTCGTCGCGCTGAACTCGGCCGAGCTGCGCACGCAGGGCGGCATCGTCGGGGCGGTCGCGCTGCTCAAGGCCGACAACGGCACCATCGACCTCGGCGAGCAGCTCACCACGAGCAGCTTCCCCGGCCTGGCCACGCCGATCCTGCCGCTGACCCCGCAGGAGGACGCGATCCAGACGAACCGGCTCGGCCGCTGGATCCAGGACGCCACGATGACGCCCGACTTCCCACGGACGGCGCAGCTGATCGCCGCGCGATGGGACGCGGAGACCGGGCAGAAGGTCGACGGCGTTATCGTCACGGACGCGGTCGCGGCGGCGGAGCTGCTCAAGGCGACCGGCCCGGTGACCACACGCTCCGGCACGACGCTCGATGCGAGCTCCCTGGTGAGCACCCTGCTGCGCGACGTCTACGTCGACCTGCCCTACACGAACACGCCGCACGGGTGGGACAACGCCGCCGCGGACGCCCTGTACCTGGACGCCTCGGCGGCGATCTTCCACGCGGTCGGGAACGGCCAGGGCGACCGGCTGGCGGTCGTGGACGCGCTGGCGAAGGCGGCGCAGCAGGGACGCGTTCGGGTCTGGTCGTCGCACGCCGACGAGCAGAGCGGGCTGGCGGCGAGCAGCCTCGGCGCGGCGTTCCTCAGCGGCGACCACCCGCACGACGCCGGGGTGTTCCTCGACGACGGCACCGCGGGCAAGCTCGACTACTACCTCACGACGAAGGTCAGCGTCGAGGACCTGCGCTGCACCGGGCCCGATCCGACCGCGACCGTGCGCCTCGACCTGACGTACGCACCCCCGGCGGACGTCGCCAAGCTCCCGCACTACGTGACGGGGTTCCCCGTCAGCGCCCTGCCGACCGGCTGGCTGGCCACGAACATCACCGTGTACAGCCCCGTCGGGGCCAAGCTCGGGGCCCTGGGGCTCGACGACGGGTTCGTCTCCGGGACGATGGCCACGGACGCCGGCCGGGCGGTCCAGGTGGTGACGTCGTGGCTGCCGCCCGGCGGCCACGCCACCTACCGCGCGACGGTGCCCCTCCACGACGGGTCGCTGACGGTCTGGAGCACGCCCACCCTGACGTCCGACGGGATGCAGACGGCTTCCTGCGGCGGGTGAGCATCGGTTTCACCCCGACGAGCAGGTGCTCATCTGCCTCCGACAAGGCACAATCTGGACAAAGGGTTCATTTCGTCCCAACCGGGGAGTCATCGTGTTGCGCTTCGCACACCGTTCGGTCGCGGTCGCAGCGGTGCTGCTGACGACCCTTGCGATCGCGGGTCCCGCCATGGCGGCCGACTCGCCCTCCACCCCGGCGACCTCGTCCCCCGCGGCCACGCCCGGTCCGTCCGGCTACGCATGCCTCGACCAGGAGGGCGGGTACGCCGCAACGGGCGTCTGCCAGCTCGTCGTCCTCAAGGCGGTGGCGGTGTGCCGGGGCAACGCGCCGTGGCTCGACTACGCGGTCGAGCCCCAGGGCACCCCGAACACCACGGTCACGCTCGTCTGGGGCGACCCCAGCGGCCCGCACTCCTTCACGCAGGCGAACCTGCCGCTGTCCGGCAGCGTCCTGTGGCCCGGTACGGTCGTCGACGCGCAGGGCAACGTCACCGACTGGCCCGGCTGGCGCCTGGTCAACGGTCAGTGGGTCCAGGGCGACGACTGGAACTGGGTGCGTCCCACCGTGCCGGTGACGTTCAAGGTCAACCCCGAGGCGACGGTCACCGTCACCTACCCGCCGGAGCAGGCTCCGTGCGCCGACCCGCCGCGGTCCGAGGTGCTGGCTGAGGACTCCACCGCCGTCCTGGCCGCCACGGGCACGTCGGACGCCGGGCCGGTCATGCTCGCCGCCATCGGCGTGCTCCTGCTCGGCAGTCTCCTGCTCGGGCTCCGCGTCATCGTTCGTCGGCGCGCCGCTCGCTGACCACGGCTGACGGGCGCCCTCCGCGCCATCCCCCGGAACGGGGCGCGGAGGGCGCCCGTCCGCGCGTTCAGGACGTGCTCAGGACAGGTGCTCGACGACCCAGTCGACGCAGGCGGTGAGCGCGAGCACGTCGGCGGGGTCGACGGCCGGGTACATGCCGACCCGCAGCTGGTTGCGCCCGAGCCGCCGGTAGGGCTCGGTGTCGACGACGCCGTTGGCGCGCAGCACCGCCGTGACGGTCGCCGCCTCGACGGGCGGCAGCAGGTCGACGGTCCCGACGACGGTCGAGCGCGCGGCCTCGTCGGCCACGAACGGTGTCGCCCAGTCGCGTGCCTGCGCCCACGAGTAGAGGTGGCCGGCGGACGTCGCGGACCGGTTCACTGCCCACGGCAGGCCGCCGTTGGCCTCGATCCAGTCCAGCTGCTCGGCGAGCATGACGAGCGTCGCGAGCGCCGGCGTGTTGAGGGTCTGGTCCAGGCGGGAGTTCGTCACGGCCGCGCTGAACGAGAGGAACTCGGGCACCCACCGACCGCTGGCCTCGATCCGCGCGGCGCGCTCGATCGCGGCGGGGGAGGCGGCGGCGAACCACAGCCCGCCGTCGGACGCGAGCACCTTCTGCGGGGCGAAGTAGTAGACGTCGGCCTGGGACATGTCGACCGGCAGCGCCCCGGCCGCCGACGTGGCGTCGACGACGACCAGCGCGTCGCCGTACCCCGGGTCGCGGCGCACCGGCGCCATGACCCCGGTGGAGGTCTCGTTGTGCGGCCAGGCGTAGACGTCGGCGTCCTCGACGGGCCCGGGGACCACGACGGTGCCGGGCTCGGACTGCGCCACGGCCGGCTCGGCCAGGAAGGGCGCCCGGGCGGTGGCCGCCGCGAACTTCGACCCGAACTCGCCGAACACGCCGTGGGCGGAGCGGTGCTCGACGAGGCAGCAGGTCGCGACGTCCCAGAACGCCGACGAGCCGCCGAGGCCGAGCACGATCTCGTAGCCGTCCGGCAGGCCGAGGAGCGCGCTCAGGCTCGAGCGCACGTGCCCGACGAGCGCGCGCACCGGCTTCTGCCGGTGGGACGTGCCGAGGAGGGACGCACCGGCCGCGGACAGGGCCGCCACCTGCTCCGGCCGGATCTTCGACGGGCCCGACCCGAACCTCCCGTCGGCAGGCAGCAGGTCGGCGGGGATGCGCAGATCGGGGGCCATGCGCCGAGGATATGCGCCGGCCACGCCACTACCCTGGGATCCCGGGGCGGCCTGCGCCCGCAAGGGACGTTGGCACAGCGTGGACACGGCGTGGAGGCGACGCGTGAGCGACCTGATCGACACCACCGAGATGTACCTCAAGACGATCTACGAGCTCAGCGAGGAAGGCATCACGCCCCTGCGCGCCCGGATCGCCGAGCGTCTCGGCCACTCCGGTCCCACCGTGTCGCAGACTGTCGCGCGCATGGAGCGGGACGGTCTCGTCGTCCTCGCCGGCGACCGCCACCTCGAGCTCACCGAGGCCGGCCGGCTCAAGGCCATGCGCGTCATGCGCAAACATCGGCTGGCGGAGCGGCTGCTCATCGACGTCATCGGCCTGGACTGGCCGCTGGCGCACGACGAGGCCTGCCGCTGGGAGCACGTGATGAGCGAGCAGGTGGAGATGCGGCTGACGAAGCTGCTCGAGCACCCGCACTTCGACCCGTACGGCAACCCCATCCCGGGCCTGGCGGAGATCGGCGAGCACGGCGCCGTGCCGGGCTTCCTCGAGGGCGTCGTCTCGCTCGTCGACCCCGACGGCCCCGCGAACGGGACGCTCGCGGTCGTCCGGCGCATCGGTGAGCCGGTGCAGGTGGACGTCGAGCTGCTCGGCCGGCTCGCGGACGCGGGTGTCACCCCCGGCGCCCGCGTCAGCGTGGTCCGCGAGGACGGGATGGTGACCGTCGGTATGCCCGGATCGCCCGATCTTCTCGACCTGCCGGACGAGGTTGCGCGCCACATCTTCGTCGCCGCCGTGTGACTTAGGTCCCACTTCGGCGGCCGGTCCCTCGCGGGCACCGTGATGTGCCTGGTGGGCGACTTCTGGACATCTGAACATGTTCGTGACCGGAACGTGACAAGCGGCCGAACGGTCGGGTACGGTCGAACCGCTTGCCGGAACCCTCCTCCGGAAAGCCCTCGGGCGGATCGCCAAATCCTGCCGCCGCACGGGGTCCGCACGACTCGCCGGCAGGAGCGGGGGACCCAATCGCGGGCACCGGTGACGGTGTCCTTGGGGTGAAGCCGGGCGGACGGTCTTCGGACCGCTCGACCGGCCGGGTGATCTCCCACCCGAACCCGACAGCTGACCTCGCAGGCGTCAGGAGAGGCAGCCAGCTTGTCCGTACGCACGTCTCACGGTCGGCATCGCGCGGCGACGCGCCCGTCGACCCCTCTCACGCAGTTCACGTCGACGGCGACCTCGCAGCTGCAGGTCGTCGGCCGTCGTACCGCCATCGTGGCCGCCTCGTCCGGACTCGTCGTGTCCGCCATGGGTGCCACGCCCGCTTTCGCGAGCAGTGACAGTGCCGTCGGGTTCCCGTCGGTCGACACGGCTGCCCTCGCCGCCCAGGCGCAGGCTCAGCTCGAGCTCGCACCCGTCGTCACCGCCCCTGCCGATGCGCAGTGGACGCTCGACGTCGACAGCGTCACCCCCGTCAAGCCCGCCCCGAAGCCGGTAGTCCGGGCCACGGTCAAGACCAGCCGTTCCGCGATCCGGGTCGCCAACAACCCGACGCCTCCTTCGGTCGCCGGCAGCGCGGTGCTCCAGATCGCGGCGCGCTACGTCGGCACGCCGTACGTGTACGGCGGCGCCAGCCCGGCTGGCTTCGACTGCTCGGGGTTCGTCCAGTACGTCTACGCGCAGCTCGGCATCAGCCTGCCGCGCACGTCGAGTGCCGACCGCTACGTCGGCACCGTGGTCTCGGCGGCCGACGCGCTGCCCGGCGACCTCATCTGGACGCCGGGGCACGTGGGGATCTACGCCGGCGGCGGCATGGAGATCGACGCTCCGCGTCCCGGTGGCACGGTGCAGTTCCGCGCCATCTGGCAGTCCAGCCCGGTCTACATCCGGGTGAGCTGACCAGCGACGTTCCGCACGAAGGCCCCGCCGACACACGTCGTGCGGGGCCTTCGTCGTTGCGGGAGCACCTCGGCGCGCGGTTTACCCTGTTCGTGCATCACGCGAGTTGCCTGTGCACGGACCGGCAGCCAGCCGGCCCGACCTGCGAGGTCAGGAGAGCACCGTGCTGAGCACCGACGCCGCGCCACCATCTACGTACGCCGCGCCCGACTGGACCCCGCAGGGGGCGGGCGCGGACGGTTCGGCGGGCTCCCCCGCCCGGGCCCTGCTCCTCAATGCGAGCCTCGAGCCACTCTGCGTCGTCAGCCTGCGACGCGCCGTGGTGCTCGTCATGACCGGCAAGGCGACGATCCTGGAATCCGAGGGCCGCATGCTCCACTCCGAGCGTGCGGCCCTTCCCGTTCCCGTGGTGCTCTCCCTCACCCGGTACGTGCACGTGCCGGTGCGGCGTGCCGTGCCGCCGACGCGGCGCTCCGTGCTGCAGCGCGACAACCACCGGTGCGCCTACTGCGGCGGCGGGGCGGACACGGTGGACCACGTGCAGCCGCGGTCCCGCGGCGGGCGCCACGAGTGGACGAACGTCGTCGCAGCCTGCGTGCGGTGCAACCACCGCAAGGCCGACCGGCTGCTGCACGAGATCGGGTGGCAGCTGTCGTTCACGCCGCGCGCCCCGCGGTGGTCGGTGGCGCTGGGCGCGGCCGCGGCGCGCTCCGAACCGTCCTGGAGCCGCTACCTCGCGGCATGACGCGCCTTGACCCATCAAAGCGTCAAGGACGTGCCACGATGGGGTTATGACGCGCTCACGGGAGATTCTGGTGGGGGTCGACGGCTCGGCCGCGAGCCTGCACGCGCTGGACTGGGCGGCGCAGGAAGCGGTCATCCACGGGCTGGGGCTGCGGCTCGTGTGCGGCTATGCGCTGCCGTCGTTCGCGGCGGCGTCCCTGGACGGCGGCTACGCCGCGCTCGACGACTCGGCGATCCGCGCCGGCGCGCAGGCCGTCGTGGCCGACGCGGCCGAGCACGTCGCCAACGCCGGCGTGCCGGTCACGTCGCACGTGACGGTCGGCGACGCCGCCGCCGTGCTCATCGACGAGTCGGCGCGGGTCACCATGGCGGTGGTGGGCACGCGCGGCGGCGGCGGCTTCGCCGAGCGCCTGCTCGGCACCGTCTCCTCGGCGCTCCCGGCGCACGCCCAGTGCCCGACGATCGTGGTGCCGACGCGCCGCAAGGCGAAGGGCGCGCCGCCGGAGGAGGAGCCGCTCGTGGTGCGGCCGGTGCGCCGCGTCGTCGTCGGCCTCGACGGCTCCCCGCAGGCCGAGCTGGCGCTGCGCTGGGCGATCCGCGAGGCGAAGGTCTGGGGAGCGGAGCTGGTGGCGGTGACGGGCGTCCCGGTGACGGCCGGCTCGGGCACCCTGGCGTGGCTGCCGGCCGCGGTGGACCACCAGCAGGTGCTGGAGGACGTCGCGACCGCGTTGGACGTGCTCATCGACCGGGTGGCCGCGGAGGAGCCGGGCGCGCCGGAGATCACCCGGACGGTGCGGGACGGCACGGGGGCGCAGCTGCTCACCGAGGCCTCGGCCGACACCGACCTGCTCGTCGTCGGCTCGCGCGGCCGCGGCGGCTTCGCCGGGCTGCTGCTGGGCTCGACGAGCCAGGCGGTGCTCCACCACGCCCAGTGCCCGGTGATGATCGTCACCCAGAAGTGCACGCTCGAGGACGACGGGGTGCATCCGGAGTAACCGGTTCCGCCGGTACCGCTTACCACGTCGGAGGCCTGCGGTGGCAAGAACCACCCGATCGGGTGACACTGCCGTCGGGTGAAACGGGCCTGCTAGCGTCTCGGGGACGTCCTCGGTGGGTCGCAAGTCCCACGCAGCGGCCGTGGCGTGCTCCTTACCGTCCCTCCATGGCGCGGCGTGTGCGAAGAAAGGGCGATTCGCCCCTTCAGTCCCAGCCGTCCCGTGCCGATGTCCCGGAGGCGTATACACCTCGGCACTGGGAAGGCGGCGTCATGGCGCTCACTCGGCGTGTCGCGGCGACCTCCGTCCCGCACCAGAAGACCTCGCTCGACGGCACGCCCGAGGGCGAGCCGGCCGTCATCGAGCTGACCGGCACCGGCGTCGGCCCGGCCGCGCCCCTCCTCGATCACGTCCCGACGCAGCGCAGCGTCTTCCCGCAGGCGGAGCCCGAGACGCTCGACGCGCCCGCGTCCCTGCCGCCGACGACGGTCGCCGAGCCCGCGCCGGATCGCCGCAGGGGCCGTGCCGGCCTCATCGTCGTCGCGGTGACGGTCTCCGGTGCGCTCATCGCGGCCAGCATCGTCGTGGCGCACGACCGCGCCGTGCGGATCGCCGAGCGGCAGGCCGCCGACATCCGGCTGGCGGCGGACCGCGCCGCCCAGGAGAGCGACTTCTCCGCCCGGTACGCCGCCCAGCAGGCCGCCGCCACCGCCTGGTCCAACGCCCTCGCCGCGGCCCGCCGGACGGCGCTCGCCGCGGCCGCCGACGGCACGCAGCAGCTGACCGCCGCAGTGCACGCCGACCCGACCCTGGTGGCCGCCCTGCAGGCGGCGATCGGCCTGGCGACCAGCACCGCGGCCGACCCGTCCGCGAGCGTGGCGGACATCAGCGCCGCGGCCGCGGGGGTCGCAGCCCCGGCGAAGGCCGTGACGGTCTCGGAGGCCGCGTGGCAGGCCGCCGACCAGGCGCGGATCGCGGCGGAGCAGCAGGCGGCGGCGCAGGCCGCGGCGGTGGCGAAGGCCGCGGCCGCCCAGCCCGTGGTCAAGAAGCCGGTGGCGACCAAGCCCGTGACCTCGTCGGGCACGGTCCCCGCCCCCAGCGGCGGCACGGTGCAGCCGATCCCGGCGGGTGGGCTCGTCTGCCCCGGTGCGCCGGTCGGCGCGGGTGTCGGCGAGTCGAGCTACAGCGCCATCGGCGCCGCGATCAACGCGTGGCGCGCGGGCCAGGGCCTGCCGGCGCTGGCGATCTCGCGGTCGTCCACGCTCGTCGCGCACGCGGAGGACATGGCGGCCTCGGGCGGCATCTGGCACTCCGGCTACGACAACATCGTCGGCTGCACCAGCGGCTCGGTGGCCTCGCTCATCGACGCGTGGGCCAACTCGGCGCCGCACCGGGCGCAGATGCTGCGCACGGACGTCAGCCGGATGCTCATCGGCGGTGCGAGCTCCGGCGGCTGGCTCTACGGAGCCGTGAAGTTCAGCTGATCGGCTCGCGGATCTCGAGCGTGCAGCACTTGGCGCCGCCGCCGCCCTTGAGCAGCTCGGTGGTGTCGACGGCGATCGTCTCGTAGCCGCGCTCGCGCACGGCCGCGGCCAGGTGCGTCGCGCCGGGGGCGTGCACCACGTGCTGCCCGTCGGAGACGATGTTGAGGCCGAGCGCGGCCGCGTCCTGTTCGTCGGCCAGCACCGCGTCCGGGAACAGCTGGCGCAGCACGTTCTGCGAGCCCGCCGAGAACGCCGGCGGGTAGTAGGCGATCTGCGGCTCGTCGGCCGAGCTGGAGAGCACGGCGAGCGCCGTGTCGAGGTGGTAGTAGTGCGGGTCGACGAGCTCGAGCGAGATCACCGGGTGCCCGAACAGCTCCTGCGCCTCGGCGTGGGCCGCGCGCTCGCTGCGGAAGCCGGTGCCGGCCAGCAGCACGCTGCCGACGACGAGCATGTCGCCCTCGCCCTCGTTGACGCGCTGGGCGGTGTGGGTGACGTAGCCGTGGTCCGCGAACCACTTCTCGTACACCGGGCCCTCGGGCTGGCGCTGCGGGTAGCGGAACCTCGCCGAGTAGACGATGCCGTCGACGACGGTCGCGCCGTTGGCGGCGTAGACCATGTCGGGCAGGCCGGGGACCGGGTCGATGAGGTCGATGGTGTGCCCGAGGTCGACGAACACGTCGCGCAGCCGCCGCCACTGGTCCACCGCGCGCTGGGTGTCCGTCGCCAGCTCCTGGTGCATCCACGGGTTGATCTCGTACGAGACCGTGTAGTACGTGGGTTCGCACATGAGGTAGTGCCGGGGGGTCGCCCCGGGGGCGGTGCTGGTCATCGTTCTCCTCGGCGGTTGAGCGCGTCGGCGGCGGTCGTGGGCCGTGGGCGAGCCTACGACGTCCCCGCGCCGAACCCGAGCAGCGTGCCCCGCGCCGGGCACCGGGCGGGGTGGTCCGGACCGGGTCTCGACCGGGTGGTCCGGACCGGCTCCGGGCCCGGTAGGTTCGGGCGCATGGAGACTCGGGTCCTGGGCCGTACCGGCCGTTCCGTCGGCGTCGTCGGGCTCGGCTGCTGGCAGCTGGGCGGGGACTGGGGCGAGGTGGACGACGAGGCCGCGCGCGCGGTGCTCGACGCCGCGCTCGACGCGGGGGTGACCTTCCTCGACACCGCCGACGTCTACGGGGACGGCCGGAGCGAGACCTTCGTCGGGAAGGTGCTGGCGGAGCGGGGCCGTGAGGGGATCACGGTCGCCACCAAGATGGGCCGCCGGGCGGACCCGCACGTCGCCGACGCCTACACGCTCGACGCCTTCCGGCGGTGGAACGACCGCTCGCGGGCCAACCTCGGCGTCGACACCATCGACCTGGTCCAGCTGCACTGCCCGCCCACGGACGTGTACCGGCGGGAGCGGACGTACGACGACCTCGACACGCTCGTCGCCGAGGGCCGCATCGCCGCCTACGGCGTGTCCGTGGAGACCGTCGAGGAGGCGCTGCTGGCCATCGCACGGCCGCACGTGGCGACGGTGCAGATCATCCTCAACGTGTTCCGGCGCAAGCCGCTGGAGGAGGTGCTCCCCGCGGCGCGCGAGGCGGGCGTGGGCATCATCGCGCGCGTGCCGCTCGCCTCCGGGCTGCTCAGCGGGAAGTACGACGAGCACACCACGTTCGCCGCGTCGGACCACCGCACGTACAACCGCAAGGGTGAGGCGTTCGACGTCGGCGAGACCTTCGCGGGCGTGCCGTTCGAGGTCGGCGTCGTCGCGGCGCGCGAGGTGGCATCCTTCACGCCCGCCGGCGCGACGACGGCGCAGCTGGCGCTGCGCTGGATCATCGACCAGCCCGGCGTCTCCGTCGTCATCCCCGGCGCCCGCTCGCCCGAGCAGGCGCGCGGCAACGCCGAGGCCGCCGAGCTGCCGCCGCTCGACCACGAGACCCTCGGCGGGCTGCAGCGCATCTACGACGAGTCGATCCGCTTCCACGTCCACCACCGCTGGTAACCCGCGAGGGACGAACGGCCCGGTCCCGTCGGGGCGTGCGCGCGAAGCATGGAGCGAAGTGCACACGTCGCGAGGGAGGGACTGGGCATGTTCACGCACCTGCTGGCGGAGGGCCGGATCGGGACCCTGACGCTCAAGAACCGCATGGTGATGCCTCCCATGGGCTCGTTCCACACGGAGGCTGACGGATCGGTGGGCGACGAGCTCGTCGCCTACTACGCGGCTCGTGCCGAGGGCGGCTTCGGGCTGATCATCCAGGAGTACACGTGCGTGTCCCCGGAGGGCCTCGGCGGCCCGAGGGAGCCGCGCCTGTGGAGCGACGACGACATCCCGGGCGCCCGGCGCATCGCGGACGCCGCGCACTCGGGCGGCGCACGGATCGTCGTGCAGCTGCACCACGCCGGGCGCGAGACGACATCGGCGGCCACCGGTGGCCGGCAGCCGGTGGCGGCGTCGCCGGTGCCGTGCCCGGTGAACAAAGAGATGCCGCACGAGCTGACCGACGACGAGATCTGGGCGATCGTCGCGCAGTTCGCCGACGCCGCCGGCCGCGCCAAGGCCGCCGGCTACGACGGCGTGGAGGTCCACGGCGCCCACGGCTACCTCGTGGACAACTTCCTCTCGCCGTACTCGAACAAGCGGCACGACCGCTGGGGTGGGTCGCTGGTCAACCGCGCGCGGTTCGCCACCGAGATCGCCCGGGCGATCCGGGCGACGTGCGGCCCGCGGTACCCGATGATCATCCGCATCAGCGCCGACGAGCGCGTCCCCTCCGGGATCGAGCCGGCGCAGGCCGCCGCGCTGGCGACGCTGCTGGAGGCCGCGGGCTACGACGCGATCGACGTCTCGAACGGCGTCTACGCGTCGATGGATTACATCATCGCGCCGGCGCAGGTGGCGCCCGGGTACGAGCTGCCGGGCGCGGCGATGGTGAAGAACGCCGTCACCATCCCGGTGATCGGCGTCGGGCGCATCACCGACCCCGTCTTCGCGGAGCAGGTGCTCGCCTCCGGTGCGGTGGACTTCGTCGCCCTGGGGCGGGCGTCCATCGCCGACCCCGCCTTCCCGCGGAAGGTCGCGGAGGGACGGACCGACGAGATCGCGCCGTGCGTCGCGTGCATGAGCCGCTGCATGGACGTCCTCGCGGGCGGCGCGGGCGTCAGCTGCATGGTCAACCCGTTCTCGGGCAACGAGCTGACGATGCGGATCGTGCCGGCGCCGCTGCGGCGGCGCGTGGTCGTCGTCGGCGGGGGCCCCGGCGGCATGGAGGCGGCCTGGGTCGCCGCGGCGTGCGGCCACGACGTGACGCTCCTCGAGCGCACCGCCACGCTCGGCGGGCAGGCGGTCCCCGGCTGCGTGCCGCCGGCCAAGCAGGAGCTGACCAAGGCGATCGCGTACTGGCAGCACATGTGCGAGCTGCACGGCGTCGACATCCGCACCGGCACCGCCGCGACGCGTGACGTGGTGGCGGCGCTGACGCCGGACGAGATCGTCGTCGCGTCCGGCGGCACGCCGATCGACCTGCACCTGGAGTCGGACGGCGTCGAGGTGGTGCAGGCCGTCGACCTGCTGTCCGGGCGGGCGACCGTCGGCGCGAACGCGCTCGTCGTCGGCGGCGGGCTCGTCGGGCTGGAGACCGCGGAGCACGTGGTGGCCCTCGGGAGCGCCGCGACCGTGGTCGAGATGACGGACGTCGTCGGGCGCGGGCTGAACCCGATCACCCTCGGGTTCGTCCTGGCCGGGCTGGCGGCCGCCGGCGTGGCGATCCACCGCTCGACCACCGTCACGCGGCTGACGAAGGACGGCGCCGAGTGCAGCACGCCGGCCGGCCCGCTGACCCTCGAGGGGTTCGACACCGTGGTGATGGCGGTCGGCGCGGAGCCGGACACCGGCGTGGTGGCGGAGCTGGAGTCCCTCGGCGTGCCGGTGCACGTCATCGGCGACGCCAGACAGGTCCGCCGGCTGTCCGACGCAGTCGAGGAGGGGGCCCGGCTGGCGCTGACGCTGTAGCCGCCCGCTCGGCGGCGGCCGCCCGGGGCCGTCGCCTCCAGGCGGTGGTCCGTCGCGGCTGCGGGGGAGAAGCCGCGACGGACCACCGCGCGGGTTCAGGTGGGCCGGCGGGCAGCAGCCGCTCGCCGCACGGGTCAGGTCCGGGAGCCCAGCGGCGGTTCGCCGCTCGTCAGGCCCGATCGGCGGGCGGCAGTGCCGGGAGGGTGGGCGACGCCTCCACGGTGCGCGGGAACTGCTCGGGGGCCGGGCCGAACGCGGTGCGGGCGCCCTCGACGACGGTCCGGCCGAGGGCACGCCCGCCGACGACGCCGATGAGGAGGCCGATGCCGAAGGGCGCGAGCCGGCCGAGGGCGAGGCTGCCCTGCTTGACCGCCTGCCGCTTGACCAGGCGCCGTGCGAGCTGGGCGTTGACGCGCTTGACCGTGCCGAGCGGCATGCGCGTCAGCAGGGTGCGCGCGACCCGCGTCGTCGTGATGCCGGCCGCGTCCTCGACGACCTTGGCGCCCGGCTCGCCCAGCAGGGTCGCCATGAGCAGGGCCTTGCGGCGCTCGGCGTCCTGCACGTCGATGCCGTGGACGGAGGCCACCGCCAGCGCGAACGCCGCCGAGGCGCCGAAGAACGTCGCGACGTCGCTCACCGTGAGGGCCGTGGCGACGCCCGTGCCCACCGATGGCGCCGCGGCCGCGACCCCGACCGCGCCGCCCGTGGCGGCGACCACCTGGAGGTACTCCCGCTCCAGCAGCCGCACCACCTGCTGCGGGTCGGCGCCCGGATTGCGCCGGCGCACCTTGTCCACGTGGGCGTGGATGGTCGCGGACGGGATCGTCACCGCCTTGTCCAGGGCGGCGTCGATGAACGGCATCGGGCTCAGCCCTCGCTGGCGACCGTGAGCGTCACGCTCGCGCCGGCCTCCAGCGTGCGGCTGACCGTGCAGTGCTCCGTGATGGCACGGTGGAGCACGACGAGGAGCTTCTCCCGCTCGTCGTCGGCCAGCCCGGTCAGGTCGACGACGAGGCGCTCCGCGAACGCGGGGACGCGGTCCTCCGGGCCGTCGGTGGGGCCACCGACCTCGATGGTGACCGGCACGTCGTCGCCGAGCCGGCGCGACAGCGAGCTGTCGGCGGTGAGGCCGGCGCAGCCCGCGAGGGCGAGCTTCATGAGCTCGACGGGGCCGAACACGCCCGCGTCCCCGGTGTTGCCGATCTCGACGCGCGCGCCGCGGTCGTTGTGGCCCGTGTACCGGCGGTGGCCGATCCGTTCGACCCAGAGGCGGGCGCCCTGCGAGTTCGCCATCGGGTCGAGGACCGGGTTCACGTCGATCGTCGTCATGCGGCGATCCTCGCATGCGGCGTGGCGGCGCCGCTGCGCGCACGGGGGTGACCTGCGGCGATGCGGTGCGTGCGTCCCTCGTCGGCCCGGTGCGGCGTCGTCGGCCCGTGCGGCGTCGTCGGCCACGGCGGACGACGACCACGGCGGGCGACGACCGCGGCGGACGACGACCACGGCGGGCGACGACCGCGCTGGACGACGACCACGCCGGACGAGCGCGGCGGACGACGAACGGCGGGGCCGGGCGCGTGGTCCCGGCCCCGCCGTCGCGCCGCAGTACGGGCTACGGCAGCGCTGGGTTCGCCAGCTCGATCAGCTGGTGCGCCTGCGCCGGGAACCACGCCCCGGCGGCGGGGTCGACGATGCCGCCCCACTCCGGGTCGGTGCCCGTGCCGGAGCGGTCGCACTGGCCGTCGGACTCACCGGGCACCTTCACCCAGAGGTAGGCGTCGACCAGGGCGTTGCCGGTGGTCGTCGTCGGGCGCACGCCGAGGCCGCGGCCCGGCGGGTTGCACCAGTCGAGCGTGCCGACCCACGGGCCCTGGCCGTTGCGGCTGGTGTCGATGACGAAGTGGGTGGTGGGCACCGTGGCGCCGAGCGCCGAGGCGTAGCGGGAGTCGATGCCGACGGTGTTCCACGCGAGGTCGGCCGCGTTGCCGCTGTACGGCTGGTTGCTCCAGACCTTCGTGTTGTCCATCGCGGCGCCGCTCCAGCTCGTGGCCGGGCCGCCGTTCCAGTACTGGTTGCCGCAGTTGTTCCCGAAGTCGTACGCCGTCGGGTCGGCGGCGCTGTCGCGCTCGGCGAGCGCGATGCAGTCCGAGATCCACGTGCCGTAGTCGACGAGGTTCGCGCTGAACTGGTAGTTGGAGACGTCGAGGAAGAAGCCGTCCGCGCGCTGCACGCCGGCCAGCAGGAGGCGCTGGGCCGACTCGCCGACGTTCTGCCAGCCGGTGTGGGTGGCGTCGAGGTAGACGGACGTGCGGGCGCCCTTCTTGAGGGTGTCGATCGCGTAGCCGAGCTGGGTGAAGCGCTGGGCCGGGTCGACGCCGGCGATGGTGCAGTTGGAGCTGCCGTCGATCTTGCTCGTGTAGTTGGGGATGAGGCCGAGCCCGTCGGGCTCGAGGATCACCGCGGCCGGCGCGTCGCCGATGCCGGCGGCCAGGCCGTCGATCCAGGCCTCGTACTCGGCGGTGGTCTGCGCGCCGCCGGCGGAGTACTGGCCGCAGTCGCGGTTGGAGGTGTTGTAGGCGACGAGCACGGGCACCGCGTGGGCCTTCTGCGCGCCGCGGACCACTGTGGCGACGTCGTTCTGCACCTTGCGGGGCGTGCCTCCGGTGAACCAGGTGGCAGAGGGGAACCGAGCGAGCAGCTGGGCGTCGGCCTTGGGGCTGCCGGGCCGCGCCGGGCCAGGCAGCTGGGCGGCGGCCTGGGCGGTGGTGCTGTGCGGGTTGACGTACAGCCGGGCGCCCGGCTGCAGCGGGTTGCCGGTGGGGTCCGGCGTGCGGCACGCCGCGGCGGGGCCGGCGGCCAGGAAGACGAGGGCGGCGGCTGCCGCGACAGAGACGAGCTTCGTTGCTGTTGGTGCCATGAGAACGCTCCCACTCGAACGAGCCGGCGCGTCCGTGCGTCGGCGGGGTGGACTCGGATTCCCTTGCGACGGCGAGCGCCACAGCACCCCGGTGTGGTGGCGCCGCCGTCGCTTACCAGATTTGTCCGGTTGTGGGAGCGCTGTCAATCGGTAGCGCCGTCGTCCCTGTCGCGGCGTCGCCGGACCGGGCCGCGAACCCTGCGTGCGGTTCGCCGAGCCCGGCTGCGTGCCCCGGCGGCACGGATCGGGGTCCGGCGGCCGACGGCGGCGGGCGGTGGCGTGGCTCAGAGCCAGGCGAGCGCCGCCACGACCAGGGCCTGCGTGCCGGTGTCGAGCGTGGGCTGCAGCACCGGGCCGAAGGTGGCGGAGTGGTTGACGGGGATGTCCTCGTTCACGCGTCCGGCGCGCTCGGCGGCGGCGTAGACGCCGGGGTCGATGCCGCCGATGCCCCAGTACGTGTACGGCACGCCCAGCGCGTTCGGCACGTCGCCGAAGTCCTCGCTGGCCGACTGCCGCGGCAGCTCCCCGGCGCGGTCGCCGAAGAACGCGGTGAACGCCTCGGCGACGCGGGCGGTGACGGCCGGGTCGTTGGACGTCAGCGGGAAGCGCTCGAACGCCTCGATGTCCGGCGGCTGCGGCGCCCGCGCCGCCTCGCCCTCGGCGGTGACGATGCGGCGGATCGCGTCGAGCATGGCGGTGCGGGTGGCGTCGCTGTAGGTGCGCATGTTGAGCAGCAGCGTCGCGCTGTCGGGGATGACGTTGCTCTTGGTGCCCGCCTGCACGCTGCCGACCGTGAGCACCGCGGGCTCGCCCGGCGCCAGCTCGCGCGAGACGACCGTCTGCAGCCGGAGCACCGCGCTCGCGGCGATGATCACCGGGTCGACCGCGGCCTGCGGCATCGAGCCGTGCGCGCCGCGGCCGTGCAGGGTGATCCGCAGGTTGTCGGCGGCCGAGAGGGTGGGGCCCGAGCGGGTGGCCACCCGCCCCGACGGGAAGGGCAGCACGTGCTGGGCGAGGGCGACGTCGGGGTGGGGGATCACGGAGGCCAGGCCGTCGTCGAGCATGCCGCGGGCGCCGTCGCCGGTCTCCTCGGCCGGCTGGACCAGCGCCACCAGGGTCCCGGACCATTCGTCGTGCGCGTCCGCGAGCAGCTGCGCCGCGCCCACCAGGCACGCGACGTGCACGTCGTGGCCGCAGGCGTGCATCACCGGGGTTCCGGCCTCGTCGGTCGCGGTGCTGGCGTAGGGCAGGCCGGTGGCTTCCTTGACCGGAAGGGCGTCCATGTCGGCGCGCAGCAGCACGGTGGGGCCGTCGCCGTTGCGCAGGATCCCGACGACGCCGGCGCCGCCGATGCCCTCGTGGACCTCGAAGCCGGCCTGCCGCAGCCGGTCGCTGGTTCGTCGTGCGGTGCGGGTCTCGTGGTGCGACAGCTCGGGGTGGCTGTGCAGGTCGCGGTAGAAGTCCTCCTGCCACGGCCGGACGGACGGCAGGGCGGCCAGCACGGTCTGGGCGCGGGACTCGGTGCTCACGGCGACCTCCGATCGGTCTCGTCGTCCGCCGACGCCGGCGGGGCGGCCTCTCGATTCTCACGCCGCCAGCGCGGGCGTGGATACCGGAGGGTGCCGCCCTCCCACGCCGGTGCGGCCGGCAGCTGCCAGCGGCGCCAGCGCGCCAGCAGGGTGAACCCGGCGCCGACGAGGGTGGCGATCGCCGGGCCGGCCACCCGCAGCCCGTTGTCGTAGCAGAGGACCATGACGCCGCTGGCCACGATCGCGGGGATCGCGTAGAGGGTGTTGCCGCCGAAGATCGCCGGGATGCGCCGCAGCACCACGTCGCGCACCATCCCGCCGCCCACCGCGGTGATGGTGCCCAGCAGCACGGCCGGCAGCCAGCCGAGGCCGACGACGAGGGTCTTCTGCGCCCCAGCCGCCGCCCAGCAGCCCAGCGCCAGGGCGTCGACGAACGGGAACGCGCGGTCCCACAGGTGGCCCCCCACCGGCAGCAGGAAGGCGACCGCGGCGAAGGCCAGCGCGGTGAGGATGTACGCGTAGTCGGTCAGCGCGACCGGCGTGCCGTGCTGCAGCAGGGTGTCCCGGATGAGCCCGCCGCCCAGGCCGGACAGGATGGCCAGCACCCCGAACCCCACCGGGTCGAGCCGCTCCGCTCGCGCCAGGACCCCGCCGAGCAGGGCGTTCGCCGCCACGCCCGTGAGGTCGATCCAGCGCAGCGACTCGCTGATCGCGACGTCCGGACCGATCACGGCGGTTCCTTCCCGAACCCTGGCGGCGGGGCTGGCGCTGCCTAGAAGTGGCTCTCCTTGTCGCCGATGAGCTGGGCCACGTGATCGGGCACGTACGTCGACAGCTCACGTGGCGGCCGGACGTAGCCGGTGCTCGGCGCGGGGCGGTCCGGGAGCGTGATCTTCGGCTGCGCCACGTCGGTGTACGGGATCGTGGAGAGGAAGTGGCTGATCATGTTGAGCCGCGCGTGCTTCTTGATCTCCGACTCGACGATGAACCACGGTGCGGCCGGCACGTCGGTGTGCACCAGCATCTCGTCCTTCGCGCGCGAGTAGTCCTCCCACTTGGAGATGGACTCCAGGTCGGTGGTCGAGAGCTTCCACTGGCGCAGCGGGTCGGACAGGCGCGACTTGAACCGGCGCAGCTGCTCGTTGTCCGACACCGAGAACCAGTACTTGCGGAGCAGGATCCCGTCGTCGACGAGCATCTGCTCGAAGATCGGCGTCTGCCGCATGAACTCCGTGTACTGCTTCGGCGTGCAGTAGCCCATGACGCGCTCGACACCCGCGCGGTTGTACCAGGAGCGGTCGAACACGACGATCTCGCCGGCCGCCGGCAGGTGCGCGACGTACCGCTGGTAGTACCACTCGGTCTTCTCGCGCTCCGTCGGAGTCGGCAGGGCCGCGATGCGCGCGGTGCGGGGGCTCAGGTACTCGGTGAACCGCTTGATGGTGCCGCCCTTGCCGGCCGCGTCACGTCCCTCGAAGACCACGACGATCCGGGCCCCGGTGGCACGCACCCAGGTCTGCAGCTTGACGAGCTCCGTCTGCAGCCGGAACAGCTCGGCCTCGTAGACGCCGTTCGGGATCTTGTCGGAGCGGCGGCCCGCGCCCTTCTTCGACTTCTTCGTCTTCTTGACCTTCTCGACCGGGGCGTCGTCGCCGTGCGTCATGGCGTCGACGGTACCGCCGGGCCTCGAAACCGCGACGGCAAGCACCGATCTGCCCCGAACTGGGTGAGCGTCGCGCTGTGGGGTGCTCCCGCTTGCCGGCTCTCCGCCGGGACCGAGGTGCCCGGTAGGCTCGTCGTCGTCCGCACGGCCCCAGGCCTGCGGACGCGCGGGCGGCAACGCCCGACGCGCCTGTAGCTCAGGGGATAGAGCACCGCTCTCCTAAAGCGGGTGTCGGCGGTTCGAATCCGCTCAGGCGCACCGAGTGTTTGTGTGGTTCCGCCTGATGTTGGACGTTTGAGGTTCGGCTGAGGGTTGACGGAGTTCCGGTTGATGGTTGACACCGGTTTCGGTTGATCGTTGACGCTCCCTGGATGAGGGAGCTGAGCGTGGCTGAGCAGCGGTACAAGGCGGTGCGGATCTTGACCCGGTTTCTTCCTCATCGTGAGCACCACTGTCGGGGAGCTGACCCGGGCCGTCGAAGAGTGGGACGGCCAGCGGGCCGCGTTCCCTCCTCGATGAGCCGACTCGCTCGGCGGGCGAGAGCTGATGACGGACCGCGGCCCTTCTTGCATCTCGGCGATGCCGGGTTGACGGCGCCAGCCGCGAACCGCTCCCGGTGGCGCCTGGTGCGGCCACGTCACCGTGCCGCCTGCGCTGACAGGGAGTCTTGTGGGGCGGATCACCCTCTGGACCTAGTGCGCGGGCAGGTTCACGCGTGTATCGTCCTAAGCGATCCGCGGGGAGCAGGACTCCTCCCGGAGGGGCTGAAGCACGAGGCATCGTGTTCGCCCAGCAGTGCAGGGTGTTCCCGACGACAAGGGTGGCGCACTATAGATCGAGCCCCGAATCCACGTAGCGTGCATTCGGTCGCGATCCACTCACACCGTTGATAAAGAGCCCTCGCTCGCAGTAGCGCTCGAGTCTATGCAGAGGACGCCCCGCCATCGGCGGGGCGTCTTTCTTAGTCGGTCATCGCGCGGGCCATACGCGGACTGCTTGCTTGTTGCCGCGGACATATCCGTTCGGATAGACGTTGACATGGCACCGCTCGTGCCGAAGGCGCCACACCTCGTAGGAGGACGCGATTCGCTCCTTGCCGCGTCCACGTTGTACGTCCCAGTGATAGCCAAGGGGGAGCAGCGCGCCAGCCACTCGCAGCGCCTCGCGTTCCTCGCCCGCTGCTCCGTGGAGGGCTGAAGGTCGCTCCCATGTGCGTCCAGCGTGATCGACTCTGCCGCCGTTCCGCGTGTCGTAGCGGGCGCCGAAGTCTCGGAGGCACTGGTCCGTCCACGGCTCTGGCCACGAGTAGGTCGGGTCGAATATGTGAAGCGGAAGCGCGCGCGGATCGTGTTCGCTGCCACATGACCCCGTTGGAGGCCAAGAACCGAACCGCCCAAGCGCGCTACGAACGTCCCCGACACCACGCACCAGTGCGAAGTCGGCCTTGTGCGCGACGTAGTCGCCCAGAGGTATGAGCTCGCGCAACGTTGCTGGCTCGCTCGACGGATCTGACTTGACGTAAGAGGCATGTGACGCGATCACGATGCAGTCGCTCAGGTGTAGGGACTCGTAGAGTTCGCGGGCATCACGTGGCGACAACACACGGTACGGACGATCCTTCTCGATGCCGCCGCGGACTCGCTGGTCTTTCGTGCGGCGAACGTTGAACGTCAGCGCGGCAGCCCGCGCCAACTGCTCCGCCGCACGCCGGAGGGCCTCTTGGTCTCCCGACTCACGTTCCACACCGATGAACCACACCCGACGCGCCACCTGAACTCCCGGGGCCCCTGGCGCGTCAGCTCGGTGCCCACTCGCCGGCGCGCCGCTCACGGGAGTACGTGCAGTAGGGCGGACGCCGGCAGCTGAACGGCCTTCAATTCGTCGGGGCTCATGCGTCGGATTGTGGCAATGAGGGCCTCGCGGAGCCGGGATTCCTCGGACGGTCGCGGCTGGGTCCGGGCCACCTTACGCTCGATCGTGAGGTTGGCGGGGACGGGAAGGTCGGCCCCGGCATACCAATCGCGCAGGCGTGCCACGACGGCGCGCTTGAGGTAGAGGTTCCACAGCCCCTGGAGCACTCCCGGGAGCGCCCGGGTGCCTCTTCTTTCGTTCAGCCAGACTTGTGCGCGCGCTCGCACATCTTCATCATCGACGCCGTGCATGCGTTCGATCGATTCCGCAAAGTCAGCGCGCCAGGCATCCAGGACCTCTTGGGTGATCGTCGGCAGAGGAACGGGGATATCGGGTGAGCCCTCGATTCGCGACGAAGGCCTTGCGGTGCCGCCGACAAGGAAGTACGGCTCGCCGCTTGCGTAATCGATCGTGGCGGCCCAAAGGTCGGGGCGTACGGTGATCGACTCGTCAATGGTAATCGCATCTTCAGCAACGCCCGATGGTGCCCGCGGGGGCTCTGGCAGTAGATAGAGCACCGGTGGGCGCCGTGTGTCGTCAACAGCCAAGACGTCCGGAAGATCCTGGACGAGGTCTGTCATCCGTTCATAGCCGAAGCGCCCCTGGTCGAACTTCTCGCCGAGGATCTGCGAGAGCCGGTTCTTCAGCACGGCCGTGGACATGTGCCGCCAGTCTTCTTTGCCGCTCTCCCGCGCACGGTCGAAAGCTTGCCGCACCAGGGCTTCGAGCTCGTGGCGGACGCTGTCGGGTGTTGCGGCCTGGCGGTCCGCTGTGCTCTCCTCCGGCTTGATCTCGCTCACGGGCCCGCCGTGGATTGTGGACTCTGGAGACTCATGGCCCTGTGAGGTCTCGGCTCTTTCAGGAGCACCAGCGGGGCGCTCCGCCCTACCGTCAAGAAGGAGGCGCACCTCACGTACCTGGGCGTCGGTGAGGCGTGAGGACGCGCTCCTCGCCCCTGCCAGGTGCGGTGTGCTGTTGATCACCTGAAGGACGGAGCGAGAGGGCACCCCGTACTCCCTGGCGAGTTCGTACACGGTGAGGCGGGCGGACATGGTGGGCATTCTGCCGCTTCCCTACGTCCCGCGGTGCCCGCTCCCCGTCCACATCGCGCCCCACCCGGCGTGCCGCCAAGGCCGGTCGCCGCGACGTTAGGACCTTCAGCGCCGCTGCTTGCCGCAGACTTTGGTCAGCGTATGGTCAGCGAGGCCTCGGAACCGGGTCACACGACGAACTACCCCCCTGTGTTTGCGCAGGTCAGCTTGTTATCCACAGACCAAGAGCGAACCCCTAAAGCGGGTGCCGGCGGTTCGAATCCGCTCAGGCGCACAGATCGGGTGTGTGGTTCCTCCTGATGTTGTTTGCGCAGTTCAGAGGGCGTACTGCACCGCCGCTGCGGTAGGGGAAGTGTCTGACTTGCCGGGTATCGGTCAGCGTGTGGTCAGAGGCTTGTCTCAGGAGTTGGACGGCCCGTCAAGGACGTGGACGGAAACCGACGGACGCCACCGCGTCTCTGTCTCTGGGCGCCGTTGTGCTGCCGGAACGAGCGGGCGACCGGCCGGTCGGCTCGTGGCCAGCGTGAATGACGGACAAGTCAGCGCTCCCACCTCATTGGCAAGCGCTGCGCCGCGCCGCCAACGTCAGGAGCAGGCCATACGGTGTGCTGATGGGCACCGTTCCCGTCCCCACCGTCATCGCCGGGTCATCTGCGCTCATTGCCGTGCTGTCGCTTAGCTGGGGCATCTGGTCGTGGCGCATGACCGGTTCGAGCATCCGTGTGCATGCATTTCTCTACCGGGATGTGCTACTCGTCCGAGCGTTCAATGCCGGGCGCACCGCAGACACTATCGAGCACCTCGTGCTTGGTGGTACGCGGGGCGGCCTTGGCGGGTATGACCTGACGGATCAGATCGGCGGCCCCGTACGCCTCGAAGTTGGCCAATCGGAGTGTTGGAGGCTCGACCCCAGTCAACTCCCGGCCGCGCGAGTACTGAGCGCCCGGCGTGGCTGGGACAACGTCTGGCTGCTGCTCGGTTCGATGCGGCAACGCCGTGTTGAAGTGCTACCCGTGCCGCATGCCCAGCCGCCGAGGGTGGGATGGAGGCTCGCACCCCGGCGGGCGCGCTGGTCTCGCTACACCCCCCTGGCAGCTGCTGCGGCATTGCTTGTTGCGCCGTCCGGCTGGACCACGGCGACGCGGGTTCTCATCACGGTCATGACCGCGATCGTCCTTGCGAGGCTGTACGGCTCGTTCGTCAGCGCGTCTTCCTCACGCCGCCTTCGAGTGGAGAGGTGGGCGACGGCGGCGGGTGTGGCCCTTGCGGTCATTCTTGCGACCGAAGCTGAACCAGGCGCGGAACCCAACGGATCGACGGCACAGTGGGCGACCGCCATCTACGGTCTCGGCGCCGCGCTCCTCGCCGTCCCAGGTGGCGTGTCCCGCCTGCGTGAAGAGGCGGCCCTCATCCGCCGCAGCGCCGGCCGGCGATTCGGGCGCCGTGCGAGGCGCCAGGACACAGTCGAGGTTGGTCCAAATTGACACCCAGCTGCGTCCGCAGATCGGCACAAGCGGTATGAACGGAACGAGACGCCGCCAATGCTGCTCAGGGGCAAGTACGGCTGAGCGCAGCCGCTTTGATCGCGGCCACGGCCCGAGGTGGGACTCGCGAGCCCCTGCGCCGTGCTGGCCCGAGACCCGTCCGTGCCCCAAGGATACGGAGTCGCTAACGACCGCCTCGCCCCGAGGATTCGGCTGGATGTCGATGTCCGCGCGAGCCGATGCAAGGGAATAGAGATGACCGAGGTTGAACCGCCGGACGAGTACTACAAGGCGCTCGGCAGAATCGTTGCCATGTCAGCCCGTTTGGAGCTTATGGTCTTGGAACTCGCCTTAGCGATCGAACTGGGGTCGGCGCCGCGCCATGCGCTCATTGACTACTTGCCGGACTATTCTCGGCCGGGAGCGATCCTCTCATACGCGAATCGAGTCGCACCGACACTGTCTGACCGTGCCTTGCGAGCCAACGTCCAGAGCTACCTAGAGCGTGTCGCCGATCTTCTCCTGGAGCGGCACGTGGCAACCCATGGCATCATCTCGTCCGCGATCGGCTTTGATCCTGGGGAAGAAGGTGGAGGGGGTGAGCGGCAATTCTGGGTGATTTTCGACGCAAAGACCAAAGCGATGCGCGAGATGTCGCTGAAACAGATGGGCACTCTCGCGGATTCCTTAGTTGGCGCCGAGCCGGAAGGCCGGAATCTGCGAGATATCATCGCCCCGCCCCCTGATCGAACCGCTCTCGGGCTGCTCACTCAGGAGCTCCTGCGGCGCCGCGCCGCGGGCGAAGATACGGCGGAGGTTGAGGCCCAGTTGCTCAACGATGCAGCTCGGCCCTCGGCACCTCGGCACAACTGGCAGTTCCGCGGCCCAACGGGCCAGCAGCAGAACCCAATTGCTGGCTGACGATGTGGGTGGCCTCACCGGGTGTCTGCTCTCGCGGTTGACCACTCACGTACGGTCATCGGCCAGGCCTCCCCGTGCCAGTCGGTCGGCGACGGCGGCGGTCGGCGGCGCTTCGAGCGCCCTCGGTCGCGCTCCATCAGAGCGGATACGTCCCTCAGACAAGACAGGCGGCGCCACTCCTCGCAGCTTGAGGTCGCCGCGCGGACGCCGCCCGAATGTCACGCTGGGCGGTTTCCCGCGTGGGTCGGCGCCGGCCGCACGCTGCCAGCCAAGGGACCGGCTGGAGCCTTGACCGCTACGGCATCTGTCAACCTGGCGCCTCTGAAAGGTCTGGCGGAACGCGAGGCCACGGACCGGGAACGAAGACCGCGACGTCGTAGTCGCGGAGGCCGGGTTGCTGGAGCCTGAGTGCTTCGCCGAGCAGGTGGTACTGGATCTCCGGGGCCTGGCTGGTGAACCAGTCCGTCTGCCGCCCCTGGGTGTGGGCGTCTTCCACGACGATGTAGTCGGGCTGCACCGGCCGGCCCGTGCTGTCGACGAAGTGCTCGTGCAGTCCGATCACGGTGGCGCGGTCGACGAGGTAGCTGGCGGCACCGTCGGCCGCGGTGACGCGGGAGCCGTCGGGGATGATCCCGAGCACCGTGGTGATGTCGTGCTCGCACTCGCCGCAGCGGGATTCCTGCAGGCTGGCGAGCAGGCGCCCGACGGGTGCCCAGAACGACAGGACGACGGCTACGCCCAGGCCGGCCGCGAGGAGCCGACCGGTGAGCCGCTGCCGGTTCATGCGGCCGAGGGCGTCGGCGAGGGCGATCGCGCAGATGACGGTGATGGTGGCGTTGTAGTGGTACCCGGTGCCCCAGTAGGTCGCGTCGGGTGACGTCCATCTGGACAGCAGCGGCGGGATCACGCCGAGCATCAGCGGCGAGCGGAGGGCCAGCCCGAGGGTCGGCAGAAGGAGCACGACCAGCAGGCGTGGCGCCTGGCCGCTGCCGAAGGCGTGGCCGAGGTCCGTGACGGCCCGCGCGACGAAGCCTTGGCCGGCGGCGCTGGAGCTCCAGTACGTGTACCGCCCGTAGTACGAGATGGCGGGGATGATCAGACCGACGATCAGGGCGAACGACCCGGCTCCGTAGAGTGCCGCGACGCCCGCCAGCCGGAGTCGGCGCCGCGCCAGCAGCACGAGGGCAAGCCCGAGCAGCAGGAAGAACGAGTCCTCCTTGACGAGCATGAGCGGCAGCGCCCACAACAGCGCCGACCGGTCGCGGCCCTCCAGCAGGCGCAGGTAGCACATCGCCACCAGCGGCAGGGCGAACGCGACCTCTTGGAGGTCGAACAGCGCCAGCCCCGGGGTGCCCCAGGCCAGCGCGTAGAGCGCGCCGACCAGCAGACCAGTGGCCTGCCCGAGCCGCCGCGTGACGGTGCGCGTGATGAGGAACGTGGTCAACCCGATGAGGGCCGCCTGCACGAGGGGGAGCACCCAGACGTGCGGCGCCAGCCAGTACGCGGGCGCGGCGAGCGCCACCACCGGGGAGAAGTGGTCGCCGAGCAAGTTGAAGCCGGAGACGGCCTTGATGGTGGACCACGGCAGGTGCCCGTGCGCGTACTCGCGCACCGCCTGGCCGAAGATCGCCAGGTCGATCCCGGCATCCATGTGGTGAAAGCGCGCGAGCGAGAGGGTCGAGTAGAGCCCGAAGGTGCCGGCGCCCAGCAGCAGCTCCGCTGTTGGCGGCTGCAGGCGACCGCGCCAGCCGGCGCGGAGCCCGGCCGGCGCAGGTGCGCCGGCCTGCAGCGCCACCGCTGCCACTGCTCAGTCGCCCCCGGCTCGCACCCGCCGACCGGCGAGCGCGTCTCGGCGAGGCTATCGACGGACGGTCGCCCCGAGAGGCGAATCGCCCTCGGTTGCAGCGGGCGTGCCGCGGCGAACTTCGGGCGGTGAGCGCCGGCCGTGGCGTGTCAGGGCAGCACGTGGCGGAACGCGATGTCGCCGAGCACCGCTTCGGGGCTCGTCGTGTGGTCGTAGCCCCACAGGCCGTCGTCGTCGACCCACCAGTGCCCGGTGTCCAGCGCCCAGTGCCACCACCACACGCGCTCGGGCAGGGTCAGGGTGCCGACGTACAGGTCGTCGTGCGGGTCCCAGACACCGATGGGCGCTTCGGGGGAGTCGGGGTCGGCGCAATCGACGAAGGTGGTCCCGCCGCCGGTGAGCACCACCAGCCACCAGGGCCGGTACCACGAGGCATGGCCCGGCTGCTCGCTGTCCAGGGGAGACGCCCGGAGAGTGGCGGCGTGCTCGTGGCGGTCGGCCAGGTGCTCGACGTACCGCGTCGGCTCGGACGTCATCTCGTAGAGCTCGAGGGCCTGGGCGAACGCCTGGCGCAGCGGCAGGAAGAACCGGTGCGGGACCAGGCCCCGGAGGCCGGGCATGGGCGCGTCGCCGTGGTCGCAGCCGTCGTGCCACATCCAGATCGCGGCGGCCTCCCCCGGGAGCCCGCCCTCGAACTCCGCGGCGAGCGCGTCGGCCTGCTCGCAGCTGATGCCCGGGCGCAGGCAGTCCACGGCCACCGACCCGAGGCCGCGCAGCCGGTCTTCCCAGCCGGCCAGTGCCGCCGTCACGGACTCCGCGCTGATCTAGCACCCCCTGCGACTCTCGAGCGGCCCCACCGGCCTCATCGACACCGCTGCGGTCGGACCTGATCTCTCGCGGACGGCGCCGCCGACGGCTGGGTCAAGATTGCATCGCGCACGCCGTCGGGTCGAAGCCGACGTTGGTCGCTGACGCCGCCGGGTCGAGGCCGACGTTGATGCCGCCGACAGGGTTGCCGGACACCAGCACCCAGTACACGCCGTGGGCGTCGGTCGGTACCGCCAGGTGGACGGTGGCCGTGTGATCGGCGTCGTCGTTGACCTTCGTCGTGTCCGAGGCCACGACGGGCGCGCCCGCCGAGCAGGGGCCCCGGAGCTCCGCGGTGACCTGGGTGAGCACCGTGCGGGGCGGCCACGTCTCGCCGTTGAGGCTCGTGTCGTGACAGTCGTTGGGGTCCCAGAGGTACGTCAGAGGGATGGTGACGGTCTCGCCGGGCGCTGCGCTCGTCGGCACCTGTCCGCTGGGCCCGACGCACGACCCGCCGCCGCCGGTGCCGCCCGTCGCGACGCCGCAGCCGGCGAGCGCCGGCACCACGAGGCCGAGCGCCACCATGGATCGAGCCGTGCGTGACCACCACATGGAGCACCGCCCCCTTGCGGACTGCTCGTCGTCGGTGGCTCGAATCGTAGTAGTGCGCGCTCGGTCTGGCGCCTGATGGCCGAGGCAAAACACCTGGTCAGCGCGCATCGCAGGGGGCGTCGTCGTCGAGCGGCTCGATCCAGAGCGGCCATTCGGCGACCTGCGTGGCGTCTTCCTTTGCGACGCCGTGCTCGAGCGCGCGTCAGTGGACCCTCACGCGGCGAAGTGGGCGGCGTGGCCCGGATCGCCGCAGGCCGGGGCCTGTCCTGCTTCGCCGCTGCGCCGTCGAGAGCGTCGAGCTCCCGACGGCGTCAGCCTCGTCCGACGGCCACCGCGGTCGGGCCGGGCCCGACAGACGCCGGAGGCGCGGCCGCCGGTCGGGGGAGATGGACCGTGACGGCTAACCCGCCGGAGTCGGGTGCGACGGCCGTCACCAATCCCGAATGGGCTGTGGTGATCGCATCGACGATGGCCAGGCCGAGCCCGAATCCATCCGGGCCGGTGCGGTCGTGCAGGCGACGGAACGGCTCGAACAAGGCCCGGACCTCGCCGGCGGGAATGACCGCACCGGTGTTGGCGACCGTGACGACGACCCGGTCGGCGTCCTCGTCGGTCCGGGTGCTGATGGCGATGCGCCCGTCAGGCCGGTTGTAGCGGACCGCGTTGTCGACGAGGTTCGTGACGAGCCGCTCGAGCAGCACCGGGTCGCCCGTCGTCCGCGCTGGCGCGAGCGACACGTCGACGTCGAGGCCCTCGTGCGAGACCGAGTCGACGACATCCTCGACCACCGTCGCGAGGTCCACCGGTTCGCGCGTGGTCAGCGCCTGATCGGTCCTCGCCAACGTGAGCAGCGCCTCGATGAGTGCCGTCGCACGGTTCGCCGCCTCCCGGACGTCGACAGCCATCGCGCCCAGCTCCTCGACCGTCGGCGACGGCTTGGCCAGCGCGACGTCCACCGACGTGCGGATGACTGTCAGGGGCGTGCGCAGCTCGTGGCTCGCGTTGGCGATGAAGCGGCGCTGGCTGGCGAAGGACGCGTCCAGCCGCGCGAGCATCGCGTTGAACGTGTCGGCGAGCTCGTAGACCTCGTCGCGCGGGCCTTGCAGAGCGACGCGCTCGGAGAGGTTGGCGTCTGAGGCAGCGCGGGCTGCCGTGGTGATGCGCTGGATGCGGCGGAGCACCCGCCCGACGACGAACCAGCTCGCGACGGCCATGAGCGCCGTCGCCGCGACCAGGGTGACCAGCGAGAACGTCAACAGGTGGCTGAGTGTCGTGTCGCTCTGGGTCTGCGCACCGAGCTGGACGCCGGCCTTGAAGGCGATCTGACACTTCTCGCGCAGGTTGGCGTCCGCGGTGGGGTCGTGCAGTGCCGTCCTGCACGCGGCGGCGAGGGCGTCCGAGCTGGTGGACCGCGCGATGGCCTTGCTCGCGGGCACGGTGCCCGCAACAAGGGCGTAGGTGGTCGCGACGACGACGGCACCCGCGGCCGCGGACAGGGCCGTCGCCAGCAGCGTCAATCGGGCCCGGATCGTCAGGCGCCGGTGCCTCATAGCCGGTACCCCTTGCCGGTGACGGTCACAATCAACGGTGGTTCGCCGAGCTTGCGGCGGAGCCTGGCCATGGTGACCGAAACGATGTTGCTGAACGGGTCGATGGTCGAGTCCCACACCCTCTCGAGCAGCTCCTCGGCGCTGATGACCCGGCCGTCGGACGACGCGAGCAGCTCAAGGATGCCGAACTCCTTGCGGGTCAGATAGAGGAGCTGGTCGGCCCGGGTCGCGCGGTGCCGCGCTCGGTCCACACTCAGGTCGCCGACGCGCACGATCGGCGGAGTCGATGGCTCGCGCCGCCCGAGTGCCCTGATCCGCGCGACAAGCTCGTAGAACGCGAAGGGCTTGCCGAGGTAGTCGTCGGCGCCGAGATCGAGGCCTGCGACTCGGTCGTCGACCTCCGTCGCCGCAGTGAGCATGAGGATCCGCGTCGGTGCACCGCTCGCGACGAGCGTGCGGCAGACTGCGTCGCCGTGCACGACCGGCAGGTCACGGTCCAGCACGATCACGTCATAGGTGACGGTCGTGGCGCTCTCGAGGGCGGCGCCGCCGTCGTGCACGACGTCGACCGCCATGCCCGCGTCCCGCAGACCCTCAGCGATGCGCTCCGCCAACGTCACGTGGTCTTCCACCACCAGGACCCGCATGCGACCCATGGTGCGCCGGGACAGATGACATTCCTGCGACACGGCAGGTAGCGACGGTGTCACCGGCCCCTGCGTAGACCTGGGCGCACCGCCCGCTGGGTGGGTGGGTGCGGAAGTCCACACGATCCACGGAGGTGTCCCGGTGAAGATCCGAACGTCGGTCCTCGTGCTGGCGAGCATCGGCCTGCTCGCCGCGTGCACGGCGGCACCCCCCGGCCCGAGCGTGCCAAGCCTGGCCGCGAACGGCTCCTCGACCGGCCCGGCGAGCGCTGTCGGCTCGGGCGGCGACCGGACGGCAGCCCTGCACGCGGCCGCCGAGTGCATCCGCCAGCACGGGGTGCCGACGTACCAGGACCCGGTGCTCGACGCCAACGGCCACGTCTACACCGACAGCCGCAGCATCATGGACGCCGGTCAGGCCGCGGGCGACAAGTCCGACATCCAGACCGGGCTCATGGCGGCGTGCGGGACGCTCATCACCGCCGCCGGGCTCCAGCCCGCGGACGAGCCGCCCGCGCCGCCCGCGCTCATCGAGGCGGGCGTCAAGGCCGCGGAGTGCCTGCGTGCGAACGGACTGCCGAACTACACCGACCCCACGGCGTCGACGCCATTCGTCCCGGGACACGGCTTCAGCATCCCGGGCGACGCGCTGCCGAACACGGGCGCGGGCAAGTCCGACCCGACCGTGCAGCGGGCGTTCGCGGCGTGCCGCACGCAGCTCGACGCGGCGATTGCCCAGTCCAGCCTCACGGCCCTCGCACATGACTAGGCGCACGACGTGGGTCGTGGTCGGACTCGTCCTCGCCGTCATGGTCGGCACGGGGAGCTGGTACCTCGGCCGAGGGGCCCGCCCGGCGACGGTCGTCCAGGCGACGGTTCCCACCGCGACCGCCGCCGTGACCAGAACCGACTTGGCGACGACCACGCAGGTCAGCGGCGTGCTCGGCTTTGCCGGGAGCTACACGGTGGTCGGACAAGGGGTCGGCGGGACGGTCACGAGCATCCCGGCCCCCGGGGACGTCATCGCGCGCGGTCAGAGCGTCTACGAGCTCGACGGGCGCGCCGTCCCGCTCTTCTACGGCACGCGGCCGTCCTGGCGCGACCTCGCGGTCGGCGTGACCGACGGACCCGACGTCCAGCAGCTCGAGCAGAACCTCACCGCGCTCGGCTACGCGAGCTCCGAGAACCTGACCATCGACCAGCACTTCACCGCGGCGACGGCAGCGGCGGTCGCCCGCTGGCAACGTGCCAGCGGGTGGGTCGCCAACGGCCGGTTCGCCCTCGGCACGGTGGTCTACGCACCGGGTCCGATCCGGGTCGCCGCGGTGGGGGCGGTCCCGGGCCAGGCAGTCCATTCCGGCGGTCCGATCCTCACCGCGACGTCGACGACATCCCAGGTCACGGTGCCCGTCCCGACAATCCAGTCCTACCTGGTGCACGTCGGCGACGCCGTGACCGTGACGCTCCCCTCGGGCGTGGTCACGCCCGGTCGGGTCGACACGATCTCGACCGCCGCGAGCCTCTCGGACGGCTCCGGTGGTTCCGGTGGGGGTGGCTCCCGCGGCTCGCCCGACCCGGCGCAGGCCACCGTCCCGGCCACGGTCACCCTCGCTGATCCGCACGCGGTGGCCGGCCTGGACCAGACGCCCGTGACCGTCAACATCACGAGTCAGGCGGTCAAGGGCGTGCTCGCGGTGCCGATCACGGCCCTGGTCGCGCTCGCGGGTGGCGGGTACGGCGTGTACCTGGACGACGGAGGCGGACGGCGGCTGGTGTCGGTGGTGCCGGGGTTGTTCGCGACGACCCTGGTGCAGGTGACCAGCGCGGACCTGCACGTCGGAGACAAGGTCGAGGTGCCAGCCGCATGAGCATCGCCGTCGAGCTGCACGACGTCACCAAGACCTACCCGGCGCCGAACGCCGTCACCGCCCTCGAGCGGGCGACCCTCGCGCTCAGGACGGGCGAGACCGTCGCGATCACCGGACCGTCGGGCTCGGGCAAGTCGACCATGCTCAACCTGCTCGGCACGCTCGAACGGCCCACGAGCGGGGAGGTGCGGCTCGCCGGCGTCCGGGCGTCGAGCCTGTCGGACGGCGAGCTGTCGGGCCTGCGAGCCTGGCACATCGGGTTCGTGTTCCAGCAGTTCTTCCTGCTCGACCACCTGTCGGTGCTCGACAACGTCGCCCACGGTCTGCTCTACCGGGGGCTAGGCGCGCGCGATCGCCGATCCGCCGCCGCAGCGGCGCTGACCCGGGTCGGGCTCGCGCAGCGGCTGACGCACCGACCCCAGGAGCTGTCCGGCGGTGAGCGTCAGCGGGTCGCGATTGCCCGGGCCCTCGTCGGGCACCCCACGCTCCTGCTCGCCGACGAGCCGACCGGCAACCTCGATTCGACGACCGGTGCCGACATCGTCGCCCTGCTCGCCGGCCTCGGCGATGACCGGACGACGATCGTCGTCATCACGCACGACGCCGGCGTCGCCGCCGCGATGGACCGGCACATCCACCTGCGCGACGGTCGCATCGTCGGCGACGACCTGAAGGCGGCGTGATGACCAGGAACCCGACCACCCCGGCCGGTCGACGCTCACGGGTCCGCCTGGCCGACGCGCTGGGGGTCGGCGCCGCCGGGCTGCGCGCACGACGCATGCGCTCGACGCTCTCGGCCTTCGGCATCGCCATCTCGATCTCGGCCCTGGTCGCCGTCCTGGGGATCGCCGACTCGTCGAAGGCCGACCTGCTCGCGCAGCTCGGCGCCGAGGGCAACCTGCTGACCGTCGCCGCCGGTCAGACCTTCGACGGCAGCCCCACGCCGCTGCCCGCGACCGCCGAGTCCATGATCCGGCAGATCCCCCCGGTCCTCATGGCGACCGCCGTCGGCACGGTGCCCGGCGCGACCGTCCGGCGCTCCGCCGCGGTCCCTGCGCTCGACACCGGCGGGATCAGCGTGCTCGCGGCCGAGCCGTCGCTCCCGTCCGGGCTCGGCATCACGATGCTGCACGGGCACTTCCTCGACGCGATCGGCGACCGCTACCCCGAGACCGTCCTGGGGTTCGCCGCCGCGCGGAACCTCGGCATCGACGTGCTCACGCCCAGCACGCAGGTCTACCTCGATGGCATGTACGTCGCGGTCGTCGGGATCATGGCGCCCGCGGCCGTGGCCCCCGAGCTCGACACGGCCGCGCTCGTCAGCTTCCCCGTCGCCGACACGCTGCTGCATCTCGACGGTCGCGCGACGCGCATCTACGTGCGGGTCGACCCCGACAACGTCGCCGCGGTCGCCGCGGTCCTGCCGTTCACTGCGTCACCGGCGCAGCCGGAGGCCGTCGAGGTCCGCCGTCCGTCCGACATCCTCGTCGCGCGAATCGCGGCCAAGACCGCATTCGTCGGGCTGTTCCTCGCGCTCGGTGCCATCGGCCTGCTGGTCGGCGGCGTGGGCATCGCGAACATCATGGTCATCTCCGTGCTCGAGCGCCGCGGCGAGATCGGGTTGCGCCGCGCGCTGGGGGCCAGGGCCCGGCACATCGCCGTGCAGTTCTTCATCGAGTCGGCGCTGTTGTCGACGGCCGGCGGGCTCCTGGGGGTTGGCCTCGGTGTGCTCGCGACCGCGATCGTCGCACGGGTCACCGGGACACCCGCCACCATGCCGGTCGAGGTGCCGGTCGGCGGGTTCGCCGCCGCGATGGCGGTCGGCGCGCTCGCGGGGCTCTACCCGGCGATCCGCGCCGCGCGGCTGGCCCCCGCGGACGCGCTGCGCACGCCCTAGCGCTGCTCGCCCCCCGGTCGGCCGGCCACCGATGGTTCGCAAGGGCCCGAGGCGATGGCCTGCGTGGCCGGTTGCGTGGGCGCTACTGGCGGGCTCGGTTCGGCTCAACCGGTGGCTGGACGGCCGGCGCGTCGACTGACGCCAGGGGCGCCGGCCGGGCGAAGCTCCGGAGCGGCGCACCCGCCGACCGCTCCGGCGGTCTAGCATCGGCTCGTCTCGCCGGACGAGGACGTGGGTACCGCCACACGGCCCAGGAGGCGACGACCCGCCCGATCGGGCGACAGGTTGGGGACATCGGCGGACGGTCCCACGCACGGCCGGGTGGCGCAGCCCGCCCACGTTCGGCGTGGAGTGGCGCCCGCGGCAGGTCGGCGCGTGGTGGCCGCGGTGCGGTCCGGCGCCCGGGTCCGGGCGCGTCGTCGGGCGTGGTGTGGGGCGGTGGAAGGAGGACAGGTGGCACAACCAGGCCGGCGCCGCAGCAACCCCGCGCGCGGTGATGGCGGGGGCGAGCGTGGCGCCTCGTCGGGCCGCGACGGGGGCGGGCAGCCGCGCCCTTCGTCGGCCCGCGGCACCGGCGGACCCCGCCGGGCCTCGATGCCCCGCGACACCGGCACCCAGCGACGCCCCGCGGCGCGGCGCGGCGAGCAGGGGCTCATCCCCGTGCTCGCCGAGGTCGTCGACGAGGTGGAGCGGATCGTTCGTCGGCCCCCGACGCGGCCCGTGATGCGGATGAAGTTCCAGGTCGCGGCGCTGCTGGTGCGGGAGGAGCAGGCGCGGCTGCGAGCCGACGCCACCCTCACCGCCGCGCGGCGGGCGGAGCGGCTCAAGCGGCTCGACGGCCTGGCGACGCAGCTCGCACGGACGGCCGCCCGGGACACGTCCCTGCTGCAGCTGCTGGCCGAGGACGCCCGGGTCCCGGAGGCGGCGCGGCAGTACAAGGCGGACCTCATGCGCGCCGCCGGGCTCGAGGTGGCGCCCGAGCCGGAGCCCGCGCCCGTGATCGTGACACCGATGCCGGCCGCCGCGGCCCAGGTGGTGCCGCAGTCGGTGATCGCGCACCAGCTGGCCAACCCGTTCCTCGCCCCCGACTACGAGGCCGCCGCCCAGCGCGTCGCGGCGCGGGCCCGCCGGCTCGCCGGCTGGGAGCTGCTCGACCCGCTGTTCAACTCCTTCGAGCGGGCCGCCACCGGCCAGCCGGCCTGCATGGCGCTGCCCGAGCCGCGCCCGGTGAGCCTGCCTTTCGGGCGGCAGCTCATGCCGTTCCAGGCCCAGGTCGTCGCGGCCGCGACCGGCGGCCACCGCACGTTCCTGCTGGCCGACGAGCCCGGGCTCGGCAAGACCGCGCAGGCGCTGCTCGCGGCGCAGGCGGCCAACGCGTACCCGCTGCTCGTCGTCGTGCCCAACGTGGTCAAGACGAACTGGGCGCACGAGGTGGGGCTGTGGACGCCGCTGCGCCGCGCCACCGTGGTCCACGGCGACGGCGACACGGTCGACGCCTTCGCGGACGTCGTCATCGTCAACTACGAGCTGCTGGACCGGCACGTCGGGTGGCTGGGCCACCTGGGCTTCCGCGGCATGGTGGTCGACGAGGCGCACTTCATCAAGAACAAGAGCTCCCAGCGCTCGCAGCACGTGCTGGCGATCTCCCAGCAGATCCGCGACCGCGTCGCCAGGCCGCTGCTCATGGCCCTGACGGGCACCCCGCTCATCAACGACATCGAGGACTTCCGGGCGATCTGGCAGTTCCTCGGCTGGATCGACGACACCAAGCCGGTCGGCCGGCTGATGACCGCGCTCGAGGAGACCGGCCTCACCCCGGCCGACCCGGGGTTCTACGCCGCGGCGCGGTCCGCGGTCATCGACATGGGCATCGTGCGGCGCCGCAAGGTCGACGTCATCGCCGACATCCCGGCCCGCCGGGTGGCTGACCTGCCGGTCGAGCTCGACGGGGCGGTCGGCCGCTCGATCCGGGCGGCCGAGGCCGCGCTCGCTCGTCGGCTCGTCAGCCGCTACCGGGCCGCGCTCGAGGCGCGCGGCGACGCCTCCCTGGCCGGGATCGACCTCGAGCTGGCCCGCCGGGTCGCGGCCGGCGAGCTCAAGGACTCGACCTCGAAGGCCAAGGGCGAGAACGTCTTCACGATGGTCCGCCGCATCGGCCAGGCCAAGGCCGGGCTGGCCGCCGACTACGCCGCCCAGCTGGTGCGCAACGTCGGCAAGGTGGTGTTCTTCGCCCGGCACGTCGACGTCATGGACGCGGCCGAGCAGAGCTTCGCCGAGCGCGGCCTCACGTACGTCTCGATCCGCGGCGAGCAGACGACGAGGGCGCGCGACAAGAGCGTCGCCGCGTTCATGAACGACCCCGAGGTGTCGATCGCTGTGTGCTCGCTCATGGCCGCCGGCGTCGGGCTCAACCTGCAGGTCGCCTCGAACCTCGTGCTCGCCGAGCTCTCCTGGACCGACGCCGAGCAGACCCAGGCCATCGACCGGATCCACCGGATCGGCCAGGGCGACCCCGTCACCGCGTGGCGCATCGTCGCCGCGCAGACCATCGACGCCAAGATCGCCGAGCTCATCGACAGCAAGTCGGCGCTGGCCGCGCGGGCGCTGGACGGGCTCGAGACGGAGGAGGGCGGCTCCGCGGCCGACGTGCAGCTCGAGGCGCTCGTCGGGCTGCTGACCGACGAGCTCGAGGCGCAGGGCGTGGTCTGAGAGCGTCAGCGGGTCGCGGGAGGCGGCGCCCCGCCGGGGTCGTCGGTCGCCGTGCGGGCCAGCCCCGTCTCCCAGGCCCACGCCGCGATCTCCACCCGGTTCCGCAGCCCGAGCTTGTTCTGGATGCTCGTGAGGTGGCTCTTGACCGTGCTGAGGGAGATGAAGAGCTCGGCGCCGATCTCGGCGTTGGTCCGGCCGACCGCGACCGCTCGGATGACGTCGGTCTCACGGTCCGACAAGGGGGTGGCCGGTGCCGTGCGCGTGGCGGCGGCCGGCGGCACCAGGCGCAGCAGGCGCGTGGTGAGCCGGGGCGAGATGAGGGTGTCGCCGTTCTGGGCGGCGTACACGGCCTCGACGAGGAGCGCCGGGCTGGCGCCCTTGAGCACGAACCCGGCGGCCCCGGCGTGGATGGCGCCGTAGAGGTACTCGTCCAGGTCGAACGTCGTCACCACGATGACCTTGGGCGGGTCCGGCCGGCCCGGCCCGGCGAGGGCCCGCGTGACCTCGATGCCGTCGAGCCCGGGCATCCGGATGTCGACGAGGCAGACGTCCGGACGCAGCGCCCGGGCCTGTCGGATCGCCTCGTAGCCGTCCTCCGCCTCACCGACTACGGTGATGTCGGAACGATCCTCGAGGATGAGGCGCAGCCCGTGCCGGATCATCGCCTGGTCGTCGGCGACCAGCACGCGGATCGTCATCGGGCCACCGCCGGGTGCGGCAGGGTGGCGCGGACGGTCCACCGGTTGTCCTCCCCGTAGCCCGCCTCGAACCGGCCACCGAGTGCCTCGACGCGTTCGCGCAGGCCGACGAGGCCGTGGCCGCCGGAGGTCGTCGGTCGCGGCGCCGCGGCGCCGCCCGCGTCGTCGGTGATGATCGCGCGCACCTGTGACGGCCCGTCCTCCACGGTCAGCGTCACCGTCGAGGCGTGCGGTGCGTGCAGGGCCACGTTGGTGAGCGCCTCCTGCACCACCCGGTACACCGTCGTCGCCACCTCGGGCGGCCAGGCCGGCGACGGGGCGTCCGGCAGGTGCGCCACCACGCTCGGGCCGTGGGCGGCGAAGCGGGACACCAGCTCCGCGAGCTGCTCCGGGCCGGCGGTGACGGGCGCGGCGTCGTCGTTCTCGCGCAGGATGCCGACCACCCGACGCATGGCGGCGAGGGCGTCGGTACCCGCCGCCTCGATGTCGGACAGCGCCGTGGGCACCATCTCCGGCCGCGTCTCGGCCACGACGAGGGCCGCCTGTGCCTGGACAACGATCCCGGCCACGTGGTGCGCGACGACGTCGTGGAGCTCCCGCGCGAGCTCGAGCCGCTCCTCGCGCCGCACGTCGTCGAGCTCCTGCCGCCGCCGGGCGTCGTCGAGCCGCAGCCACGTGCCCACCGCCAGCGCGAGGCCCCAGGCGACCAGGCTCGCCAGGGCGAGGGGGAGGACGTCCTGGGACCGCGTGGCGGCGGACCGGCCGACGGTCAGCACGACGGCTCCGGCGAGGCCGAGCAGTCCTGCCGCACGGGGTCCGGCGACCCGCACGGCGGCCGCCCCCAGCACCAGGAGCGCCACCGTGCCCGCGAGGCCGGGCTGCGACGGCAGCCGCCAGGCGTCACCGGCGATCGCGGCCGCACCCGCCAGCGCCAGCGCCGCCGCGGCGCTGCGTACGGGACTGCGGGGACCCAGCAGCGCGAGGCCGGCGAGGACCACCCCGGTGACCAGGCCGAGCACCCACCGGCCGGAGCGGAGGCCGGCGCCCACGCCGGCGACGTCGAGGAGGAGCTGGATCCCGAGCGCCACGGCGAGGACGGCCGCGACCACCACGGTGGTGATCGCCCTCCGATGCGTGGCTGTCCGGTTCATGTCTCACCAGGCTAGGCGGGGCCGATGCCCCGGACACCGGCCGAAAGGACGACGGCAACGGCGCACCTCCGGCTGTTCGGCCGATGTGACGGTCCCCAGGCGGCAGCCAGGCTCCTGCCCATGACGACGGCTACCCCCCTCATCCACCTCCGCGGCGTGAGCAAGAGCTACGGGCCACGGACCGCGGTCAGCGACCTGAGCTTCGACGTGCCCGCCGGCTGCGCCTACGGCTTCCTCGGCCACAACGGTGCCGGCAAGACGACGGTGATCCGGATGCTCCTCGGCCTCACCTCGCCCGACACCGGCACCGTGCACCTCGATGGCCACCCCGTCGACTCGGACCGCCTCGCCGCGCTCGGTCGTGTGGGCGCCATCGTCGAGGAACCGCGCTTCCACCCGCACCTCACGGGGTGGGAGAACCTGCGGGTCGTCGCCGCGGTCCGCGGCCCGCAGGCCCTGCGCCGGATCGGGCCCGCGCTCGAACGGGTGGGCCTGGCCGACCGGGCACGGGACCGGGTCGCCGCCTACTCGCAGGGGATGCGGCAGCGCCTCGGCATCGCCCGCTGCCTGCTGGTGGACCCCAAGCTCATCGTGCTCGACGAGCCGACCAACGGGCTGGACCCGGGCGGGATCCTGCAGCTGCGCCAGCTCGTCGCCGCGTTCGTCGCCGAGGGCCGCACCGTGTTCGTCTCGTCGCACGTGCTCGACGAGATCGAGCGGGTGTGCCAGTACGTGGCCGTCATCGACCGGGGCCGGCTCGTCGCCGAGGGCCCCGTGGCCGAGCTCGTCGGCGGGAGCGCGACGGAGTACGACCTGGTCTGCCGCGACCAGCAGGCCGCCCTCACCGTGCTGTCGACGCACCCGGCGGTGACCTCGGCCGCACCGAGCGGGGGCGCCATCCGCGTGACCCTCGGCGACCCGCGCGCGGGCACGGGCCTGGTCACCTGGCTGGTGCGCTCGGGTGTCGACGTCGTCAGCCTCACACCCGTCCGCCACAGCCTGGAAGACCGCTTCCTGTCCCTCACGTCCCGAGTCGGAGACCAGCACGCATGAACCGCACCCTCGTCCGGCAGATGATCGGCGCCGACCTGCTCAAGCTGCGCCGCCACCGGCCCACCATGGCCGCCGCGGCGGCGCTGTCGGTGGGCACCAGCGCGCTCTACATGCTCTTCATCCTCGCGCGCCACGGGTGGCACCTGCCCGCCACCCAGCTCCTCGACGACGGGACCACGCTCATGGGTCTCTACTTCGGCCCGATGGCCGCGGTCCTCGTCGGGACGCAGGCCGGGGTCACCGACCTCGCCAACCACGTGTTCCGGGACCTCGCGGCGACGGGACGCTCGCGCGTGCTGCTGTTCCTCACCCGGGTCCCGGCGGCGGTGCTGCTGGCGCTGCTGTTCACGCTCGCCGGGTTTGCCGTGAGCACGGCGGCCGCGTACGCCTTCCACGGCGCCGGGCCGGGGCCCGACCTAGCGCTGGTGCTCCGGTCCGGCGCCTGGGTGGCGTTGGCCACGGCGGTGCTGACCACCCTCGCCGTCGGCGTCGGGTCGCTCACCGGCTCGGCGTCGATCACGCTCGTCGCGGTCATCGGATGGCAGACGATCGTCACCGGCATCCTCTACATCGCGGGCTTCCTGGGGAACCTCCGGTGGGCGGTGCTCTCGATCGCGCTGAGCCGGTTCCTCCCGGCCGCGCAGATCGGCACCCGTGCCCACCCTGGCTCGTCGAACGCGCTCGTGAACTACAAGGTGCCGATGCCGGCCGCGGTCGCGGCGCTGGTCATCGTGGCGTGGGTGCTGGTCCCGTCGGTCCTCGGCGCCTGGCGGACGGCGCACCGGGACGTCTGAGCGGTGGGCAGGCCGCGGCCCTCACGCCTGCGGCAGGTGCGTCCCGGTGAGCTCCTCGGCGACGGCCCACAGCCGCGCGGCCGTGGCGAGCGAGCGCGCCGGGCGCGGGAACCGGGCCACCGTCGTCGGGCCGATGAGGCCCAGGCGGCGGCCGGGGCCGTAGTAGGTGCCCTGCCGCGCGTCCGGCGAGGTGGCCGCGACGAGGATCGGCTCGGCGCCGGACTCGACGCCCTGCACCGGTAGCAGCGAGCGCCACGGTGCCGGCCGGCGGGCGGCCGTGCCGGCGGGCGGGTGCGACAGCGTCCAGCCGGGGTGGGCCGCGGTGCTGAGCAGGGGCCAGCCGCGCTCGTCGGCCACCGCCGCGAGGTGGCGCGCCATGAGCAGGTCCGCGAGCTTGGAGCGCGCATACGCGCCGTTGGGGGAGTAGGAGCGACGCCACTGCAGGTCGTCGAACCGGATCCGGCCCCACGTCGCGGCGGCGCTGCCCATGGTGGCCACGCGCGGCGCGGGGGAGCGCAGCAGCAGGGGCAGCAGCAGGGTGGTCAGCGCGAACGGGCCGAGGAAGTTGGTGCCGAGCTGGAGCTCGAAGCCGTCCACCGTCTCCTCGCGCCGCCGGGGCGCGTGCACCACGCCGGCGTTGTTGACGAGCGCGTGCAGCGGCCGGCCGTCGGCCAGGAGGGGGTCGGCGAAGGCGCGGACCGAGGCGAGGTCGGCCAGGTCCAGGTGGCGCACCTCGACGTCCGCGGCGGGCGCCTCCCGGAGGATCTCGGCGCGTGCGGCCTCGCCCTTCTCGACGCTGCGCACGGCCATGACCACCTGGGCGCCGGCCAGCGCCAGGCGGCGCGCCACCTCCTGGCCGATCCCCGTGTTGGAGCCGGTGACGACGAGGCGCCGCCCGGCCTGGGACGGGACGTCGTAGCTGATGGGCACGGGCCCTCCTGACGGTGGCGGTGGTGGGGTCCCGCTCGGGACGGTACGGCACCGGCCGGAGAGCTGCGTGACCCCGGCGTCAGCGCGAGGCGACCGCCGGGCGGTCGGACCGCTCCAGCGCCGCGATGAGGGTCTTGACGTCGTAGCGCCCCTCCACACGGGCGCCTCCGACGAAGAACGTCGGCGTCGAGCGGGCGCCGCTGTCCTCGGCCGAGGTCATGTCCGCGCGCACGTGCGCGGCGAGGGCGGGGTCCTGCAGGTCGTCGAGGAACTGCTCCATGTCCAGGCCCAGCGCCGCGGCGTACGCGGACAGGTCCTCGAACTCCAGGTGGTCCTGGTGGGCGAAGAGCTCGTCGTGCATCTCCCAGTTGCGGCCCTGCCGGCCGGCGGCCTCGGCGGCGACGGCGGCCAGCTCGGCGTGCGGGTGGCGGGCGAGCGGCAGGTGGCGGGTGACGTAGCGCAGGCGGGGGCCGAAGCGTTCCCGCACCTCGCGCACGGTGACCCGGGCACGGGCGCTGAACGGGCACTCGAAGTCGAGGTACTCGACGAGGGTCAGCGGGGCGGCGGGGTCGCCGAGGACGTGGTCGCGCACCGGGTCGACCGGCTCGGCCAGCACGGTGGGCAGCGCGGCGTCACGCTGGCCCAGCACGCGGGCCGCGAACCCGAACACGAGCCACCCGATGCCGCTCGCCAGCACCAGCGAGAGCAGCACGCCGACGATCGCGTCGCGCTGCAGCGCTTCGTCGTGGAACGCCAGGTCGGCGATGAGGAGCGACACCGTGAAGCCGATGCCGGACAGCGCCGCGCCCCCGACGACGTGCCCGGTCCCCACGCCCTGCGGCAGCCGGCCCCAGCCGAGCCGCTCGCTGAGCCAGGCGCCGGCGCTGACGCCGACGAGCTTGCCGAGCACCAGGCCGGCCACGACGCCCCAGGTCACGGCCGAGGTCAGGGCGTCGCGCAGCACGCCGCCGCGCAGGTCCACGCCGGCGTTGGCGAACGCGAACACGGGCACGACGAGGAAGCTCGTCGGCACGTGCAGCGCCGCCTGCAGTCGCTCGTTGACGCTGATCACCCGGCTGAGCTGGCGGCGCGTCGTGCGCTGCAGCGTGGGCAGCGGCGACTGGGCGAACGCGCGCAGCTGGGCCGCGGCCGCGTCGAGGTGGGCCCGGGTGGGCTCGGTGGCCGGCACCAGGAGACCGGCGAGCATGCCGGCGATCGAGGCGTGCAGCCCGGAGTCGAGCGTGGCGAGCCACGCGACGACCGCCAGGGTGGCGTAGGGACCCGCGAGCCGCACCTTGGACCGCGCCAGCACGGCGATGCCGGCGAGGGCGAGGGCGGCGACGAGCATCGGCCCGATCGAGACGTGCTCGGTGTAGGCGATGCCGATGACGCTGACGGCGGCGATGTCGTCGATGACGGTGAGCGTCAGGAGGAAGACGCGCAGCTGCGTCGAGACCGCCGGGCCGACGAGGGCGAGGATGCCGAGCAGGAAGGCGGTGTCGGTGCCGATGACGATGCCCCACCCGTGCGCCACCTCGCCGGTGCGGGCGACCGCCAGGTACAGCGCCGCGGGGACCACCATGCCGCCGATGCCGGCCACCAGGGGGACGACGATCCGGCGCCGGTCGGTGAGCTCACCGACCGCGAACTCGCGCCGCACCTCCAGGCCGATGACGAAGAAGAACACCGCCATCAGCCCGTCGTTGACCCAGTGGTGCAGGTCCATGCTCGGGCCGGTGCCGTCGACGACGATCGACAGCGTCCGGTGCCAGAGGGCCTCGTACGACGAGCTCCACGGCGAGTTCGCCCAGGCCAGCCCGAGGACGGCGGCGATCAGCAGGAGGCCGGCGCTGCCCGACTCGGTGCGCAGGAAGTCGCGCAGCGACGAGGCCAGCGAGCCGCTCACGTCGTCGCCGCGCCGACCTCTGCTCTGCTGCGCCGTCATCGCCGAAGCCTACGGGGCGCCCCGCCGCCGCCTCCGGCCGATCCACCCACCCGCACCGCCGTGCGCCGCCCTCCGGCCGGGCTCCGCCGCGCGCACCGCCCCGCGCTGGCCGGGCTCAGCCGCCCGCGGCGGCGGGCGCCGCGCCGCGGCCCGCAGCGACGAGCTCGCGCACCGCCGGCGCGACCTCGCCGGCGAAGCGCCGCATCCCGTCGGGGTCGTCGCCGCCGACGACGAACACGCTGATCCCGTCCTGCAGCGCCAGGCGCGCCAGGTCGTTGGCCCCCGCGCCGGGGCCGACGTTGAGCAGCCGCGTGATCGCGGCCGGATCGCGGCCGGCGGCCAGCGCGGCCTCGTCGATCGCGGCGTTGCCGCGCGCCAGGTCACCCGGCTGCAGGTAGCCGGCCGACGGCAGCCAGCCGTCGGCCTTGCGTCCGACGAGCGACAGCATGCGGGGGCGGTAGGCGCCGAGCCAGATCGGGATCGGGTGCGCGGGTGCGGGTCCGCGCTTGGCGCCGTCGACGTGGTGCAGGTCGCCGCCGGCCCGCAGCGGCGTCCGGTCGGTGACGTCCCAGAGGCCGCGGATGACGTCGAGCGCCTGGTCGAGGGCGTCCACCGCCCGGCCCGGCGTCAGCCGCTCGCCGCCCATCGCCCCGATCGCGTCCCAGAAGCCCCCGGTGCCGAGCCCGAGGTTGACGCGGCCGCCGGACAGCAGGTCCAGGCTCGCGGCGGCCCGCGCCAGCACCGCCGGCGGGCGCAGCGGCAGGTTGTGCACGTTGCCCGCCAGCCCGATCCGGGACGTGCGGGCGGCGACCCACGTCAGCAGGGTCCACGTGTCGTGGAAGCGCGGCTGGTACGGATGGTCCTGGAACGTCACGAGGTCGAAGCCGAGCTCCTCGCTGAGCACCGCGAGCTCGACCGGCCGCTGCGGCGGCGCGTTGACCGGCGTGACGAACGTGCCGAAGCGGATCGGGTGGCCGTAGTCGGGCATGGCCCCAGCATCCGTCAGGGCCGCGGCACCCGCGCGGGCGTCACCCGACCACGGTCCCGAAGACCTTGCCGACACCCCACGTGAAGGCCATCGTCGCCGCGCCCATGCCGACGTTGCGCAGCACGGCACGCCCGGCGGGTGCGCCGCCCAGCCGGGCGGAGACGAACCCGGTGACGGTCAGCCCCACGAGGACCGCGGCCACCGTCAGCCAGATCCGCCAGCCGTCCACCGGCACGAGGATCACCAGCAGCGGGATGAGCGCGCCGACGGTGAACGAGACGAAGGACGCGCCGGCCGCCGCCCACGGGCTGGTCAGGTCGTCGGGATCGATGCCGAGCTCGGCCTCGGCGTGCGCGCGCAGCGCGTCGTGCTCGGTCAGCTGCGCCGCGACCTGGGTGGCGAGCTCCGGCGTGAGCCCCTTCTCCTGGTAGAGGCCGGCCAGCTCGGCGAGCTCGTCGTCGGGCATCGTCGCGAGCTCCCAGCGCTCCTTCTCCAGCACCGCGCGCTCGGTGTCGCGCTGCGTGCTGACGGAGACGTACTCGCCGCCGGCCATCGACATGGCGCCCGCCACGAGGCCGGCGACGCCGGCGGTAGCGATGGCCGTGACGTTCGAGGTGGCGCCCGCGACGCCGATGACGATGCCCGCGACGGAGACGATCCCGTCGTTGGCGCCGAGCACGCCCGCCCGCAGCCAGTTCAGCCGGGCCCCCAGCCCGGCGCCGTGCGGTTCCGCCGGGTGCTCTGCAGGCGCGGTGGTCATGTCCCGTCTCTCCGATCGTCGGCTGCCACAACGCTAGGGCGACCGGCGCCGCGGGGCTCGTCGTTGGGCCACGCCGGTTGCCCACGAGGTCGGCCACGCCGTCGGCGGGCGGGTGCCGGTCGCCTCCGTCGTGGTGCTCGGCCGCAGCATCCCGCCGCGGTCGCGGCGGAGGTGGCGGTGGCTTGACTTCGAGCGCTCGAAGTTTCCGATACTGGCGGACGTGCCCGAGGGATACACCATCGCCGCCGCGGCCGCCCGGTGCGGACTGCCGGAGACCACGCTGCGCTACTGGGAGGACATCGGCCTCGTCGCGCCGGTGCCCCGAGATCCGTCGAGCGGCCATCGCCGCTACCGGACCGCGGACGTCGAGCTGCTCGAGACGCTGGCCAACCTGCGTGCTGTCGGCCTGAGCATCGACGACATGCGCGCGTACCTCGCCGGCGCCGCCGACGCACCGGGCCAGCGGCGGGCGCTGTTCGAGGCGCACGCGCGGCGCCTGGCCGGGGAGGTGGCCGCGCTCCGGCTCCGGCTGCAGTACCTGGAGCTCAAGGTCCGGTACTGGACCGCGCGTGACGCCGGCGACGAGCAGGCGGCCGACGAGGTTGCCGCGGAGCTCGGCGCGGTCATCCGACAGATCAACCCGCGAGAGGCGGAATCGTGAACGGTCGCATCACATCACCCTTCGGATGGGCGAGCACGGCACGGGAGGTGGTCGAGGGAATCGACCTGCACGGCCGGTGCGCGCTCGTCACGGGCGGCGCCGGAGGCATCGGCGTCGAGACCGTCCGGGCACTGGCCGGGGCGGGTGCCGAGGTGGTCGTCGCTGCCCGGAACCTCGCTGCGGCGGAGTCGGTGGCCCAGGACGTGCGGACCACGACCGGCGGAGCCGTGTCCGTGGCCCACCTCGACCTCCTGGACCGCGCCTCCGTCGATGCGCTCGTGGACTCGTTCGTCGGGCCGCTGCACATCCTCGTGGCGAACGCCGGTGTCATGGCTGTCCCCGAGCGGCGGCTGAGTCCCGAAGGGCACGAGATGCAGTTCGCGACGAACCACCTGGGGCACGCTCGGCTCGCGGTCGGGCTGCTGCCGGCGTTGCGTGCCGCCGCCGGGGCGCGGGTCGTCGTCGTCAGCTCGCGGGCGCACCTGAACTCGCCGGTCGTGTTCGACGACATCGACTTCGAGCGTCGCCCGTACGACCCCGCCCTTGCCTACGCGCAGTCGAAGACCGCCAACGCCTTGTTCGCCGTCGGCGCCGCGCGCCGGTGGGCGGACGACGGCATCACCGTCAATGCGCTGCACCCCGGCGCGATCGCGGACTCGGGACTGTCTCGCTACTACGCCCCCGCCGTCCTCGACGGCCTGCGCTCGTCCGGGAGGTATGTCTTCAAGAGTCTCGAGCAGGGCGCCGCCACGAGCGTGTTCCTCGCGACGTCTCCCCTGGTGGCCGGCGTGGGGGGACGGTACTTCGAGAACTGCCAGGAGGCGGACCCCGACGACCCGACCGCCGCCGGCATCGACGCAGCAGGCGTGGCGCGCCACGCGCTCGACCCCGAGGCCGCGGACCGGCTCTGGGACATCACGGAGCGCCTGCAGCGCTGAGCCGGCTCGATCGGCGCGGACGTGCGGCGTCGCCGCTGGTGGACGATGCTCGGTCCCGTCCGGGCGACGGGGCCCGGCGTCGGCGAGGGGGTCCCCATGCAGCGGTCCGGCACGCCGATCGCGGGCTCGCGGGTGCTCGTCACCGGGGGCGGCCGCGGGCTGGGACGGCGCATCGCGCTGCGGGCGGCGGCGCGGGGCGCGGCCGAGGTCGTCGTCTGGGACGTCGACGGCGAGCGCGCCGAGGAGGTGACCGCCGAGATCACCGCGCACCACCGTCGCGCGAGCGCGGCGACTGTCGACATCCGGGACGCCGGCGCGGTGGCGTCGGCCGCGGTCGGCGCCGGGGACGTCGACGTCGTCGTCAACTGCGCCGGCGTCGTCACCGGACGCCGGCTGCTCGACGCCGACGAGGCGGCCATCCGGCGCACGTTCGAGGTCAACACGCTGGCCCTGTACTGGGTGACCCGGGCGTTCCTGCCGGGCATGCTGCGGCGGGACCGCGGCACCGTCGTGACCATCGCCTCGGCGGCCGGCATGGTCGGCGTGGCGCGGCAGACGGACTACTCCGCGAGCAAGTTCGCGGCGGTCGGCTTCACCGAGTCGCTGCGGGCGGAGCTGCGCGCCGAGCGCTCGCACGTGCGCAGCCTCCTGGTCTGCCCGTACTACATCGACACCGGCATGTTCGAGGGCGTCCGGACGCGGGTGCCGTGGCTGCTGCCGATCCTGCGGGAGGACGACGTGGCGCACGCCGTCGTCGACGGCGTCGAGCGCGGCCGGGCCCAGATCGTGCTGCCGCCCGCGGTGTGGCTGGTCCCGGGCCTGCGCCTGCTGGGCACCCGCGGCTTCGACACGCTCATGGACGTCCTCGGCATCAACCACACGATGGACCACTTCGTCGGGCGCCGGCCCGGGGCGTGACGGCCCACCGCGGGGCGCGGGCCAGGATGGACGCATGACCTCCCTCCAGCCCATCAGGACCGCGCGCGCCTCCGTCGCGATCGTCAACGCCTACGTCGTGCCGGTCGCCGGCGCCCCGATCGAGCGCGGCACCGTGCTCGTCGAGGACGGCGTCATCACCGCCGTGGGACCGGACGTCGTCGTGCCCGGCGAGGTCCGCATCCTGGACGCCGGCGGCCGCTGGGTGCTGCCGGGCTTCGTCGAGGCCCACGGCCACCTGGGCGTCCACGAGGAGGGCGAGGGCTGGGCGGGCGACGACGTCAATGAGATGACCGACCCGAACGGCGCCGGCCTGCGCGCGATCGACGGCGTCAACATCGACGAGGAGGGGTTCCGGGACGCGCTCGCGGGCGGCGTCACGTCCGTCGTCGTCAAGCCCGGCAGTGGCAACCCGATCGGCGGGCAGACCGTCGCGATCAAGACGTGGGGCGGGCGCACCGTCGACGAGCAGGTGATCAGCGACGCGGTGTCGGTGAAGTCGGCGCTCGGCGAGAACCCGAAGCGCGTCTACGGCGACAAGAAGGCGCTGCCCTCGACGCGGCTCGGCGTGGCCCACGTCATCAGGAAGGCCTTCGTCGACGCGCAGAACTACGTGGCTCGTCGGGCCGCCGCGGAGGCGAAGGGCGAGCCGTTCGACCGCGACCTGGCCAAGGAGACGCTGGCGCGGGTGCTGGCCGGCGAGCTCGTGTGGGACCAGCACACGCACCGGGCCGACGACATCGCCACCGCCATCCGGCTCTCCGAGGAGTTCGGGTACCGGCTCGTCGTCAACCACGGCACGGAGGGCGCCCTCATCGCCGACGTGCTGGCCGAGAAGGACGTCCCCGTCATCTTCGGGCCGCTGTTCACCTCCAGGTCGAAGGTGGAGCTGCGGCACCGGGCCATCGCCAACCTCGGCCGCCTGGCGGCGGCCGGCGTGCGCGTGGCGATCACCACCGACCACCCCGTGGTGCCGATCAACTTCCTGGTGCACCAGGCGTCGTTCGCGGTGAAGGAGGGCCTGGACCGCGAGGTCGCCCTGCAGGCGCTGACGGTGAACCCGGCAGCTTTCCTCGGGCTCGGCTCCCGCATCGGCGCCCTGGCGCCGGGCCTGGACGGCGACGTGGTCGTGTGGAGCGGCGACCCGCTGGACGTCACCTCGCGCGCGGAGCACGTGTTCGTCACGGGGACCGAGGTCTACACGTGGGACGCCGCGGCCCGCACCGGTCGGGTCGCCGAGCGGGCGGAGCGGTTCGCGTAGCTCGGGTATCGGGCCACGGGGCACGACGAAGAGCGGAGGCGCCTCCGTTCGCGGCCTAGGCTGGCGGCATGGTCGCTTACCGAAACCTCGGCCGCTCCGGCCTCAAGGTCACCGAGATCACCTACGGCAACTGGCTCACCCACGGGTCCCAGGTCGAGAACGACACCGCCAAGGCCTGCGTCCGCGCCGCCCTCGACGCGGGCATCACGAGCTTCGACACCGCCGACGTCTACGCGAACACCGCCGCGGAGACCGTGCTCGGCGAGGCGCTGAAGGGCGAGCGCCGCGACGGCCTCGAGGTCTTCACCAAGGTGTTCTGGCCCACCGGCCCGCGCGGCGCCAACGACCGCGGGCTGAGCCGCAAGCACATCCTGCGGTCCATCGAGGGGTCCCTCGAGCGGCTGCAGACCGACTACGTCGACCTGTACCAGGCCCACCGCTACGACCACGTGACGCCGCTCGAGGAGACGATGCAGGCGTTCGCGGACGTGGTCCGCTCCGGCAAGGCGCTCTACATCGGCGTCTCCGAGTGGACCGCCGAGCAGATCCGCGCGGGGGTGGAGCTCGCGCGCGAGCTGCACGTGCCGCTCGTCTCCAACCAGCCGCAGTACTCGATGCTGTGGCGGGTCATCGAGGAGCAGGTGGTGCCGGCGAGCGAGGAGCTGGGCCTGTCCCAGGTCGTGTGGTCGCCGGTGGCGCAGGGCGTGCTGACCGGCAAGTACCTGCCGGGTGCCCCCGCGCCCGCCGGCTCGCGGGCCACCGACGAGAAGGGCGGCGCCCAGATGGTCCGCCGCTTCACGGAGAACCAGGACGTGCTCGCGCGCGTGCAGGCCCTGCGCCCGGTGGCCGACGAGCTCGGGCTCACGCTGGCGCAGCTCGCGGTGGCCTGGGTGCTGCAGAACCCGAACGTGGCGGCGGCGCTCATCGGCGCCTCCCGCCCCGAGCAGGTGGCCGAGAACGTCAAGGCCTCCGGGGTCGTCATCCCGGCGGAGCTGATGACGCGGATCGACGAGGTGCTCGGCGACGTCGTCGTGCGCGACCCCGCGCTGACGGCGCAGAGCTCGCCCGCAGCGGTCTGACCAGCGGGAACGTCACCGGCGGGGGCCGGCCGTGAGCGGCCGCCCCCGCCGGTTCCGCGCTCGGCGCGGCCGCTTCCCGGGGTGGGGTGTGCTGAGGATCACAAAGTCGGGCGCGTGTCGGTGACGGCCCAGGTCGGGCGGGGGTGCTCGGCCGGCGCGGGAGCCGTGACCGCCCTCCGAGGGGCCGGCGCGTCCCGGGCGCCCGGACGGCTCACCGATCATGGAGGGCGTCCCAGCCCGTTCGCCGCACCCGTGGCGTGAGGAGTCCGCCCCGGATGCCCGTCTCGAACCATCACCGACACGCCCACGCGCAGCCGCGTCACCACGCGGGTCACCACGCGAGGCACCACGCGGGCGGTCCGGGCGGCCTGTCGGCGGTGCGCCAGGTGCTCCTGCGGAAGCCCTCGGGTCGGCACAGCCACTCCGCGAAGGGCGCCGACGTGGGCGCGTTGGGCGCCGGCGTGGTGGCGGTCTCGCTGTCCATCGGCCTCGTCGGCGCCCCCGCCGCGATGGCGGTCACGGGCAGCCTGGCGGGGACGTCCGCGCCGTCCGCCCCGACCGATCGGACCGCCGGGCCGGTGACCGCTCCCGCCGACGCCGTGTGGACGCTGCCGGACACCGACGTCCTTCAGGTCGTCATGCCCCCGGCCCCGCCCCTGACGACCGCGGCCATCAAGCAGTACGCGGCCTCGCTCGTCGGCTCCGGCCAGTTCGGCTGCCTCGACCGGCTGTGGAGCCGAGAGTCGCACTGGGACCCGGCCGCGCGGAACGTGTCGTCGGGCGCGTTCGGCATCCCGCAGTCGCTGCCGGGCTCGAAGATGGCCACCGCGGGCGCCGACTGGCAGACGAACCCCCTGACGCAGGTGCGGTGGGGCATCTCGTACATCAGGAGCGCGTACGGCACCCCGTGCGCGGCGTGGGCGCACTCCCAGGCGGCGGGCTGGTACTGAGCCGCAGATCCGCCGGATGAACTGATCGGCGGCCCGGCGTCGTTACATCGGGGAGAGACCTGACCAGTCCCGGAAAGAACGAGGATGCCCACCGACGACCGCGCGGTCCTGCGTGAGCTGCACGACCGGCACGCCGCCGCCGTGTGGCGGTTCGTCGTGCACCTGACGGGGACGAGCGCGGGCGCCGACGACGTGGTGCAGGAGACGCTCTTCCGCGCCTGGCGCAGCCCCAAGGTCATGGCCCAGGACCCGGCGACCGCCCGGTCGTGGATGTTCACCGTCGCGCGCAACCTCGTGATCGACGAGGCGCGCAGCGCCCACCACCGGCACGAGATGGGCGTCGACGAGCCGCCGGACCGCGCGGTCGGCGACCGCACCGACGAGCTGTTCGACGCGATCCTCGTCTCCGAGGCCCTGGCCGACCTCAGCGAGGAGCACCGGACGGTGATCGCGCGGGCGTACTACGGCGGGCTGAGCACCGCCGAGCTCTCCGACGAGCTGGGGATCCCGCCGGGGACCGTGAAGTCGAGGCTGCACTACGGGCTGCGCGCGTTGCGGCTCGCGCTGCAGGAGAGGGGGGTCGTGCGATGACGCTCGAGCACGACGAGGGTCTGGACCGCGAGCACGCGGCCTTCGCCGACTGGGACGGCGCCTACGTGCTGGGCGCGCTCGCGCCCGACGAGCGGCGCGCCTACGAGGACCACCTCGCCGGCTGCGCCCGCTGCCGTGCCGCCGTGGCCGAGCTCGCCCCGCTGCCCGGCCTGCTGGCGCGGGCCCGCCCGGTGGCCGACGACCCGGCGCGGGTCGTCCCCGGCACCGGCGGCGGCCTTGAGCATGACGACATGCGGCCCGCGACGGATGGCCGGGCGGCGACGAGCGGGCGGTCGGCGACTGACGAGTGGGTCGCGGCCCGTGACTGGACGGTGGACGACCAGCCCGGCGAGGGCGGCGGCCCGCGGGCGGACCTCGTCGACCTCGTCGTGCGGCGCGAGCGGCGTCACCGGATGCGGCGCCGGCTGCTGGCGGGACTCGCCGCGGTGCTCGTCCTCGGCCTCGCTGTCGCGTCCCCGCTCGTCGTGCAGCGCCTCACCAGCCACGCCACCGCCCCCGCCCAGACCCTCGCGCTGACACGGCAGATCGAGACGCCGCTGACCGCGACGGTGGCGTTGACGCCCGTGACGTGGGGCACCCGGCTGTCGATGGAGTGCGACTACCCGCCGACCTCGGGCTCGCCGGCGTACGGGCAGGACGGCACGGCCGGCGTCTACTCGCTGGTCGTGACGGACGTCGACGGCACGAGCACCCAGGTGTCGACCTGGTCCGCCCAGCCGGGTCTCGACGTGCACCTCGACGCGGCGACGGCCGTCCCCCTCGACCGCATCGCGTCCGTGGCGATCAGGTCGGCCTCGGGCACGACGGTGCTCGCGGCGCCACTCGTCGCGGGCTGACCTCCCAGACCGCGTGGTGCCGACCGCCTGTGGTCGCGTGCCGGTCGATGGTGTGAACCGCCAGCCCCCCGGCGTCGTGTACCGCACGTCAGCATGTCGGCACGGCAGACCGTCGGCCTCGGCGGGATCGCGGGAGGAGTGGCCATGAGATCGGTCATCGGCGGGCGACGCGGAGCGGTCATCGCCCTGGCAGTGGGCGGCCTGCTGACGCTGGCCGCGTGCGGATCAGGGGGATCGACGGGCTCCGGCGGGGGCGGGTACGGCGCAGCCACCACCACGCCACCTGCCGCCACCCAGGGCGCGGCGACGGGCGCCGCGGCCGGCGGGTACAAGGCCCCGCCGGGAGCCGGGAGCGCCTCGGCCGCGATGTCGGGCGACGTGCTGTCCACCCGGTCCAGCTCGCTCGGCACGATCATCGTCGACGCCAACGGGATGACGGTCTACGAGTTCGGCAAGGACACGCAGGGCGCTACCACGTCGGCCTGCACGGGCTCGTGCGCCGCGATCTGGCCGGAGGTCCACGCCGGTACGGGGACGCCGCAGGTCAGCGGCGTGACGGGCACCATCGGCACCATCACCGGCGTCGACGGGCAGAAGCAGGTGACCCTCAACGGGTGGCCGCTCTACACGTTCGCGCACGACACGGCGCCCGGCGACACCAACGGCCAGAACTTCCAGAACCTGTGGTGGGCGCTGACCCCGTCGGGCCAGCACGTCGGCTGACCGCGCTCGTCGCCGCGCCAGGTCACTGGGTGAGCATCATGCGCTCACCCAGTGACCTCTGCGTGCGGTGAACCTGTTCGGGGCCGGGCGCCCGCGAGAGGGCTGCGGCTGACGTCTGACCGAGATCGGCCACCGCGCTCCGGGGGCAACTGCTTGTCAACAACGTTGACTCTGAGTTGCGGTCGGCGGCGACCGGACCGTCTCGCCGCGGTGGCGGCGCGGGTGAACCGGGCGGTGAGGCGCCGACGAGCCGGATCGGCGGCGTGCCGACGGAGCGGCGTCGCGGTGCGGGCGAGGGAGTCGACCGGGTGCCGACGGAGCCCCGGTGGTCGCGCGGGACCCGGCCTCGAGGTGCGCGACCGAGAGCGCGGCGCTCAGGGGCGGAACGCCGGCGGGATCGATCCGGCCCAGAGGCGCAGCGCCTCGATGAGGCTCTCCGCGTCGTAGGGACCGACGAGCCGCCAGCCGTTGACGAAGAACGCCGGGGTGGACAGCAGGTCCATGAGGTCGGCGTCGTCGGCGTCCTCCTGGACGCGCCGGGCGACGTCGGCGCCGTCGAAGTCCTCGATGAAGCGGTCGAGGTCCAGGCCGAGGCGCTCCGCCACGTCGAGCAGGTCCTCGCGCTCGAGGCGGTCCTGCTGCGTGAACAGCGTGCTCCCGTAGTCGAGGAACCTGTCCTGGCGGGCCGCCGCCTCCGCCGCCCGCGCCGACTCCACCGCGTGCGGGTGCACGCGCGTCTGCGGCAGGTGGCGCCACACCCAGACGACCTCGTCCCCCAGGCGCTCGAGGACCTCGTCGACGGACCCCGTGGCGCGGGAGCAGAAGGGGCACTCGAAGTCCCCGTACTCGACGATGACGAGCGGCGCGTCCGGCCGTCCCCGGTAGTGGTCGCGGGCGGGGTCGAAGGCACGCAGCAGCACCTTGCCCACCGGCTTGCGGGGCGCGAACCGGACCATCGCCGCGAACATCGCCCAGCCGAGCAGCACGGACACCGCCGTCGCGACCAGCACGCCGAGCCGCGCCTGGGTCGCCGCTCGCTCGTCGGGCACCGCGATGTCGATGATGAGCAGCGAGATGGTGAAGCCGATGCCGGACAGCGCCGCCCCGCCGCTGACGCGGTCGAGGGTCAGTCCCGGGGCCAGCCGGCCGAAGCGGCTGCGCGCGACGAGGGCGGTCGCGCCGGTGATCCCGACGAGCTTGCCGACGACGAGCCCGGCGACCACGCCCCAGAACAGCGACGAGCGCCACGCCGCCGCCAGCGACGAGGCGTCGAGGCGGACGCCGGCGTTCGCGAGGGCGAACAGCGGCAGCACGGCGTACGAGACCGCCGGTGCGAACGAGAGCTGGAGCCGCTCGTTGACGGAGATCGAGTCGCGCAGCCGCCGCTGGGCCGCCACGGCGTACCGCGGCGTGGGGGACTGCCGGAAGGCGCGCGTCTGCGCGTAGGCGGCCTCGACCTCGCGGCGGCGCGGCGCGAAGACCGGGATGAGCAGCGCCACGGCCACGCCGGCGAGGGTCGGGTGCACGCCGGCCTCGTGCAGCCCGAGCCAGACGAGCACCGCCAGCACCGCGTACACCGGCCCGCGCCCCGTCGGCAGGAACCTCACGACCGCCACGAGCGCCAGCGCCACCGCCGTCAGGGCGAGCGGCGCCAGGCGGAGGTCGGACGTGTAGAACACCGCGATGACGGCCAGGGCGCCGATGTCGTCGACCACCGCCATCGTGAGCAGGAACAGGCGCAGCCGCGCGGAGTGCCGGGGCCCGACGAGCGCCAGGGCGCCGATGAGGAACGCGGTGTCGGTGGAGATGACGGCGCCCCATGCGTGCGCGTCGGGCGACCGGCCGGCGATCGCGAGGAAGATCAGCGCGGGCACCACGAGGCCGCCGACGGCCGCGCTCGCCGGCACGATCGCCCGCTCGCGCTCCGAGAGCTCCCCGATGGTGACCTCACGCTTCACCTCGAGGCCCACGACGAAGAAGAAGAACGCCATCAGCGCGTCGTTGACCAGGCCGTGCAGAGTCAGCATCAGCTCGAACGAGCCGACGCGGACGCCGATCGGCGTGGACCAGAACGTGTCGTAGGCGGCGCGGGCCGGGGTGTTGACCCACACGAGGGCGACGAGCGCTCCGGCCCCCAGAAGCGCGGCGGACGCGCGGTCCTGCCCCATCGTCTCCAGGCGGGCGCGCAGGCGGGCCAGCCGGGTCGGTGGCGTGGGCGGCCGGCCGATCGTCACCTCGGTCATCCGTGCTCCGCTCGTCCGGGGTGTGCGCTGCCACCACGATCAAGCCCGGCCTCGTCGTGCGCATTCCGAGCGGCGCCGCGTCAGGAGTCCGGGTAGGCCCGCTAAGAACGCGTCAAGATCCCCCGCGGTCCCGAGCGGACGGCGCTGTCCTGGAGGCGTGTCGGCCTACGTCTCGCTGCCCAAGCGCATGCTCCTGGGCAAACCGCTCGCCACCGACCGCATGGGCGAGCAGCTCCTGCCCAAGTGGCTGGCGCTGCCGGTGTTCTGCTCGGACCCGCTGTCGTCCAACGCGTACGCGACCGAGGAGATCCTGCTCGTCCTGTCCGTCGGCGGGCTGGCGCTGCTGCACCTGTCCCCGTGGGTCGCCGGGGCGGTGGTGCTGCTGCTGCTCACGGTCGTCGCCTCCTACCGGCAGACCTGCTACGCGTACCCCGGCGGCGGTGGCGCGTACGCGGTGAGCCGGGCCAACCTCGGGCAGGGTGCCGCGCTCGTCGCCGCCTCGGCCCTGCTCGTCGACTACGTGCTCACCGTGGCCGTCTCGGTCGCCGCCGGCGTCGCCAACCTGGTCTCCGCGCTCCCGTCGTTCGCGCCCTACGCCACGTGGCTCTCGGTGGCCGTCGTCGTCGTCCTCACCGTCGCCAACCTGCGCGGTGTGAAGGAGTCCGGCAAGGCCTTCGCGATCCCGACCTACGGATTCGTCGTCGCCGTGTTCGCCATGATCGCGATCGGGCTGGTCCGGGCCGCGGCGGGCCACGCGCCGGTGGCCGAGTCGGCCAGCATCGGGGTGGCGGCCAGCACGCAGAGCCTCGGCTCGCTGGCGCTCGTCGCGGTGCTGCTGCGGTCGTTCGCCTCCGGCTGCACCGCCCTGACCGGCGTCGAGGCCGTCAGCAACGGGGTGCCCAACTTCCGGCGGCCGAAGAGCCGCAACGCGGCGGGGACCCTGGCGATCATGGGCGTGCTCACCGTGACGATGTTCGCCGGGATCACCGTGCTGGCCCTGGTCTCGAAGGTGCACATGTCCGACGACCCGGCCCGGCTCATCGGTGCCCCGGACGGCTACGTGCAGCGCACGGTCATCGCGCAGCTCGCGGGTGCCGTGTTCGGCCTGAACAGCGTCGGGTTCTACCTGGTGCAGGGCTTCACCACGCTGATCCTGGTGCTGGCCGCGAACACGGCGTTCAACGGGTTCCCGATCCTCGCGTCGATCCTCGGCCAGGACGGCTTCATGCCGCGCCAGCTGGCGCGGCGCGGTGACCGGCTCGTCTACAGCAACGGCGTCCTGGTGCTCTCGGCGGCCGCGGTGGGGCTGCTGTTCGCGTTCCACGCCAGCACCACCCGGCTGATCCAGCTGTACATCATCGGCGTCTTCGTCAGCTTCACGCTGAGCCAGCTGGGCATGGTGCGGCACTGGTCCGCCGAGCTGCGCAACGGCCTGTCCACGCAGCGCGGGCACGTGCTGCGCGCCCGCGTCATCAACGGGTTCGGTGCCGCTCTGACGTTCGTCGTGCTGCTGATCGTCCTGGTGACCAAGTTCACGCACGGCGCCTACCTCGTCTGCATCGCCATGCCGGTGCTCTTCTTCGTGATGCAGGCCGTGCACCGGCACTACCGGCGCGTGGACCAGGCGCTGGCGCCGGGGGTCGAGGGCGTGCCGCTGCCGAGCCGGGTGCACGCCATCGTCCTGGTGTCGCGGCTGACGACCCCGGCGCTGCGCGCCCTGGCCTTCGCCCGCGCCACCCGGCCGTCGTCGCTCGAGGCCCTGACGATCCGCACCAACCCCCGCGAGACCGAGCGCCTGCTCGCCGACTGGAACACCCGCGACGTGCCGGTTCCGCTCACCGTCCTCGACTCGCCCTACCGCGACATGACCCGCCCGGCGGTGGAGTACATCGCCGAGATCCGGCGGCGCAGCCCGCGCGACGTCGTGGCCGTGTACGTGCCGGAGTACGTCGTCGAGCACTGGTGGGAGCAGCTGCTGCACAACCAGAGCGCGCTGCGCCTCAAGAGCCGGCTGCTGTTCCAGCCCGGCGTCATGGTGACGAGCGTGCCGTACCGGCTCGGGCGCGAGGTCGCGGCGCCGCGGCCGCCCGCGATGGCGGCGGCCGGGCGGGAGTAGGCGCCACCCCACGACCCGCGGTCCCCCGCCGCGCCCCCGGCGGGGGACCGCGTCCTGAGTGGCGGCGCGCCGCGGCGCAGGCTCGTCGTGCCACGCTGGGCCCATGAGCGTGCGCGATGAGCCGGCGCCGGCGCGGGAGCTGCCGGCGCCGGTCTCCGGGCTCCCGGCGCGGCGCCGGGTGGCGGGGTTCGTCGTCGCACTCGTCGCGCTGCCGCTCCTCACCGCGGTGCTCGACGACTCGCGCGGCTCGCTCACCCTCGGTTCGGTGCTGCTGCTCTACCTGCTGGCCGTCGTCGTCGTGGCCGCGGTCGGCGGCATCTGGCCGGCGGTGATCGCCGCGGTGGCCAGCGTCCTCGCGGCCAACTGGTTCCTCACCCCGCCGTACCACACGCTCAACGTCGAGCACCGCGACTCGGTGGTCCAGCTCCTCGTGTTCGCCCTGGTCGCCGTGGTCGTCGCGGTCACCGTCGAGATCGCCGCACGGGACCGGGGCCGGGCGGAGCGCAGCAGCCGCGAGGCCGAGCTGCTCTCCGCGGTGTCCGGCAGCCCGGCCGAGCAGCTCTCGCTGAGCGCCGTGCTCGAGCAGGTGCGGGCCACGTTCGGCATGGGCTCGGCCGAGCTGGTGCGGCGCGTCAACGGCGGCGCCCCCTCGGTGCTGGCGTCCGTCGGGCACGCGGCGCCCGACGACGAGGAGGTGCGGGTGCCGGCGAGCGCCGAGCTGGAGCTGGTGCTGCACGGGCCCGCGCTCTTCGCGGAGGACCGGTCGGTGCTCGAGCGGCTCGCCGCGGCGGCCGCCCGCGCCTACGAGACCCAGCACCTGGTGCGGCTGACGGACCGGCTGACCGAGGCCGACCGGGTGCGCTCGGCGCTGCTCGCCTCGGTGGGGCACGACCTGCGCACGCCGCTCGCGGGCCTCAAGGCGGCCGTGTCGAGCCTGCGGCAGGACGACGTCGACTGGTCGCCGCAGGAGCAGGCCGACCTGCTGGCGACCATCGAGGAGTCGACGGACCGGCTGACCGCGCTCATCGCGGACGTCCTCGACGCCACCCGGATCCAGGTGGGGGCGGTCACCGCGCGGCCCGAGCCGGTGGCGGTCGACGAGGTGGTGGCCCTCGCGCTGCTGGACGCGCCGAGCGGCGCCGTGAAGATGGACATCCCCGACGACCTGCCGCTGGTGCGGGTGGACCCCGGGCTGCTCGGCCGCGTGGTGGCGAACCTCGTCGACAACGCGGTGAAGCACAGCCCCGCCGGCCGGGCGGTCGACATGACCGCGCGGCCGGGCTCCGGGGGCGTCGAGCTGGCGGTGGTGGACCACGGCACGGGCGTGCCCAGCGAGCTGTGGGACGCGATGTTCGAGCCGTTCCAGCGGCTCGACGACCACGCGGCCGGCGCCGGCGCCGGCCTCGGGCTGGCCATCGTCCGCGGCTTCACGCGTGCGATGGACGTCACGGTCACGCCGTCGCAGACCGCCGGCGGCGGGCTGACGATGACGCTGCGGCTGCCCGTGGTCGCCGAGCGATGAGCCGCATCCTCGTCGTCGACGACGACCCCGCGCTGCTCCGCGCCCTGGCGATCAACCTGCGCGCGCGGCACTTCGACGTCGAGACGGCGGCCGACGGCGCCACGGCGCTGCGGCACGCCGCCACCCAGCCGCCCGACCTCGTGGTGCTGGACCTCGGCCTGCCCGACATGGACGGCGTCGAGGTCGTCGCCGGCCTGCGCGGCTGGACCTCGGTGCCGATCGTCGTGCTCTCCGCGCGCGACACCCAGTGGGCGAAGGTCGACGCGCTCGACGCCGGGGCGGACGACTACGTGACCAAGCCGTTCGGCATGGACGAGCTGCTGGCGCGGATCCGCGCGGCCCTGCGCCGTGCCACCCCCTCGCCGGTGGAGCCCGTGGTGACGACGCCCGCGTTCACGGTGGACCTCGCGGCGCACCGCGTCACGCGGAACGGCTCGGTGGTCCGGCTGACCCCCACGGAGTGGCACCTGCTGGAGATCCTCGTGCGCAACCCCGGCAAGCTCGTGACGCAGCAGCAGCTGCTCCGCGAGGTGTGGGGGCCGGCGTACGACGGGCAGACGAACTACCTGCGCGTCTACGTCGCGCAGCTGCGGCGCAAGCTCGAGCCGACGCCGGCGCGCCCGCGGCACCTGGTCACCGAGCCGGGCATCGGGTACCGCTTCGAGCCCTGAGCCGGGTATCGGCCGGCGTGGGCCGGGCTCCTTCGTCGTGCACCCTTTCGGGGCGCCCGACGAAGGAGGGCACGATGACCGTTCACGAGGACCTGCCGACCGTCTACCACCAGCAGGACACCGACTACTACTGCGGCGCGGCCTGCGCCCAGATGGTGCTCGACCAGTGCGGCCAGGGCCTGCTCGGGCAGGCCGGGCTCTACAGCGACAACCACTCCCACTCGACCACCGAGAGCGGCTGGTACACCGCGCCGGACGGCCTGCGGTGGACGTTGAACAACCGGCAGTCCGGGCGGTACTTCGTCCTCGACGCCCTCGACACGGAGGACGCGATCTCGCGCATGATCGCGTGGACGGTCCATCACTACCGGGTGTCGCCGGTGGCGATGGTCTACGGGTCGGACCACTGGATCGTCGTGCGCGGCTACACCGCGAGCGACGCGCCCACCAGCTCGGGCGACGTCGGCTACTCGATCTCCGGCTTCGACGTCAACAACCCGTGGCCACCCGTCCCGACCCCCGGGCCGCCGCCCCCGCACTCGACGAGCGACGGCTGCGGCTCCGGCGGGACGCGGGGCGTGGCCGACGAGCACATCTCGATCACCCAGTGGCGCGACACCTACATGACCGGCATCCCCGGCGGCTACTGGAACGGCAAGTTCGTGGCTGTCTGCGACCCGGAGCCGCCGCCCACGCGCCACCCCGAGCGGCAGGAGGGCGACGACCGGCGGCGCGAGGGCGAGGAGCTCGTCAGCTGGCGGCGCGCCGCGGACCTCGCGCTGCACGCCGTCGACGAGGTGGGCCTCACCGGGCGGGAGGGGTGGCGGGCCGCGCTGGACGGCGTCGCGCTCGTCGGGCGGCCGCAGCTGGTGCAGCGCCTCGACCGGGTGGACGACTTCTACTGGATCGTGCCCTGCGGGCGCGGCGAGCAGGTGACGGCGGTGGTGGACATCGACGCCCGGTTCGGCACGTACCTGCAGGCGCGCGCGCTGCCGCAGGCGCACGAGACGGCGCTGCTGACGCTGGACGAGAAGGAGGTCGAGGAGCGCGTCTACGGCACCACGCACCGCCTGCCGGGCCGGCTGGGCGAGGTCCGGATCCGCCCGGACATCGCCTGCATTAGCCGCCACTGGGTGTGGCGCCCCTGCCGGGAGTCGCTGTCGCCCTACTACCCGTTCAAGCTCGTCAGCTACGGCGCCCACCGGTTCTACCTGCGCAGCGACGGCCGGCTGTTCGCGCAGCTGACCGGGGGCCGCGGCATCTGAGCGGGGGTAGGTTGCCGCGCGTGGACGGGACGCTCGTCGCGCACGCGGTCCGGCTGACGCGCACCGCCGTCGGCGCGGGCGAGGACGTGCCCGCCCGCGCCGACGTGGTGCGCCGGCTCGACCGGCCGCAGGAGTACGTGCTCGTGCTGCTCGGGCCGCCCGGGCGGCCCGGGTGGCTCGCGGCCGTGGACCCCGCGGCGGACGACGTCATGACGTGGGCCGCCGTGGAGCGGGCGGAACCGACGGTGCCGCCCGGGGAGGGCGAGCTCGTGTGGGGGCCGGCGGCCGGCTCCCGGTCTCCGCTGTACCCGCTGCGCGTCTCCGGTGACGAGCTCGTCGGGCTCGACGGCCGTCCGGTGCGGCCGCGCCCCGGCCGCGGCTGAGCGCGGCTTTTCGGACGACCGAAAACCGGATTGCGGGCGCCGACAGAAACGAATTCCTGGGCCCATCGACCGGCCGATGTGCGGAATGCGTTCCGCACAATGGATCCATGATCACGTGGGTGCGCCGCCATCACGAGGCCCTTGTCCTCGTCCTGTCCGTGCTGCTGCTCGGCGGCGGCGGTGCCGCCTGGTGGGCCGGCGCGCACCCCACGGCCGACTGGATGTGGATCGCCGGCACCCTGCTGGGGCTGGCGTTCGCGCTGACCGCGACGATCGAGGCGGCGCGCCACAAGCGGCCGACGGTCGACATCATCGCCGTGCTGGCGCTGGGTGGCGCCCTGTGGGTGGGCGAGCCGCTCGCCGGCGCGATCATCACGCTCATGCTGGCCACCGGCCAGGTGCTCGACGAGCGGGCCGAGGCCCGTGCCCGCCGCGAGCTCAGCCTGCTGGTGGCGCGCGCCCCGCGCCGCGCCCGCAAGGTCGTCGCGGACGGGCTCGTCGAGATCTCCATCGACGAGGTCGCCCTGGGTGACCACCTCATGGTCCGCACCGGAGAGGTCGTGCCGGTCGACGGCCGGCTGCTGGTGCCGGGGACGTTCGACGAGTCTGCCCTGACGGGGGAGTCCGCGCCGGTGGACCGGCCGGCCGGCGACGACGTGCGCTCCGGCGTCGTCAGCGCCGGTGGCCCGGTGGAGATCGTCACCACGACGACCGCCGAGACCTCCACCTACGCGGGCCTCGTCCGGCTCGTCGAGCAGGCGCAGGCGGCCTCGGCGCCGTTCGTCCGGGCCGCGGACCGGATGGCCATCCTCTTCGTCCCCCTGACGCTGGTGCTCGCCGCGATCGGCTGGATCGTGTCCGGCGACCCGGTGCGTGCGGTGGCCGTGCTCGTCGTCGCCACGCCGTGCCCGCTGCTCCTCGCCGCGCCGATCGCCCTGGTCTCGGGCCTGTCGCGCGCCGCGCGGCTCGGCGTCGTCATCAAGGGCGGCGGCGCCCTCGAGCGCCTCGCCGACGGCAAGGTGATCGTCTTCGACAAGACGGGCACGCTCACCCGCGGGCGCCCGACGCTCACCGACGTGGTGGCGGCGGCCGGTGCGGACGCCGACGAGGCGCTGCGGCTGGGGGCCTCGCTCGACCAGGCGTCGGCGCACGTGCTCGCCGGGCCGATCGTCCAGGCGGCCACCGCGCGCGGCCTCGCGCTGACGATGCCGACCGACGTCGCCGAGACGCACGGTCAGGGGGTCTCCGGCACGGTGGACGGGCACGCCGTCCGCGTCGGCCGGCTCGACTGGATCATCGGCCCGCACCCCGACCAGTGGGCGCGCCAGGTGCGCCGCCGCGCGGACCTCGACGGCTCGCTGGCGGTGCTGGTCGAGGTCGACGGCGCCATCGCCGCCGCGCTGCTGCTGCACGACCCGATCCGGCCGGACGCCCCCCGCATGGTGCGCGCGCTGCGCGGCGCCGGCATCAGGCGCGTGGTGCTGGCCACCGGCGACCGGGCAGACGTCGCGGACATGGTCGGCCGGGTGGTCGGCGTGGACACGGTGCTGGCCGACTGCGACCCGGCCGACAAGCTGCGGGCGCTGACGGCCGAGGCGAAGACCGCCCCGACGATCATGGTGGGCGACGGCATCAACGACGCGCCGGCACTCGCCGCGGCGAGCGTCGGGGTGGCGCTGGCCGCCCGGGGGGCCACCGCCTCGTCGGAGGCGGCGGACGTGGTGCTCACGGTGGACCGGGTCGACGCCCTCGCGGACGCGATCCTCGTCGCGCGCCGGTCGCGCGGGATCGCCCGCCAGTCGGTCGCGGTCGGGATGGGGCTGTCGCTGGTCGCGATGGTCGCGGCCGCGGCCGGGCTGCTCGCGCCCGCGGTCGGCGCGGCGCTGCAGGAGGTCATCGACGTGCTGGCGATCGGCGTCGCGCTGCGCGCGGTGCTGCCCGGCCAGCTGCACTCGGTGACGCTCGCGGCGCAGGACCGCGAGACGCTCGCCGGCCTGCGGGAGGAGCACGACGCCCTCGGTCCGCTCGTCGAGCGGGTGGGTCAGGTGGCGGACGCGCTGACGACCCACGAGCCGGACCTCGCCGAGGTGCACGACCTCATGAGGTCGCTCGACGACGACCTGCTGCCCCACGAGCGCGAGGACGAGCGGGTGCTGCTGCCGCTCGTCGCCCGCGCGCTCGGCAGCACGGACGCCGTCGCGGCGCTGTCGCGCACCCATGCGGAGATCGAGCACCAGGTCGCGCGGCTGCACCGGCTGCTGTCCGGGATCGACGACGAGGCGCGCGGCGGCGACCCGGTGGCGCCCGAGGACGTCGTCGAGCTGCGCCGGCTGCTCTACGGGCTGTACGCGATCCTGCGCCTGCACAACGCGCAGGAGGACGAGGGGGCGATGAGCCTCACCACCGTGTGAGGCTCACCGCGCTCCGAGGCTCAGAGCCCGCCGCCCGGGTCGACGGTCTGCCCGACGAGGAAGTGCCAGCCGAGCCACCACCACACCAGCACCATCGCGATGCGGATGGTCCGGTTGGCCATCGCCCGCTCGAACATCCGTGCCGACGTCACCATGGCGCCGCGGCGCACCCCCGAGCGCAGCACGACGAAGAGCGCGACGCCGCACATGAGGAAGACGACGGTCGAGCGGATCATCGCCGGTCCGTCCGCGCGAGGAGGCCGACGCCGGCCGCGAGCCAGACGACGACGAACAGGGCCTTGGCCAGCGGGTTGTCCAGCACCGGGTCGAGAAGGTCGGACGCCGCCGGGTAGAGGTTGCGTCCGTCGGTCTCGTGGCTGCCGAGCACGAACATCGCCAGCTCCCACAGGCACGCCGCGATCCACGCGGCGGACCAGGCGAGGGCGGTGCGGCTCGTCGGGCGGTCCCAGACCGGGCGGTCGGCGGCCACGTGGTCGTCGTCGGCCCGGTCCGGCCACGCGTAGGCGAGCGCGGCGGCGCCGGACGCGACGACCGCGAGGCCCGCGACGGTGCCGTGCCGCGGGGCGACGAACAGCACGAGCCCCACGAGCACGGCCGCGCCGATGATCGCGGGGCCGGTGTGCGAGACGGTGACCGTCCCGTGCCGGAGGCTGCCGGTGAGGTCGACGACGAGCACCCCGAGGACGGCCAGCAGCGTCAGCGCGTCGGGCCACGCGCGGCGGCTGAGCTGGACCCCGGTGACCGCGGCGAGCACCACGAGCCATGCGACGGTCCCGAAGGTGAGCGTGCGGGCGTCGTCGTCGGATCGCGGGGCGTGGGCGGGGCCGGTGCGTGCCAGGCGGGCGGCGCGGGGTTCGTCGTGCGCCAGGCGGGCGGCGCGGGGTTCGTCGTGCGCCAGGCCCGCGGCGCCGGATTCGTCGTGCGCGAGCCGGGCCGGTGCGCCGCCGGAGCGGCGGAAGAGGTGGGACCGGCGCGGGGTCGGTGCGGGGGAGGTCACCGTCGCCTCCCTCCCGGGACCCTCCAGGTCACGCCCTCGTCACGTTACCTGCCCGGGCATGCCTCGGCAGGCCGAGGAACATCGGGGTGCTGCGGCGGTAGTCCTCGAAGTCCGGGCGGCGCGACGCCGAGATCTGCTCGGTGAACATCGTCGAGGGGACGAACAGCAGCGTCAGGAGCACGGCGCCGGCGACGGTCGGCAGGACCACGGTGCCCGCGGCGATCGCGCCGAAGGCGAACACGACCCACCACTGGCCGATCTCGCACACGTAGTTGGGGTGCCGGCTGATCCGGAACAGCCCGGTGCGCAGCATCGTCCCCTCGGCCGCGCGGCCGTCGCGATGGAAGGCCCAGCGCTGCTGGTCGGCGACCGTCTCCCCGACCAGGAGCACGACGAAGACGGCGGCCGCGATCACGTCGCCCGCACCCAGCGGGCGGGGGTGCCGGCTCGCGGTCCAGGCGGGGAGCGTGATCGCCAGGAGGATCGCGTTCTGGATCGTGGCGATGAAGACGAGGTTGAGCAGCTGGAACTGCCAACCCGGCATGCGGGCGCGCAGCACCTGCCAGCGGTAGTCCTCGCCGCCGGGGGCGTAGCCGCCGCGTCGGGCGAAGTTGAAGGTCAGGCGGGCGCCCCACGCCGTCACGAGCACCGCCATGAGGGTGACGCGGGCGTCATGGGCGTTCGCCGCGAACACCCAGAGGTAGACCACGGGCACGATCGACCAGACGCGGTCCACCCAGGAGTACTCGCGGGTCGCGAGCGACGCGAACCAGCAGGCGGCGGTGACGGCGGCGGCGATCCAGAGGTTGACGGCGAGGGCGCTCACAGGGCAGCACCGTACGGCCGCGGGGCCGCGCGGCGCCGCAGGCGGGTCGTCGTTCGTCGGGCGGGCCCCGGGTGCTCCTCGCGGTGGAGGGGGTCGTCACGGCTGTCACGAGGGGCGAAAACTAGGACAAACGGGCACAAGGGGTGGGGCGGCAGGGGAGACTCGTCACATGACGTCGGGGCGTTCGTCGGTGGTGGTGCAGGGTGTCGTGCGGTCGGCACGGCGCTCGCCCGCCCGTCGTCCCGTCAGCTACGTCGCCCCGGTCTGGGGACAGGCGCCCTCCGCCGCGATCGCCGACGCGAAGCGCGAGTGGCTCGAGGCGTGCGTCGACGGGTCGTCGCCCGATCGCGTCGAGTGGCTCTACGGGGTGTACCGGGACCTGGTGATCAGGCAGGCCGCGCTCGCGGTGCAGGGGTCGGCGGTCAACGCGTCCTGAGGTCGTCCTCGAACGGGTGATTCCGCAGGTCAACGGCGCCTTCCGGTGGCATGTCGGCGCTCTGTGCGATAGTCTTCGAACATCAGTTCGAGACCTATCGGGGGTGCTGGCGATGATCGGCGGCTCGTCGTGCCCTGCCGTGCCGACCGAGGTGGCCGCCTGGGTCGTCGCCGGTCGAGCGGCGCTGGGCGTCGGGGTGCACGCCGAGGAGTGGGACGCCGGCACCCGCCGGGCCGTGCTGGCGGACATCGACCAGGTGGAGCGACTGGCGACGGCGCTGCGCGCGCGGGTGGTGACGGCGGAGCGTGCGGCCGGTACGTGGTCGCTGCACGGCGACCGTGACCTCGCCGGGTTCATCGGGCGCGAGTCGCGGCAGGGACGCGGGGCGGGGTCCGCGGCGGTCGGCCAGGCCGAGACGCTCTCGGCCATGCCGGCGGTGGCCGACGCTCTCGTCGGTGGGTCGGTGACGCCCTGGCACCTGCAGGCGATCGCCCGGGCGACGGCCGCCTCACCGCGGCTCGCTGCCGAGCTGGCCACCTCAGACGGGCAGGCGCAGGTCGTCGAGATGGTGCGGCGGTGGGACGGGTCGGAGTTCGGGCGGCAGCTCGCCGCGATGTCGGCATCCCTCGACCCGGCCGCGCGTCAGCGCTCGCACGACGAGCAGCGGGCGGAGCGGTCGTTCGCGTGGACCCACACGTCGGGCGGCACCCTGCTCAAGGGTCGGCTGGACTCGGTGGCGGGGCACAAGCTGGCCAAGGTGATCGATGCGTTGTGCCCGCGCCCCGCGCTCGACGACGAACGGACCCGGGAACAGCGGCAAGCGGACGCCCTGGTGAGCATGGTCGACCGCGTCGCCGTCGACCGGGCCACCACCCCCGGCGCCATCGCCCCGGTGCAGGCCGTCGTCACCCTGACGCAGGAGACGTGGGCGGCGCTGCGCGCTCCGCGTCGGCCCGCGTTCGACGCGGAGCACAGTGTCATGGACGGGGAAGGACCGGGTTCGACCGGCTCCGTCGGCTCGGCGGCGGACCTCATCGCGCGGTTGCGTGGCGTGCCGCCCGTCGTCGACGAGACCGACCGGCCGTGGCCCGCGTCGGAGATCGGCCGGGCGTTGTGCGACTGCGCGCTGACCCGCGCCGTTGTGGGCGCCCTCGGCGAGCCCTTGGACCTCGGCCGCGGCGAACGACTGTTCCAGCGTCAGCACTGGCTCGCGCTGTACGGGGCCGGGGTCCGCACCTGCGCCTTCCCCGGCTGCGGCGTGCCGCTGCGCTACACGGAGCTGCACCACCTGCGGTGGTGGTTCGAGCACGACGGACGCACCGACATCGCCAACTGCGCCCCCTACTGCAGCTACCACCATCACGAGATCCACCGCCTCGACATCCGTATCACGCGCCTGTCGGACGGCACCCTCGAGCACCGTCGCCCGGACGGCCGTCGATACGGACTCCCGACCGGTGGAGAGCCGGGGCGAGAGGCGTCGCTGGTCATGGCCGTTCGTAGCGGCGGGCTCGACGGCCCGGCAAGGCGCAGCGGCGGCGACGCGCTGCCATCGGCGGGCGGCGATGACCCTGGCGGGGGCGCTCGGGGCGACCCGCCGCCGGACCTGCTCGCCCTGCTGTCGGCGTGAGCGTTCGCCCTGCTGTCGGCGTGAGCTTGAGGGCGCCGTGATCGCTCGGCGCCGCAGCGGCGACGGGCCGCGACCTACCCTCGGACCGGCTCGCCCTGCTGTCGGTGTGGGCTCCGGCGCGCCGTCATCGGATCGTGAGCTGCGCCGCGGCGGTGGGGGTCAGCGCGCGGAGGCGCAGGACTGGCAGGTGCCGAAGAACTCGAGCGTGTGCTCGACGTCGGTGAAGCCGTGCTCGGCGGCGATCGAGCGGACGAGGGACTCGAGGTTCGGGCCCTGGACCTCGACCGTGCGGCCGCAGCTGCGGCAGACGAGGTGGTGGTGGTGGGTCGACGGGCGGGCGCAGCGGCGGAAGAGGGACTCGCCCGTGCCGGTGCGCAGGCTGTCGACCTCGCCGGCGGTCGCCATCGCGCCCAGCGTGCGGTAGACGGTGGCGAGCCCGATGTCCTCGCCGCGCTCGGCCAGCAGCGTGTGGATCTGCTGGGCGCTGCGGAAGTCGCCGAGGCCGTCGAGGAGGGCGCCGATCGCCGTGCGCTGACGCGTCACCCGCTGACCGATCATCTTCGACACCTCCCCGCGGCGCGTGGCCGGTTCTCAGTTGCGAACCCCTTGATGAGAACCGTAGTGCAGTTTGCCGCTGTTGCAAATGAGAACTACTCTCTATAGCGACAACACCGCTCGTCAGAGGGAAGATCCGTGCCGCCGCGCCCTGTCAGCACCGCTCACGCCCCGCGTCCGACCCGCTTCCGGATCGGACGCCGCCGGGGTCGGGTGGGCGTGGTCGCGGCGCTCGTCGGGCTCGTCGTGCCCCTCGCCGCGGCCTGCTCGCCGGCTCCGACCCCGGGCGAGACCGGCGGCCTCGCCGTCGTCGCCTCCACGAACGTCTGGGGGAACATCGTCAACCAGGTCGGCGGCAGCCTGGTCTCGGTGACGTCGTTCATCGACAGCCCCTCGGCCGACCCGCACTCCTACGAGGCCAACGCCCGCAACCAGCTCGCGCTGAAGAAGGCGGTGCTGGTGGTGGCGAACGGGGGCGGGTACGACGACTTCGTCGACACCATGCTGGCCGGCCTCGGCTCGCCGCCCCCGGTGCTGCACGCCTTCGCGATCGCCAACACGGGCAAGGACAACGAGCACGTCTGGTACGACCTGCCGGCCGTGCGGGCCGTGGCCGACCAGATCGCCATCAAGCTGGGCACTATCGACCCGGGCAACGCCGCGACGTTCACCGCCAACGCCAAGACGTTCGACGGGCAGGTCACCGACCTCGAGCGGCAGGTGGCCGACATCAAGCAGCTGGCCGGCGGCAGCGCCGTCGCGGTCACCGAGTCCGTGCCGCAGTACCTGCTCGACCTGGCCGGCCTGAAGAACCTCACGCCGCCGGAGTTCTCCGCGGCGATCGAGAACGAGACGGACGTCCCGCCCGCGGTGCTCGCCTCGACGCTGGCGCTCTTCTCGTCCCACTCGGTGCGGGCCCTCGTCTACAACGAGCAGACGACCGGGCCGCAGACGCAGGCGGTCCAGGCCGCCGCGAAGGCCGCCGGCATTCCTGTGGTGACCGTCTCCGAGACGCTGCCGGCCGGCATCGGCTACGTCGAGTGGATGCAGCGCACCATCACGGCGCTGCACGAGGCCGTCACCCGATGAGCCCGGTCCTCGAGCTGGCGGGCGCCTCGCTCGCCTTCGGCGAGCGCGTCGTCTGGTCCGGGGTCGACCTCGCCGTCCAGGCGGGCGAGTTCGTTACGGTGCTCGGGCCCAACGGCTCGGGCAAGACGAGCCTCCTGCGGGCGGTGCTCGGACAGCTCCACCTGACGAGCGGTCGGATCGCGGTCATGGGCCGGCCGCCGCACCGTGGCAGCCGCAGCGTCGGCTACGTGCCGCAGCAGCGGATCGTCGACCCGGCGACGCCGGTGCGCGCACGGGACATCGTCCGCCTCGGCGTCGACGGCGACCGCTGGGGGCCAGGGCACCACGACCGGCGGGCGCGGGTCGACGAGCTCCTCGCGGCGGTCGGGGCGACCGAGTACGCGGACGTGCCCGTGGGCATGCTCTCCGGCGGCGAGCAGCAGCGGGTCCGCATCGCCCAGGCGCTCGCCTCGGACCCGGCCGTGCTGCTGTGCGACGAGCCGCTGCTGTCGCTCGACATCCGGCGCCAGCAGGAGGTGACGGCGCTCATCGACACCACCCGCCACGCGACCGGGACGGCCGTGCTGTTCGTCACCCACGAGGTCAACCCGGTGCTGCCGTACACCGACTGCGTGCTGTACCTCGGGCCGGCGGGCCATGCGGTCGGCGCCCCGGACGTGGTGCTCACGTCCGAGCGGCTGAGCAAGCTGTACGGGACGGCCGTCGAGGTCGTCAGGACCCAGGGACGCCTCCTCATCGTCGGCGACGACGGGCACGTCCACCACGTCGAGGAGGAGGACGAGTGATGCTCGCCCTGGCGACGGACGTGCCCTGGTGGCAGCGGATCGTCGACTTCAGCAGCTACGGAGAGCTGCTGCCGCTGGTGCGCAACTCGCTGATCGCGGGCGTGCTGCTCGCGCTGGTGGGCGGTCTCGTCGGCGTCTTCGTCATGCAGCGGGACCTGGCCTTCGCCGTGCACGGCGTGAGCGAGCTCTCCTTCGCCGGGGCGTCCGCCGCGCTGCTCCTCTCGATCGACGTCACCCTCGGCGCGATCATCGGGTCGCTCGTGGCGGCGATGGCGATCGGCTTCCTCGGCTCCCGGGCACGCGACCGCAACTCGATCATCGGCGTGCTGATGCCGTTCGGCCTCGGGCTCGGCGTGCTGGCCCTCGCGCTCTACCCCGGCCGCGCCGCGAACAAGTTCGGCCTGCTCACCGGGCAGATCGTCGCCGTCGACGACGCGCGGGTCGGCGCCATGGCGGCGATCACCGTGGTGGTCGTCGGCGGCCTGCTCTTCGTCTGGCGACCGCTGACCTTCGCCTCGGTCGATCCCGAGGTCGCGGCGGCACGCGGCGTGCCGACGCGTGCGCTGTCGTTCGCCTTCATGCTGCTGCTGGGCCTCGCGGTCGCGATGGCGGTGCAGGTGGTCGGCGCGCTGCTGGTGCTGTCGCTGCTCATCACGCCCGCCGCGGCGGCGACCCGCATCTCGGCCTCGCCCGTGTGGGTGCCGGTGCTGGCGGTGATCTTCGCCGAGGTGTCGGCGATCGGCGGGATCCTGCTCGCGCTGGGCGCGAGCGTGCCGATCAGCCCGTATATCACCACGATCTCGTTCGTCATCTACCTCGTGTGCCGGTGGCTGGGCCGCCGGCGCCGGCAGCACGGCTGGGTCCGCCGCCCGAGCGCGGTGGCGGGCGCCGTCGTCGGCTGACCGCGGGAACGGACCCGCGCGGCCGGGCCGGGCCCGGCGGCGGGCAAGGGTTCGACGCGCGGCACCGACGGAGGAGGCGCCATGTGACGGCCGGCGCTGGCGGCCGATCGGACACCGAGGTCGACCGGGGTCAGCGCCGCCGCGACGCCCGTTCGGCGCGGTAGCGCGCCCAGGCCTCCGCGAGCGGCGGCACGACCATCCCGGTCGCCGCGCGGGTCCGCGAGCGCGTCACGAGCACGCCGACCAGGGCCACCACGAGCGGGACGAACACGAGCGCGAGTGCCGCGCGATAGTCGGCGAGGGTGGGCGTCGTGCCGGGTGAGCGGTGGTCGAGCACCACGCCGACCGCGAGCATGACGAGCACGCCGGAGACGAACCCGCCCATGTTGGCGATGCCCTGCGCCGAGCCGGTGCGGTGCGGCGGGTTGGAGGTCGCGGCGAAGTCGAGGCCGATGAGCGACGCCGGCCCGCCGATGGACACCAGGGCGAGGAACAGCGCGAGCTGCCACACGGCGCGCGGCGTGGTCGGCAGCAGCACCAGCAGCCATCCGAGGGTGGTCCCGGCGGCGACCGCCAGCACCGCCCAGGAGCGCCGGACGGGGTGCCGCGCCGTGTACTCCCCGATGACCGGCCCCATGACGATGCCGACGACCACGTTGATGGTCAGCATCCCGCCGGCCTGGCCCGGCGTGAGCCCCTGGCCCTGGACGAGGAACGGGACGCCCCACATGAGCACGACGACGTTGCCGCTGACCCCGCCGATCATGTGGGTCCAGAAGCCGAGCCAGGTGCCGGGGTGCCGCACCGTGTCGGCCAGGCCCGCGAACCGGCTCGGCCCGGCGGCGGGAGCGGCGCCGGGCGGGGTGTCCCTGACCCCGAGGCGCACGACGAGCGCCGCGACCGCCCCGAGCACGACGAGCGACCCGAACGCTGGCGTCCAGCCGTAGCGGTGCAGCACGAACGTGAACGGCACGGCGGTGATGATCTGGCCGAGCTGGCCCGCGATGCCCGTGAGCTGGCTCAGCAGCGGCACGCGCCGCCGGTCGAACCACGCCGCGACCAGGCGCAGCGCCGAGACGAAGATCGCGGCGTCGCCGCTGCCGATGAGCACGCGCGCGGCCAGCGCGATCCCGACCGTCGGCGCGAAGGTCATGACGAGCTGCCCGGCCGCCATCGTCACCGAGCCGATCGTCAGCATGCGGCGCGGGCCCCAGCGGTCGACGCCGACGCCGACGGGCAGCTGCATCAGCGCGTACGTGGCGAGCTGGATGACGACGAACAGGGAGAGGACCGTCGCGTCGACCCGGAACCGGTCGGCCGCCACCAGGCCCGCGACGCCGAACGACGAGCGGTGCACCACGGCCGCGATGTAGGCCACGAGGCCCGCGCCCCAGACGATCCAGGGTGTGGCCGACCGGCGCGTCAGCGCACCCGCCTCACCCACGTCCGCCTCCGGTCGCGCGGCCCGCCCGTGCGGCCGGCCCCCGGGATCTTACGAGACCGCCTCCGCCGACCCCGGCCGCGTCCATGCCGGCAGCCCCGGCCCCGGGCTCGTCCACCGCGGGGTGCGGCGGCGACCTACCGGCGGGGGATCCGCCGCGTGAGGGCCAGGACCACCCGCACGATGGTGTCGCGGACCACCAGCCGGTCGTAGGTGCGCGTCCCGTGGAGGATGGCGGCCCGCACCGCCTCGTCGTACACCGCGCCGAGGAGGCGGATCGCGATCGCCGGGTCCGCCGCCCATTCGCGGCCCGCGTGCTGGAGGGTGCCCGCGAGGATCGGCACGAGCGCGGCGTCGTACTCGTCCCGGTGCTCGAGGTACATCGTCGCGAACCCCGGGTCACGCAGGGCCAGGAGCTGGAACTCCGTGTAGATGACGCTCCACGGGTGGTCGTCGAACGGCCCGACGAGGAAGTCGAGGACGATGTCGGCGATGGCGTCCGCGTCCAGCTCGAGGCCCTCGAGCCGGGGCCGCAGCGTGGCGAACTTGTCCTCGAGGGCCGCCAGGCGCGCCGCGTCCTCCCGCTCCATGAGCGCGACGAAGAGCTCCTCCTTCGTCGTGAAGTTCGAGTAGAAGGCGCCCCGCGTGAAGCCGGCGCGCTCGGCGATCTGCTCGACGGTCGAGGAGTGGACACCCTGCTCGGCGAAGACCTCGAACGCCGCGTCGAGGAGCCGCTCGCGCGTGGCCTGACGGCGCGCGGTCGCCGGTGCGAGGGCCTCGGGCACGTGGTGCTCCTTCCCTGGGAGCCGCCTGAGTTGGCGATGCCCCAGCCTATCGAATACGTTGGTGTATCGGATACATCGGTGTATCGGCCCGCCCGATCGTCTGCCGTCTGGAGCCCTCGTGTCCTCGTCCCTCTACCGGCTCGGGCGCTGGGCGTTCCGGGCCCGGCGCCTGGTGCTCGCCGCCTGGATCGTCGTCCTCGCGCTCGCGGGCGGCGCGGCCGCCCTCTTCTACCAGGGGACCGACGACAGCTTCAAGCTCCCCGGCACCGAGTCGGGCGCCGCCCTGGAGCGGCTGTACCAGACGTTCCCGCAGGTCAGCGGCGCGAGTGCGCAGCTCGTCGTCGTCGCGCCGGCGGGTGCCAAGGTCAGCGACCCCGCGATCGAGGGCCCCCTCGAGGCGGCGGTCAAGGCGGCGGCCGCGGTGCCGGGCGTCTCGGCGGTCACGGACCCGTTCGGCGGCCAGGTCTCCGGTGCGGTGTCCGACGACGGCACGGCCGCCCTCGTGACGATCCAGGTCAACAGCCAGGCGACCGACGCGTCCCCCGAGCTGAAGAGCGCCCTGATCGGCGTCGAGACCACCCTCAAGGGCGCCCTCCCCACCGGTGCGACGGCCGCGCTCGGCGGCGATCTCTACACGATCCAGGTGCCGGGCATGGGCGCCACCGAGGCGGTCGGCCTGGTCGTCGCCATCGTCGTGCTCCTCGTGACGTTCGGCTCGTTCGTGGCCGCCGGCATGCCCCTGGTGACGGCCCTGCTCGGCGTCGGGGTCTCGACGGCCCTCATCTACGCCTCGACCGCGGTCGTCTCGGTCAACTCGACGACCCCGATGCTGGCGATCATGCTCGGCCTGGCGGTCGGGCTCGACTACACGCTCTTCGTCGTCAACCGGCACCGCGCGCAGATGTCGACCGGCATGGCCGCCGAGGAGTCGGCGGCGCGCGCCCTGGCGACGGCCGGCTCGGCGGTGGTCTTCGCCGGGCTGACCGTGATGATCGCGCTGGCCGGCCTCTTCGTCGCGAACATCCCGTTCCTCACGACCATGGGTATCGCGGCCGCCTTCGCGGTGGGCCTCGCCGTGCTCATCGCCCTGACCCTGACGCCGGCCCTGCTCGGCTTCGCGGGGGAGCGGCTGCGGCCGGGTCGCCGTGGCGCTCGCGCCAGGCGCGGCGGGGTGGGAGACGCCGACGGCTCGCGCGGCCGGGGGGCCACCGGTGGCGACGTCGCCGGCGCGGCGGGCCCCGGTCGCGGGGTTGCGGTCCGTGCGGGCGACGGCGGCGACGCCGCGGCCGGCGCGCACGGGCGCGCCGCGCAGGCTGAGCCGGAGATCGGGCTGGACGGCGGTGTCGTCACCGGCAACCGGTTCTTCCGCGCGTGGATCACCGCGGTCACGAAGGTCCCGGCGGTGACGATCGTGGCCGTCGTCGGGCTCGTCGCGCTCCTCGCCTGGCCGGCGACCGGGCTGCGGCTCGCCCTGCCGGATGCCGGCAGCCAGCCCGAAGGCTCCCGCGCCCGCGTGACGTACGACCTGGTCGCCGAGCACTTCGGGCCCGGCCACAACGGCCCGCTCCTGGTCACCGGGACGATCGTCGGCTCGACCGACCCGCTCGGCCTCATGGCCGACCTCAAGGCCGAGATCGCCAAGCTGCCCGGCGTGGCCTCGGTGCCGCTCGCCACCCCGAACCAGGACGCGACCGTCGGCATCATCCAGGTGATCCCGCAGGGCGGCCCGGACTCGCAGCAGACCGCCGACCTCGTCCGCGAGCTGCGGTCGATGGAGCCGCACTTCAAGGCCGCCTACGGCGTCGACCTCGCGGTCACGGGCGTGACGGCGGCGCAGATCGACGTGTCCAGCCGGCTCGGCGGAGCGCTGATCCCGTTCGGGCTGCTCGTCGTCGGCCTCTCGTTCCTCCTGCTGACCATGGTGTTCCGCTCGCTGTGGGTGCCGCTCAAGGCGACGCTCGGCTACGTCTTCTCGGTGCTGGCTGCCTTCGGCATCGTCGCGCTCGTCTTCGAGCGGGGCTGGGGCGCGAGCGCTCTGGGCGTGGACCGCACCGGGCCGGTGATCAGCTTCCTGCCGATCATCCTCATGGGCGTCGTGTTCGGCCTGGCGATGGACTACGAGGTGTTCCTCGTCTCGCGGATGCGCGAGGACTACGTGCACCGCGGCGACGCGCGGCAGGCGGTGCGCACCGGCTTCCTCGCCTCGGGGAAGGTCGTCACCGCGGCCGCCGTCATCATGGTCGCGGTCTTCGCCTCGTTCATCCCCGAGGGGTCGATCTACATCAAGCCGATCGCGCTCGGGCTGGCGTCGGGCGTGTTCATCGACGCCTTCGTCGTGCGCATGACGCTGGTGCCCGCCGTGCTGCAGCTGCTGGGCGACCGCGCGTGGCACTTCCCGCGGTTCCTCGAGCGGGTGCTGCCGCGGTTCGACGTCGAGGGGGAGGGGCTGGCCGCCGAGCTGCGGCTCGCCGACTGGCCCGAGCCGGGCTGCACGGACGCCATCGTCGGCGCGGGACTGCGGCTCGACGCCCCGGACGGCACGCCGCTGTTCCGCGACGTCGACGTGCGGGTGCCGGCGGGCGGCGTGCTCGTCGTCGCCGGCCCGCACCGCAGCGGGCGCACCGCGCTCCTGCTGACGCTGTCCGGGCGCGCGCACGCCGACGCGGGGGTGCTCAAGGTCGCCGGGCTCGTCGCGCCGGTGCGCGACCCCGACATCCGCCGCCGCACGGCGGTGGCCACCCTCACGCACAAGACCGACCCGGCCGGCGAGCTGCGGGAGGCGTTCGCCGCCCGGGCGCCGATCGTCGTCGTCGACGACCTCGACGCGGTGAGCGACCCGGTGCTGCGCGAGGAGGTCCGCGACGAGCTGCGGTGGGCGCGGCGGCGCGCGCACGACGAGGGACGCGACCTGACCCTCGTCGCCTCCTGCCTGGATCCCGCGGCGCTCGACGCGCTGCTGCCGCCCGGCTCGCCCGTGACGACCCTCGACCTCGCCCCCCTGGAGGTGGTGTGATGTCCGGCTTCCTCTCCGCCGCCCTGCATCCCGAGCGGGCGCGGTCCTCCGGGCGCCCCGGCTGGGTGACCGTCGTCGGCCTCGTCCTCGTCCCGCTGCTCGTCGGCGGCCTGCTCGTGTGGGCGCTGTGGCAGCCGGACCAGCGGCTCTCGCGGATCCAGGCGGCCGTCGTCAACCTCGACCAACCGGTGACGGTGAACGGGCAGACCGTCCCGCTCGGGCGGCAGCTCGCCGCGGGGCTCGTCACGTCGCCGGGCACGCTGGGCACGTCGGGCGCCTCGGCCACCGGCGCCACGCCGTCCGGGTCAGCCGCGTCCTCCGGCTCGGCCGAGTCGTCCGGCTCCGCGACCGCCGCCGGCTCGTCGGCGAGCCCGTCCGCCACCGCGAGCCCGGCGTCCGGGGGCACCGCGGCGAGCGTCTCCGGCCACGACTCGACGACCAACTTCACGTGGGTGGTGACGAGCGCCTCCGACGCCGCCGCGGGCCTGGCCGACGGCCGGTACGCGACCGTGGTGACGATCCCGGCCGGGTTCTCCGCCGCCGCCACCTCGGTGGGCACGGACCCGGCGAAGGCGCAGCAGGCGACCATCGACATCGCGACGTCCGACCGCTCGCGCCCCGTCGACGGCGCCGTGGCGCAGGCCGTGACCTCGACCGCGGTGCGCGTGCTGTCGTCGCAGCTGACGACGACCTACCTGCAGAACGTCTTCGTGGGCTTCGACACGCTCCACAGCAGCCTCCAGCAGGCCTCCGACGGCGCGGCGCAGCTGGCCAGCGGCGCCTCCGGGGTCTCCAGCGGCGCGACCTCGCTGTCCGGCGGGGCGTCGCAGCTGGCGTCCGGGCTCGGGCAGCTCGCCACGGGCGCGTCGTCCGCCTCGTCCGGCGCCTCGTCGCTCTCCTCGGGCGTCGGGCGCCTGGCCACGGGCGCCACGTCGCTCGCCGGGGGGCTGGACCAGCTGGCGGCCGGGGCGTCGTCGTCGGCGCAGCAGGCCCAGGCCGGTGTGCCGGGCGCCCAGCAGTTCGCCACGTCCCTCGGCACGTTCGCCGACGGGATCACCGGCGGCGCGACGCACACCGGCGGCCTCGCGCAGGGCACGGCGCAGCTGGCGACGGGCGCGACGGGCCTGCAGCAGGGCCTGGCCGGCTTCTCCCAGAAGGCCTCGGTGCTCGCGCAGCAGTGCGCGGCGGCCGTCTCGGGCGCGTGCGCGAGCCTCGAGGCGTACCTCGATGCCGCCGGCACCCCGAACACCCCCGGCGTCTCCGACCCGCCGAACCTCGCCTACCTCACGCAGGCCGCGGGCCAGGTGACCGCGGGCGCGGCCGGCCTGGACCAGGCGGTGAACCAGGGTGTGAACGGCCAGCCGTCGCTGGCCTCCGGGGCGACGTCGCTCGCCGCGGCCGGGCAGCAGCTCGCGGCCGGGGCGTCCGCCTCGGCCACGGGCCTGGGGCAGCTCGCCGCGGCGGCCCAGCAGTCGGCCGCCGGCGCGCACCAGATCGCCTCCGGCGCGCAGCAGTCCGCCGCCGGGGCGTCGTCGCTGGCGTCGGGCGTCTCGTCGCTCGCCTCGGGCGCGCGGCAGTCGTCGGACGGCGCGACCTCGCTCGCGGACGGCGCGACCAAGCTGGCCTCCGGTGCGAGCGACCTCGGCGGCGGCGCCACGTCGCTCGCCGGCGGGCTGGGCGGCGCGGTGGACAAGGTGCCGTCGTACTCCAAGGGCCAGGCGGACAAGCTCGCGCAGGTGGTGGCCGACCCGGTCGTCACGGCCGGGTCCACGGCCACCCTGTTCGGCGGGGCGAGCGTGCCGTTCTTCCTGGTCGTGGCGCTCTGGCTGGGCGGCCTCGCGACGTTCGTGGTCCTCGGCGCGACGGCGCCGCGGGTCGTCGGCTCCACGCGGTCGTCGCTGCGGCTGGCGGTGACCTCGTTCGTGCCGGGGGCCGTGATCGGTGCGGTGCAGGGGGCCGCACTGACCGCCGCCATGGCCGGCGCGCTGAACCTGTCGCCGGGCGGGTGGGTGGCGTTCACCGCCCTCGCCGCGCTCGTCGGGGTGGCGTTCGCGGCCGTCAACCAGGGGCTCGTCGCGGCGTTCCGGGGCACCGGACGGTTCGTGTCGGTCATCGTGGCGGTGGTCGGGCTGGCGACCGCCGTGGTCTCGACCGTGCCGCGCCTGCTCGACGACGTGGCCGGCATGCTGCCGATCGCACCGGCGCGTGCCGCGCTGCAGGCGGTCGTGACCGGTTCCGGGGTCGGCGGGCCGGTGGCGCTCCTCGTCGTGTGGACCGTCGTCGGTCTCGCGCTGACCACCGCCGCCGTGGCGCGTCGGCGCGTGGTGCCGGCCGGCCGCCTGGCCCGCTGGGTCCGCGCGGCGTAGCGGGGAGGCCCGCGCAAGCCGGTGTCGGGCCGACGGTTACCCGTCCCGGCGGGTGTGACCCGGTCGGGTGAACTCCGGCCGGGCATCCGTCCACGGCGGCCTTGCAGCGGCGCGGGGCCGCCGGCGGGGCGCCGCACGCGGGCGTGCTCACCTGCGCTCACGGCCGGTGCCGAGCCCCGCGATCCCCCTCCGCGAGCGCCGGCAGGCCGTATTGCTGGACGTTTGACCAACAGGGGTCGTGAGGCGCAAACTCTCACCCGACGGTGCGCATCGCCTGCCCCCTGCGCGGTGCGCACCGTTTCTACGTCCGGAAGGGGCGGGCCCGGTGCCCGCCCCTTCTGCGTCCCCGGGCACGCGCCCTGTCCCGGGCGTCGGCCGGCCTCCGCGCGTGGGCACCGGGTTCCCGTCGGTGCCTCACCCGGCGCCGCTCGTCGTGCTGCGCCATCGGTTCGCGGGGCGTCGGCGTGCCACCACGGGGCGGCGCGGACCCCGGGCTACCGTGCCAGGCGTGACCGCTCCTGCCTCCGCCGCGGGTGCGGGGGCCGAGACGCCGGTCCCCGCCACTCCTCCCGAGAACCTGACCGCCCAGGTCGCGCTCGTCGACCCGCCCAGCCCGGCCGAGCTCGTCGAGGGGATGGTCGCCACCTGGCGGGCCTCGCTCGTCGAGGCCGCCGGCACCTCGACCCTCGTCGACGTCGACGAGCTCGGGGACGCCGTCCTCGACCTGTCCGCGGCGCACCCGTCCGGCCTCGCGCAGCTCTTCGCCGGGCGTCCGACGAGGCTGTCGAGCCTCGTCCGCGAGGTCGCCGCCCTCGGCACCGCACGGCGCCGCGCCCGCCAGGTCGCCGCGCGGGCCACCGTCTACACGCAGCAGTACGGCATCGCGCCGACCTCGCTGGCGATCGGCGTCGCGACGTGGGTGGAGCGCACCGTCCCGGACGTCGCGACCGACGACGTCGCCGCCCTGGCGAGCGCGACGAAGGGTGGCGCCGCGAAGGGCCCGAAGGCCACGAGCCCGACGAGCGAGCTGCCCGAGCCGCGCCGCGTCCACGCGCCCGTGCTGCTGCGCCCGGTGACGCTCCGCGCGCGGGGGGCGGCCGAGGCGGACTACGAGCTCGCCCTCGAGCCGACGATCGAGATCAACCCCGTGCTGGCACGCGCGCTGCGCGCGCGCGGCGCGCTGCTCGACCCGGGCGCGGTGGCGCGCGCCACGTTCACGGACACCGGGTTCGACCCGCACGGCGCCCTCGCGCGGCTCGCCTCCCTCGGGTGGGCCGTGCTGGAGGACTTCCAGCTGACCGAGAAGGTCGTCGTCGGCACGTTCGTCCACCCCGGGCAGGTGATCGTCGACGACCTCGACGCCCTCGCGGGAGCCGTCGGGCGCCACGAGGTGCTGGCCGCGCTCGCCGGGGTCGACGCGGCGCGTGACCGCCTGAGCCGGCCGCTGCCGACGGTGCGCGGCGGCGACCGCGACCCGCAGCTCGACCGGGGCCTGGGCGACCTCGACCCCGCGCAGCAGCACCTGCTCGACGTGGTGGCGACGGGCGCCCACGTCTTCGTCGACGCACCCGCCGGCGCGGACGTCACCGGGACGCTCGCCGCCCTGGTGGCGGATGCCGCCGCCGCCGGCCGCACGGTCCTCTACGTCCCGGGTCACCGGCGCGCCGCGGTCGCGCTCGCCGACCGCCTCGAGCGCCTCGGCGCCGGCGACCTGCTGCTCGACGTCGCCCCCGAGGCCGGGTGGCGTTCGGCCGCCACGCGCCGTCTGCTCGCGGCGATGACCCTCGAGCCGCCGGTGGTCGACGACCGCTCGGTCGGGGAGCTGCAGCGCGCGCTCGTCGCGCACCGCGAGGCCCTGCGCGGCTACGTGCGCGGGCTGCACACCCCGCGTCAGCCGTGGAACGTGTCCGCCTACGACGCGCTCCAGGAGCTGGCCCGGCTGACGTCGACCCGGCCGACGCCCCGCACCATGGTGCGGCTCGACCCGGACGTGGCACGGGTGCTGGACGGACCGGGCCGCGAGAAGGCCGCGGCGGACCTCCTGCGGGCGGGTGAGCTTGGTGCGTACTCGCTGCGCCCGAGCGACACGCCCTGGTACGGCGCCGACCTGCGCACGGCCGCCGACGCGACGACCGCGCTGGGACGCATCGACCGGCTGCTCGGCCTGCTGCCCGACGTCATGGCGCGCGCCGAGGCCGCGGCCGCCGACATCGGCCTGACCGCGCCCGCGACGATCACCGGCTGGGCCGAGCAGATGCGCCTCATCGACGAGGTGCGGGCGTCGCTCGACCTGTTCCAGCCGCTCGTCTTCGAACGCACCGCGGCTGACCTCGTCGCCGCGACGGCGAGCAAGGCGTGGCGCGCGCAGCACGGCGTCGAGATGGGCCGCTTCGTCCGCCGGCGCCTGCGCCGGCAGGCGCGCGACATGGTGCGCCCCGGCCGGCCGGTCGCGGACCTTCACACCGCGCTCCTCGACGTCCAGCGGCGCCGCGAGCTGTGGCAGCAGCACTGCCCGGGCGGCGGCTGGCCGCGGCTGCCCGACGGGCTCGAGGCGATGGAGGCGGACTTCGAGGCGGTGCGCGCCGACCTCGACGCGCTCGACGAGGTGCTGACGACCACCCCGGAGGGACGGGGCCTGGCGGCGCTGCCGATGCCCGACCTCCTCGACCGCCTGGCCCGCCTCAAGGCCGGCGCCGGTGCGCTCGACACCCTGCCGAGGCGGACGGCGCTGGTGCGCCACCTGCGCGGTGCCGGCCTGGGCGCGCTGGTCGACGACCTGGCGGAACGGCGGGTGGCCGCCACGACGGCCGCCGCCGAGCTCGACCTCGCGTGGTGGAGCACCGTGTTCGAGCAGATCCTCGCGCTCGACCCGGCGCTCGCGGGCTACGACGGCACCACGCTCGACGCCCTCTCGACCCGGTACGCGCAGCTCGACCGCGCGCACGTCGCGGGCCTCGTCGGCCCGGTGCGCGGGGCCGCGATCAAGGCGATGGGCTCGGCGATGCGGCAGCAGCGGGAACAGGCCGAGGGCCTGTTCAGCGAGCTGATCGAGGAGCGCGTCACCTCGCTGCGCGACGTCATGGCGCGCTACCCCGACGTCGCGCGCCGGCTGCGCCCGGTCATCACCGCCAGCCCGATGCTCGTGCCGCAGGTGCTGCCGCCGTCGCGGACCGTGGACCTCGTCGTGCTCGACGCGGCGACCCGGACGCCGGTCGAGGTCGTCGTGCCCGCCATCGCGCGCGGGCGCCAGATCGTCGTCGTCGGCGACGCGCGCTGCGCGTCCGGCAGCGCCGTGCGCGAGCTCGCCGACGTGCTGCCGAACCTCGAGCTGCACGCCGACGCCAGCCGGCGGGACCCGTGGCTGACCGCCTTCCTCGTCGCGCACGGCTACGACGGCGCCCTGCGCCCGACGCCTCTGCCGTCGAGCTCGCCGCTGGTCCGGCTCGAGCTCGTCGACGGCACCGGCCTGCCGGGCGTCGAGTCCGGCGTCGTCGACTCGACGCGCGAGGAGGTCGACCGGGTCGTCGAGCTCGTCCTCGACCACGCGATGACGCACCCCGACGAGTCGCTCGCCGTGGTGACCGCGACCCCGCGGCACGCCGATGCCGTGCGCGACCAGGTGCTCGGCGAGGCGCGCGGCAACCCGGCGCTCGAGACGCTGTTCGACGAGGGGCGGGCCGACCCGTTCGTCGTCGTCGACCTCGCCTCGGTGGCGGGCCTGCGGCGCGACGCGCTGATCCTGTCGCTCGGCCTGGGCCGCACGCCGCACCGGCGCGTGCTCCACTCGTTCGGGCCGATCAGCGCGCCCTCCGGCGACGCGCTCCTGCTCGACGCCCTCGGCAGCGCGCAGCACCGGCTCACCGTCGTCGCGTGCTTCGGCGCCGCCGACGTCGACCAGGCCCGGCTGCGTGGACCGGGCCCGCGCCTCCTCGTCGACCTGCTGGCGTTCGCCGAGCGACGCGGCCGCGGCGACGCGGACCCGCTGGCGCCGGTGGTCCGGCTGGACGACGAGGCCGTAGGCGCGACCGTCGCGAGCGCGGCCCCTGTCACCGGACCGTCGGCGGCCGACGAGGCGGAGAAGCAGACCGCTGGGCTGTCCGCGGCCGACGAGGCGGGCGAGCCTGGCGCGGGACCGTCAGCGGCCGACGAAGCGGAGAGGCAGGCCGCGGGACCGAGCGACGAGGCGGGGGCGCCAGCCACCGACAGCACCGTCGGCGCGACGGCCGACGAGGCGGACGGCACCGCCGGCACCTCGGGCGAGACGTTCCCGGTGGCCGCCACGCCGGTCCGTGCCGACGAGACGTCGGGAGACGCCACGGCCGTGGTCCCGCCCGACGCCGGCGGAACCCGGGCGGCCGAGCGGGCCTCGTCGGACGAGGCGACCCGGTCGCTCGGTGCCGACACCGACGAGCCCGGGCCGACGACCGATGCCACGCCCCCGGCGCCGGAGCCCGACCGGCTCGTGCTCGACCTGGCGGAGCGTCTCTGGCGTCACGGCCTGACCGTCGAGGTCGACCACGGCATCCCGGGCGGGGCGCGCATCCCGCTCGCGGTCGGGCACCCGGACGTGCCGGACCGGTACCTCGTCGCCGTGCTGACCGACGACCAGGCGTACGTCGACGAGCCGAGCGTCCGCGTGCGCGACCGGCTCGTGCCCGAACGCCTGGAGCGGCTCGGCTGGGTGGTGCTGCGCGTGTGGTCGGCCGCCGCGTTCCTCGACCCGCAGGCGGAGGTCGACCGGATCCGGCGGGCAGTGCACGCGGCCGTCCCGGAGCGGGTGGTGCTGCCGGTCTCACCGCGCACCGTCCCGGTGGTGGACGACGACTCCGACGGGTGGGCCGCGTCCGGTGCCGTCCCGGTGGTGGCGGCCGCGTCGACCGGCGCGGTCCCCGTCGTGGCGGCCTCGTCGACCGGCGTGGTGACCGAGGCGTCCGCGCGCGTCCCGATGACCGGCATGCTCGACGAGGTCGAGTACGACGTCGAGCCGGCGCCACTGGCCGAGGTCCCGTCGACCGACGCCGAGGCGAAGCCGGTGGCCGACTCGTCGCACGCGCCCGACGGGGTCGGCGCGAGGGCCGACGGCGACCGCCAGCACGCCCGCGGGACCGCCGCCCACGGTGGCCGCGCGCGCGGAACCGGTGCCGACGGTGGCCGCGCGCGCAAGGCCGACGCCGACCGAGACGACGCCCGCACCGTGAACGGGGACGCCGACCGACGCGCCAGCGAGGCCGACGGTGACCGCGCTGGTGAGGCCGGCGCCGACGCCGGCCGCCGCGACGCCGATGGCGTCACGCTGGGCTCGGGCGTGCTCGACGTCTCGGCGATCGTCCCGACCGGCGACCTCCTGCTGCCGCGTCAGCAGGACGGGCCCGACGGCGGGCCGCGCGCGCCGATGAGCGCGCCCGTGCGGGTCCCGACGGGCATGGTCCGCAAGGCGCCGAAGCCGCCCCGCACGGGCGAGGTCCAGCTCTCGCTCGCCGTGCCGGCGCGCCCCCGCCCGGACATCCGCAAGGGCCTGCCGATCGGCGCCTACAGCGACGACCAGCTCGACGAGATGGCGGAGTGGCTGATGTCCGACGGGCAGGAGCGCACCCGCGACGAGCTGGCCGACGCCCTGCGCGCCGAGCTGGGCCTGACGCGGCGGACGCACCGCGTCGACAGCGCCGTCCGCGCCGCCGTCAGCCGCGCGATGTCCTGAACGGCCCCGAGCGCCTCACCGACGCACGGGGATCCCGCGACGCGACGGCCGGGCTTGCCGGTGCGGGCGACGCCGGATCGGTGAGCCTCACGGCCGAGTTGTCCGCCAACGGCGGCGCGCGGACCGCCGAACGGCCGGTGCGATGATCAAGACGTGACCGACGAGCAGCGACCGCGACGGCGCCGCGTGGTGCGGCCGGCCGGCACGGTCGGCGGCGACGAGGCGAACCTGCGCTCGTCGTTCCCCGCCCCGTCGTCGGACGACGCCGTGACGTGGGGCCGACCCGTCGGCGGCGGGGAGGCGCCCGGGACGCCCGGCCGCGCCCGCCGCGCGCCGGACGACGAGGACGTCGGCTGGGGCGCCCCGGTCTCCGACTCGAACGACGACCGCCTCACCCGGGACCGCCCCCCGCACTGGTGACCCCCGCGTGGCACAGCGCCGCCCTGCTCGCGCGGCCGTCCGGTGGTCTCGTCGTGCCCGCGCCGGGGCGCCCTGCTCCGGTGGTTGGTGTCGTCACCCCCGCGTCGGGAGGACCTACTCGCGCGGTCCGGGCGTTGTCGTCGTGCCGTCGGCGGGGCCGCCGGGGGCACGCGCCGCGAGCAGGTCACGGATCTCGCGCAGCACCGCGACGTCCTCGGCGGGTGCGGCCGGCTCGGGCTCCTGCCCGCGTGCCCGCCGCCGCGCGAGGGCGTTGAGCGGCAGCACGATGAGGAAGTACACCGCCGCGGCGGTGATGAGGAACTGCAGGACCGCGTTGAGCATCGCGCCGACCTTGATCGGCGAGATCGGGTGCTCGGGCGTGCTGCGCTGCCAGCTGTACGGACCGATGGCCCACAGGTCGGTGAGGTTGGGCTGGCCGAAGATCCAGCCGACGAGCGGGCTGATCAGGTTGTTCTGGATCGACGTCACGATCGCCCCGAACGCGGCGCCGATGACGACGCCGACCGCCAGCTCGACCGCGTTGCCGCGGGAGATGAACTCCTTGAAGCCCGCCAGCACCTTGGCCGTCCCGGTCAGGCCGGCCCGCGCCTGCCCGACGAACCGATCCGACGGACGTGGTTCCGGGTTCTGGGCAGCCATGAGCGATCCTCTCGGCGGTGGGTGTGGGGGGCGGTCCCGATCATGACACGACCACCGCGAACAGGGCGTCCGCCGTCCCCGCGCCCGCCAGCGCGGTCGCCTCGCCCGGCTGGACCGCGACGAGCAGCGGCACCCGGTTCGCCGTCGACGGCCCCAGCAGCCCGCCGCCCTCGGAGAGCGGTGGCGACGGGAGGACCAGGGCGCGCCGGGCGAGCGTGACGCCGGCACCGCCCTCGGCGGGTGCGGCCAGGAGGTCGACGTGGTCGCCCGGGGCCAGGAGCGTCGCGAGCGCGTCGTCGGCCAGCCGGACGGCGGCCACCACCGTCCCCGGCGGCCCGACCAGCTGGGTGCCGGCGAGCAGCTGCGGCACCAGTGGCATCCCCGCGGGGACGGCGACCGCCGTGGTGTGCCCGACGAGCCCGGCACGGGCCTCGTCCGAGGCGCGCGCCGCGCCGACGACCGTCCTCTCCGGCACGGTGGCGACCTTCACGTCGGCGGCGGTCAGCTCGAGCCCGGCGGGCAGGTCGCGCGCCGCGACCAGCACGTCCACACCGGCGGGCGGCGTGGGGCGCAGCGCGTCCACCGCTGCACCGGTCGCCGCACCGAGGCACAGGGCCGCGACGAGGAACCGCCACCGCCAGGCCAGCACGCGCAGTCGTCGCCGGAGGGCGGGCCGCGCGCAGGGGAGCGGCGGTGGCAGGGCGGGTGCGGCGCGGCGACTCACCGCCCGCACGCTAGAAGTGACGACCGCGAGTGCGATCTCGGTGACGCGCCGCCGACGCGCGGGACCCGCGCGGTCGGGGCTGTGGGCGGCTCACGCCCCGGGGTGAGCGGAGGCGGGTCCGGGTTTGCTCCGGGCGGGCGGGCATCGGCGGTCGAGATCGACCGGTGCCCGGCGAACCGAGCGGGTCCGACCTCGGCAAGGACGCCTGATCGGCGTACGGCGAGCCGGCGAGGCCTCAGGCGCTGGCGGCCTTGGCGGCGCTGCCAGAGCTCGCGGTCGGGCTCGACGACGAGGCGGCCGGGCTCGTCGTGCCCGAGGACGACGAGGAGGACGAGCCCGACGAGCCCGACGAGCCCGACGAGGAGGACGTCCCCGCCGAGACGGTCGACTTCGTCGACGAGCGGGCGTCGGTGCGGTAGAACCCGGAGCCCTTGAAGACCACGCCGACGGGCGAGAACACCTTGCGGAGCCTGCCCGAGCATTCCGGGCACACCGTCAGGGGGGCGTCGGCGAAGGACTGGTGCACGTCGAAGGAGTGGTCGCAGACCGTGCACGTGTAGGCGTAGGTGGGCACTGGATGGCCTCCCGGGTCGCAAACGGATTCACGCCGTACAGCGCCTGACTGGCACTCGGCATTCCCGAGTGCCAGATGGTACCCCGGACGGCTGGGAGGCTGCCCGTCCGCGCCGGCCCGTGGCCCGCCGGGCCGTGAGCGACGATGGGTCCATGCCGACCGCGGAGCGTGAGTCCGACCTGTCGCTGGAACGCCTCGTCTACTTCTCCGACGCCGTCTTCGCCATCGCCCTCACGCTGCTGGCGTTGGACCTGCCGGTGCCGTCGGGCGACTCGAACGCGGCGCTCTGGCGGTCCTTCGCCGGCCACCTCAACGACGAGTACCTGACGTTCCTCATCAGCTTCCTCGTGATCTCGCGGTTCTGGATGCTCCATCACCGCTTCTTCCGCCGGGTGTCCGCCGTCGACCGCCGGGTGGTCCAGCTCGACCTGGTCTACCTGCTCTGGATCGTGGTCCTACCGTTCGCCACCCGGGTGCTCGGTGCGGACGGCCGCTACGCGTTCGGCACGATCCTGTACGCGGTGGTGGTCGCGCTCGTCGGGGCGACGTTCGCCCTCCTGGTGCGGGTGTGCGACCGGCACGGGCTGGTGACGGCGAGCGACACGACGACGGGACGGCTCGGTCTCGGCAGCCTCGCGGTCGCCGCGGTGTTCCTGCTCTCGATCCCCCTGGCGTTCTGGAGCACGGACGGCGCGAAGTACTTCTGGCTCGTGCTGGCCGTGCTACCGCCGCTCCTCGGCGCGGGACGCGCGCCGCGCGCACGGCGGGAGGGCTGACCTCAGTCGCCGGCCGGGGGCCGGAACCACGTGACGCCGGTGGGCGTGGCCACGGCGTCGACCGCGCGGTCGTGGGGCGCACGCGGCAGCGGCTCCGCGGCCGCGTCGTGCACCTCCTCGGCGTAGGTCAGCGCCACCACGGGCGTGCCGGGGCGTGCCTCGCGCAGGGCACGGTCGTACCAGCCGCCGCCCTGACCCAGCCGGGTGCCGGCGGTGTCGACGGCGAGCGCCGGGATGAGCAGCACGTCCGCGTCGGCGATCGCCGCGGCGCCCAGCGTCGGGCCGCCGGGCTCGGGCGGCCGTCCCGGCGCCCGTTCCTGCAGGTCGTCGGGCCCGGCGTACTCCGCCCAGTCGCGCTGCAGGTTGCTGCCGAGCACCGGCAGCAGCACGCGGATGCCGTGCTCCGCCAGTGCCTCGAGGAGGGGGCCGGTCATGGGCTCGCCGGGGCGGGCGGCGTAGGCGGAGACGCAGCGGGCGGCCGCGACCTGCGGGATCTTGAGGGTCACCCCGGCGAGCGCCCGGGCGTCCGCCTCGCGCGAGCGTGCCGAGCGCTGCTGCCGCGCCTGCCGGATCCGTTGCCGCCAGCGGTCCTTGAGCTCCTCGATCTCCTCCTCGTCGGGGACGTGGGGATGCTCGCGGGCGACGCTGCTCATGGCCACCAGTCTCACACTTCGGGCTGCGTGCCGCGCTGATCACCAGGTCCGAGCCGCGTGCCGTCCGCGACCGCGCCCGTCGCCCCGTCGGGGGCCACGGTGACGTCGCCGTGCACGCTGACACCGGCGCCGAACGTGACGTCCCCGACCACGCGCAGGTGCGTGGCGTCGCGCAGCGACGGCGCCCCGGCGGGGAAGTGCGCGTCGAACGCGGCGATCGTCTGGAAGTGGGCCGGGTCCAGCTCGACGAGGGGAGCCTCGGCGACCGCGAGCTCGAGCGTGTCGTCGTCGTGCAGCGTGTACGCGTCGGACCGCAGCAGCAGCAGGTCGTTCGTCGTCTTCACCGGCAGGAACCGGCCGCGCGGTACGACGATCGCGGTCGCGCCCTCGAACACCTCGATCGCCGCCCCGAGGGCGCACTCCAGCTGGATCACGGCGGGTGACGCCTTGTCCGAGGGGTCGACGTGCTTCTCGTTGCGGATGAGCGGCAGCCCGAGCACGCCGCCGCGCTCGGCGAGCGCGTCCCGCAGCACCCGCAGGTCGAACCAGAGGTTGTTCGTGTGGAAGTACGGGTGGTGCTCGGTGTCGGTGAAGTAGTCCATCTCGTCGGGCGCCGTCTGCGCGGTGTCGCGCAGGATCAGCCGGCCGTCGGCCTTCCGGATCGCCAGGTGGCCGCCCTTGCGGTCGGCGGCGGTGCGGCGGCAGAGCTCGGCCGCGTACGGCGCGCCGGAGGCGGCGAACCAGCCCGCGATCCGGGCGTCCGGGGCCGCGCCGAGGTTGTCGGCGTTCGACGAGCAGGCGTACCGGAACCCCTGGTCGAGGAGCGCGTCGAGGACGCCCGACGACAGCAACGACGGGTAGATGTCGCCGTGCCCGGGCGGGCACCACTCGAGCGTGGGGTCCGCCGGCCAGGTCACGGGCGTCAGGTCGTCGGCCCGCAGCTTGGGCTCCTGCGACTGCAGGAAGTCCAGGGGCAGCCCGTCGACCACCAGGTCCGGGTACGACGAGAGGGCGGCGAGCGTGTCGTCGCGCGTGCGGAAGGAGTCCATGAGGACCAGCGGGAGCCGCGCGCCCCAGCGCTCCCGCGCCGCCCGGACCTGCCCGACGATGAGGTCGAGGAACGTCCGGCCGTCGCGCACCGGCAGCAGCGACTTGGCGGCGTGCATGCCCATCGACGTGCCGAGGCCGCCGTTGAGCTTGACGACGACCGTCTGCGCGAGGGCGGCGCGAGCCTCGTCGTCGGACACCTCGACGGCGTCGAGCCGCGGGGGGTCGAGCAGCGGCGCGATGGTGTCCTCGCGGATCAGGCCGGTCGCGCCCGCCTCGAGCTGCCGGTAGTAGTGCTCGAACACGTCGATGGCCACCGGGGCGACACCCGCAGCGGCCATCTTCTCCCGCGCCAGGCGCAGCCCCTCGTCGCTCACGGGCCCCCACGCTACCGGTCGCCGCGGCCGGCTCCCGAGCCGCCAGGTCGACTCCGGTGAGCCCTGGACGACGGACCACGGTCCGCGCCTCAGCGGTGTGTGTGCGGGCTCGCGGGCCGCCAGGTCGACTCCGGTGAGCCCTGGACGACGGACCACGGTCTGCGCCTCACCGGTGTGTGTGCGGGCTCGCGGGCGGCCAGGTCGACTCCGGTGAGCCCTGGACGACGGACCACGGTCCGCGCCTCACCGGAGTGTGGGAGAGGCGGCCTGGAGGCAGGTGCGCGCCGCGCGGCGGGGCTGATCCGCGGGTCTGGCACGATGGCGGCTCGTGAGATCGGTGCAGGACCACCTGGCGGCCGTGCTCGCCGTGGTGGCGCCGGTGGCACCGCTGGACGTCGTGCTCCACGACGCCATGGGGGCCGTGCTGGCGGAAGACGTCGCGGCGCCGCTCGACATCCCCGGCGTGGCCGCCGCCGCACGTGACGGGTACGCGGTCGCCGCGGAGGACGCCGCCGCGCTCGTCGTGCGCCTGCCGGTGGTCGACGACCTGCGCGCCGGGGCCACCCCCGGGTTGCGGCTGGCGCCCGGCCAGGCGGTGCGGGTGGCCTCGGGTGCCCCGCTCCCGCTCGGCGCCGACGCGGTGGTGCCGATGGAGGAGACCGACCGTGGCACGGCGAGCGTCGCGATCGCGGGGCCGGTCAAGGCGGGCCAGTGGGTGCGCGGCGCGGGGGCGGACGCGCGGGGCACCGAGGTGGTGCTCCGCACCGGCACCCGGCTCGGGGCCCGTCACCTCGCCCTCGCCGCGGCGATGGGCCGGGGCCGGCTGCGGGTGCACCCCACCCCGCGGGTGGTGCTGCTGTCCGTGGGCGACGAGCTCGTCGAGCCCCCGGCGAAGGGCGCGCCGGCCGCGGGCGCGCACACGTACGAGGCCGACGGGCACGCGCTGGAGGCCGCCGTCCGCGACGCCGGCGCGGTCCCCGTGCGGGTGGGCATCGTGCCCGACGACCACGGGCGCCTGCGCGAGACGCTCGCCGACCAGCTGGTGCGCGCGGACCTCGTCGTCGTCACCGGCGGCCTGTCGGAGCTGGCGGGGGACACCGTCAAGGACGTCCTGGCGGGCGTGGGGGACGTGCGGCTGGACCAGGTGGCGATGACGCCGGGGCGCCGGCACGGTTTCGGCACGCTCGGCGCGGGGCTGGGCCGCGACCGTGACGTGCCGGTGTTCGCGCTGCCGGGCCACCCGGTGGCGGCGCAGGTGGCGTTCGAGGTGTTCGTGCGCCCCGCGCTGCGGGCCATGGCCGGCCACGCGGAGCTGTACCGCTCGTCGGTCGCGGCCACCGTGGACACGGGCTGGACCTCGCCCGCCGGGCTGCGGCAGTTCGTCCCCGCGAACGTCCTGGGCACGCCCGACGAGGGCTACACCGCGACGCCGCTGGGCGACCCGGCCGCGCCGTCGGTCACGGCCCTGGCACAGGCGAACGCGCTCGCGGTGGTCAACGAGAAGATGACCCACGTGCGCGCCGGCCAGGTGCTGCACTGCCTGGTGCTGGAGGGATGAGGTCGATGGCGACCGGCTGGCCCGCGGTCCTCACGGAGGGGAACGTCACGCTGCGCCCCCTGCGGCGCTCGGACTCGCACGCATGGCTCGCCCTGCGCAGCGACTCGGCGGCATGGCTCGAGCCGTGGGACGCGACGAGCCCCGTGCCGGTGCCCGGGCCGCGGCCGACGTTCGGCCAGTTCGTCCGGTCCCTGGCGGCGCAGGCGCGCACGGGCGCCGCGCTGCCGTTCGCGATCGACTACCGCGGCGATCTGGCGGGTCAGCTGACGGTCTCGTCGATCACGTACGGGTCGTTGCGCTCGGCGGCGATCGGCTACTGGGTGGGGCGGCGTGTGGCCGGGCACGGCATCACGCCGACCGCCGTGGCCCTGGCGACGGACCACTGCTTCTTCGTCCTCGGCCTGCACCGGATCGAGGTGAACATCCGGCCCGAGAACGCGCCGTCGCTGCGTGTGGTCGAGAAGCTCCAGCTGCGCGACGAGGGGCTGCGCGAGCGCTACCTGCACATCGCCGGGGAGTGGGCGGACCACCGCACCTTCGCCCTGACGGCCGAGGAGGTGCCCGACGGGCTCCTCGCGCGCTGGCGCCGGCTGCGCCCCGCTCTCACCTGACACCACGCCTCCGGGCGTGGGCCTCCCGACCGAACCCGCACCGACCCGCCCCCGGCTCCCCGGCCGCGCCCACCGTTCGCCGAGCGCCCACTTCGTCATCGAGACCGTGCGTTCCGACGTCCGGAAGGCACGGTCTCGGTGAGCAG
>NZ_MKTH01000012.1:119040-184498 GCF_001898175.1 Cellulomonas sp. 73-92
GACCGTGCGTTCCGACGTCCGGAAGGCACGGTCTCGGTGAGCAGGTGGGCGCTCGCGAGAGGTGGGGTCGCGACACGCCCACGCGCGTCACGGAACCGTGACGACCGCGCCCCTACCGTCGTCGTGTGCCTCAGATCGCAGCACCGGTGGCACTCGTGCTCGCCGGGCTGTGGCTGGCGTACCTGGTGCCGTACAAGCTGCGGCACCGGCAGCAGCTGCTCGAGTCGCGGGTCGACGACCGGTACTCCGAGGCGCTCCGTGTGGTCGCGGTGACCAGGCGGGCGCCGAAGGCCGGCATCGGCCCGCGGGGCGGGCGCACGGTGGGCCGGCTCGGCCCGGCGCACGCAGGGACGACGGGGCTCCTCACCCCGGGCAGAGGGCTGGTGGTCACGGCCACCGGCGGGACAGGAGGCGAGACCGTGGACCGACCCCACGCCACCCCGGAGCGCATCACGGCCGAGGCCGCCCGCCGTGCCGCCCAGACCCGCGCGGCACGTGCCGCCGCCTCCGCTCGTCGTGCCGCAGCGGCCCGCCGTCGTGCGGTGCTTGCCGTCGTGCTGCTCGTCGCCGCCGTGGGCGGCTGGACCGCTGTCGGCCTGGTTCCCGTCGCCTCGATCGCCTTCGGCCTGGCGCCCACCGCGCTGCTGGGTATGGTGCTCGTCGCCGGCCGCCGCGCGGTCGTCGCCGGCAAGCGGAACGACGAGGCGATGGCGCGCCAGATCGTCGAGGCGGATGAGCTCGCGGCCAGGCCGCGGTCCGGCGTCATCCGGACCGTCGCACCGGCCGCGACCGCCAGCCCCTCGGGCGCCACGCCCGTCGCGCCGGCGAGCGCCACCGCCGTGCCGACCGCCCCCGCCGTCACCGCGCCCGTGCGCGCCTCCGTCAAGGGCAAGGCCGGCCAGACGCCCAGCCGCTTCGCCACCGAGTCGCACTCGACGCCTGTGCCCAAGGTCACCGGCCGCGCCGTGCGCCCGTCCGAGGACAACACCGAGGTGTTCCAGGCGATCGTCGCCGATCGCGGCGAGAAGGGTGTCGCGGCGCGGCACGCCACCGGGGCTGTGCCGGTGGTGCCGGCGGCCTCGTCGTCCACCGCGTCCGACGAGGCGGGCGACCGCGACGGCTGGGCGCCGGTGCCGGTGCCGCGCCCGACCTACGCCATGAAGCCCGCTGCCCCGCGACGCGAGCCGGTCCCCCTCGGCGAGGTCGAGGGCTCGACGACGGCGCGCGCCGCCGCGGAGCCTGTCGTGGCACCCGCGGACGACGAGCTCGTCACGCCCCAGCCACCGGCCGAGGTCTCGGCGAGCATCGACCTCAACGCGGTGCTCGCGAAGCGTCGCGCGGCGGGCGAGTAGCCGGCTGGCGGTCAGGGCACCCCCTCGTGGGGTGCTAGTCTGATCGCCGCCGTTCGGGGCTGTGGCGCAGTTGGTAGCGCGTCTCGTTCGCAACGAGAAGGTCGCCGGTTCGAATCCGGTCAGCTCCACCGACAGGGCCTCTGGTCAGGGCGAAAGCCCGGTCCGGGGGTCCTTCTCGTTCTTCGCTCCGGCTCAGCGACGGGCCGCTGCGCCCCCTCTTTGATCTCGGTGTGACACGGGCCAGGGTTGCTTCACGCCCGGCGGCAGCCGCAGAGCTGGCGAGAGCACGTCCTACGGGCCCGAACCACCGCCGACGAGCCGCCACTGGCCGTCCGTCTGCTGCTTGAGGTCGTAGAACCAGGTGTTCACCCCGTCGTGCATCGAGGCGTCGGCGCCCGTGACCGTCAGCTCGATGGGGAAGATCGCCTCCCCGGTGCCGGGAAGTGCCGCCTGGCCGGGTTCCGTGTAGGACAGGACCTTCAGGGCCCCGCAGAGCTCGCCGTTTCCGACGACGAAGGTGGACGTGGCCAGCTTGTGTGTGGTCTGGCAGTCGCCCGCCTTGAGGGCCTTGAGGTAGTCGGACAGAACGGTTCGTGCGTCGGCCCCGGCAGACGGTAGTGCGACGGGCGCATGCGGAGCGCTCGCGCAGCCGGCCAGGAGGCCCAACGCGAACGGGACGGGAAGGGCGCGGCGTCCCCACATGAGCGTGAGTATGGCGGGCCGCGCGCAACCCCGGGGCCGAGTTGCACGCGATCCGCGTCTGCGACGTGGAAGGACGACCCGAAGCGACCACCGACACCGGCGGGTATTCGTCATGGCGTCCGGGCGGCGATCCACGGACCGGTGCCCTCGGACGTGTCGACGATGCCGTCCTCGACCCATCGCAGCCGGCCGGCGAGCACGGCGCGGGTCAGCCGGCCGTCGGACGCGGCGGTGGGACCGCGCAGGCCCCGGAACAGCTCGTCGACCCGGACGCGGGACTGCGCGCAGAAGGCGTCGGCCAGCGCGAGGGCCTCGCGGCCGCGGGCCGGGTCGTCGTGCCGCATGGCGACGGCCCGGGTGCACACGGCGGACATGGCGAACAGCTCGGCGCCGATGTCGACGATGCGACCCAGCACCACCTGCTTGCGGTCGAGGCGGGCGCGGTAGCGGGCCATCGCGTAGAAGGTGTGCCGGGCCAGCGCGCGGGAGGACCGCTCGACGAACCGGACGTGGCGGGCCAGCGGGCCGAAGTCACCGTAGGCGGTGGGGCGGGAGCCCTCGCCGGTCAGCAGGGTCGGGAACCAGCGGGCGTAGAACCGGCTGGCGCCGACGGCCGCGCGCGCCTTGGCCCCGAGGGAGGCGTCCCGCGAGGCGAGGTCACCGGCGGCGGTCAGGTGGGTGTCGACGGCCTCCCGGGCGATGAGCAGCCGCATGATCTCCGACGAGCCCTCGAAGATGCGGTTGATGCGCATGTCCCGCAGCAGCTGCTCGGCGCCCACCGCGCGCTCGCCGCGCGCCGCCAGCGAGTCGGCGCTCTCGTAGCCGCGCCCGCCGCGGATCTGCACCAGCTCGTCGGCCACGCGGCAGCCCATCTCGCTGGCCCACAGCTTGGCCAGCGCCGCCTCGATGCGCACGTCCTTCTGGCCGGCGTCCGCGAGCCGCGCGGACAGGTCGAACACCGACTCCAACGCGAACGTCGTGGCCGCGATGAACGCCAGCTTGGCGCCGATCGCCTCGTGCTCGCCCACCGGCCGGCCCCACTGCACGCGCTCGGCGGACCACTGCCGGGCGATGGTCAGCGCCCACTTGCTGCCCCCGGCGCAGATGGCCGGGATCGACAGCCGACCGGTGTTGAGGGTGGTCAGCGCGATCTTCAGGCCCTCGCCCTCGCGGCCCAGCCGGTTGGCGGCCGGCACCCGCACCTGCCGGAACCGGGTGACGCCGTTCTCCATCCCGCGCAGGCCCATGAACCGGTTGCGGTGCTCGACCGTGATGCCCGGGGTGGCGGCCTCGACGACGAACGCGCTGATGCCGCCGCGACGGCCCTCGTGCGGCGGCACGACCGCCATCACCACCAGCAGCTCGGCGATCGGCCCGTTCGTGGTCCACAGCTTCACGCCCTCCAGCAGGTACGCCGTTCCGTCGTCGGTCGGTGTCGCGGTGGTGCCGAGCCGGGCGGGGTCCGAGCCGACGTCGGGCTCGGTGAGCAGGAACGCGGAGATCGCGCCGGCCGCGCAGCGCGGCAGGTACTCCCGCTTCTGCTCGGGGCTGCCGAACATGTGCACCGGCTCGGGCACGCCGATGGACTGGTGCGCGGACAGCAGGGCGGCCAGGCTCGGGTGCACCGTGCTGACGAGCATCAGCGCCTTGCCGTAGTCGACGAGCGACAGCCCCAGGCCGCCGTACTCCTCGGGGATCTTCATGCCGAACGCGCCGATCCGCGCGAGCTCGGCGATCACCTCGTCGGGGACGTGGTCCGCGCGCTCGATCGCCGGGCCGTCGATGGTCCGGCACACCTCGCGCAGCGCCTGGAGGAACGCCGCGCCGCGCGCGGCCGCCTCCGGGTCGGACGCCGGGTAGGGGTGGACGAGCCCGACGTCGAACGCGCCGAGGTACAGCCCCTTGGCGAAGCTCGGTCGGGTCCACCCCTGCTCGCGGGCCGCCTCGGCGACCTCACGGGCCCTCCGCTCGCCCGGGGTGGGGGTCTGGTCCACGGCGACGCTGCTCATGACGAGCCTCCCGGGCGGGACCCGCACCGAACGGGCCAGCCGCTCGAAGCCGATGCTACGAGCGGCCGGGCGGACCTGCTCGCCACCGGCCGGGTCGGTGGCTCAGCGGTCGGGCGGAGGGGTGCCGCGGGTTCCTGGCGGGGCGGCCTTGGCCATGAGAGACCGCACCTGGACCCCGGGGAGCTTGCCCAGCTTGCCCGTGAGCGCGGACACGCGCTCGACGGAGGTGTCGACGACGACGGTGATGACGTTCACGCCACGCGCCGGGTGGGGAAGCCCGAGGCGCCCGATGATCCCGTCGCCGAACTGCGAGAGCAGGTCGTTGACCTCATCGACGGGGGCGACCGTGCGCTCCACGATGATCGACACCACGCCGAGTCTCTTCTCCACCGGACGCTCCCCGCGAATCAGCTGTGGTCTGGATCGATACGACGATGCTCCCAGCGTGATCGGGGTCACGCCCGGACATTTGTCCCCCGTCCGACGGTCCCGTTCAGCCGCAGAGCGTCGGTTTCGTCAGCGGGCCGGCCAGGCGCGACCACTCGTCGGCCGTCATCGTCAGCCCGGCGCGCGCCGGTGCGCAGACGGCCGCGGTGGCCGCCTGGGTCGTGAGGTCCCAGACGCGCACGGTCCGGTCCGAGCCGGCCCCGGAGACCTGCGACCCGTCGGTGGAGAACGCCACGCCGTACACCTCGCCGGTGACGCCCGTCAGCGACGCGTAGCGCTGCGGGGACGCGGGGTCCGCCACGTCCCACACGCGTACGGTGCCGTCCGTCATGCCGGCGGCGAGGCGGTGCCCGTCGGGGGAGAACAGGATGTTGGTGGCGTACCCGTCGGCCCACACCAGGGGCGCGCCGAGCGCGCGCGGGTGCGCCCTGTCGCTGACGTCCCACAGCCAGATCGTCTTGTCGTTGCCCGAGGCGGCGATCGTGCGCCCGTCGGGGGAGAAGGCCGCGGAGTAGACATACCCCTTCGGCCCGGTCAGCGGCCGGCCGACGAGGGCGGGGTGGGCCAGGTCGCTCGCGTCGAGCAGGTCCACGTGCCCGGACAGGACCGAGGCGACCAGGGTCGTGTCGTCGGGCGCGAACGAGACGGCGTACACGAACCCGCCGAGGTCACCGATCCGCCCGGTCGGCGCCGTGGGCAGCGCGCCGGACAGGTCCCACGTGGTGATGGAGGCGTCGTCGGAGGAGACCGCCATCCGCGTCCCGGTGCTGTCGAACGCCACCGCGTCCACCCAGTCCTTGTGGGCGGCGACGGCGCCGCGGTAGGTCGGCCGCGTCGGGTCGCTGACGTCCCAGAAGTGGACGTGACCGGTGGTGTCGCCGGCGACGACGAGGTGCAGCGGGTCGTCGATGCCGATGGCCCCGTCCAGGTGGGCGCCGCCGGGCGCCGGGGACACCGACAGCAGCCGGTGCCGCCCGCCGGCGGCGGCGTCCCACAGCCGCAGGCCGTCGGTCGTCGCCGTCGCGATGACGGAGGCACCGAACACACCCTGCCCAGGGATCGACGAGAAGCCCTGCAGGGTGGCGCCCGGGTAGCGCCACGTGCGCAGGATCCCGTCGGAGCCGGCCGAGAACAGGCTGCCGCCGTCGGGCGACCACGCGGCGGTCAGCAGCGTCGTCGGGTGGGTGAACGAGTCCAGGCGGACACCGGTGGTGGCGTCCCAGACCCACAGGTGCTGGTCCGAGCTCGCCGCGGCGATCGCCGTCCCGTCCGGGGAGTACGCCACGTGGTTGGTCCACGACGCTGGGCCCGTCAGCGTCAGACCCTCGGTCGGCGCGGCCGGGCGGTGCACGTCCCACAGGTGGACCCCGGCGTCGGTCGAACCGGCCGCCAGCGTCCCCCCGTCCGGGGAGAAGGCGAGGGACGTCACCTTCGTCGTCGCCGCCGGGAACGCGGCGCCGACCGGGCTCAGCCCGGAGGCGGTCAGCGACCACAGCGTGACGGAGGCCGCGGAGCCCGCCGCGGCCACGAGCGCGCCGGAGCGGTCGAGCGCCACGGCCTGCACGGTGCCCTTCGTCGCCGTGACCGTCTGGGCCTGCGACCAGCGACCGTCGGTGTCGCGGGCGAGCAGGTGGACGGTGCCGTCGGAGGCGCCGGCGACGATCCGGGAGCCGTCCGGGGTGAAGACGACGTCGTAGTAGGTCGCGCCGGCCGCCGGCGCCGTCGTCGCGACCCTGGTCGGCGAGGTCGGGTCGTGCACGTCCCACAGGCGGACCAGCCCGCCGTCCCCGACGGCCGCCAGCAGCGAGCCGTCGGGGGAGAAGGTCACCTGGTACAGGGACGTGTCGCCGGTCGTCATGCGCGCCAGGCGCCGCGGCTGCGGCCCCGTCGTCTCGAGCACCACCAACCCGTCACCGGTCACGGCCGCGAGCGTCGCCCCGTCGGGGCTGACCGCGACCGACGGCACGACGGCGTCGAGCGAGTCCGTGCGGGTCACCGGGTCCCGGCCGGAGGCGGACAGCAGGGCGCTGCGTGCCTCGACGGTCTCGGCGCGCTGGTCGGCGGCCACCGCGAGCTGCCCGGCCAGGGCTGGGTCCGTCGCGGCGAGCGACTCGGCCTGCACCGCCAGCTGGCGGGACACCGCGAGGTCCGTCTGGTGCTCACTGGCCCGGGCCTGGGAGGCCGACACCCCGGCCAGCGTCGCGGTCGTCGTCGTGAGCACGGCGAGCCCCGCCGCCAACGCACGCAGCCGCCAGGTGCCGCGGCGTCGGGCGTCGAGGCGGGAGCGTTCGGCGGCCCGCGAGCGGTCGAGGAAGTCCCGCTCACCGGCGCTCAGGTCCGGCGGGTTGGCGGCGTCCCGGACCCACCGGTCGGCGGTCTCCAGCGCGGCCCCCCGGTACAGCAGGTCCGGGTCGTGCTCCATGTCCTGCCAGCGCCGCGCCGCGTCGGTGAGCCGGCCGTGGACGCGTCGACCCTCCCGATCGGCGTCGAGCCATTCGCGCATGCGTGGCCAGGCCGTCAGCAGCGCCTCGTGGGCGATCTGCACCTGCCCCCGGTCGGACGTCAGGAGCCGCGCGGCGACGTAGGCGCTGATGACGGCCTGGTTCGCGGCGGCGAACTCGCGGGTGTCCGCGACGCGGCGGGTGTCGACCGTCCCGCCGCTGACGCGGACGAGCCGCAGGAAGGTCGCCTTCTCCACCGCCTCCGCCTCGGGCGTCAGCTGGTTGTGCACGGTCTCCGCGGTCTGCGCGATGGCGCCGGCCAGCCGGCCCACCTGCCGGTACTGCTCGAGGGTCAACCGCCGCCCGGAGGCCGCCAGCCACGTCACGTACAGCGCGTGCGACGCCAGCGGGAGGGCCCCCGCGTCCAGCCCGGCCCGGGTGGACGACCCGGCTGTCGCGTCCGCGATGAGGAGCTCGACGAGCCCGTCGTCCACCTCGACGCCGGCGACCCGGGCGGGCTCGACGACGACGCGTCGCAGGTCGTCGGTGCTCAGCGGGCCGACGAGCACCTGGGTGGCGGCCAGCCACGCCGCGAGCTCCGGCACCTGGACGGCGGCGTCGAAGAAGTCGGCGCGCAGCGCGACGACGACGACCGTGCCCTCGTCGTGCAGCCGGCCGAGACCGGCCACGACGGCGGTGACCTGGTCCTGCGCAACGTCGGCGGTGAACAGCTCCTCGAACTGGTCGACGACGAGCACGCCGCCATGCGCGAGGTCGGCCGGCTCGGGCACCACGCCGGTCGGATCCGTGCCCGGCGTGACCACCGTGACGGGGCGTCCGTCGGCGGCCAGGCGCGCCTGGACACCCGCGCGGAGCAGCGACGACTTGCCGGAGCCCGACGAGCCGACGACCACCACCGGGGTGCCGGGCGCGGAGGACAGCAGGCCGACCAGGTGGTCGGTCGCAGCCTCCCGGCCGAAGAACAGGGCCGAGTCGTCCGCCTGGTAGGCGCGCAGGCCGAGGTAGGGCGCCACGGCCGCGGCGGGCCGGGGGCCGGGCACCCGCCGCAGCCGGGTCACGGCGTCGAGCCATGCGGGTGCGGCCTCGTCGGGCACGGCCAGGACCGTCAGCAGCCCGGCGAACTGGTCGAGCGTCGCGAGGGGCGGCAGGTGCCGTCCGGAGAGGTAGCCGCCGACGGTGGCCAGCGGCAGTCCGCTGCGGCGTGCCACGTCACGCACGCTCAACCCCGACGCGAGCCGCAGCGCCGTCAGCGCGGCGCCCAGCTCCTCGCGGGTCCGGACGTCCTGGGGCGCGACCGCGGCGCCATCGCTGCTCGACACGTGCGTCCTCCCGGTCAGGTGGGGATGCGCGGCCGTGGAGCACCCGACCGCCGTCACCGTAGTGATGCCCTGGTTGCCTCGGCATCCGCGAACCGCCCGCTGAACCTGCCTCGGCGTGCTTTCACTCTCGCGGGTGATAGCGAGAGGGCGACGTGCCGGATCCGAAGGATGGCGCGCCCCGCGTCGGCCGCCGCCCCCGAACGGGGAAGTCCGAACGACGTCGAACGGGCCGGGACGTGCACCGGGACCCGGGCACGTGGATGACTAGGGACGCCCGGCGACGCGCTCGCGACCCGCCGGTACGACACCGCTCGCACGAGGAAGGTCCGGCATGTTCAAGGTCGAGGCGTCGAAGGTCCGCTCGGGGAACTGGCAGCTCGAGGCGAGCTGCGAGCAGGGGCACACCGTCTTCAAGGACCAGATGCACCCCCGTGAGTCCTACAAGTGCCCCTACTGCGGCCGCGACGTCTTCTGAGCGACCCATCCCGAGAGCGACAAGAGAGGAACTCCCGTGGCCGACTGGTCCGACGTCACACGGTTCGTGCACTCGCGCTACAAGGCAGAGGACGTCAGCGCATCGCTGATGAAGCTGCTGTTCAACACGGCCGGGCTTCGCTCGCAGATCGTGTTCCTCGAGCACGCGACGAACGACTCCGGCGCGCAGTGGGTGAAGGTGAACTCGCCGATCGGCACGAGCGCGGAGGTCGACGTCCGTCGCGCCGCCGAGATCGTCGCGGACATGCTCGTGGGCGGGATCGTCGTCAGCGGCGAGTACGTGTACGTCACGAACGCCATGCCGCTGCAGAACCTCGATGCCAACGAGATCATCGAGCCCCTCGAGCGCGTGATGTCCATCGCGGACAGCATCGAGGCCCAGCTTCTCGGCAAGGACGCCGTCTAGGGGCACGTGCCCATGGCGGCTGCGCCGCCGGTGCTCCGCAGGGGTGAGCATCGGCGGCCGCGGCCGGCCGTCGCACCGAGACCCGCCACCTCACGAGGAGCAGGACCACCGTGCCCACCCCGCAGAACCCGACGAGCAGCCAGGCGAACGCGCTGGCCGCCGTCGGTGTCGTGCTCGTCGTCATCGGGGGCTTCGGCGCCCGGGTCGGCACCACCGACATCGGCCGGTTCCTCGCCGACGTCGTCCTCCTCCTCGCCGGGGTGGCCGCGGTCGGGGCGTCCCTGCGCCTGCGCAGCCGCACGGACGAGCGGCACGCCGAAGGACGGCGGCTGACGAGCCAGCGGCTCGTGATCCGCTCGTCGCTCGACACCGCCACGCTGCAGGACGCGGTGGTGCGCGGACTCGGGCTGCCCTACGAGAAGCCGACCGCCGTGCCCGCCGAGCTCTTCCAGGGACGGATGAGTCCCGGACACGTGCAGCTCTGCTCGGGCACCACGGTCACGACGACGTTCACCGCCGCCATGCGGCTGGTGGCGAACGCCGACGGTGGTTGCACGCTCACCTACGAGGTCGAGCGCTGGACGTCGACCGGTGGCGTCGTCGCCGGGATCCCCCAGCTGAGGTTCCTGCGCCGCCGGATCGAGGAGGAGGCGCGGAAGGCCGACGCCCACGCCGTCGTGACGGTGGACACGACCCCCGAGCGGGTGCAGCGATGAGCGCCCCCGCGTCGTCGCGGGAAGCGTCAGCTGTCGCGGTGCAGGTACGTGATGAGCTCCGACCGTTTGTGGATCGAGAGCTTCCCGTAGATGTGCTGCACGTGGGTGTTCACGGTGTACGGGGAGATGAACAGCTTCTCCGCCACGGCTGACGCGCTGTAGCCCTGCCCGATGAGCGCCATGATCTCCCGCTCGCGGTCGGACAGCCGGAACTCCTCGGCCACCGCGTTGATGATCGCGACGAGCTCGGACTCGGCCTGCGGGCTGCGCGTCAGCTCCTCGATCTTGTACTCCTGGCGGACCATCGTGATGAGCAGGAACGCCATGAGCACGACGAGCAGCACGAACGTCGGCCGCACCAGGGTGGCGTGCCAGGCGGGCACCCGCTCGTACGTCAGCGCGAGCCCGTTGCCGGCGCAGATGCCGAACCGGATCGCGCTGCCGGACAGCGAGTAGGCGGTCGCCGGCGGCGCGTACCCCTTCTGCGTCAGGACGCCCATGTACATGGTGAGGAGGACCTCGAACACCGAGGAGATCGCCAGCGCCAGCAGGAACGCGACGGCGTCGAGCCGCTCGTCGGCCAGGTAGAGCACGCACGAGACCAGCGCGCACAGCAGCAGCCAGGGGTACACCCGGTAGGGCGAGCGGCTCCCGGGCAGCCGCTGCGCCAGCGCGAACACCAGGACGAGCGCCGCGCCGAGGAGGATGCCGTAGGTGAAGGCGTCCTGGATGGCGCCGAGCGACTCCCACGGCACGATGGCGACCGTGTAGTAGAGGACGGCCGAGGCCGCGAACGAGATGACGGAGACGGTCACCATCGTGCGGGTGCCCTGCGTCGCGGCCTTCGCCGGCAGCAGGCGCGGGTAGGGGCTGTCCGGGAGCGCCCGGACGTGGGCGCGCAGCAGCAGGCCGGATAGCAGGGGCAGCAGGCAGACGAAGGCGGGTGCGAACCACCCCGGGGCGAGGTAGGTCACGGCGACCGCCGCGAAGAGGAACCCGCCGTAGGTGGGCGCTACGCGGCCGAGCGTGAACCGCGCGTTCTGGCAGGCGAACCGCTCGCCCCACAGCAGCCACAGCACGCCGGCGCACGCGCCGACGACGAACGCCGCCGCGTAGGCCACCCACCGCGTGTGGACGGTCATCCCCACCGACGTCAGCACGGCCGTGCCCGCGGCGCCGAGCCCGGCCGTGGGCCAGACGACGATCGCGGTGGCCTCGAGGTGCCGCTTGCGGCCGAGCCTGCGGGCCAGCAGCAGGGGGACGGCGCCCGCGGCGGCGAGGGCGATGAGCCACGCGAAGGTGATCCGGTCGTCGAGCAGGAACGTCGTCGGGAAGGCGTTCGGGACGAACCACAGGCAGTAGTGCCAGGCCAGCACCGCCGTCAGCCCGAGGTACTTCAGGCGGGGACCGAGGACCACGGGAGTCAGCACGGCGCCGGTCGCTCCGCCTCGAGCGGTGGTCATCGCATCGTCCTCATACCCAGGTCGTCTCCGGCACGGCTGCCGCCGGAACGTCGGGGGGACCTGCGGCTCGCATCGCCCGGATCCGGCTACCGACTGGCTCCGTAGTGTGCCAGTCGGTAGCTGTGAAGACCATCACAAGAACCTAGTGAGGGCCTCATGGAAACTCATGGACTCGCGCTTCACGACGATCTGGGGATGCCTGGCGGCGGCGTCGGGGCGGGCCCTTCGGCCAGAGTGACGCCCCGGGGCGCCCCAGCCCCCTCACCGTGCCCCGCCGCTGGCCGACCGGGCGCAACCACCTCGAAGGAGTTTCGATGGCGAACTCGACGAGTGGGGAGAAGACCTACGCCGACCTCAGCTCGGGGCGGCGTTGGCTGATCCTCATCATCGCGAGCATGGGCAGCTCGATCATCTACGCCCCCGCGTACCTCAAGGCGGTGTTCTACGACCCGCTGCAGAAGGCGCTCGGCGTCACGAACACCCAGCTGGGCCAGGTGTTCAGCGCCTATGCGATCACCGCACTCATCTGCTACCTGCCGTCGGGCATCATCGCCGACAAGGTCCGGATGCGGACGCTCGCCTCGGTCGGCTTCATCTCCACGGCCGTCCTGACGTTCGTCTACGCGATGCTGCCGAGCATCGGGATGCTCTACGCCGTCTTCGTCCTCATGGGCATCACGACGATCCTCATCTGGTGGGGCGTGCGCTACAAGCTCGTCCGGCTCGTCTCCAAGGAGGACGAGTACCCGAAGCGGATCGGCGTCTCCTACGGCGTCTACGGCGTCGCCGGCCTGCTCATCGGCCTGGTGTCGACGGCGATCGTCGCGGCCGTCGGCGAGAACCTGGGCCTCGGCGTCTCGATCTACCTGTACTTCCTCGCCGGCCTCATCCTCGTGCTCGGCATCCTCTCGGCGCTGTTCATCCCGAAGTTCGCCGGTGAGATCAAGACCGAGGGCGGCTTCAGCCTGGTCGAGTTCGTGCAGGCGTTCCGCAGCCCGGTGGTCTGGATCGCGGCCGTCTCGCTCTTCTTCGTGTACTTCTTCTACACGGGCGTGACGTACACGACGCCGTACATGACCGGCATCCTCGGCGTGTCCCTGGCCGCGGCGACCGTCGTGGCGAACATCCGCAACTACGGCATCACGCTGCTGTCCGGCCCGGCCTTCGGGTGGGTCGCCAACCGGTTCAAGCCGTCGATCGTCATCGCGGTCGGCTCGATCGTCTTCATCGTCGCGCTCCTCGCGATGATGCTGCTCCCGACGACCGCGGCCGTCATGGTCATCGCCTGCGTCCTCGTCGTGCTGCTCGGCTTCATCGCGAACGGCGCCTTCAGCGTCGTCTCCGCGCAGCTGACCGAGGGCAAGGTGCCGCTCGCCTACTTCGGGGCGGCCACCGGCCTCCTGTCGATCATCGGCTTCCTGCCCGACACGTTCTCCAGCACGTGGTTCGGCTCGATCATGGACGCCCAGACCGACGCGGCCGGCAACGTCCAGGCGGGCGCCTACCACCAGATCTTCTGGATCCTCATCGCGTCCGCGGTGCTCGCCGCGATCGCGTCGCTGGGGCTGTACCTGTACCTGCGCAGGTCCCGGGCCGCGGCGCGGGACGAGGTCGCCGTGGCGGCCACCGCAGCGGTGTAAGGCGGTTCGCGGTGCCTGCACGGAACAAGCTGCCGGTCCTCGACCGGATCTCCGACCAGATGCGCGCGGTCCTCGACACGTCCGCCGAGCTGGCGCCGGACGCGTACGCGACCGACGCGGGCCTCGAGCAGATGCGAGCGGCCTACGGCGTCGAGCGGAGGTTCTGGAACGAGGGCGGGCCCACCATGGCCGAGACGATCGACACGACCGTCGCGACCGCGCACGGGCAGGTGGCAGTCCGCTGCCACCTGCCCCGCACGGGCGGCGCGCTGCCGGCGGTGGTCTACGTCCACGGTGGCGGGTTCGTGCTGGGCAACCTCGACACGCACGACCGGATCATGCGGGCGCTCGCCCACGAGTCCGGTGCGGCGGTGGTCGGGATCGACTACTCGCTGTCGCCGGAGGCGAGGTTCCCCGTCGGGATCGAGCAGTGCGCCGCCCTGGCGCGGCACCTGCTCGACTCCGGCGAGGAGTACGGGATCGACGGGACGCGGCTGGCGTTCGCGGGGGACAGCGGCGGCGCCGGCATGAGCCTGGCGGCGACGCTGCTCCTCCGCGACCAGGCCGACGCCGGACAGCCGCCGGTCGCGGTGGCCGCGCTGGCCCTCTTCTACGGGCTGTACGGGCTGCGCGACTCAGCGTCGCGGCGCCTGCTCGGCGGCCCCTGGGACGGGCTGACCACCGAGGACCTCGACTACTACCTCGGCTGCTACCTGGCCGACCCGGCCGACGCCGCCAGCCCGTACCTCGACTGCCTCGGCGCCGACCTCGGGCGGGGCGTGCCCCCGACGTTCCTCGTCTCGGCCGCGCTCGACCCGCTGCACGACGACAGCACGGCCCTGGCCGCGATGCTCCACGAGCACCACGTGATCTGCCACCACGAGGAGTTCGACGGCGTCCTGCATGGCTTCCTGCACAACTCACGCATGCTCGACGCCGCCGTCGTCGCGCTGCAGCACGGTGGCGCCTTCCTGCGGCGCGCGCTCGACGACCAGAACTAGCAAGGAGACAGGGAATGGACCTCACGCTCAGCGACGAGCAGCAGCTGCTGGTCGAGAACGTCCGCGAGCTCATGCAGCGGGAGAGCTGGGAAGCCTATTTCGCCGAGTGCGACAAGAACCACCAGTACCCGCAGCGCTGGGTGAAGGCCCTCTGCGACCTCGGCTTCGACCTCATCATGCTGCCCGAGGAGCACGGCGGTCTGAACCTCGGCCTGGTGACGCTCACCGCGGTGTACGAGGAGCTGGGCCGCTGGGGCGCGCCGACCTACGTGCTGTACCAGCTGCCGTGCTTCGACACGATCCTGCGGGAGGGCACGCCCGAGCAGGTCGACAAGGTCCTGGCCTACGTCGGCACCGGCCAGCAGATCTGGAACTCCGCCTGCACCGAGCCGGGGGCCGGCTCGGACGTCGGCAGCCTGCAGACCACGTACACGCGGCGCGACGGGAAGATCTACCTCAACGGGCACAAGACGTTCATCACGTCGTCCATGCACGTGCCGTACCTGGTGATCATGGCCCGCAACGCCGACCAGCCGGACCAGTTCACCGAGTTCTTCGTCGACATGTCCCTGCCGGGCATCACCAAGGAGCCGCTGGACAAGCTCGGCCTGCGGATGGACTCCTGCTCCGACATCTACCTCACCGATGTCGAGCTCGAGGAGAAGGACGTCTTCGGCACCGAGGGCAACGGCTTCCGGCGCGGCATCGCGGACTTCGACTTCGAGCGGTTCCTCGTGGCGGCCTGCGACTACGGCACGGCGCTGTGCGCGTTCGAGGACGCGGCGCGGTACGCGAACCAGCGGGTCCAGTTCGGCAAGCCGATCGGCCGGTTCCAGCTCAACCAGCTGAAGTTCGCCGAGATGGCGATCCGGATCGACTCGATGCGCAACATGCTCTTCGAGACCGCGTGGCACTACGACACGGACGGCATGACCTCCGCATCGGCCGCGATGTGCAAGTACCACTGCGCGAAGGCGTCCTTCGCCGTCGTCGACGACGCCATGCAGGTCATGGGCGGCGTGGCGGTCGCGGGCGACCACCGCATCCAGCGCATCTGGCGTGACCTGCGGGTGGACCGCATCAGCGGTGGCACCGACGAAATGATGATCCTCACCCTCGCCAAGGGTGTCCTGCGTCAGTACCAGTCCTGAAGGGCGAGGGGACGATCGTGGCCATTCCCAGCACCAAACCACAGTTCGGCGTCCTCGACGACGTCCGTGTCGTGTACTCCGCGATGGAGCTCGCCGTCCCCAAGGCGGCCAGCCTCATGGCCGACTGGGGTGCGGACGTCACGTGGCTCGAGAACACCGGCGCCGGCGACACCATCCGCGACACCCCGTGGATCAAGGAGGCCGAGCGCCGCAACCAGCGCTCGGTGGCGCTCGACTTCTTCGCGGAGGAGGGCCGCGAGGTCCTGCTGAAGATGCTCGGCGAGGCCGACGTCTTCATCGAGTCGAGCAAGGGCGGCACGTGGAGCAAGCGCGGCCTGACCGACGAGGTGCTGCGCCGGGACAACCCCGAGCTCGTCATCGTGCACGTGTCGGGCTTCGGCCAGACCGGCGTGCCCGAGATGGTCAGCCGCGCCGCCTACGACCTGACGGTCATGGCGTACTCGGGCTACATGAGCCAGAACGGCACACCGGAGCAGCCGATGAACCCGGGGCCGTACGCGGGCGACTACTTCAACTCGCTGATGATCCTTGGCTCGACGCTGGCCGCGCTGCACCGGGTCGGCCGGACGGGCGTGGGCGAGTCGGTCGACGTCGCCATGTACGAGACGTTGCTGTCGATCGGCCAGTACTACCTCGTCGACTACCTCAACGCCGGCATCGTGTGGCCCCGGCCCGGGGCGCGGAACCAGAACCTCTGCGCCATCGGCGAGTACCGGTGCAGCGACGGCTTCATCGGGCTGTGCGTCTACGGCGTCCCGCAGAACAAGTACCTGCTCGAGACGATCGGGCTCGGCCACCTGTGGGGCTCGGGCGACTACCCGGAGGACTGCAGCGCGCTGTGGCTGTCCAGCTCGCACGCCCGCGAGATCGAGGCGGCGCTCGAGACCTGGCTCGCGACCCGCACGGTCGCCGAGGTCGAGAAGGACTTCTCCGCCCACCGGATCGCGGCCCAGAAGGTCATGGAGTTCGCCGACCTCGTCGCCGAGCCGCACCTGGAGGCGCGCGGCGTGTGGCAGGACTGGCAGGCCGCCGACGGCCGCACGTTCAAGGGCCTCGGCGTCTTCCCGAAGTTCGGCCGGGACCCGGGCCAGGTGTGGCGCCCGATGCCCGAGCAGGGCTACGACACGGCCGACGTCCTGAGCCGGCTCGGGTACTCGCCCGACGAGATCGCGGCGCTGGCCGGGGCCGGCACGGTCAAGATCGTGCAGGTGCAGGCATGAAGGTCGTCGCCTGCCTCAAGGCCGCGCCGGAGGCCGAGGACATCGGCACCCGGCCCGATCGCACGCTCGACCTCGACAAGGCCGCCTGGAAGATCGGGACGTACGACCTCAACACCATCGAGGCGGCGAGGGTGCTCGCCGACGAGACCGGCGGCGTGGCCGTCGGGCTCTCGGTCGGGGGCCCGGCGTTGGCGAGCTCGAAGCTCCGCAAGGACGCGCTGTCCCGCGGCCTCGACGAGTTCGTCGTCGTGTCCGACGAGGCGTTGGCCGACCTCGACACGTTCCAGACCGCCTGCGTGCTGCGGGACGCCCTCGCCGGCATCGACGGCGTTGATCTGGTCCTCGTCGGCGCGGGCTCGTCCGACGTCTACGCCCAGCAGGTCGGCAACGAGCTCGGCGCGCTCCTGGGCGTCGCCACCCTCAACGGGGTGAACAAGGTCACCCCGGCGGGCGACCACCTCGTCGTCGAACGGCCGCTCGAGGACGCCGTCCAGGTGATCGAGGTCGGGCTGCCGGCCGTGCTGAGCCTGACGTCGGGCATCAACACCCCGCGCATCCCCGGCATGCGGGACGTGCTGGCCGCGGGCAAGCGGCCGACGACGGAGGTGTCGGGCCTGTCGGCCCCCGCCCCGTCGACCGATCGGACGTCGCTGCTCGCGGTGGAGCAGGTCGAGCGTGCGCACCGTGTCGTCGACGGCGACACCGCCGACGTCGTCGCGCAGCTCGTCGACTACCTGAACTCTGTGGGAGGTGCCCGATGAGCCTGGGGAACGCCTGGGTGGTCCTGCCGAACCCGGCCGCCGCGGCCGGCCTCGCGCGCGGTGCGCGGGGGCTGGCCGACGAGGTGAACGCCGTCGTGGTCGGCGCGGACGCCGCGCTGCCGGGGGCCGACCTGACGGTCGCCGTGCCGGCGCCGCCGGTCGGTGCCCTCGCCGAGGGCTACGCGGCCTCGATCGCGGAGCTGCTCCAGGCGCGCGGTGCGCAGATCGTCCTGCTCGGCGCGGACGTCTCGTCGCGGCTGCTGGCCGGCCTCGTCGCGGCGCGGTTGGGCACCAGCGCGCTGACGGTGCAGGGCGTGGCCGTCGAGGGCGACGGCCTCGTCGTGTCACGGACCGCGTACGCCGGCCTGGCGACCACGACCGAGCGTCCGGCCGGCTCGCCGGCGGTGCTCGTCGTCGCCCCCGGCGTGCTGCCTGCGCAGGAGGAGGCCGGTGCGGGCCGTGTCGAGCACGTCGACATGGCGCCCGCGCCGGAACCCCTGCGCGTCGTCGAGGTGCGTCCCAAGGCCGGTGAGCCCGTCAACCTGGCCGCGGCGACGCGCGTCGTCGGGGTCGGCCGCGGGTTCGCCGACGAGGCGGACCTGCGGCTGGCCCGCGAGCTGGCGGCTGCGCTCGGCGCCGAGCTCGCGTGCAGCCGCCCGCTTGCCGAGGGCCTGGGCTGGCTGCCGACCGAGCGGTACGTCGGGGTCTCCGGGGCGACGATCCGTCCCGACCTCTACCTCGCCGTGGGCGTCTCGGGCCAGGTGCAGCACATGGTGGGCGTCAACCAGGCGAAGGTCATCGTCGCGATCAACAAGGACAAGAACGCGCCCGTGTTCGGCCAGGCCGACCTCGGCGTGGTCGGCGACCTGTACGACGTGCTGCCCGCGCTGACGAACGCCCTGGCGCGCTAGGCGTCCGGACCCGAGCGTGAACGACATCGCCACCGGCCAGGACGTGGCCTCGGTCTGGGCCGGCACGGTCCGGACCTGTGGCGACCGTCCGTTCCTCGTCTGGCTCGGCGCCGACGGCGCACGTCAGGAGCTCTCGTACCGCGAGTTCGACGAGCGGATCAACCGGGCCGCGAACGCCCTCGCCACCCTCGGCGTGGGCGTTCGCGACCTGGTCGCGGTGCAGCTGCGGAACAGCCCCGACTTCGTGGTGTACCTCTTCGCGCTGGCCAGGCTGGGCGCCGTCACCGTGCCGATCGCGCTGTGCGCCGGCCCGGCCGAGGTGTCCCGGATGGCGGCGGCCTGCTCGCCGGCCTGGACGATCGTCGACGCCGGCTGCGCGCGGGTCCACCGGGAGCTGCGCCGCCGCGCCCCGGCGGCCACGCCGCTGCTCGTCGTGGGCGGTACCGGGCCCGACGACGACGCGGTCGACCTCGACGCGGCCTGCGCGAGCGCGTCGCCGCTGCCCCCCGCCGCGGCGCCGGTCGACTCCGGCGCGCTCGCGGAGCTGCTCTACACCTCGGGGACGACGGCGGAGCCCAAGGGCGTCATGGTCACCCAGGCGAACCTCGTCTTCTCCGGCCAGTACGGGGTGTGGGAGACCGGCCTGCGGCCGGACGACCGGCTGTTCACGCCGATGCCGGCGTGCCACTCGAACTTCCAGATGGCGGCCCTCATGCCGGTCGTCGTCGCGGGCGCGTGCCTGGTGCTCGCGGAGGCCTACTCGGCCAGCCGCTTCTGGCAGCAGGTGCGCGAGAGCGACGCCACCGTCATCCAGATCATCTCGATGATCGTGCGGACCCTGCTGCTCCAGCCGGCGGACCCGCGCGACGCGGAGAACCGGGTGCGGGAGGCCCTGTTCTTCATGGGGCTGAGCGACGCCGAGAAGGACGCCTTCGAGCGGCGGTTCGGCGTCCGGCTCCTCAACACCTACGGGTCCACCGAGTCGATCGGCTGGGCCTTGACCGACCCGCCCGTGGGGGAGCGCCGGTGGCCGTCGGTCGGCCGGCCCGGGCTCGGGTACGAGGTGGGCATCTTCGGTTCCGGCGGGCACGAGCTGCCGGCGGGCCAGGTGGGCGAGATCCGGATCAAGGGCACGCCGGGCACCTCGATCATGGCCGGCTACTACGGCAACCCGGCGCAGACGCAGCGCGTCCTGCTGCCGGGCGGCTGGTTGCGCACGCACGACCTCGGCTACCGCGACGCCGACGGCTGGTTCTACTACGTCGGGCGCGACCGCGACGTCATCAAGCGGTCCGGTGAGAACATCTCGACCGCCGAGGTCGAGCAGGTCCTCACGGCCCATCCCGAGATCGCCGAGGCCGCCGTCATCGGCGTGCCCGACCCGATCCGCGACGAGGCCGTCAAGGCGTTCGTGCGTCGCGTGCCCGGATCCGCCCTCACCGTGCAGGACGTCGTCGACCACTGCCGGCACGAGCTGATCGAGTTCAAGGTGCCGAGCCAGGTCGAGTTCGTCGACGACTTCCCGCGGACACCCAGCATGAAGATCGAGAAGCGGCTGCTGCGCCAGGCGATCCCTGCCACGCCGCGTCACAACGAAGTGGAGAGGTAGATGGCACCGATCAACCGCATCAAGACCGAGATGGTGGGTCAGAGCTTCGGCCCGTTCGTCCGCGACTACACGTTCCGGGACCTCGAGCTGTTCGCCCTCGGCTGCGGTGCCGGGATCGACGGCAGGAACGACCTGCAGTACCTCAACGAGCACGACGAGCGGGACCCGCGCCTCGCGGTGCTGCCGATGTTCGGGGCGATGCTCATCGTCGACTCCGAGGTGACCCGGACCATCGACTACGGCTACAACTACGCCGGCTCGCTGCACTGGGGCTTCGACCTGCGCATCCACCAGCCGATCACGAAGATGTCCGGGCACCTGGAGACCACGGTGCGGCTCGCGGGCCTGTTCGACCGCGGCGAGGGAAAGGGCCTGCTCGCCCAGCACGTCGGCGACACGTACGACGAGGAGGGCAACCTCCTGCTCACCAACGAGAGCTGGGACTGCCTGATCTACGACGGCGGCTGGGGCGGCCCGGCGGCGCCGAAGGACGTCGTGGACATGCCCGACCGCGCCCCCGACCGCGAGGTCGTCGAGACGATCCCCGAGAACCAGGCGCTCCTCTACCGCCTGTCCGGCGACTACCACCCGCAGCACATCGACTGGGACTACGCGGCGGCCAACGGCGAGCCCCGGCCGATCCTGCACGCCATCAGCTACGCCGGCGTGGTGATGCGGCACGCGATCGCCGAGTTCATGCCGGGCGAGCCGGAGCGGCTGACGCGGTTCAAGACCCGGATCACCTCGCCGGTGCACCCCGGCTCGACGCTCACCACGCAGCTGTGGCAGGTCGGGGACCACGAGCTGCGGTTCCGCCTCGTCGACACCGACGCGCCCGAGGCGAAGCCGCACCTGAACTGGGGCATCGTCGAGTGGAGGTAGCACCGGCGGGCGTGCGCGCCCAGCGGACCATCGACGACGTCGAGATGAGTCCGTTCCTGCGGAAGATCGTGCTGTTCTCCAGCGGCGGGTCGTTCCTCGACGGCTACGCCCTGTCGATCATCGGCGTGGCTCTGGTGCAGCTCGGCCCCGCGCTGGGGCTCACCGCGACCGACCAGGCCATGATCGGCGCGGCCTCGTTGGCGGGCATCTTCGTCGGCTCGATCCTCGCCGGCCGGCTGACCGACGGCCTCGGGCGCCGCACGATGTTCATCCTCGACGTCACCGCGATCGGGGCGACCTCCCTCGCCTCGGTCTTCGTCGCCTCGCCGTGGCAGCTGATCGTGCTGCGCCTGCTGCTGGGCTTCTTCGTCGGCGCGGACTACCCGATCGCCACGTCGCTCATCACGGAGTTCGTGCCGAGGCGCGCGAGGGCCACGGGCATGGGCGTGGTGTCGATCGCGTGGTACGTCGGGGCGACCGCGGCGGCCTTCGTCGGGTTCGCGCTCGTCGACGTCGCCTCCGGCTGGCGCTGGATGCTCGGCAGCGCGGCGCTGCCGTGCGTCTTCCTGCTCGTCGGCCGCCGCGACATCCCGGAGTCCCCGCGGTGGCTGGCCCGCCGGGGCCGCATCGAGGCGGCGCGCGCCACGGTGCACCGGGTCTACGGCGAGGACGTCGAGCTGGACGACGAGCAGCCGGTGACGACCCGGTTCGCGGCGGTGTTCCGCGCGGGCTACGCCCGCCGGGTCGTCTACCTGGGCGTGCTCATCCTGTGCCAGGTCGTGCCGATGTACGCGATGTACACGTTCGGCCCGCAGATCCTCGAGGCGTTCGGGCTCGGCTCGGACCGGATGTCGATCCTCGGCGAGGCGCTCATCAGCGTCTTCTTCATCGTCGGGAGCATCCCGGCGATGTTCTGGCTGAACTCGCTCGGGCGCCGGCCGCTGCTCATCGGCAGCCTGGCGCTCATGGCGGTCGGCCTGCTCATCCCCGGGGTGGCGCCGGCGGCACCGGCGGTCGTGGTGGTCGTCGCGTTCGGGATCTACGCCTTCTTCTCCGGCGGCCCGGGCATCCTGCAGTGGCTGTACCCGAACGAGCTGTTCCCGACCGAGGTCCGCGCCACGGCGGTCGGCGTGGCGATCGCGATCAGCCGCATCGGGGTCGTGGTGTCCACGTACGGGCTGCCCCTGTTCCTGGCCGCGTTCGGGGTCGGCCCGACGATGCTCGTCGGCGCCGCCCTCCTCGTGGTCGCCCTCGTGTGGTCGATCGTCGACGCGCCCGAGACCCGGCACCTCACCCTCACCGAGGCGAGTGCCCTGACACCGAGAGAGCAAGGGAGGCAGTGATGGCGGACTTCGACGCGATCGTCGTCGGATCGGGCTGTGCGGGGCCGGTCGCGGCCTACGAGCTCGCCCGCGCCGGCAAGAGTGTGCTCGTCGTCGAACGTGGGACGTTCGCCGGGGCGAAGAACGTCTCCGGCGGGCGCCTGTACACGCACGCGCTGCGGGCGGTGTTCCCGGACTTCGCGGCCGAGGCGCCGCTGGAGCGCCGCGTGGTCCGCGAGCGGATCTCGATGCTCGCGCCGGAGGCGAACGTCACCGTCGACTACACGGACGACCTGCTGCGCACCGAGCGGGCCGAGTCGTACACGGTGCTGCGCGCCCGGTTCGACCCGTGGCTCGCGGGCAAGGCCGAGGAGGCCGGCGCCGAGTACGTGACGGGCATCGCCGTCGAGTCGTTGCTCAAGGACGGCGCCCGCGTCACGGGCGTGCGGGCCGGCGACGACGAGATCACCGCGGACGTGGTGATCCTCGCCGACGGCGTGAACTCGCTGCTCACCCCCCAGGCGGTCGGCGCGGCGCGGCCGGCGCTCGGCCAGGTGGCCGCAGGCGTCAAGCAGGTGATCGAGCTGCCGGAGCGGACCATCAGCGACCGGCTGATGTGCGCGGACGACGAGGGCGCCGCGTGGCTGTTCGTCGGCGACGCGACCCACGGCCACGTGGGCGGCGGGTTCGTGTACACGAACCGGTCGTCGCTGTCCGTCGGCGTCGTCGCGACCCTGTCCGACCTGGTGACGGCCGAGACGCCGATCTACCAGATGCTCGAGGACTTCAAGCGCCACCCGGCGGTCGCGCCGCTGCTCGTCGGGGGCGAGGTCGTCGAGCACTCCGGCCACCTGGTGGCCGAGGGCGGGTTCGACGCCATGCCGCCGCTCGTCGGCGACGGCGTCCTGCTCGCGGGCGAGTCCGCGATGATGTGCATCAACGCCGGGTACACGGTCCGAGGTATGGATCTCGCCATCGCGGCCGGCCAGCTCGCCGGGCAGCAGGCCGCCGCCGCCCTGTCCGCCGGCGACACGTCGGCCGCCGGGCTCGCGGGCTACCGCACGGCGCTCGAGGAGAGCTTCGTCCTGCAGGACCTGCGGACGCTGCGCACGTTCCCCGGGTTCATGGAGCACGCCACCCGGCTGTTCGTCGACTACCCGGCGATGGCCCGCGACATGTTCCGCCAGCTGTTCGCGGTCGACGGCACGCCCGTCCGGCCGCTGCGCACAACCCTGCCGCCGCTCGCGAAGCGCGTCGGGTACCTCAACCTCGCCCGCGACGTCTGGAAGGGAGCGAAGGCGCTGTGACACAGCTCAGGCCGATCACGGTCAACGTGGACGCCTACCTCGGCCGCAACAAGTACGAGGTGGACGAGGGCAACCCGCACATCGAGCTCGTGGACCACGCCGACCCGGAGACGTTCGGCCGACTGGTGCGCGCGTGCCCGGCGGCGCTGTACAAGGTCGACGCCGAGGGCAACCAGGTGTTCGACTGCGCGGGCTGCCTCGAGTGCGGCACCTGCCGCATCGTGGGCTCCGGCACGGTCGTCGCCCGGTGGAACTACCCCGGCCCGACGATGGGGGTCGAGTACCGCTACGGCTGACTCGGGGTGCCGTCCGGGGTTGCTGCCGTTACCGTCCAGGCAAGGACAACGGCGGTCCGAGCCCCTGGGGAGGGCGAGATGACGGTCTGGCAAGTCTTCTGGCTGATGGTCGAGGCGTTCTTCTTCGTCGCCTACCTGGTGATCCTGTTCCAGATCGTCGGTGACCTCTTCCGCGACCGGCAGCTGTCCGGCGGGGGCAAGGCGCTCTGGCTCCTGCTCCTGCTGGTGCTGCCGTGGTTGGGGGCGCTGATCTACCTCGTCGCGCGCGGCCGGGGGATGACCCAGCGGGCGCAGGCGACGTTCGCCGAGCGCCGGGCGGAGGCCGACGAGTACATCCGCACCACCGCCGGCACGTCGCCCGCCCAGGAGATCGCGGCCGCGCAGCAGCTGCTCTCGAGCGGGGCGATCACGCCGGACGAGTTCGCGCGGCTCAAGGCCAAGGCCCTCGCGACCGTCTGATCGCGTCTCGGGTACCTGACCGAAGGAGCCCGCGATGCCGGTCGACCGGCTCGTCCCCTCCTGGTACGCCCGCGTCGACGTCCGGGCCGGCGAGCCCGGTGACGCCGAGGCGATCGGCCTGCCGGTCCGCGCGGGCGGCCCGGTCCCCGGCGCGGTCGGGGCCGACCTCTTCGCGCTCGAGAAGGGCGGCTTCTCCCCGACCGTCGGGGCGGCGCTCGCGGTGCCGCACGACGACGGGCCGGCGATCGTCGTGCTCGGCGTCGGCATGCCCGACGGCCTGACGGCCGCGATCGTCCGACGGGCCGGCGCCGCCTTCGCCCGGGCGGTGCCGCACGACGGGCGGCTCGCCGTCGCGGTGCCGAGCGGGCCCGGTGTGACGGCCGGCGAGGCGGCGGCCGCCCTGGTCGAGGGCGTGCTCCTGGCCCGCCACCGGTTCGACCTGCGCTCGGCTCCCGTCTCGGCCGACCCCGCGCCGGTGACGTCGCTGGTGCTGGTGCCGGGCGCGGGCGACGAGGCGGCCGTCGCGGCGGGCGCCCGGCGCGGCCTGGTCACCGCCCGCGCGGCGCTGCTGAGCAGGGACCTGGCGGCGTGCCCGGCGGCGATGCTCACGTCGGAGGCGATGGCCGACGTCGCCCTGGAGGTCGGCACCGACGCCGGACTCGAGGTCGAGGCCACGGACCGGGCCGGGCTCGCGGCGCTCGGCTGCGGCGGCCTGCTCGGCGTCAACCGCGGCAGCGCGCGCGAGCCGCGCATGGTGCGGCTGACCTACGCACCACCGGGCGAGCCGGCCGGCCACCTCGGGCTCGTCGGGAAGGGCATCACCTACGACGCCGGTGGCATCAGCCTCAAGGCATCCGACGAGGCGCACTCGCAGATGAAGAACGACATGACGGGCGCGGGGGCCGTGCTCGCCGCGATGGCGGCGCTGCCGGCGCTGGGCTGCCGCGCGCACGTGACCGGGTGGCTGATGTGCACCGACAACATGCCGTCCGGCGCGGCGCTGCAGCTCGGCGACGTGCTGACCACGCGCGGCGGCACCACGGTCGAGGTGCTCGACTCCGACGCCGAGGGCCGGCTGGTGATGAGCGACGCGCTGGTGCTGGCGGTGGAGGCGGGCATGGACGCGATCGTCGACATCGCCACGCTCACCGGCGCGTGCCTGCGGGCGCTGGGCACCGACGTGGCCGGCGTCATGGGCAACTCCCCGGCGGTCGTCGGCGCGGTCCGGGCGGCGGGGGAGCGGGCCGACGAACCGGTGTGGGAGCTGCCCCTCGTCCCGTCGTACCGAGCGCTGCTGGCCTCGCCGATCGCCGACATGAGGAACGTCGGCGGCCCGCACGCCGGCGCCATCACCGCGGGGCTGTTCCTCGAGCACTTCGTCTCGGGGACGCCGTGGGCGCACGTCGACATCGCGGGCACCGCCCAGGCCGCGTGGCCCTCGGGCTGGGTCAACGCGGGCCCGACGGGCTTCGGCGCGCGCCTGCTCGTCGAGCTCGCGACGGCGTTCGAGGCCGGGTCCCTCGGGGGCAGGCCGCGCGGGAGCGCCGGCTGACATGGCGGGCGACCAGGGCGTCGCCGCGCGGGCGGCCCGGGACCGCGCGCTGGCGGTCGTCGCCGCCGTGCTGGTCGCCGTCGGCCTGGTCCTGACGCCGGTGGCGGTCGTGGCCGCGCAGGCGCGCCCGCTCCTGGTCGACACCGATCGGTTCGTCGCGACGTTCGGCCCGCTCGCGGGCGACCGCGCGGTGCAGGACGCCGTCGCGGACGCGGTGATGGCCGGCCTCGACTCCCGCGTCGACTTCTCGGCGCTCGCCGCCACGGCGCTGCAGAACGTGGGCGGCCAGCTCTCGCTGCCGCCCGCGGTGGTGGCGGCGCTCCAGGCGCTCGGCGACCGCGCGGCGGGCGCGCTGCGCGCCGTCGTCGACGACCAGGTCCGGTCCCTGGTCTCGTCGGACGGCTTCGCCGCCGTGTGGCGGCAGATGCTCCGGACCGCGCACGCGCAGGCCCTCGCCGGCCTGCGGGACGACCCGTCCGCCGGGCTCGTGATCCGTGGCGACACGCTCGTTCTCCAGGTCGGGCCGGTCGTCGACCGCGTGCGGCAGGCCCTGCTCGACCGTGGCTACCGGGTGGCGGCCCTCATCCCGCAGGTCGACCGGACGGTCGAGCTCGTCGACGTCCCCGGGCTCGGTCAGGTGGCGGGCGGGCACCGTGCGGCGACGGCGCTCGGGGTGTGGCTGCCGATCGCGGTGGCGCTCCTCGTCGTCGGCGGGCTCGTGCTGGCGCGCCGGCGGCGGGTGGCGGTGCTGGCCGCCGGGGCGGGGCTCGCCCTGGTCTCGGCCGCCCTGCTCGTCGTCCTCGCGGTGGTGCGCGCGCGGCTCGCGGCGCCGTCGCGGGACGCGGGCGCGGCCGCCGCCGACCGCTCGCGGTCCCTGCTGCACGTCGCCGCCTACGACGTCGCGGCGAACGGCGTGATCCGCACCGCTGCGGTCCTGCTGGTGCTGGGCGTGGTCGCGGGCATCGTCGTGCACCTCCTCGGCCGCCTCCTGGCGCCCCCGCCAGCCGCGCCCGACGTGCGCGACCGTCCGCTCGCCGTGTGACCGTGCAGGTGACGGGCTTACGCTGCGGGCAGGAGCACCCGGGAGGATCGCCATGGACGTCCGCAGGTTCGCGCTCTGGCGCCGGTCGCCGGACCTGGAGCCGTACGTCGCGCCGGCCGTCGAGCAGGCGGGCTTCTCGCGACTGTGGATCGGCACCTCGCCGGGCAGCCTCGCCAGCGCCGAGGAGGCGCTGGCCACGACGACGACGCTGCGGGTGGCCAGCGGCATCGTCAACATCTGGCGGGACGACGCGCCGACCGTCGCGGCGTCGTTCCACCGGATCGAGGAGCGCTTCCCGGGACGGTTCCTGCTCGGCCTCGGCACCGGGCACCCGGAGTCCACCCCCGACTGGTCCAAGCCCTACGAGTCGATGTCGCGCTACCTCGACGCGCTCGACGAGCTGGGCGTCCCGCCCGAGCGGCGCGTCCTGGCGGCCCTCGGGCCGCGCATGCTCACCCTCGCGAAGGACCGCGCCGCGGGGGCGCACCCCTACCTCGTCACGCCGGGGCACACCGCGCTGGCGCGGGGCATCCTCGGGCCGGACCGGCTGCTGGCGCCGGAGCACAAGGTGGTGCTCGTCGCGGACCCGGCGCGCGCCCGCGCCATCGGCCGCCCGAAGGTCGCCACGCCGTACCTCGGCCTGGTCAACTACCGGAACAACCTGCGCCGCCTCGGCTTCACCGACGAGGACCTGGCCGACGAGGGCAGCGACCGGCTGATCGACGCGCTCGTGGCGCACGGCACGCCGGGCACGGTCGCCGACCGGCTCGCCCAGCACCTCGACGAGGGGGCCGACGAGGTCGCGGTCCAGCTGCTGACCCCCAGCCCGGACGACGACCTGCGCCCCTGGCTCGCCACGCTGACCGAGGCGCTGCGGGACTACGACGCTGAGGTCCCCGAGGCCTGAGGGAGCCTGAGCTCCGTCCCGGCACCTGGGACGACGGCGGGGCGGCCCGGGACCGGAAGGCCCGGACCGCCCCGCCGTTCCTCGGTGCTCAGGAGGCCAGGTGGTGCGCCTGCCGGAGCAGCGCCGTGGCCTGGGCCGAGAGCGACGTGAGCGTGCCGTGCGAGGGTGCTCTGCCGGCCGCGGCCGCGGCGAGCACCTCCTTGATCTGCCCGGCGACGCGGTCGCGGTGGTCGGCCAGACCGGTGAGGGCCTGCTCGGTCAGCCTGAACCGGCTGTCGTCCGCGGCGGAGCCGCTCGCCAGCGCCCGGGACTCGGCGAGGAGCGTGTCGGTCCCGAACGTGCCCACCGAGGAGTTGAGCTGGTGGTACAGCCCCACCAGGTCGCCGACGCCCGTGAGCGACCTCGGCGCCGAGGCGAGCGCGGCGGCCACGACGGTGCCGTCGCTGGTGTAGCTGTCCGACAGCCCGGTCAGGTGCAGCAGGGTCGGGCGCAGGTCGGTCTCCTCGACCCACGTGCCCTTGCGGCTGGCCTGCGGGATCGTGAGGGTCGAGTTCGGGTCGTGCGCCTCGTTGCCCTCGGCCGGCTGCGGGCCGTCGACGCCCCTGACCGCCACTCCCTTGCCCGCGAACGCGGCCCAGGTGATGTCGATGTTGGGCGAGTAGTAGCCGTGGTTCCAGCCGTAGGAGGGGTTGACGGAGACGTTGGCCCCGGTCGTCGAGAAGTAGTAGTCGGGGACCGGGAACATCGTGTACGTCGGGGTGCGCAGCGGGTCGTTGGTCTGCATGTGCAGGATCCGCTGCTCCACGGCGCCGGCCTGGTACGTGACGACGTGCTCGCCCTGCACGCCGCTGAACGGGTTGTCGGCCGTCATCGCGGCGGTGTCGCGCTCGAGCTGGCGCGTCGTGGGATCGGCCGGGGCGGGCCGCCCGTGCACGTAGATCGAGGCGCCCTGCGGCTCAAGGTCGTACGTCGCGGTGGCGCTGGCCGTCGTGGCGAGCAGCCCGGGCAGGTTGGCCTGCAGCTCGCCGACCTGGCCCACGGCGTAGGAGCACGGCACCGTCACACCGTCGCAGCCCGCCGGGGTGGGCGTCGAGGCGCGGCCGGCGTTGGCGCCGGAGAACTGGTCGTTCTCCTCGGCGCCGATGAGGAACACGGTGTTGGCCGGCGTGATGCCGTCCGCCTGGAGGCGCTCGAAGAACTGCTGGAACGCCTGGTCGTACGCCTTGGCGTTGGAGACGTAGCAGGCGTCGCCGGGGCCGACGGCCTTGCCCGACGAGGTCGCGGACGCCGTCGTGCACGCGGTCGAGCTCCACGCCTTCTTCTCGTGGAGGTCGGAGATGTAGCCGTAGGTGACGGGGATGCCCGCCTCCTGCATGTCAGCGAGGTAGGCGAGGCTCTGCGTCGCCGACGGGCTGAAGCCCGGGAAGCCCGGATGGTTGGACAGGTACTGCCCGTTGATCTGGGCGCCCTGCTCGTCGACCAGGTTGCCGGCGGCGTTCGTCACGGCGTAGCCGTTGCGCGAGACGTTCGGCGTCCCGGCGCCCAGCGCCGGGGCGACGTACTTGGCGCCGAACAGGGCCTTGAAGCCCGCGTACCCGCCGGGCTCGGTAGGCAGCGCGTCCGGCCTCGCGTTCGGCGACTCGCAGGGCGCGGCGCCCTGCGCGCAGTGCACCGCGACGCCGATGTAGTCGGCGACCTCGGCGTCCTTGTAGGGGTCCTTGTCGGCGTTGAGCTGCGCCACCTCGGGCGAGCCCGCGCCGAACACCGTGGTGATGTCCTGCTTCGTGTTCTCCAGCACCATGTTGGCGGTCGAGAAGTCGCCCACCGAGCAGCCGGCGCGCGTGAACGGCACCCACGGTGCCGGGGCGGCCTGGCCCGAGCCGGTCGCCGGGACCGTCGCCGAGTAGGTCATGGTCGGCGCCGTGTCGTGGCCGGCGCTCGGGGTGGCGGCCGTGTCGACGGCGGGGCTGGTCCAGTAGGCGAACGACGTCGCCGGGTCGGTGGTCCCGTCCGGGTTGTACGTCCGGTAGGAGTTGCTCAGCGGCTGGCCGTGGCGGTCGCCGTAGAGCCCGGTGTAGATCGACAGCGAGTCGTCCGCGGTGTGGGCGATCATCGGCGCGTGCACGTTGGAGAAGACGGTGCCGTACTGCTCGAGGAAGCTCAGCAGGTGCGGCATCTGCTCCAGGTCGGAGGGAACGTTCGGGTTGTCCCGTGCGAAGTGCACGTTGTCGAACACCAGGCTGATGACGTGCTGCACACCGTTGCCGAGCCGGCAGTCGCCGGCGGCCTGCGACGCCGCGGCCTGGCCCGGGCTCGCGGCCGCGGGCAGCGTGCCCGCGGTCGCCCCCCCGAGCACGAGTGCGGTCGTCGCCGTGACGGCGAGATGGCGCTTGAGGCCCATGCCTACCTCCATGGTCGGATCGGTGCGGACCGGCGCTGCTCCGCACCGGCCGCCCATGCGACCGTATCGAGGGGACGCCGCGTCAGAAACCTCCGGCAGGTGTCCGGCAGACCACGGTTGGGTAAAGCACCCGGACCCGGACCCGTCAGGACAGGCGCGCCTCGGCGACGGGCGTCCCCGCGGCCAGCGTGACCTCGGCCGACGAGCCGGCGGCGGTCACGGTGTAGTCGCCGAGGAAGGCGTCGAGCGTGAACCGACCGGCGTCGTCGGTCCGCACGGTGGTCTCCGGCAGCCACCACTCGCCCTTGACGTGCGCGTGCAGCGCGTCGTACGCGGGTTTGGCGGTGCCGTCCCGGCGGACGAGCCCGGCGGGTGCGCCGAGCCATGAGCCGTCGTCGGTGAGGCCCCAGTAGGTGACCGCCTGCACCGCGGGGTGTGCGAGCAGCGTGCGGTAGTGCCGCACGAGCTCGTCGGCCTGGCGCTCCTCGCCCTGCGGCGTCGTGGGCCAGTCCGGCACCTGGTAGTCGTTGAGGTCGTCGATCTCGGGCGGCATCAGGTGACCCGACACGAGGGTCGTCTCGGTCCAGTGCAGCGGCAGGCCGAAGCGGGCGAACCGCTCGAGGATGCGCTGCGTCTTCTCCTCGCCCCAGTAGCCCTGGTGCATGTGCGACTGGAGGCCGAGCGCGTCGATGCGGACACCCGCCTCGAGGCACTCCTCGACGAGCCGCTCGTACCGCTCGGAGAGGTCGAAGTCGTTGAGCAGCAGGGTGGTGCCGGGGTTGGCGGCGCGCGCCGTGTCGAACGCCAGGCGGACCATGCCGAGGCGCCCCTCGCGCCGCGCCAGCCGCGTGACGGCGTTCTCCTCGGCGGTGAACACCGGCAGGATGACGACCTCGTTGATCGCGTCCCAGGTGTCGACGAGGCCGGCGAAGTCGGTGACGTCGCGCGTGATGCGGGCCCGCAGCGCGGCCTCGACCTCGTCGTCGGACAGCGGCAGCAGCCACTGCGGCGCCTGCGTGTGCCAGGCGAGCGGGTGCCCCTTGAGCGCGACGCCCCGGTCGCGGAACCACCGGGCACCCCGCAGCAGGCGGGCGGTGTCCGGCCGCCCCCGCTCGGGCTCGAACCGGCGCCAGTAGAACGGCAGGGTCGCGGTGTTGAACAGGTCGAGCCACAGCTCCGCGAGCCGCGCGAGGTGGTGGTGCGCGCCGCCGCCGTCGGGGCCCGCCTCCGGCTCGTCGTTCGCGAGCGCGACGAGGTCGAAGCCGATGTTGCCGAAGGTGAACGCGTGCCGGCGCTGCGCGACCGTGACCTCGGCACCCGCGAGGGGCCGGCCGTCCGCGCCGGTCACCGTCACGTCGGTCCGGGCCGTGCGGTGGGCGAGCTCGGCGGGGCAGCGGACGACGACCTCGGGCACGAGCGTTCCTTCGGGGCGCGGACGGTCAGAGGTGGGCGCTCGAGCCGCGGCGCACGAGCGAGACGGGGAGCCGCACGTGCCGGGACTCCGGCTCGGGGCCGTCGAGGAGTGCCAGCAGCAGGCGGATCGCCTCCGCCCCCATCCGCTGCAGCGGCTGCTGCACGGTGGTCAGCGGCGGAGTCGACTGCGCGGAGTCCGGGATGTCGTCGAACCCGACGACCGACAGGTCGCGCGGCACCTCGATGTCCATCTGGCGCGCGACGTCGATGATGCCGAGGGCCGAGAGGTCGTTCGCGGCGAAGATCGCGGTCGGGCGGTCGGCCAGCGACAGCAGCTCCGCGGCGGGAGCGTGGGACTCCTCGCGGCTGTAGGACCCGATCCGGATGAGGCCCTCGTCCGCCGGCATGCCCGCGTCGGCGAGCGCCTTGCGGTAGCCCGCCTCGCGCAGCCGGGAGGACTCGAGGTCCGGGCGGCCGGCAAGGAACCCGATGCGCGTGTGCCCGAGCTCCAGCAGGTGCTGGGTCGCCAGGACGCCGCCGGTGAAGTTGTCGGAGTCGACGGTCGGCAGCCCGAGCGGGCCGGCGTGCGGGTCGATGGCGACGACCGGGATGTCGGAGTCCGCGTCCATGACGGTGGGGGTGACCATGATCGCCGCGTCGATGAGCGTGCCGGACAGCCGGGACAGGTACCGCCGCTCCCACCCGACGCCGCCGCCACGCCGCGCGCCGGTGTAGGCGAGCAGGTCGTACTGGGTCTCCTCGAGCACCGTGGCGGCGCCCTTGAGGATCTCGGCGCTGAACGGCTCGAAGCCGGCGACGAGGACACCGATGACGTACGTCTTGTGGGAGCGCAGGCTGCGCGCGACGAGGCTGCCCTCGTAGCCGAGGTCGTCGATGACGGAGTTGACGCGCGAGTACGTCTCGCGTGCTACGCCGTCACGCGAGTTGATCACCTTCGACACGGTCGACACCGAGACGCCCGCGGCTCTGGCGACGTCGGTGATCGTGACCCGTTGAGCCACGGCGGCAGCATAAACCCAGGAGAACGTTGTCGATAACGATTGCCCAGCGGACGGGCCTGCGCGCGCGTCGCGGGCCGCGGTGGCGTGCACACGCTACGCCCGGCGGCTGTGCCACGGCCGTGTGACATCCCGGCGGGGGTGGTGCGACACGTGGCTAAATCGTTATCGAGAACGTTTGACATCGTTTTCGACGGGGGTGCACTCTGGCGCCGTCGGACCCCGAACACCCGTCATCGGCGACGCAGGTCGGCGATGGCGGTCGCGTACGGCGGCGCGACACTGGTTCAAGGTCAGAGGGCAAGGTGCCCGGGTGCCTGTCGTCGTTGCCGGGATCACCCGGAACGGGCGGTCGCCGGCTTGTCTGTCAGGGTCTCAACGAGGAGGACAGATCTGATGAATACGAGGAAGTCCCTTGCGATCACGGCCGTTGCGGCCGTGGCCGCGCTCGGGCTTGCCGCGTGCAGCTCCGGCGGGGGCACCACCCCCACCACCGGCGCCACCGGCGGCGGTGCCCAGACCAGCGCGCCCCCGGCCGACTACACGGCCACGCTGACGCTGTGGGAGAACAACACGACCGGCAAGGGTCCGCAGTTCTGGGCGGACACCATCGCCGCGTACAAGAAGGTGCACCCGAACGTCACCATCAACCTCCAGCCGGTGCAGAACGAGGACCTCGACGGCAAGCTGCAGACCGCGCTCAACGGTGGCAACGCGCCTGACATCTTCCTGCAGCGTGGTGGCGGCAAGCTCGCCGCGATGGCCGACGCCGGGTTCGTCGCGGACATCACCAACGCGATCGACGCCAACACCAAGGCGGCCATCCCCGCCTCGGCGTTCGCGGCCGACACGTACAAGGACAAGATCTACGCGGTCCCGATGACCGTGCTGCCCGGCGGGTTCTTCTACAGCAAGGACCTGTTCCAGAAGGCCGGCATCACCGACACGCCCAAGACGCTCGCGGACCTCAACGACGCCGTCACGAAGCTCAAGGCGTCTGGCGTCGCCCCGGTCGCCCTCGGCGCCAAGGACGCGTGGCCGGCTGCGCACTGGTGGTACTGGTTCGCCCTGCGCGAGTGCTCGGAGCAGACGCTCAACACGGCTGCCGACACCGCCAACCTGTCCGACCCGTGCTTCCTCAAGGCCGGTCAGGACCTGCAGGCCTTCGCCGCCACCAAGCCGTTCAACGACGGCTTCCTGACGACGTCCGCCCAGCAGGGCGCCGGCTCGTCGGCCGGTCTCGTGGCGAACCACAAGGCCGCCATGGAGCTCATGGGTGCCTGGGACCCGGGCGTGATCGGCTCCCTGACGCCGGACCAGAAGAACCTGCCGGACCTCGGCTTCTTCCCGTTCCCGTCGGTCCCCGGTGGCGCCGGTGACCCCACGGCCATGATGGGTGGTCTGGACGCCTTCTCCTGCTCGGCCAAGGCCCCGCAGCCGGCGTGCACCGACTTCCTGAACTTCCTGGCGACGGACGCCATCCAGGAGTCGTACTCCACCGCCGCCTCGGCGCCGCCCGCGTCGAGCAAGGCCGCCGCTGCCGTCACCGACCCGGTGCTGCAGAGCGTCATGTCCTACAACCAGAAGGCCGCCTACGTGTCGCAGTGGCTGGACACGCGTCTCGGCCAGAACATCGGCAACGCCCTCAACACCGGCGTCGTCGACATGCTCGCCGGCAAGGGCGACCCCGCCAGCATCATCAAGGCGGCGTCCAACGCCGCAGCGAAGGGCTGAGCTGAAGCACCATGACTGATTCCACTCGCGAGACCGCACCCGTCGTGGTGACCTCGCCTGTGAATCTCTCGACGGACGGGGGCGGCGCCTCGACGCTGCCCCCGTCCGGGCTTGCCCGGCGTCGCCGCCGCAGTGGCGGCGGCTCCGGTTTGGCGGCCCGTCTGGAGATCGCAGGGCTCGCAGCACCCGCAGTGGTCATCTTCCTGACCTTCGTGATCCTGCCGGTGTTCATGGCCGCCTACTACGGCTTCTACAAGTGGAAGGGCTACGGCAAACCGACCGACTTCGCCGGCTTCCACAACTACGTCGTCATCTTCCAGGACCCGCTGTTCCACGGTGCCCTGATCCACAACCTCGAGATCGTGGTGCTCTCCCTGGTGTTCCAGGGGCCGATCGCCATCATCTTCGCGCTGCTGCTCAACCGGAAGATGCGGGGCCAGTCGATCATCCGTGTGCTGATCTTCGTGCCCTACGTCATCTCCGAGGCCGTCGCCGGTATCGGGTGGAGCCTGCTGCTGGCGGGCAACGGTGCGTTCGACGCGCTCATGCGCGACCTGCACCTGAACTTCCTCGCGCGGGACTGGCTGGCGAACCCGAGACTCGCCCTGTGGACCCTGATGATCATCCTCACGTGGAAGTACATCGGGTACGCGACGATCCTGTTCCTCGCCGGCCTGCAGGGCATCCCCGAGGAGCTCAACGAGGCGGCCGCGATCGACGGCGCCTCGTACTGGCAGGTGCAGCGGAGGATCACGCTGCCGCTGCTCGGCCCGACGATCCGCATCTGGGCGTTCCTGTCGATCATCGGCGCGCTCCAGCTGTTCGACATCGTCTACATCATCTGGGGCCAGTACGTCGCCTCGACGGCCGGCGTCTCCACGATGGCGACCTACATGAACCAGAACGGCCGCATCTCGGGCAACTTCGGCTTCGGCAGCGCCGTCGCCGTGGTCATGTTCCTCATCTCGCTCGTCATCGCGCTCACCTACCAGCGCTTCGTCCTGCGCCGCGACACCGAAGGCGCGCTCACCGGGGGAGGGAGGACCCGATGACCACCGTCGCCACGCTCGACGCCGCCGAGATCCGTGCCCGTCGCAAGGCTGCCAAGTCCAAGGGCCTCAGCTGGGGCAACCCGGTGATCTACTTCGTCGCGCTGCTGTTCGTCGGCGTGATGGTCTCCCCGGTGCTGTACATCGTGATCGGCGGCTTCCGCACCAACTCGCAGATCACCGTCGACCCCGCCGGCTGGCCGCACCCCTGGGTGGCCCAGAACTACATCGACGTGCTGAAGAACGGCGTCTTCTGGCGTTCGTTCGGCAACTCGACCTTCGCGGCGGTCGTCACGACCGCGGGCGTGGTCGCGCTCGGGCTCATGGTGAGCTTCGTGCTGGCCCGCTACCGGTTCCGCGGCAGCGGTGCGCTCTACACGCTGTTCGCGGCGGGCCTGATGTTCCCGATGGCGGTGGCGATCACGCCGCTGTACATCCTCATCCGGACGCTGCACCTGATGAACAACCTCTTCGGCGTCATCCTGCCGGGCATCGCGTTCGCGCTCCCGGTGACGGTGATCATCCTGGTGCCGTTCCTCCGGGCCATCCCGTACGAGATCCAGGAGGCCGCCGAGATCGACGGCTGCGGCCGGCTCGGGTTCTTCTTCCGGATGGTGCTGCCGCTGTCGGTCCCGGGCGTCATCACCGTGGGGATCCTCGCGTTCATCGGCAGCTGGAACGGCTACCTGCTGCCGCTGTACATCCTCAACAACCAGTCGTCGCAGACGCTGCCGCTGACGGTCCAGACGTTCGCCTCCGGCCCGTACTCCGCCGACACGGCGAAGATCCTCGCGTTCACGTCGCTGGCGATGCTCCCCGCGCTCGGGTTCTTCAGCCTGTTCGAGCGGCGGATCGTCGGCGGCCTGACCGGGGCGGTCAAGGGCTGACGTCCACGGTCCGTGCCGGCGCCACGACGGCCCGGCACGGACCGGAGCCGGCTGCACCAGGGGCTTCGGCCCGCATCATGAGGGAGTAGTGCTGTGTCGTTCGACGGGGCCGGCCCCGACCGTGCCATGACCATCAAGAACCCTGTGCTGCCGGGGTTCAACCCGGACCCGAGCATGATCCGTGTCGGCGACACGTACTACCTGGCGACCTCGACGTTCGAGTGGTTCCCCGGCGTGCGCATCCACGCCTCACGCGACCTGGTCCACTGGAACCTCGTGGCCAACGTCCTGGACGAGGCCCGCCTGCTGGACATGACGGGCAACCCCGCCTCGGGTGGCATCTGGGCGCCGGACCTCTCCTACGCCGACGGCAAGTTCTGGCTCGTCTACACGGACGTGAAGGTCGCCGAGGGCGCCTTCAAGGACATGACGAACTACGTGACGACGGCGACCGAGATCACCGGGCCGTGGTCCGACCCGGTACGCCTCAACGGCATCGGCTTCGACGCGAGCCTCTTCCACGACGAGGACGGCCGGAAGTACCTGGTCCAGCAGACGTGGGACCACCGGGAGTACCACCACCAGTTCGACGGGATCACGCTCACCGAGCTCGACCCGTTCACGCTCGCGCCGAACCGCAAGACGCAGCGCACCATCTACGCCGGCACCGAGCGGGGCCTGGTCGAGGGTCCGCACCTCTACAAGATCGACGGCTGGTACTACCTGTTCGTCGCCGAGGGCGGCACGGTCTGGGAGCACCAGGAGTCGGTCGCGCGGTCGCGGTCGCTGGACGCGCTCTCGTTCGCGACGATGCCGGGCAACCCGTTCATCACCAACGCCGACACCCCGGACTTCCCGCTGCAGAAGCAGGGTCACGGCGCGCTCGTCGAGACGCCCGGCGGCCAGTGGTACTACGCGTCGCTGGTGGCGCGCCCGTGGCGGCACGGCGACGAGGGGCCCGACGACCCGCGGGGCTGGTGCACCCTCGGGCGCGAGACGTCGATCCAGCAGGTCGAGTGGGACGACGAGGGCTGGCCGCGCGTCGTCGGCGGCCGCGCGGGCCTCGTGGAGGTCCCCGCGCCCGACGACGCGATCCTCACCGATGCCCCGAGCGACCACTCGGAGCACGACGAGTTCGACGCACCAGCCCTCGGGCTGGAGTGGAACACGTTGCGGGTCCCGTTCACGAGCACGATGGGCACCGTCGGCGGTGGCCGCCTCGAGCTCGCGGGCCAGGGGTCGCTGGCCAACCGCCACGACCTGTCGCTCGTCGCGCGCCGCTGGCAGGCCTTCGACTTCGACGCCGCGACGGCGCTGAGGTTCGAACCCGAGACCTACCAGGCGATGGCCGGCCTGACGAACTACTACAACGACACGCACTGGTCGTGGGTGTTCGTCACGTGGGACGAGAAGCGCGGCCGGGTCATCGAGGTCGCGGAGAACGACCGCGGCCGCTACCGCTCCTACCTGCGCGACGACGCGATCGCGGTGCCGGACGGCGTCGAGCTGGTGCACCTGCGCACGCGGGTGCGCACCCGGACCTACACGTACGAGTACTCGTTCGACGGGAGCACCTGGCACCCCACCGGCGTCGAGCTCGACGCGAAGGTCCTCTCGGACGACTACGTGCTGCAGAGCTACGGCGGCTTCTTCACGGGCGCCTTCGTCGGCCTCGCCGCGGTCGACCTCTCGGGCTACCGCGAGGTGGCGACGTTCGACCACTTCGACTACCGCGAGCTGTGACCGACGCCTCCCAGGTCACCACTGCGCGGGGCACGGGCCGTGTCGCCGCCCTGACGTTCGACGACGGGCCGAACCCGGGCGAGACGGACGACCTGCTGGACCTCCTCGCGGAGACGCGGATCACCGCCGTGTTCTGCGTCATCGGTGCCAACGTCCGGGCGCCCGGCGGGGCCGACGTGCTGCGGCGGACCGTCGCGGAGGGCCACGTGCTGGCCAACCACACGACGAGCTACGCCGACATGGGTGACTGGGCCGCCGACCGCGTGCGCGCGGACCTCGTCGAGAACCTCCGGATCATCCACGACGCCGTCGGTGACGTGCCGGTGCCCTACTTCCGGGCGCCGAACGGCTCCTGGGGGCGCACCGCAGGGGTCGCGGCCGCGCTGGGGATGCGCCCGCTCGGGCTCGGCAACGTCATCCACGACTGGGAGACGCAGGACGAGGAGACGCTCGTCGCGAACCTGCGGGCGGCGATCGTGCCGGGCGCGGTGGTGCTCGCCCACGACGGCGGCGGCGAGCGCTGGAGCACGGTGCGGGCCGTGCGACGGGTGGTGCGGGAGCGGCTGGCCGAGGGCTGGTCGTTCACGCTCCCGGGCCAGTAGCGCCGCGCGGTCGTCAGTCCGAGGAGGCCGCGGCGCGGCGCAGGGCCCGGAGCTCGGCGGCGACGGCGCTTTGCGTGGTGCGGTGCGCCCGCCGGAAGTCCTCGGCGATCTGCTGCGCCTGCGCGTGGATCAGGAGGCGCAGGTCCTCGTGCAGCCGGGCCGTGCGCTCCTCGGAGACGGCCGGGTCGTCCAGCGCGGCCAGCCAGAGCCGGCGGGCGACACGGATGTCGTCGTCCGTGACGTCCACCCGCAGCTCGTGCGCGTCCATCTCGTCCCCCGTCCGCTGGTCACCGACGTCTCGAAGGTGCCGGGGACGGGTCGATGGATACGCGCGACGCCGGAGATTCACCCGGTCGGGGGATGGCGGATCCGGGGGGTAGGTCCGCCGCCCCCCGACCGGAGCTCATGGCGTGGGGGTGGTCACAACCGGGTGATCCTGCGGCGACGGCCACCGCTCGAGGCGACGAGCGAGACGAGGATCGCCGCGACGCCGATCTGGATGAACAGCTCGATCCAGTCGATGCCGCGGGTGTCGTTGACACCGAGCCAGGTGGCGATGAGGGTGCCGAGGAACGCGGCGGCGATCCCGATGAGGATCGTCAACCACCAGCTGATGTTCTGGTGACCGCGGACGACCAGCCGGCCGAGGGCGCCGATGACGGCACCGACGAGGATCGTGACGAGGATGCTCCCGAGGTTCATGTCGTCTCCCTCCGCGCGTGGCGGCGCTCGCCGTCGAACGTAGGACAGTTGCGCGCGATCCGCGCGGCGAGCGGCCGCCGCGGCGGGAGCGGGCGGGTCGGGGCGGCGTGCCAGGATGGCGCCGTGCCGGCCCCCGACGAGACCCGCGGCCCGCTCGGCCGTGCGTGGGCGGGGCTGAAGGCGTGGGTCGACCCGCTCGTCGCGCTCGTCGTGCTCGCGCTGCTGCTGGGGCTGCTCGCGCCGGTGCGCGGCACCGCGGCGGCCGGCCTCGGCCGCGTCACCACCGTGGCGATCGTCCTGCTGTTCTTCGGCTACGGCGCCCGCCTGGCGACGTCGCAGGTGCGCGCCGGCATGCGCAACTGGCGCCTGCAGGGCTCCATCCTCGTCGCGACGTTCGTCGTCTTCCCGCTGCTCGGGCTGCTGTCCCAGCTGGTGCCGGACGCGGTGCTGGCGCCGTCCCTGTGCACCGGCGTGCTCTACCTGACGCTGCTGCCGTCCACCGTGCAGTCCTCCGTGGTGTTCACGTCGATCGCGGGCGGGAACATCGCCGGCGCCGTGACGGGCGCCACGGCCTCGAACGTCACGGGGATCCTCGTGACGCCCGCGCTGGTCGCCGCGCTCATGGGTGGCCACGGCGGGCTCGGCGCCGGCGGCGTCGTGGGCACGCTGTCCGAGCTGCTCCTGCCCTTCGTCGTCGGCCAGGCGGTGCAGCGCTGGACGGGGACGTGGCTGCGGGCGCACGGCTGGCTGACGCGGGCGACCGACCGCGCGACGATCGTCCTCGTCGCCTACTCGGCCGTGAGCGACGCGACGAGGACGGGCGCCTGGCGGGGCGTGACGGTCGGGACGGTGGCGGGACTGCTGGCGGTGAGCGCCGCGCTGCTCGTCGCGCTGCTGGCGCTGACATGGCGCGCCGGCGGCTGGTGGGGCCTGGACCGTGGCGACCGGATCGCGCTGCTCATGTGCGGGTCGAAGAAGAGCCTCGCCACCGGCCTGCCGATGGCGGCGGTGCTGCTGCCGGCCGCCACCGCGGCGACCGTGACGCTGCCGGTCGTGGTGTTCCACCAGCTGCAGCTGACGGTGTGCGCCGCGATCGCGCGGCGCCTGGCGGCCGGGGCACGGGAACCGTCACCCCGGGTGCCAGGATGAGCGCCGTGCTGCCCCTGGTCCCGGTCCCCTCGAGCGTGCGGCCCACGGGCGGCGCGCCGTTCGTCGTCACACCGGGCACCGCCGTCGAGGCCCCGCCGGGAGCGGAATCCGCGGCCGCCGTCGTCGCCGCGGCGCTGGGGGGCGCGGCCGGGTTCGTCGTGCCCGCCCGCCGGGCCGGGCCGCCCGACGAGGCCGGGCGCCGGCCGGCACGGGGCGTCGGCCCGCTCGTCGTGCTGGTGCTGGACCCGACCCTGCCGGTCGACGGCGACCCCGGTCGTCTGCGCGAGACCTACACGCTGGCGGCGGACGAGGCGGGGGTCTGCCTCGCCGCGCGCACGCCCGAGGGGCTCCACCGTGCCGCGGCCACGCTCTCGCAGCTGCTCACCACCGACGGGACCAGCGTCGTCATCCCTCCTGTACAGATCGAGGATGTCCCGCGGTACACATGGCGCGGGCTGTCCGTGGACGTCGCCCGGCACTTCCTGCCGGTGGCCGACCTCGAGGCGATCGTCGACCTGCTGGCGGGCTACAAGCTCAACGTGCTGCACCTGCACCTGACCGACGACCAGGGCTGGCGCCTCGACCTCCCGTCGCGGCCGGAGCTCGCCGCGCGCTCGTCGGCCGGCGGCGTGGACGGCGACCCCGGCGGCGCGTACTCGGCCGCCGACTGGTCGCGGCTCGTCGCGCACGCGGCGGCCCGCGGCGTCGCGGTGGTCCCCGAGATCGACGTGCCGGGGCACGTCAACGCCGCGCTGCACGCCGTCCCGGCACTCAACCCGGACGGCGTCGCCCCGGACGTGTACGAGGGCGTCGCGGTCGGCTTCTCCAGCCTGCGGTCCGACCTGCCGGAGACGGTGCCGTTCCTCACCGACGTGTTCGGCGACCTGGCGGCGATGACGCCCGGGGAGCACCTGCACCTCGGCGGCGACGAGGCGCACCACACGCCTCCCGACGAGTACGTCCGCCTCGTCGGCGCCGCGGTGGCCGCGGTGCGGGCGACGGGCCGGACGGTCGTCGGCTGGCAGGAGGTCGCCGCCGCGCCCCTGCCGCCCGGCACGGTGGTGCAGCTCTGGGACACCCGCGCCGACACCGCCCCCGTGGTGGCCGCGGCGCGCGCCGGTGCCCGCGTGCTCATGTCACCCGCCGACCACGTGTACCTGGACATGCAGTACGCCGCGGGTCACGCGCTCGGCCAGGACTGGGCCGGGTACGTCGAGCTCCGCGACGCCTACGCGTGGGAGCCCGCGGCGACGGTCCCCGGCCTCGACCCGGCGGCGGTGGTCGGCGTCGAGGCGGCGATCTGGACGGAGACGCTGCGGACGCGCGACGAGGTGATGTCCATGCTGCTGCCGCGGCTGGCGGCCGTGGCCGAGGTCGCGTGGTCGTCGTCGGCCGACTGGGAGCAGTTCCGGGAGCGGGTCGCGCCGCACGCCGCGGCGTGGGACCGGGACGGGCTGGCCTGGCACGCGTCGCCGCAGGTCGACTGGCGGCGCTAGCCCCCTAGATCCAGGACGGCAGCCACATCCGGATGTGCCACTGCTGGTAGGGGATCGTCTGCGCGGACCACACGGGGTAGAAGAACAGCCCCACGGCCACGACGAGCACGACGAAGCCGGTGACGCCCCAGATGGCGATCCGCCGGCCGCGTTCCTCGCCCGCGCGGGCCGGGCCGACGATCAGCCCCAGCACGTACACCAGCGTCAGCACCACCCACGGCACGAAGGCCACCGAGTAGAACGTGAAGATCGTGCGGTGCGCGTAGGCGAACCACGGCAGCCAGCCGGCGGCGACGCCCGCCAGGACCGCGCCGGCGCGCCAGTCGCGGTGGCGCACGAGCCACCACAGCGCGACGAGCAGCGCGGCGGCGCCGGCCCACCAGATCAGCGGGTTGCCGAGCGAGGTCACCGGCTGCGAGCAGCTCGTCGAGCCGCACGCGTCGAGCGCGGACTGGCCCGTCAGGCCGGAGACCGTCGTCGGGTACCAGAACGACGTCGGCCGCCACTGGATGATCCAGCCCAGCGGCTCGGCCGCGTAGGGGTGCGGGCTGGTCAGCGTGTTGTGGAAGTGCCACATGTCCAGGTGGTACTTCCACAGGCTCCGCAGCGCCGGCGGCAGCCACTGGACGCCCTGCCCGGGGTTCTGCGCGGCCCACTGCCGGCCCCACGCGTTCGGGTGGAGGAACCAGGACGTCCACGTCGCCAGGTACACCAGTGCGGTGCCAGGGACCATGATCGCGAACGCGGGGATCCCGTCGCGGAGGATGCCGGTCCGCACCCAGTGGCGGACGCCGACGGCTCGTCGTGCGGTCAGGTCCCACCAGACGGACATGACGCCGAACACGGCGAGGAAGTAGATGCCCGACCACTTGGTGCCGCACGCCAGCCCGAGCAGCACGGTCGCCACGAGCCGCCACCAGCGGAAGCCCAGCGCGGGGCCGGTCTCGAGCTCGCCACCGCTGTCGAGGATCGCGGCAGCGCGATCGGCGAGGCGGCGCCTGGACCGGTAGCGGTCGAGCAGGAGCGCGCCGAAGGCCGCCAGCACGAAGAACATGAGGAACGGGTCGAGCAGGCTGATCCGCGACTGGACCAGGGCCTCGCCGTCAACGGCCAGGAACAGCCCGGCGAGGGTGCCCAGGGCGGTCGACGCGAACAGCCGCCGTCCGATCCGCGCGATGAGGAGGATCGCGAGCGTCCCGAACACCGCCGCGGCGAGCCGCCACGCGAACGAGCTGGTGACCCCGCCGCCCAGCTGGATCCCGAGGCCGATGAGCCACTTGCCGACCGTCGGGTGGACCACGTACTCGGGGGCCGTCTGCAGCATCGAGGTGTCGCCGGCCTCGAAGCGAGGGTTGGGGTCGGCGCCCCAGTTCGCCTCGTAGCCCCGGGCGAACATCGAGTAGCCGTCCTTGACGTAGTACGTCTCGTCGAAGACGAGCGCGTGCGGCGTCCCGAGGTGCCAGAAGCGCAGGATGCCCCCGACGAGGGTCACGGCGAGCGGGAGCACCCAGCCGAGCACCCGGGCGCGGCGCGTGGCGTCCAGCGCGAGGAACGCGTCGCCGAGGAGACGGCGCTGCAGGCGGACGAGCGTCGACTCCTCCGGGAGCCACCCGCGCGGCAGCGGCGTCTCGGCGTCGGTGTCGGTCTCGGGGGCCGACAGGGCGGCGGTCACGCCGTCGTCGGCCGCCGGGACGTGCCGGGCGTCCGCGTGCGACGCCCCTGCTGCCGGGCCTGGCCCGGCCGGCGCACCAGCCGGCGCCGCTTGTCCGGCGGTGCGCCAGTCGGCGGGCACCGACGCGCCGTCGTCGGGCTCCAGGGCCGGGACGGGCGCGGCCTCGGACGTCGGCCCGTCGGCCCGAGGGGTCGGCGCGGACTCGTCCGGCTGGGCGGGGTCGGCCCGATGGCGTCCGGTGGGCGGCACGCGGTCATCGTAGGGGGCGCGGTTGTGCCGCAGGCGTGAGTGGCAGGCTTGTGCCGTGACCTCGTCGGACGCCGGGCGGCTCGTGCTCGCCGCCACCCCCATCGGTGACGCGGAGGACGCCTCGCTCCGGCTGCGCCGGCTGCTCGCGGAGGCCGACGTCGTCGCGGCCGAGGACACCCGCCGCACGCGCGACCTCGCGCGGCGGCTGGGTGTCACCATCGGCGGGCGCGTGGTGAGCCACCACGAGCACAACGAGGCCGGGCGCGTCGACGAGCTGCTCGAGGTGGTCGAGGGCGGCGGCACGGTGCTGGTGGTCACAGACGCCGGGATGCCGGCCGTCTCCGACCCCGGCTACCGCCTGGTGACGGCGGCCGTGGCCGCGGGCCTGCCCGTCACCGTGGCGCCAGGGCCGAGCGCCGTGCTGGCCGCGCTGGCCGTGTCGGGCCTGCCGACGGACCGGTTCGCCTTCGAGGGCTTCCCGCCCAGGCGGCCGGGGGAGCGGGCGCGGGCGCTGGCCGCGCTGGCCGACGAGCGGCGCACGCTCGTCTTCTTCGAGGCCCCGCACCGGCTGGCGGCGTTCCTCGCGGCCCTCGCGGAGGCGTTCGGCACGAACCGGCGCGGGGCGGTGTGCCGCGAGCTGACGAAGACCTACGAAGAGGTGCGGCGGGACACGCTCGGCGCGCTCGCGGCGTGGGTCACGGCCGGGGAGGTGCGCGGCGAGATCGTCGTCGTGGTCGAGGGAGCCCCGGACCGCGCGGCCACGGCCGACCCCGGCGACCTGGTGGCGCGCGTCCTGGCCAGGGCGGACTCCGGCGAGCGGCTCAAGGACGCGGTGGCCGCGGTGGCCGACGAGACGGGCGCCGCCAAGCGGGACCTCTACCAGGCGGCGCTGGCCGCGCGGGCGGCCGCGCGCTGACGCTGCGGCGGCCGTGGCGGGCCCGTGGCGCCGGCCTCGTCGGACGCGGCGCGCGGCCCCGCTGCTCAGGCGGCCGACGAGGGGATGAGCTCCGCGCCGGCGGTGGCCATGTCCCGGCGGGCCGCGGCGCCGAGCTCCGGGGTCACCGGCACGGTCAGGTCGGTGAGCACGCGTGCGTGCAGGCCCTCGGAGATCGCGTCCAGCGTCGTCGCGCGCACGCAGTGCGACTCGGCGATGCCGACGACGTCGACGTCCGTGATCGCCTCGCCGCGCAGGATGTCGGCGAGCGACTGCCCGCCCTCGTCGGTCCCCTCGAAGCCCGAGTAGGCGGCCTGGTAGGCGCCCTTCTTCACCGACGCGTCGGGGTGCAGGCCCGCCAGCGCGGGGTGCAGCTCGGCCTCAGCGGTGCCGGCGACGCCGTGCGGCGGCCAGGTGTCGACGAAGTCCGGGTGGTCGGAGAAGTGGTGCCCGGGGGAGACGTGCCAGTCCTGCGTGGTGACGACCAGGTGGTAGCGGTCGCGGTGCGCGGCGGCGTAGGCCGCGATCGCCTCGGCGGTGGCGTTGCCGCCCTCGACCGGCAGCGCCCCGCCCTCGCAGAAGGTGGGCTGCACGTCGACGACGAGCAGCGCCCGGCGGGTGGTCATACCCGAAGTGAACCACCGGGCTGCGCGCGGGCTTCCCCTCGCCGAGACTGGCGGCATGGGCCGGCGGCTGGTGGTGGCGGCCGCGGCGGCGATCGCGCTGCTCGCGGGGTGCACGGGCCCGCCCGGCCCGGGGCCCACGAACGGGCCGACGGGCCCGGCGGCTTCGTCGGGCGTCCCCGCGACGGGGACTGCGACCCCGGGCCCGAGCCCGGCGTCGACCGGGACGATCCACGACGTGCCGACCGTCCACGTCACCTCGGTGAGCGACGTGGCGACCGGGCTCCCGGTGCCTTGGGGCATCGCGTTCCTGCCAGGGGGCCGGGCAGTCGTCACGCTGCGCGACGAGGCGCGGCTGGTGCTCGTCGGTCCGGACGGGACGGTGACCCCGGTCGTCGGGCCGGGGGCCGACGAGATCCACGCGTCGACCAGGCCGGCGGGCGAGGGCGGGCTGCTCGGCGTCGCCGTGCTGCCGGGCGCCACCGCGGCCTCGGCGGACCTGGCGATCTACCAGACGACGGCTGACGACAACCGGATCCTGCGCGCGACCCTGTCGGGCTCGACGCTGGGGGCGACCCGCGCGATCCTCACCGGCATCCCCAAGGGCTCGATCCACAACGGCGGTCGTCTCGCCGTCGGCCCCGACGGGCTGCTCTACGTCGGCACCGGCGAGACGGGCGACCGGCCCCTCGCCCAGGACCCGGCCTCCCTCGGCGGCAAGGTGCTGCGGATCACGCCGGACGGCGCCCCCGCGCCGGACAACCCCGACCCGAGGTCGCCCGTGTGGAACACCGGCCACCGCAACGTGCAGGGGATCGCGTTCGCCCCGGACGGGCGCGTGTTCGCCAGCGAGTTCGGCCAGGACACGTGGGACGAGCTCAACGTGCTCGTCGGCGGCGGCAACTACGGCTGGCCGACCGTGGAGGGCACGGGCGGCGCGGGCCGCGGGTTCGTCGACCCGCTGGTGGTGTGGCCGACGGACGAGGCGTCGCCCTCCGGGATCGCGGTGACCGCCGACGCGGTGTACCTGGCCGCGCTGCGCGGCCAGCGGCTGTGGCGCGTCCCGCTGCACCCGCTCCCGCCGGGTGCCGCGCCGACGGACCCGGCTGGCGTGGGCGCCCCGCAGGTGGTGCTGGACGGGTACGGGCGGCTGCGCGCGGTCGTCGTCGCCCCGGACGGCTCCCTGTGGGTGCTGACGAACAACACCGACGGGCGCGGCACCCCGCGTGCCGGCGACGACCGGATCCTGCGGGTCGCGCTGCGCTGAGGCGGAATTCATCCGGCGACTCGCCGTGCGACGCACGGGAAAGTCCTCCCGCCGAGGAGCACCTGCCTGCCAGGATGTCTGCCGCCGGGACGGTGGGGCCGCGGTCCCCGGCACCCTGCGGCCGGCCCCTGCGCTGAGGAGCCCACGTGTCGTCGTACGACCCCTACACCAGCCCGGACCCCAACCAGCCGGCGCAGCCGTCCGGCCAGCCCGGCTACGGCCAGCCCGCGCCCGCGCCCTACGGCGACCCCTCGTCGTACGGCCAGCCGCCGGCCGCCCCGTACGGCGACCCCGCGTACGGCCAGCCGCCGGCCCAGCCCTACGGCCAGCAGCCGGCGTACGGCGCCCCCCAGTACTCGCAGTTCGGGACCCCGCAGTACGGCACCCCGCAGTACGGGGCGACCCCGTACCCCGCGCCGGCCGCCCCGTACGGCTACTACGCGGAGAGCGACAAGTCGTTCGTCGTCACGTGGCTGCTCGCGTGGTTCCTCGGGAGCTTCGGGGTCGACCGGTTCTACCTCGGCAAGATCGGCACCGGCGTCCTCAAGCTCGTCACCCTCGGCGGCTGCGGCGTGTGGTCGCTCATCGACCTGATCATGGTGCTGGTCGGCAGCACCAAGGACACCAACGGCCGCCCGCTGGCCGGGTACGAGCAGAACAAGCGGACCGCCTGGATCGTCACGGGCGCGCTGCTGGCGCTCAGCATCGTGTCCGGCGCGATCTCCGGCATCTTCTCCTCGATCGGGGCCAGCTACCGCTAGCAGGCGGGCAAGGCGTGGCGGGGGCCCCACCTAGGATTCGCACCATGTCCCGCATCCTGTCGGCCGTCGCGTGGCCCTATGCGAACGGCCCCCGCCACATCGGTCACGTCGCCGGCTTCGGTGTCCCCTCGGACATCTTCAGCCGGTACATGCGGATGGCGGGCCACCAGGTGCTCATGGTGTCCGGGACCGACGAGCACGGCACGCCGATCCTCGTCGAGGCGGAGAAGCAGGGCCTGACCCCGCAGCAGCTGGCGGACCGGTTCAACCGGGTCATCGTCGAGGACCTGACGTCGCTCGGGCTGAGCTACGACCTCTTCACCCGGACGACCACGCGCAACCACTACGCCGTGGTGCAGGAGATGTTCCGCACCGTCCACCGCAACGGGTACATGCTCGAGCGGTCGACGCTGGGCGCGATCTCGCCGAGCACCGGGCGCACCCTGCCCGACCGCTACATCGAGGGCACGTGCCCCATCTGCGGCTACGACGGCGCCCGCGGCGACCAGTGCGACAACTGCGGCAACCAGCTGGACCCGGTCGACCTCATCAACCCGCGCAGCCGGATCAACGGCGAGACGCCGACCTTCGTCGAGAGCACCCACTTCTTCCTCGACCTGCCGGCGTTCGTCACGGCGCTGGGCGACTGGCTGCGCACGCGCGTCGACTGGCGCCCGAACGTGCTGAAGTTCTCCCTCAACCTGCTCGACGACGTGCGCCCGCGCGCCATGACGCGCGACATCGACTGGGGCATCCCGGTGCCGCTGCCCGGCTGGGAGGACAACCCCAACAAGCGGCTCTACGTGTGGTTCGACGCGGTGATCGGCTACCTGTCGGCGTCCATCGAGTGGGCGCGGCGCACGGGCGACCCCGACGCCTGGCGCGCGTGGTGGAACGACGGCGAGGCCCTGAGCTACTACTTCATGGGCAAGGACAACATCACGTTCCACTCCCAGATCTGGCCGGCCGAGCTGCTCGGCTACGCCGGCAAGGGGGACCGGGGCGGCGCGCCGGGTGTCTTCGGCGACCTCGATCTGCCGACCGAGGTGGTCTCGAGCGAGTACCTCAACGTCGACGGGCAGCAGTTCTCCTCGTCGCGCGGCGTGGTCATCTACGTGCGCGACATGCTGTCCCGCTACCAGCCGGACGCCCTGCGCTACTACCTGGCGGCCGCCGGCCCGGAGAGCCAGGACGTCGACTTCACGTGGGCGGAGTTCAAGCGCCGGACGAACGACGAGCTCGTCGCCGGCTGGGGCAACCTCGTCAACCGGGTGGCGACGATGGTGAACAAGAACTTCGGGGCGATCCCGGCCCCCGGCGCGCTGCAGCCGGTCGACACGGGCCTGCTCGCGGCGACCCGCGGCGGCTTCGACACGGTGGGCGCGCACCTGCGCGAGCACCGCAACCGGGCCGCCCTCACCGAGGCGATGCGCCTGGTCCAGGAGGCGAACCGGTACGTCTCGGACACCGAGCCGTGGAAGCTGAAGACCGACCCGGACCGGCTGGCCACCGTGCTGCACACCACCACGCAGGCGGTCCTCGACCTCAACACGCTGCTGTCGCCGTTCCTGCCGTTCTCGGCCCAGACCGTGCACGAGACGTTCGGCGGCACCGGCACGATCGCCCCCATGCCGCGCATCGACGAGGTCACCGACCTGGACGACGAGTCCCGGACCTACCCCGTGATCACCGGCGACTACCGGCTGGGCGAGACGCTGGCGCCCTGGGCGTCGCCGGCGGCGGTGCCGGGCACGCCGGTCGGCAAGCCGACGCCCGTGTTCACCAAGCTCGACGACTCGGTCGTCGAGGACGAGATCGCCCGCGCGCAGCAGGCGTGAGCGCCTCGGCACGGCGAGGGCATTGATGAGCCGTCACCGCGACCGGGGCTGGCCGGAGCCCCCCGAGCCGCTCCCGGTGCCGACGGTGGACAACCACACCCACCTGGAGTCGGTGCTCGAGGTCACCTACCCGTTCCCGCCGGCCCCTGCCACCCCCGACTCCGGTGTACCCCGGACCGCTGACCACGGTCCGGACGTCACCGGAGTCACCGGGGGTGGGGCCCGGGTGGCGGAAGGGGGTGCCGGGCTCGTCGGGCACCTCGCTGCTGCCGCCGCCGTCGGGGTGACGCGGATGGTGCAGGTCGGGTGCGACCTGGAGTCGGCCGCGTGGACGGACGCGGCCGTGCGCGAGCACGACCAGCTGCTCGGCGCCGTCGCGATCCACCCCAACGAGGCCGTGCTGCACGCCGGGGTGCGGGAGGTCGCCCCCGACGGCCTCGAGCCGGACCCGCGGCCGCGGCACGAGGTGCCGCTCGACGAGGCGGTCGCCCTGGTCGCGGGGCTGGCGCGCGGCAACGCGCGGATCCGCGCGATCGGCGAGACCGGCCTCGACCTCTTCCGTGCCGGCCCGCGCGGCCGGGCGGTGCAGCGCGAGGCGTTCCGTGCGCACGTCGCGCTCGCGAAGGAGCTCGGCCTGGCGCTGCAGATCCACGACCGGGACGCGCACGACGAGGTCGTCGAGGTCCTGGAGGCGGACGGCGCTCCCGAGCGCACGGTGTTCCACTGCTTCTCCGGCGACGCCGCGCTCGCCCGCACCGCCGTGGCCCACGGCTGGTTCTGCTCCTTCGCCGGCCCCGTGTCGTTCCCGGCGAACGAGGGGCTGCGCGCGGCCCTGCGCGAGGTCCCGCCGAGCCTGCTGCTGGTGGAGACCGACGCGCCCTACCTCACCGTGCACCCCCACCGCGGCCGGCCCAACGCGCCGTACCTGCTGCCCGGCGCCGTGCGGATGATCGCCCAGACGCAGGGCCGCGACCTCGCCGACGTGTGCGAACGCCTCGCCGCCACCGCGCAGGAGGTGTATGGACCCTGGTGACGGGTTTCACAGTTGGTCACGGATCCATTACGGTCGGTCCTGGTGTGCGTGCCGGCGCGGGTCGAGGGGGACCGTTCGCCTGCCGATGACACCGGGAAGGCCGTCCAGGTGGGGCGACTCGCGCGCCACCACCGGGACGGGACCGCCGACGGAAGGACCAGCGTGACGCAGGCCGTGCCCCCTCGCGCGCAGCGGCGCGCGGTCGGACGGCTCGCGCGGGTCACGGCCCAGGCGCTGGTGCTGGCGCTGGTCGCGGCGTCGACCACCGCGTTCGCGGTGCTCCACAAGCGCGTCGAGGTCGACGTGGACGGCACCACCGTGCAGGTCGACGCGTTCGGCCGCACCGTGGCGGACGTGCTCGCGGCGGCCCACGTCAGCGTCGGTCCCGACGACGTCGTCGCGCCCGAGCAGGCATCCCCGATCGCCGCAGGCGGGCTTGTCGTCGTGCGCCACAGCCGAGAGCTGACCCTGGACATCGACGGCCAGCAGCAGCAGATCTGGACCACCGCCCTGACCGTCGGCGAGGCCGTGGAGGGGCTCGGGCTGCGCGACAACGTGCGCTTGTCGGCCTCCCGCTCCGAGCGGCTGGACGCCCGGGTGCTGCGGGTCTCCACGCAGAAGACCATCCACCTCGCGGTCGACGGCCAGGTGATCGACGGGGTGACGAGCGCCGCCACGGTCCGCGACGCGCTCCGGGACATCGGCCTCGTGCTCGACGAGGGCGACCAGGTGTCCGTGCCGCTCGACGCGGCGGCCGTCGACGGGCTCGTCGTCATGGTGACGCGGGCCGCGACGAGCGGGCAGAAGGTCACCGAGGCGGTGCCGTTCGACACGCAGCAGATCGACGACCCGACGCTCGTCTCCGGCACGACGAAGGTGAAGGTCGCCGGCCGGGCGGGCGTGCGGACGACGACGTACGACGTGCAGGTGGTCGGGGGCGTCGTCGTCTCCCGCACGCAGCTGAGCAGCGTGCTCACCTCGCCGCCCGTGACGCAGGTGGTGCTCCTCGGCACCAAGCCCCTGCCGAACCCCGCGCTCGTCGCCGTCGCACCGGGCACCGCGCAGGCGCTCGGCAAGGACATGGCCGCGGCGCGGGGCTGGGGTGACAACGAGTTCGCCTGCCTGCTGCAGCTGTGGAACGAGGAGAGCGGCTGGCGCGTCAACGCGCAGAACGTCTACTCCGGCGCCTACGGGATCCCGCAGGCCCTCCCGGGCTCGAAGATGGCCTCGGTCGGGGCCGACTGGCAGACCAACCCCGCGACCCAGATCACGTGGGGCCTGAACTACATCGCAGGCCGGTACGGCACCCCGTGCGGGGCCTACAACCACAAGTCGTCGGCCGGCTGGTACTGACCCGGCACACCGCCGCCGTTTGGTGATCCTGTCACGCTTCGGTTACGGTCCACTGTCGCGCCTGCGTCACGGAACCATCTCGGTCCGTGCCGGAGGGGTGGCCGACGAGCCCCACCGGGCCTCGTCGTGACGGCCGGATCGTAGGTCCGGGACCGGCGTTGGCCCCCCTCCGGGCCTGCCGCCGCGCGTGGCCCCGGCCGTGCCGCGGCACCGCCGGGTGCCCCTCGCGGGGCACGGTTCCCGCACTGCGTGCCCGGGCACTGCGGCGGCTGGAGCCCCATGCGTTTCGCCCACCTGTTCGGTTCCCCCCAGCACACCTCCGACGACGGTTCGGCCGCGGCTCACGCGGCGGACCCGGGGAACCGACGGTGGCGTCGGGTGCTTCCCATCACGGCCGGCGCGGTCGCGCTGGTCCTCGTAGGCGGCGGTGCCGCCTACGCCGCGGCCCACAAGACCGTCACGCTCGACGTGGACGGCAGGACGACGACGGTCTCGACCTTCGCCGGCTCGGTGGACGGCCTGCTGGCCGCCCAGCACGTGACGGTCGCCGACCGCGACGCGGTGTCGCCGACCGGGGCGCTGCAGGACGGTGCACAGGTCGTCGTCCGCCACGCCCACGAGCTCACCGTGCAGCACGACGGCACCCGGGAGCAGGTGTGGACCACCGCGCTGACGGTGGACGAGGCGCTGGCCGACCTGGAGACCCGCGACGGTGCCCACCCGTCGCTCGTCGTCTCGCGCTCCGGCGACCGCGCCCAGCTCGACCTCGAGCTGGCCGTCAGCGGCCCCGTCGACGTCATCGCCGACGGCACCACGCGTACCGTGCCGGACGGGGCGACAGACGTCGCCTCGGCCCTTGCGCAGCTCGGCATCACGCTGCAGCCGCTCGACGCGGTGTCGGTGACGCGGACCGACGCCGGGCGCGTGCAGGTCGTCGTGCAGCGCGTCGTCGAGCAGGACGTGACGACGACGAGCGCCGTGCCCTTCGGCACGCAGACCGTGCAGGACGCCACCGCGTACCGGGGCACGTCGACCGTGCGCCAGGCCGGCACGAACGGCGTGCGCACGGTGGTCGACCACGTCACCACCGTGGACGGCGTCCAGACCGCGCGCGTCAACGTCTCCGACTCCGTCACCACGGCGCCCGTGGACCGGGTCGTGGCGGTGGGCACCAGGGCCAGGCCCGTCACGGCGTCGCCCGTGCCTGCGGCCTCCGGCAGCGCCGCGTCGCTCAACTGGCCCGCCCTCGCGCGGTGCGAGTCCGGTGGCCGGGTCGACGCGGTGTCGGCGAACGGCCTGTACTACGGGCTCTACCAGTTCTCCCTCGGGACGTGGCGAGCGGTGGGCGGCTCCGGGCTGCCGTCGCAGGCCTCCGCGGCCGAGCAGACGGCCCGCGCCCAGGCGTTGTTCACGCGCTCGGGCGCCGGCCAGTGGCCGGTCTGCGGCAAGTACCTGTTCAGCTGATCGGGTGCCTGAGGCGCCGGCGGAGCACCGCCGGCGCCTCACGCGTGCCCTCAGGCGCGCCGGCGGGGGTGGTCCCGGTACCAGTCGCGCCAGATGAGGTGGTGGACGGGGATCCACCGCGGGATCGACCGCAGGCCGGGGATGAACGGCACCAGCACGAGGAGCAGCGTCAGCAGCATCATGAGGCCCCACACCAGGGCGTCCGCGTTGTCCGAGGTGGAGAACGGCGGGATCTGGTACCAGAACGTGTACAGCCACATCCACGGCTGGCCGGGGTAGTTGCCGGTCTCGTTCATCATGCCCCACTGGTCACCGCCGAGGTGGCGCGCCCGCGCCTGGTCCTCGAGGTAGGAGCCGTCGGAGAGCAGCAGCAGCGGACGGGTCTGGTCCGAGGCGTAGAACGTGGTCGACGACGACAGCGCGCCCTCCAGGCCGCCGCTGCCGGCGAGCGTGAGGAACGCCTCGGACATCGTCGGCACGGGGCCGTAGTCGCCCGTGGCGACCTGCTTCGGATCGCCGTCCGGCGCCTTGGACAGGGCGTCGGAGTATGCCGAGGCCCACGTCGTCTGCTGGTCGGCCGACGCCGCGGTCCAGGTGGCCAGGGCGGCGGTGAGGTCCGGGTTGCCGGTGACGTGCGAGAGCGGCGTGACGACGAGGTCCTGCGCCGAGTCGACGGGGATCCGCACGCCGCCCCACTTCTGGAGCGGGAGCGGGCCGAGCATCTGGCCGTCGGCCGCCGTGTTGTAGGGCGGGCCGTACCCGGCGCTCGTCGTGGTCCCGGCGAGCTCGCCGGCCGCGGTCGCGACGACGTCGTTGGGCGCGGCGGCGGCCCAGTCGCTCATGGTCATCGCCTTCTCGTCGGGCGACGAGAAGGCGGCGGCGAGGATCACGGTGAGGATCGTCACCACGACGAGCGCGACGACGAACTCCTTGACCAGGTCGTACGGGCGGGTGGGGAAGCCGTGCGAGTCGGGGGTGCCGGAGGACCGGCGCCGCACAGGCCGCGCGGCGGTGGTGGCGGTCACAGGGCACCCGCCTCCTGGAGGTCGACGTCGTCGGGCCCCTCGGCGTCGATCGGCGGCACGATCCCGTGCCGCCGCACCAGGACGAGGTGCAGGCCGACGATGGCCCCGAGCACCAGCGGCAGCAGCGTGATGTGCCACATGAGCATCTGGCCCGGGTTGAGCACGTTGAAGTAGGCGCCGACGCCGACGGCGTTGAGCCCGTCCTTCGCCTGCGTGCTGATCCACTGGGAGTCGAAGTTCGACTGCGACAGGTACCCGGTGAACGCCGTGCCGATCGAGCCGAGGAAGGCCACGACGCCGGTCATCCAGGTGAGCGCGCGGTTGCCCCGCCACGCGGCCATCCAGAACTTCCCCCAGAGGTGGATGACCATGAAGGCGAAGAACAGCTCCACGCTCCACAGGTGCAGCGAGTTGACGAAGTGCCCGGTGCGCGACACGTGCCACCAGGCCACGCCGCCGACGGCAAGCAGCACACCGGTGGCGACGACGACGAGGAGCGCCGCGACGGTGAGGATGCCGAACACGTAGATCCACGACGACATGTAGGCCGGCTGCCGGTCGGGCAGCGCCTGCCCCGGCGGGACGATGCGCGTGATGCGGTCGCGGGTGCGGACGGTCCAGCTGCCCGCGGGGGTGGGCTCCCCGCCTGCGCTCGCGGCGGTCACGAGTCGCCGCCGCGCCCACCGCGCCGGCCCCGCCCCGGGAAGGGCAGGAGGATCGCGAGGGCGAAGACGACGATCATCGCGACGATGATGATCGCGTTGGTGAGGGAGATCTGGATCACGCCGGAATCGATGTACCGCCCGCCGGAGTCCATGAGCACGACGCCGTTGCGCATGTGTCACCTCGACTGCTCGAACCACCCTCTGACCTGGGGTGGCGTGGATGAACTGACGCGGGCGCCGGCAGCCGGGCACGCGCTCCCCGCGTCCGTCGGTGGACCCGACCGCAGTGTCGGCGCGCAGTCTGTGTCGAGCCTGTGAGTTTTGGCGACCGGGTCGGGCGGCCCGGCCCGGCGGCGTGCCGGCCGGCGGCCCGCTAGCCTGCACACCCGTGACGGTGGAGCTGCTCGGCCCGGCGGAGATCCGCGAGCTGGCGGCGCACGCCGGGGTGCGCCCGACGAAGACGCTCGGTCAGAACTTCGTGCTCGACGCGGGCACCGTGCGCAAGATCGTCCGGCAGGCGGGCGTCGCGCCCGGGGAGACCGTCGTCGAGGTCGGCCCCGGGCTGGGGTCCCTCACGCTCGGCCTGCTCGAGGCCGAGGCGGACGTCGTGGCCGTGGAGATCGACCCGGTACTGGCGCGCCTGCTCCCGGTGACCGTGGCCGCGCACGTCCCGGGCCTCGCCGTCGACCCCGGTCCCGGCGCGCCCGACGAGCTCGTCGGCCAGGACGCGCAGCTGGTCGCCGTGCTGCGGGACGCCGGCGGCCGCGCCCGGCTGCAGGTGGTGCTGGCCGACGCCCTCGACCTGACCGCGCTGCCGGGCGCGCAACCCACCGCACTCGTCGCGAACCTCCCGTACAACGTCTCGGTCCCCGTGCTCCTGTCGTTCCTCGAGCGCTTCGACTCCCTGGGCCGCGCGCTCGTCATGGTCCAGGCCGAGGTGGCCGACCGGCTCGCCGCCCCGCCCGGGAGCCGCACGTACGGCGTCCCGTCGGTGAAGGCCGCCTGGTACGCCGCGGCGCGACGCACGGCGACGGTGGGACGGGCGGTGTTCTGGCCGGTCCCGAACGTCGACTCCGCGCTGGTGCGGCTCGACCGGCGGGAACCGCCGGAGACGTCCGCGAGCCGCCGGGCGGTGTTCGCCGTGGTCGACGCCGCCTTCGGGCAGCGCCGCAAGACGCTGCGCCAGGCGCTCGCGGCGCTGGCCGGCTCGCCGGCCGCCGCCGAGGACGCGCTGCGTGCCGCCGGGGTCGACCCGGGGGCGCGCGGCGAGGCGGTGGACGTCCGCGGGTTCGCGCGCATCGCGGAGCACCTTGCGCCCGCCGACCTGGCACAGTGAGCACGTGACGCTCACCCCGGTCGACGCGCTCCCGTCGCGAGAGGTGCGCGTGCGCGCGCCGGGGAAGGTCAACCTGTCGCTGCGCGTCGGAGCACGCCAGCCCGACGGGTACCACCCCGTGTCCACCGTGTTCCAGGCGGTGTCGGTCTACGAGGAGGTCGTCGCCTCGCCGCACGAGGGGATACTCGTCACGGTCGGCGGCCCGCAGTCGGACGCGGTGCCCACCGACGACTCCAACCTCGCGGTGCGCGCCGCCCGGCTGCTGGCCGAGCGCACCGGGGTGGTCGACGACGTCCACCTGCACCTGGTCAAGGGTGTCCCGGTCGCGGGCGGGATGGCCGGCGGCTCCGCCGACGCGGCGGCCGCGCTCGTGGCGTGCGACGCGCTGTGGAGCACCGGGCTGAGCCGCGACGACCTGGCCCGCCTCGCCGCCTCGCTCGGCGCCGACGTGCCGTTCCTGCTGACCGGGCACACCGCCGTCGGCGCGGGGCGGGGCGACCTGCTGACCCCCGCCCTCACCCGCGGCGAGTTCCACTGGGCGTTCGCGGTACGTGACCAGGGCCTGTCGACCGCGGCCGTGTACGCGGCGTTCGACGCGCGTCATCGCGACGCCCCGCCGCCCGCGCCGAGCGACGCCGACGACGTGCCGCTCATGCAGGCGCTGCTCGCCGGCGACGCGGTGGCGCTCGGCCGCGCCCTGCACAACGACCTGCAGCCCGCCGCCCTCGACCTCGCCCCGGACCTCGCCGAGCCGCTGCAGGTGGCCCGCGACGCGGGCGCGCTCGGCGTCGTCGTCTCCGGCTCCGGCCCCACGGTGGCCGCGCTCGCCCGCAACCGGCAGCACGCGCTCGTCGTCGCGGCCGCCTTCACGGCGGCCGGTGTCGCGGACCGCGTCCTCACCGCCGTCGGCCCCGTCGCGGGCGCTCGTGTGGTGAGCAACGGCGACTGAGGCGCGAGGCCGCCCTGCGACGCGGAGCCCAAATGCCCTGGACGCCACCCCCCGAAATCTGATATCAGTTTTCGTGCGCCGCCGGGGGGCGGCACTTGGGAGGAACCATGCTGGAGCTGACCGGCGTCAGTCGCTCGTTCGGCGACGTGCGCGCCCTGGACGGCGTGAGCTTTTCGGTGGGACGCGGCCGCCTGACCGGCTTCGTCGGCGGCAACGGCGCCGGCAAGACGACGGCGATGCGCATCATCCTCGGCGTGCTGAGCGCCGACGCCGGCTCCGTGTCCATCGACGGCCGCCCGCTCGACGCGGCGACGCGCCGCACGTTCGGGTACATGCCGGAGGAGCGCGGCCTGTACCCGCGGATGAAGGTGGCCGAGCAGCTGGCCTACCTCGCCCGGCTGCACGGGTTCGACCGGGCCGGCGCCGAGCGCCGCGCCCGCGAGCTGCTCACGCGGCTCGACCTCGCCCCGCGGGCCGACGACCGCCTCGACACCCTCTCGCTCGGCAACCAGCAGCGCGCGCAGATCGCGGCCGCGCTCGTCCACGAGCCGAGCCTCCTGGTGCTCGACGAACCCTTCTCGGGCCTCGACCCGATCGCCGTCGACACGGTGGTGAACGTGCTGAGCGAGCGCGCGCACGCCGGGGCGCCCGTGCTCTTCTCGAGCCACCAGCTCGACGTCGTCGAGCGGCTGTGCGACGACGTGGTCATCATCGCCGGCGGCCGGATCGTCGCCGCCGGCGACCGGGAGGAGCTCCGGGCCCAGTACAGCGAGCCGCGGCACCGGCTGCGGGCACCCGGTGCCGTCGACTGGCTCGCAGGCGTGCCGGGAGTCGTGGTCATCGAGCGGTCGGAGGGGGAGGTGCTGTTCGAGGCCGACGACGCCGCGGCGCAGCGCGTGCTCACGGAGGCCGTCGCCCGAGGGCCGGTCGCCGAGTTCTCGCCGGTGCGGCCGAGCCTCGCCGAGATCTTCCGCGAGGTCATCCGCGACGAGGCGCCGCGCACCGCGACCGGCACGGCGGTGGCGGCATGAGCGCGCCCACGTCGACCACCTCGCCCGCCCGGCTCGCCCTGCTGGTCGCGGAGCGCGAGGTCACCACCCAGCTGCGCAGCCGCGCGTTCGTGGTCTCCACGATCATCCTGCTGGTCGGCATCCTCGCCGGGATCGTCGTCGGCTCCGTGCTGTCCAAGCGGGACACCTCACCCGCGACCGGGTCCGCGACGCAGCGGGTCGCGGTGGTCCCGGCGACGGCCGGCGACCTGCAGGGTCTGCCCGGCTTCACGGCCGTGCCGGTGGCCGACGACGCCGCCGCGCGTGCCGCGGTCCAGGACGGCACCGTCGCCGCCGCGCTCCTGCCCGGCACGCCGGTGCGTGTCGTCGGCCGTGACGGCCCACCCGGCGCCCTCGTGGCGGCGCTCACCCGCGCCCCCGCCGTCGAGGTGCTCAACCCCGCCGCGCAGAGCGAGGCCGTGCGCTACCTCGTGCCGTTCGCCTTCGGCATGGTGTTCCTCATCGTCGTCATGGTGTTCGGCCAGACGATCGCCCAGAACACGATCATCGAGAAGCAGACGCGCGTCGTCGAGGTGCTCCTGGCGGCCGTGCCCGCCCGCGTGCTCATGGCCGGCAAGGTGGCGGGCAGCAGCGTGCTGGCGCTCGGCCAGGCGGCCGCCATGGCGCTCGTCGCGCTCCTCGGGCTCAAGCTGACCGGGCAGGACCACCTCATCTCGCTCGTCGGCGCGCCCGTCGGGTGGTTCGTCGTCTTCTTCGTCGTCGGCTTCGTGCTCTTCGCCGCGATGTTCGCGGCCGCCGCCTCGCTCGTCTCCCGCGTCGAGGACTCCGGGCCCGTGATCATGCCGATCACGATCCTCGGCCTCATCCCCTTCTACCTGGTGATCTACGGCAGCGGGAGCCCCGTGCTCATGCGGGTGCTGTCCTACGTGCCGTTCAGCGCGGTGATGGGCATGCCCGTGCGCATCTACCTCGGCGACGCCGCATGGTGGGAGCCGGTGGCCTCGCTCGTCGTGCTCGCCGCGACGACGGCCGGCGTCGTGGCCCTCGCGGCCCTCGTCTACGAGCGCTCGGTGCTGCGGACGGGTGCCCGCGTCCGGCTGGGGGAGGTGCTGGGGCGCCGCGCCACCGCATGAGCGGTGGGCGGACGGCGGCGCCGGGTGCGGCCGGCGCCCGGTAGCCTTGCCTGCCGTGGCGCAGAAGGTCGTTCCCGCTCGTGGCATGCGTGACGTCCTCCCCGCGGAGAAGCAGACCCGCGAACGGGTGCTGAGCACGCTGCGCGCCACCTACCGCCGCTTCGGGTTCTCCGAGATCGAGACGCCGGCCATCGAGCCGCTCTCGCGCCTGCGCTCCAACCAGGGCGGCGAGAACGAGTCGATGCTCTTCGAGATCCTCCGGCGCGGCCTGGAGCCCGACGAGGCGGTCACGCCCGCCGACGCCACCGACCTCGCGCTGCGCTACGACCTCACCGTGCCCCTCACCCGGTACTACGCGTCGCACCAGGCGGAGCTGCCCGAGGTGTTCCGGGCGCTGCAGGCCGGCTCGGTGTGGCGCGCGGAGCGGCCGCAGAAGGGGCGCTTCCGGCAGTTCACGCAGGTGGACATCGACATCCTCGGCGAGCCGTCGTACCTCGCCGAGGTGGACCTCCTGGTCGCGACCCTCACCGCCTTCGCGGACCTGGGGATGGCCGACGACGTCACGCTGCTCGTCAACGACCGGCGCACGCTCACCGACCTCCTCGCGGCGGCCGGGTTCGAGGGGGCGACGGTCCCCGACGCGCTCATCGCGCTGGACAAGCTCGACAAGATCGGTCCGGACGCGGTGGCCGACGAGCTCGTCGCTCTCGGCGCACCGGCCGGGGTCCGGGGCGTCCTCGACACCGTCCTGGCCGTGCGCGACGACGCGGAGGCGGCCCTGGCATCGGGCACGTTGTCGCTGCCCGGCCTCGGCGAGGTGTCGCTCTACGACCTGCCGGCGATCGTCGCCGCGGTCCGCACCGTGCTCCCGGAGGCCCGCGTCACGCTGGACCCGTCCCTGGTGCGCGGCATGGGCTACTACACCGGCCCGATCTTCGAGGTGAAGCACGCCCGGGTCGGCTCGTCGGTCGCCGGTGGCGGGCGGTACGACGGCGTCGTCGGCAAGTGGCTCGGCCGCGACGTGCCGGCCGCCGGGTTCTCCATCGGGTTCGAGCGGATCATCGACCTCGTCGCGCCGGAGCCCGAGGCCGGGCTGCGGGTGGCGCTGCTGTACGGCGACGGCGTGGACGTCGCCGAGCTGATGCTGACGCGGGGGCGGCTGCAGGCGGACGGCGCCGACGTGGTGCTGGTGCGCGCCCCGCGCAAGCCGAGCGCCCGGTTCTTCGAGGGGCTCGTCGAGCAGGGCCTGACGCACGTGGCCGACGCCGAGGACGGCGGCACGGCGCACGTGCGGTCCCTCGGCGGCTGATGGCCCACCTCCTCGGCGCCGACCGCGTGAGCGTCGCGCTCGGCACCCGCACCATCCTCGACGGGATCTCGCTCGGGCTGGACGACGGCGCACGCGTCGGCGTCGTCGGCCCCAACGGCGCCGGCAAGTCGACGTTGCTGCGCGTCCTGGCCGGCCTGCAGGCGCCCGACGACGGCCGCGTCACCCGCGCCGGCGGCGTGCGCGTCGGGGTGCTCGACCAGCGCGACGTGCTGCCCGACGGCACGGTCCTCGACGCGATCCACCCCGGTGCCGACACCCACGAGTGGGCGGCCGACCCGCGCATCCGGGCCGTCCACGACGGCCTGCTGCCGGACGTCCCGCTCGACGCCACCGTGGAGACCCTCTCGGGCGGCCAGCGCCGCCGCGTCGCGCTGGCGGCCCTCCTGGTCGGGGACGACGAGGTGCTCCTGCTGGACGAGGCGAGTACGGAGGAGGGGGGTAGACGGGACCTACCTCATGTCCGTGGAGAACAACGCAGCGGTTGTGGGACCGGCTCGGTCCATCGAAGCCCTCTTGTACGGGCGGGCGTCGAAGGACCGTCACAAGCTCATGCGGTCGATCGGCGATCAGATCGAGGAGTGCCGGTCATGGTGCGTGCCACTCAGCTGGCGGGTGGCGAAGGTCGTCACCGACGCCGACCGTTCGGCATCTCAGTGGCGACGCAAGGAGCGCGAGGGCTTCGAGGAAGCCATTGAGTTGATCAAGTCCGGCCGGTACGGCGGATTCGTCACGTGGGAGCCGTCGCGGGCTGGGCGGGACATGGCGATCTACGTGCAGTTGCGCGCCGCGTGCCAGCAGGCCGGCGTGCTGTATCTGACCCACGGTCGTGTCTACGACTTCTCGCGCTCAGATGACGCGTTCATGCTTGGCTTCGAGTTCCTGCGGGCCGAGGCGGACGCCAACACGATGCACGAGCGTCAGCTGCGCACGGCGCGTCTGAACGCGGAGAAGGGTCGACCGCATGGGCGGCTGCCGTACGGCTACCGCCGGATCTACGACGAGCACACGGGCGCGCTGATCAGGCAGGAGCCGGACCCGCACACCGGTGAACTGGTGAGGTGGATGGTTCGCGAGGTGCTTGCCGGCGTTCCGGTACTCACGGTCGCGAACACCTTGCAGGACCAGGGTGAGCCGACACCGCAGGGGCCACGGAAAGACAGCGTGCCGCGGGGTTGGCTGACAATGACCGTGAAGCAGGTCCTGCGCAACCCCACGATCGCCGGCCAGCGGGTGTACCGCGGGCAAGTGGTGGGGGAGGCCGCCTGGGAGCCGCTGATCTCCATTGAGGACTTCACCCGTCTGCAGCGGATCCTGTTCGACCCCTCGCGCCGGGTGCATGTGTCAGACGGGGTGACCCCCAAGGGGTTGTTGTCGCACATCGCCAGGTGCCATTACTGCGGCCGGCCACTGACGCGCACAACCTTCAAGGCTCGCGGCCGGGCGCCGGTACAGCCGCGCATCCCGAAGTACCACTGCCGGTTCCGCGGCTGCTACAAGGTTGTCATCGCGGCCGGCTGGGTCGACCAGCTTGTCAGCGAGACCGCGGTTGCTTGGTTCAGCAGGCAGGAGAACATCGCGATGCTGACCGCCGAGGGCGAGGACTGGGCGGCACGCTCGACACAGGCCGAGCTCAGGGTGGTTGAGCTGCAGACCCGGCTCGACGAGGCGGCCGACCAGTACGCGGCTGGTGCAGTCACGCTCGCGACCCTGTCACGGGTTGAAGCGACGCTGCGGCCCCAGATCGAGCAGGCACAACGGGCGGCGGTGCCACCAGTTGGCGACGACGGCATCCGTGCCCTGGTGACCGCCGACGACATCCGGGCCGCCTGGGAGGCCACGGACCTGCGGGAGAAGCGTCGGATCCTCAAGGCGGTGTTCGAGATCCGGATAACGAAGGCTCCACGCCTGGGGTCCCGCACTATGCAGCCTGAGCGTGTCCTGATCACTCCCCGGGTCCAGCACGCCACCCGGCCAACCAGCGAGGCGCCGCTTGGCACACAGTGAGCACGCTCGCGGGCCCTTGGGCTGTAGTGGGTCTCGCAAACCGTGGTTGCTGCCGGTTCATCCACCGCACCCGGTGACACTAGGTTGTGGTCGCGGGCATGGTGCACGTTGGCGGAGCCGTGGCAAGGACTGCCTTCACCAAGGCGGCCTGCTCGCTTCGCAACGGCGGGAAAGACTGGGCGCGAGTGTGGGCCACGACGCGGATCCGCGCTGCGTCGGTGTCCTCACGGTCGCCACTGTTGTTCGAGTGCAGTTCAGTCATCGCAGGTGTCCGCCCCGTCGACGAGCGCGTCTTGTTCAGTGCGACGCGCGGTGACCTGTTCACCGACGAAGGCGAGGAAGTCCTCGATGCGGTCGTCGTTGCCTTGCTCGTGGTGGTCGGCTGGTCTGGGGCGACGGCGGCCTGCCGGGCAGCCGGCGCACTAGTGATCGTCATGGATGTCCCCTTCTGGACTGGGTCGCGCCGGGTGGGCGGCTCCGCCCATCAGGACCGTTTCGAGGTGCCGGTGGCTCGGAAGTAAGGTGCGAACCGGCGTCAGGAATCCGTGACGAGCCTGGAGCGCGCCCATGGCCTGCATCGCCCGCCACAGCGAGCGGCAGTGCGGCGTCGACCATGCTGAGCCGCGGCCGCCGCACCGTGCGAGACCGGCTGGTCGACGCAGTTGTCGCAGCGGCTCGTCGCGGCGGTCATCGCCCTGCCGGCCCGGCCCAGGACCCGCGATCACAGATGGTGGGGTGGCGGGTGATGGCCGCGGACTTCCGGACTGCCGCCGGAGCGGCCCTGTCGCCTGTGCGTGACGCTCCCAGGCACTGCGGACCGGCTGGGCTGCTGGTCCAGTTGCAGCTCGACGGACCGGCAGCGGCCCGCACGCCCGCCGTGCAGGCGACGCTACGTGTTTGAACAGCACCCGTCCATCGCGTCCCTGTGCTGGCCGGCGACGACCCAGCAGGCGTGGTTGGAGCTTTCCGCTGTGCCCCTACCTGGTCGGGGTGCACGGCTCGGGGTATTCGTGGCGTCGCTGGCGGCGCAGGCAGTCGGTGGCGCACGTTGGCGACGACGATCGGTTTCGTGCCCGCCGGGGTAGCGGGAGTCTTGAGCCCCTGATCTAGTCGTCCATCCGGGTGGGGATCGCCGACCAGCAGGATGTGATGGACTGGCTGAGCCGGCGGTTCTTGTGGTCAGTCGTCGGTCAGATCGATGTACTGCTGGGGCTCGAAGGTCGCCTGTACAGCGTCGGCTGGCGGGGAGGGACGCGGCTGGGCTGGCTCGAGAGCGGGAGCGTCGCCGTGCTTGGTGACCTCGATCACCACCGAGTCCCACTCGTGCAACAAGGTGCCCGGTGCTGGTTGCTGTCGCACGATGTAGTGCAGGCCGGGCCAGGCCAGCGCGGCGATCGGCGGCCCATCCGGGTCGCGGTTCGCCAAGGCGACACCCGCCTTGTGTGCCACCTCCCGGCCGACGCGGAAGGTCAGGCCTACCACGTCCGGAACCGTCACGACCCGCCGCGCGATGCGATCGCCCATGCCCTCGATCGTAGGCTGGCTACATCCCCACGACCATGGCTGTGGGCGGCGGCCCGTGACCTGCTGGTCGGCCGCTGACGTCATGAGGTTGCCTCTGCGCGCCCGGATCAGTTGCCTCGTGCCGCGCACCCGGGCGCCGGGTCGGGCACCAGTCGCGCTCCCGTGGGCTGCGTCGACCGCGTTGGTGGCCGCCTGCTCGATGCTGACTCGCCGGAACATGTGCCGCCGGCGGCGCGCAGTCGCCGCGCGCTCAGGCGCGCACGGTCCGGACCAGGTCTCGTCGCACGTCGAGTACGACTATGCCGGCGCCCGGGGTGTCCACCAGAGCGGACGGCTCGACCGGGAGAATTCGGACCCGGGAGGACAGTAGACCGAGGGTGGGGAGCGTCTGCGCCGAGCCTCTGGACGCGGGGGTAGCAGGTCTGCCACCGGGATCTCCGAGCGTGCAGGAGTGAGGACACGGCTCCGCGTGAACGTCCAGGGTGTGACCGCCGTCCGATCACCGTCCAGTCCGCGGCCGGTCACCATCTGCGAGAATCGCCGCCGTGACGCTCGCCTCCCGCTCGGTCGTCACGGCAGCGGTGGCGGCTGCGATCGCCCTGGCCGGGTACCTGCATCCCGTCGCACTCCTCGCGGTGGCGGCGGCGCTGGTGCTCGTCGTCGCCGTCGGATGGCCGGAGCTGGCCGGGCTGCCGTTCGTGCCGGGCTCGGCGGCCGTCGTCGGGATGACCGGCGTCGCGGCCGTGTTCGCGGTCCGCTACGGCGGCACCGGGCTGTCGGGGCTCGCCGTCGTCCTCGCGTGCGCGCTCATGGTGTCGTTCGTCAACGAGCTGCTGCGCCGCGACGGTCGCATCCGGATGGTCGAGTCCGTGTCCGGCACGGTGGCTGGCGGCGTGCTCTCGCTGTCCACGGCGGGCTGGGTGGCGGCCGAGGCGCTCGCGGGCGGCGAGGCGATCGTCGTCGCCGGTGCGCTCGCGCTTGCGGTCGGCTCGGCGGTCGCGGCGTTCGAGGTGCCGCGCTGGGTGAGCGCGCTGCTGACCGCCGTGTCGGCCACGGCGGCCGGCGCGGCGGCGGGCTGGGTGCTGCCGACGATCAGCCTGCAGGCCGGCGTGCTGCTCGGCGTGGCGGTCGGCGTGCTGGTCGCCTCGCTCGACGCGCTGTTCGACTCGCTCGTCGAGCTCAAGCGGGTGCTGCCGTCGCTGTCCGCCGCCGCGCTGCCGGTCGCGGTGAGCGGCGCCGTGGTCTACGTCGTCGGACGGGTGCTCGTCGGCTGAGCTAGTTCGGCTCGGCGAGGTGGTCGCGGAGATACGCGCCCGCATCCCGCTGGTCGGCTTCCCGTAGTGCGACGCGGATCAGGACCTCGGCGATCTTCTCCGGATCGATCTCGGTACAGCGTGTGGCTCGAACGCGTAGGCGCCGCTCGGGAGGCAGCTGCCCTGTCTTCTTCCGGTAGTGGCGGACCACTACTGGACCGTACGCGGCGGGTCGTCGATGAGCGCGTCTTGTTCGACGCGGCGCGCGGTGACCTGTTCGTCGACGAAGGTGCGGAAGTCCTCGATGCGGTCGGTGACGGGCTGTTCAGCCCGGATCCGCTGATGAGGTCGCGGTCATGGGCGGGTCGTGAGACGCGAATGCCCTTCT
>NZ_MKTH01000013.1:0-222492 GCF_001898175.1 Cellulomonas sp. 73-92
GAACCCGCCGCCACCTGACCCGACGCCACCGACAACCCCTCCGCCGCCGACGCCACCCGACCAGCCGTCGACACGACGGCCAGGAGCGCGGATCGCAGGGATGCCTGCGCCGTGGCCAACGACGCGGCCATCGCGCCCACCTCGTCGCGCGAGTCGACGTCGAGCTCGGCCGTCAGGTCGCCGTTCGCCATCGCGTCGAGGGCCACGCGGACCGCGGTGACCTTGCGGAGCAGCGCCCGCACCACGGCGAACCCCAGCGCCAGGCAGACCAGGGCGGCCACGCCGAGCACCGTCCACATCAGCCGGGTGGACGACGCCACGTTCGCGTCAGCGGCGACGTCCAGGCTCTCGGCCCGCGCGGAGAGCGCGTCGGACTCCGCCGCCAGCGCGTCGTTGACGGCCTTCGCCGCGTCCAGGAGGGGGCCGGTGGCCGTCGCGGTGGACGCGGCGGCATCGCCCGCGACGCGCAGGTCGATGACCTTCTTGCCGACGCCCGACGTGTACGCCGTGGTCGTGGCCGTCAGCGCGTCGAACGTCGTGGCGGACGAGGCGTACTGCTCGTAGGCCGCGACCTCGGCGGTCAGGGCGTCGTACCGGCCGCTCAGCTCGGTGACCATCGCCGCCAGGGCGTCGCCGCTCAGGGCGGGGACCACCATCGTGCGGGCACGGACGGTGCCGAAGTCGCGGGAGATGGCGCCGAGCTTGGTCAGCGGGACGTTCGTGCTGTCGTACATGAGGGACTGGCCGGCCGCCATCTGACCCATCCGCTGGACGCTCAGGCCGGTGAGGCCGATCGCCGCCAGCAGCAGCGCGCCCAGGCACACGCCGACCTTCCACGCGACGGAGGCGTCCGTGGTGAGGCGCCTGCCCAGTGACCGGTGTGCTGCGACGGCGGACATGACGGCGGCGCTCCTCGATGGTCGGGCTAGAAGGTGAACGACGAGACCCGGACGCGCAGGTCGTTCGACACCTGCGCGAGGCCGTCGAGCGCCGTGTAGATCTCCTTGACGACGCCCGAGGCGGTCGCGGCGGACGTCGCGACGCCGGTGATGGTGCTGGCGATCTCCCCGGAGCCGGTGGCGGCCTCGGCCACGTTCCGCGACATCTCGGACGTGGTGACGGTCTGCTCCTCGACCGCCGAGGCGATCGTCATCTGGTAGTTGTTGATGTCGCCGACGATGGTGCCGATCTGCCCGATCGCCCCGACCGCCGTCCGGGTGTCGGCCTGGATGGCCGCGACGCGCCGGGCGATGTCCTCGGTCGCCTTGGCGGTCTCCCGTGCGAGGTCCTTGACCTCCCCTGCGACCACCGCGAAGCCCTTGCCCGCCTCGCCCGCGCGGGCGGCCTCGATGGTCGCGTTGAGGGCGAGGAGGTTCGTCTGCTCGGCGATCGAGGTGATGACCTTGACGACCGACCCGATCTGCTCCGACGACTCCCCGAGCCGGGCCACCTGCTCGTTCGTGGCGGCGGCGACGTCGGTCGCTTGGGCAGCCACGCGCGCGGCCTGGGCCGCGTTCTGGGCGATCTCCTGGATCGACGCGCCCATCTGCTCGGCACCCGCCGCGACCGTCTGCACGTTGCGGCTCACCTGCTCGGCCGCGGCTGCCACGACGCCGGCCTGCGCCGACGTCTCCTCCGAGCCCGCCGCGACCTGCGACGACGCGGTGGCGAGATGCTCCGCGGCCGTCGCCACCTCCATCGCGTCCTGCGAGACGCCGGCCAGCGTCGCGCGCAGCTGCTGCTGCGCCACCTCGAGCGAGGACGCCATCCGGCCGATCTCGTCGGCGCCGGTGACCCCGGACCGGACGGTGAAGTCGCCCTGGGCGAGAGCCTCGAGCGCCCGCCGGACACCGGAGACCGATCGCGTCGTGCGCGAGGCGGCCCACCAGGCCGCCCACAGGCCCAGGGCCAGCGCGACCGCGATGGCGCCGGCGCTGATGGCCATCGTCCGGACCGCGGTGGCCCTCGCGGCGGCGGCGACGGAGGTCGCGTACGCGTCGGCCTCCTTCGTCATCGCGTCGAGCTTGTCGACGAACGTCGACTTGAGCGGCTCGGTGACGGTGTTGAGGACCTGGGTGTACTGCGCCTTGTCGCCGTTGACGGCCGCCGGCTCCAGCTGGGTGTCGCGGGCGGACCGCCACTGCGCGTAGGCGTCCTGGAAGGCGGCCCAGCTCGTCGAGGAGCCGAGCGCGCCCGACGAGACCTGCGCGGCCGCCGCGGCCAGCTCGGCGTCGTTGGCCTTCTGCTGGTCGTACCAGCTCTGCTGCTGGGACGGGTCGACGGCCCCGATCTGGGCGGCGATCATCCGGGCCTTGATCTGGTCCTCGTGCACGGTGGCCAGCGGGTCCAGCACGGCCGTCTGCAGGTCGCGCAGGTGGCCGGTGCTGTCGGCGATGTGGAGCATCGACACGCCCGCGAACGCGCCGCCACCCAGGGCGAGCGCGGCGAGCAGGCCCACCGGGCCGAGGATCTTGGCCCGCAGCGACAGGTTCGCGAGGCGACCGGCACGCTCAGCGGTCGGCGTGGCGAAGGGCGTGGCGAGGGGCGTGGTGAGGGGCGTGGCAGCGGTCATGGTCTTCCTTCGCTGGGCTCAGGCCGCGGCCTGGTCGACGTCGAGGACGAGCAGCAGGCGGTCCGGCAGGCGGTGGGCGCCGCGGACGAGGGCACGCAGCGCCACCGGCAGCGTCTCGGGCGGCTCGGCGAAGCTCTCGGGGCCGACGGTGACGACCTCGCCGATGCGGTCGACGAGCAGGCTCACCGTCTCGGACCCGACCCGGACGACGACCATCATCGGCTCGTCGTCCTCCCGCGGCGGCAGCGCGAGCCGCTTGCGCAGGTCGACGGCGAGCACCACCTGGCCGCGAAGGTTGACCAGGCCGGCCACCGTCGGCGGGGCCAGCGGGGTCGGGGTGCGTGGCTGCGGCGGCAGCACCTCCTGCACGCCCGTCACGTCGATGCCGTACAGGCAGTCGGCCACCTGGAAGGTCACGAACTGGGTCATCGGCCGGCCCCGATCAGCTCGGGCGACCGCGCGACGCGGGGCGCCCTCTCGGTGGAGTAGAACGCCGGGTCGGCCGCGAGGATCGCCGCGCGGACGTCCAGCAGCTCGGTGACGTGCTCGCCCAGGACGGCGGAGCCGAGCAGGCCGGGGTCGCCGACGTCGGAGTGCTCCTCCGCGACGTCGTCGAGGATGTCGACGATCGACTCGACGACCAGGCCGACGCTGCGGCCGGCACCCGTGTGGACGACGACCTGCAGCGGGCCCTCGCCCTCGAGGTAGCCCGCGCCGAGGATCCGGTCGAGGCGCGCCAGCGGCAGGATCGAGCCGCGGTACTGCACCACCTCGCGCCCGCCGACGAGCTCGACGGACTCCCGCGGGATGGTCTCCAGCCGGGTGACCGAGCGCAGCGGCATCGCGACCCGCCGGCCGCCGCCGATGGAGGCGACCAGCACCTGCTCGACCTCGGCCGCGGCGGCGACCACGGCGGCGCGCTGTCGCAGGCCGTCCGACGCGGCGGCGGCCAGCGCCCGCCGCGCGAGCCCCTGGACGTCGAGGATGAGCGCGACGCGGCCGTCGCCGAGGACGGTGGCGCCGGCGTACACGCCGATCGCCTTCAGCCGCGGCGACAGCGCCTTGACGACGATCTCCTCGGTGTCGAGGACGTGGTCGACGAGCAGGCCGAAGCGGGTCTCGTCGGACTGGACCACGGCGATCACACCGGGTTCGGCAGCGGTCGCGCCGACGCCCAGCACCTCGGACAGCGACACGAGCGGCAGCAGCTCGCCGCGCAGCCGGTACACCGGCGCGGAGTGGACGTACTCGACCGCGTTGCGCTCGTCGAGCGCCACGAGCTCGAGGAGGTTCGCCTGCGGCACCGCGTACCGCTCGGCGCCGCACGCCACGGTGAGCGCCGGCATGATCGCCAGCGTCAGCGGGATGCGCAGCCGCCAGACCGTGCCGGCACCCACGGTCGACTCGATGTCCACCGAGCCGCCGATCGCCTCGATCTTGGTCCGCACCACGTCCATGCCGACCCCGCGGCCGGAGACGTTCGTCACCTGCTCCGCGGTGGAGAAGCCGGGCAGGAAGAGCAGCTGCAGGAGATCGGCGGCCGCCATGGCCTCGACCTGCTGCTCCGTGCGCACCCCCTTGCGGACGGCCGAGGCGGCGACCGTGGCCGGGTCGATGCCGCGCCCGTCGTCGGCCACCTCGATCGTCACGAGGCCGCCCGCGTGGTACGCCCGCAGCGACAGCACGCCCTTGGCCGGCTTGCCGGCGGCGACGCGCTCGTCGGGCGGCTCGATGCCGTGGTCCACCGCGTTGCGGACGAGGTGCGTCAGCGGGTCCTTCACCGCCTCCAGCAGGCCGCGGTCGAGCTCGGTCTCGCCGCCCGCCAGCTCGAGGGACACCTCGCGGTGGCAGGTCGCGGCCAGGTCCCGCACCATCCGGGGCATCTTCGACCACAGGTGCTCGATGGGCTGCATGCGCGTCTTCATGACGCCCTCCTGCAGCTCGCTGGCGATGACGTCGAGCCGCTGGCCCGCGCGGGCCAGCTCGTCGGCGCCGTTGCCGGACAGCCGCAGGATCTGGTTGCGCGCCAGGACGAGCTCGCCGACCTGACGCATGAGCGCGTCGAGCAGGTCGACGTCGACGCGGATCGACGTCTCGGCGACGGCCCGGATGCCGTCGTCGCGGTCGGCGAACGGCTCGGCGGGGGCCGCGGTGACCGGGGCCGGCGCGGACGGGGCGGCCTCGACGGCCTCCGGCGCGGGCGCGGGTGACGGGATCACCGGCCCCGCCCCGGCGGGCGCGGGGACGGACGGCGCGGGCTCGTCGGCCAGGGGCAGCACCGGCTCGTCGGCCAGCAGGCCCTCGACGCGGGCGACGGCCTCGGCGATGTCGACGTCCCCCTCGCCGCCGGTCGCCTCGATGGCGCGCAGCAGGTCACGGATGCGGTCGACGACGGCCAGCAGCACGTCGGTCGTCGGGCCGTCCATCGCGCGCCTGCCGTCGCGCAGCTCCGCCAGGAGGTTCTCGCCGGCGTGCGCCAGGCGTTCCAGACGATCGAACGCGAGGAAGCCGCTCGTGCCCTTGATCGTGTGGATCGTGCGGAACACGCTGCTCAGCAGCCCGCGGTCGCCCGGCGCGCCCTCGAGCGCGACGAGGTCGCGGTCGAGCTGGTCGAGGTTCTCGTCACTCTCGACGAGGAACTCGCGGACGATGTCGTCGACGTCCTCCATGCGGGCCCTCCCGGCGCGGCCACACCTCGTGGCTCCTCGCCGGGCCTATCGGCCGGGCCCGCTGCTCCCTGAGAACTCGATCGGGTGGCCCGCTAGCCCGCGGCCGGCTCGTCGTCCGGGGCCGGTGGCGCGAGCAGGCCGCGCAGCGCGGTCGCCACTCCCTCGTCGGCGGCCGCGGCCGCGGCGTTCTCCGACCGCACGGCGTCGAGGACCTCCGCGCGATGGATCCGGACCGAGCGGGGGGCGTCGATGCCCAGCCGCACGCCGTCGCCGCGCACCTCGATGACGGTGAGCACGATGTCGCCGGCGATGACCAGCTGCTCCCCGACGCGACGACTGAGCACGAGCATGGTCCGGACAGTACAACGCCCACGGGCTCCGGCGCCGCGGCCGCCGCGCGTCAGCGACGGTCGGTGAGGGCGGCGTCCACGCTCTGGCCGAGCACCGACGCCCACAGGGCCCGCGACGCGGGGATGCCGTCGGCCCACGCCACCGGGACGCCGAGGCCCAGCACCGTGCCCGGGTCGCTCGTCTCGAGCAGCCCGGTGACCGCCAGGGCGTCCGGGCGCCGGGCGGTGCCCACCTCCTCGAGCCACCGCGCCGTGTCCGCGGCCTTGGTGCGGGCGTCGACGACGGCCCACACGCCGTCCGCCTGCGCCGCGGCGACGAGGCCGGCGGCCTGGCGGCGGCCGGTGTCGTCGTCGGCCACGCCGACGAGCAGCACCCACGGGTGCTGCGCCTGACCCGTGCGCACCCGCCACCGGACGACACCCGCGGTCGAGGTCAGCCCCTCGGTGCCGGTCGCCACCACGGCCTCGTCGGGCAGGTCCCACCGCAGCCGCAGCAGCGCCGCGACGGCGGCCGTCGCCTCGGACGGCCCGACGACGACGAGCACCTGCCCCGGCCCACGGGGTGCCGGCGGCGGCTCGGGGATCCGCCGGAGCACCTCGGAGACGCCGTCGGCGCCCTCGAGCAGCTCGGACGGCACGCCGGCGGCGACCAGGGCGACGACCGACCGTCCCCAGGAGACGCCCCCGGGGACGGGCAGCGCGGCCACCACGCGGGTGGCGGTGATCGGCGCCGGCCCGGCCGGCGCGGGGTCGGCGGCCGGCGGCTCGGGCCAGTCGTCCGGCCGGGGGACCTCGTCGCCCGCCAGCGCGCGGACCCCGTCGAGCACCGCCGCGAACCGTGCCCCGGCGGTCGACACCTGCGGCGCCGACGGCGTCACGACGACCCCGGCCTCGGCACGGTCGGCCGCGTCGAGCAGCGCCTCCAGGCTGTCCGGCCCGGCCGGCACCGCGGGCGAGGACGGCGACGACGGCCGCCGGGGGCGGTCGGGCACCTCGACGGTCAGCTCGTAGCGCTCGCGCGAGAAGAACCCGGCCACACCGCCGTGGCGCACCCGCTCGGCACGGACGATCGTCGCGCGCGGCCCGAGCTCCTCGCGCACGCGCGCCATGAGCTCGGGCAGGTCCTCACCCTCGAGCAGCAACAGCTCGGGCACCGCCGATCACCCCCGTCGTCACGACCGTGACACCCGCATCCGCGATCTCGGTGTACGAGAGCACCGGCAGCCTCGGCAGGCCGAGCGCGACGAGCCGGCGCAGGGCCGGCCGGATGGCCGGGGCGCACACCAGCACCACCGTGTGGCCGTCCTGCTCGGCGCGCGTGACGCCCTCGCGCAGGTCCCCCAGCAGCCGGTCGACGGCCGTCGGGTCGAGGGCCAAGTGCGTGCCGTGCTCCCGGGACCGCAGCGACTCGGCCGCCTGCTGCTCGAGCATCGGGTCGAGCGTCAGCACGCGCACCTGGCCGTCCTGCACGTGCGGGGCGAGCAGCGCCGGCCCCAGCGCCGCGCGCGCGGACTCGACCAGGCCCTCGGCGTCGGTGGACACGCGGGCGCGCAGCGACAGCGCCTCGTAGATCCGCGACAGGTCGCGGATCGCCACGCCCTCTGCGAGCAGCCCCTGCAGCACGCGCTGCACCTCGCCGAGCGACAGCAGCGACGGCACCAGCTCCTCGACCACCGACGGGTTGGCCCGCTTGACCGACTCCGTCAGCACCCGCACGTCCTCGCGGCCGAGGAGCCGGCCGGCGTGCTGCGCGACGAGCTCGCCGAGGTGCGTCACGACGACGGAGACGCGGTCGACCACCGTGGCACCGGCCATCTCGGCGGCGTGCCGCAGCTCGGCGGGCACCCACCGGCCCGGCAGCCCGAACACCGGCTCGGTGACGGGCGTGCCCGGGAGGCCGGACAGGTCGTCGCCGAGCGCGAGCACCTGCCCGCGCGGCGCCTGGCCGCGGCCGACCTCGACGCCGGCGATCCGCACCACGTACGTCGCCCGCGGCAGGTCGACCGAGTCCCGCGTCCGCACCGGCGGCACGACGATCCCGAGCTCCATCGCGGTCTTGCGCCGCAGCGAGCGCACGCGGCCCAGCAGGTCCTCCTCCGGCCCGGTGCCGACGAGGTCCACGAGGTCCGGCGCGAGGAGGATCTCCAGCGTCGGGACACGCATCTGCTCGATCAGCTGGTCCGGGGTGTCCGGCGCCGGCTCGGGTGCGGCCGTCGCCGTCGTGCGCGCCTGCGCCTCCTCGACCTTGTGCCGGGCGGCCACCCGCTGCGCGATCAGCAGCAGCACCGCGCCGACCAGGATGAACGGCAGCTTCGGCATGCCGGGCAGCAGGGCCAGGCCGATGACGCCGCACCCGGCGATCCGCAGCGCGGTCACCGACTGCGTCAGCTGGCGCGCCGCGGAGCTGCCCATGTCGCCCTCGGCGCTGGCGCGGGTGACGACGATGCCCGTCGACACCGACAGCAGCAGGGCCGGGATCTGGGTGACGAGCCCGTCACCGACCGACAGGAGGCTGAAGCGCTGCAGCGACTCCCCCGCCGTCATCTTCATCTGGACCATGCCGATGATGAAGCCACCGGCCAGGTTGATGACGGTGATGATGATGCCGGCGATGGCGTCGCCCTTGACGAACTTCGAGCCGCCGTCCATCGCGCCGTAGAAGTCGGCCTCCGCCGCGACGTCCTGGCGCCGGCGGCGCGCCGTGTCCTCGTCGATGAGGCCGGAGTTGAGGTCGGCGTCGATCGCCATCTGCTTGCCGGGCATCGCGTCGAGCGTGAACCGGGCGCCCACCTCGGCGACGCGGCCGGCGCCGTTGGTGATGACCACGAACTGGATCACCACGAGGATGAGGAAGATCACCAGGCCGATGACGAGCGAGCCGCCGACGACGAAGTGGCCGAAGGCGTCGATGACGTGCCCCGCGAAGCCGTCCCGCAGCACCAGCCGGGTCGAGGCGACGTTGAGCCCGAGCCGGAACAGCGTGAAGACGAGGATGAGCGAGGGGAACACCGAGAAGTCCAGCGGCCGGCGCACGTACATGCTGGTCAGCAGGATGACGAGCGACGCCGTGATGTTCACCGCGATGAGCAGGTCGAGCAGGGCCGCGGGCAGCGGCACGACGAGCAGCAGGACGATGCCGACGACGCCGACCGGCACCGCCATCGCGGAGATGTCCTTGTTCCTCACGGGGTCTCCTCTGCGGCCGTGGTGCGGACCGGGCGGCGGGCGCGGGCGGCGGCTCGGGCGGACGCCCGGCCGGCCGCGCGGTGGTCGGTGGTGTCGCCCACCGGCAGCGTCGAGCCGCCGGGGACGCGGTGCTGGCCGGCGGCGGCGCCCCGGCGACGCAGCGCCATGACGAACGCGAGCACGCGCGCCACGGCGGTGAAGAGGTACTCGGGGATCTCGCTGCCCACCTCGCACGCCGCGTGCAGCGCGCGGGCGAGCGGGACGTCCTCCACCAGCGGCACGTGGTGCTCCGACGCGCGCGCGCGGATGCGGGCCGCCAGCTCGCCGGAGCCCTTCGCCACGACGCGCGGCGCGCCCCGGCCCGGCTCGTAGCGCAGCGCCACCGCGACGTGCGTCGGGTTGACGAGCACCACGTCGGCCTCGGCGACCGCCGCCATCATCCGGTTGCGGGAGAGCTGCTGCTGGCGGCCGCGGATCGCGGCCTTGACGTGCGGGTCGCCCTCGGATCGCTTGTGCTCGTCCTTGACCTCGCGCAGCGTCATGCGCGTCTGCTTGCGGTTGCGCCGCAGCACCACGGCGAGGTCGACCAGGGCGAGCAGCACGCCCGCGACGATCCCCGAGCGGAGCAGGCTCGTCGTGCCCCCGGCCGCCGCGGACAGCACGCCGGACAGCGGCAGCCGGCCCGAGGCCATGAGGGTCGGCGCCAGCGCCTGCACGGTGGCGTACATCACCAGGCCCACCGCCGCGGACTTCAGCAGCACCTTCGCCGCCTGCCACCAGGCCTGCGCCCCGACCAGCCGCCGGATGCCCGTGAGCGGGCTGAACTGCTGCGGCTGCGGCTTGAACGAGCGCAGGTGGACCCCGCCCTGGGCCACCGCGACGGCGACGACCGCCACGACCGTGACGGCGAACATCGGCAGCATCGCGGACAGCACGCCCTGCAGGGCGTCGAACAGGACGCGGACCGCGGCGGCGGGGTCGGGCTCCCGGGCGACGCCCGCGAGCCCGGTGAGGGAGGCGCCAGCGGTCTCCCGGGCGCGCGCCGCGACGACCGGCAGCATGAGGGCGGCGGCGCCGAGCCCCACCCAGGCCTGCAGGTCCTGCGACCGTCCGAGGCGCCCCTGCCGGCGCACCTCCTTGAGGTGGCGGTCGGACGCCTTGAAGCTCCGCTCCTGGGCGTCGCTCACGGCATCACCGCCTGCATCGCGTGCGTCGCGTCGCGCACCAGGCCGGAGACGACGCCGGGCAGCGTGAGGACGGCCATCCCGCCGAGGGAGATGGTGAGCAGCACCTTGAGCGGGAAGCCCATCGCGAACGCGTTGAGCGCGGGGGCCACCCGGGTGAGCAGGCCGAGGCCCACGTCGGCGAGGAAGAGCACGACGAGCAGCGGGCCGGCGATCTGCAACGCGGCGACAACCATGCCCGTCAGGCCCTGGGTCGCCGTGTGCGCGAGGGCCGCCGCGTCCGGCGCCGTGCCGAGCGGGAGCACGTCGAACGAGCGGACCAGGCCCGCCAGCACCACCTGGTGGCCGCCGGACACCACGAGCAGCGCCAGCGCGAGCCACTGGTAGAGGCGGGAGAACGTCGCGCCGTTGGTCAGCGAGAGCGGGTCGAACGCGGTGGCCATCTGGAACCCGCCGAAGAGGTCGACCAGCCCGCCGGCCGACTCCACGGCCGCGAAAACGAGCGCGACGAGGAACCCCAGGGCCGCGCCGACGACGGCCTGCAGCACCAGGTCCAGGACGAACGCAGCGGTGCCGGTGGGCGCGGCCGCGCCCAGCCGCGGCTGGACCGCCAGCGCCAGGCCCACCGCCAGCAGCGCCTTGACCTGGCCCGGCACCGCCTTGTGCGAGAAGGGCGGCGCGAGGAGGAGGAAGGCCGCGATGCGGACGCCGGCGAGCATCGTCGTCGCCACCGCGCCGAGCGGCAGCGTCACCGAGATCGGGCCCACGGTCAGCCCCCGACGAGCGCGGGGATCCGCGCGTACAGGTCCGTGGTGAAGGAGACGAGCACGCTGATCATCCAGTGCCCGCACACGACGAGCGCGATGGCGGCGGCGATCGCCTTGGGCACGAAGCTCAGCGTCACCTCCTGGATCTGCGTCACCGACTGGACCAGGGAGACGACGAAGCCGACGACCAGCGCGGTGACGAGCACGGGCGCGGCGAGCTTGGCGGCGACGAGCAACGCCTGGACCGCGACGTCGAGGACGGCGTTGGTGTCCATCAGCCGGCCCCGGTGTACGAGCCGATGAGCGACGTGATGACCAGGCCCCAGCCGTCCACCAGGACGAACAGCAGGATCTTGAACGGCAGGGACACCATGACGGGCGGCAGCATCATCATGCCCATCGCCATGAGGCTCGACGAGACGACGATGTCGACGACGAGGAACGGCACGAAGATGACGAACCCCATGACGAACGCCGAGCGCAGCTCGCTCAGCACGAACGCCGGCACCAGCGTGACGAACGGGGTGTCGGCCGGGGTGGCGGGGTTCGCCTTGTCGCCGGCGCGCGTGATGAGGGCGATGTCCTGCTCGCGCGTGTGCTTGAGCATGAAGCTCTCGAGGGGCGCCTTGCCGGCGTCCACCGCCTGGCTGAACGTCACGTGCCCGTCGAGGTAGGGCTGCACCGCGTCGTTCTTGACGTCCGTGAGCACGGGCGCCATGACGAACAGGGACAGGAACAGCGCCAGGCCCGCGAGCACCTGGTTCGGCGGCACGGACTGCAGGCCGAGGGCGTTCCGGGTGAGGGACAGGACGACGAAGATCTTCGTGAAGCTCGTCGTCATGATGAGCACGGCCGGGGCCACCGAGAGCAGGGTGACGGCCAGCAGCACGACGATCGACGAGCTCGGCGTGCCGTTGACGCCGTTGATGCTCACGGTGACGTCGCCGGGCGCCGGGGTGGCCGGCGGCGTCGGGGTCGCCGGCGAGGTGGGGGCGGTCACGGCCGCGGACCGCGCCCCCGTCGTCCCGGCGCCGGTGGCGACGCTCGTCGTGCCGGAGCCGGTGGCGACGCTCGTCGTGCCGGAGCCGGTCGCGACGCTCGTCGTGCCCGCGGCGACGACGGCGGCGGCGGACGGCGGCACCGACGCGCCGGCGCTGCCCGCGCCGAGCACGAGCCAGGCGCCCGTCAGCGCGAGGGCCAGCAGGCCGAGGCGGACCCGCCGCCCCGTGGTGGTCGAGGCGGTGCTCACCGCACGCTCACCTCCGGACCGTCCGGTCCTGCCAGGCGCGGACGGTGGCGTGCCAGGTCTGCGGGGACAGCACGGAGCCGGCGAGGAGGCCGGGGCGGCGGTTGAGGGGCAGCCCGGCAGGGACCTCGAGGCCCGCCTCCGGCCGGGGGGCCGGCCGAGGGGCCGGCCGGGTGGGGGCGCCCGTGTGCGCGGGGGGCGCCGGCGGGGTGGCCGACATCGGCTGCGGCAGCGTGGGGACCGGCCGCAGCTCGGTGATGAGCTGGACGCCGGCGTCGGCGAAGCCCACCAGCAGCCGGCGGTCGCCGGCGGCGACCACCGCGACGCCGGCGTGCTTGGACAGCGAGTGCCGGTCGAGCACGCGCACCTCGGCCTCGCGCGAGGCGTCGGCGTGGCCGCGACCGAGGCGGCGGGCGAGGTACCAGACGAGCGCGACGACGACCGCGAGCGAGACGAGCACCCGCAGCACGACGACGACACCGTCCATCAGGCCTCGCCCTCCTGGCCGGAGACGATCTGCGTGATCCGCACGCCGTAGTCCTCGTCGACCACGACGACCTCGCCCCGGGCGATGAGCCGGCCGTTGACGAGGATGTCGGCGGGCGAGCTCGCCGCGCGGTCCAGCTCGAGCACGGCGCCGGGCGCCAGGTCCAGCACGTCGCGCAGCGGCAGGCGGGTGCGCCCGAGCTCGACCGTGAGGGTCATCTCGACGTCGTAGAGCACGCGCATGTTCGTCCGCTGCGTCGGCACCCGGCCGCCGGCCTGGGCCGGCACGTGGGTCTGGGTGACGCGGACGCCGAACCAGGCGAGCGTCTCGCCGTCGGCCTGCAACGCGTACACGGTGGTGTCGCCCTGCAGCGCGGTGCCGGCCGACTCGGTCCGCACGGCGTCGAGCGTGCCGAGCCCGTCGGCGGCCGCCTCGAGGGCGGGCCGCAGCGCGTCGGCCACCGCCACCGGTGTCCCGGCGGCCACCCCGGCCGCGGTGAGGTCGGCCACGACGGTCTCCGCGACCAGCACGAACGTCGCTCCCGGGCTGCCGGCGCAGGTGGCGACGACCGCGAGCGCCTCGGGCGCGGGCCGCTCGTCGGCCGCAGCCGGCACGGCGGTCAGCGGCGCCGCGGCGGGCAGGTGGGCCGCGACCACCTCCGCGAGCGCCTGCGCATCCACGGTGAGTGACAGGGCGGAGCGGGTCATGACTGGGCCTCCTCGACGGCGACGACCTGGCACACGAGACGCGAGCCGTGGGTGGCCGCGGAGGCGTGCGCGAGCGGGACACCGTCGACGACGACGTCGACGGGCTGCGACGTGGGGTGCGCCAGCGGCAGCACGTCGCCGACGGCCAGCTGGACCACCTGGCGGGGCCGCACGGTCATCGGCGCGAACCGCACGGTGACGTCGAGCGGCACCTCGGCGACGGCCGCCTCGAGCTCGCGGCGGGCGGCGGCCAGCGCCATCCGCTCCTGGGTGCCGAGCTGCGCGGCGCCCGACTGGTCGCGCAGCGACTGCAGCAGCGTCTCCGCCGGGAGCATGAGCGTCGCGGTGTCCGTGCGCTCGCCGGCGTGCAGCGAGAAGGTCGCGACGACGACGCCGTCGCCGGCACCCGCCGCCTGGACGAACTGCGGACTGTACTGCACCGACTTGACCGCGAGGGTCGCGGGCAGCAGCGGGTGGAAGGCGTAGTGCAGGTCGTCGAGCGCGATCTGCAGCAGGTCCTTGACGACCGTGAACTCGATCTCGGTCAGCTCGCGGCCCTCGCGGTCGTCGCCGAGGCCGGTGCCGCCGAACAGGTAGTCGACCCAGACGAGCATGGTGGCGACCGGCATCTGCACCAGGGCGGTCTGCCGCTCCATGTGGCACAGCACGATGCCGGTCGGCTGGGGCAGCGAGGCGATGTAGTCCTCGTAGGTCATGAGGGCGAGCGCGTCGAAGGTCACCGAGCACGTGGCGCGCAGCCGGGCCGCCAGCTGGGTGCCCCACATCCGCGCGAAGCGCTGGCTGACGATCTCGAGCTGGCGCGCGTGGTCGCGCGCGAGCGTCAGGGGTCGCCGGAAGTCGTAGAGCTCGGGTTCCGACGCGCGCCGCCGCCAGGACGAGGGTGCGACGGCAGGCGCGCTCTGGACGGTCACGCGCGACCCATCGGCGGGCCGCGCCCGGTCCTGAGCGAAATCAAGGGGTGCAGTGTGCTACTGCGTCACGTAGTCGGTCAGGTAGACGTCCATCACCTCCGGGCCGTAGGCCTGCTGGAGCTGCTGCAGCAGCTGCGACTTGAGCTGGTCCCGCGTCGCCGGCGCGGAGACCTCGTCGACGGACCTGCCGCTGTACAGGGCGATCGCCAGGTCGAGCGCCCGCGAGGTGTTCGGCGACGTCTTCACGGCATCGCTCAGCTGGATCGCCAGCCCGAGCCGCAGGTAGTGCCCTCCGGCGAGGTTGACGCTGACGGCGTCGACGGCCACCACCTGCCCCGCGACGGGCGTGGGCGTCGGCTTCGGTTCCGGCGCGGCCGCGGCGCCGGCGTGGCCCGGGCCGAGCAGGAAGTACCAGCCCGCGCCGGCGGCGACCAGGACGGCCAGCACGGCGACGATCAGGACGAGCCTGCGCCGCGGCTTCTTGCCCGGCTTCTCGCCCGCCGGTGGCGCCTCGGTGCTCCGCTCGGCGGCGGGCGCCGCCGCGGCCGGACGCGCCCCGATCTTCTGCCCGATCACCCGTTGCTCGACCATGGCTCCCCCCTCCTCACTTGCCCTGGTCCGTGCCGACGATGCCCGGCACCAGCGCGCGGACCTGGTCCGAGGCCGCCGAGAGGACGACGACGTCGACCCGCCGGTTCATGGTCAGCGCCTGGTCGCCCGTCGCGTCGGCCACCGGCCGCGCATCGCCGAAGCCGACTGCGTCGACCCGGTTCGCCGGCAGCCCGTTCGTCTCGACGAAGTGGCGGAGCACCTGCGTGGCGCGGTCGGCGGACAGCTCCCAGTTCGTCGGGTAGCGCCCGCTGACCGGCAGCACGTTGGCGTGACCCTCGACGGAGATCTCGTCGGGCAGGGCGGTGATCGCCGGCGCGATGGCGTCGAGCACCCGCAGCGCCGTCGCGGTCAGCTGCGCGGAGGCGGGGGCGAAGAAGACGTCGTCGGCCACCAGCCCGATGACCAGCCCGCGGTCGGTGATCCGCATCTGGACGGCCGAGCCGAGCCCGGCGGCGTCCAGCTGCTGCTGGATCTGCTGCTGCACACCCTCGAGCCGCGTGGCCTCCTGGCGTGCCGCCGACAGCACCCCCGCGTCGACCGACGGCTGCGTGCCTGCGGCGACCCCCAGCCCGACGTTCGCCGTGACCGGGTCGAACGCCTGGGACGGGGTGGTCGTCTGCTTCTCGTCCTGCGCGACGTTCTGGCTCGAGGTGAGCACGCCGTCGGAGCCGGTGAGGACCGCCTGGTGGCCGAAGCTGGCCGCCAGCGAGGCGCGCAGCGCCTGGAACTTCTGCATGTCGACCTGGCCCATCGCGTACAGCACGATGAACAGCCCCATCATCACGGTGAGCATGTCGGAGTAGCTGACCATCCAGCGCTCGTGGTTGCCGTGCTCCTCCTCCTCCACGTGCTTGCGCCGGCGTCGCGCGGCCATCAGGCGGCCGCCTTCTTCGCGTCGCGCTTTCCGTCGCGGGCGTCGTCGGCCGGCAGCAGGCTGCGCAGCCGCTCGCCGACCAGCCGCGGGTTGGCCCCGGCCTGGACCGCCAGCAGGCCCTCGAGCGCCAGCTCCATCTGGGCGCACTCGAGGTCGGACAGCCGCCGGATCCGGGTGGCCAACGGGAGCCAGACGACGTTCGCCGAGAGCAGGCCCCACAGGGTCGCGACGAACGCCGCCGCGATGTTCTCGCCGAGCGCCGCCGGCTCGCTGAGGTTCTCCAGGACGTGCACCAGCGAGATGACGGTGCCGATGATGCCGACCGTCGGGGCGTAGCCGCCCATGTCCGCGAAGTACTTCGCCGCGACCCTGTCCTGCGTGCGCTTGGAGCCGATCCGGTCCTCGAGGATCTCGCGGAGGTCCTCAGGGTCGGTGCCGTCGATCGCCGACTGCAGCCCGTTGCGCAGGAACGGGTCCTCGATGCTGCGGGTGGCGTCCTCGAGGGCGAGCAGGCCCTCGCGGCGCGCCTTGTCCGCCAGCTTGACGAGGGTGTCGATGACGACGTCGGGCTGGGGCAGCCGGCCGCGCAGCGCGCGCGGCACCGCCGCGAAGGCGCCCTTGGCGTCCTTGAGCGTGTGGCCGGCGAGGCCGACCGCCAGCGTGGTCACCCACACCAGCAGCAGCGGGCCGGGCAGGAACACCGCCGTCGGCGAGGTCCCCTCGATGATCATGACGACGAAGATGACGACGAACGCGACCACCAGGCCGATGGGTCCCGCGAAGTCCATCAGCGGACCCTCCTCAGCTGGCCGCTGGCGGCGGTCGGGGGGTCCTCGGGGTCCGGGTCGTCGTCGCCCTCGACCGGGTCGAGGCCCGGGATGGCGTGCACCGCGTCGGCCGACATGGTCTGCAGGTCGCGCGAGCGGGCCAGGATGCGCGCCCGGTGCTCGTTGACCCGGGCGATCACCTCGTCCATCGACTCCGCGACGATGAGCTTGGTGCCGTCGATGAGGGTGAGGATCGTGTCGGGGGCACTCTCGACACGCTGGATCAGGTCGGGGTTGACCCCGAACATCCCCCCGTTGAGGCGCGACACGACGATCACGGCGGCACCATCCCTGGTCCGTGCGGTTGGGCGGCGGTGCCGCCCGGGGCCCATCCGTGAGCCCTTCGACTCCTCTGATCGGCCGGTACGGCCCGGCGCTGAGGGGTTCGCGCCGCCCGCTACGCGCCGGACGGGCGGTATGCCCAGTGCCACGACTCCCGGGGCACGTCGGCGACGAACCCGAACCGGCGCGCGTTCGCCGTCATCCAGGCCTGCGCGGTCGGGTCGAGCCTGAGGTCGGCGGCCATGCCCCAGCCGTGCTCGCTCGTGCCGGGCTCGGCGGCCAGGCCGCCCTGCGAGTACAGGCCCTTGCTCTTGGCGAGCGCGACCTGCTCGTCGTACGGCCGGTAGCCCTCGGTGACGCCGACCGTCACACCGTCGGCCTTGGCCGCGGCGATGAGGTCCGTCAGGGCCTGGGCGGCCGGCTGCCACATCCGGGACCCGGTGGTGCCGACCGGGGCGAGCGCCGCGGCCGGGATGTGCCCGTTGCCGTAGGCGGCCAGCGTCGCCGGGACGCCCGCGGCGTTGAGCAGCCCGGCGCTCGCCGTGCCGGCGGCCCCCACGGTCGCCGACGCGGCGCCCGACGAGCCCGACAGGCCGAGCGCGGCCAGGAGGGCGGCGGTGCCGCCCGTGACCGAGCCGCCCGAGCCGGACAGGCCCAGCGCGGACAGGTCCGCCAGCCCGGTGCCCGACGAGCCCGACAGGCCCAGGCTGCCCAGGCCGCCGAGGAGCGACGACGTCGCGTCGGTGCTCGTCGTGCCGCCCGCGCCCGCGGCGAGCGCTTGGGCGAGCGCGGCCGCGAAGCCGGCTCCCGAGGCGGACGCCGCGGGCGACGAGGAGGAGGACGTGGCCGACGAGGACGACGTGGCCGCGGCCGGGTCGGCCACCAGCGACTGGATCTGCGCGATGCGCAGGCCGATGGAGGAGATCGCGTCGATGCTCACCGCTTGAGGTCGACCAGCTCCTGGAGCACCTGGTCGGACGTCGTGATGACGCGCGCGTTCGCCTGGAAGCCGCGCTGGGCGACGATGAGGTTGGTGAACTCGCTCGACAGGTCGACGTTGCTCATCTCGAGCGAGCCGCCCGCGAGCGTGCCGCGCCCGCCGCTGCCGGGGGTGCCGAGCTGGATGGTGCCGGAGTTGACGGTGGTGGTGAACAGGGAGCCGCCGGCCTTCTCCAACCCGGCCGGGTTGGTGAAGTTGGCCATCGCGAGGCGCCCGATCACCTGCTTGAGGCCGTTGCTGAACGCGCCGGTGATGGTGCCGTCCTGGCCGAGCTGGAACGACTGCAGCGTGCCCGCCGCGTGGCCGTCCTGCGTCAGGCCCTTGACGGTGTCCACGCCCGAGAAGCCGGTCAGCGTCGACAGGTCCACCGCGATGCCGCCGACCGTGAGGGTGCCGGGCGAGGTCAGCGCGCCGGTCGCCGGGTCGAAGTCGACCTCGCCCGCGACCGCCGGCGCCGCCGGCGCCGGGTTGTAGGTGACGGTGGCCGTCGTCGTGCCGTCGGCCGCGACCAGCGAGCCGGCCAGCGTCCAGGGGTCGCCGGTGGCGGCGCCCTTGGTGAACGTCAGGTTGAGCGTGCTCGCCTCGCCGGTCGCGTTGTAGACGGTGAGCGAGCGCGTGATCGCCGTGCCCGGCGCGGCGCCGGAGTCCAGGTTCCCCTGGAACGTGGCCGTCCCGGTGGCCTGCGCGGCCATCAGCGTGCCCGCGGGGACCTTGAGGTCGGTGAGCGGCGCCGTGGTGTCGATGACGCCGTTCACGGCGGCCCAGCCCTGGACCAGGGCCCCGTCGCCCGGGAGCACCATCTGCCCGGTGGCGTCGAAGTCGAAGGAGCCGTCGCGCGTGTAGTACGTCTCCGCGCCCTTGCGCACCGCGAAGAAGCCGTCGCCCTGGATCATCATGTCGGTGCTGCGGCCGGTCAGCTGGCTGGCGCCCTGCGTGAAGTTCGTCGTGATGCCGGCGACGCGCACGCCCAGGCCGACCTGCGCGGGGTTCGTGCCGCCCTGGCCGTTCTGGGCGCCGCCCGCGTTGCTGAGGACCTGGCTGAGGGTGTCCTGGAACTGGATCTGCGACGACTTGAAGCCGGTGGTGTTGACGTTCGCGATGTTGTTGCCGGTGACGTCGAGCATCGTCTGGTGGCTGCGCAGGCCGCTGATGCCGGAGAAGAGCGAGCGGAGCATGGGGGTTTCCCTTCCTGGGGTGGGGGGTCAGTCGGCCGGGGCGAGGGTCTGGACGGCGTCGAGCGCCACGTCGGTGGTGCCGACCTTGAGCAGCGGGACGCTGCCGGAGTAGTCGACGGAGGCGACGACGCCGGACTGGGTCTTGCCGTCGGCGTCCGCCCAGGTGACCTGGCGTCCGACGAAGGTGGCGGCCGTCTCGCGCATCTGCAGCGCGAACGACTCGCGCGCGGTGGTGATCTGCTCCTCGAGGCTCTGCATCTGGGCGAGCTGCGTCGTCTGCGTGAGGATCGTCGTCGAGTCCGTGGGGCTCGACGGGTCCTGGTTGTCGAGCTGCGCGATGAGCAGCTTGAGGAAGCCCTGGTTGTCGAGCTGGGTCTTGTCGGTCGGGGCACCCAGCGCGGCGGCCGTGCCCGACGTGGCCGCGGTGCGGTCCGACGTCAGGTACGAGACGGGGATGGACATGTCCGTGCTCATGCGCGCCTCCTTCAGGCGATCACGTCGAGGCCGGACCGGCGCGCCGGCCGGTCGGGGGTGGGTCCGGTCGCCGGGCGGGCGGTCGGTCGGTCCGGTGTGCCGGGCAGGGCCGACGACGACCGCGCGCCGCCGTCACCCGCGGGCGAGCCCGACCCCTGCTGCGGGCCGTCCTGGCCGGCACCCGAGCCGCCCAGCCCCACCTGGACGTTGAGGCCGGCGTCCGCCAGGTCGCGGCGCAGGTCGCCGAGCGCGCCGCGCAGGGCGTCGCGGGACGCGTCGCTCGCGCCGACCAGGTCGACCCGGACGGCGTCCGCCGTGATGTGCGCGACCACCCGCACGGGTCCCAGGTGCTCGGGGTCGAGCGGGACGGAGAGCACGTGTCGGCCCGCCGCGAGGCCGGTGAGCGAGCGCAGGCGCGCGCCGAGCTGGTCGGCGATCGGCACGGACGGCGCGGGGGCGCCCGGGCCGGTCGGAGCGCTCGCCGGGGCCGGCGCGCCGGCACGGTCGGTCGGCACGACGAACCCGGGGACGGCCGTCGCCGCGCCGGCGACCGGGGCCGGCCCGGCGGGCGTGCCGCCCTCCGCGGCCGGGGTCCGGCCGGTGGCCGGGGTGGACCCGCCGCTCGCGCCAGCACCGACGGCAGCGGGGCCCGACGACGAAGGCTGGGCGGTGGCGTCGGCGGCGGCGCGTGCGCCGGTCACCGGGCCCGCAACGGCCGCAGCACCGGCGAGGCCGCCCTGGGAGCCGGCCGCGGCCGGCCCGGGCGCGCCCGTGCTGACACCCGCGTGCTGGACCGCCGGCGCCAGGGCACCGCCCGCCCCGCCGGCGTGCTCGGTGCCGGCCGTGACGCCGGCCCGGGGGTCGACGGTCGGCACGCCGGTGGCGGTCGGCTCGAGGGCCGAGCCGGACCCGGCGACCGCGGTGGCGCCGGGGTTGCTCGCGCCGACCGCCGTCACCGCGCCGGCGGCCGGTGTCGACGTCCCCGCCGCACCGAGCGCGAGCGCCGCCCGCGCCGCGTCGCCCGCGACCTGCGCGGCCGCCTCGCCGGGCGTGCCGGGGCCCGCCACGCCGTTCGGCACGCCGTTCGGCACGCCGTTCGTCGCGCCGTTCGCTGCGGCGCTCGTCGCCGTGGCGTCGCCGCGCTCGGCCGAGCGGGTCGAACCTGCACCGGAGTCGTCCCGTCGCGCCGCCGCCGCACGGTCCGTGCCGGGCTCGTCGGCACGCGCGGCCCGGGCCGCCTGCCGGCGGTCCGCCCGGTCGGCGTGCGCGGCGCGGTCCCGGTCCAGGCGGTCGGCACGGGCCCGGTCGCTGCGGTCCTGCGCGGTGCGGTCGGCGCCCGCGGCACGCCCCGTCCGGTCCTGGCGCGCGTCGTCGGCGCGGGCGGCACGGTCCGCCCGGTCGGCCTGCGCCGACCGGTCGTCGGCCCGCTGCCCCGCGCCGGTCCGCGCCGCCTCGTCGGGCAGCACGGCCCGGTCCAGCTGCCGCCGGAACGCCTGGTCGAAGGCGTCGCCGGTACCCGTCGCCGCCTCCGGTCGAGGCTGCGCCGAGGCCGGCGCCGTCAGCACCGCGGTCACCGCGCTCATCGCGTCGCCTCCCGGCTCGTCGCGCTCATCGCTCCTCCTCGCGCCGGCGCCCGGCGACCTCGTCGAGCACCACCTGCTCGGCCCGCAGCTCCTCGACGCGCACCCGTTCCTCGTGGTGCTCCTCGAGCAGCTCGACGGCCCGCTCGTCCTGCCGCGCGTGGGACCAGTGCTCGCGCCGCTCGGCCGCCACGCCACGGGCCTCCCGCAGGCGGTCGGTGTCCTCGACGAGCAGCGACGACAGGCTCAACCTGCTCGCCGCGGCGGCGAGGAAGGTCGCACCGTCGGCCGACCCGGGCAGCGTCGAGCCCGCCAGGCGCTCGGCGGTCGTCCGCGCCCTGTCCCTGGCCCTGGCCACGTCGCGCTCGGCGGCACCGAGCGCGACGGCCGCCTCGTCCTCCCGCAGCGCGCGCAGCCGCAGCAGGCCGCCGAGCCCGAACACGTTCATCGCGGGACCCCCTCGTCGAGGGTCCGCACCAGCTCGGCGAGCCGGGTCCACGACTCGTCGGCCGGCGCCTGCTCGTCCATCCCCTGGCGCAGGAAGGCCTCGATCGCGCCCGCGTGCGCGAGCGCCGTGTCCACGAGCGGGTTCGAGCCGGCGACGTACGCGCCGACGTCGACGAGGTCCGCCACCTCCGCGCGCGCCGCCAGGACCGATCGCAGCCGCTGCGCGCAGGCCGCCTGCTCCCGCGTGACGACACGCCCCGCCACCCGGCTGATCGACCCGAGCACGTCGACGGACGGGAAGTGGCCCGCCACCGCGAGCCGCCGCTGCAGCACCACGTGGCCGTCGAGGATCGAGCGCGCCGCGTCGGCGATCGGCTCGTTGTGGTCGTCCCCGTCGACCAGGACCGTGTACAGCCCCGTCACGGAGCCGGTGGGCCCGGTGCCGGCGCGCTCGAGCAGCCGCGCGAGCAGGGCGAACGTGCTCGGCGGGTAGCCGCGGGTCGCCGGCGGCTCGCCCACCGAGAGCCCCACCTCGCGCTGCGCCATCGCGACGCGGGTGAGGGAGTCCATCATCAGCACCGCGTGGCGGCCCTCGTCCCGGAGGTGCTCGGCGATGCGGGTGGCGACGAAGGCCGACCGCAGCCGCACCAGCGGCGGGGCGTCCGACGTGGCGACGACGATCACGGAGCGCGCGAGGCCCTCCGGCCCGAGGTCGTCCTCGAGGAACTCGCGCACCTCCCGGCCACGCTCGCCGACCAGCGCGATGACGGAGACCTCCGCCTGCGTGCCCCGCGCGATCATCGACAGCAGCGACGACTTGCCGACGCCCGACCCAGCGAACAGCCCCAGCCGCTGGCCCCGGCCGACCGTGACGAGCGTGTCCAGCGCCCGCACCCCGAGGTCGAGCGGCGTGTCGACGCGCGCCCGCTCGAGGGGATGGGGGGCGCGGTTCTCGACCTCGACCCAGGCCTGCGCGCGCACCGGGCCCTTGCCGTCGATGGGTCGTCCGAGGCCGTCGAGCACCCGTCCCAGCAGGCCCGGACCGACCGGCACCCGCAGCGCATCTCCGACCGGGCGCACCGGCATCCCGGCGCGCAGGCCCTCGGCGGGGCCCAGCGGCATGCAGCGCGCGGCGCCGGCCGACGTGGCGACGACCTCGCCCCGCACGCCGTCGCCGATCTCCACCACGGCGCCGATCGGCAGGTCGAGCCCAGCCACCTCGACCGACAGGCCGACGGCCGACCGCACCGTTCCGACGCGCTGCGGGCGTGCGGCGGCCAGCACCGCGTCCCACGCCGCGGCGCCGTGCCCGGCCTCAAGCGTGGTGGTCACGAGGCGCCGTCCAGCGCGGCGCGCGCGCGGCGCAGCGCCTCGTCGATCCGGCCGTCGAGCCAGCCCTCGTCGTGCGTCGCGAGCGCCTCGCCGCGGCCCAGCGACGGGTCGGCGACGAGCGCCACGCCGGCCGGCACCGCGCCGAGGTCGGCCAGCAGCGCGAGGTCCCGCGGGTTGAGGCGCACGGTGACCTCGTCGGCCATCTGCCCGGCGGCGCGCACGCGGGCCAGCGCCGCGGCCGACGCGGTCGCCTCGTCCGCCAGCTCCACCCCGAGCACCGTTGCCGCCAGGGAGATCGCGGCACCGTGGAGCGCCGCCTCGGCCTCGGCCAGCAGCGGGACGTCCCGCGCCTGCGCCGCACGCGCCGCGGCGCCGAGCACGGCGAGCGCCGCCTCGAGCTGCTCGCCGGCGAGGCGGGCCGCCTGCTCCCGCTCGTGCGCAGCCCGGCGCCGGGCCGTCTCGGCGGCGCGCGCCGCCGCTCGGGCACCCGCCGCGAAGCCGGCGGCGAAGCCGGCCGCCCGCGCCGACTCCGGGTCGGAGCCGATCGGCAGCACGTCGGCGCGCATGGCCCCCGCCGCCGTCAGCAGCGGGGGGAACTGCGCCGGGGCGATGTCGGCCTCACGCAACGTACTCGTCCTCGCCGTCGCGGCGGATGGTGATCTGGCCGGACTCCTCGAGCCGGCGGATCACCTGGACGATCGACGCGCGGGCGTCCTCGACCTGCGACAGCCGCACCGGACCGAGCAGGTCGATCTCCTCGGTCAGGTTCTCCCGCGCCCGTTCGGAGACGTTGCGCATGACGACGTCGCGGACGGCGTCGGACGACCCCTTGAGCGCCAGCGCGAGCACCGAGGTCTCCACCTGCCGCAGCACCAGCTGCATCGCCCGGTCCTCGAGCAGCACGACGTCGGCGAACACGAACATCCGGCTGCGGATCTCCTCGGCGAGCTCCTCGTCGCGCTCGGCGAGGCCCTCGAGGATGGCCTTCTCGGTCGCCGGGTCCGCCCGGTTGATGATCTCGACCAGGGGCTGCACCCCGCCCACGTTGGCCAGCTCGCGCGGTGCGAGCACGGCGGACGCCTTGCGCTGCAGGCTCTCGGCCACCACCTGGACCAGGTCCGGCGAGGCGCGTTCCATGAGGGCGATGCGGTGCGCGATCGCCGCCTGGTCCTCCGGGGGCAGGCCCGCCAGCACCATCGAGGCGTGCTCGGGGCGGAGGTGGGCCAGGACGAGCGCCACGGTCTGCGGGTGCTCGCCGGAGAGCAGGGAGACGATCTGGCGGGCGTCCACCTGCTGCAGGAAGTCGAAGGGCTGGCCCGCGAGGACGGCCTCGAGCCGGCCCATCATCTCGGCCGCCCGCTCCTCGCCGAGCGAGGCGACGAGCAGCTTCTCGGCGAGCGCCGAGCCGCCGCCGATGCCCACGCCCAGCGTGTGCGCGGACCAGAACTCGTCGACCACCTCGTCGGCCAGCGCCTGGTCGACGTGCTCGAGCCGCACGATCTCGGCCGTGAGCTCCTCGATCTCGTACTCGTCGAGCCGCTGGAGCACGCGCGCGGCCCGGTCCCGCCCCAGCTGGAGCAGGAGCAGGGCGGCCTTCTGCGCTCCGGTGAGGACCGCGTTGCTCATCGCCGGCTGCCCCCGCTCGGCGCGGACATCCAGAGCCGGAGCAGCTCGGCGATCTCGGTGGGCTGCTCGTCGGCCATCGCCTCGATCTCCCGGCGCCGCGCGAGCAGCGGGTTGTCCTCGGGCTGGGGCCCGGGTGCGGCCGGCAGGCCGGGCAGGCCGTCGAGACCCTCGAGCAGCGGCCGCTCCTCGGCACGAGCGCCGAGCTCGCCGAGGTCCAGCGCCTCGCGGCGGACCCGGCGCGACCGGCGGCCGCCGAGGACGAGCAGGACGATGACCAGCAGCAGGGCGGCGCCGCCGATCCCGGCCTTCATGAGCAGGGCGTTCCGGTCGGCCGTCTTGCGCTGCGCGTCCGCGTCGGCCAGCGCCTGCTGCGCCTGGTCCTGGCGCGCGGTGTCGAACGCCATCCGCTGCACCGAGAGCGTGTCGCCGCGGGTGGCGTCGATGCCGGCGGCCGCGGAGATCGCGGACGTCAGCGCCGTCATGTCGAGGTTCTTCGCCGCGGTCGCGTCGACCGCCACCGAGACGGACTGCCGCGTGAGGCCGCCCGGGCCCGACGTGACCACCTGGGTCTGCTTGTCGATCGAGTTCGTCACGTCCGCGCTGGTCGAGCTGTAGGCGCCGTTCCCGGAGCCCCCGTTCGGCACGGCGATGTTGTCCGGCCCGAGCACCCCCGTCGCCGAGGAGCCGCTGCCCGTGTACTGCTCGGACTTCGTGGACGAGGCGAGCGGCGGCGTGCTCGGCGTCGGGGCCGAGTACTTCTCCGTCGTCGTCTGGCTCGAGTCCTGGTTGAGCTGGGCGGTCACCGTCACCGCGGACTTGCCGGGGCCGACGAGCGGGTCGAGCAGGTTCTGCACGGCCTGCCGGACCTTCGACTCGTAGTCGGTGGCCTGCTGCGAGGCGAGTGCCCCGCCGGCGGTGCCGGTGCCGACGGCCGACAGCACCTGCCCGGAGGCGTCGACGACCGCGACGTCCGTCGTCTTCATCTTCGGGATCCCGGCGGAGACCAGGTGGACGATCGCCTGCACCTGGTCGGTGGTCAGCGTCACGCCCGGCCGCGTGCGGACGAACACCGACGCCGTCGGGTCGGCCTGCTGGCTGACGAAGACGCTGTCCTGCGGGAGCGCCAGCTTGACCGTGGCGGCCTCGACGCCGTCGATCGACTCGACGGTCTTGCCGAGCTCCCCCTCGGTGGCGCGCTGGTAGGCGGTCTGCTGCTGGAAGTCCGAGGCCGTCACCGGCAGCTTGTCCAGCAGCGAGTACCCGGCGCCGCCGCTATTCGCCGGCAGGCCGGCCGCCGCCATGGCGATGCGCTCGGAGTAGAGGTTCGCCTGCGGCACGAGGATCGTCCCGCCGCCGTCGGCGAGCTGGTAGGTGACGCCGTCCTTCGTCAGCTGGTCGACGATCGCGCTGGCGTCGGCGCCCGCGAGGCCGGAGAACAGCGGGCTCATCGTCGGCCGGCCGAGCCAGCCCGCGAGCGCGACGGCGCCGACGACGACCGCGGCCACGGCGACGACGAGGAAGGACCGCTGGACGAGGGAGAACTGGCGGACCGCGGCGGTGAGGCGGTCGAGCGCGGTACGCACCTGGGGGGGCATCAGGCCTGCATCCTCATGATCTCGTCGAACGCGCTGACGGCCTGGTTGCGGACGGCGGCGGTCAGCTCGATCGCCAGCGACGCCTGCGCCGCGGCGATGGTGTAGGTGTGGACGTCGTCGAGCTGCCCGGTGACGGCCTGGACGGCGAGGCCGTCCGCGGTCGACTGCATCTGCTGCAGCTGGTCGACCCCGGACAGGACGTTGGCGAAGCCGCTGCCCGACGAGGGCGCGGTGGCCTGCGTCGGCAGGGACGGCAGGGCGGGGACGGTGCCGGTGACGCCGGCGACGGCGGCGATGCTCACAGGTTCTGCCCGATCTTGAGGGCCGCCTCGTAGGCGTCCTTCGCCCGGTCGACGACGGCGGCGTTCGCCTGGTACCCGCGCTGCGCCATGATCAGCTGGACCATCTGGCTGGACATGTCGATGTCGGGGTAGCGCACGTTGCCCTGCGCGTCGGCCAGGGGGTTGCCGGGCTCGTAGACGACGCGGCCCGCGGCGTTGCCGGACGTCACCGCGCCGGCCACCTGCACGCCGCCGCCCGGCATCTCGCTCGCCACGACGTAGCGCGCCTCGAAGGCGGCCTGCGACGTCGGCCGCGCCGTGCTGATGTTCGCCAGGTTGTCGCTGACCGCGTCGAGCCACTTCCGGTCGACCGTCAGCCCGCTGCCCGCGATGCCGAGCGCTCCGAAGGTGGTCATCAGACGGTCCTCATCGCCGCGCGGATGCCGGAGAGCTGGGCCGAGACCGCCTGCGTCGCCAGCTGGTAGCGCAGGTTCGTGTCGACGTTGGACAGCGTCTCGGTGTCGAGGTTGACGTTGTTGCCGTCGGCACGCGTGGGTTCCAGCGACCGCGACACGGTCGCGGTGGCCGACCCGCTGCCGTGGGCGACCGCCTGCGTCAGGGCGTCCTCGAACTGGACGCGCTGCGCGTGGTAGCCGGGGGTCTGGAGGTTGGCCACGTTGTTCGCGATCACGCGCTGACGTTCCGCGAGGCCGTCCAGGGCGCTGCTGAGCGCCACCATGGACACGGAGTCGAAGACGCCCAAGGGGCACGCTCCTACCGACATCGACAGCAGTCGGCCGATCCGTGGCCGCGGGGCGAGCGATCCCTGCTCGGCCCGCCCATCGGACGGTGCCCGGGCTTCCTGAGCGGTTGTCGGCGCCTCTCAGCCTTCGTCACCCGATGGGAGCAGGCGAACCCGGACAGCCCCGACAGAACCCCCTGCGGGAGAGCCGCGTCAGCCGTTGACGTCGACGTAGACGGGCGGGTGCACCGGGGCGGGCGTCAGGTTCGCGAGCGCGCGCAGGTGGCGCCGCCCGCGCACCATCGCCGTCGACAGCGCCTGGGCCACCGTCAGCTGTCGTTCCAGGATCGCGCGGGCGCGCTCCTCGAGCGACGCCGGCAGCGGGCCCAGGCCGACGGGGGGCGACCACGGCACCGGCGCCGGGCGGTGGGCGTCCGCGAGCAGGCCCTCGGCCTCCCGGACCGCGATCTCCATCTCGTCGAGCGCGCGGCTCCACGCCGTGTCCCAGTCGGCGGCACCCATGACGGTCGCCGCCTCAGGCCACGCCGAGCAGGCCGCTGCCGACCGGCTCCGCCGGCTCGCGCGGCGTCGGGATCGCGGCCCGCCCGGTCTCGTCGGCCGCCTCGTGCCAGGCCAGGCACAGCGGCTCGAGCAGGGCGCGGCACGAGGCGACGCGCGTCACGTCGCCGCTGGCGCCCGCCGCGAACAGCTCGCGCAGGACGAACCCGTAGACGGACAGCAGGGCCTCGGCGCCGTCCCACGCGCTCACGTCGAGCATCCCGATCAGCTCGCCGACGATCTCCTGCGCGTGGCCCACGAACGGGGCCGCCGCGCCGCGGTCGCCGTCCAGGAGCTCGCGCTCGGCGCGTGACAGGTCGAGGATCAGGCGGTCGTACAGCATGGTGAGGAGCCGGGCCGGGCTCGCCGTCGCGATCGCATCGGCGAGGTAGCGGGAACGCGCGTCGTCCACGGGGGGCCTTCCGTCAGGAGGACTTCGACGAGCTCGACGTGCTGGGCGTCGAGAGCGAGCCCAGCACCGAGCTGAGGTAGGAGGACTGGGACTGCAGCGTCGACAGCGCCGTCTCCATGGCGGAGTACTGCTGCTCCAGGGACTGCTGGCGCAGCGCGAGGCGCACATCCCACTCGGAGATCTGGTCGCCGAGCTGCTGCACGGTGCTCTGCTGCTGCGTGATGTTCGAGGTGAGCAGGCCGTCGATCGGGTCGGAGTACGCGGTCGCGACGGACTGCACGCGCTGCGCCACCGCCGTGACGACCGCCTGCGTCTTCGCGGGGTCGGCCGCGAGCGACGCGGCGAACGCGTTCTGGTCGAACGTGAACGTCCCGTCGCTGTTGACGACGATGCCCACGCTCGACGGCGAGACGAGCCCGCCGTTGTACGTCACCGCCCCCGAGCCGGCCGTCGAGACGGCGTTCTGCAGGAACATCACGTCGCTCTCGGCGCCCAGCACCCCCGGCGACAAGCTCGTCGACCCGTCCGCGTTCGTGGTCGACGTGGACTTGGTCTGGCTCGTGATCTCGCCGAGCACCAGGTTGAGCTGGCCGACGAGGTCGGAGCCGAGCTTCGTCAGCGCGGTGTCGTCGCGCGCCGTGGACACCGTGACGTCGGACGTCGTCGGCTGGCTCACGGTGAAGCTCAGGCCGGCCACCGCGCCCGTGAACGTGTTCGTCGAGGACGTCATGGTCATGGGCTGGCCGTCGGGTCCCATGACGCCGGGCCACAGCGTGACCTGCGCGTCCTGCGCGGCACGCACGGTCGTCAGCGACAGCGCCGTGGCGGCGCTGGTGTCGAGCGTGCCGTCGGCGGCCTTGGTGACGGTGCCCGAGTACACCTGGAAGGCGCCGGCCGCGCCGCTGGTGCCCGAGGAGAGCTGGAGCTGGTAGCCGCCGCTCACCTGGATGGCGACGGCGGAGACGCCGGCGGACGCCCCGTTGATCGCGTCCGCGACCTGTTGCGGCGTGGCGCCGGCGGCGACGGAGACGGGCACCACCGAGCCGCCCGCGCCGACGAACGTCAGCGTCCCGGCCTGGCCGGACAGCAGGCCGCCCGCGGCGGCGGCCGAGAGGAGGGAGGTCTGGTTCTGGGCCGTCTGGTCGACCCGGAACGTCAGGGCCGTCGGCTGCCCCGTGCCCGTCGCCGTGGCGGTGACGGAGGAGTCCGAGGACGATGCGGCGAGCGCCTGCCAGCTCGAGGCCGTGGCCGCCCGCGTGGCGGCGCTCCCGAGCGAGGCGACCTTCGTGTTGAGCGACTGCAGGGCCGTGACGAGGCTCTGGGTGACCGTCTGCTTCGTCTTGAGCGCCTGCTGCGGCTGCGCCTCGATCTGCATGAGCTGGCTGATGATGCTCGCCGTGTCCAGGCCGCTGACGAGGCCGCTGACGCTCGACGTCCCTGCCATCTCGCTCCTTCGAGGTCACGCGTCCCGGCGGCTGCCGGGTGAGACTGCGGCACCGGCGGCGCGCGGGACGGCGCGCCGCCGGTGCCATGCCCAGGGCTCGATGTGGGGTGTCGCCCGGGGGTGACGGCCGCGGCGTCGCCGCGGCCGGGGTCGGGCTCAGCCGAGCAGCTTGAGGATGCTCTGCGGCATGGAGTTGGCCTGCGCCAGCATCGCGGTGCCGGCCTGGCTGAGGATCTGGTTGCGCGTGAAGTTGACCATCTCGGACGCCATGTCGGTGTCCTGGATCTGGCTCTTCGAGGCGGTCAGGTTCTCGACCGTGACGTTGACGCTGTTGATCGTGTGCTGCAGGCGGTTCTGCGAGGCGCCGAGGTTCGCGCGGGCCGTCGAGACCGTCTGGATCGCGGTCTGGATCGAGGTCAGCGACGTCTGGGCGTCGGTGTTGCTGTCGAACTTGAGCGCGTTGACGGCCAGGCCGGAGGCGGAGACGTCGGCGCCCGACAGGTCGACCGAGATGGTGCTGCTGGCGCTGGAGTCCGCGCCCACCTGGAAGTTCATGGTGCCGGCGCTGCCGTCGAGCAGGACCTTGCCGTTGAACTTCGTGGCCGACGAGATGCGGGTGAGCTCCGACGTCAGGCCGTCCGCCTCGGTCTGGATGTCGGCGCGGGCGTTCGTGTCGTTCGAGTCGTTCGCGGCCTGGACGGCCAGGTCGTTGAGGCGCTGGAGGATCGAGTGGACCTCGGTCATGGCGCCCTCGGCGGTCTGCACGACGTTGATGCCGTCCTGCGCGTTGCGGGCGGCCTGCGTCAGGCCACCGATCTGCGACTGCAGGCCCTGGGAGATCGCCAGGCCGGCGGCGTCGTCAGCGGCGCGGTTGATGCGGTAGCCCGAGGACAGCTTCTCGAGCGAGCTGGACAGCGAGCTCTGCGTGGTGGAGAGGTTGCGGTACGCGTTCAGCGCCGCGAGGTTGGTGTTGACGGTGAGACCCATCGTGATCTTCCTCCTTGATGCGGGTCATGCGGCCCATCCGTGGGCACGCCTTGCACATCGCCCGGGCGAGGCGGCGTCTGAGGAGTTCTCCTCGACGGATTTCAGGCGGTGGCTCGGGGGCGGCGCAGCTGGTCCGCCGCCGCCTCGCGCCCACGCTGCTGCGGAACGTCGACCACCGGCGCGGTGCTCGCCGCCGGCATGGCCGCACGGGCCGCCACGGCCGCGAAGTACGCCCGGCGCCGCCGCTCGGCCACGCCCTGGGGACGCTGCGCCGCGGGCACCAGGTCGGGGTCGAGCGAGGCGTTCATGCCGTCCCGCAGCAGCCCGAGCGCCTCGGTGCGCAGCTGGCTGATCCGGGACTCCGTCACCCCGAGCTCGGCCGCCAGGTCCGCGATCGTGCGGTCCTGCAGGTACAGCCCGACGACCACGACGCGCAGCCGGTCCGGCAACGTCCCGACGGCGGCGCGCAGCCAGTGCACGCGCTCGCTGCCGAGCGCCAGCTCCTCGGGGCTGGCGCTCGGGTCGGGCAGGACGTCGGCCAGCACGGAGCCCGGCGCGTCGAGCCGCAGCACCCGGCGCTCGGCGTCGAGCCGCGCCTCCTCCACGCCGGCGGTGTCCGTCCCCATGGCGGCCGCGATCTCCTCGCGCTCAGGCTGGCGCCCGAGGGACGCGCGCAGCTGGTCGCTCGCGGAGGCGTACTCGCGGGCACGCCGTCGTGCCCCGCGGGACGCCCAGTCGATCGAGCGCAGCTCGTCGAGGAGGGCGCCCTTGATCCGCAGCGCGGCGTAGCGCGCGAAGGGGACACCGGACTGCGCGTCGTAGGACCGGGCGGCGAGGACGAGCGCCAGGCTGCCGGCGGACACCAGCTCGTCGCGGGTGACCGAGGGCGGGACGCGGTGGAGCACCTCGCTGACGTGGTACCCGACGAGAGGAAGGTGGTCGCGGATCAGCTGCTCCTCTGCGACCTGTGCGGAACTCATGGGGGCTCCGTCGTCGGCCCGCGTCTCCGGCTTGAGATGAAAGCGCTTTCACCTTGGGGAACAGACCGATCCGGCGAACCGGACGGACGGCCAGCAACCGTGCCGGGCGAATCACCCACTGCGGGGACGCTTCCGACATCTCGCCGCGCCGGCTGTGACCAAGATCACATCCTGGACGGCCTGTCTGAACCCCCTGGGCGGCACACGTCCGGGTGACGCAACCAGGTGACGGCTGGCGAAAACCGCTCGCACGGGTCAAGTCCGGGCTCGCGCGTCCGATAGGGGAGACGATCATCCAGGCCGTAGCGTGGCAGGCCGCCACCCGGGGCCCCGAGAGGAACCCGTCCATGACCCTGAACAGTCTCTCCGAGGCGCTCTGGCACGAACGCCGGCTCCTCGAGCTGCTGCTGTTCAAGCTCGAGGAGGAGCAGCTCGTGCTCACCTCCGGCCGGAGCCGCTGGCTCGCGCAGGCCACGCGGGAGGTCGAGTCGGTGCTCGACGAGATCCGCTCGGCGGAGATCGCCCGGGCGGTCGAGGCGGAGGCCGTCGCCGCGACCCTGGGGCTGGACGGCGGCGCCTCGCTCGCCGAGCTGGCCGCCGCCGCACCCGCGCCCTGGGACGAGCTGCTGCGCACGCACCGGGACGCCTTCGCCTCGCTGACCTCCGAGATCGGCCGGATGGCCGACGACAACCGCGAGCTGCTGGCGCTGTCGCACCGCGCCACCCAGGAGACGCTCGCCTCGCTCGAGCACAGCGTCCGCACCTACGACGAGACCGGCCAGCGCCGCACCGAGAGCCTCGGCGCCCAGCTGCTCGACCGGTCGATCTGAGCGGGCAGCCATGGGCAGCACCTTCTCCGGCATCAGTACCGCCCTCTCCTCGCTCATCGCGCAGCGCACCGCGCTGGACGTGGCGGGGCAGAACGTGGCCAACGCCAACACCGCGGGCTACACGCGCCAGCGCGCCGACCTCGGGGCCGTGGCGGGCACGCAGTCCGCGTCGATGTTCGCCACGAACAACGGGGTCGGCACCGGTGTGCAGGTCACCGGGATCTCCCGGTCCGCGGACCCGTTCCTCGACACCAAGCTCCGCTCGCAGACCTCCGGCGCCGCCGCCCTGGCCACCCTGTCCAGCGCCTACTCGACGCTGGAGTCGAGGCTCGGCGAGCCCGGCGCGAGCGGCCTGTCGGCGCAGCTGCAGACGTTCTGGAACGGCTGGCACGACGTGTCCAACGCCGCGGACACGATCTCCGCGCGGTCGGTGCTGCTCGACGACGCCCGTCAGCTGACGGAGACGCTCCACACGCAGTACCAGAACATCGCGACCCAGTGGGCCGACACGCGCACGACGACGGCGAGCCTCGTCACGCAGACGAACACGCTGGCCACGAACGTCGCGGACCTCAACAAGCGGATCCTCGACATCACGAACAACGGCGGCAACGCCAACGAGCTGTCCGACCAGCGCGACCAGGCGCTGACCCAGCTCGCCGGGCTGGTCGGAGCCACCGTGCAGACGCGCCAGGACGGCCAGGTCGACGTCTACGTGGGCGGCGACGCGCTCGTCTTCGGCGGCTCGTCCCACGCCCTGGCCCTGGCCGGCGCGCAGGACTTCAGCCAGGCGACGGGGTACGCGACCGACGGCACGCCGATCACGCCGCAGGACGTCCACCTGACGTGGGCGGACACGCCCGGCAAGCGCGTCGTCCCCACCGGCGGCACCGTCGCCGGCCAGCTGACCGTGCTGGCGCCACCGGCGGCGGACGACTCCGGCACCGGCGGCGTCCTCACCGAGGCGGCCAAGCGGCTCGACGAGGTGGCCACGCGGCTGGCGACCGACGTCAACACCCTGCACGCGGGCGCCGTGACGACCACCGGCACCGCGGGCGGCGCCTTCTTCAGCCCGCTCGACCCCTCCGACCCCACCTTCCCCGGCGGCCCGGCCAAGGGCCCGGCCGCGCTCCGGATCTCGGTGGCGCTGAGCACGGCCGACCAGGTCGCCGTCGCGGCCCCCGGCGGCGGCGCGTACGACGCCTCGGTCGGCCAGCAGATCGCCGCCCTCGGCACCTCGACGTCCGGTGCCGACGCGCTGTGGGGCAAGGCGGTCGTGGAGATCGGCAACCGCAGCGCCGCGGCGACCTCGCGCAGCTCGGTCGCCGAGTCCGCGCGGGCGTCGGCGGAGCAGGACCAGCTCGCCAACGCCAGCGTCGACACCGACGAGGAGACGGTCGGCATGATCGCGACGCAGCGCGCCTACCAGGCCGCGGCGCGGGTCCTCACCACCCTCGACGACATGCTCGACACCCTCATCAACAAGACCGGCCTCGTCGGGAGGTGACGACGGTGATCCAGCGCGTGACCCACGAGACGATCCAGCGCTCGACGCTGCGCAACCTGCAGACGAACCTGTCCGCGGTGTCCAGGCTGCAGGGCGAGATGTCCAGCGGCAAGAAGATCCAGGTGCCCTCCGACGACCCGTCCGGGACGGGCCAGGCCCTCAGCCTGCGCGCGACGACGAGCCAGCTGGCGCAGTACCAGCGCAACGGGCAGGACGGCGACTCCTGGCTGACGACCGTCGACACGGCGCTGACGACCGCCCTCGGCTACGTCCGCAACGCGCGCGACCTCGTCGTGCAGAGCGGCGACGCGGGGCTCGGCCAGTCCTCGCTGAACGCGCTGGCCGACAGCATCGACGGCCTCAGGTCGGGCCTCCTCGCGCAGGCCAACTCGCGCTACCAGGGCCGCAACGTGTTCGCCGGGACGTCCGACGCGTCCGGCGCCTTCAGCGTCGACACGTCGGGCGCCACTCCCGTCTACACGTGGACGGGCTCGGCGACGGCGACGGTCGAGCGCAGGGTCGGCCCCTCGACCACCGTGCGCGTCGACACCGACGGGTCGCAGGCGTTCGGCTGGACCGACCCGTCCAGCGGCACGCAGTCCACGGTGTTCGCGCTGCTCGACAAGGTCTCGGCGGGGCTGCGCAGCGGCACGGACGTCACCGGCACCCTGGCCGACATGGACTCCGTGATGCAGAACATGCTCACCGCGGCATCGTCGAACGGCAGTCGCCAGAAGGTGCTCGAGAACACCATGTCCGACGTCTCCTCGCAGCAGCTCACCATCAAGGGCCAGCTCTCCGGCGTCGAGGACATCGACATGGCCGCGGTCGTCATGGACCTGCAGATGCAGCAGGTCACCTACCAGGGCGCCCTGTCCGCCGGGGCGCGCGTGCTGCAGCCCTCGCTCCTGGACTTCCTCCGGTGAGCGGGCCGACGAGCGTCGCGGTCGCCACGCCGGCCGGGCCGCGGTCCGTGCCGAGCCGGCTGCACATGGTCGAGCCGCTGCCGGGGCTGCCCGGCACCGAGTACACGCTCGACGCGCTCGACGACATCGGGTTCCTCTTCGCCCTGCGCGGCGAGGACGGCGTGCGGCTGTTCGTCGTCAGCCCCGGCCTCGTCTTCCCCGACTACGCGCCGACGATCCCCGGCACGGCCCTTGAGGCCGTGTGCGGCGCCGAGCCCGACCCCCTCCTGCTCGCCGTGGTGCACCCGGGGACCGACGACCGGCCCGTGCCGACGGCCGACCTGCTCGCGCCGATCGTCGTCGGCCCCGGCACCGCCCGGGGCCTGCAGACGGTGCTCGACGAGGACCTTCCGCTGCGCGCCCCCCTGGGCTGACCCCTCAGGTCGCCCGCCCGGCGGCCGATGGGGCGGGCATGCCCATGCCCGAAACCGCGGCGGGCGGCACCGTCCTCTCGGAGCCCGTCCGCGCCCGCAACCCGCACGTCGCGATCTTCCGCCAGGCGGTGGTCGCGGCGGACCAGACGGTGCGGGCGTGGTCGTTGCGCGCCGCGATGGCGGCGAACGACGGCCGCTGGTGCGCCGAGGAGGACGTCGAGCCGACGACCGAGGCGGAGTACCACGCGCTCGACCTCGCCCTGCTCGGCGGCGACGTGCCGGTCATGCTACGGGCCACGGGCGGGCTCGTGTCGGGGGCGACCCCGACGCCGCCGAGCCCGAACGGGCTGTGGCTCGAGCTGTCCGGCGCGCTGGCACGCCACCCCGACGCCAGCGCCCGGGTCGCCGCCCTGCGCGCGCGGGGCGCCCAGGTCGTCGTCGGCGACTACGTGGGGGCGCCCGAGCAGGACGCCCTGGTCCGGGCCGCCTGGGCGGTCAAGGTCGACGCGCGGATCCCCGAGGGCCGGCTGCGCGAGGCCGTGCTGCACGTGCACGGGCTCGGTGGCACGGTCATCGTCGAGTCCGTCACCACCCCCGCCGCGCGCCGGCGGGCGTTCGCCGCAGGCGCCGACCTCGTGCAGGGTCCCCTGCTGCAGCGGGAGGCGGACGGACCGCTGCGCAGCGCCAAGGCCGGCGAGGTGCAGTGCCTCGAGGTGATCCGCCTGCTCTCCGAGCCGGAGATCGACCTCGAGGCGGTCGCCCGGATGGTCGCGGCCGACCCGGAGCTGTCGATCCGGGTGCTGCACGTCGTCAACTCCAGCGCCTTCGCGCTGCACCACACCGTCGACTCCCTGCGGCACGCGGTCATCCTGCTCGGCCCGCAGCGCATGGCCGCCCTGGCGATGGCCTCGCTGATCGACGCCCGCCCGGCCGCGGTCGGCCAGCTGTGGTCGGTGCTGACCCGGGCGCTGACGTGCCAGACCCTCGCCCGGCAGGACGCCGGGTACACGGTGGGACTCCTGTCGGCGGTCGCCAGCCAGCAGCGCATCGACATCGGCTCGCTGCTCGCCACGTCGGGCGTGTCCCCCGAGCTGGCCCGCGCGCTCGAGCAGCACCGCGGCCCGCTCGGGCGGGTGCTCGCCGCCGTGCTGGCGCACGAGGAGAGCGACACCGCAGGCGTCGCCGCTGCGGGCTTCGACCCCTTCGACGTCGCGCGCGCCCACCTGGACGCCGTGCCCGAGGCGCTGTCCATCGCCACCGCGCTGTCGATGGACCCGATGAGCTGAGGCTCTCGGCCCGCTCACAGGATCCGTCCACCCCAAGGTCAGGTCACGCTGCCACGGTGTGGTCTACCCTCCCGCCGGGAGAGCAGTGCGCCACGCACGCGGCACGAGGAAGTGAGGTCCGGTGAGCTACCAGCGGTCCCGGAAGCAGAAGGTCGGCGCGAAGGCGCGTCGTATCGAGGACCGGGAGCTCGCCCGGATCGAGCGTGTCCGCCGCGCCCGGCGAGCCAGGGTGCGCAGCATCACGCTGCGTGGGATCGCCGTCGTGGCGGTGCTCGCCGTCCTGGCCGGTATCGGCCTCGCCGTGCGCGCCGTCGTCGCGGCGAACCGGCGCGGGCCGGCCAACATGGCCTCCGACGGGCTGCTGGTCTCCAGCACCGACGGCCTGAACGTCACCGCGTCGCCCTCCGCCCCGCTGCCCGACAACGGCACGCCGACGCCGTCCGCGGACCTGAAGTCGTCCGGCGTGACGCAGGTCGTCGCCTACGTCGACTACTCCGACCCGGCGTCCGCCGCGTTCTGGGCGACCGACGGCGCGTCGATCTCGCAGATGGTGACGGCGTCGCAGGGAGCGCTGACGCTCGAGATCCACCCCGTCGCCGTGCCGAGCGCGCGCGAGTCGTTCACGCCGACGCCGGTGACGCCGTCGCCCTCGGCCAGCGCCACCCCGTCGGCGACGCCCACGCCGAGCGCGACCCCCTCCCCGTCCACCAGCCCGTCGCCGTCCGCGACCCCCACGCCCACCCCGACCCCGAACCTCCAGGACGCCGGCTACGACTACGCGCTACGGGCCGCGAACGCCTTCGCGTGCGTCGCCAACGGCGCCCCCGACCAGGCGCTGGCCGTCAACGACGCGCTGTTCGCGGCCCAGGCGACCTTCGGCAGCGCCGGTCTGACCGACGACCAGCTGGTCGCGCTCGTCCAGAAGGCCGGCGTCACCGCCAAGGGCACCGACAAGTGCATCCGCAGCCACCACTACGAGCGCTGGGTGACCCAGGCCACCGCGCGGGCCACCACGGCCGTGCCGTTCGACGGCGTGAAGCCGCTGGGGACGGCGCCGCTCGTCGTCGTCGGCGGTCACCAGTACACCGGCAAGGTCGACGACTCGGCGGCGTTCACCACGCTCTTCCTGCAGGCCTACCAGGAGGCCTCCCAGGCCGCGAGCGCCGCGTCCGGCAGCACGCCCACGCCGACGCCGAGCGACACGGCCAGCGCCGTCCCGAGCACGGGGCCCACGGGCTCGCCGACCCCGACGCCGACGTCCTGATCGTGACCCAGGGGGGAGAGCCGTTCCGCCCGGGTGTGGCAAGATGACTGCGCCGGAGCCTTCGGGCCCCGGTGCGTCGTCGTCGACAGTGTCGGCGTCGACACCTGCTCGCTCCCGGCCGGGAGCGGGTTCGGCCTTCACAACGGATCGTCCGGCACGTACCTGCCGGTGAAGGGGAGTACACGATGGCCACGGTCACTTTCGACCACGCGACCCGGATCTACCCGGGCACCGAGCGTCCCGCGGTGGACGGCCTCGACCTGCACATCGAGGACGGCGAGTTCCTCGTCCTCGTCGGCCCGTCGGGCTGCGGCAAGTCCACCTCGCTGCGCATGCTCGCCGGCCTGGAGGACGTCAACTCCGGCCGCGTCCTCATCGGGGACCGCGACGTCACGGACGTCCAGCCCAAGGACCGCGACATCGCGATGGTCTTCCAGAACTACGCCCTGTACCCGCACATGACCGTCGCGGACAACATGGGCTTCGCGCTGAAGATCGCCGGCACCCCCAAGGCCGAGATCCGCCAGCGCGTCGAGGAGGCCGCCAAGATCCTCGACCTCTCCCAGTACCTCGACCGCAAGCCGAAGGCCCTCTCCGGTGGCCAGCGTCAGCGCGTCGCCATGGGCCGCGCCATCGTCCGCCAGCCGCAGGTGTTCCTCATGGACGAGCCGCTGTCGAACCTCGACGCCAAGCTGCGCGTGCAGACGCGTACGCAGATCGCCTCGCTGCAGCGCCGCCTCGGCGTCACGACGGTCTACGTCACGCACGACCAGATCGAGGCCCTCACCATGGGCGACCGGATCGCGGTGCTCAAGGACGGCCTGCTGCAGCAGGTCGGCACCCCGCGCGAGATGTACGACGTCCCGGCCAACGTCTTCGTCGCCGGCTTCATCGGCTCCCCCGCCATGAACATCGGCACCTTCCCGGTGCTCGACGGCGCGGCCTCGGTCGGCAACTCGCGCATCACGCTGCCGCGCGACGCGATCGGCACCCTGACCGACGACGACAAGGGCAACATCACCGTCGGGTTCCGTCCCGAGGACCTGGACGTCGTGCCCAACGGCACGCCGGACTCGATCCCGGTGTACGTCAACATCGTCGAGGAGCTCGGCTCCGACGCGTTCGTCTACGGCTCGCTGACCGACGCCTTCGGCTCGGCCGCGGTGGTCCACTCCACCGCCGCCGACTCCGAGGTCACCGTCCGCATCGACCCGCGCGACGTGCCGGCCAAGGGCTCGCAGATCAACGTGCGCGTGCGCCCGCACCTGCTGCACCTGTTCCACGCGGGCAGCGGCGAGCGCATCACCACCGGCGCCTGATCACCACGATCGGCACGAAGGGGCGGGGCCTGCGGGTCCCGCCCCTTCGTCGTCCGTCGGGGACAATGGCGACGTGAGCTCCGCCTCCCTGCAGATCACCGCGGCGTCGCCCGACCCCGCCCTCCTCGACCTCCCGTGGGACGTCGCGCTCGAGGACTGGCCGGCCGAGACCATCGCCGCGCTCCCCCGCGGCATCTCTCGCCACACGGTCCGGTTCGCCCGGATGTCCGGCCGGGTCGTCGCGATCAAGGAGATCGGCGAGTACGTCGCGTTTCGCGAGTACGAGCTGCTGCGGCAGCTGCGCCGCCTGGACGTGCCGAGCGTCGTGCCGCTGGGCGTCGTCTCCGGCCGTCACACCCCGGACGGGGAGCCGCTGGAGCCCGCGCTCGTCACGGAGCACCTGCAGTTCGCCCTGCCGTACCGCGTGCTCTTCAGCCAGGCGCTGCGACCCGACACCGCCACCAGGCTCATCGACGCCCTCGCCGTCCTCATGGTCCGGCTGCACCTCGCCGGGTTCTACTGGGGCGACGTCTCGCTGTCGAACACCCTGTTCCGCCGGGACGCGGAGACGTTCGCCGCCTACCTGGTCGACGCCGAGACCGGCGACCTGCACGAGGCGCTCACCGACGGGCAGCGCTCCTACGACCTGGAGGTCGCGCGGGTCAACATCATCGGCGAGCTCATGGACCTGCAGGCCGGCGAGTACCTGGAGGACGAGACCGACGCGGTCGCGATCGGCGACGCCCTCGTCACGCGGTACACGGAGCTGTGGCGCGCGCTGACCGAGGTGGAGTCGTTCGGCTTCGGCGAGCGGTGGCGGGTGCAGGCGCGCATCGACCGGCTCAACGACCTCGGCTTCGACGTCGACGAGCTGGACATCACCACCGACGTCGGCGGCACCACCGTCCGCATCCAGCCCAAGGTCGTCGACGCCGGCCACCACAGCCGCCGGCTGATGCGCCTGACGGGCCTCGACGTCCAGGAGAACCAGGCCCGCCGGCTGCTCAACGACCTCGACGAGTACCGCGCCGCGACCGACCGCCAGCGTGAGGACGAGTCCTTCGTCGCCCACGACTGGGTCACCGAGATCTTCGAGCCCGCCGTGCGGGCCGTGCCCCGTGAGCTGCGCGCCAAGCTGGAGCCGGCGCAGGTGTACCACGAGCTCCTCGACCACCGCTGGTTCCTGTCCCAGCTGCAGCACCGGGACGTGCCGATGGACCAGGTGGTCACGTCGTACGTCAAGACGATCCTGCCGCTGCGGCCCGACGAGCAGGCCGTGCTCGGCGGCCTGCCCGGCGACATGCGCGACGAGACCGGCGTGATCCCGGTGGTCGAGGGCTGAGCTACTCGGCCCGGCGGCGGGCCACCTCGTACAGCGCGATGCCCGCGGCGACACCGGCGTTGAGCGACTCGACCTCGCCGGCGATCGGGATCGCGGCGATCGCGTCGCACTGCTCGCGGACCAGGCGGGACAGGCCCTTGCCCTCCGAGCCGACGACGAGCACGAGCGGGTCCGCGGCGAACGGCAGCTCACCGACGGTCGTGTCCCCGTGGCCGTCGAGGCCGACGACGAACACGCCGGCCTTCCGGTACTCCGCCAGGGCCCGGGCGAGGTTGGTGGCCCGCGCCACCGGCACGCGCGCGGCGGCACCGGCCGAGACCTTCCACGCCGAGGCCGTGACACCGGCCGCCCGCCGCTCGGGCACCAGCACGCCGTCCGCGCCGAACGCCCCGGCGGACCGCAGCACCGCGCCGAGGTTGCGCGGGTCGGTGACGCCGTCGAGCGCGACGACGAGCGCCGGCCGGCCGGCGGCGGCCGCGGTGTCGAGCAGGTCGTCGGGCTCGGCGTAGGCGTAGGGCGGCACCTGGATCGCCACGCCCTGGTGCACCGCGCCGTCGGTCATGCGGTCGAGCTCGAGGCGCCCGACCTCGAGCAGGGGCCGGTGCGCGTCCGCGGCCAGCTTGAGGATCTCGCGCGTGCGGTCGTCATGCTCGATCCGCGCCGCGACGTAGACGGTGGTCACGGGCACGCCGGCGCGCATCGCCTCCAGCACCGAGTTGCGGCCCGCGACGATCTCGTGGGTGGTCGAGCGGCGTGCGGGACGGCGGGGTGCCGCCCCCGAGGACGAGCCGGGCCGTGACGTGGCGGCGCGCGTCTCGGCCGCCGCCTTGCGCTTGTGCGCCGCGTGGTACTCGCGGTCCTCGGCCTTCGGCGTCGGGCCCCGGCCCTCGAGCCCCTGCCGGACGCGGCCGCCGCTGCCCGCGGTGTGCTTCGGCGCCTTGCGCACCGCGCCGCGGCGCTTCGAGTTCCCTGCCATCACGCCTCCCCAGCGAGCGACCACCGTGCGCCGTCGCGCCCGTCCTCGACGGCGATGCCCGCCGCCGTGAGCCGGACGCGGATGGCGTCGGCCGTCGCGAAGTCCTTGGCGGCGCGGGCGGCCGCCCGTGCCGCGAGCTCGGCGTCGACGAGCGCGCCGAGCGCCCGCGCCGCCCGGTCGTCGGCACCGAGGACGCGCCAGCGCACCGACGCCGGGTCGAGCCCGAGCACGTCGAGCATGGCCCGCAGCGCGACGAGCGCCGCCGCGGTCGCCTCCTCGTCCCCGCGCGCGAGCGCGGAGTTGCCGGCCCGCAGCACCTCGTGGACCACCGCGAGCGCGGCGGGCACGTTGAGGTCGTCGTCCAGCGCGGCGGCGAAGTCCGCCGGGAGGTCGGCGGCGGCCACGGCCTCGTCGTCCGGCTGCCCCACGCGCTCGGCGGCCCGCTCGACGAAGCCGGACAGCCGCTCCCACGCGGCGCCGGCCTCCGGCAGCGTGTCGTCGGTCCACTCGAGCATCGACCGGTACTGCACGGCCGTCAGCGCGTAGCGCACCACCGCGGCCGGCACCTGGGTGAGGACCGTGCTGACGAGCAGGCTGTTGCCCAGCGACTTGCTCATCTTGGTGCCGCCCTGTGTCACCCAGCCGTTGTGCAGCCAGTACCGGGCGAAGCCGTAGCCCGCGGCGTGCGACTGGGCCTGCTCGTTCTCGTGGTGCGGGAACCGCAGGTCGAGGCCGCCGCCGTGGATGTCGAAGGTGTCGCCGACGTAGCGCCGGCTCATCGCGGAGCACTCGAGGTGCCAGCCCGGGCGGCCGCGCCCGAAGGGCGTGTCCCACGCCGCGTCGGAGGGCTCGCCCGGCTTCGGCGACTTCCAGAGGGCGAAGTCGTGCGGGTCGTGCTTGCCGTTGCCGTCGTCGGCCGCGTCGACCATGTCGTCGAGCCGCTGGTTGGTCAGCTCGCCGTAGCGCGGCCAGGACCGCACGTCGAAGTACACGTCCCCGGGGCCCGCCTGGTAGGCGTGCCCGGCGTCGACGAGCGTGCGCATGAGCTCGACCATCTCGGGCACGTGACCGGTGGCACGCGGCTCGTAGTCCGGCGGCAGGACGCCCAGCGCGTCGTACGCGGCGGTGAACGCGCGCTCGTTGGCCAGGGCGAACGCCCACCACGGCTGCCCGGCCTGCTGCGCCTTGGCGAGGATCTTGTCGTCGATGTCGGTGACGTTGCGGACGAGCGTCACGCGGTGGCCCGTGCGGCGCAGCCAGCGCACCAGCACGTCGAACGCGACGGCCGAGCGGATGTGGCCGACATGCGGCGGGGCCTGCACGGTCGCGCCGCACAGGTAGATGCCGACCTGGCCGGGCACCAGCGGCACGAGGTCGCGCACGGTGCGGGTGGCGGAGTCGAACAGCCGGAGGGTCACGCCCGCAAGGGTACCGGGGCGCCTCGCCGCACCTCGGCGGGTGCCGAGCCCACGCCGAGCCCGCGCGCCACCCCGCGCCACCCCGCTCTTCACTTTCCTGAGCTTTCGGTTGTGATTCACGACCGGCGGTTCAGGAAAGTGAAGAAGGGGGTGGGCAGGTGGGTGAGCGGGTGGGTGGGTGGGCGGTCAGCCGAACGAGCGGCCCTCGCCGCGGTAGGTCGGGACCGTCCGCTCGATCCGACCGCGCCGCACCAGGTGCACGTCGGCGAACCGCTCCATCACCTCGCCGGCCTTCGCGTGCCGGAACCACACCCGGTCGCCGACGGCCAGCACGCGCCCCGGCGCCAGGCGCAGCGGCGTCTGCACCTCGCCGGCGCCCTCGCGGCCGGTCAGCCGCAGGCCGGCCGGCCAGGCCGGCCGCGGCAGCCGGGAGGGCGCGGCGGGCCCGGAAGCGACGTACCCGCCGCCGAACACGGTGGCGTACCCCGGCCCCGGCAGCCGCACCACGTCGAGCCCGACGAAGGCCGCGGGACGGGACCGGAAGGCGCGGTAGCCGTCGAACAGGGTGGGGCAGTACAGGCCGGAGCCGGCGGTGACCTCTGTGACCGTGGGATCGGCCGCCGTGCGGTCCACCGAGCCCGTGCCGCCGCCGTTGACCAGCTCGAGCGGGCCGACCTCCCGTTGCACCGCGTCGCGCACCGCGCGGCGGCGGACGTCGAGGTCGGCCAGCGAGAGCCGCTTGACCGCCCGCACCGCCGCCGAGGAGTCCGGCAGGCCCGCGACCTGGGCCTCGTAGAACATGAGGCCCCGCACGTGCAGCCCCGGCAGCTGCGCCACCGACCCCGCGAGCGCGGCGACCTCGGCCGGCGTGTGCACCGGCGAGCGGCGCACCCCGAGGTGGAGCGCGAGCGGGCCGAGGGCCAGCCGCAGCGAGGCGTCGACGTCCAGGCAGACGCGCAGCGTGCGCCCGTGCGCGGCTGCCGCCCGCGATGCCCGCACCGCCTGCGCCACGTCGTCGACCATGAGCGTCACCGCCGCCGCGGCGGCCTTGTCGGCCGCGATCGCGTCCAGGGCGGCCTCGTCGGCGGTCGGGTAGCCGACCAGGACGTCGGCGACGCCCGCCGAGGCCAGCCACAGCGCCTCCCAGGGCGAGTACGCCATGACGCCGACGACGCCCGGGCGCGCGAGGACGAGGTCGAGCACCGCGCGCACGCGCACCGACTTGCTCGCCACCCGCAGCGGCGTGCCGGCGGCCCGGCGCAGGAGGTCGTCGAGGTTCGCCTCGAACGCGTCGAGGTCCAGCGCGACGAGCGGCGCCGGGAGCCCGGCCGTCGCGGCGGAGAGCGCCTCGCCGACGCCGCCCGGCGGGCCGGCGGGTGCCGCGCCGCCGTGCGCGCTCACGCCGCGGCCTCGTCGTGCTCGCCCCGCTGGCTGCCCGCCGCGACGGGCTGCCGCCCGCCGGACCCGGGTCCCGGCACGCGCAGCACGCCCGCGACCAGGGGCACCGCCAGGACGAGCACGGCCGGGACGACGAAGCCGGCCCGCAGCGTCGCGACCGTCCCGACCGCGCCGACGAGCACGCCGCCGAGCACCACGCCGACGTAGTTGAAGTAGTTGAGCCGGGCGACGACGAGGTCGGCCGCGCCCGGCGCCACGTCGCCCGCCGCCGAGAACGCCAGCGGCGGCACCACGGCGAGCAGGCCGGTGACGCCGAAGGCCGCCACGGCCGTCCACGGGCCGCCCGCGGCGACGACCGCGAGCATCGCCGCGGCGCCCAGCACCCCGGTGGTGCGGACCACCGCCGTGCGACCCCACCGCTGCACGGCGCGGTCGCCGAGCACGCGTGCGAGGAGCGCCACGCCGAGGTACGCGGCGTAGCCGAGCGGCCGCACGTGGGCCGACGCGCGCAGCTCGTCGAGGAAGAGCGCGCTCCACGAGGAGACCGCCGAGTCGGCGATGTAGTAGGCGACCACGCACACGCCGAGCAGCAGCACCGGACGCCACGGCACCCGGCGCCCCGCGGGCAGGGTCTCGAGCGTCGTCTCGCCGGGCCGCCCGCGCCAGCCCCAGCGCACGACGAGCACCCCCGCGGCCACCGCCACCGGCACGCCGAGCACGAGCACCCACAGGACGGGACGCTCGCTCCAGTGGCCGCCGGTCACCGCGACGAGCAGCGCCCCGACGATGCCGGCCGCGGAGAACGCCCCGTGGAAGGAGGAGAGCAACGAGCGTCCGTACTCCTGCTGCACGGCGACGGCCTGCATGTTCCCGCCCGCGTCCACCAGGCCCAGGCCCAGGCCGTACACGAGGAACCCCGCGACGGCCACGCCGAAGGTCGGCGACGACGAGACCCACGCGAGCGCCACGACGAGCCCGGCCAGTCCCGCGGTCAGCGCCGCGCGCGAGCCGCCGCGGCCGCGCGCCAGGCGGTCGGCCACGACGGTGCCGAGGGCCGCCATCGCGCACACGAGCAGGATGACGACCGTGATCTCGCCGGTGCCGACCGAGTAGCGGTTCTCGAACGCCGGCAGGCTCGTCAGGACCAGGGCGTACGCCAGCCCCTGCGCGGCGAACGCGGACGCGGCGGCGCCTCGGGCGCGGCGGGCGGCGCCGGCCCGACCGGTGCCGACGCCGGGGGTGCTCACGCCGACGCGTCGCGCGCCCGGGTGGGCAGGGCCACCCCGTCGGCGCCGACGGGGCGGGCGTGCCCGGAGAGGAACTCGGCGAACACGCGAAGGTTCTCGCGCGCCGCGGCGTCGTCGCCGTCGGCGAGCCACGCGAGCACCACGCCGTCCGTCATCATGACGACGAGCCGCGCCATGGTCTCGATGGGCAGCGTCCACGCGATGCTCGCCGAGCGGGCGAGGGTCTCCAGGAACTGGCTCGCGGCCTCGTGGCTGACGAGGTACTGGTTGACGGAGACCTGGCGCACCTCGACGTGGCGCATCGAGTACGTCGTGAGCTCGTAGCTCAGCAGCTGGGACCCGCGCGTGGCGCTGATGCCGCCCCACAGCAGGTCGAGCGCCCGCTCGATGATCACGTCGGGCTCACCGTGGACCGGCATCTCCAGCAGGCTCTGCGAGAGGTTCTGCCGCGTGATCTCGTGCGCCATCGCCGAGAGGAGCTCGTCCTTGTCCTGGAAGCAGTAGTGGACCACCCCGAGCGACACCCCGGCCTCGGCGGCCACCGCACGGACCGTCGCCGCGTCGATGCCCTCCCGGCTCGCCACCGCGATGGCGGCCTCCACGAGCTGCTCGCGTCGTTCGGCGATCGGCAGCCTCTTCATGGTCCCCCTCAGTAGCCCGGAGCGCCCCGTCGACCGTGCCGGTGCAGTCATCACAAACCTCGTCGTGACACAAGTCAAGCACGTCCCTCACTTGACCTGGACAGATGACCAGATGATGCTGCGACGATGGCCGCACCCTGGGAGAACTGGGCCCGCACCCAGCGCGTCACGCCGCGGCGCGTCGAGCGCCCGCTCGACGCGGGCGACATCGCCGACGCCGTGCGCCGAGCGGCCGCCGAGGGCCTCCGCGTGCGGGCCGTCGGCAGCGGCCACTCCTTCACGGGCGCGGCGGTCACCGACGGGGTCCAGCTCGACCTCGACGCCGTCCGGCGCGTCGAACGGGTGCTGCCGCTGCCCGACGGCCGCTCGCTCGTCACGGTGGGCGCCGGGATCCGGCTGCGGCGACTGTGCGCCGAGCTCGCGGCGCGCGGGCTGGCGCTGGAGAACATGGGCGACATCGACCACCAGACCCTGGCGGGCGCGATCAGCACGGGGACGCACGGCACGGGCGCGCGGCTGCGCGGCATGGCGGCGCAGGTGGCCGGGGTCCGCCTGGTCACCGCCGGCGGCGACGTCGTCGACCTCACGCCCGACGACGAGGCCTTCGAGCCGGCGCGCCTGGGCCTCGGTGCGGTCGGCGTGCTCGCGGCCGTCACGCTGGCGGTCGTGCCGGCGTGACGGCTCGAGGCGCGCGAGGAACCGCTCCCGCTCGACGACGTGCTGGACGGTCTCGACGAACTCGTCGACGGCAACGACCACTTCGAGTTCTACTGGTTCTGCCACACCCGGCGGGCCCTGACCAAGCGCAACAACCGGGTGCCCGACGACGTCGACCGCCCGCTGCCGCCGGTGCGGGGCTGGGTGGCCGACGAGCTGCTGTCCAACGCCGTGTTCGGGGTGGTCAACCAGGTCGCGGCCGCGGCGCCGCGCACCGTGCGCGGCCTCAACACGCTCAGCGCCCACGCGCTCGGCGCGCGCACCTACACCGGGGGTTCGCACGACGTGTTCGTGTCCCCGCGTCGGGTCCGGTTCCGGGAGATGGAGTACGCGGTCCCGCGCCCGGCGGTGCGTGGGGTGCTCGACGAGATCGACCGGTGGACCCGTGCCCACGGCGCGCAGGTGCCGTTCCCCGTCGAGGTCCGGTTCGCGGCGGCCGACGACCTGTGGCTGTCCACCGCGACCGGCCGCGACACCGCCTACGTGGCCGTCCACCAGTACTGGCGCATGCCGTACGACGCGTACTTCGACGCCGTCGAGCGGATCGTCGCGCAGGTCGACGGGCGTCCGCACTGGGGCAAGCTGCACACGCTGGGTGCCGGGCGCCTCGCCGAGCTCTACCCGCGGATGGCCGACGTGCGGCGCGTCCGCGCCGCCCTCGACCCGCGGGGCGTGTTCGCCAACGCCTACCTCGACCACGTCCTGGGACCCGTCACAGCCTCCTGACCGGCGGCGATGGCCGCCGGGCGGCGCGCGGCCGGCCGGGGGCGCTCGCCCCGGACGACCGACGCCTCCGCCACCCGATCATTCGGTCACCGATTGGACGGGCGGCGGAGGCGACGTGGGACCTGCGCCTGGTGGCGCCCCTACTTGGCGAAGAGCTTGGAGAAGAAGCCGCCGGTGGGCTGCTCGCTCTCGTGGCCGGCGCACCACTGGGACGCGGGCACCCGGGCCTTGACCGAGTCGACGTGCTGGCCGCAGCCGGCCCACGTCGTCTTGCCGCACACGGAGCACTTCACGGGGTAGCACATGGGTATCTCTCCTGGGGTTGGGGGTCGAGGGTCGAGGGGTTGACGGGTCAGGCGAGCATGAGGAAGAGCTTCTCCAGCTCTTCCGTGGTCAGGCCGTCGTCGCCGGTCGCGGCGGCCTGCGGGTCGGTGAGGCAGTCCTTCATCGCGGTCGACACGATGGCGAACCCGGCCTTGTGCAGGGCGCTGGTCACCGCGGCGAGCTGGGTGACGACGTCGCGGCACGAGCCGCCGGCCTCGACCGCGGCGATGACGGCGTTGAGCTGGCCGCTGGCTCGGCGCAGACGGTTGACGACGCGGCGCTGCGCCTCGGCCTCGGGAGTGCTCATGACCGGTCTCCTGTCGCTGGGGGTCGGGGTTCAGGCCCGCGCGGGCTGCGGGGCGGCGGCGCGCATCTGGAGCGCCGCCGCGAGCGTCTCCATGCCGCCGGACAGCGACGCGGAGTCGAAGCCCTGGGCGACGAGGATCCGATGGGCGAGGTACGAGCGCCACCCGGAGTGGCACATGACGCGCACGGGACGGCCGGCGGCGGCCTCACGGACCTCGCCGATCCGCTCGCGCAGCTCGGTGTGCGGCACGTTGAGCGCGCCGTTCAGGTGACCACGGGCGAACTCGCCGGCGGTGCGCACGTCGAGCACGAGCGCCTCGGTCACCACCTGCTCGATGTCGTCCGGGTACCACAGGCGCAGCGTGCCGTCGACGACGTTCTGGCCGACGAAGCCGGTCATGGTCACCGGATCCTTGGCGCTGCCGTAGGGCGGCGCGTACGCCAGGTCGAGGTCGACCAGGTCGTCCACGGTCATGCCGGCGCGGATCGCGGTCGAGAGGACGTCGATGCGCTTGTCCGCACCGTCCTCCCCCACCACCTGCGCGCCGAGCACGCGGCCGTCGGCGGGCGCGATGTGGACCACGAGGTGCAGCGTGCTGGTGCCGGGGAAGTAGCTCGCGTGCTGGCCCGGGTGCAGGTGCAGCGTGCGGTAGTCGATCCCGGCGGCGTCGAGCGCGGCCCGGTTCGCGCCGGTCATGGCGGCCGTGAGGTCGCCCACCCGCACGATCGCGGTGCCCGTGGTCGGCGGGATCGGCCGCGCCGTGGCGGGCCGCAGGATGTCGTCGGCCACGAACCGGCCGGCACGGTTCGCCGGCCCGGCCAGCGGCACGGGACGGAGCACGTGCGTCACCGCGTCGACGCTGACCACCGCGTCGCCCACGGCCCAGATGCCGGGCTGCGACGTGCGGCCGTGCTCGTCGACGACGATCGCGCCGCGCTCGCACGCGACGCCGGCCCGCTCGAACACCTCGGTGTCGGGGCGCACGCCGACCGAGAGCACCACGAGGTCGGCCTCGAGCCGGCTCCCGTCGCCGAGCACGACGACGTCGCGCTCCGCCCCGTGCTCGATCTCGGTCGCGGCGACGCCGGCGCGCACGTCGATGCCCAGGCGCGCCAGGGCGTGCGTCGCGTAGAACGCGAGCTCCTCCTCCAGCGGCGGCAGCACGTGCGGCGCGAGCTCGACGAGGGTCACTGTCAGGCCGGCCTTGGCGAGCGCCTCGGCCGCCTCGACCCCGATGAACCCGGCGCCGAGCACGACGGCCCGGCCGGCGCCCCCGGTGACGCGGGCGCGCATCATGAGCGCCTCGTCGACCGTCCGGAGCGTGCTGACGCGCGGGGAGTCCAGGCCGGGGATCGGGGGCCGGACGGCCTTGGCGCCCGGCGAGAGCACGAGCGCGTCGTAGCCGAGCTCGTCGACCCCGTCCGCGGTGCTCACCGTGACGGTCCGCGCCACCGGGTCCACCCCGATGACGTCGTGACCGGTGCGCACGTCCAGGGCCAGCGCGGCGCGCAGCGACTCGGGCGTCTGCACCTGCAGCGCCCCGGGGTCGGTGATCTCGCCGCCCACGTAGTACGGCAGGCCGCAGTTGGCGAACGAGACGTACGGGCCGCGCTCGAGCACGACGATCTCCGCCGTCTCGTCGAGCCTGCGGGCGCGCGCGGCGGCGCTCATGCCGCCCGCGACGCCACCGACGACGACGATCCTCATCGGACGGCCTCCGCGCCCTGCTCCTCGGCCTGCGCCGCCAGCTGAGCCCGCACCTCGTCCATGTCGAGCCCGCGCACGGCGGCGATGAGCTCGTCGAGCGCCGTGGCCGGCAGCGCGCCGGGCTGGGCGAAGACGACGATCCCGGCGCGGAACGCCACGAGGGTGGGGATCGAGGTGATGCCGAACACGCCGGCCAGCTGCTGCTGCGCCTCGGTGTCGACCTTGCCGAAGACGATGTCGGGGTGGGCCTGCGAGGCGCGCTCGAAGACCGGGGCGAACATGCGGCAGGGACCGCACCACGCGGCCCAGAAGTCGAGGAGGACGATGTCGTTCTCCGCGACGACCGCGGGAAGGGTGTCGAGCGTGATCTCACGGGTGCTCATGGGACGAGTATACCCCCGGGGGTTTATTGCGCAACCGTGCCGCACCCGAGCGGGAGGATGGCGGCGGGGGGACCGACCGCCGGTCCCCGTGCCGCGGACCGCCCCGCGGCCCAGCACGGCGAAGGGACGGACGCGATGACCAGGGGAGTCGTGCTGCACCTGAGCGAGGGATCGCCGGACAAGCATCGGGCCGTGCTGCGCAACGCGCTCAACCTGCTGCCGGTCCTGGAGCCGGGGACGCCGGTCGAGGTGGTGGTGCACGGTGACGGGCTGGCGCTGGCGCTGACCGGCGCGCCGGCCGGTGCGGCGCTCGCCGAGGCGCAGGCGGCCGGCATCCGGCTGGCGGTGTGCCGCAACTCGATGCGCTCGGCCGGCGTGGACGACGACCGCCTGGCGCCGGGGGCGTTCGTCGTGCCCTCGGGGGTGGCGCACCTCGTCGCGCGACAGTTCGAGGGCTGGGCCTACCTGCGGCCCTGACCGGCAGTCCGCCGCGGGTCCGCCGGCCCGGCCGCGACGGGGAGCCGAACCGTCACCGTCGTGCCGCGTCCGGCGGACGCCACCTCGATGGTGCCGCCGTGCGCGGTGACGATCTCCCGCGCCACCGCCAGCCCGATGCCCGACCCGGCGACGTGCGCGGCGCCGCGGCCCCGCCACAGCCGCTCGAACACGTGCGGCAGCTCGTCCGGCGGGATCCCCGGCCCCGTGTCCTCGACCTCGAGCACGGCGCGGCCCCCGTCGGTGCCCACCCGGACGTCGACGCGGTCGCCGGGGCGGCAGTACCGCGCCGCGTTGGCCAGGAGGTTGCCCAGCACCTGGTGCAGGCGGTCGGCGTCGGCCGGCACGACGACGGGACCCGTCGGGTGCAGGTCCACGTCCAGGCCGGCGGCGCGCAGCTGCGGCGTGCGGGCGTCGACCTCGTCGGCCACGAGCGCGACCAGGTCCACCACGGCGCGGCGGGCGGCCGGGGCGGCCGTCTCCGCCTCGGCCGCGGAGAGCTCCGCCAGGTCGCCGACCACGCGTCCGAGCCGCAGCACCTGGTCGTGCAGGGCGGCCAGCCGCGCCCGGTCGGGCTCGACGAGCCCGTCACGGAGCTCCTCCAGGCCGGCCTGCAGCGCCGCCAACGGGGTGCGCAGCTCGTGGGCGACGTCCGCGGTGAGGGTGCGCTGCTCCCGCTCTGAGCGGACCACCGCGTCGGCCATGGAGTTGACGGCGTGGCCCAGCTCGGCCAGCTCACCCGGCCCGGTGGCGGTGGTCCGCGCTGACCGGTCGCCCGAGGCGAACGCGCGCGCGGCCCGCGTGGTGCGCAGCACGGGCCCGGTGACCCACCGCGTGACCGCCCAGCCCGCGACGAGCGCGAGCAGCAGCGCGGCCGCGGCGGCGATGCCGATCCAGGTCCACGCCACGTCGCGGGCCCGGGTGAGCGTCGCGGGCGGGAAGACGAGCCGCACCGTGCCCACCTGCTCACCGGCGACCGTGACGGGCGCGCTCACCACCCCTGTCCCGCCGGCCGGGCCGGCGCCACCCTGCCCCGCCATCCCCTGACCGGCCTGGCCCTGCGCTCCCTGGCCGGCCCCGGCTGTGCCGGCGCCGTGGCCGGCACCCACCGCCTGCCCGCCGGCCGACGTGACGAACAGCCGCGCGCCGGCCGCCTCTGCGACCGCGGAGGCCTGCGACAGGTCCGCACCGGACCAGCCGCCCGCGGCGGCGTAGGCCGCGGCCGCCGCGGTGGCCGAGGAGGCGGCGGCCGCCTGGTGCGTCTCGTCCTGCGACGCGGTCAGGCCGCGGCCCACGCCGACCACGGCCGCCGCCGTGACGACGACCAACGAGAAGGCGGTGACCAGGACGAACGCCAGCATGAGTCGCCGGCCGACGGGGCCCAGGCCGGCGTGGCTCGCGAGGCTCGGCACGCGCGGCGGGGGCGCCTCGTGGGCCTGGCGCGACCGGCTCGCGTGGGCGCCGGCGGCGGCCGTCATGACCCGTCCGTGCGCAGCCCGAAGCGATAGCCGACGCCGAGGACGGTCTCGACGACCGTGGCGCCGTCCGGGCCGAGCTTGTGCCGCAGGTTCTTCACGTGGGAGTCGATGGTCCGCTCGTAGCCCGCGTACTCGTAGCCGCGGACCCGGTTCACGAGCTCGTACCGCGAGAACACCCGCCCGGGCGCGCCCGACAGCGCCGCGAGGATGCCCCACTCGGTGGGCGTCAGGTCGAGCTCGCGGCCGTCGAACCGCATCGCGTGCCGGGCCTCGTCGATCCACAGCCGGCCGCCGACGAGCACTCCCTGCTCCGTGGTGGCCGCCGGGCCACCCGTCCGCTGCAGGATCGCGGCGACCCGCAGCACCACCTCCGCCGGGCTGAAGGGCTTGGTCACGTAGTCGTCGGCCCCCATCCGCAGGCCACGGATGCGGTCGTCGACCGAGCTGCGTGCCGTGAGCACGAGGACGGGGGTGCGCCCGGCGGCACGGACCTCGCCGAGGACGTCCGTGCCCTCGACGTCCGGCAGGCCCAGGTCCAGCACCACGAGGTCCACGTCCGCAGTCGCGACGAGCCGCAGCGCCTCGGCGCCGCTGCCCGTGGTGAGCACCGCATGCCCCGCACGCTCGAGGTAGCGGCGCAGCACCTCGCGGATGTCCGACTCGTCCTCGACGACCAGCACGGTGGCCATGGCCCCATCATGTCGGCTCCGCGGCCGCCGCAGGGCGGCTGGCGGCGCGGCCGCCCAGAACTCCATCCCGTCTCCACACGCACGGCAGAGATGCTCCACCCGGTCGCCCGACGCTGGGTCGTACCAGCAAGGACACCGACCACCAGGGAGCACACCATGCGTACCAGAACCCGATTCGCGATCGCCGCCGCCGGCGGCGTGCTCGCCACCGCGCTCGTCGCGGCGCCCGCCCTGGCGTCCGCCCGTGCGGACGCGCCCGGCCCCAACCCCACGCCCACGGCGACCCGCCAGGCCGGCCCCGGCACGGGCGTGTGCGACGGCACGGGCATCGCCGCCGGCGCGGCCCGCGGCGCGCACGCGGGCGCCGGCAACGCGATGGCCCGCGGCGCGGGGGCCGGCAGCGGTACGGCCGCCGGCACGGTCTCGGGCCACCGCTACGGCGGCGGGACCGGCACCGGCCTGGCCGACACCCCCTCCGGCACCCTCACGGCGTCGCAGCAGACCGACCTCGCCGGGATGGCCGAGGAGGAGCTGCTCGCGCACGACCTCTACACGGCGTTCGCAGCCGACGCCACGAGCCCCGTGTTCGCGCGGATCGCCGACGCCGAGACCCAGCACCTGACGCAGATCCGTCTGCTGCTCGACCGCTACGGCCTGACCGACCCGAGCGCGGACCACGTCACCGGGACGTTCCGCGACCCGGCGATCCAGGCGACCTACGACCGCCTGCTGGCGGAGGGCGCCGCGAGCACCGACGCGGCCTACGCCGCCGCCCGCACCGTCGAGCAGGCCGACCTGCAGCTGCTCACCTCGGCGGCCGCGAGCCTGACCGCGCCGGACGTGCAGCTGGTCTACAGCCACCTCAGCACGGCCACCCAGCGCCACCTGACCGCCTTCGGCGGCTGAGCGGCACCGGCGGGCGGCGGGACACCGGCGCTCGCCCGTCCGGGAGGGGCCGGGCCGGACATCCGGCCCGGCCTCCCTCATGCCTCGGGGATGCCCCCCACCGGCACGGGCGAACCACCGCTCGGGACGTCCGGCACGGCCGTCCGTCGGCGGCGCAGCGTCAGGAAGGCGACCGCCCCGAGCAGCACCACGAGGCTCGTCCAGTCGTTGAGGCGCAGCCCGAGGATGTGGTTCGCATGGTCGACACGGAGCGCCTCGACCCAGGCCCGCCCCACCGTGTAGGCCGCCACGTAGAGCGCGAACAACCGCCCGTTGCGCAGCTGGAAGCGGCGGCCCGCCCAGATCAGGAGCACCGCGACACCGATGTCCCACAAGGACTCGTACAGGAACGTCGGCTGGTACGCAGCGACGGTCGGGGTGTCGGCCGGCCGGTGCGCCGGATCGATGAGCAATCCCCAGGGCAGCGTCGTCGGGCCACCGAACAGCTCCTGGTTGAAGTAGTTGCCCCACCGCCCGATCGCCTGCGCCAGCACGAGTCCGGGCGCGACCGCGTCGGCGAAGTCGGCCAGCCGGATCCCCCGCCGGCGGCAGCCGATCCACGCGCCCACCGCCCCCAGGGCGACGGCTCCCCAGATGCCCAGACCGCCGTCCCAGATGTACAGCGCCCGGATCGGGTCACGCCCCGGCACGAAGTACAGCTCGGGGTCGGTGATCAGGTGGTACAGCCTGCCCCCGACGATGCCGAAGGGCACCGCCCAGAACACCAGGTCGAGCACCTGGTCGGGGTCACGGCCCTCCGCGGCCCACCGCCGACGCGTCAGCCAGGTCGCGACGACGATGCCGGTGAGGATGCACAGCGCGTAGGCCCGGATCGGCACCGGGCCCAGGTGCCACACACCACGCACCGGGCTCGGGATGTACCAGTGCCTCATGTCTGCGCTCCGTCCGGCCGGTCGTCAGTGCCGACGAGCCTAAGCGGCCCACGTCCGCACCCCGGCAGCCGACCGCCGCCTCCGGTGACCGACCCTTTGGTCCCACATACCCCCCGGGGTGTCTAGCCTAGGGTCAAGACGAGATTGTGAAGGACCGAACAAGGGAGAACGTCGTGAAGATCGTGGTGGTGGGCGGGGTGGCCGCCGGCGCATCGGTGGCAGCGCGGGCGCGTCGCCTCGACGAGGACGCGGAGATCGTCGTCCTCGAGCGCGGGCATCACGTCTCGTTCGCGAACTGCGGGCTGCCCTACCACGTCGGCGAGGTGATCACCGACCGGTCCCGGCTGCTGCTGCAGACGCCGGAGTCGCTGCGCGAGATGCTCGACATCGACGTGCGCACGGGGCACGAGGTCCTCGCGATCGACCGCGAGGCGCGCACCGTCCGCGTCCGTGAGGTCGACGGCGGCGCGGAGTACGACGAGCCCTACGACGCCCTGGCGCTGTGCCCCGGTGCCGACCCGGTGCGCCCGCCGCTGGCCGGCATCGACGACCCGCGCGTGCACGTGCTGCGCCGCATCGGCGACATGGACCGGATCAAGGCGGTCGTCGACGAGGCCGCCGCGCGCCACGCGGCCGACCGGAAGACGCCGCTGCGTGCCGTCGTGGTGGGTGCCGGGTACATCGGGCTGGAGCTCGCGGAGAACCTGCACCACCGCGGCGCGCAGGTGCACGTCGTCGAGCTCGCCGACCAGATCCTGCCGCCGCTCGACCACGAGACGGCGGTGCCGGTCGAGCAGCACCTGCGCAGCCGCGGCATCGACGTGCGGCTGGCCACCGCGGCGGCCGCGTTCACGCCGACCCCGCAGGCGCTGCGGGTCGAGCTGCAGGACTCCACCGTCATCGACGCCGACCTCGTCGTGCTCGCCGTCGGGGTGCGCCCGAGCGTCGGCCTCGCGCGCGCCGCCGGGCTCGAGCTCGGCCCGCACGGCGGCGTGCTCGTCGACGAGCACATGCGGACCTCCGACCCGCACATCTGGGCCGCCGGTGACGCCGTCGAGACCCCGCACACCGTCCTGGGCGAGCTGCGGCTGGCCCCCCTCGCCGGCCCGGCGAACCGGCAGGGCCGCGTGGCGGCGGACAACATCTGCGGCCGCGACAGCGAGTACCGCAGCACGCAGGGCACGTCGGTGGTCAAGGTGTTCGACATGGTGGCGGGCGGGACCGGCGCGAACGAGCGCCAGCTGCTCGACGCCGGGGTGCCGTACCGAGCCGTGCACGTGCACCCCTCCGGGCACGCCGGCTACTACCCCGGGACCGCGACGATGCACCTCAAGGTCCTGTTCGACCCGCAGACCGGACGCCTGCTGGGCGCCCAGGCGTGCGGCTTCGACGGCATCGACAAGCGGCTCGACGTCCTGGCCACCGCCCTGCGCCTCGGCGCGACGGTGTTCGACCTCGAGGAGCTCGAGCTGGCCTACGCGCCGCCGTTCGGCGCCGCGAAGGACCCCGTCAACATGGCCGGCTTCGTCGCGGCCAACACGATCCGCGGCGACCTGCGCCTCTGGTACGCGCAGGACTATCCGCAGGCCGTGGCCGGCGCGCGCCTGGTCGACGTCCGCACCGCCGAGGAGTTCGACCTGTGGCACCTGCCCGGCGCGCAGAACGTGCCGCTGGGCGAGCTGCGGGCGGCGTGCGCCGAGTGGGACCGGGACCGCCCGGTCCGGCTCTACTGCGCCGTCGGGTTCCGCTCCTACCTGGCGTACCGCGCCCTCGTGCAGCGGGGCTTCACCGACGTCGCCACCCTGTCCGGCGGGTCGCAGACCTTCCGCGCCTGGCACGACGTCGAGCCGGCCGAGCCGAGCACCGTCCCGACCACACCGTACGGCGAGGCGGCCGAGGTGCACGCCGCCGTCGTCGCCCAGCGCGGCAGCGGTGTGACGGTCGAGCTCGACTGCGCCGGGCTGGCCTGCCCCGGGCCGCTGATGAAGCTGGCGTCCACGGTCAAGGGCCTGGCGCCCGGCGACGAGGTGCGCGTGCGCGTCTCCGACCCCGGGTTCGCCAACGATGGCCCGGCGTGGGCGGCGCGCAACGGCCACGCGCTGCTGGCCATGGACCCCGAGGGCCCGGGCTACGTCGCGCGGTTCCGCAAGGGCGGCGCGGCCGCCCCGGCGCCCCTCGCGGCACCGGTCGCGGCGCCGGTCGGTCCGGGGAAGAACTCGTTCGTCGTGTTCTCCGGCGACCTCGACAAGGTGCTCGCGGCGTTCATCATCGCCAACGGCGCGCTCGCGATGGGCGAGGAGGTGTCGATGTTCTTCACCTTCTGGGGCCTCAACGCGCTGCGTCGCAGCGACCCGCCGCAGCGCGACAAGCCCTTCATGGACGCGATGTTCGGCCGGATGATGCCGCAGGGCGCCGACCAGCTGACGCTCTCGCAGATGCACATGTTCGGCGCCGGCACCGCGCTCATCAAGAAGGCGATGAAGGACAACTCGGTGGCCACGCTGCCCGAGCTGGTGGCCGCGGCGCAGGGCGCGGGCGCGCGGCTCATCGCGTGCACGATGACGATGGACCTGCTCGGCATCACGGCGTCCGAGCTCATCGACGGCGTCGAGCTCGGCGGTGTCGCCACGTTCCTCGGCGAGGCCGCCCAGTCCGGGACCACCCTGTTCATCTGAGCCGGCCGGTCGCCGGGTCGCGGGTCCGCCCCGGCCCGGCGGCCGCTCAGGTGAGCTTGAGGAAGAGCCGCTCCAGCTCGTCCGTCGTCAGCCCGTCGGGCCCCCGGCCGGCGGCCTCGGGGTCGGCCAGGCAGTCCGTCATCGCGCTCGACACGATGGCCAGCCCGGCCCGGTGCAGCGCGCTGGTCGCCGCCGCCAGCTGCGGGACGACGGTGCGGCACGTGCCGCCGTCCTCAAGGGCGACGATGACGGCGTTCAGCTGACCACCGGCCCGTCGCAGCCGGTTGACGATCCTGCGCTGCTGGTCGGGCACCGTCCCGGTCATGCGTCGCCACCCGGTCCGCCACCGGTCGCGCCGAGCCGCACCAGCCGGCGCGCGTCCGGGTAGCCGTGGGCGGCGCCGATCGCGTCGTGCTCGCGGGGGCGCAGCAGGTTCGTCGGGCACCAGCCCGTCACCGCGCCGATCACCAGGAAGGTGGCGAACACCCAAGCGGGCACGGCGAGCCAGAGCTGCCCGTCGTGCGCGGCGGCGACGCCGACCGCGCCGACCAGCAGGGCGAGGACGCCTCGGGCGGCGCGCTGGCCCGGGGTGACCGCGCAGGCGTTGCCACGTCCGGGGGCGGCGGGCGGCTGCGGGAGCGAGGATGTCGTCACGCGACCTGACTATACCCCCCGGGGTTTATCGCGACGCCAATGGTCGACGACCTACCCGTCGGTCCACGACGGCCGGCGCGGTCCCCGACCTCGCGGGCCTGCCCGCGACGCTCGGCCGCAACCGTCGTCGGGCCGCGCGGTCAGCGCCGCTCGACGAGCGCGGTCGCGATCGCCGCGACGCCCTCGCCGCGGCCGGTGAGCCCCAGGCCGTCGCTGGTCGTCGCCGACACCTGCACCGGCGCACCCACGGCCGCGGACAGCGCGGCCTCGGCCTCCACCCGCCGCGGGCCGATCCTGGGCCGGTTGCCGATCACCTGGACCGCGACGTTCCCGACCTCGAACCCCGCCGCCCGCACGCGTTGCGCCACCTCGGCGAGGATCACGGTGCCGGCGGCGCCGGCCCAGCGCGGGTCCGACGTGCCGATCTGCGACCCCAGGTCGCCGAGCCCTGCCGCGGACAGGAGCGCGTCGGCGGCGGCGTGCGCCGCGGCGTCGCCGTCGGAGTGGCCCGCCAGCGGCGCCTCCCCCGGCCACTCCAGGCCCGCCAGGCGCAGCGCCGCGCCGGGGGCGGGCGAGGGGTCGTAGCCGTGCACGTCCACGCCGATCCCGACGCGCCACCCGGTCATGCGCCCCACCCCGTCACGAGAGCTCCTCGGCGCGGCGAGCGGCCAGCCACAGGTCGCTCGCGGTGGTGACCTTGGCCGCGCGCTCGTCGCCCGCGACCACCCACACCGGTACGCCCCGCTCCTCGAGGAGGCCGGCGTCGTCGGACGCGGCGGTGCCCTCGTCGTGCGCCCGGGCGGCGGCGGCCGCGTGCGCCGCGACGAGGACGTCCCGGGCGAACCCCTGCGGCGTCTGCACCGCGCGCAACGCACCGCGCGGGACGGTCGCGACGACCGGCTCGCCCGTGCCGTCGCCCGGGCCGACGCGCTTGACGGTGTCGGTCACCGGGAGCGCCGGGACCACGGCCGGATGGCCGGCACGGACCGCGCCGACCACGCGGGCCACCAGGTCGGCGGGCGGGAACGGGCGGGCCGCGTCGTGCACCAGGACGACGTCGGCCTCGTCGGGCAGCGCGGCCAGGCCCGCCGCGACGGACGCCTGCCGGGCCGTGCCGCCCGCGACCACCGCCACCGGGCAGGGCAGCCCGGCGAGGAGGCCGCGCGCGTCCTCGATCCGGTCGGCAGGCACGACGACGACGAGCGCGGCCACGTCACCGCCCGCGAGCAGCGAGCGCGCGGCGTGGACGACGAGCGGCTCGCCGCCCACCGGCACGAAGGCCTTCGGCAGCTCGTGCCCGAGCCGGGAGCCGCTCCCGGCGGCGACGAGGACCGCGGCGACCGTCATGGTCGTCTCATCCTCCGGGGTGCGTCAGGAGGCGAGGACCTCGTCGAGGAGCGCCTCGGCCTGGTCCTCTTCCGTGTGCTCCGCCAGGGCGAGCTCGGACACGAGGATGTGCCGCGCCTTCGCGAGCATGCGCTTCTCACCGGCCGACAGGCCGCGGTCGGCGTCCCGGCGGGACAGGTCGCGGACGACCTCGGCGACCTTGATGACATCGCCCGACGCCAGCTTCTCGAGGTTGGCCTTGAACCGGCGCGACCAGTTGGTCGGCTCCTCGGTGTAGGGCGCGCGCAGCACCTCGAACACCCGGTCCAGGCCCTCCTGGCCCACGACGTCACGGACGCCGACGAGGTCGACGTTCTCCGCCGGGACCTCGATCGTCAGGTCGCCCTGTGCGACACGCAGCTTGAGGTACAGCTTGTCCTCACCGCGAATGGTCCGGGTCTTGATCTCTTCGATCAGTGCTGCACCGTGGTGCGGGTAGACGACAGTCTCCCCAACAGTGAATGTCATCTGGTGGATTCCCCTTCCAGGCCCCGTCCAGGGTATCACGGCCCATGACGGCCCCTTCGGCCGGGGTTGACCGTCCCCGCAGGTCAGGTGCCATGGGGCCCATCCGGGCCCACGTTCTTGATCCTGGACGCCCACCACGCGAGACGCCGCTACGCTGGTCTCACCTGAGACCAAAGTCCTAGGAGGATCCCGTGACTGGTTCGCCGCTGCGCCGGCTCCTGGCCCCCGTGGTGATCGCGCTCGCCCTGGCCGGCTGCTCGGCGACGAACCCCATCCAGACGGACAAGGGGTACGCCCCGTCCGACGGCGTGCGGGCCCAGTTCGGCGACATCCGGGTCGAGAACCTGCTGGCGGTGACCTCGGCGGCCGGTGCCGCGGGGGCGCTGTCCGGGGCGCTGGTCAACTCCGGCGCGGCCGACGTGCCGGTGACGCTCACGGTCGGCTCCTCGTCGCAGCGGGTCACCGTGCCGGCCCACGGGTCCGTGCTCATGGGCACCGGCAGCTCGACCGGCCGGAACATCCCCCTGCCCACGGTCAGCGCGGCGCCCGGTGCGCTCCTGGACGTGCAGATCTCCACGCCCACGCAGGGGAGCCTGGACGTGCGGGTGCCGGTGCTCGACGCCTCGAACCCGCAGTACACCGCCGTCATCGGCGGCTGACGTCCGGGCCGCCGCCGGGCCGGCCCCCCTGCGGCCGGCCTCGGTCGATCAGCCGAAGCGGCCCGAGATGTAGTCCTCGGTCTGCTTCTCGTGCGGCGAGGAGAAGATCGTCGCCGTGTCGTCGATCTCGATCAGGCGGCCCGGCTTGCCGGTCGCCTCGAGGTTGAAGAAGCCGGTGCGGTCGGAGACGCGCGCGGCCTGCTGCATGTTGTGCGTGACGATGACGATCGTGTAGCTCGCCTTCAGCTCCGAGATGAGGTCCTCGATGGCCAGCGTCGAGATCGGGTCCAGCGCGGAGCACGGCTCGTCCATGAGGAGCACCTGCGGCCGCACCGCGATGGCCCGTGCGATGCAGAGGCGCTGCTGCTGGCCGCCGGACAGGCCCGAGCCCGGCCGGTGCAGCCGGTCCTTGACCTCTTTCCAGAGGTTCGCGGCCGTGAGCGCCTGCTCGACGAGGTCCTCGGCGTCGGCCTTGGGGAGCCGCTTGTTGTTGAGCCGCACGCCCGCCAGGACGTTCTCCGCGATCGACATCGTCGGGAACGGGTTGGGGCGCTGGAACACCATGCCGATCTGGCGGCGCACGGCGACCGGGTCGACGTCCGGGCCGTAGAGGTCGACGCCGTCCATCGCCACGGTGCCCTCGACGCGCGCGCCCGGGATCACCTCGTGCATGCGGTTGATCGACCGCAGGAACGTCGACTTGCCGCAGCCCGACGGGCCGATGAGCGCCGTCACCGAGCGCGGCTCGATCGACATGGTGACGCCGGCGACGGCGAGGAAGTCGCCGTAGTAGATGTTGAGGTCCTTGGCGTCGATGCGCTGTGCCACGGGGGTCTCGCTCTCTTCTCTCTTCGGGAGGTCTCGACGCTGCTCAGCGCAGCTTGGGCGCGAACAGCCGGGTCACGAGGCGACCCACCAGGTTGAGGATGACGACGATGAGGAGCAGGGTCAGCGCGGCCGCCCAGGCACGGTCGAGGTTGATCGACACGAGGCAGTTGGTGGCGTTCGGGGCGCAGCGTGCCGGTCCCTGGTGGTACTGGTCGTAGATGAACACGGGCAGCGTCATCATGCGCCCGCTGAAGAGGTCGAAGTTGATCGAGGCGGTCGTGCCGACGGCGATGAGGAGCGGCGCCGTCTCGCCGATGACGCGCGCCACCGCGAGCAGCACGCCCGTCGTGATGCCCGCGACCGCGGTGCGGAGCACGACCTTGACGATGGTGAGCCACTTCGGCACCCCGAGGGCGTAGGCGGCCTCGCGCAGCTCGTTCGGCACCAGCCGCAGCATCTCCTCGCACGAGCGGACGACGACCGGGGTCATGAGCAGCGCCAGGGCCACGGACCCCATGACGCCGAGCCGCACGCCGGGCCCGAAGAAGATCGCGAACACCGCGAAGGCGAACAGGCCCGCGACGATCGACGGGATGCCGGTCATGATGTCGACGAAGAACGTCACCGCGCGCGCCAGGTGGCCCTTGCCGTACTCGACGAGGTAGATCGCCGCCAGCAGGCCGATCGGCACCGAGATCACGGCCGCGCCCAGCGTGATGAGCAGCGTGCCGACGATCGCGTGGTAGGCGCCGCCCGCGTCCATGCCGCCGGAGACGTTGCGCATCGAGTGCAGCAGGAAGTACCCGTTGAACTTGGTCATGCCGTTGTGCAGCACGGTCCACAGCAGGGACACCAGCGGCGCGGCGGCCAGCAGGAAGGCGAGCCACACCAGACCGGTCATCACCCGGTCCTTGCGCCGCCGGCCCTTGTCGACCGTGGAGAGCAGGTCGCGCGTCGAGGCGTCCAGGCCACCGAGGCTCCGCACGGGGACGGCCGCGTCGGCCGCGGGGGTGGCGCGCATCAGTTCGCTCCGGAGAAGTCGTGGCGACGCGACACGATCCACCGCGCGACCATGTTGACCGCCATCGTGATGACGAAGAGCGCCAGGCCGGTCGCGATGAGGGTGTTGACCGCCAGGCCGCTCGAGTCGGGGAACTTCGCGGCGATGTTCGCCGCGATCGTCTGCAGCACGCCGGAGTCGAAGATCTGGAACGAGATCCCCGCGCCGGTCGAGGTGGACAGGACCATGAGGACCGCCATCGTCTCGCCCAGCGCACGGCCCAGCCCGAGCATGGCGGCCGAGATGACGCCCGACCGGCCGAACGGCAGCACGGCCGTGCGGATCACCTCCCACCGCGTCGCCCCCAGGGCGAGCGCGGCCTCCTCGTGCAGCCGCGGGGTCTGTTTGAACACCTCACGGGACACCGCGGTGATGATCGGCAGGATCATGATCGCCAGCACGAGCGCGGTGGTCGCCATCGAGCGGCCGGTCGCCGTGGCGGTCACCGTGACGCCCGGGATGGCGCTGAGGACGTCGGCCACCCACTGCCACAGCGGCGCGATGCGCGGCGCCAGCAGCTGGGCGCCCCACAGGCCGAAGACGACCGACGGGATCGCGGCGAGCAGGTCGATGACGAACCCGACCGCCCCGGCGATCCGCCGCGGCGCGTAGTGCGAGACGAACAGCGCGATCCCCACCGCCACCGGCGTCGCCATCGCCAGGGCGAGGGCGGCGGCGACCAGGGTGCCGAAGATGAGCGGGCCGATGTACTCCGCGAGGTTGCCGACGCCGGCCGGCAGGTTGCCCTCGGTCTGCAGCGTGGCGTCCGACGCCGTGAACGCTGCCCAGCCCTTCACCACGAGGAACACCGCGACGGCCGCCAGGACCAGGAGCAGGAGGACACCCGATCCCGTCGCCGCCCAGCGGAACACGCGGGAGAAGCCGCCGTCGCTGGTGGCACGCCGTCGCCGCGGCGGGACGGTGTCCCTGCTGCCGCGCGGGCCCGGCGCTGCCCTGAGGGTCGAGCTGCTCACCACGATGACCTTCTCACCACTGTTCGACATCGAGACCCGGGGAAACGCTACGTGCCGGTGACCGTGTCGCACCCCGTGGGGAGCGACACGGTCACCGGCAGGCGGGCGTCAGGAGCGGCCGTGTCAGCCGACCGTGATCGCCGCGACCGACGCGGCGGCCTTCTGAGCGAGCGCGCCGCTCATGGGCGCGGACCCCGCAGCCTGGGCACCGGCCTGCTGGCCGGCGTCGGAGACGATGTAGCCGAGGAACGACTTGACGAAGTTGCCCTTCGCCGTGTCGGTGTAGGTCGAGCACGCGATGCCGTAGGACACCATGAGCAGCGGGTAGTCGCCCGAGGTGGAAGCAGTGCGGTCGATGTTCACCACGACGTCGTTCGTCGGGCGGCCCGTGGCCAGCGGCGAGGCGCTGACGACGGCCGCGGCGCCCTGCGCCGACGGCTTGTTCCACTCGGAGCCGACCTTGATCTTGGCGACGCCGGCACCCTGCGGCACGGCCGAGTCGTCGAGGTAGGCGATGGACCCCTGCGTGCTCGTCACGACGCCCGCGACGCCCGAGTTGCCCTGCGCCGAGTCACCGCCGTTGAGCGGCCACGCGTCGTTGCCGGCGTTCGTCCACACGTCCGGCGCCGTCTTGTTCAGGTAGTCGGTGAAGTTGTGCGTCGTGCCCGACTTGTCCGAGCGGTGGACCGTGGCGATCTTGGTCGACGGCAGCGTGACGCCGGCGTTGTCGGCGGCGATCGCGGGGTCGTTCCACGTGGTGATGGCGCCGGTGAAGATCTTGGCGATCGTCGCGGGGGCGAGGTTGAGGGACGTGACGCCCGGCAGGTTGAAGGCCACCGCGATCGGCGAGATGTACACCGGGATGTCCCAGCCGCCGTTGGTGCCGCACACCTTCTGCGACTGCGTGAGCTCGTCGGCACTCATGGCGGCGTCGGAGCCCGCCCACACGACGCCACCGGCGAGGAACTGCTGGCGGCCCGCGCCGGAGCCGGCGGGGTCGTAGTTGATCGTCAGGCCGGAGTTCTGCTGCTGGAAGGCGGCGATCCACGCCTGCATCGCCTGCTGCTGCGCCGAGGAGCCCGCGCCCGAGAACGAGCCGCTGATCGGCGCGCCGGCGGGGGTCGTCGCGGCGGACGAGCTGCCGGCCCCGGTCGTGGCCGCCCCGCCGCCCGTCGTGGGGGTGTTGTTGTCCGAGCCACAAGCGGCCAGCGCCAGGGCGGTCAGCCCAGCCAGCACGGCGGCGCCCACTGCGTGCGTTCGCTTCACTGTGAGTTCCCCATCATGTCGTCGTAGCGCCGGTGCGGCGCTTGTCGTGGCCCGACGTTAGGGAAGCGAGGTGTCCGGCCCGCCCGCTGCGGGTGAACCCCAGGTGAACGGTGGGCGACGAGTCGGCCCGTTGGGTCACGATTCGGCCGACCAGGGCGTCGACGACCGGTCGCCGGCCCACGGCGCGATCACTCGGTGGACAGCTTGTACCCCAGCCCACGCACGGTCGTCAGCAGCCGCGGCGCCGACGGGTCGTCCTCGATCTTCGCCCGGATCCGCTTGACGTGGACGTCGAGCGTCTTGGTGTCGCCCACGTAGTCCGAGCCCCAGATGCGGTCGATCAGCTGGCCCCGCGTCAGCACCCGGCCGGGGTTGCGCAGCAGCAGCTCGAGGAGCTCGAACTCCTTGAGGGGGAAGCCCACCTGCTCGTCGTTCACGCGCACGATGTGACGGTCGACGTCCATCTCGATCGGTCCCAGCGCCAGCAGGTCGTCGTCGTCGTGCTCGTCGGACTGCCGCGACGCGTCGCCGCGGCGCAGCACCGCGCGGATCCGGGCGAGCAGCTCGCGCGACGAGTACGGCTTCGTCACGTAGTCGTCCGCGCCCAGCTCCAGCCCGACGACCTTGTCGATCTCACCGTCCTTGGCGGTCAGCATGATGATCGGCACGTCGGACATCGCCCGCAGCCGGCGGCACACCTCGGTGCCGGACAGGCCCGGGAGCATGAGGTCGAGCAGCACCAGGTCGGCGCCGTCCTCGTCGAACCGGGTCAGCGCGTCCGGCCCGGTCGCGGCGGTCGAGACCTCGTAGCCCTCCTTGCCGAGCAGGTACGCCAGGGGCTCGCGGTACGACTCCTCGTCCTCGACGAGCAGGATGCGGGTCACGGGGTCCTCTCCACGGTGGTCTTGCGGGTGCTCGGGCCGGTGGTGGCGCGGTTGCGCGGGGCGTCGGCCGGGGCGGGGGCCGGGATCGCCGGCTCGGCGGGCGCCGCGGCCGGCGCGGGCTCCTCGGCGCGGGGCAGCCGCAGCGTGAACGTCGAGCCGCGGCCGGGCTGGGACCAGACCGTCACCTCGCCGCCGTGGTCGGCGGCGACGTGCTTGACGATGGACAGCCCGAGGCCGGTGCCGCCGGTGTCCCGCGAGCGCGCCTGGTCCACACGGTAGAACCGCTCGAAGATGCGCTCCTGCTCGTGCGCCGGGATGCCGATGCCCGAGTCGACGACGGCGATCTCGACGATGTCGCCGACGGTCTTCACGCCGACGCCCACGCGGGTCGCCTCGGGCGAGTACGCGACGGCGTTGTCCAGCAGGTTGCGCACCGCCGTGACCAGGAGGTTCCGGTCGCCGAACACGGTGCGGCCGGTGTCGCCGCCGACGTCGATCGTGATCTTGCGGGCGGCCGCGGTGGTCTGCGCGCGGTCCGCGGCCTCGGCGAGCACCGCGTCGAGGTCGACCACCTGCATCCCCTCGATGGCGCCGGCCGTCTGCAGCCGCGAGAGCTCGATGATCTCCTGCACCAGCTGGGACAGCCGCGCCGCCTCCGCCTGCATGCGGGCCGCGAACCGGCGCACCGCCGGGGGGTCGTCGGCCGCGTCCTGGACCGTCTCGGCCAGCAGCGACAGCGCGCCGACCGGGGTCTTGAGCTCGTGCGAGATGTTGACGACGAAGTCCCGCCGCATGGTCTCGACCTTGCGCGCCGTGGTGAGGTCCTCGGCGAGGACGAGCAGGTGCTGCGGGGTCGCCTGCGCGGCGCGGACCGACAGCAGCATCGTGCCCGGGCCCACCGGGCCGCGGGGCAGGTCCAGCTCGGCGTCGGCGATCACCCCGTCGCGACGGACGGCGGCGACCATGTCCCGGATCGCGGCGTGCACCAGCCGTCCGTCGCGCACCAGGCCCAGGGCGAGGGCGGGCGGGCTCGCGCGGACCACGCGGTCGTCGTCGTCGAGCACCACCGCGGCCGAGCGGAGCACCGCCAGCGCGCGCACCAACCCGTCGTCGAGCTCCCGCTCGGGCTGCTCCGGCAGCCGCCGCTGCACCCGCTCGCTGAACCGGAAGGCGGCCGTGGCGGCGACGCCGACCAGCAGGCCGATCAGGCCGCCGACGAGTCCACTGATGCCGTCCACGCGACCACAGTAGGGCTCGGGAGAAGCGCCATCCCGCGTGGCACAGCCCCCTCCGGGGCTGCGCCGCCCACTGTTCACCTCGTAGGGTCCTACCGTTTACCTCGGGGTGGGACCCTGACGCCGCTCACCCGAGACGAAAGAGGACGCGATGCGCGAGATCTTCGACGCCGAGCTGAAGGCGCTCGGCGACGACCTGCAGGCCATGGCTCACCGCGTGCAGCACGCGATCGAGTCGGCCGGACAGGCCCTCGCCACGGCCGACCTGGCCCTGGCCGAGAGGGTGATCGCCGACGACCTCGCGATCGACCAGCTGAACCGGCAGCTCGACGAGCAGTGCATCCACATGCTCGCCCAGCAGCAGCCGGTCGCGACCGACCTGCGCGTCATCGTCTCCGCCCTGCGCATGAGCGCGACGCTCGAGCGCATGGGCGACCTCGCCCGGCACATCGCCGAGATCGCGCGCGGTCGCTACCCCCGCCAGGCGGTGCCCCAGTCGCTCACCGGGACGTTCACCGAGATGGACGCCGCCGCCCGGCGGCTCGCGCAGCGCATCGTCACACTCCTGGAGAGCCGCGACCTGGCGCTCGCCGAGCAGATCCAGACCGACGACGACCGGCTCGACGACCTGCACGCCGACTCGTTCACCGCGATGCTCGGCGGCGGCTGGAGCGCCAGCCCGCAGCAGACCGTCGACGTCACCCTGCTGGCGCGGTTCTACGAGCGGTTCGGGGACCACGGCGTGTCCATCGCCCGCCGCATCGTCTACCTCGTCACCGGCGACCTCTCCGCCGGCGAGCCGCTGCAGATCCACAACTGACCCCCCGGTACTTCATTTTCCTGACGAAACGGCCGCGATTCACGCCCGGATCTTCAGGAAAGTGATGTTCGGGTGGTGGGAGCGCGAAGGCGCCGCCCCCCGGGACCAGCGTGGGGGGCGGCGCCTTCGACCTTCGTCGGGCGGCTACTTGCCCTGGTTGGCCACCGCGGCGATCGAGGCGGCCGCGGCCTCCGGGTCGAGGTACGTGCCGCCGTGGTTGGTCGGCTTCATCGTGGCCTCGTCGAGCGTGTAGACGAGCGGGATGCCGGTCGGGATGTTGATGCCGGCGATCGTGTCGTCGTCGACGTCGTCCAGGTACTTGACGATCGCGCGGATCGAGTTGCCGTGGGCGGCGACGAGCACCGTCTTGCCGGCCTGCAGGTCGGGCACGAGGTCCGAGTGCCAGTACGGCAGCGCCCGCTCGAGCACCTGCTTGAGGGCCTCGGCCCGCGGGATCGGCTCCCCCGCGTAGCGCCGGTCGCCGTCCTGGCTGAACTCGGAGCCGAGCTCGATGTCCGGCGGCGGCACGTCGTACGAGCGGCGCCAGAGCATGAACTGCTCCTCGCCGTACTCGTCGCGGATCTGCTTCTTGTCCTTGCCCTGGAGGGCGCCGTAGTGCCGCTCGTTGAGCCGCCAGCTGCGCTTGACGGGGATCCACAGCAGGTCCGCCACGTCGAGCGCGTAGTCCGCGGTGGTGATCGCGCGGCGCAGCAGCGAGGTGTGGACGACGTCGGGGGCGATGCCGGCGTCCTTGAGGAGCTGGCCGCCCCGCTTGGCCTCCTCGACACCCTTCTCGGAGAGGGCCACGTCGACCCAGCCGGTGAAGAGGTTCTTCGCGTTCCATTCGCTCTCGCCGTGGCGGAGCAGCACGAGGGTGTAGGTCATGGGCGCCATTGTCTCCCGACGTCGCCCGCCCGGGCGGGGGACGACCGTCCCCCGCGGCGCTCACCGCTCCCGGCGGCACTCCGCGGCGACGGCGTAGACCTTGAGCACCTGGTCGGCGGCGGCGTCCCAGCCGAAGCGCTCCGCCGCCGGGCGCGCCGCCGCGGCCCAGCCCGCGCGCATCGCGTCGTCCGCGAGCGCGTGCGCGAGGGCGTCGGCCCACAGCGCCGGGTCGTGGCCCGGGACCAGCCGGCCGGACACCCGGTCGTCGACGATCGTCTTGAGCCCGCCGACCGCCGCCGCGACCACCGGGACGCCGCTCGCCTGCGCCTCCGCCGCGACCAGGCCGAAGGACTCGGACCGCGAGGGCATCGCGACGAGGTCCGCCGCGTGGTACCAGCGCACGAGGTCCGTGCGCGCCGCCGGCGGGTGCACGACGAGGTCGGCGCCGACGCCGAGCTGGTCCGCCAGCCGGCGCAGGTCCCGGACCGCGGTCGGCCGCCCCGAGGGGCCGCCGAGCACGACGAGGAGCGGCACCGGCCGCCCGCTGGCGGCCAGCACCCCCAGCGCGCGGACGAGGACGTCGGGTGCCTTGAGGGGCTGGACGCGGCCCGCGAACAGCACGATGTGCCGGTGCCGGGGCAGGCCGAGCGCAGCACGCGCCGCCTGCTGGGCGCCGGGGGCGCCGGGGCGGAACCGGTCCAGGTCGACCCCGGGCTCGACCACGTGGACGTGGGACGGGTCGGCGCCGTACAGCTCGACGAGCTCGCGCGCCTCCGCGGCCGTGCTGGCGACCAGGGCGTCGGCGGCCTGCACCACCTGCTCCTCGCCCTGCTCGCGCACCACGGGCTCGGCGCTGTCGCCCGGGGCGAGGGACCGGTTCTTCACGCGGGCGAGCGTGTGGGCGGTGTGGACCAGCGGGACGTCCCAGCGCCGGGCGGCGGCGATGCCGACCTGGCCCGACAGCCAGTAGTGCGAGTGGACCACCTGGTACCACCCCGGCTGGCGTGCCGCCTCGGTGCGCAGCACGCCCGCGGTCATGCCGCAGAGCAGCCCCGGCAGCTCGGACTTGTCGAGGCGTTCGAACGGCCCCGCGGGGACGTGGTGCACGAGGACCGGGGGGACGAGGCCGGCCGGCACGGCGTCCGCCAGGAGGACGGCCCGGGACTCGTCGCGTGACAGGGGGCGGCCGTCGGCACGCCGCCCGTCGAGGACGACGGTCTCCGGCTGGTCCGCCGACGTGGCCCGCGTGAAGATCTCGACGCGGGCGCCGCGGTCCGCCAGCGCACGGGCGAGGTCGAGGACGTAGACGTTCATCCCACCGGCGTCGCCGGTGCCGGGCTGGTCGAGCGGCGAGGTGTGGACCGACAGCATGGCGACGCGGGGTGCCTGCTGGATGGTCACCTCTCCATTGTCACCGTCCGCGGCACGGCTCCCGCGCGCCGTCCAGGCGCGCGACCGGGTGCCTGCCGCGGGTAGCCGGCCCACCGGGGCGACGCCGGTGGACGCGGCTCACCGGGGGTCGCCGCCGTCCGGGAGCACGCAGGCGGCGGAGGGCAGGGCGCGCGACGAGACCACCCGGCCCGAGCGCGCCAGCGCCGTGACCGCGCCGGGCACCTGCTCGGCCACGACGGTCCAGCCGTCGACGACGGCGTGGTGGCGGGGCGTGCCGGTGGGCAGCGGCTGGTCCGCGACGTGCGTGAGCAGCCCGTCGTCGGCCACCGCGAAGCGGGACAGCGCGCCGACGCCGCGCACGCCGACGACGAGCTCCCGCCCGTCCAGCGCCAGGTGCGACGGCGCGGGCGACCCTGCCACGCGCGCGTCCCCGCCCGCCACGCCGGGCTCCTCGGCCGCCCCCGGCGCCGGCAGCGTCTGGACCAGCACACCCGTGTCGGTGGCCGCGTCCCAGCGCAGCACGTGGACGGTCGAGTCCAGCTCGCCCGTGAGGTACGCGAACCCGCGGCCGAGCACCAGGTGGCGGGGACCGGTGCCGGCCGGCAGCGTCGCGGCGACGCCGGCCGGCGCCAGCCCGGCGGGCGTCCGCCGGTACCGGCGGACCTCGTCGGTGCCGAGGTCGACGGCCAGCACGTGGCCGCCCGGCGCGAGCGCGACGAAGTGCGCGTGCGGCCCCTCCTGCCGGTCCGCGTCCGGGCCCGAGCCGGTGTGGTGCAGCACCTGCGGCTCGTCGGCCACGAACGTCCCGTCCGCGGCGAGGGACAGCACGCCGAGCGCGCCGTCGCCGTAGTTGGCGGCGTAGAGGCGGTCGCCGTCGAGCAGCAGGTGGCAGGGGTGCGCGCCGCCGGAGGACGCGGTGCCGAGCGGCTCCAGCCTCTCGTCGTGCACCCGGAACGCCGCGACCAGGCCCGCCTCGCTCTCGTCGGCCGCGTACAGCACCGTCCCGTCCGGGCGCCGCACGACGAAGGACGGCGCGGGCGTCTCGACGACCCGCCACGGCGTGGAGAGCACGCCCGACACAGGGTCGAGGTCGACCCGGTAGATCCCCTCGCCCCGGCCGGGCGGCGTGCCGATCCCCGCCGGGGGGTACGTGCCGATCCAGAGCGTTCGCGTGGCCACGAGCGGTGAGCCTACGGCCGGGCTCCGGGGCCCACGGGGCATGCTGGGCGGCGCCGCGGCGCACGGCGCCGCTCGTCCCGGAGACACCAGATGATCGCGCAGCGCGCCGCCGAGTTCGCCTTCGACCCGGCGCTCGTCCAGCTCAACCACGCCTCGTTCGGCGCCCCGACGCGCGCGGCGCTGGGGCGCCTCGCCGACCAGCACCGCCGCATCGAGCACGACACCGCGACGCGGCTCGGCGACGGCCTGGCCCAGGACCTGGCCCCGGTGCGCCGCCTCGTCGCGGACCTGCTGGGGGCCGACGACGGCCAGGTGGCCCTCGTCGCGAACGCGACCGAGGCCTCCGGCGCCCTGGCGACGTCGCTGCCGCTCGCGCCCGGTGATCACGTCGCGCTGCTCGACGTCGAGTACGAGTCCGTGCTGCGCGCCTGGCAGGAGCGCTGCGCGCGCTCCGGCGCCCGCCTCGCCGTGCTCCGGACCCCGGTGCCGGCCACCGCCGACGCCCTCGTCGGCGCGTTCGACCGCCTGCCGGCCGGCACGCGCTACGTCGTCGTCTCGGCGGTGACGTCGTCGACCGCGCTGCGGGTGCCGGTCCGCGAGGTGGTGCGCACGGTCGCCGCGCAGGGCGCCTCGGTGCTGCTCGACGCGGCGCACGTCGTCGGGCACGAGCCGGTCGACGTGGCCGGCACCGGGGCGCTCGCGGCGTTCGGGTCGCTCCACAAGTGGCTGCCCGCACCGCGCAGCTCGGGCTTCCTGTGGGTGGCGCGCCCCGTGCTGGACGTGGTGCGACCGGCGGCCGTGGCGCTCCACTACGACGAGGACCTCGCCGCGCGGTTCGCCTGGCGCGGCACGTGGGACCCGGCGCCCACGCTGGGCCTGCCGGACGCTGTGCGCGAGTGGCGCGGCTGGGAGGCCGCCGGGGACCTGCGCCGGGCGGCCGAGCTCGCGGACGAGGTGACGCAGGCGGTGACGGCGGCCGGCTGGCGGCCGACCGGCGAGGCCGCGCTGCGGCCGGCGCGGCTGCGCGCCTTCGTCGTGCCCGCGCCGCTCCCCCGGCTCCGGGCGGCGGCGGACGCGGCCGGGCTGCGGCTGTGGACGGGTGCCGCCCCTGACGGTCGGACGCTCGCGCGCGTGGCCACGCACGTGTGGACCGACGAGTCCGACATCGCCCGGGTGACGGCGCTCGCGAGGTCGCTCGGCGGCCAGGACCGCTAGCGCGACGCCGGCACGGGCGCCGGTCGGGCGTGCCCGGCCGCGGTCGCTAGCGCGCCGCCGGGACCGCGGCCGCCCGTTCGCCCTGGTGGCCGTCCTGCGCGGCGTCCGGCACCAGCCGCTCGTCGTTCGTCGGGAACCAGGCCGACGGCGCGGCGACCAGACGTCGCAGGGCCGCCAGCGCGCCGCCGGTCATGGCGGGGAACAGGCCGGCGCGCGCGTGCGTCACGCGCGGGGCCGACCACGGCGCCGTGATGACCATCTCGTCCAGGGCGCGCTCGACGTCGTCGTGCACGTGCGCGAACAGCTGGCCGAACGTGCCGCCGAGCACCACCTCGTCGACGTCGACGGTGTTGAGCACGCCCGCGAGCGCCACCCCGAGCGCCCGCGCCGCCGACGCGACGGCGAACCGTGCCCGCGGGTCCCCGCGGTCGACGGCGGCGGCGAGGTCGTGGACCGTGGCGGTCGGGGGCAGGCCGGCGCCGCGCAGCATCGCCTCCTGGCCGGCGCGGGCCTCGAGCGTGCCGCGCGCGGGGCCGCCGGCCGCCGAGGGGTCGACGACGACGTGCCCGATCTCCCCGCTCCAGCCGTGCCGGCCGGCGAAGATCTCGCCGTCCAGGACGAGCGCGCCGCCGACGCCGATCTCCCCCGAGACGTAGACGAAGCTCGGCGGGCCGTCGAAGCGCCGGACCCGGGCCTCGGCCCGGGCGCCGAGCTTGGCCTCGTTGGCCAGCGACGGGAGCAGCCCGTCGAGGCCACCGTGGGCGCGGAGGATGCCGACGACGTCGACGTCGCGCCAGTCGAGGTTGGGTGCGAGCCGGAGCGGGCCGTGGTCGGAGTCGACGAGCCCGGGCAGCGCGAGCGAGGTGCCGACGACGCGCACGCCCTCCGCCCGCAGCCGCCGCAGCGTCTGGGCCGCGATCCCGGCCAGCCGGCCGAGCACGAGCCCCGGGTCCTGCCGGCGCAGGTCGTCGGCCTCGACGCGCTCGACGAGCACCTGGCCCGACAGGTCGATCGCGCGCAGGCCGAGGTAGTCGACGTTCACCTCCATGCCGAGGCCGGCGAACGTGCCCTGCGCGGGGGCGAGCGGCACCGCCGGTCGGCCGGCCCTCACCGAGGGCCGCGGCACCAGCTCGCGCACCATGCCGCCGCGGACCAGCTGGTCGACGATCGGCGTCACCGAGGGGCGGGCGAGCCCGGTGCCGGTCGCGAGCTCGGCCCGCGAGGGCGGCACCGCCGCGTCGAGGATGAAGCCGAGCGCCACGGAGAGGTTGTGCTCCCGCAGGTGCTCCGTGCGGGCGACCCCCGCCGGGGCGGCGCGCCGTCCGGCGCGCGCCTGGCTCCACGCGTCGCCCGTCGTCCGCACGGCTTGACCCTACCTCCCGGTCGGCATAAATTCACGACGGGAACTAATAGACCCACCCACACTCGCTCGATGAGGAGAATCCCGTGGCGCAGACGCCCGACATCAAGTACTCGTTCGGCCTCTGGACCGTCGGCTGGCAGGCGCAGGACCCGTTCGGTCTGGCCACCCGTCCGGCCCTCGACCCGGTCGAGTCGATCCACAAGCTGGCCGAGATCGGCGCGTGGGGCTTCACGTTCCACGACAACGACGTCTTCCCGTTCGACGCCGACGACGCGGACCGCCGCGCCCGCATCGACGCCGTGAAGAAGGCGGCCGACGAGACCGGCCTGGTCATCGAGATGGTGACCACCAACACGTTCACCCACCCCGTGTTCAAGGACGGCGCGTTCACCTCGAATGACCGCGCCATCCGCCGCTTCGGCCTGCGCAAGGTCCTGCGCAACGTCGACCTGACCGCCGAGCTGGGCGCCAAGACCTTCGTCATGTGGGGCGGCCGCGAGGGCGTCGAGTACGACAACTCCAAGGACCTGCACGCCGCCCACGCCCGGTACGCCGAGGGCATCGACGCCGTCGCCGCCTACATCAAGCACCAGGGCTACGACATCAAGATCGCCCTCGAGCCCAAGCCGAACGAGCCCCGCGGCGACATCTTCCTGCCGTCGATCGGCCACGCGCTGGCCCTCATCGACTCGCTCGACAACGGCGACATCGTCGGCCTCAACCCCGAGACCGGCCACGAGCAGATGGCGACGCTGAACTACACGCACGGCCTGGCGCTCGCGCTCTACCGCGGCAAGCTGTTCCACATCGACCTCAACGGCCAGCACGGCCCGAAGTTCGACCAGGACCTCGTCTTCGGCCACGGCGACCTGCTCAGCGCGTTCTTCACCGTCGACCTGCTGGAGAACGGCTTCCCGAACGGCGGCCCCCGCTACGAGGGCGCCCGTCACTTCGACTACAAGCCGAGCCGGACCGAGGGCCCCAACGGCGTGTGGGACTCCGCGAAGGCGAACATCGAGACCTACACGATCCTCGCCCGCAAGGCGGCCGAGTACCGCAACGACCCCGAGGTCAAGGAGGCCCAGAAGTACGCGGGCATCTTCGAGCTCGGCGAGACGACGATGGCCGAGGGCGAGACGTTCGAGGACTTCCTCGCCGACCGCTCGACGCGTGAGGACTTCGACTTCGACACGGCCGCGGAGCGCGAGTACGGCCTGGTGCGCCTGCACCAGCTCGCCCTGGCGCACCTCATCGGCTGACCTCCCGCACCACCCCGACGTCCGCACACATGGGCCCTCTCTCCCCCGTGTGTGCGGACGTCCGGGTTCATCGCCCTTCTTCGACGTGGAGGAATGACATGGCGCTCGTCGCCGGCGTGGACTCGTCCACGCAGTCCTGCAAGGTCGTCGTGCGCGACGCCGAGACGGGCGCCCTGGTGCGCACCGGCCGCGCGAGCCACCCCGACGGCACCGAGGTCGCGCCCCACCACTGGTGGGACGCGCTCCAGACCGCGATCGCCGAGGCCGGCGGCCTCGACGACGTCGAGGCGGTGGCGGTCGGCGGCCAGCAGCACGGCATGGTCACCCTGGACACCTCCGGCCAGGTGGTCCGCGACGCCCTGCTGTGGAACGACACCCGCTCGGCCGACGCCGCGCTGGCCCTGATCGACGAGCTGGGCGGCCCGGCTGCGTCCGCGCAGGCGTGCGGCTCGGTGCTCGTCGCCTCGCTGACCATCACCAAGCTCCGCTGGCTGCGCGACCACGAGCCGGAGAACGCCGCCAAGGTCGCGGCCGTGTGCCTGCCGCACGACTGGCTGACGTGGCAGCTCTCGGGCGCGACCGGGTTCGACACCCTCGTCACGGACCGCTCCGACGCCTCCGGCACCGGCTACTGGTCGCCGTTCGACGAGGCCTACCGCCCGGACCTGCTCGCGCTGGCCCTCGGCTCGACGCCCGCCCTGCCGCGCGTGCTCGGCCCGTCCGAGGCGGGGTACCGCCTCGCGGGCGGCGGCGCCGTCCTCGCGCCGGGCGCGGGCGACAACGCGGGCGCCGCGCTCGCCCTGGGCCTGACCCCGGGCGACGTGTCGGTGTCGATCGGCACGTCGGGCGTCGTCGGCGCGGTCTCCGCGGCGCCGGTCGCCGACGCGTCCGGGCTCGTCGCCGGGTTCGCCGACGCGACGGGCAACTACCTGCCGCTGTCGGTGACGCTCAACGCGTCGCGCATCCTCGACTGGGCGTGCCGCCTGCTCGGGGTCGGGTACGACGAGCTGGCCACCCTCGCCCTGCAGGCTCCCGCCGGTGCCGACGGGCTCGTCCTCGTGCCGTACTTCGAGGGCGAGCGCACGCCGAACAAGCCGCGGGCCACCGCGGCGCTGCACGGCATGCGCCTCGACAACAGCACCCCGGCGCACGTCGCCCGGGCCGCGATCGAGGGCCTGCTGTGCTCGCTCGCCGACGGCATCGACGCCCAGCGCGCCCTCGGCGTGCCGGTCAACCGCGCGTTCCTCGTCGGCGGCGGCGCGAAGTCCCCGGCCGTGCGGGCCCTCGCGCCGTCGGTGCTCGGCCTGCCGGTCGTCGTGCCACCCGCCGGGGAGTACGTCGCCGACGGCGCCGCCCGGCAGGCGGCATGGGTCCTCGCCGGGGGCGCGACTCCCCCGGCGTGGGCGTTCGAGCAGGAGCCCGAGGAGCTGGCCGGCGAGCCGACGCCGTTCGTGCGCGAGCAGTACGCGGCGGCGCGCGACCTCGTGGTGGAGCGACGCGCCTGAGGAACCGCTCGGGCACGACGAGGCCCGGTCACCCTTCGCGGGCGGCCGGGCCTCGTCGTTCGTCAGTCGGGCGCGACGTCAGTGGGCGGCCTCGTAGGCGGCCTTGACCTCGGCCGAGATGCGGCCGCGCTCGGAGACGTGGTGACCGTGGGCCTTGGCCCAGTCGCGGATCGCCTGGGCGTCGCCGCGGGACGAGCGCGAGCGCGGCGCCGCCGCGGTGCGCGACGACGACCGGCCGCCGACCTTGCGCGCGTGGCCGACCCACGGGCCGAAGGCGTCGCGCAGCTTCGCGGCATTCTCGGTGGTCAGGTCGATCTCATAGCTGATGCCGTCGAGGGCAAAGGTGACGGTCTCGTCGGCAGTGCCGCCGTCGAGGTCGTCCACCAGCAGCACTTGCACCTTCTGAGCCATTTCATTCTCCCGGGAGCCAATGCGGGAAACGCTGTAGGCGGTCAGCATGGCACCGGCGGATATCCGCCGTCAAACGCTACGCGTCGGGCGCGTCATCCTTTTCCCCACGTGCGGCACGTTCCGCGGCCTGCAATTCGGCCTCCACGCGCCGCTCCTTCGCGTCCGCATTCAGCATCGTGCGGATCGCGAGCCAGAAGATCAGGCCCACGCCGATCGAGGGCACGAGCGCCACGAGCGCCGTCTGCCAGCCGCTCATCGTCGCCCCAATCGGTTCACAACGGCTTCGTCAGCGGGAAAAGGATCGTCTCACGGATCCCCTGGCCCGTCATCGCGATGAGGAGCCGGTCGATGCCCAGGCCCATCCCGCCGCTGGGGGGCATCGCGTGCTCCATCGCAGCGAGGAAGTCCTCGTCGATGCGCATGGCCTCGTCGTCCCCGCGGGCCGCCAGCAGGGCCTGCGCCTCGAACCGCTGCCGTTGGATCACCGGGTCGACGAGCTCGGAGTACGCGGTGGCGAGCTCCATGCCGCGCACGTACAGGTCCCACTTCTCGACGAGGCCGGGCTTGCTGCGGTGGTCACGCGTCAGCGGCGAGGTCTCGACCGGGAAATCGCGCACGAAGGTGGGCGCCCACAGGTGCTCGCCGACATGGTGCTCCCATAGCTGCTCGACCATCTTCCCGTGGTTGACCTGCGCGGGCGCCAGCTCGATTCCGGCGCGGTCGAGCAGCTTCGACAACGTCTCGTCCGGGGTGTCGTGCGTGATCTCCTCGCCGATCGCCTCCGACAACGAGTCGTACATCGACACGCGCGTCCAGTCGCCACCCAGGTCGTATTCAGAACCGTCGGCAAGGGTCACCACCGTCGAGCCGAAGGCGTCGAGCGCGGCCGTTTGCACGAGATCTTCGGTGAGCGCCGCCATGGTGTCGTAGTCGCCATAAGCCTCGTACGCCTCGAGCATCGCGAACTCCGGCGCGTGCGTGGAGTCGACGCCCTCGTTGCGGAAGTTGCGGTTGATCTCGAAGACGCGCTCGACCCCGCCGACGGCGGCGCGCTTGAGGTACAGCTCGGGCGCGATCCGCATGAACAGCGGGATGTCGAACGCATTCATGTGCGTCTCGAACTGGCGGGCCGCCGCGCCCTCGGGCCGCACCTGGAGCATCGGGGTCTCGACCTCGAGGAAGTCCCGGCGCCAGAAGTTCTCCCGGAGCGAGCGCACCACCGCCGCCCGGCGCCGCACCATGTCGCGGGCACCCTGCCGCACGATGAGGTCGACGTACCGCTGCCGCACGCGGGCCTCGTCGGACATCTCGGCGCCCTCGTAGAGGTTGGGCATCGGCCGGATCGCCTTCGCCGCGAGGCGCCACTCGTCGGCCATCACGGACAGCTCGCCGCGCTTGGAGCACACGACGACCCCGTGGACGAAGAGGTGGTCGCCGAGGTCGACGTCGCTCTTGAAGGCGGCGAGCGCCTCGGCGCCCACCCGGTCCTCGGAGAGCATCGCCTGGAGGCGCACGCCGGCGCCGTCCTGCAGCGTGACGAAGCACAGCCGGCCGGTGTTGCGGAGGAAGACGACACGGCCCGCCAGGCCGACCTCGTCGTCCGTCTCCTCGCCCGGCGCGAGGTCCGGGTGCGCCGCCCGCACGGCCGCGATCGTCGTCGTGCGCGGCACCCCGACCGGGTACGGCGCCACGCCCGCGGCCAGCAGCCGCTCCCGCTTCGCCCGACGGACCGCGATCTGCTCGGGGACGTCGTCGGCGAGGGGTGGGGTGGGGGCGGTCACCGGGACATCCTACGGACGGCGGATCGGCTCCAGATCGAGGGCCAGGTCGAGGATGGGGCTGGAGTGCGTGAGGGCGCCGACCGACAGGTAGTCCACCCCGGTGGCGGCGATCTCGGCCGCGCGGTCGAGCGTGATGGTGCCGGTGGCCTCGAGCTCGACGGGCCCGGTCCGCGGCTCGCGAGCACGCACCGCGGCGACGACCTCGCGCAGCAGGGGCACCGGCATGTTGTCGAGCAGGAGGAAGTCCGCACCGGCGTCCAAGGCCTCCATCGCCTGGGCGAGGGTGTCGGCCTCGACCTGGATCGCCACGCCGGGGAACCGTGCGCGGATCGCCGCCACCGCCGCCGTCACCGAGCCGCCCGCCGCCGCGACGTGGTTGTCCTTGACCATCGCGACGTCGTACAGGCCCATCCGCTTGTTGGTGCCGCCGCCGCAGCGCACGGCGTACTTCTCGAGCGGGCGCAGGCCGGGTGTGGTCTTGCGGGTGTCGAGGACGTGGGCGCCCGTGCCCAGCAGGGCGTCGGCGAAGCGGCGGGTGTGCGTCGCGACCCCGGAGGCGCGCGAGACGAGGTTGAGCAGCGTCCGCTCCGCGACGAGCAGCACCTGGACCGGGCCCTCCAGGTCCGCGACGACGTCGCCCCTGGTCAGCCGCTCGCCGTCGGCCTTGTGCACGACGAGGTGCGGCTCCGCCAGCCCCAGCCGCCCCGCCGTCTGCCGCAGCACCTCGGGGACCACGACGAGGCCGGCCAGCACGCCGTCGGCGCGCGCCACGAGGTGGGCCGTGCCCGTCTCGTCGGGCGGCACCGTCGCCTGGGTGGTGACGTCCCGGCCCGGCGCCGGGCCGAGGTCCTCGTCGAGCGCGATCGCGACCGTGCGCGCGAGCCAGTCCGGGTCGAGGGGCTGCATGGCGAGCACGGTAGCGCGCCGCCGGGCGCCGGCCGTGGCGTGGCCACGAGCACAGCCGTCCCCGCCATCCCGCGCCGGCGGGGGAGGCCCGAGTCGTCGGGTCGGCATCCGACTCGTCGGTGCGGACCGTCGAGCCGGCGCCGAACCGCCGACTCGGGCGGCGGTGGTCTGGGGCGTCAGGCCTCCGGGAGCGTCACCCGGGTCGTGGCGAGGTCCCCGTCGGGGTCCAGGGCGAGCTCCTGGCGGAGGCGCCAGGCCTCGTCGTGCGCGGGGAAGTCGGTGCGGAAGTGCCCGCCGCGGCTCTCCTGCCGCTGGTAGGCGGCGGCGGCGATGATCGTCGCCATCTGGTGGACGTTCGTCGTCTCCCACTCCGACGGCTGCGGCTGCGCGAGGAGGCGGCCGTCGGCCTGGCGCCGGTCGGCGTCGGTCGGCACCTCGGCCAGCGCCGTGAGGGTGGCGGCCAGGCCCGCCTCGTCGCGCAACGGTCCCGTGCCGTTGGTGGCGACGCGCTGGATGCGTGCGCGCGCGGCCGCCGAGACCAGGGCGCCGTCGCCCTGCCGGGCCGCGGGGTCGCGGCGCACGAGGTCGCCGTCCGCGAAGGCGCGGGCGATCTCGTCGGCCGCGCGGTGGGCGAAGACCATGCCCTCCAGCAGGGAGTTCGACGCCAGCCGGTTCGCGCCGTGCACGCCGGTGCAGGCCGCCTCCCCCGCCGCGTACAGGCCCGGGAGCGACGCGCGTCCCCGCAGGTCGGTGACCACTCCGCCGGAGAAGTAGTGCTGGGCGGGCGCCACCGGGATCAGCTCGGCCGCCATGTCCAGGCCGTGCTCCGCGAGGGCCTCGGTGATCGTCGGGAAGCGCCTGGCCAGGAACTCCGCGCCGAGGTGCCGGGCGTCGAGCCACACGTGGTCGGACCCGGTGAGGGCCATGCGCCGGACGATCGCGTGCGCGACGACGTCCCGCGGCGCGAGCTCCGCGAGCGGGTGGACCTCGGGCATGAAGCGGACGCCGTCGGTGTCGAGGAGGAGCGCGCCCTCGCCGCGCACCGCCTCGGAGATGAGCGCGAGCTGGCCCTTCACGCCCGAACCGAGCCACAGCACGGTGGGGTGGAACTGGACGAACTCGACGTCCCCGACGCGGGCGCCGGCGCGCAGCGCCGCGGTGATGCCGTCGCCCGTGGCCTGCGGCGGGTTCGTCGACGCGCGGTACACCTGCCCGATCCCGCCGGTGGCCAGCAGCACCGCCGGCGCCAACGCCGCGCCGACGCCGCCACGGTCGCCCTCGCCGATGACGTGCAGGGTCACGCCGCAGACCGGTCCCGGCCTCCCGTCGCCGCCCGGCGCCGCGGTCAGGATGTCCAGCACCAGGGCGTGCTCGACGACCTCGATGCCGGGGTCGTCGCGCACCGCCTCCACCTGGGCGACCAGTGCGCGGCTGACCTCGGCGCCCGTCGCGTCGCCGCCGGCGTGGATGATGCGGTTGGCGTGGTGGCCGCCCTCCCGTGTGAGGGAGAGGGAGCCGTCCGCGGCGCGGTCGAAGATCGCGCCCCTTCCGACCAGCTCGCGCACGCGCTCCGGTCCCTCGGTGACGAGCACCTCGACCGCGCGCGGGTCGCAGAGGCCGACGCCCGCGACGAGGGTGTCCTTGAGGTGCGCCTCCGGGGAGTCCGTCGGGTCCAGGGCCGCGGCGATGCCGCCCTGCGCCCAGAGGGTGGAGCCCGACGCGAGGACGTCCTTGGTGACGAGGAGGACCCTGGGCACCCGCGTCCGGAGCTCGAGCGCGGCCGTCAGGCCGGCGATCCCGGAGCCGACGACGATCGCGTCCGCCTCCACGGTCCAGCCCGGCGCCTGTCCGGCGAGCTTCGTCGCGAGGCGGATGTTCGTGGGCGTGGCGGTCACGGGCGCCAGCATCCTCCTGGTGCGCGCGGCGCGGCGAAACGGGGTGGCCGGGTGAGACGCCTCGGAGGTCTGCCGCGCGGACCCGACGATCGGTGGCGGCTGCTCGCGTGGCATTCGCAGGTGGTTGACCGAGCCGCTCGGTTGCGCTCCCGACATCCACAGGCGGGGGCAACCGAGCCGCTCGGCTGCTCGGCAGGCGTCCAGGCGGGGGCGACCGAACCGCTCGGCTGCTCGGCCGGCATCCACAGGCGGGGGCGACCGAGCCGCTCGGCTGCTCGGCAGGCATCCAGGCGGGGGCGACCGAGCCGCTCGGCTGCTCGGCCGGCATCCACAGGCGGGGGCGACCGAGCCGCTCGAGTGCTCGGCCGGCATCCACAGGCGGGTGACCGAGCCGCCCACAGCCCCGGCCGATGGGGCGCTGCGCACCGCTGTTTCCGCTGATCAAACGCCATTTCGTGGTTGCGCGACACCGTTCCGGGGCGATAGGGTTCGAACGTTCGTTCGACGCGTGATGGGGGTGCATGACGATGGAGCCGGGTTCGCCGTGCGCTGCCGTGCCGCCGGAGGTGTCCGCCTGGGTCGCGGCCGGACGCGATGTCCTGGCGATCGCGGACCGTGCGGACGAGTGGGACGGGGCGGTGCGCCGCCTCGTCCTCGGCGAGCTCGACCGCGTCGACCGGCTGGCGGCGGTGGTTCGAGGCAAGGTGCTGACCGCCGAGAGCGACGCTGGGACCTGGAGCCTGCGCGGCGACCGGGACCTCGCCGGGTTCGTCGGCCGGGAGCTGCGGCAGGGCCGCAGCGCGGGGCTGGCGGCCGTGGGGCAGGCCGGGACGTTGGCGGCGATGCCGACCGTCGCGGAAGCCCTCGTCGACGGCCCCGTGACCACCAGGCACGTCGCGGAGATCACGCGCGCCACCGCCGCCAGCGCCGCGCTGGCCACCGAGCTCGCCACGGGCGCGGGCCAGGCACAGGTGGTCGAGCTGGCGAGCCAGCTAGACGGGACCGAGTTCGGCAAGGCGCTGCAGCAGATGAGCGCGGCCCTGGACCCCGCCACGCGGCAGCGCACGCACGACGAGCAGCGTGAGGCCCGATCGTTCGCCTGGACACACACCCCTGGCGGGACCCTGGTCAAGGGCCGTCTCGACTCAGTGGCTGGGCACAAGCTCGCGAAGGTGATCGATGCTCTGTGTCCTCGCCCGGCGCTCGACGACGAGCGCACCCGGGAGCAGCGGCAGGCCGACGCGCTCTTGGCCATGGTCGAGAAGGTCGCCGGCGACAAGGCCACCACGCCCGGGGCCGTCGCCCCGGTCCAGGCCGTCATCACCTTCACGCAGGAGACGTGGGCGGCGCTGCGCGCGATGCGGGAGGCGGCCGCCGAGCCGGCGCGCGTTCCGGGTTCGGCACTGGATGTGGCCGCTCGGCTGCAGGGCGAGGCCGCGGCGACGGACGAGACCGGTCAGGCCTGGCCTGCCAGCGAGATCGCCCGGGCGCTGTGCGACTGCGCGTTGACGTGGGCGATGGTCGGCACGCCGGGTGCGGATCTCGACCTGGGACGCGAATCGCGGTGCTTCCGCCGCCAGCACTGGATGGCGCTGTACGCCGCGGGGATCACCACGTGCAGCATCGGCGCCTGCAGCATGCCGCTCGCTCACACGGAGCTGCACCACCTGCGTTGGTGGCAGGAGCACGGCGGGGCGACCGACATCGCCAACTGCCTCCCGTACTGCTCGTTCCACCACCACGAGATCCACCGCCTCGGCATCGAGGTCATCCGCCGGGCAGACGGGACCGTGGAGCATCGCTATCCCGATGGGCGGCCCTACGGTGCGGGCGGCCACGGCTCGCCGACGAGCACGTGCCGGCGCGGAGTCGCGCCCGCAAGCGGCCGCGTGGGCGACCGTGCCGTTGCCGCTCTGGATCACCCTCGCCGTGCGGCCGCGGACGGCCCTCCGTGCGCGGCCGAGGGTGACCCTCGCCCTGCGGCCGCGGACCACCCTCCCCTCGTGGCCGCGGATCGCCCGCCCTTCGCGGCTCTTGACGACCGTTCCCTTGCGGGAGCGGGTGATCCACCCTTTGCTGCTGGCGTGAAGGCGCCGGTAGACCGGGCCCCGGCCGCGTCGACAGGGAGCGATCCGCCGCGGGATCTGCTCGACCTCTTGACCGATTGAGTCGCTGCCCGTCCCGTACCGTGGCCACGTGACCGAGGGACCGAAGGGTCGCCGGGGCGCGCAGACGCTCGTCGTCCTCTCGGGGCTGCCCGGGTCGGGCAAGACGACGCTGGCGCGCGATCTGGCAAACCGGATGGGCGCGGTGCACGTGCGGATCGACACGATCGAGGCGGCGCTCGCCTCGTCGGGCATCGTCGCGGCCGCGGGCGGGTGGGGCGCGGCCCCCGATGCCGGTTACCGGGTGGCCTACGCCGTGACGCGCGACCTGCTGGCTGCCGGGCACGACGTCGTCGCCGACAGCGTCAACCCGCTCGTGGTCACGCGACGCGCGTGGGCCGACGTAGCCGACAGCGCGGGGTCGCGGCACCTCGATGTCGAGGTCGTCTGCTCCGACCGGGATATCCACCGGCGGCGCGTCGAGGGGCGGACGTCTGACCTCGACGGGATGACGGTCCCGACGTGGGAGCAGGTCGAGGCGCGCCGATACGAGCCCTGGGACGCGAACGTGCTCCGCGTCGACACGAGGGACGGCGTGGCGGACGGCGTGCGCGCCATCGTCGGCCACCTCACCGCGGATTCGTGACCACCGCCGTGCGCCGATCCGACGACCAGCCGGGCACGCCCTCGCGGAACGACGAACTGACGGGCACCCTCAGCGGAGGGTGAGCTCCCCGTTGTCGATCAGGCGGGTCGCGCCGACGCGCGCGGCCAGCACGAGGAGCGCCGGGCCGGTCGCGCCCGGGGCGACCTCCTCGAAGGAGGACGGGTCGACGAGCGCGGCGTAGTCGAGGGAGTCGACGCCCTCGGCACCGGTGAGCACGGCGACGGCCGCCGCGAGGATCTGGTCCGACGCGCCGCCTTCGTCGGCCGCCGACCGCGCCGCGGCGAGCGATCGCGAGAGGCAGAGGGCGCGTCGGCGTTCGTCGGCGGTGAGGTAGGCGTTGCGCGACGACAGCGCGAGGCCGTCGGAGTCGCGGACGATCGGCACGCCCACCACCGTGAGTGGCACGTCGAGGTCGCGCACCATGCGCCGGACGGCGGCGAGCTGCTGGGCGTCCTTCTGGCCGAAGAGCGCGACGCCCGGACGGGTGAGGTGCATGAGCTTGAGCACCACGGTGAGCACCCCGTCCAGGTGGCCGGGGCGGAAGCCGCCCTCGAGCACCTCCCCGATGCGACCGGCGGTCACCCTGACCACGGGATCGCCCTCCGGGTACATGACCGCAGGGGTCGGGGCGAAGACCACGTCGCCGTCGCCGAGCAGGCCGTCGCCGCTGAGCAGGGCGAGGTCACCCTCGAGGTCGCGGGGGTAGCGGTCGAGGTCCTCAGCCGGCCCGAACTGCAGCGGGTTGACGAAGATCGTCACCACCACGTGGTCGGCGAGCTCGCGAGCGCGGCGCACCAGGGCGAGGTGCCCGGCGTGCAGGGCGCCCATGGTCATGACGACCGCGCGGCGGTGCTGGTGACCGCCGACGGGCTCCTCGTCCTGCGCGCCGAGCGCCGCGGCGAGCGCGGCCGTGTCCGCCACGAGGCGGGTCATCGGTCCTCCTTCGAGCCTGCCAGCGCGTCCAACAGGCGCTGCGCCGCGGCCTCGTCGAGCAGACCCGCGGCGACGGCGCGGACGGTCGCCGCCCGCGCCAGAGCACGGTACCCCTCGACGACGTCGACGCTCCCCGTCGCGGCGGCCAGCCCCGTGAGCACGTCGAGGTGCTCTGCCACCGTGCCGGCGTCGCCGCGGCGCACCGGGCCCGTCAGCGCGGCGATGGCACCTGGCCCGCCCCCCCGCGACTCGGCGCGGAGGGCGCCGTCGAGCGCCGCCTCCAGGAGCGGGCGCAGCATCCGGCCCGGGTCGTCGACGCCCGCCGCCGCGAGGGCCGCCGCCGCCTGCGCGACGAGCACGGTGAGGTGGTTCGCCCCGTGGGCGAGCCCCGCGTGGTAGAGCCCGCGGGCGGCCTCGGCGACGACGACCGGCTCACCTCCGATCTCGACGACGAGCGCCTGCGCGATGGGCAGGACGGCGGCGGGGGCGGTGACGGCGAACGGGCAGCCCTCGAGGCGGTGCAGGTCGAGCGACGTGCCCGTGAAGGTCATCGCCGGATGGATCGCGAGCGGGATCGCGCCCGCGGACCGGGCGGGATCGAGGACCGCGGTCCCGTACCGACCGGCGGTGTGCACGACGAGCTGGCCGACCTGCCACGCGCCCGTGGCCGCCAGGCCGGTGACGAGGGGCGCGAGGGCGTCGTCGGGCACTGCGAGCAGGACGAGCTCCGCGCGGCGCACCACCTCCGGGATCTCGACGACCGGTACGCCGGGCAGGAGCATCTCGGCACGCTCCAGCGACTCCTGGGACACCGCACTCACCGCGACGACCGGGTGGCCGGCGGCCCGCAGCGCGTTGCCGAGCACCGCCCCGACGCGGCCCGCGCCGACGATGCCGACGCCGAGCCGCCCGGGTCGCTCGGAGGGCGCGCTCACCGCCGTGCGGCCGCGTGGCTCAGGCGACCGGTGTGGCGGACCCGGTCGTCGGTCCGTCGCAACGCGGCGCCGCAGGCAGGACGGACCCGGTCGCCGACCCACCTCGACGAAACGCCGCAGGCGTGGCGGACCCGGTCGTCGACCCACCGCGACCGAGCCCCGCAGGCATGACGGGCCGGGTCGCCGACCCACCGCGACCCACCGCCGCGGCCCGGCTCAGGGCCGGGCCGGCCGAGCGGCGCGGGCATCACCGGCTCCGCATCCACTGCTCGGGTGCGGCCGTCCGCCGGGCGTGCCGGGCCCGCTCCGCCTGCTCCTCCAGCAGCGCGACCGCCACCGCGGTGTCCAGGTGCTCGATCCGCGGCACCACCGGGCCGTGCACCGAGTGCGCGGCGACCGACGCGACGTCCAGCTGGCGCTGCAGCGGCCCCTGCTCGAGGGCCAGGGACTGGGTCCGCTCGTGCGGCACCACGTCGAGCCGCCGCCAGAAGCGGCCGGACCGCAGCAGCAGCGCCCGCCGCGTCACCAGCACGCCGTGCCGACGCCAGCCGATCGGGTCGACCCACCGCGAGCGCCGCGGTGCGGCCGTGTACCCGCCGTCCTCGCCCAGGCCGACGAGCCCCGCCTGGACCGCCGCGCGCGGGTCGTCCACGCCGAGGTCGGGCAGGACGAGCCAGAGGGCGAGCAGCGCCTCGTCGCGCGTGGCGACCGGATGGAGCACCGTCTCGGTGCCCTGCTTCTCGCGGTCGCCGGCGTAGCCGGCCACGTTGACGACGACCCGCCACCAGTCCTTGCCGCGCCACAGCAGCGGCTGGTGCAGCCGCACGGCCTGGACACGCCCCGGTGGCAGGGTCTGCAACCGGGTCTCGGTGAGCCCGTGGCGCAGCCGGATGCCGTCCGGCGAGGTCGCGGCCCGGAACGTGGCGCTCCCGTTGATCCGCTGCCAGAAGAAGCTGAACAGGGCGAACGCCATCGGGACCAGGGAGTAGATGGCCTCGAACGGCGCGCTCACCGAAATCATCACGACGATCGCGACGATGAAGAGGGCGAACCACACCGTGCCGCCGGACAGGATGATCGACCCGAGCAGCCGAGGCATCGGCAGCTCGTAGACGAGGTGCTCCGGCGCCGTCGCGAACGTGGGCTCGGTGACCGCACCGGGCCGGGTCGTGGCCGCCGGGTACGGGCGGGCGTAGCGCGCGTCCGCGTAGCTCGGGACGGCCCCCGCGGGCGGCCCGGCGAGCGAACCGTCCGCGGCCGGGATCCCGGACGCGTCGGCCGACGAAGCCGGCTGCGCGCCGTAGGCGGCCGGCGTCCCGGACGACGAGGCCGGCTGCGAGCCGTACGGCGCCCACGAGGTGACACCGGACGACGACGGCTCCGAACCGTCCTGAGCCGCCCCCTCGAGCCGTTCGCCCGACGAGCCGGCCATGCCCGCCGCAGGCTCCGCAGCGGCTCCCGGGAACCAGGACGGTGCCTGGTCGAGGGGTCGGGCGGCGCCCGGCGCGGCCGCGCTCGTCGTGCGCTCGCCCGGGGTGCCCGGCCGACGGAGCCCGGCCGCCAGGGCCAGCAGCTCGGCACGCAGCGCGTCCGCCTCCGTCTCGCGGAGGAAGGCCAGCGACACCCGCGAGCCCGCCCCACCGGCCACCTCGAGGCGCAGCTCCGAGAGCCCGACGAGCCGCGCGAGCAGCGGCTGCACGACGTCGATCGCCTGGAGCCGGTCGAGGCGTGCCTGCCGCTGCTGCCGGAAGACGATGCCCTGCCGCAGGTGGACGGCCTCGTCGGTCACGGCGTACCGGGTGACGCGCCACGAGACGAACGACCAGGCGACCGCGACCAGGGCGACGAGGACGAACCCGCCGAGCACCGCGACCCAGCCGTCGCCGCCGAGCAGGCGCGCCGCGCCGCGGATGTCCCCGGTGAACTGGGTCGACGCGATGATGAGGACCGCGGCGATGATCTTCCAGCCCCGCAGCAGGGGCGTCACCGGGTGCATCCGCCGCCAGACGTAGCCGTCCTCGCCGACGCCCTCCGGCCGGACCGGTGCCGGGACGCTCATCGCCGGACCCCCGCCCCGGCGAGCTCGACAGGCGTGCTCACAGGCCCGCCAGCCGCGCCTCGCCGCGCGACGCCAGCCGCTCGCGCAGCCGCGCAGCCTCGGCCGGCGGCAGGCCCGCGATCCACGCGTCCGACGACGGCGACGCCGTGTGCAGCTGGACCCGCGCGATGCCCATGGCACGGTCGATCGGCCCGGCCTTGACGTCGACGAACTGCATCCGCCCGTACGGCACGACGACGAGCGAGCGGAACATGATGCCGCGGCGGATCAGCAGGTCGTCGTCCCGCTCGGCGTAGCGCAGCGCACCGACCTGCCGCGGCACGAGCCACAGCAGCCACAGCGCGAGCAGCACGACGACCGCCGGCAGCACCCACAGCCACGCGATGCCGCTCAGCACTGGTGGCAGCACGGCGACGACGAGCAGCGGGACGAGCCAGGCGGCGGCGACCGTCAGCCGCGCGGCGGCGAGTCGCGGTGAGACCTGTGTCCAGGTCAGGTCGAGGGAGAACGGGTCCGCAGGGGCCATACGGCCATCCTGGCACCCGGGGGCGTCAGGGCGGACGGGACCCGGGGAGCGTGGTCGTCGCCGCAGCATCCGATCGGGCGCACCGCGCCACGTCCGGCGCGTCGCCGGGACCCGCGGACCGGCCGCGCCGCCGCCGGTCCGCGGCCCGCAGCGCCGTGACAGAGCGGTGGGTCCGGCGATGCCGTCAGGACGCGGCGGGGACCGCGGTGACGCCTCTCAGGACGCTGCGGGGTCCGGGGTCACGCCGGGCTCGCGCTGCTTCTCGTCGTCCTGAGGCGGCACACGGCAGAACCACTCGACGACGAGCCCGACGACGGCGAGCACCACGGCACCGCCGGCCGCCACCGCTGCGGAGACCGCCCGGCCGCCGTTGGCCGGCATCGCGCTGTCCCCCAGGTACGCGACGACCTGCCCGCCGTACCAGCCGGTGAGCAGAGCACCCGTGTAGCACGCAGCCTTGGCGAGCACCGCCGTCCGGGCGGCACGGATCGGGTCGAGCCCGGGCCGCTTGCCACGCAGGAACTGCCGCACCGCCCACCCCATCGCGAACACCACCGCCGCGATGAGGAGCTCGACGACCGCGACCGGCCACGCGACGCGTGGCATGCCCGGTCCCGAGCGGTCGAGCCGCATGGTGAGCAGGGCGGCCAGCACGCCGACGACGAGGGCGACGCCGACGAGCGTCTCCCAGCGGGTCCGCCGCATCACGGCTCCCAGGGCGCGACGACCGGCGTCGCAGCCGTTCCCGTCGGACCCACGGGACGTGCCGGGCTGCTCGGCGGCGCCGCCGGGCCGGTGGACCCCTCAGGGCTCGCGGGCGCCGCCGGGTCGGCAGGGGCCTCGGAGTCCGCCGGTGCCTGGGCGTCCGGGGGACTCCACGGCTCCAACGGGCTCGCAGGCCTCAACGGCGCTGGCGTGTCCACCGGTGGCCAGGGGGCAAGCTCTCCCGTCGGGCCCGCCGGCGCGACGTCCGCCGGGGTCCACGGCTCGACCCGACCCGCGGTGCCCGCCGGGTCCGTCGGGCTCCAGGGCTCCGTCCAGCCCCCTGTGGTCGCGGTCGTCTGGGGAGCTGTCGGCACCGCCGGGAGCCACGGCTCCGGCTGTGCGCCGAGGCTCGCCGGTGCACCGGTCGCGGGCGCCACCGGTGTGGCCGGCACCGCCGGGATCACCGGGCTCCACAGCGGGACCTGACCTCCCGGTGACGCCGGCATCGCCGGGCTCGTCGGGATGGCCGACGCCGAGGGCGTCGGGACCGCCGAGGACGCCGGGGTCGCCGGAGGGACCGACGTCACCGAGCTCGGTGGGACCTCGGGCATCGCCGGGAGGGGCGGCAGGACCGACATCCCCGGGGCGGGCGGCGGCGCCGACGTCCCGAGAGCAGGCGGCACGACCGGCGCCGCGGGGGCGGGAGGCAGGACCGACATCCCCGGAGCGGGCGACAGGCCCGGCATCCCGGGAGCGGGCGGCACGACCGGCATCCCGGGAGCGGGCGGCACGACCGGCATCCCGGGAGCGGGCGGCACGACCGACATCCCCGGGGCAGGCGGCACGACCGACATCCCCGGGGCTGGCGGCATGACAGACATCCCCGGGGCAGGCGGCACGACCGGCATCCCGGGGGCAGGCGGCATGGCCGACATCCCCGGGACAACGGGCATCCCCGGGGCGGCGGACGCCGACGCGCTCGCCGTGCGCACCGACGTCGCCGAGCGGACAGGCACGGCCGGGGTGAGGCGGACCGTATGACCGGCCACGTGACCGCCGCCGCGGCCGCCGGCGGGTGTGGCGCCGGTCGTCGGGATCGGGTCGGTGAGCCAGTCGAGGGCGAGCCAGCGCACGCCGTCACGGTCCGGCGCGGTCTCGGCGAGCGCGGCGACCGGCCCGCCGCCGAGGCCCGGCAGCACGGCCTCGGGGTCGGCCTGCGCCCACGGCTGCAGGACGAAGGCGCGCTGGTGCGCCCGGGGATGCGGCAGCTCGAGGTCGTCGGTCACCGCGAGCACGGAGCCGTAGACGATCACGTCGATGTCGAGCGTGCGCGGACCCCAGTGCACCGAGCGCTGGCGGCCGTGCGCGTTCTCGATCCCCTGGCACGCGCGCAGCACCTCCCGCGGCGCGAGCGTGGTGCGCGCCAGCACGACGGCGTTGAGGAAGTCCGGCTGGTCGGGGCCGCCGACCGCGGCCGTGCGCGCCAGGGGCGACACCGCTGTCACCTCGAGGCCGGAGACCTGCGTGAGCTCGTGCACGGCGGTCCGCAGCGTCTCGGCCACCGGGCCGAGGTTGCCGCCCATCGCCAGCACCACGTCGACGGGGGCGCCCGGCCGCTCGTCGAGCTGGTCGAGGACGATCTCGCCGTCCACGGCGTCCTCGTCGTCCGGCGCCGCGACGCCGGGCTCGTCGGGCGCCAGGCCGATGGTGGCATCCGCCTCCCGGTACGGCTCCGCGGCCGGCAGCTTGGCGCGGTCGCGGCGGATCGAGACGGAGACGTCCTCGAACGGGACTTCGACGGGCGCCTGCGGCTTGTGCACCGTGACGTCGACCGTGTGCACGCCGGGGTCCGCGAGCACCGTGGCGGCGATCCGCTCGGCGACGGTCTCGATGAGCGCGACCGGCTCGCCCGCGAGGACGGCGTGCACGCGCCGCGCCACGACGCCGTAGTCGACGGTCCGGGCGAGGTCGTCGCCCGCCGCGGCGCGCCGGGTGTCGAGGTGCAGCACGACGTCGGCGAGGAACGGCTGGCCCTCGTCCCGCTCGAACTGGTGCACGCCGTGGTGGCCGGTCGCACCGATGCCCGTCAGGGCGACCCGGTCCAGCCGCCTGCCCTGCTCGTCGACCACCGGCTCGTCACTCACTGGCCGTTCCTCCCGCCACCGGCGCCTCGTCGCGCCCCGCCGTCCTGTCCGTGCAGATCCTGCCGCCTGCGCCGTGCCACGCGGTAGCCACCCGTACGGCGTGGACGGTACCCCGAACGTCGTGGACGCGGACCGCCCAGGCGCCCGCCGCGGCGACGAGCGCGCTGATCGCGTGCGTGGCCTCGTCGCGGTCCAGCGGCGGCGCGAGCGCGCCGTCCGGCGCGGCGAGCAGGTGCCCCAGGAACCGCTTGCGGCTGGCGCCGACGAGCACCGGGAACCCGTCGCCGACGAGCTCACCGATGCGGGCCAGCAGGGGCCAGTTGCTCGCACCCGCCTTGGCGAAGCCGAGCCCCGGGTCCAGCACCACCTGCTCGTCGCGGACCCCGGCCGCCCGCATGGCCTCGACCCGGGCGGCGAGCTCGCGCCGCACGTCGGCGACCACGTCGCCGTAGACGTCGTTGGCGTCCATCACGTCGGCGTGCCCGCGCCAGTGCATGGTGACGTAGGCGACGCCGGCCTCGGCCACCACGGCGTACATCTCCTCGTCGGCCAGGCCGCCGGAGACGTCGTTGACCAGGACCGCGCCCGCGTCCAGCGCCCGACGAGCGACGAGCGCCCGCGTGGTGTCCACCGACACGGCGGCACCGGCCCGCGCGAGCGCCTCGATCACGGGCACGACGCGCCGCAGCTCCTCGTCGACCGGCACGCGTGCCGCCCCGGGGCGCGTCGACTCGCCACCGACGTCGAGGATGTCCGCGCCCTCGTCCAGCAGCGAACGACCGTGGGCCACGGCCGCGCTCGGCTCGAACCAGCGGCCGCCGTCGGAGAACGAGTCCGGGGTGACGTTGACGACGCCCATGACGAGCGCCCGCCGGCCGTCGCCGAGGTGCCGCAGCCCGACGGGCCCGAGGGGTCCGCCCGGCGCGACGGGGCGCAGACCGCTCGGCACGGCGCGACCTGTCAGCGACCGAGCACGAGGCTCATGGCCTCGGCGCGGGTGGCGGCGTCGCGCATCTGTCCCCGGACGGCGCTCGTCGTGGTGCGCGACCCCGGCTTGCGCACCCCGCGCATCGACATGCAGAGGTGCTCGCAGTCCACGACGACGATGACGCCGCTCGGGCGCAGCACCTCCACGAGCGCGTCGGCGATCTGGGTCGTCAGCCGCTCCTGCACCTGCGGCCGCCGCGCGTACACGTCGACCAGCCGCGCGAGCTTCGACAACCCGGTGATGCGACCGTCCGGGCCGGGGATGTAGCCGACGTGCGCCACGCCGTGGAACGGCACCAGGTGGTGCTCGCACGTCGAGTACACCTCGATGTCCCGCACCAGCACCATCTCCTGGTGCCCGAGGTCGAACGTCGTCGTCAGGGCGTCCTTCGGGTCCATGAACAGGCCGGCGAACATCTCGCGGTAGGCGCGGGCGACGCGGGCGGGCGTGTCGCGCAGCCCCTCGCGCGTCGGGTCCTCCCCGATCGCGAGCAGCAGCTCGCTGATCGCCGCCTCCACGCGCGCGGCGTCGTACGGGCGCACGGCGCGTCCGTCGCTGGACACCGGCCCGATCACCGAGACGGGCTCGTCGGCGGCCGCCATGTCACACCTGCTCGGCGCCCGCGTCGATGGTCTCGTCGACCTTCTGGCGCCGCTCGCCGTTCTGCCCGTCGACGGAGCCGTGGCCGTTGAGCGCCGCGGCCTGCTCGGCGGCCGTCAGCACCGGGCCGGCGCCCACCGACCGCTCCTCGCTCGACAGCCACACCTCGCGCTCCGGCCGCTTGCGGACGTCCGCGAAGATCACCGCGAGCTCCTCGGCGTTGAGCGTCTCCTTCTCCAGGAGGGCGAGCACCAGCCGGTCGAGGAGGTCGCGGTTCTCCGTCAGCACCGCCCACGCCTCGTCGTGCGCCCGCTCGACGAGCTGGCGGACCTCGACGTCGATGACGGAGGCGACGTCCTCGGAGTAGTCGCGCTGGTGGCCGACGTCGCGGCCGAGGAACACCTCGGACGACTCCTGGCCCAGCTTGACGGCGCCCAGCGTCGCGCTCATGCCGAACTGCGTGACCATCTTGCGGGCGGTGTCGGTCGCCTTCTCGATGTCGTTGCTCGCCCCGCTCGTCGGGTCGTGGAACACGAGCTCCTCGGCGACGCGGCCGCCCATCGCGTAGGCCAGCTGGTCGAGCAGCTCGTTGCGCGTCACGGAGTACTTGTCCTCGAGCGGCATGACCATCGTGTAGCCGAGGGCCCGGCCGCGCGGCAGGATCGTCACCTTCGTCACCGGGTCGGTGTAGCGCAGCGCCGACGCGACCAGGGCGTGCCCGCCCTCGTGGTACGCGGTGATCTTCTTGTCCTTGTCGCTCATGACGCGCGTGCGCTTCTGCGGCCCGGCGACGACGCGGTCGATGGCCTCGTCGAGCGCGTGGTCGTCGATGACGCGGGCGCTCTGGCGCGCGGTGAGCAGCGCGGCCTCGTTGAGCACGTTGGCCAGGTCCGCGCCGGTGAAGCCGGGCGTGCGACGAGCGACGGCGGTGAGGTCGACGGCCGGGGCCATCGGCTTGCCCTTGGCGTGGACGTTGAGGATGTGCTCGCGGCCCTTGAGGTCCGGCGGGTCGACCGCGACCTGCCGGTCGAAGCGCCCGGGACGCAGCAGGGCGGGGTCGAGGATGTCCGGCCGGTTGGTGGCGGCGATCATGATGACGTTCGTCTTGACGTCGAACCCGTCCATCTCGACGAGCATCTGGTTGAGCGTCTGCTCCCGCTCGTCGTGCCCGCCGCCCAGGCCCGCGCCGCGGTGGCGGCCGACGGCGTCGATCTCGTCGACGAAGATGATCGCCGGCGCGTTCTGCTTCGCCTGGTCGAACAGGTCACGGACGCGGCTGGCACCGACGCCGACGAACATCTCGACGAAGTCCGAGCCGGAGATCGAGTAGAACGGGACGCCCGCCTCGCCGGCGACGGCCCGGGCCAGCAGCGTCTTCCCGGTGCCGGGCGGGCCGTAGAGCAGCACGCCCTTGGGGATCTTGGCGCCGACCGCCTGGAACTTGGCGGGTTCGGAGAGGAACTCCTTGATCTCCTGGAGCTCCTCGACGGCCTCGTCGACCCCGGCGACGTCGGCGAACGTCACCTGCGGCGACTCCTTGCTGACGAGCTTCGCGCGGGACTTGCCGAAGCTCATCACGCGGTTGCCGCCACCCTGCATGTTCGACATGAGGAACCAGAACAGCCCCAGGATGATGACGAACGGCAGCAGCAGCCCGAGCAGGCTGGACCACCACGACGTCTGCGGGTTGACCGCGTCAAAGCCCTTGGCGAGGTCCGCCGACGTCACCGCCTGGACCACCTGCGGACCCATCGGGGCGACGTAGAAGAACTGGACCTGCTTGCCGTAGTCGTGGCCGTTCTTGGTGAAGTCCGAGGTGAGAGTCAGGTCGACGCGCTGGACGCCGTCGGTGATCCTCGCCTGCTCGACCGTGGTCGGCTTTGCCGCGAGCAGCGCGAGCCCGTCCGACGCGTCGATCTTCTGGGACGAGGGCGCGTTCAGGGTGCTGAACGCGAGCAGGATCAGCACGATGGCGAGGACCACCCAGAGGATCGGTCCGCGGGCGAGGCGCTTGAAGTTCATGGGCGATCGGGGCGGGGCCCCTCATCCTCCTGTGTCAGGGACGCTGGCCTCGACGGTACACGGACTTTTCAAGGGTTCCCTTGGTGTTCGCCAAGGGCTCACGAGCTCCCCACGCCGCGCGTACGGCGGCCGGGGCCGTCGGTGGCGTCAGCCCGCGTAGACGTGCGGCGCGAGGGTCCCGACGAACGGCAGGTTCCGGTACTTCTCGGCGTAGTCCAGGCCGTAGCCGACGACGAACTCCGAGGGGATGTCGAAACCGACGTACTTGACCTCGACGTCGACCTTCGCGGCGTCCGGCTTGCGCAGCAGGGCGGCGACCTCGACGCTCGCCGGGCCGCGCGAGCGCAGGTTGGACAGCAGCCACGACAGGGTGAGTCCCGAGTCGACGATGTCCTCGACGATGAGCACGTGCCGGCCGATGAGGTCGGTGTCGAGGTCCTTGAGGATGCGGACCACGCCGCTCGACTTGGTGCCCGAGCCGTACGACGAGACGGCCATCCAGTCCATCTGGATCGGCGTGTGCACGCGGCGCGCCAGGTCGGCCATCACCATGACGGCGCCCTTGAGCACGCCGACGAGCAGCAGCTCGGTGCCCACGTGGTCGGCGTCGATCTGCGCCGCCATCTCGTCGAGCCGGGCATGCAGCTGCTCCTGCGTGAGGAGCACGCGCTCCAGGTCCGAGCCCATGTCTGCGGCGTCCACCCTGTTACCTGCCTACTCCCGTGTCGTCCCTCGCTGCAGGAAGAGCCTGCCACACCGCCGGGCCGCCTCCAGCCCGCCGGGAAGCGCCACCGGGCCCTGCCCGTGCCAGCCGACGACGAGCGCGTCGAGCGCGAGCACGTGCGCGCGGCCGAGGGCACCAGGCGTGGCGCCGGCCGCGAGCGCGGCCGCGTGCAGCGCCGCCCGCCGCAGCCCGTCGGGCGCACCGGCCAGCACGCCGACGTCCCACCCCACGCCGGCTCCCCCGGCGTCCCCACGTTCGGTCGCCATGGCAGCCACAGGTGCGGTTCCCGCAGCGGGGGAGGTGGCGGCGCGGGCGAGGAGGTCGGCGGCGAGCTCGTCGAGCGCGTCCGCCTGCTCGCGGGTGAGATCGGCCGTGCGCGCCAGCGCCGCCGTGACGCCGGGGCCGAGCACCTCCTCGAGCGCGGGCATGGCCTCGCCGCGCACCCGTGACCGGAGGTTGCGTCCGGCCGTGTTGGTCGGGTCGTGCCACGGCTCGAGACCCTGGGCCACGCATGCCTCGAGTGTCTGCGCCCGGGTGATCCCGAGCAGGGGCCGCCGGTAGGGGCCCGCCACCGGCGCCATGCCCGCGAGCGAGCGCGGCCCCGAGCCGCGGGCCAGCCCCAGCAGCACCGTCTCCGCCTGGTCGTCGCGCGTGTGGCCCAGGAGGACCGCGGCCGCGCCGGTCTCGTCGGCCACGGCGGACAGCGCCGCGTACCGGGCCTCGCGCGCCGCCGCCTCCGGGCCGCCCGGCCCGGCCACGGCCACACGCCGCACGACGACCGGGGCCAGGCCCAGCGCCCGGCAGGCCGTGGCGGCGCGGGCCGCGACCTCGTCGGACGCCGCCTGCAGCGCATGGTCCACGACGACCGCGCCGGCCCGCAGGCCGGCGCGCGGACCGACGAAGGCGAGGCCGGCCGCCAGCGCGAGGGAGTCCGGGCCGCCGGAGCAGGCGACGAGGACGAGCGAGCCGGCCGGCAGGCCGGCCAGCGCGCGCCGCACCGCCACGCGCACGGCGGCGACGGCGGGTGCGGGACCGGTCACGTGCCCATGCTCCCGGATGACCGCGCCGCGCGCGGCACAGCCCGCCCGTCCCGCGAGCCCGCCGGCTGGGAGCCGGCGCGCGCGGTCGGGTGTGTCGACTCGGTTCGGGCGTGCCCGGCGGGTCCACCGACTCGGGGCGGGTGCGCCCGGCGGGGTCCGCCGACTCGGTGCTTCGGCGCCGGTTCGGTAGATAGATGCACCGATCCGGCGCGAAACCACCGACGTGGCGCGAGCTGAGACCACCGCGCGGCGCGAAACCACCGACGTGGCGCGGGCGCCGAGATCGACGTGCGGCGCCGAGGCCACCGGGGTGACCACCAGGCGTGGTGCGCGCGGTGCGCGCGGTGTCAGGGGTGGACGCGGGCCACCCAGAGCGACGGGTCGGCGATCTCGGCCGCGGTTGGCAACGTCTCGGACGACTCCCACACCGCGTCGAACCCCGCCCCGACGCGGTCGCGCACGCCGCGCACGAACGCGGCGCCGTCGCGGTACTGCGCCAGCTTGAGGTCCATCCCCAGCAGCCGGCGCGCCAGCCCCGCGGGACCGACCGAGGTCGCGGCGGACTGCCGGCGGGCCTCGAACCGGCGCCGGATGGTCGCCACCGACGGCACCACCGCGGGCCCCACCTGGTCCATCGTCACGTCGGCATGCCCCTCCATGAGGGCCATCACCGCGCCGACCTCGTCGAACGCCGCGCGCTGCGGCGGCGACAGCAGGCCGAGCAGCCCGCCGCCCTCCTGCCCCGTGAGCGCCTTCGCGACGGCGCCGACGACCGTCCCGAGGTCGCCCGTGCCGAACACCTTGTCCGGACCGAGGTCCTCGAGCAGCGACTCCATCCGCCCCCGCAGGTGGGTGGCCAGCCAGGGCGCGACCGCGAACTGGAGCGCGTGCGTCTGCTCGTGCAGCGCCACCCAGAGGCGGAAGTCGGAGGCGTCCACCTCCAGGCGACGGGCGACCTCGAGCACGTTGGGCGCGACGAGCAGCAGCCGGCCCTCGGCCGACCCGAAGGGGTCGAACTGGCCGAGCACGCGCCCGGCCAGCAGGGCCAGCACGCCGCCGACCTGCAGCCCCGCGGTCGCCCGCGTCGCGGGCGACGTGCGACCGGCCAGCGCGGTCAGCGGCGCCGTCAGCGCCGCCAGCGACTGCGTGTTCCCCTTGGCCCAGCCCGCACGGTCGACGACGAGCACGGGCGCGGGCCAGCGCGCGCCGTCCGCGGGCTGCAGGCCGGTCACGGCGACGACCTCGTCGGCGGCCCGTGCCGCCACCGCACGCAGCTCGACGACCAGCGTGGCGAGCTCGTCGTGCGTCCCGGTGGGACCGGGCGGGGCCAGCCGGGCGGCGACCGACGCGGCGAGGTCCCAGTCGACGGGTGCCGTGGCGTCGGCGGAAGCAGCCATGCCCGCCACCGTAACCGACCCGGCCGAACGGGCTACCGGCAGCCGCAGCCGACGAGGCCCTCGATGAACGGGTCGATGACCCGGCGTGGCGGCTCCTGGCCGATGGCGCCGGTCGCGTCCGCCATCACGGCGAAGGCCAGCTGCCGGCCGTCGGCGGTGGTCAGCGTCCCCGCCAGGCTCGTCACGCTCGGCAGGCTGCCGGTCTTGGCACGCACCTCGCCGCTGGCGGGGGTGCCGATGAACCGGTCGGACAGGGTCCCCGTCAGCCCGGCGATGGGGACGCCCGCGGCGATGTCGCGCAGGGCCGGGCGCTTCGGGTCCTGCGACGCGAGCACGACGCCGACCAGCGTGCGCGGCGTGATCCCCGAACCGGCGTCCAGGCCCGAGCAGTCGGACAGGTGGTCGCCGGCGGTCTCGATGCCGAGCGTGCCGAGCGCGTGGAGCACGCCCTGCGTCGCGCCGCCGAAGCTCGCGGGCAGGCCCTGGCCCACCGCGACCAGCCGGCCGAGCACCTCGGCGATCGTGTTGTCCGAGGTGGTCAGCGCGTACCGGACGACGTCGCCGAGCGGCGCCGAGTCCACCTGCCCGAGGACGCGCGCGCCCGACGGCGCCGTGCCGCGCGTCGGCGACCCGCTCACCGTGATGCCGGCCTCCGCGAGCCGTTGGGCGAACACCTTCCCCGCGTTCATCGCGGGGTCGGTGAAGCGCGGCACGTACTCGCCGTCCTTCGTCTTGGCGATGTTGACGGCGATCGACGCGATCGGGGCGACGTAGCCGAGGTTGACCTCCGACGCGGTCCAGCCCGGCGCCAGCCCCGGGCCGGAGAACAAGGTGTCGTCGACGCGCAGCCGCACGGTCGTCGTGCCCCGGAGCTTGAGGTCCTTGGCGACCTGGTCGGCGAGGTCCGCCATCCCGGCGTGCCCGACGACGGCGGCGGGGTCGCCAGCGCCGGCCGCCAGCATCATGTCGCCGCCGCCCCGCAGCACGAGCTCGTCGGCGCTGCCGCCCGCGAGCACCGTCGTCGGCAAGGTGCCCCGCGGGTCCAGGGTGCCCAGCGCCGCCGTGGCCGTGAGCAGCTTGGCGGTGGACGCGGGGACGCGGGCCTCGTCCGGCAGGTGCGTGGCCAGCACCTCGCCGCTGAGGCGGTCGGCGACGACGACGCCCGTCGTCGGGCCGAGGGCGGCGTTCGCCACGAGTGCGTCCACGCGAGCCTGGAGGACCCCCGCCGCCGGCATCGGCGCGTTCGGGTCGGGCTCCGTGAGGACGGGCGCCGCGGCCGCACGCGCGGCCGCCACACCGGGTGCCGCGGGGAACGGCAGGGCCGGTGGCGGCGGGGCGGCCAGCGTCAGCCCGCCGGGGACCAGGTCGTACGCGTCGGCGACGACGTAGGCGCCGGCGGCGAGCACGACGACGAGCAGCCCGGTGCCCACGACCTTGCCCGCTCTGCCCATCACACCCTCACCGCTCGTCGACCGGCAGCGGCCGGCGGCGGTGGAGGCGCCGCCGTGCGTCACACTACTGTCAGACCATCGGCACGCACCGGGCCGTCACGGCGTGCCGCCCGCCGCCGGCTGACGCCCGGCCCGGTGACGGAGAGGGAGAACCGTGGAGTTCGACGTCACGATCGAGATCCCCAAGGGGCAGCGCAACAAGTACGAGGTCGACCACGCCACCGGGCGGATCCGGCTGGACCGGATGCTCTTCACCTCGACGCGCTACCCCGACGACTACGGCTTCATCGAGGGGACTCTCGGCGAGGACGGCGACCCGCTGGACGCCCTGGTGCTGCTGGAGGAGCCGACCTTCCCCGGCTGCCTCATCCGCTGCCGCGCGCTCGGCATGTTCCGCATGCGCGACGAGAACGGCGGCGACGACAAGGTGCTGTGCGTGCCGACCGGTGACCAGCGCGCCGCCTGGCGCCAGGACATCGACGACGTCTCGGACTTCCACCGCCTGGAGATCCAGCACTTCTTCGAGGTCTACAAGGACCTCGAGCCCGGCAAGTCGGTCGAGGGCGCCCACTGGGTGGGCCGCGCCGAGGCGGAGGCCGAGATCGAGCGCTCCCGTCAGCGCGCCATCGACGCGGGCTACGTCACGCACTGACCCGAGCCGGCCGCCGACGAGCGCGGCTGGACCCAACCGGCGCATTCCAGCGGGATGGGCGCGCCGTCAGAGCGAGCCTCGCGCCCGGCCCACCGGCATCGGCGACGAGGACGTCTCGCGCATGTCCGCCCGGTGTACGCCCGTCAGGCGGACGCCCACGGGACGACCGCCTCGGTGCGCGGTCGACCCGCCCCTGCGCGGGTGGCGCGGGCTACGGACGCCCGGCGTACGGCATGGTGCCGGACCAGCGCATCGACGTGACGCGCAGGGGGACGCCGGGCCGCGACGCCTCCACGATCTGGCCGTTGCCGGCCCACATCGCCACGTGGTACACGGCGTTCGGGTCGGAGGGGTCGTCGGACCAGAACACCAGGTCACCGGGGCGCAAGTCGGCGTAGGCGATCTTCAGCACCTGCTTGTACTGGTCGGCCGCGACGCGGTTGATGACAACGCCGGCCTGCCGCCACGCCCACTGGGTGAGGCCGGAGCAGTCGTAGCCGGTGGGACCGACGCCGCCCCAGATGTACGGCTTGCCCAGCTGCGTCTCCGCGAAACCGACCGCCGCCTGGCCCTGAGCGGCGGTGCCCAGCGAGCGGCCGGTGCCCAGGCCGTAGGCGCCGCCCGACGAACCGGTGCCCGATCCGGTGCCCGACGAGCCGCTCGTACCGGTTCCCGAGCCGGTGTCCGTGCCCGTGCCACCTGTCGACCCGGTGCCGCCCGTCGTGCCGCCGCCGGTGGTCCCGGTGCCGTCGGTGGTGCCGCCGCCCGTGGTGCCGCCGCCCGTGGTCCCGGTGCCGTCGGTGGTGCCGCCGCCCGTGGTCCCGGTCCCGCCGGTCGTCGTGCCGCCGGTCGTCCCGGTGCCGCCTGTCGTCCCGCCGCCGGTCGTCCCGCCGCCGGTCGTCGTGCCCGACGAACCCGCGCCGCCCGAGGTCGTGGCGCCGGTCGTCCCCCCGGCCGGCTGCTGCGCGAGCCGGGCGGCCTTCGCGGCGTCCTCCTGCCGCTGCCGGTTCTGGGCGTCGATGGAGTCCTGCCGTGCCTGCTCCACGGCCACGCTCGTCTGCTGCGCCGCGGCGAGCTTCGCGATGAGGCTGGTGCGCTCGGCGGCGGCAGCCGCGACCTGGGCGTCGGCGTCGGTCTGCGTCTTCTGCGCCGCCTGGAGGGCGGCCTGCGCGTCGGACTGCTTGGCCGAGGCGACCTTCGCGGCGTCGTCGGCCCGCTGGCGCAGCGTCTGCGCGACGAGCTGCGCCGCCCGGTACTGCTGGACCGTCTCGTCGGCCTTGCCGGTCAGCCGCGACAGGTCGGCCGTGCGCTGGGCGACGTCCTGGAACCCGTTGGCCGAGAGCAGGGCCTCGATGGCGTCGATCGAGCCGCCGGAGCGGGCCATCTCGCGCGCGTAGGCCATGAGGTTCTGGCGGGCCTGCTCGGCGTCCGCGTCGGCCTGGTGCGCGCGCGTCGCGGCGTCGTCGGCGGTCTGCTGGGCCGCCTGGGCGGCCGAGAGCGCCCCCGCGTACACCTCACCGGCCTTGCCGACGGCGACCTGGGCGTCGTCGGCGACCGCCGCGAGCTGCGCGAGGCGGACCTCCATCGCGGCGACGTCGGCGCCGGCGGACTGCACGGCCGCCTGCGCCCGCTGGACGCCCTGCGCGCTCGGCGGAGTCGGCGTGGGCGCCGGTGCGGCGGTGGCCGAGAGCGGCGAGCCGACGAGCAGGGCGCCGCACAGTCCAGCAGCCGCGAGTGCGCGTCGCGGGCGGCCCTTGGGGGAACCGCCGGCGTGGGTTCGAGCCGAGCCCGACGAGGTGACGAGCGCCCGTGCCGCGGCGCCGGGACGGCCGAGGCCGCGGGCCGCTCGCTCGTCGTGCGTCGTCACGACACGGCACGCTACCTGCGCAAATCCCAGAAGTGAACTCCAGCAACACGAACAACATGAGTCACACGCATGTCATTCAGGACGGAACGGACAGCCTGTCGCCGCGGCGGCCCGGGGCCGCGCTGGCCGCGGCGCACAGGACCCGGCCGGCTGGGCGCGGAGGCCGACGGAATCCGTGCGCGCCCGCCGCCGTGGACCGCGTCGCACCACGAGTCCGACGAGCGCGCGGAGCGCACCCTCACCGTTCGAGCGTGCCCTCGTCGTCGACGTGCGCGCGCCTCGGGTGCGGCAGCCCGGCTGCGCCCGCTGACACGGCACCGCTCTCCTCGCTCCTCCCGGCGCGACCCCCCGGGCTGCGCCCGGCCCGCCGGTACACCGCCACCTCGGGCTCGACAGGCGCGACCGGCGCGAGCGCCTGGAACGTGCGGCCGGCGTGGAGGCATCGCACCCGCCGGTCCTGATCGCCCAGCCCCTCGACGAGCGGGGTACCACCGCCGCGCAGCGACCAGTGCCACCGGTAGTCGACGGTCAGCCGAACGCCGAGCTCGAGGCCCGCGGCGCGGGTGAGCACCTCCTCAAGGCCGGACCGTGCGGAGGCCACCGTCGGGTAGGCGACGGCAGAGCGAGCGAGCCCGCGTCCGTTGGGGCTGACGAGTCGCCACCACACGCCGTCCTCGCCGTCGAAGCGATAGAGCTGGAACACGGGCGCCACGAGGCTGCCACCTCCCTGCACCCCGGTGGGTTGCGTCGCGACGATGCAACCGGACCCCGCCGCCGCCGTGAACGACCTGGAAGTGACGAAGGGGCGAATACCCGACGACGCGTCGGCCGCCGGCACCAGGTGCCAGGCCACGACTCCGGGGCGTCCATGTTCCTCGCAGCACGTTCCCGAATGGTGAGACACCCATGTCGCCCACCGGACCGTGCCGTTTAGTCTCGGGCCATGTTCACCTGCCGAATGTGTCGCTGACCGCACACGTTCGGCTGTGCCCGCGGGCCGGTCGCGCCCGCTGAGGCGCTCCGCCTGCACCGAGCCAGGGCTCGACGTGTGCCACACCCCCCACCCCCGCGGGTCGGTCGTCGGCTGCACGCCTTCCTCGTCCTCGCGGGATCCGCCCCCGCCCGAACGACCCGAAGCGAGCAGACCGATGAGCAACGAGAACTGGAACTTCGAGACCCGCCAGATCCACGCCGGCCAGGTGCCGGACCCCGCCACCGGGGCCCGGGCGCTGCCGATCTACCAGACGACGTCCTACGTCTTCGACTCCGCGCAGCAGGCGGCCGACCGGTTCGCCCTCAAGGACCTCGGCCCCATCTACACGCGCATCGGCAACCCCACGCAGGAGGTCGTCGAGAGCCGGATCGCCTCCCTCGAGGGCGGCGTCGGCGCGCTCCTCGTCTCCTCCGGCCAGTCGGCGTCGACGTTCGCGATCCTCAACGTCGCGGAGGCCGGCGACCACATCGTCTCCAGCGCCTCGCTCTACGGCGGCACCTACAACCTGCTGCACTACACGCTCCCCAAGCTCGGCATCGAGACCACCTTCGTCAACAACCCGCACGACCCCGACGAGTGGCGTGCTGCGATCCGTCCCAACACCAAGGCGTTCTACGGCGAGACGATCCCCAACCCGAAGTCCGACGTCCTGGACATCGAGACCGTCGCCGGCGTCGCGCACGAGTACGGCGTCCCGCTCATCGTCGACAACACCGTGGCCACGCCTTACCTGATCAACCCCATCCAGTGGGGCGCGGACGTCGTCGTGCACTCCGCGACGAAGTACCTCGGCGGGCACGGCTCGGCCATCGGCGGCGTGATCGTCGACGCCGGCACGTTCGACTACGCCCAGTACAAGGACCGGTTCCCCGGCTTCAACCAGCCCGACCCCTCGTACCACGGCCTGGTCATCGCCGAGGCGCTCGGGGTCGGCTCGGCCTTCGGCGCGAACCTCTCCTACATCCTCAAGGCGCGCATCCAGCTGCTGCGCGACCTGGGCGCCGCGATCTCACCCTTCAACGCGTTCCTCATCGCGCAGGGCATCGAGACGCTGTCGCTGCGGGTGGAGCGGCACGTCGCCAACGCGCAGAAGGTCGCCGAGTGGCTCGCCGCGCGCGACGACGTGACGACCGTGCACTACGCCGGCCTCGAGACCAGCCCGTGGCACGCCAACCAGCTGAAGTACGCGCCGCGCGGCGCGGGCGCCGTGCTGGCGTTCGAGCTGCCCGGCGGCAGCGAGGCCGGCCAGGCGTTCGCCTCCGCGCTGGAGCTGCACTCGAACGTCGCGAACATCGGCGACGTCCGCTCGCTCGTCATCCACCCGGCGTCGACGACGCACTCGCAGCTGACCCCCGAGGAGCAGGCGCTGTCCGGCGTGACGCCCGGGCTCGTCCGCCTCGCGGTCGGCATCGAGCACATCGACGACATCCTGGCCGACCTCGAGGCGGGCTTCCGCGCCGCCAAGGGAGCGTGAGCCACACCATGACCGACGGCACGCCGACCCCGCTCCCGGACCGCTCCTCCTCACGGTCCGGGGCGGGGGAGGCGCGCCGTGGCGCACCCCTCTCGCGCCTCCCGCTGTCGCGGCGCCCCCCGGTGCCGGCGTCCGCCGCGTGGCGGGAGGGCGACCCGGTCGGGTGTCGCCGGTTCGCCGCGCTCGGCCCCCTCGAGCTCGAGGGCGGCGGCCGCCTGCCGGCGGTCACCATCGCCTATGAGACCTGGGGCACGCTGGCCGCCGACGGCTCCAACGCCGTGCTCGTCTTGCACGCCCTCACCGGCGACTCGCACGTCACCGGCCACGCCGGCGAAGGCCACCCCACCGCGGGGTGGTGGTCGTCGCTCGTCGGCCCCGGCGCGCCCATCGACACCGACCGCTGGTTCGTCGTGGCGCCCAACGTCCTCGGCGGCTGCCAGGGCTCCACCGGCCCCTCGTCGACCGCGCCCGACGGCCGGCCGTGGGGCTCCCGGTTCCCGATCCTCACCGTCCGCGACCAGGTCGCGGCCGAGGTGGCGCTGGCCGACCACCTCGGGATCGAGCGGTGGGCACTCGTCGTCGGCGGGTCGATGGGTGGGCACCGGGTGCTGGAGTGGGCCGTGTCGGCGCCCTCGCGCGTCGCGGCGATCGCCGTCATCGCGTCGACCGCGCAGACCTCCGGCGACCAGATCGCCTCGTTCCACACCCAGATCGGCGCGATCCAGGCCGACTCCTGCTTCCACGGCGGGGACTACTACGACGAGCCCGACGGCTTCGGCCCGCACGTGGGGCTCGGCATCGCGCGGCAGATCGCGCACCAGACCTATCGGTCCGCCCTGGAGCTCGACGAGCGCTTCGGCCGCATTCCGCAGGGCGAGGAGGAGCCGCTGGCCGGTGGCCGCTTCGCGGTGCAGTCCTACCTCGACCACCACGGGGACAAGCTGACGCGGCGCTTCGACGCCAACACCTACGTGGTGCTGAACCGGGCCATGATCACGCACGACCTCGGCCGCGACCGCGGCGGGGTCGAGGCGGCCCTGGCGTCCATCACCGCGCGGGCGCTCGTGGTGGCGGTCGACTCCGACCGGCTCTTCCTGCCGGAGCAGTCCGAGCGGATCGCCCGCGGCATCCCGTCTGCGGGGCACGTGCGGTACGTCCACTCCCCGTACGGGCATGACGGCTTCCTCATCGAGGAGGCCCAGGTGGGCGCCCTGGTGGCGACGTTCCTCGCCGACGAGGTCCCCGCGACCTGACCCGTCGCGGCCCTCCTGGCCTACGAGGTCCCGCGACCTGACCCGTCGCAGCCGCAGGGCTGCACAGCGGCGCGAATCGCCACGTCGACCGCACCCAGTCCTGCCAGCCGGCGCGAGCCGACAGGTCCCGCCGCCCGCCCCTCTCCTCTCCTCACCGCCGAGCGCCACCGCTGTTCGCCGAGCGCCACTGTTGTTCGCCGAGCGCCACCGAAACTCCCCCCGCACTGGGCGAACGACTGCGGCACTCGACGAGATGGACCACACCGGGTGATGCCGGCCGCTCCGCGCGATGCGCTGAAGCTTCAGCTGGACGCCAGCGACGCGCCGGCCCGGCCTCGCGTCCGCTCGTCGTCGAGCGCCACGGTTGTGCGCCGAGCGCCGCCGTAACTCCCCCCGCAGTGGGCGAACGACTGCGGCACTCGACGAGATGGACCACACCGGGTGATGCCGGCCGCTCCGCGCGATGCGCTGAAGCTCGGGCTGGAAGGTCGCGACGAGCGGTGGTCACGCGGCGGCACGGGCGAGATGTCCGCTTTGACTCGCCCATCCGGGTGACGGGCGAGCCCTCCTGTTGATAACCCGCCCGGCGCCCGTGCCGCTGTGCCATGGTGCGCCGGTGTCCCGGCGTACGACGACGAGGGTCACCCTCGTGGCAGCGAGCGTCCTGATGGTGGCGGTCGCGCCCCTCGTCGCGTGCGCGGCGCCACCCACCTCGGCCGTGCGTGCATCGGAGCCGGCACCGATCCCGACGACTCCGTCGGGATCGGTGTCGCCGAGCCCCTCGGACGTGCCGACGCCCACGCCCACCTGGCCGCCCCAGGTGGCACTGCCGACGCCGCCCCCGGAAATGTCCCGAGCGGACGAGGCCGGCGCCATCGCCGCGGCCAGTTACTACATGACCGACCTGTACGTCTATACGGAGATGAGTCAAGACACCACTCGGTGGCGGGCGATGAGCCATCGGGATTGCGTCTTCTGCGCGAGCATCCTGAAGGACATAGCCGCGCTGCAGTCGGAGGGCCAATTCACCATTGTCGCTCCGATCAGAGTAAGCCGGATCTCGGCCCAGGCGCTGAGCCCGGCGGTGTTCAGCGTCACCATCGACATGACCACCGGTCCGGACGAGGACTTCACGAAGGGTGGCGGGTCCCTCGGCCGGACAACGGAAGACTCTGGCACGGCGACGGTGATCGTGATTCGGCAAGGAACTGAGTGGATTACCCGTGGCGTCGACCTAACGAGGCGCCGTTGATTGGGGTAGTGAAGGTCACATTAGGTGTCATGGTTGCGCTTATGGCGGGTCCGCCGGATGACGGCTCGCGTCATTCCCACCTCTGGGCAGACGCGTTCGATGACGCTGTACAGGTTGGCGCGTCGTCGGCACCGGGAGCATTCGGCACCGAGGAAGAGGCCTCTGTCGCGACGCCCGCGGCGCACCTGCGGTGGATGCGGGCGCCCGTCTGCCCGCGGGGCGGCACCTCGCTCGGGGCGCTCACCCCGTGCATCGGCGACCCCGTGGTGCCGCTGCCCGAGTGCGGTGACCGCGCCACCCTCCCGGACCTCTGGGAGCAGACGGCCCCCGAGGCGGTCGTCGGGGCGTGGCGCCACATCGGGCCGCCGGTGTGCGCGTCGGCCGCCGACATCACGCCCGGCATGGTCCTGTCCGCCTTCCGGAGGCTGCCGCTGGCGCCGAGCCCGCTCGTCGTGCAGCCCGACCGCGGCTGGGTGCTGGTGAACAAGCCGACCGTGGTCTATGCCGTCGGTGGCCTGCAGACGCTCACGACGACCATCCTCGGCACCGCCGTCACCATCACCGCCATGCCGACGAGCTTCGCCTGGGACTTCGGCGACGGCGCGACCCTGACCACGACAGACCCGGGCGCCCCGTGGCCGGTGGGGACCCTGACGCACACGTACACCCGCATCGGCCGGCTCGACGTCGTTCTCACCACCACGTGGTCGGCGACCTACACGGTGGCCGGCGACCCGGCGGTGCACGACGTGCCGGGGACTGCGACGACGGTGTCGAGCTCCCGGCTCGAGGTCCGGGAGCGCCGCGCCTACCTCGTCGGGACGAGCTGCGCCGAGGACCCGGCCGCTGCCGGCTGCTGATTCGCCCGTCGGCCCACCTGGGCGTTGACCCGCCCGTCGGCCCACCCGGGCGCTCCGCCCGTCCGCCCACCGGGGGCGAGCCCTCATCCGGCCATCCGAACGCCTTACCGTGCATACAAGGCTGACGCGCCGTGCATGCACGGCGACAGTTGCGCCGTGCCCCGCCCCAGCGAGCCCGAGCTCGAGCGAAAGCTCGCCGAGGCCCTCGCGGAGCGGCTGCGGGCGTTGCGCGCACCCACGGGCATGTCGCAGGAGCAGGTCGCCCAGGCTGCCGGCATCCACCGCAACCACTACCAGCTGCTGGAGTCGGCGCTCTCCGACCGCAGGAAACGGACCCCGGCGAACCCGCGCCTCTCGACGCTCGTCGCGCTCTGCCGCGTGTACCGGACGACCGTGCCCGACCTGGTCGTCGACATCTTCCGACCGACGCCCGACGCGCCCGGCGTCGAGTACGACGAGACCGGCCACTGACCCGACGACGGCGCACGGGCACGACCAGCGCCGAGCTGAAGGGCGCACACCCGGGGGACGGACCGCCTCAGCCGCGACGCATCGCCCCGAGCGGAAGGCGACGCTGCACCGAGGCGCGCCGGCCCTGGCGGAGAGGCTCCGCTCCGGAGGCACGCCGGCCGGGGCACCCCGCTAGGTTGACCTCGTGCTCGCCGCCGTTGCCGCCCGGACCGACCCCGACGACCCGCTCTCCGCGCTCGAGGTCGGCGACGTCCCCGAGCCGGTGGCCCGCGACGGCTGGACCACGGTCGAGGTCAGGGCCGCCGCCCTCAACCACCACGACCTCTGGTCGCTCCGCGGCGTCGGGCTGAGCGGCGACCGGCTCCCCATGGTCCTCGGCTGCGACGGGGCGGGCGTCACCGAGGGCGGCCGCGAGGTCGTCGTGCACGCGGTGATCGGGGGCCCGGGCGCGCCGACCGGCCAGGCCGTCGCGAACGACGAGCCCCGCAGCCTCCTCACCGAGCGCTACCCCGGCACGCTCGCCGAGCGCGTGAGCGTGCCCACCACCAACCTCGTCGACAAGCCGTCGGCCCTCAGCTGGGAGCACGCCGCCTGCCTCCCCACGGCCTACCTCACCGCGTACCGCGCCCTCTTCCGGTCGGGCCGGGCACAGCCCGGCCAGCGCGTGCTGGTGCAGGGGGCCGGTGGCGGGTTCGCCACCGCAGCGACGATCCTCGGCGCGGCCGCCGGTCTGGACGTCACGGTGACCAGCCGTGATGCGACGAAGCGGGAGCGGGCGCTGGCCCTGGGCGCGGCGGCGGCGGTCGAGTCCGGCGCGCGGATCCCCCGCGTCGACCTGGTGCTCGAGTCGGTCGGGGCCGCGACGTGGGGCCACACCATGCGGTCGGTGCGGCCGGGTGGCACGGTCGTGGTCGTCGGCGCCACTTCGGGCGATCCCTCGCCCATGGAGGTCAGCCGCCTCTTCTTCCAGGAGATCACCGTCACCGGCGCCACCATGGGGTCGCGCGACGAGCTGGCGCAGCTCGTCGCCTTCGTCGCGCGCACCGGCATCGAGCCGCCGGTGGACTCGTCGTACGCGCTGAAGGACGCGCACGACGCGTTCGTGCGGCTCGCGAGCGGGCACCACTTCGGCAAGGTCGTCGTCCGGCCGTGAGCGCCTGGCGGCCGGACGTCCTGGGCGAGCCGTTCGAGGCCCGCACCCTGCACCTGGCCGACGACGACGAGGGCCCGGTCGTCGCGACGCTCGTCCGCTACGCCCCGCCCACCGAGGAGCCGCTGCGCGCGGCTCGCGTGGTGCTCTACGTCCACGGCTGGTCGGACTACTTCTTCCAGCGCGGACTGGCGGAGTACTGGCACGCCCGGGGTGCCGCCTTCTACGCCCTCGACCTGCGCAAGTACGGCCGCAGCCTGCGCGACGGCCAGACCCCCGGCTACGTCCAGGACCTGCGGACGTACGACGAAGACCTCGACGCCGCCCTCGCGGTGATCCGCTCCGCGCACGGCGCCGCCGCTCGGCTGCTCGTCATGGGCCACTCCACCGGCGGGTTGGTGAGCGTGCTCTGGGCCTCCCGGCGCCCGGGCGACGTCGCCGCCATGGTGCTCAACAGCCCGTGGCTGGAGCTGCAGGGCTCGTCGATCCTGCGCCACGTCTCCGGGCCCGCGATCCGGCAGCTGGCGTCGTTCCAGCCGAAGGCGGCCCTGCCGAACATCGACCCCGGGTTCTACGCGCGCAGCAACCGCGCCGACGAGGGCGGCGAGTGGACGTACGACGAGGCCTGGCGGCCCGTCCCGTCGTTCCCCGTGCGCGCCGGGTGGCTGCACGCCATCATGGCCGGCCACGCCGCGGTCGCCAGGGGGCTCGACGTCGAGGCGCCGATCCTCACCCTCGTGTCGGCGCGCAGCCTGATCTCGCCGCGCTGGTCGGAGGAGATGCGCTCGGCGGACATCGTGCTCGACGTCGAGCTCATCGCCCGACGGGCCGTGCAGCTCGGGCCGGTGGTGACGGTGGTGCGGATCGCGGGCGGGCTGCACGACCTCGCCCTGTCGGCGCCGCCCGTGCGGGCACGGTTCTACGCCGAGATCGACCGCTGGCTCGCCGGCTACGGCTGGGGCTGACACGCCCCGAACGCGACTCCGGTGAGCCCTGGACCGTGATCGACGACCCCAGGCGCACCGGAGTCGCCGGCGGGCGGGCTTGAGGGCGGCCGCGAGGGCCGGCCGGTCAGCGGCCGGTGACCTCGGCCAGCGTCAGGCCGCCGTCGCCGAGCCGCCATGTGCGCCAGCCGTCGACGGCGCCCTCGCTGTGCGCGGCGCGCGCCGCGGCGAGGTCGGGGTCGGCGAACAGCGCGCCGTCGGCGAGCTGGATGAGACCGTCGGGCCGCAGGGTCGCCTCGAGACGCTGACCGCGGCGCACACGCAGCCAGACGAGCGCCGCGGGCGCCCGCACCGCCGCGGCCAGCTGCACCAGCTCGGGCAGGGCGGCGCTCGTGGTGAGGTAGCCGAACGTGCCGGGCAGCGCCACGGGGGACACCGCCGGGGCGGCGCCGAGGAACGGCGACCCGCCCTCTGAGGCCGCGTGACCGGTATCCGCGCGCGCGACGAGGGGCGACGCCGGGGACCTCGCCGGCATCGGTGCCGGTGCCCGCTCCGGGCGTGCCGACGCCGTCATGAGGGCGGCGAGCGTCGACGCCGGCCGGGCCGCCGGGGCGGTGGGCCGGTCGAGCGTCGCGGCGGGCCGGGCCGCGGGCGTGCCCGGCCTTCCCAGCGGCGAGCGGCCCGGGATCGTCGGCGGCTGGGTCGGGATGAACGGGGGCTCGGGTCGCTCGTCGTCCAGCGGAACGGGGACCTGGCTGCCGCCCGAGTGCGCGCCCTGGACCAACCGCAGCGACGTCGGTTCGGCGGGGCGCCGCGCGGCCTCGTACTCCGCCAGCGGCGAGACGTCGAGCAGCCGCCGGCCGTCGGGGCCGCGCATGACGCCGACCTGCAGCACCTTGACCGGCCAGCCCGGGCCGCGCACCGCGGCCAGCGTGTCGACCGACTCGGCCGCCACCTCGGAGCACACCAGGACGAGCCGTGTGCCGTGCCGCAGGTCGGCGGGCCGGGCGAAGGGGACCTGGTCGCGGAACGCCGCGTAATCGGCGGCGAACCGGTCCGGGTCCGGGTGGTAGGCACGGGCGAGGTCGGCGGTCGTCAGGCGCGCGGCGGCACCGGCGTGGCGCAACGCGTCGACGATCGCGCCGTCGTCGACCACCTGCGCGACCTCGAGGATGACGGGCCGGCCGGTGACGTCGAGGGCGAGCATCTCGGGGACGTCGGCGTGCTCGGGCATCGCGGAACGGGCGCGGACGGCGAACAGCGGCTCGCCGACGACGGCCGGCAGGTGCTCGCTCAGCAGGCTGCGGACCTCGCCGAGGAACGTCCCGGCCAGCGGCTGCATCGGCTGCACGAGGCGCGGCCGACCGCTGTCGGGCTCGAAGATCGGCATCCCCGTAGTCCTCCCGCGGCGCGCGTGGGCTGCGCGCCGCCCATACCTTCCCATAAGGGACGAGTCGTCCCGGGGAACCTCGAACTTCGGACCGGGCGTGTCCACCCTCCGGGATGACCCGCGGGCCGCGCGTGGCTGCCGGCGGCGTCAGTGCTCCGAGAGGAGCCGCTCCACGCGCTCGACCTTCGCCGCCATCTCGCCGACATGGCCGGGCCGGATGTCGGCCTTGAGGACGAGCGAGACGCGGGCGGCGCCGCGGCCGGCCGCCTCGGTGGCGCGCCGGACCACGTCCATCACCTCGTCCCACTCCCCTTCGATCGTCGTGAACATCGAGTCGGTGCGATTCGGCAGCCCCGACTCGCGGACGACGCGCACGGCGTCGGCGACGGCCTGGGACACGGACTCACCGACCCCCATCGGGGACACGGAGAAGGCGACGAGCATGCGCCCACCCTGCCGCACCGAGGGCCCCGAGCGCATGGTTGGTCACCGAGCTCGACGGTTCCGGGCGCCGCAAAGGTCGATCTGGCCGACGAATGATGCGCTCGCCGGTGTGGCGGCCGAGCGGCGAGCGGCGACGCGGCGACGCGGCGAGCGCATGGTTGGTCACCGAACTCGACGGTTCCGGGCGCCGCAAAGGTCGATCTGGCCGACGAATGATGCGCTCGCCGGTGTGGCGGCCGAGCGGCGACCGCCACGCGGTGGCGGCGACGCACCCGGTAGGGCGGCACGTGCGGCCCAGGGCGCGGGGTGGTGCCAGGCCGCTACAGGTGGGCGGCGAGCAGCTGCGCGAGGTGGACGCCGCGCACGCCGGCGAGCTGCTCGGCCTGGGTGCGGCAGGAGTAGCCGTCGGCGAGGTAGACGTCGCCGGGGGTGGCCGCGCGCAGCGCGGGCAGGAGCGCGTGCTCGGCCACGGCGACCGACACCTCGTAGTGCCCGGCCTCCATGCCGAACGATCCGGCCAGCCCGCAGCAGCCGGCGAGCGTGGAGAAGCGCGCACCGGCCGATGCGAGCAGCCGCTGGTCCGGGCCGAAGCCCATGACGGCGTGCTGGTGGCAGTGCGGCTGCACCACGGCGGTGACGTCGGACAGGTCCGGCAGGGTCCAGCGGTCCCCGGGGCCGACCGGCGCCGGGGCGGTGAGCAGCTCGGCGAGCGTGCGGGTGGCCGACGCGACGGCCGTGGCGCGCGGGTCGTCGGGCAGCAGGTCGAGCAGGTCGGAGCGCAGCACGGCGGTGCAGCTCGGCTCGAGCCCGACGATCGGGATGCCGTTGACGGCGAACGGGCCGAGCACCTCCAGCAGGTGACGCAGCCGGTCCTTGGCGCCGTCGAGCTGGCCGGTGGTGATCCACGTCAGGCCGCAGCAGGCACCGTGGTCGGGCACCAGCACCTCGTAGCCCGCGGCGCGCAGCACGCGCACCGCCGCGACCGGCACGTCCGGCGAGAGGGTGTCGTTGAACGAGTCGGTCCACAGCAGCACCGGCGGCCTCGGCGGCTGCTGCGCCGCCCGGCCGGCGCCGACGCCCGCCATCGCGCTCGGTGAGGCAGGTGTGCCGACGAGGTCCGACGACGGCCCCGGCCCAGCCGCAGCGTCCGGGTGGACTTCCCGGTGCCCGACGCCTGCCTCTCCGCCCATGGGCGACTCGACGACGCCGGTCGCCGGTGAGGGTCGCGCCGCGACCGTGACCTCGTCGTGCGAGCGCGCCCAGGCGCGGAACGGACGGGGTGCGAACGTCACCATGCGGCGGCGCGGGTCCATGCCCCCGGCACGCAGCACCAGCCGGGCCAGCGGCCGCACGGACAGGACCGTGTTCGCCACGGCGGCGAGCCCGGGCACAGCCGTCACCAGTCGCGTCCAGCGGGGCAGCCAGCCCAGGGCGTAGTGGCTGGCCGGCCGAAGCCGACCGCGGTATGTACGGTGCAGCACCTCGGACTTGTACCGAGCCATGTCGACGCCCGCCGGGCAGTCCGACGAGCACGCCTTGCACGCCAGGCACAGGTCGAGGGACTCGCGCACCTCGGCCGAGCCCCAGCCGTGCGAGACGAGCGTCCCGTTGGCCATGTCCTGCAGCACGCGCGCGCGGCCGCGGGTCGAGTCCTTCTCGTCGTGCGTCGCCAGGTAGGAGGGGCACATGAACCCGCCGGCCGCGGAGTCGTCGGCCCGGCACTTGCCCACCCCCACGCAGCGGTGCACCGCCGTGGTGAGGTCGCCGTGGTCCTCCTCGAACGCGAAACCCACCGCGCCGAGCCGGTGGGCCGCGGGCCGGCGCAGGTCCGCGTCGAGCGGCCGCGGGCGCACCAGCACACCAGGGTTGAGCAGGTCGTTCGGGTCAAGCAGGTCCTTGAACGCGGCGAACAGGTCGAGCACCGGTTGCGGGTACATCACCGGCAGCAGCTCGGAGCGGGCACGGCCGTCGCCGTGCTCGCCGGACAGAGAGCCGCCGTGCGCCGCGACCAGGTGCGCGGCGTCGGTCATGAACGAGCGCAGCGCCGCCCCGCCCTCGGCCAGGGGCAGGTCCAGGCGCAGGTGGACGCAGCCGTCGCCGAAGTGCCCGTACGCCATGCCGTCCACGTGGTGGGCGGCCATGAGGCCCTCCAGGGCCCGCAGATACTCCCCGAGCCGCTCGGGCGGCACCGCGGAGTCCTCGAACCCGGGCCACGCCTGCTCGTTGGAGGCGGTGCGGCCCGCCAGGCCCGCGCCGTCGGCGCGCACCGCCCACAGCCGGGTCGCCTCCGGCCCCGGCGGGTAGACACGCACCTCACCGGTGCCGGCATCCGCCGCGAGCGCCCGGGCGGTCACCATCGCCTCGTCGACGGTCGCACCCCCCACCTCGACGAACAGCCAGCCGCCGCCCTCGGGGAGGGGCGGGACCGCCGAGGCGCCACGCGCCCGACGCACCACGTCGACCAGCCGAGCGTCCATGCCCTCGACCGCCAGGGGGTGGTGGGTCAGCAGGGCGGGAACGGCGTCCGCGGCGGTGGCCATGTCCGGGTACCCGAGCACGACGAGCACCGGGGCCGCGGCCAGCGGCACCAGCCGCAGCGTCGCGCCGAGCACCGTCACGACGGTCCCCTCGGTGCCGACCAGCGCCTTCGCCAGGTCGGTCCCGCGCTCCGGCAGCAGGTGCTCCAGCTGGTAGCCCGACACCTGGCGGCCGAACCGGCCCAGCTCCGTGCGGATGGTCGACAGGTTGGCCCTCACCAGGGCATCGAGGCCGGGCACCGCGTCCAGCGAGCCGGCGCCGGCGGTGAACCGGCGCCCGACGCCGTCCACCACGTCGAGGCTCAGCACGTTCGCCGAGGTCCGCCCGTAGGCAACCGCGTGGGGGCCGCACGCGTCGTTGCCGATCATGCCGCCGAGGGTGGCGCGGGTCCACGTCGACGGGTCCGGGCCGAACCGCAGCCCGTGCGGCTTCGCGGCATCCTGCAGCGCGGCCATGATCACGCCCGGCTCCACGAGGGCCGTGCCGGCCTCCGGGTCCAGGCTGACGACGCGGTTGACGTGCCGCGAGAAGTCGAGCACCACCCCCGGGCCGATCGCGTTGCCCGCCACCGACGTCCCGGCGCCGCGCGACGTCAGCGGCGCGCCGGCCGAACGGGCCACCTCGAGGGCGGCCAGCACGTCGTCGACGTCCCGCGGGAAGACGACCACCTGGGGCACCACGCGATAGTTCGACGCATCCGTCGAGTACTCCGCACGCCGCCGGGTCGACGCGTCCACCTCACCACGGACGGCCGCCCGCAGCTCGCCGACGAGGTCGGTGACCAGGCCCGTGGCCGGAGACGCCATGCGCGGCAGTCTCTCACCCGGCCGTCGCGCGCCGTCGGGACGTCCACGCCTGCCTCGTCGCCCGCCGTGCCCGCTCCCGCTCGACCCCGCTCCACCCTCCGACCGCCCACGCCCCGGACTTCACTTTCCTGACGTCCGGGTCGTGAGTCGCGACGGATCGCTCAGGAAAGTGACGAATCGGGTGGTCGTCGGCGAGGGCGCCGCGCGGCCGGGTGCGGGGTGCGGGGGCAGGGGCGCGCCGCGATGCGGGGGCAGGGGCGCGCCGCGATGCGGGCGCACGGGCGCGTCAGCGGGCGAACGGGCAGCCGTAGCAGCCGAGCGGCTTGTCGGGTCCGGTGGGGCACCCGGTGGCGCACGGCGAGCCCCCCGCGGAGCGCACGACGAGACCGATCCGCTCCGCGTGCTCCAGCGCGAGCAGGACGACCTCGTCGGGCAGGCCGAGCCTGACGGCGATCCGGTCGGCGGTCAGCCCACGCTCGGTCTCGCGCAGCACGTCGGCGACGACCGCGGCCACGCCCGGCTCGGGCCGGTGCGGGACGGTGCCCGACGACCCCGACCGTCCGGCTCGCCCCACCGCGCGCGAGCCGCGGGCCTCGAGGAGCCGGGCGGTCACAGGAGCCTCCCGACCTGGAACGCGACCACCGACAGGACCCAGGCCAGCACGAGCTGGGCGCCGACGGCGCCGACGGTCCAGCGACGGCCGAAGAGGCGGGCCTGCTCCGCCATCGTCGCGAGGCAGGGCGTGTAGGCGAGCACGAAGACCATGAACGCGAACGCCGCCGCGCCCGCGGCGCCGCCGGACGTCCGGTCGAACGTGGCGCGCAGCTGGGCGCCGAGGTCACCGGGCCGCGAGGGGTCGGCGGGCTCGGTGACCGCGAACGACTGCGCCATCGAGCCGACGACGACCTCCTTGGCGACGAACCCCGTCATGAGGGCGGACGTCGCGTGCCAGTCGGCGTAGCCGGCGGGGGCGAACACCGGCGCGATGCCGCCGGCGACCCGGCCGTACACGGAGTCCTGCACGGGCACCTCGGCGACCGCGTGGCCGCTCGTCACCGGGATCGCCATCAGCACCCACACCACCGCCAGCGTCGCGACGATGATCGACCCCGCCTTGTGGACGAACGACCACACGCGCACCCACGCCGACGTGCCGATCGCCCGCAGCCGCGGCCGCTGGTAGGCGGGCAACGCGACGACGAACGGCTCGCGCCGCAGGTCGCGGAACGCCGTGCGCCGCAGCAGCAGGCCGACGCCGACGACGAGCAGCGCGCTCAGCACGTACATGGCGAACACGGCGGTGCCGGCGTCGTCGGGGAAGAACACCGCGGCGAGCATGAGGTAGACGGTCAGCCGCGCGGTGCAGCTCGTGAGCGGGATGAGCAGGCCGGTCAGCAGGCGCTGGCGCGAGTGCGGCAGCGTGCGGGTGGCCGCCAGCGCCGGCACGTTGCACCCGAAGCCGACGACGAGCGGCAGCACCGCCCGCCCGTCCAGGCCGAGCCGGCGCATCGCCCGGTCGGCGACGAACGCGGCCCGGGCGAGGTAGCCCGAGTCCTCGAGCAGCGCGACGGCGACGAACATGATGGCGATCAGGGGTGCGAACGACAGGACCGTCGCGACCCCGGCCAGCATGCCGTCGACGACGAAGCCGCCGACCCATGCCGGCGCCCCGGACAGCCAGCCGCGCAGCAGCCCGCCGAACCAGCCGTCGACCGCGGCGGAGACCGCGTTCATCAGGGGTGCCGCCGCCACGGTCACCAGCTGGAACAGCGCCCACATGACGGCGAGCAGCACCGGGATGCCTACCCAGGGCCGCAGCAGCACCGAGTCGACGCGGTCGGACCACGTGCGGCGCACCCGTGTCGTGGCCCGCCGGGCTCCCGCACCGGGGTCGACGGCCGCCAGCACGCCCTGCACCCACGCGAACAGCGCCTCGGCCTCCGCGAGCCGCGGGTCGACGACCCCCGGGAGCGGCAGGTCGCGGCCGGCCGTCGTCCGCTCGTCGCCCGCCACCCGACTGATGGCACCGGGCCGCCCTTCGTCGGCAGATGCCGGTTCGTCGGCCAACCGGCGGCCGGCGGTGGACCGCCCGTCGTCGGCCCCCCGGGCGCCGTCGCCCGGGGCGGTGTCGCCGGGCGCGCCCGTGGCCCGCCGCGGCCCCCGCACGCGCGCCGCGTCCTCGCCGGCGGCGACGGCGGCGCGCACCGCGTCCGCGAGGTCGGCGATCCCACGGCCGCTGCGCGGGTCGACGCCGACCACCGGAACACCGAGCGCCGCGGACAGGGCGACCGCGTCGACGGTGATCCCGCGGCCGGCGGCCACGTCCCGCATCGTCAGGGCGACGACCACGGGCTTGCCCGCCCGGGCCACCTGCCCCACGAGGTAGAGCGAACGCGCCACCGCCGTGGCGTCGACCATCGCCACGACCAGGTCGACGTCCCCGGCCGCGCCCCGGCCGGCGACCGCATCGGCGGTGACCTGCTCGTCGGGCGTCCGGGCGAGCAACGAGTAGGCCCCGGGCAGGTCGACGAGCTCGACCTCGGCGGCGCGCCACGCACCCGTCGCGAGCTCGACCGTCGTGCCGGGGGCGTTGACCACGTGCTGGCGCGCGCCCGTGGCGGCGTTGAACAGGGTCGACTTGCCGACGTTGGGCGCGCCGACGAGCGCCACGATGGCATGCCTGGTCGCGACGTCGACCGGTCCCGCCGCCGGCTCGTGACAGCTCATACCGCGGCCAGCTCGGCGTCGGCTGCGGCACCGGGATCGGCGGCGGCCGGCAGGGCGTCGCCGGGGCCGGCCGGCTCGACCGGCTCGACCGCGATGAGCGCACAGGTGTGCCAGTCGAGCGCGAACCGGTCGGCACCGAGCGCGAGCACGCGCCCCTGCCGGCCGGCGTCGTGCGTCACCTCGACCACGGCGCCGGGCCGGATCCCCAGCTCGCGCAGCCGCAGGCACATGCCCGGCTCGACGTCGAGGCCGAGGATCCGGGCGCAGACGCCCTCGCCGCAGCAGCTGAGGTCCATGCCCCCGACGCTAAAGGTGAGGCTTGCCTACCCTCAGCGGACTTAGGTCCCCCTTACCTGCGTGGGGTCAGGTGAGGGCGGCGTCCAGCGTGATCGTCGTGCCGGTGAGCGCCTTCGAGACCGGGCACGTCTCCTTGGCGCTCTGCGCGGCGGCCAGGAACGCCGCCTCGTCGAGCCCGTCGACCTCGCCGCGCACGGTGAGCGCGATGCCCGAGATGGCGAGCCCGCCGGCCGGGTCGGGGCGCAACGTGACGTCCGCCGTCACCTCGAGCGCGCGCGGGGTCCCTCCGGCCTGGGCGATGAGTGCCGACAGCTGCATCGCGTAGCACGACGAGTGCGCGGCGGCGATGAGCTCCTCGGGGCTCGTCACACCGGCGGCGTCGTCGGCGGTCCGGCGCGGGAAGGAGACCGCGAAGCGCCCGGCGCGCGAGCTGAGCAGGTCCACCTGCCCGCCACCCTCGTTGAGCGATCCGGTCCAGTCGGTGCGTGCACTGCGCGTGGCCATGTCCGCCTCCTGCGGGAAGGAATGCCACCACGCTAGAGGGCGCCGGCCCCCTGCGCGCGTTCGAGGTGGGCCGCCACGACGTGCGGCGGCGCCCCGGCCTCGCCGAGCGTGCTGGCGGCACGGATGTGCAGCGAGCGCCGGGTCCGCTCGTCGAGCCCCGCGTACAGCGCGGTGCGCACGAGGTCGTGGCGGAAGACGAGCCGGTCGCCCCGCGCGGCCACCACACCGGCCGCCAGCGCGTGGCGCAGGGTGCGCCAGCAGTCGGTCAGCGGCTGGTTCGTCAGGGCGGCCAGGTCGGGCACGACGAACGAGGGGCCGAGGACCGCGGCCTGCGACAGCAGCGCCAGCACGCCCGGGTCGAGGTACCCGATGTGGGTGCGCGCCGCGGCGTCCAGCGCCGTCTGCCAGCCGACGCCCTCGATGTCCACCACGCCGTCGTCGTGCTCGCTGAGCGCGGCGGCGTCCAGCGCGGCGCGGATCACGGCCGTGACCAGCCGGGGGTTGCCGCCGGCGGTCGAGACCACGCCCCGCAGCAGCGGTCCGACGCGGTGCCCGACGAGCTGCTCGGCGAGCTCGACCGCCGCCGACGGCGCCAGCGGGCGCAGCTCGAGGTTGCGCGCCCCGGCGCGCACCCAGGCGACGACCATCCGCTGCACGGCCTCGCGGTAGGGCACCGGCCGCTCGGTGAGCACCAGCAGGGTGGCGGGGATCGGTCCGGAGTGCGCGTACCGGTGCAGGACCTCGAGCGACGCGTCATCGGCCAGGTGGACGTCGTCGAGGACGACCGCACGCGGTCGGTCGGTCGCCGCGTCGAGCAGGCCGTCGATCGTCGCCGCTGCCGGACCGGGGAAGCGGAGCAGCACGAGGTCGACGCCGAGCATCGCGGCGCCGTGGCCGAGCGCTTCGACGAGCCGCGTCCGGCCGATGCCCGCCTCGCCCTCGAGGAGGACGACGGCACCCTCCCGCGCGGCGGCGGCGGCGAGCAGCCCGTCGAGGTCGTCGAGCTCGGCACTGCGCCCTAGGAGGGAGAACGGCTGTCCCGCTTCGACCGGTTCGTCCACAATTGGCGATCGTAGAGGTCAGGCCGCCGAAAGCCGATCAACCGACGTACTCCCAGTGCCACGGTTCGTGCTTGTAGCCGCTCGCCAGCGCCCACGCCGGGTTGTGCCAGCCGTAGGTGGGACCGTTCACGGTGAGCCAGCGGTAGGCGGCCGTGCCGTACGCGCCCGCGTCCCCGATGTCCACCGCGATGCCCAGGCCGTGGTTCGACGTCCCCGGCGTCGCGCACAGCCAGCCCCGCGTCCGGGTGCACTGCACCTGTGCGGCGTACGACCGGTACGAGTCGTCGAGCGTCAGGTCGTGGCCGAACGCCCGGGCGAAGGCCGCGTCGAGCTGGTCGATCGCCTGCGTGGCGTCGCAGCGCAGCAGCGCGGTGGGGGCGAAGTCCGGCGCGCACAGCGCCGACGCGGGGATGCGGCCGTTCGCGTACCCCTGGAGGGACACCTTCCACGCGGCCTTCTGCGCGGCGGCCTGCGCGGCGGCAGCCTGATCCGCAGCGGCCTTGGCGGCGGCCGCCTGCGCCACCGCGTCGTCGGCCGCGGAGCTGACCTGAGCCACCTCCTGGGCGAGCGCGAGGACGGCGGCGCGCAGCGCGGCGGCGGTGGGGTCGTCGGCGCTCGTCACGGCGGGGAGCGCGGTCTCGACCGACGCCGCGTCGGTCACGACGATCTGCGGGGTCGTCGGGCCGGAACCGTCCGTCCCGCTGCCGGCGCCGGCGGCGGGGGTCGCGTCGCCGGTCGGGGCGGGTGCGGTGCCGGCGCTCGGAGCGGGGGTGGCGGTCGGAGCGAGGGTGTCGCCGGCGGTCGGAGGGGTGCCGGCTGGGGCGGGCGCCGTCGCGCCACCCGGCGACGCCGTGCCGGCGGACGACGAGGTGGCGGGTGCGGCTGCCGGGCCGGTGGACGCCGACGGGCCGCCCGTGGGGACGGCGCCGGACTCGCCGGCCGCGACGCCCGACCGCCCTGCCCCCGCGGGCGCGTCGGCGGACGGCGTGCTGCCTGTGGTGCCGGACGGCGACCCGGAGGGTGGGGCGTCCGCGGCCCGCTCGCCGGACCGGGACACCCGCGGCGGGTTCTCCACCTGGGCGACGAGCTGGTTCACCTGCAGCGCGAGGCTGTCGAGCGTCGTCAGCTGCTCGGCCGGGAGGGCCGCCTGGACGGCACGTGCGCGCACGTCCGCGACCTGCGCCACGGCCTCCGTCGCGACGTCGGCGATGCCGGCGCGCGTCGCGGCACGGTCGGCCCGCACCGCCTGGCTCGGCCCGACCTGCCGGGCGAACGCGGCCTGCCACGCGGTGCTCGACGTCGGGTTCGCGGCAGCGGCGTCGCCGAGCGAGGGGTTGACGACGACGAGCACGAGGCCCGCGACCATGGCCGAGGCGACACCCATCTGGGCGAGCCCGCTCCACCTCCGGCCTGCCGGCCGGGTGGCGACGTGCTTGCCGCCACCGGACCGACGCCGGGACGGCAATCTGTCACTCACCCGAAACACGTTAGGCGACTGATACAGGCGTCCAGGACGGGAACCGGGCGAATCGGGCGCACGAGTGGGGAGATCCGGTGAGCGTCTCGTCACGGCCGCGTGACGCGATCCGGACACCGCGCGGCTGTACCCTCTCGCCGTGCCCGACGCCCAGCCCCCCGAACCGACCCGCCACGGGCTCGACGACCTGTACGACATCGCACGCCTGGCGGACCGCCTCGGGGTCGAGCACGCGACCATCCGGGTCTGGCTCTCCCGCAAGGTCCCCTGGCTGCCGCCGCCGGACGGACGGCTCAACGGCGGGGCCGTGTGGCGGGCCGAGACGCTCGCCGGCCTGGAGGATCGGCGGCAGCCGGGCCGGCCCGGACCGAAGCCGCGCTCGGTGGTCCCCGTCGCCCCCGCGACCGGTGGGATCCCCGCGTTCCCGCTGACGGGTGGCATCCCCGCCCTCCCCCTGACGGGGGGCATCCCGGCCGTCCGCCCCCTCACCGACGCGGTCCCCACGGTCACCGACACGCTCCCGGTCGTCCCCACCCCCGCGGCTCCGCCGGAGGGCGGCGACTAGGCCGTGGACGCCGGGCGCGTCGACGACGTGGCGGCCGCGATGGCCGGCCTCGACCGCGCCCGGTTCCTCACCCCCGAGCAGGCCCCGCACGCGCGCGAGGACCGCGCGCTCCCCCTGTTCCACGGGCAGACCGGCTCCCAGCCGAGCACCGTCGCCGAGATGCTCCGGCTGCTCGAGGTGCCCGTCGGGGGCACCGTGCTCGACGTCGGCTCCGGCTCCGGCTGGACCACCGCCCTGCTCGCGTGGCTCGTCGGGCCCGCCGGGCGGGTGCTCGGCCTGGAGCTCGACCCCGACCTGGCCACGTTCGGCGCCGCGAACCTCGCCGCCTGCGACCTGCCGTGGGCGCGCATCGAGGTCGCCGACCCCCACCTGCTCGGCCGGCCCGTCCCGGGCGGCTGGCCGCGCATCCTCGTGTCGGCGTCCGCACGTCGGCTGCCGGCAGCGCTCGTCGGACAGCTGGCCGACGACGCCCGCATGGTCCTCCCGGTCGGGCACCGCATGACCCTCGTCGTGCGGCGCGGCGGGGCGACGGAGGTCTCAACACACGGGGAGTATGTGTTCGTGCCCCTCGTCACACCCTGACGTTTCGCCCATTCCGCCCCTCAGCATGGTGGGGCGGCTCGCCGATGGAGCAGACATGGCGACCGATCACCTCGACGTGGCGCCGGAGACCTTCTTCGAGACGCTCAGCGCGTCAGCACCGCCGCGACGCCATCCCCGGACCTGGTGGCTGTTCGCCTCCGCCGGCCTCGTCGTCGTGGGCGCGGCCGTGCTCGTCGGCCACGCCCTGATCCCGGGCCCCGCCCTGCCGGCGGCGACCCTGACCGCCTTCTCCACCCCGCAGCAGACGTCCGACGTGCTCGACGACGACGACGTGGCCCGCCTCGTCGTGCAGCCCGCGACGACCCGGCTGCTGGTGCGGACCGCTGCGGGCGACCACTACGCCGCCCTCTCCGCGTCCGGTGAGCTCTGCCTGCTGCGGGTCCCCGAGGGTGACGTCCCGAGCGAGACCTGCGTCCCCGACCACGTGGGTGCCGACGTCACGATCGGCACCCAGGGTGCCGGTGGCGGCCAGGTGCGGCTCGTCGCGGCCGGCGCACCGCAGCCTTCGGCGGCGGAGGGCTGGCGACCCGCCGGTCCGAACGTCTGGACCCGCGGCTGACGCGACCGATCAGGCGCTGAGCGCGGCGACGAGCCGCGTCACCGCGCCCGCGGCGCCCCAGCGCCCGACGAAGGACGCGAGCGCGTCCGGGTCGGCCGGCTCGGTCGGGAGCCGGTCGTCGACCACCGGCACGGGCGCCTCCCGCGCCACCCGCACCACGGCCGGGGCGACGGCGAGGTAGTCGGCGGCCTCCGTCAGCCTCCTCACCTGGGTCGCCGTCAGCCCGGGGTCGGCCCGGTCGCGGGCCGCGAGCACGCCGGCCAGGCTCCCGTAGCGCACGACGAGCGCCGCGGCGGTCTTCTCCCCGATGCCCGGGACGCCGGGCAACCCGTCGCTCGGGTCCCCGCGCAGCACGGCCATGTCGGCGTACTGCGCACCGGTCGCGATGCCGTACCGGCGGGTCAGCTCCGCCTGGTCGACGACCCCGAAGCCCTCCTTGCCGGGGAACAGGACGCGGACCCGCGCCTCGTCGTCGACCAGCTGGAACAGGTCCCGGTCCCCGGAGACGACGTCGACGGGCTCGGCGGCCACGGTCGCGCGCGCGACGAGCGTGCCCATGACGTCGTCTGCCTCGAAACCGAGCGCACCGAGCCGCGGGATGCCGACCGCCGCCAGCACGTCGGCGACCAGCGGCACCTGCACCGTCAGCGCGGCGGGGACCTCCTCGACCCACCCCCCGCCCGGCGCCTCGCCCGCCACGCGGTGGGCCTTGTAGGAGGGGATCGCGGCCACCCGGAACGCCGGGCGCCAGTCGTCGTCCCACGCGGCGACGAGCCGGTCCGGCCGATGCTCGGTGACCAGCCGGGTGATCGTCTCGAGCAGCCCGTGGACGGCGTTGACCGGTGTGCCGTCCGGCCCACGGACGGTGTCCGGCACGCCGAAGAACGCGCGGAAGTACAGGTAGGAGGTGTCGAGCACCATGAGCGTCACGGTGGGCTCCCTCGGTCCGGGCCGCTGGTCCGGGCCCAGCCTCGCACGCGGCCCCCGGCCGGTCTCGTCGGCCCGGCGGGTCTCGTCGGCCCGGCCGCAGTCGTCCGCCCGGCCGGTCTCGTCCGGCCCGGCCGAACCGGGGCCCGCGGCACCGCGGGCACGACGGAGGCCGGTCGACGACCCTCCATTCGTCGACCGGCGTCCGCCTGTCCCGACGTCCCCGACCCGCGGACGTCTGTCCGGGTGTCAGGGACGGACGGGGCAGGTCACTGCGAGGCGAAGTCCAGGTGGTCGTCGGCCACCGCGACCACCGACCACGTGGCGCCCGTCGCATCCGTGAGCACGTACGCCGGCACGAGCGCCTGCGCGCCGTCGCTCTGGTACGTCAGCGCGACCCCGAGCTGTGCGGACACGAGCGTCACGTGCCGCACGGGCCAGCGGATGGCCGCGCCCGGCTGCGGCGCCGGCGCCACCGTGGGCTCCTGGCTCGGGTTGGCCGTCGCCACCGCGCCCGGCGTGGCGACGCCCGAGGCCGACGAGGCGACGCCCGACGAGGCCGCCCCCATCGCGTAGGGCACCACGCCGCCGCCGGCACCGAACCGCGGGTCGTTGAGCCGCTCGGCGGCCGCCGCGGCGCTGATCACCGGATAGGTGCCGAGGGGGACGAGCGTGGCGAGCGTGCCGTTCATGCTCTGCACGCCGTCGCCGACGAGCGTGACGCCCCAGCTCACGCCGGTCAGCCGGCCGTCGACCACCTGCTGGAACGAGACGTTGACGTAGGCCGCGCCCGTCGAGCCGGCGGCCTTCTCGTTGCTGTCGTTCACCACGACCTGGGTGCCCGTGGTGTCGACGCCGACCGAGCGCAGCGCGTCACGCGCCCGGGCGATGGCGGCGTCGCCGGTCGGCGTCGTGCCGGTGGTGCACACCGACGGGTTCGCGGGCCGCGGGGCCTTCGTCGCCTCGGGCAGCGGGGCCGGCTCGGCGGCGCCCGTCGCGTTCGGCGCGCTCGGCGGCACGGCGGCACCGCCCGTGGTCGCGCCGCTCCCCGAGACACCGGCACCCTGGCACTGCCACGGGTCGCGGGACGGGTCGTAGTACGAGAGGTTCCCGGACCCGTCGAGCCGCAGGTTCGCGCCCGAGCCGTCGCCCGGCCCGACCGCCCACGAGCCCCACTCCGTGCGTGGGCTGCCCTTGACGCCGAGCGTGGCCGCGACGTGCGCCGCGGTGGCGGCGGTGGCGACCGACGAGGCGTCGAACGCCCACGCCTGCGCGCTGCCCGCCGTGGTCGGCAGACCCTGGCCGGTGAACACGGTGCGCCAGCCGTAGCCGACGAGGCCGCCCGGCATCGGCATCGCGGCCGATCCGGACGCCGCCGCGCCACCGGCGGCGTTGGCCGGAGCCCCCTGTGCCGCCATCCCCGTCGACGCCTGGTCCCTGGTGGCGCCGCCGTCGAGGGAGATGGCCGGCAGGGCCTGGACCCCGCTCGTCGTGCCGCTGCCGCCGCGCAGGCCGCCGGCGCCCACGTACCCGGCGGTGCCGACGACCGCCACCGCCGCGACGGCGGCGGCCATGCGCGTCCACTCGGTGCGCCGCCGGCGCCGCGCCGCGAGCTCGTCGTGCGGCTGCGCCGCGACCTCGGCCTCGGTCCGAACCGGGCCGGCCGCGGTCATCGGCAGGCCGGTCGCGGCCGCCACGGCGGCCGTGATGCGGGCCATGTCGGGCGCGGTGCCGGCCGCCGGGTCGGCGGCACGCAACCGGTCGAACGCCTCGTCGTCGGGGGTCATCGCTGTCTCCGTCCATCGCTCGTGGAGGGCTGCCCTGTCTGTGTCGTCGGGCCCGCCTCGCTTGCAGCCGGCCGCCGAGCGGTCTGGCCGAACCCGCACCACGCGACCACGGACGGTGGCCGGGCCGCAGCGCCGCAGGCGATCTGGCCCCGGCACCGGCGACGGCGCGTCGGCGGGCGTCCGGTGGGGCCCCGGCGGCGCACCGGTGACGGTGACGGGCGTCGGCGGGCGTCCGGTGAGCCCCGCGGTACGACGGTCGGCGAGGGGACCGACGCGGTCAGCCCAACTCGGACCAGGCGCTCGCCAGGCGTGCACGGGCCCGGCTCAGCGCGGCGTCGGCGCCGCCCCGGCCGATCCCCAGCACCGCGGCGAGGTCGTCGCCGGCCAGGCCCTCCCACGCGTTGAGCAGCACGATCTGCCGGTCCCGAGGCGAGAGCCGGCGCAGCACGGCCCGCACCTGGTCGTCGCGCACCGCCTGGACCGCGGGGTCGTCGTCCGCGACCTCGTCGGGCAGCTCGCCGATCGGGATCGGCCGGCCCTTGCGCCGGAAGTTGGCGACGACGAAGCCCGCCGTGCGGTACAGCCAGGCGAGCGGCGCCTCGTCGGGCACGTCGTCCCGGCGACGCCAGGCGACGACGAGCACGTCGGCGGCGAGGTCGTCGGCGTCGCCGACGCCGACCCGGCGCACCAGGTAGCGGTGCAGCGCCCGCGTGTGCGTGCGGACGAGGTCGTCGAACCAGGCGGCGTCGTGGTCGCCCTGCGCGGCGTCCGTCAGCTCGTCGGTCGCGGGCACCGGGGCGCCGGGCACGTCGGGGTCGGCCCCGTCGTCGGGCACCACGGTGAGCCTCGGCGCCACGTCAGCTCCCCATCTCGCGCGGCTCGGTCACCACCACTGTGTCGCGGCCCGGGCCGTTCTTGCATCAGCCGCGCGTCGGATCTCCGCGCTCCCGGCCCGAGCGGCTCGACCGCACGCCGCTCGACACGGCCTCAGCGCCGCACGAGGCTGCGAGGAGCGCCCCCGTTGCCGCGTTCCCGGTGCGCGGTCCAGGACCGGGAACCTCAGCGCGCCACCGAGGCTCAAGGGACGCCGAGGCTCCCGCTCTCGCTGCACGTGCGGCGATGACCGGGAACCTCCGCCTCACACGAGCGTCGACGCGCCGCCGAACCCCGGCACCAGGCTCCCCCGGCGTCGCGGTGGCGCATGATCTGCGGCCCTCCGGTGAGGACCATGGGGGCCACCGGCCGGCTACAGCCCTTCGGCGACGGTGGCGGTCGCGTAGAGCCACGCCTCGCGGGTGGCGGGTCGCAGCTTCCGGTAGGCGATCCGGCCGCCGCCGACGAGCTCCGGCTCGTACGGCACCTCGACGACCGCCCTGGTCAGCGCGCCGAAGTGCGAGCGCAGCCGCTTGCGCAGGTCACGGTCGGCCCGTGGCGCCGGGTCGGACAGGATCGTCACCGCACGCCGCACGGCGTCCTCGTGGCCGGAGGCCCGCAGCGCGTCGAGCGCCCAGGCGGCGGACTGCGCGGTGTCCTCGCGGACCGTGCTCACCACCACCAGCTGGTCGGCCGCCTCGATGGCCGCGCGCCAGTTCGAGGCGCGCATGTTGTTGCCGGTGTCGATCACCAGCACCCGGTAGAACTGCGACAGCAGCCGGTGCAGGTTGCGGAACGACTCCGCGTCGACCGATGCGGCCGAGGCCGCGTCCTCGTCGGAGGCCAGCACGTCGAACTGCTCGGTCGGCTGGGTGCGCACGTACCCGTCCAGGTCCCCGATCCGGACCGTGCCGCGGGCGGCGAGCACGGGCATCGTGCGGAGCAGGTCGACGGCCGTGCGCTCGTGCTGGGCCGGGGTGGCGCGCCAGCCGAGGGTGCCGTGAGTCTCGTTGTTGTCCCACGCGAGCGTGTAGCCGCCGCGCTGCAGCCCGAACGTCGCGGCGAGCAGCATCGTCGCGGTCGTCTTGTGGGCCCCGCCCTTCGGGTTGACGACGACGACCGTGCGCGGCCCGTCCAGCGGGCGGCGCAGCGCGTGCACGGCGGCGCGCTCGCGCCGCTCGGCGCGGCCGGGACCGGGCGTGATCCCGCCGAACGTCACCAGGGCGACGCCATGGCGCCAGCCCCGGCGGGCCGGCTCGCGGCGCTCCGACCGTCGCGTGGTGACCAGGTCCTCGAGCGTCGGGAGCGGGGCGCCACCGCCGGGGGTGCGGGTCGCGGCCGGCGGCGTCTGGGTGGCCGCGGCCCTGGCCGGCGGCGCGGGCGACGCCGCTGTCGTGGCCGAGGCCGCCGCCACCGTCGCCGCGGCGGTCGCGGGGGCACCGTCGGGCGCGGCCTGGTCCACGCGGCCGTCGGGGTGGACGACGAGGGACCACAGCCCGTCCGGGTCGCGGACCTCCATCGGTACGGGCGAGCCCAGCCGGGCGGCCAGCGCGGCGACGCGCGACGTCACCTCGGCGCCGGCCTCCGCGAGGTCGGAGCGCGCGATCGTCTCGAGCGAGCCGTCGACGCGCAGCTCGCCCGTCCCGTCGTCGCGCACCTCGGCCGTGATCGTCGGGACGCGGGCCGGTCCGCCGGACCCCGCCTCGCCGCTGCCGTCCGTCATCGCAAACCGCCCTTCGTCGTGCCCCGCCACGAGTGGGAGCAGTGGATCTCCGTAACCGAATGAAACTACCCCGGGCGGGTCTCGTCGCGCCGAGCGGGCCGCAGGCGACGGCGCCCCGCGCTGTCGCCGACGGCGCGTGCGCGCAGAGGCGGCAGGGCACCGGCCAGGTGCGGCGGACCGGCGGACGGTGAAGGGCAGACGAGCGAACGGTGGACCAGCGAGCGAAGGTCGCGCGCGGGCGCGGCTCAGCCGGCGGTCGCGACGTCGAACCAGACGGTCCGCTGGCCGTCGCGGCCGCGGCTGCTCCCCCAGGCGTTGGAGAGCACCTCGACGAGCGCGAGGCTGGTGGCGTTCGAGGGGAGGGCGGGTGTGCCGGGGCCGGTGACGGCCACGCGCACGCCGTCGTCGTCGATGTGGAGGCGCACGTCGACCTCGTCGTCGGGCGTGCCGGTCTTGACCGCCTCGGAGACGAGCTCGGCGGTCAGGACCTCGACGAGCTGGTTGAGCGCGCCGCCGATGCCGGCGGCCGCGACCACCCGCATCACCCAGTGCCGGACGATCCGCGCGGCACCCGGCTCGGCCGGCAAGGACAGCTCGTGCTCCGCCCCGCGCCCCCGCGCGCTGCGTGCACTCGACAGGTCCCGGACCTCGCCCACCGCAACAGGGTGCCCGAGGAGTCCCGGTTCCGCTGGGCGCGGAGGGTCACGCGCCTGGGTGATATCCCTCAGGCCGGCGCCAGTCCTCCTCCTCGGCGGGCATGAGGACCCAGAGCACCACGTAGACGATGAGGAAGCTGCCCGGGATCAGCAGGTTGACGAGCAGGAAGAGGATCCTCGTCACCCACGGGCCCAGGCCGAGGCGGCGCGCCAGCCCGGCGCACACCCCCGCGACGACGCGGCCGTGACGCGGCCTGACGAGTCCCTGACGGGCGAAGGCGTCCATGGCTCACAGCGTGCCTGCGGGCCGTCCGGGCGACATCGGGGACCTCCCCCGTTGTCCCCCTGAGGCACCTCAGGCCGCCTCAGGGGGCCGCGCCGACGACGGTTCGGGAGAACGCCCGATGCGCGCCCCGCCACCTCACGGCGACCGTGATGACATCACCCGAACTGACAGCACCGTAGGGACGTTTTGCTCATGACAAACGCTGACCGTTCCGATAGAACATCCGTAGTGGATCCCACGAGGACCCCCACGCCACGAACCCCACAAGGGAAGGCACGATCGACGATGATCGAGACCCAGGGCCCGGCCCTCGAAGCCGAGGCTGCCTACCGCCGCGAGCGCGCCGGCTGCTCCTTCGCCGCTCGTCGTGCGGCCTACGAGCGCCGCGCGGCCCGTGCCCGCGCCGCCCAGAACCCGGCCCCCACCGCGGTCCGCACCCATGGCATGACGTCTGTGCTGCGTGGGTGGCGGCTGCGAGGATCGGGGGCGTGGCACGTAGCGCGGTGAGCATCCCGTTCGTCGCCCGCGAGGCCGAGGTCGCCCGGGCGACGGCGGCGCTGGACCGAGCACAGGCCGGCGAGCCGTCCCTGCTGCTCGTCGCCGGGGACGCCGGCGTCGGCAAGACGAGGTTCCTCGAGCACGTCGCGGAGCTCGCCCGCTCGTCGGGCGCGCACGTCGTCGCCGGCCACTGCGTGGACCTGGGCGAGATCGGCCTCCCGTACCTCGCGTTCACCGAGGCCCTCGACGCGCTGCAGCGGCTCGACCCGGCCACCGTCGAGGCGGTGGCCGCCGAGCACCCGGCCCTGCGCCGCCTCCTGCCGGGCGCGGGCGGGACCGACGACGAGGGCGCCGACCGGCGCCGCCTGCTGGAGGGCATCGCCGCGGTGCTGGCCGCCGCCGCGACGCCCGAGCACCCGCTCCTGCTCGTGCTCGAGGACCTCCACTGGGCGGACGCCAGCTCGCGCGACCTGCTGCGGTTCCTCGTCGCCCGGATGACCGACCAGCACCTCGTCGTCGCCGCCAGCTACCGGTCCGACGACCTGCATCGACGCCACCCGTGGCGCGCGGTCGCCGCCGAGCTGGCGCGCCATCCGCGCGTCGAGCGCGTCGACCTGTCCCCCTTCACGCGCGACGAGCTCGGGCAGTTCGCGACGAGCGTCGTCGGGCGCCCGCTGCCGCCCGCCACCCTCGACAAGGTGCGCGCGCGGTCGGAGGGCAACGCCTACTTCGCGGTGGAGATCCTCGAGGCGGGGCCGGACGACGACCAGCTGCCGTGGTCCCTCGCCGACGTGCTGCGCACCAGGCTCGACCCCCTGGAACCCACGGTGCACCACCTGGTGCAGGTCGCCGCCGTCGCCGGGCGCCGGGTGGCGGAGCCGCTGCTGCGCGCCGCGGTGGCGGCCGACGGCAACCGCGGGCTCGACGTCGACGCCGCGCTGCGCGACGCCGTCGCCCACAACGTGCTCCGCGAGGAGCAGGGCCAGATCGCCTTCCGCCACGCGCTGCTCGCCGAGGTGGTCTACGGCGACCTGCTCCCGGGCGAGAAGTCCACCCTCCACCGCGCATACCTGGCGGCGCTCCAGGCCGATCCGGCGCTGGGCTCGGCCGCCGAGCTCGCGTCGCACGCGCTGCTCGCCCCGGACCTCGACGTCGCGCTGCGGGCCTCGTGGGCGGCGGCCGAGGCGGCGGCGGAGATGCTCGCCCCGCAGGAGCGGCTGCGGCACCTCGAGGTGGCGCTGCGGCTGTGGGACGCCGTGCCGGCCACCGCGGCGACGATCGGCCTCGACCGGGTCGGCGTGGTCGAGGCGGCCGCCCGCGCCGCGGTCGAGGCCGGCGCGATCGAGCACGGGGTCGCGCTGCTGCGCTCGGCGCTCGAGGACCGGGCCACCGGCCCGCGGCGCGCCGCGGTGCTGCGCATCGCCCTCACGCGCGCCCTCCTCGGGCTCGAGCGGCCGCGGGACGCGCGGCTCGAGATCGTCGCCGCCCTCGCGGACCTGCCGGAGCGGGACGCGGACCGCGCCCGCGCCCTGGCCGCCGGCGCCCGGGTGGCCCTCGACAGCGATCTGGACGAGGAGGCGGCGGCCGTCGCGGCCGAGGCGGTGGACCTCGCGCGGCGTGTGGGCGCCGCCGACGCCGAGTCCGACGCGATGACGACGCTGGCGGTGCTGGACCAGCAGTCGCCGCAGCAGACCGAGCGGCTGCTGCGGGACGCCCTCGAGCGCGCGCGGGAGTCCGGCGACGGGGTGACCGAGCTGCGGGCCCGGTTCAACCTGGCGTCGAGCCGCTTCTACGCCGGCGACGTCGCGGGCGCCGGGAGCCTGGTCGGCGAGAGCCTGGCCAGGGCCGACGGGCTGGGGCTCACCTGGTCCAGCTACGGGATCTCGCTGCAGTGGCTCGGGGAGCTCGTGCGGTACACCACCGGGGACCTGTCGGCGGGCACGCTGCGGGCGGCGCCGGCCGGCCTCGAGTCGACCATGACGCTCGTCGAGGCAGTGCGCCTGTACGCGGCGGTGGCGCGCGGCGACGCCGACGCGGTCGCGCGCGGCACCGAGCTCATGGGCGAGTGGCACCGGGACCCGATGATCCTGCACGTCGCGGGCGGCACCACCGTGGACGCCCTGACGTGGGCCGGGCGGCACGACGAGGCGGTGGCGCGCGCCGGCCGGGTGCTCGACGACCTCTCGCGGACGTGGTCCGAGACGTTCCTCGGTGGCATCTGGCACTGCGCGCTGGCGCTGGCGGCGCTGGCCTACGCGGCCGAGGACGAGCGCCTGCACGGTCGTGACCCTGCCGCGCGGGTGGCCGCCGGCGACAGCCTGGTCAAGCGGGCGCGGAGCACCGCCGAGCTGGGCCGGCCGCGGGGCGGCACGCTCGGGCCGGAGGGTCGGGCGTGGCTCGCCCGGGCGCACGCCGAGCACGCACGGCTGCTGGGGCGCGACGACCCCGCGCTGTGGGAGGGGACCGTCGAGGAGTTCGCACCCGGCTTCCGCTACGAGACGGCACGCTCCCGGTGGCGCTGGGCGGCCGCCCTCGTCGCGGCGGGCGACCGTGCCGGCGCGCGTGAGCAGGCGGCCCTCGCGCTGGCGGAGGCCGACGCGATGGGCGCCCGCCCGCTGGCGGACGCCGTGCGCGGGCTGGGACGCCGGGCGCGGCTCGAGCTGCCCGGCGTCCGGTTCGCCGGCGCCGACGTGCTGACGGCCCGCGAGACGGAGGTGCTGGGGCTCGTCGCGCAGGGCCTGACCAACCGGCAGATCGGCGAGCGCCTCTTCGTCTCCGACAAGACGGTGTCGGTGCACGTGTCGAACGTGCTGGCCAAGCTCGGCGTCTCCGGCCGTGCCGAGGCGGTCTCGGTGGCCCACCAGCGCGGCTTGCTCTCGCCGTCCTGACCCCGCGCCCGTAGCGTGAGCGCGTGGCAGCGCACGACGAGCCCGCCGTCGAGCTCGAGGTCGGCGGACGCACGGTCCGGGTGTCGAGCCCGGACCGGGTCTACTTCGCGGACCGCGGGCTGACGAAGCTCGACGTCGTCCGGTACTTCCTCGCCGTGGGCGACGGCATCCTGGCCGCGCTGCTGCACCGGCCGACGACGCTCGAGCGCTGGCCGCGCGGGTTCTTCCCGGAGGCCAAGCGCGCCACGCGGATGGACCCCAAGGGCGACGCGTTCTACCAGAAGCGCGTGCCGGCCGGGGCCCCCGAGTACGTCGAGACGGCGCGGATCGCGTTCCCGAGCGGGCGGGTGGCCGACGAGGTCGCTCCGACCGAGCTCGCCGTGGTCGCGTGGGCGGCCAACCTCGGCACGCTGACGTTCCACCCGTGGCCGGTGACCCGCGACGACGTGGAGCACCCGGACCAGCTGCGGATCGACCTCGACCCGCAGCCGGGGACGTCGTACGCCGACGCGGCGTTCGTCGCGCCGCACCTGCGGGAGCTGCTGGCGGAGCACGGCCTGACGGGCTGGCCCAAGACGTCCGGCGGCCGTGGCCTGCACGTGTTCGTGCCGATCGAGCCGCGCTGGACCTTCACCGAGGCACGCCGGGCGACGATCGCGCTGGGCCGCGAGCTGGAGCGCCGGCTGCCGGAGCGGGTCACGACGAAGTGGTGGAAGGAGGAGCGCGGCGCGGCGATCTTCGTCGACTACAACCAGATGGCGCGCGACCGCACCATCGCCTCGGCCTACTCGGTCCGCGCCAACGCCCGCGCCACGGTATCCGCGCCCCTGACCTGGGACGAGGTGCCGGACGTGCAGCCCGACGACTTCGACGTGCTGACCATGCCGGCGCGCTTCGCCGCCGTCGGCGACCTGTTCGCCCCGCTCGTCGCGGGCGGGGCCCCGCGGTACTCGCTCGAGTCGGCCCTCGAGCTCGCCGCCCGCCAGGAGCGCGACGAGGGCGCCGGCGACCTGCCCTATCCCCCGGAGTACCCGAAGATGCCGGGCGAGCCGAAGCGGGTCCAGCCGAGCCGCGCCCGCAAGGACGCCGGGGCCTGACCTCCGGCCGGCCCCCGCCGGGACCGGACGCGCGTCAGGCGCCCTGCCGGTTCGCCCCGACCCCAGCGGCCGCCCCGTTGGCGTGCGGCGATGCCGGTGGCCGCCCTGCGGCTCGTGGTCGGCCATGGCGACGGGCGCCCCGCTGCTGCGCGACGAGCGGATGGGCGCCCTACTGCTGGTGCGCGGCGATGCCGGCGGCCGCCTTGTCGGCCGTCTCCACGATCCGCCCGGCCCGGGTCTCCGGGCGCTTGGCCTGCGCGATCCAGGCGAGGATCGACCGGCGGACCCCCGGCCGGAAGCCGTCGAAGTGCTGGCGCGCACCGGGCCTCGCGGCGAGGGCGGCCGCCAGGTCGTCGGGCACCACGCCGTCCTCCGCGGCGTCCAGCTGCGACCACGTGCCGTCGGCCTGGGCGCGTGCGATCACCGCGCGGCCGGCGTCGGTCATCCGGCCCGACGCCTCCACGCGGGCGGCCCGCTCCTTCGACAGCCGCGTCCACTGGCTGCCGGGGCGGCGGCGCGTGAACCACATCTCCGCCCGCTCGTCGTCGATCGTCCGGCGCGTGCCGTCGATCCAGCCGTGCGCCAGCGCGGCGGCGACGAGGTCCTCGTAGTCGACGGGCACCCGCCCGCTCGCCCGGCGCCACTCGATCAACCAGACGCCCGGCTCGGGGTCGTCATGGTGCGCGGCGAGCCAGGACCACCAGTCCTCGGCGTCCCGCGGGTGGAAGCGCGGCGCGTGGTCCCTCATGGCGTCTTCGCCCATCATGGCTTGTAGTCGTAGTGCCAGTACTCGTAGGGGTCCGGGAACCAGTGCCACGTCGGCCCGTTCGCGACGAGCCAGTCGCGCTCGGGCGTGTGCAGGCCGTACTGGCACGGCCACTCCGGGACGTCGAAGGCGGTGCCCCAGCCGTGGTGGGACGTGCCGGGGTAGGCCGCCACCGAGGAGCCGAGCGCCTGGTACATCGCCACCTGCGTGGCGTAGTCGCGGTACGCCAGGTCGATGTCCAGGTGGTGCCCGAAGGCCGCCAGAAACGCCGCGTCGAGCTCCTCGAGCGACGCGGTCGCAGCCTTGACGAACCAGTAGCCGTCGCCACGGGAGTCCGTCGCCCAGGAGACCGGCGCCATCACCGAGGCCGGGAGCCGGCCGTTCGCGGTGGGGTCACCCTCGGCCGCGGGGACCGACGTGTAGAAGGCCGGCCCGTTGTAGGTCGTCCGGCACGTGTCGACGGGTGTCGGCGTCGCGGGGCGCGGCGCGGCACGCGCCGAGGCGTGGGCCGTCGGGGTCGGGGTCGACCGCGCGGCCTGCCACTCCTGCTGCGCGGCCGTGACGGCGGCCGCGGCGGCCGTCAGGCGCGCCAGGACCTCGCCGGCCACGGCGGGCGCGGCGGAGGCCGGCACCGCGTGCGCCACCGCGATCGCGGCCGAGAGCTCCTGCCGGACGGCGGCGTCGGCCACCCGCCCGGCGCTGGCGTCCAGCGTCGCCTGCGCACCCGGGATCGCCGCGGACAACGCGTCGAGGGCACCACCGGCCAGGTCGCTCCCGGCGACGCCGGCGGACCGGGCGGCGAGGCCCATCGCCAGCCCGTCGTCCTGCCGGTCCGCGACGACCGCCCGGGCCACCCGGTCCCGGCTGGCGGTCCCCGCCTGCGACACCGCGCGCGCCTCCCAGCCCCACGCGGCTGCGCCGCCGGCGACGAACGCCACCGCGACCACGAGGACCACGACGAGCGGACGGCGCATGCGGGCTCCGGGAACGGCGGACGCTGGCGCTGCCCAGGCTAGGCGGACGGCTAGGGTGAAGTCACCCGGAAGGGGGAAACCTACCTACCCCGGACTCAAGCCGGGACGGCCGTACGACGATGCCCACCTCATGATCGAGGTCTCCCCTGCGTGGAGCCGCCCTGTCCCTGCCGCCGACCGCGAGCTGACCTACGCCGAGACCGCGGACCTCGATCGGTTGCGCGCCGTGCTCGCGTCCGCGTGCGACCGGACCGATCCCCGCGCGATCTCGTGGCTCTGGGACTCCATGGTGGCCGGCCACGGCGGCCCCGCGCCCGCCGGCTTCGTCGAGGCGGTCGCCACCGCGCTCGGTGACCTGCTCGCCGTGCACGTCGCCGGCGTCCGCTGGCGGGTGTGGCCCGGGCCGGCCGGACCGACCCTCGGCGTGGTCTCGCACCTGCGTCCGCAGGCGCCGGTCGTGCCGTTCCTCGACGCGCAGGACCGCTGGGACGCCCGCGCCCGCGACTGGATGGCGGAGTACCTCTCGCGCGCCGCCGCCCACCTCTCCGGCGCCACCGTGCCCCAGCCGCGCCGCGGGCCCGACGACGAGGCCGCCTTCGCCACCGCCGCGCCCCCGGTCGACGCCGCGGACGACGAAGCCGCACCGCCCTACGAGCCGATGACCGCGGTCCCGACCCGGTCGACGCCCACGCTGCCGACGCGGATCGCGGCACCGGTCGCGGACGTGCCCCCGATCGCCCTCGCCGAGCCGACGCTGCCCGCCGACCTCATGACGCCGTCGGCCTTCGAGCCGGCCGACGAGCAGTTCGTCGCGCCGGCGGCCGCGCCCCTGCCGGTCACCCTGCTGACCCGCGCGACCGCGCCCGAGGCGGCCCCGCCTCAGTCGACGACCGCGGCGCCGGACGCTGCGCCCCCCGCGGAGGCCCCCGGGTTGTTCGGCGCCGGCTTCTCCGGCCCGGTGTTCCTGCCGGGGCCCGAGGAGCCGCTCGCCGCTGCGCCCCTTCCCACCCGGGTGCCCGTCGCGACGGCGCCCGTCGACGTGCCGGCGCCCGTCGCCCGTGCCGCCGTGCTCCCTGTCGGCGCCCCTTGGGCCGCGGCTCCGATCGACGCATCGGGCGACAGCGAGCTGGCCACCGCGGCGGATGCGCCGGCCGAAGCCGCCCCCGCGCCAGGCACCCCGGCCGAGGACTTCGCGCTCGACGCGCTCGACCACGCCATGGTCCTGCTGCGCGACACGGGCGCCTTCGACCGCGAGGTCTTCGTGCTCCTCCTCGACGCCCAGGGCGGCCGACGGACCGAGTCGTGCCCGGGCGATCCCGGCGAGGCCCGCTTCCGGGCGCGTGAGCTCGTCCGCTCGTCGGGCGCCGCGCGCGCCGCGATCACGTTCATCGAGCGCGACCCGGCCGACCTGCCGGGGCCGCGCCAGGCGTTCCCGGCGGTCGTCGTCGACGCGTGGGACGCCGGGACGGGCGGGGTGCGCGTCGGCCGTCGGTTCGTCGACGACGTGCTCGGCACCGGCCCCCTCGGCCCGCCGCTCGTCGTCGGCCACATCGCCCGCCTGCTGTAGCCGCGGATCGGGACGCCGCGTCGACGGGCCGCCGTCGTCGCGCGCCCGCCACCCGACGCGACGGGGCCACGTGCCCAGGCGGCCGGCGCCGCGCCGGCGACGGGTCCACGTACTCGGGCGGCCGGCGCCGCGCCGGCGACGGGCGCCGTGCTCAGGCGGCGGGCGCCGGCGCCGGTTAGCCGCCGTGCTTGAGCGTGACCCCGCCGAGGATCGACACGACGTGCACCTCGAGCACGGGCGCGTCGGGGTAGGCCGGCGGGTTCGTCTTGTCGGTCCAGCCGCCCAGGGCCGGAAGGCCGATCACCCGCACGCGCCAGGTCGGCGGCACCTTGATGTCCACGCCGCCGAGCAGGGCGAACGCGTCCACCCGCGCCGTCCCGGTGAAGCTCGCCGCGCGCAGGTCCAGGTTGACGCCGCCGAAGATCGAGGTCAGGCTCGCCGACCGGAAGCGCTGCGACACGCTGCGCCGGTTCGCACCCCAGAAGAAGACGAGCCCGGTGATGCGGTCCGCGTCGTCCTGGTGGGTGGTGGAGGCGACGAGGATCGACAGCCCGAGCACGATGATCGCCACGGGCAGCACGTAGGTCCACGCGCTGATGTGCACCAGGTCGAGCGTCTCCAGCAGCCAGTAGACGCCGAAGGCCACGAGGAGCACGGGCCCGAGCCAGGCGCGTGGGACGACGAGCAGGGCGGCGAGCCCGAACGTGGCGAGCAGCAGGGGCCAGAACACCGCCCACACGCTGCCGGCGGCGACGACACCCAGCCGGTCGAGCAGCAGCACCACCCCGGCGAGGATGACGACGGTGCCGAGGACCAGCTGACCGAGGGACCGCTGACTCATGCGGCCACCGTAGCGGCGCCCGCCCACGGCCACCGGGGATCGGCCGGTCGGGCGATCGACGAGGTCGCCCGCTGCTCGACCCAGCCACGCCAGGAACGACGAAGCGGCTCCGTCCGAAGGACGAAGCCGCTGGTCAGGGAGCCGCCTAAGAGAATCGAACTCTTGACCTTCTCATTACGAGTGAGACGCTCTGCCGACTGAGCTAAGGCGGCGTCGCCGGGTACGCCCGGCGAGCGTGGCAACTGTACCCGGAGCCCGGTGCAGGCTCCAAAGCGGATCCGGCGGGGTGAACCCCGCATCGGGAGCACGGCAGCTGGTGCCGAGCACGGCACTCCCGCCTGCCGTGCTCGGCGTGAGCTGCTGTGCTCGGTGGCGGCACCCGGTCACACCCGCCCAGCACCGAGCAGGCACCGACCAGGCACCGGCCACGCAATGGCCACGCGCCGGCCACGCACCCCGCGGCGCCGCCGGCGCGTCAGCAGCGCGTGCCGGCCTTCGGCGGCGTGCCGTCGAGGAAGAGGTTGTCGACCGCGCTCGTCGCGCACGTGTTGCCCAGCCCGTACACGCCGTGACCCTCGCCGACGTGCGTCAGCAGCACGCCGGAGGAGAGCTCCTGCGCGAGCGCCTGCGCCCAGGCGTACGGGGTCGCCGGGTCGTTCGTCGTGCCGATGACCAGGATGGGCGGCGCGCCCTTGGCCGAGTAGTCGGACAGGCCGCCGACGTACGGCACCGGCCACTGCTCGCACAGCGTGCCGGAGTAGGCGAAGAACTCCCCGACCGTCGGGGCGGCCTGCTCGATCTGGGCCGCGTCGCTCCGCATCTGCGCCAGGTCGGTCGTCGCCTTGAGGTCCAGGCAGTTGATCGCGCTGAAGGCCTCGGTGGTGTTCGTCGTGTACGTCCCGTCCGAGGCGCGGTCGTAGTACGCGTCCGAGAGCGCCAGGAGCACCGAGCCGTCGCCGGCCAGCGCCGATCGCAGCGCGGTCGTGAGCTGCGGCCAGGCCTGCTGCGAGTAGAGCGGGTACGCGATCCCGCTGAACGCCAGGGGGGCGGTCAGGCGGCGGCCCGACGAGGTGGGCAGCGGGTTGGTGTGGGTCTTGTCGAGCAGGGTCTTGATCTGCGTCATCGCGTGGTCGATCAGGCCCGTCAGGGGGCAGCGGGAGCCCGCCAGGCAGCTCGTGGCGTATGCGCGCAGGGCGCTCTCGAAGCCGGCCGCCTGCCCTGCGGCCATCTGGTCGCCGTCGAGCATCGGGTCCAGCGCGGAGTCGAGCACCATCCGGCCGACCGTCGTCGGGAACAGGGCGGCGTAGGTCGCTCCGAGCTTGGTGCCGTAGGAGTAGCCGAGGTAGTTGAGCTTCGGGTCGCCGACGAGCGCCCGGACCACGTCCATGTCGCGGGCCGAGCTCACCGTGTCGACGTGACCGAGCACGGCGCCCGTCCTGGCCGCGCACGCCTTGCCGAAGGCCGCCCAGGCGTCGGTCTGCTGCTGCACGCCGGCGTCGGTGCTCAGGTCGAAGTCGGCGGCGGTCAGCTCGTCCATCTGGGCGCCGTCGTAGCAGGTGACGGGTGCGCTGCGCTGGACGCCCCGGGGGTCGAAGGCGACCAGGTCGTACTCGTCGCGCACCTCGACGCTCATGATCGTGTCGACCGTGGAGAGGAAGTCGATGGCCGAGGCGCCCGGGCCACCCGGGTTGACGAGGATCGAGCCGACCGGGTCCTTGCCCGTGGCCGCGTCGCGTGCCACCGCGAGCTTGATGGTGTCGCCCTCCGGGTGGGCCCAGTCGAGCGGCACCTCGATCGTCGCGCACTGGTCGGCCTGGGTGCCCTTGGGGCACGACGACCAGGCGACGTGCTGCGTGTAGAACCTCGCCGCGCCGGCGGGCGCCGAGGGCGGCGGCGTCTGCACGCTCGGGTTGGCGGTCGGCGCGGTGACCTGGTGCACCGGCGCGACGCACCCGGCGAGCAGCAGGGCCGCCGACGTGAGGACGACGACGACGGCGGCTCGGCGACGGGTCAGCGGCACGGCCACCACGGTAGCCGCCCGATCCTGACGAAACCCGAACGTTCCGCTGACCGGCCCCGCACCTCGACCCGGCAGCGTGCCTCTCGTCCGATCACGCCACCCGAAGGGAGCCACCCATGGTCCGCTGGACCACGCGGCGCACCACCGCCGTCGTCGCCACCGCACTGCTCGCCACTGCCCTCGGCACCGGGACGGCCTGGGCCGCCGAGACGCCCGCGCCGACGCCGTCCCCCTCCTTCAGCACCTCGGTGAACGGCGACCAGGTGACCATCACCACCAACCTGGCGACCGCGCGGGCGCTCTGCGCCAAGGTCGGGACCACCGAGCACCGCCTCGAGGCGCTCATCACGCGGATCCAGGGCGACTCGTCCACGCCCGGCTCGGCCGCCTACCTGCGGGCCCGTGCCCAGCGCGCGGCGAGCGCCGGGCACAACGACACGGCGAACGTCCTGAACGCGCGCGCCACGCGGCGGGCCGACCGGGTGACCGCCCTGCAGCACTCCCTCGACCGGCTGAAGACGATCGACTCCGAGGTGTGCGCCGCGCTGCCCGCGGCCGGCCAGTGACCGCCGTCGGGGAGGCGCAGGCCGACCACGGCCGCCCGGCCGGTGCCCGGGGGCAGGACCGCCCGCGCGGGCAGGGGAGCACCGTCCGCGAGGGGTCGGCGACGGGCGTCGTCGGAGGGCGGCCCGCGCCTTCCACCGCGGCGGCCCGGCGCGGCGGTCCAGCCGTCGCGGTGACGCGGCGGCGTGGCGCAGCCGTGGCGGCGGCCGTCCTGCTCGTCGCCCTGGCCCTGGGCGGGTGCGGCCGGGCGGGGGGCCCGGACCGCGCCGCTCCCGCCTCCGGGACGCTCGGCGCGTCGGCCGCCACCACCTCGCCCGCGCCCGCCGCCCCGCGCGAGGATGTGGCGACGCCCGCGGCAACCGGCCCTGCCGCCACGGGCGTCGCCACGCTCCAGCAGGCGCTCGACGCGGCCGGCGCGCTGGCCGACGAGGTGGACCGGGACATCGCGTCCGACAACTCGTGAGGAGGTGCCCGTGCCGGGCCTCGTCGTGCTCGCCGAGGACGACCCCGCGGTGTCCTCCCTGGTCAAGCTCTACCTGACCCGGGACGGCTTCGGGGTCGAGTCGCACGCGGACGGTGCCACCGCGCTCCAGGCGATCCTCACGCGGCGCCCGGTCGCGGCCGTCCTCGACATCGGGCTGCCCGGCCTGGACGGCATCGAGGTGTGCCGGCGGCTGCGGGAGCGCGGCGACCGGACGCCGGTGCTCTTCGTCACGGCGAGGGACGACGAGGTCGATCGGATCCTCGGCCTCGAGCTCGGCGCGGACGACTACGTCACCAAGCCCTTCAGCCCGCGCGAGCTGGTGGCGCGCGTGCACACGGTGCTGCGCCGGGCCCGTCCCGTGGACGACGACCTGCTGCGGCTCGGAACGGTGAGCGTCGACGTGACGCGTCGGCGGGCGTACGCCCGCGAGGACGAGGTCCACCTCACGCCGACCGAGTTCGACCTGCTGGCGCACCTGCTGCGCGCCCCGGGGCGCGTCTGGACGCGCGACGAGCTCCTGTCAGCGGTGTGGGGGTACGGCGGCGGCAGCGGGCGGACGGTCGACGTCCACGTCGCCCAGCTGCGCGCCAAGCTCGGCGCCGGGGCCCCGCTGCGGACGGTCCGGGGCGTCGGCTACGCGGCCGACGAGCGCGGCGGCGACGTGGCCGACGAGCGGGGCCCGAGCGCGCCCGACGAGCGCGGCGGCGGCGCGTGACCGGCCGCGTTCCGCCGCCACGCCGGCGAGGGTCGGGCGCCCGATGAGCACGAGCCTGACGACACGCATCACGCTCACCTGCGTCGGGGTCGCCCTGGCGGCAGCGGCGCTGGCCGGCTTCGCTGCGGCCAGAGTGGTGGTCGCCGAGGAACGGGCGGGCCTCGCGGCGATCCGCAACTCCGGCACCGCCGACACGGCCCGGACCCGGGCGCAGGAGCGCGCGGCGGTGGTGGCCCCCACCCGGCGGGTCGGGCGCGCCGTCGTCACCGGCAGCGCGGCGGGGCTCGTCGTCGGCCTGCTCGCCGGGACGGCGACGGCGCAGGTCCTGACGCGACCGCTGCGCCGAACCGCGGCCGCCGCGCGCGAGCTCGGGGCGGGTCGCAGGGACGTCCGGGTGCCGCTCGAGGGTCCGCCGGAGATCGCGGAGGTCGCCGAGTCGCTCAACTCGCTGGCCACGGCCCTCGAGACGTCGGAGGCACGGCAGCGCAAGTTCCTCCTCTCGGTGTCGCACGAGCTGCGCACGCCGCTGACGGCCGTGCGCGGGTTCGGGGAGTCGATCGCCGACGGCGTGGTGACGGGCGACGAGGCGCGGGAGGCCGGGCGGGTCGTGGTCGACGAGGCCGCGCGCCTGACGAGGCTGGTCGAGGACCTCCTCGACCTCGCCCGCCTCGGCGCGGACGACTTCCGGCTCGAGCCGGCCCCCACCGACCTGGCCGTGCTGCTCGAGCAGGCGGCGGGCACGTGGTCTCCCCGCGCCGAGGCGACGGGCGCCAGGTTCGTCGTCGAGCACCCCGGCCGGCCGCTCGTCGTGCAGACCGACGCCGGCCGAGTGCGCCAGGTGCTGGACGGCCTGGTCGCCAACGCGCTGCGGCTCACCCCGGCGGGCCGGCCCGTGGTGCTCGCCGCCCGGGCGACACCCACCGGGGCGGTCCTCGAGGTGCGCGACGGCGGACCGGGCCTCACCGCTGAGGACCGTGCGGTGGCCTTCGAGCCGGGCGCCCTCGGCGAGCGCTACCGCGACGAGCGACCGGTCGGGGTCGGCATCGGGCTGTCCCTGGTGCACGGGCTGGTGCAGCGGCTCGGCGGTGGCATCGCCGTCGGCGTCGCCCCGGAGGGTGGCGCGCAGTTCACGGTGACCCTGCCGGCGGCAGCGCCCTCGCGCCCCTGACGGCGACGGGCCCTGTCGTCGGCGATGCGGGCTGACTAGCGTCGACCTCAGCGTCTCGTGGCCAGCCCACGCGGGGTGCGCAGGCGGGGCGACGACGCCCCGCCCCGGCGCAAAGGAGATGCCGTGTCGTCGATCCTTCTCTCCCCGCTGACCGTGGGGAGCATCGAGATCAAGAACCGCATGGCCGTCGCCGCCATGGTCACCGACTACTGCGACCAGGACGGCATGCCGACCGAGCAGTACATCGCCTACCACGAGGCCCGGGCCGCCGGTGGCTTCGGCCTCATCGTCACCGAGGACTACGCCGTCGATCCGCAGGGCCGCGGCTTCTGGTGCGCGGGTCTGTGGAAGGACGAGCAGATCGCCCCGCACCGCGAGCTGACCGAACGCGTCCACGCCGCGGGGGCGAAGATCTTCGCCCAGATCTACCACTGCGGCCGGCAGACCTCCTCGGCGCTGATCGGCGCGCAGCCGGTGTCGGCGTCGGCGCTGCCCTGCCCCGTGATGGGTGAGGTGCCGCGCCCGCTGACGGTCGACGAGATCGCGACGATCGTCGGCCAGTTCGGCGACACGGCACGCCGAGCCAAGGAGGCCGGCTTCGACGGCGTCGAGGTGCACGGGGCGCACGGCTACCTCATCGCTCAGTTCATGTCGCCCTACTCCAACAAGCGGACCGACGAGTACGGCGGACCGCTCGCCCACCGGCTCCGGTTCCCGCTCGAGATCGTCGCGAGCATCCGGGCCACGTGCGGCGACGACTTCCCCGTCTCGTTCCGCATCTCCGCCGACGAGCTCGTCATCGGCGGCCGCGAGCTCGCCGAGACGCTGGCGATCTGCCGCCGACTGGAGGCCGCGGGCGTCGACATGCTGCACATCAGCGCGGGCACCTACGAGAGCGCCTGGGCGATCGTGCCCCCGCTGTACGTCAAGCAGGCGTGGATCGCCGACTTCGCCGCGGCGGTGAAGAAGGTCGTCTCGATCCCCGTCCAGGTCGTCGGGCGGATCAAGGACCCGGAGATCGCCGAGGCGGTGCTCCAGGCCGGGCAGGCCGACCTGATCTCGCTCGCCCGGGCGTCGCTCGCCGACCCCGACTTCGCGCGCAAGGTCGCCGAGGACCGGGCCGACGAGATCCGACCGTGCATCGGCTGCAACCAGGGCTGCATCACCATCCTCTTCGGCAACCAGCCGATCCGGTGCCTGGTCAACCCGTCCCTCGGGTTCGAGGCCGCCGACGAGGTCAGGCCCGCGGCCGTCACGAAGAAGGTGCTCGTCGTCGGCGGCGGTCCGGCCGGGCTCGAGGCCGCCCGCGGCGCCCGACTGGCCGGCCACGAGGTGCACCTGCACGAGCGCCTGGACCACCTCGGTGGCAAGTTCCTCGTGGGCGCGATCCCGCCGGGCAAGGGCGAGCTCGCGAGCTATGTCACCTGGCTGGGCGAGGAGCTGCGCCGGCTGGGCGTCAGCATCACCCTCGGCTCCGAGGTGGCGGCCGACCTCGTCGCGTTGGAGCCCGATGTCGTCGTCTACGCCGCCGGGTCGAAGCACCTGCGGCCCGCCATCCCGGGGATCGACGGCGCGAACGTCGTCGAGGCCTGCGACGTGCTCACCGGGGACGCCACCACCGGCACCCGGGTGGTCGTCGCCGGGGGCGGCATGATCGGGAGCGAGACGGCCCTCTACCTGGCGACGCTGGGCCGGCAGGTGACGATCGTCGACCAGCTGCCGGGGGTGGCCCTCGAGGAGAACCTCGCGCGGCGCTACTTCCTCCTGCAAGAGCTCGACCGGCACGGCGTGCAGCAGGTGGTCGAGGCGACGATCACCGCCCTCGCCGAGGGCACGGTCGAGATCGAGCAGCACGGTGCCGCGCTCTCGCTGCCGTGCGACACCGTGGTCCTCGCACTCGGGATGTCGCCCGAGGACGAGTGGCTCGACAAGGTCCGGGCGATCGCCGACGTGCGGGTCATCGGCGACGCCGCCGAGCCGTCCGACGCGCTGCGTGCCAGCCGCGAGGGCTTCGTCTGCGGGCTCTCGCTCTAGCGATCGCGGTCGCCGCCGCGGTGCACGGTCCCACCGGGGCGCGCGCCTGTGCGGTTGTGCTGCCGTGCGGTAGTGCGGTGGTGCTGCACCGCGGCTGTGCTGCCGTGGGGCGCGCGGCGCCTCGCCGTCAGGCGGCGTGGGTGACGGGTTGGCCGTGGCGGGTCAGGAAGAGCCAGCCGCCGCCAGGTGACGGGCGGATCTGGATGTGCAGGCGGTGGATCAGGTCGTGGTGGTACCAGCACAGCAGGATGCCCATGTTGATGTCGGTGTCGCCGTGATCCTTGACCCACTCGTCGATGTGGTGGATCTCCCCCAACGCGGGTGGCGCGGTGCAGCCGGGATAGCGGCAGTGCCCGTCGCGGGCGATGACCGCCTTGCGTCGTGGCCCGGCGAACGTCCGCTCGGAGCGGCCGACGTTGATGACCTGGCTGTCGGGTCCGAACACGATCCGGCTGATCTCGGAGTCGCAGGCCAGCCGGGCCAGCACGCTGGCGGGGATCGGCCCGGCGCCCAGCACCTCGGCCACGGCGAACCGTTCGACGTCGGCCACCGGCGTCAGCCGGAAGAGGCAGCCTGACCCGGCGGGCGCCCGGAATGCGGAGTCGAACGGAATCTCCGTCGGTTCGTCGTCGCCGTGCCCGCGATCGGCCCCCCGCGGGTCGTGGCCGCGGTCCGCGAGCCGCGCGTGGTCACCGCGACCGGCCACCTCGCGGGCGTAGCCCGGCTCGCCGGTCCTCGGCGCGCGGCTTGCCGCGGGTTCGTCGGCCGCCGGGCCTTCGACCGTACGGCGCAGGGTGTCGAAGTCGACGACCACCGCTAGGTGGGGGCGGACCGCCGCACCCGTGCCGACCAGGCCGTGGTCCAGGCTCAGGCGCGCCAGATCGGCGAGCGCCTGGGCGCGGCGCTGCTGCGTGGTCCGCGCATCCCCGGCGGCCGGCGGGACCATCACGGCGTCCAGGGCCGCGCCCAGGCCGGCGCCGTGCTCCGTGGTCAGGAACGCCGCCAGGTGGAAGCCGCCCGTCGTGGGCGACAGCGCCAGGAACTCCCGGTCGCAGGCGTCGCGGTAGCCACGCTCGTCGGCTGCGGGGTCGGCCGCCGCGGCCCATCGACGCGCCACCCGGCGGAACCCCTCGGCCCCCTCCGTCGCGGCGTGCTGCACGAGGAACTCCTCCCCGCACTCCTCGGCCGGGGCCGCCAAGGCCGCCACGCGCGCCTCGCTCGTGGCGACCACCGTGGCCATCGTCTGCACCTGCTCGGCACTCATCGCCCCGGCCAGGCCGGCGGCTTCGGTGGCGGGCAGGTGGTCGCGCAGGGCCCGGCCGGTAGCCACCAGGGATCGCGCCTTGGCGAACGACATCCCCGTCCGGGACGCCACCCACGCCGCGAACGACCGCGCCCCCTCGGTGGCCCACAGACCCTCGCCGTCCACCTCGGTCGACAACCGGGCACCGACGACCGTCAGCCTGCTCGCCTGCGCGAGGATCGCCAGCAACAGCTCCTGGGACTCGGCGGCCGCCAAGGGCGCGACCGGGAGCGTCTCCACTGCCTCGACCACAGCGTCGACGGCGTTGCGCAGGGCGGTAGCGATTGGTTGCGAGCTGTGCTCCACGGCCGCGCCCCCCATCGCCCCCAAGACACCGATTCGGCGTCTGACCTGGAACAATGCTACTAGCCGGGTCTGACAACGGCTAGGCGTCGTCGTACGTATGTTCGTATTTTCGCCGAAGGCGAAGATGGCGCCAGCGCTGCGGTGACCGCGCCCCCCTGCAGCCATCGGGGCTTGTCGATTGTCTGACGAATGAGCGCCTGGCGCGGCGAGTCGATGCGTTCGTCGGAGTGCGTTGAAGCTGCTTCGGGTCACGGCGTGAGGTCGCCGATGTCCTGCCCGGCGGCTTGGCAGTCGGCCTGGACCCGCCGGTCCGCCGCGAAGTACGCCGTCAACCGCTCGTTGCTCGTTGCCGCGCCCATGCGAACCAGGCTGTACGCGTCCTGGATGTCGTTCTGGAGCGTCTGCCATCTCGCGTCGGCGCTGGTGGCCCGCAGGGCGTCCGACTGGGCCTTCGCGCGCACCGCCTCCACCCCAGCGGCCGTCGTCCACCAGCCGCTCGGCAGCGCCGGCGTTTCCGGCACCGGGCCACGGGTCGTGTTGGCGTAGGTCCTGCACGCGTCCTGGGCGGCGACCTGCCCAGGTGCTGTGCTACCGCAGCCGGCGAGGGTAGCTGTCACAAGGACGACCGCTGCGGCCGTGAGCGAACGAGTTCGCGCCACGAGCGCCATAATACCGCGGACCGGCGGCCTGGCGCTGAGGTTCGCCGCCGTCTCTTTCCGGGCGGGACAGAGGGCACCGGCCGTGGACGTAGAACCCTCATGGCTACCGGGGGGCGGCGCGGTTCACAGCACCTTGTCCGCGATCAGGTACCCCAAGGACCGGATGTCGACGTGCCCGGCGAACTCCAGCTTGACCTTGCCCAGGCCCGAGAACCAGAGCTCGAGCTCGGAGTCGAGGTCGAGCACGCCCGCCGTCTCCACCGAGAACGCCTGGATGCGCGCGTAGGGCAGCGAGGTGAAGTCCTTCTTCTTGCCGGTCATGCCCTGCACGTTCAGCGCGACGATCCGCTTGCTCGTGAACGTCACCGAGTCACGGATGCCCTTGAACGCCAGGTGCACCTGCTCGCCGGCGATGAGGATGCCGTCGAGCGCCCTGATCGCGTCGGCCGGGTCCCACGGCGAGAGCTTGACGTACGAGGCGTTCTGGAAGTCGATCATGCGGAGCCCCCTTGCTCGGATGCCCGACGACCATCGGCGGGCACCACCCCTTCGGCAGCGATCGCGTCGTGGTTGAGGGACCTACCGCCCCGGCAGACGAAGCTACCGGCCCGTGACACCACCGGCGAGAGGTCCAAGGAAGTCCCGCAGGCCGCCGGCCGCGAGCCGCGTCGCCGTCAGCCGCCCCGGCGGGGGACGGCACATGTCGCCGTCAGGCGCCCGAGCAGGCACGCCGGCCCGCCTCGTGGCGCTACCCGGCGTCGACCGCTCGACCCGCGGCGACCGTCGCGAACCTCGCCAGGTACAGCGGCCATCCCGCGTCGTGGTCGACGGCGTCGCGCTCGGACTCCCAGCCGTCGCCGTGGCGGTCGAGGTAGCGGTGATCGAGCTCCACGCGCGTGCGGCCCGGTCCGTCGGCGACGAAGCGCACCTCGACCTCGCTGAACCTGGACGGATCGGCCTCGACCTGGAACTGCGGCGTGAGCTGCCACGAGAAGACGAGCCGGGCGGGCGGCTCGCAGGCCACGACCGTGCCCCAGACGAGCGTCGAGCCGTCCACGCCCAGGTCGTACAGCCGGCCGCCGACGAAGGGCTCGAGGACGCTGCGCTCGAGCCCCTCGAGCAGCGTGTGGCTGCGCGGCTTGACGTCGTCGAACCGCTCGGTGAACAGGGCGAACGCCCGCGCCTGCGGCACGTCCACGGTGATCTCGTGGTGGACCGCCGTCGCGGCCGTCGTGTCGGTCATCTCTCCTCCTCCGTGATGCGCCGGAAGTTGCCGAGCGCCGTGCGCCAGAACCGGTCGAGGTCGTCCCGCAGGGCGGCGAGGCCGTCCGGGCGCACCTCGTAGACGTGGCGGGCGCCGTCGGCGGTGTAGGCGACGATGTCCGCCGCCCGCAGCACCTTGAGGTGCTGGGAGATCGCGGGCTGGCTCAGGTCCAGCTCCCGGGTGAGCTCGGCGACCGTCCGCGGGCGCTGCGCCAGCCGCTCGAGGATGCGCCGACGGCTGGGATCGGCCACCGCCGTCCAGGCCGCCTCAGTATTCGTCGTCACGAATGATAAGTAGACACCGATGTTCGTCGGGAGGCAAGCGGTGGGTGCCCGCCCGGGGACCGTGGTCCGTCTCGCGCTCGGCGGCGACGGCCGAGCCGTGCGAGCCTGGACGCGCTGCTCCTCGGGCACGCCCGTCGGACGACACGGAGGACCCCATGGACGACGTGAGCGCGGCGACCCTGCGACGGTCGCTGAGGATCGACCTCGCCCTCTGCCTGACGCTCGTCGTGCAGTTCCTGCTCGGCATGGTGACCAACCTGTTCGTGAAGATCCCCGACGAGCACCCCGGCGCCCACGCGCGCGAGTACTTCTCCGGGGTCGTCGCGGCCATCGGCTGGGCGCTCCCTCACGGTCCCGGCTGGGTGGCCGCGCACGTCATGCTCGGGCTGCTGCTCGTCGTCGGCGCTGTCGCCGCCCTCATCACCACGCGCCGCACGGGGATCCGCGCGCACACCGTCCTGACGGCCGTCGGGGCGTTCGCGATCGTCGGTGCGGGGTTCAACGGTGCCAGCTTCGTCAACTACGGCGCCGACCTCAGCTCGCTGCTCATGGCCGCCCTGTGGGCGATCGCGCTGACGAGCTACGTCGTCGCCCTCTTCCTCCTGGCCCGCCGGGCCGCCGAGCACGCGGGCGCCCGCCCCGAGCCGGCCGCCCTCGCCCCACGCTGAGGCGCGGCAGCGGTCCTGGCCGCCGCCGTCGTCCCCGCCCCAAGCCGGGCAGAGAGCCAGCCGCTGACGCCCCGCGCCGGCACGGCGGCGCCGGCCGGCTACGCCTGCGGCCGCAGCGCGATCGCCATGGCCTCTACCGCGAGCAGCGGTGCGACGTTCCCCGCCAGCCGCGTCCGGGCCACGCCGACGGCATCCATCCGGCGCAGCGTCTGCTCGGGCGTCGAGCCGGCCGCCAGCTCGCGCACCATCGAGTCCTGCTCCGCGTTCACCAGGTCGACGGCCGCCCCCAGCTGGACGACGAGCACGTCGCGGTACAGCGACAGCAGGTCGAGCATCGCCCGGTCGAGCACGTCCCGCTGCGCGCGGGTGGCACGGCGCTTCTGGTCGTCCTCCAGCTGCTTGACCTGGGAGCGGACCGCCGGCGGCAGCGTCGCGAGGCCCTCGGCGCCGAGCGACCGGAGCAGTGCCGCACGCTCGGTGGCGTCGCGCTCCGCGGTCGCCGCCTTGGCGTCGGCCTGCGCCGTCTCGACGAGGCTGCCGGCGGCGAGCACCGCGTCGCCCACCCCCCGCACGCGCCCGGCGATGGCGAGCACCTCCGCCCGGCGGGCCCGGGCCTCCGGGTCGCGTGCGAGCCGGCGGGCCACCCCGACGTGGCTGCTGGCGGCCCGCGCCGCCACCAGCGCGGCGTGCGGGTCGACGCCGTCCCGCCGCACCAGCAGCTCGGCCACGGCCTCGACCGGCGGCACCCGCAGCGCCACCGCGCGGCAGCGGGAGCGGATGGTGACGATGACGTCCGCGGCGCTCGGGGCGCACAGCACCCACACCGTGCGCTCGGCGGGCTCCTCCACGGCCTTGAGCAGGGAGTCCGCCGCCTCGTCGGTGAACCGGTCGGCGTCCTCGACGAGGATCACGCGCCACCGGCCCTGCGACGGCGCCCGCGCGGCGAGCCCGACGAGCGAGCGGGCGAGCTCCACGCGGATGAACACCCCCTCCGTGGCCACCACGGTGACGTCCGGATGGGTGCCACCCAGCGTCGTCGTGCACTGGTGGCAGTGGCCGCAGCCGCCCTCCGGGCACTGCAGCGCCGCCGCGAACGCCCGCGCCGCCACCGAGCGGCCCGAGCCCGGCGGGCCGGTGAGCAGCCACGCGTGCGTCATGGCGTCCCGGTGCGTGGCGGCGTGCGCGAGCACGGCGACGGCCGGCTCCTGCCCGACGACCTCGTCCCAGACGCTCATCGGCCCAGCAGCCCCGCCACGCGCGCGCGGATCGCGGCGGCCAGATCGTCGGGCGGAGCGGTCGCATCCAGCACCAGCCAGCGCCCGGGGTCCTCCGCCGCGCGGTCGAGGAACGCCTGGCGCGTGCGCCGGTGGAACTCGTCGCCCGCGCGCTCCAGCCGATCCGGCTCGCCCGTCATCCGGGCGAGCCCGGCCACCGGGTCGATGTCGAGCAGCACCGTCAGCGCCGGCAGCAGCCCCTCGGTGGCCCACAGCGACAGCCGCTCGACGTCCTGGGCCCCCAGCCCCCGCCCGACGCCCTGGTAGGCGACCGACGAGTCCAGGTACCGGTCGGTGAGGACGACCTCCCCCCGCTCCAGCGCCGGGCGCACCAGCGTGTCGACGTGGTGCGCCCGGTCGGCCGCGTAGACCAGCGCCTCCGCACGGGGCCCCATGTGGTCGCCGTGCAGCACCGCGTCGCGCAGGAGCTTGCCGAGCGGTGTGTCGCCGGGCTCGTACGTCAGGACCACCCGGTGCCCGGCGGCCTCCAGCCACTGCGCGAGGAGCCGGATCTGCGTGGACTTGCCCGCGCCGTCACCGCCCTCGAAGGAGACGAACAGCCCGGTCACGGCGTCAGGGTAGCCGTGGGTCCCGACACTCACTCCTCGCCGGGGTAGACGACCCCGACCTGGCGGCGCACCTCGTCCATCACCCGCAGCACGGCCAGCGTGCCCTCCCACGGCATGAGCGGGCTCTGCGTGGCCCCCTCGGCCACCCGGCGCGCGACCTCGGCCGCCTGGTGCGCGAAGGTGCGCGCCATCGGCTGCTCGAACCGCCAGGAGCGCCCGTCGCGGCGCCGCACGGTGAAGCTCGTCGGCTCGTAGAAGTCGCCGTCCACGGTGATGAGGCCCTCGGTGCCGGAGATGGCCGACGTCGTCGGCGTCTTGGCCCACAGGGTCGTCGACAGGTCCGCCTGCGCGCGGTCGCCGTAGCGCAGCGCCATCGAGACCTGCCCGTCCACGCCGGTCTCCGTCAGCTGGCCCAGGGCGCGGACCTCGTCGGGCACCCCGAGGAAGTCCAGCGCCCAGGACACGGTGTAGACGCCGAGGTCCAGCAGCGCGCCGCCGGCGAGGCCCGGCGCGAACAGCCGGCTCTTCGGGTCGAACGCGAAGGCCTGGCCGTGGTCGGCCCGGATGTTGACGACGTCGCCGATCTCGCCGGCGTCGATCACCTGGTGCAGCGCGGCGACGTGCGGCAGGAAGCGGGTCCACATCGCCTCCATGACGAAGACGCCGGCCTGCCGGGCCGCCGCGAACACCTGCTCCGCCTCGACGACGTTGCGCGTGAACGCCTTCTCGACGAGCACGTGCTTGCCGGCGCCGATCGCCAGGAGCGCGTGCTCGGCGTGCTCGGAGTGCGGGGTGGCGACGTAGATGGCGTCGACCTGCGGGTCCTCGACGAGGTCGCGGTAGCCGACGTGGGTGGTCGGGATGCCGTGGGCCGTGGCGAACCGCTCGGCCCGGTCACGGTTGCGCGAGCCGACGGCGACGACCTGGGCGCGGGTGCCCGCCGAGACGGTCTGCGCGAAGTGGGCGGCGATGTTGCCCGCGCCGAGGATCCCCCAGCGGATCGGCGGTGCGGTGCGGGGGTCCGGGGTGCGTGACATGGGACTCAACCTAGTGGCCCGGAGCAGCCGGGGCCGGACGAGGCCGAGGCCGCGTCGGTCGGGCTCGCCGCCGGGCGCGTCAGGACCTGGCGCGCGCCTTCGTCGTCCGCGCGCCCGACGAACGACCACCCGATCGCTTCGGCGCCGGACCGGCGGCCCGCTTCGCGGCGAGCAGCTCGACCGCCTGCTCGCGCGTCACCGTCTCGGCCGTCACGTCCTTCGGCAGGGTGCGGTTGGTGATCCCGTCGGTGACGTAGAGGCCGAAGCGGCCGTCCTTGACGACGATGGGCCGCCCGGTCTCGGGGTCGTCGCCCAGCTCCGCGAGCGGCGGCGCCGCGGCGGCCCGGCCGCGCCCGTACTTCGGCTGGGCGTAGATCTCGAGCGCCTGCTCGAGCGTCACGTCGAACAGGGCCTCCTCGCTCGGCAGGGTGCGGGAGTCGGTGCCCTTCTTCAGGTACGGCCCGTAGCGGCCGTTCTGCGCCGTGATCTCCTCGCCCGACGCCGGGTCCACCCCCACCACCCGAGGCAGCGAGAACAGCCTGAGCGCGTCGTCGAGGCTGACCGAGTCGACCGTCATCGACTTGAACAGCGAGGCCGTGCGCGGCTTCGGCGCCGCGGCGAGGGCCTTCTTGCGGGCGGCCGCCGACAGGCCCGGGTCGAGCTCGGGCTCGGGCAGCTGCTCGGTGACGTACGGCCCGTAGCGCCCGTTCCTCACGACGATCGGGGTGCCCGTCGCCGGGTCGGTGCCGAGCACGCGGTCGCCCTCGGGCTCCGCGGCGAGCAGCTCGCGCGCCCGCTCGGCCGTCAGCTCGTCGGGCGCCAGGTCCTCGGGCACCGACGCCCGCTCGCCCTCGGCGCCCTCGAGGTAGGGCCCGTACCGGCCGACGCGCAGCGTGATGCCGTCCGCCACCTCGATCGAGTTGACGTCCCGCGCGTCGATGTCGCCCAGGTTGTCCACCAGGCCCCGCAGCCCGCCGGTGGCGCGCGAGTCGGACCGGTCGCCGAAGTAGAACTCGGTGAGCCAGTCGACGCGGTCCCGCTGGCCCGCCGCGATCTCGTCGAGGTCCTCCTCCATCTCCGCGGTGAACGAGTAGTCGACGAGCCGGTCGAAGTTCTCCTCGAGCAGCCGCGTGACGGCGAACGCCAGCCACGTCGGGACCAGCGCCTGCCCGCGGCTCGTCACGTAGCCGCGGTCCTGGATGGTGGAGATGGTCGCCGCGTACGTCGACGGGCGGCCGATCCCGCGCTCCTCGAGCGCCTTGACCAGGGCCGCCTCGGTGTAGCGCGGCGGCGGCGTGGTCGCGTGGCCGTCGGCGGCCAGGTCGGCGCCCGTCAGCGGGTCACCGGCGGCCATGACGGGCAGCCGGCGCTCGTCGGACGAGGAGCCCGCCTCGTCGTCGTACCGCGCGGTGTCCTGGCCCTCCTCGTAGGCCGCCAGGAACCCGCGGAACGTGATGACGGTGCCGGACGCGGCGAACACGGCCTCCCGGCCTCCGGCGGTCGCGGCGAGCCGGACCGAGGCGGTCTGGCCGGCGGCGTCCGCCATCTGCGAGGCGACCGTGCGCTTCCAGATGAGCTCGTAGAGCCGGAACTGGTCGCCCGAGATCTCGCGCGCCACCTGCGCCGGCGTGCGGAAGTGGTCGCCGGCGGGCCGGATCGCCTCGTGCGCCTCCTGCGCGCCCTTGGCCTTGGCCGTGTAGACGCGCGCGTGCTCCGGCACGTACTCGGCCCCGTACAGCTCGGCGGCCTGCCGGCGCGCCGCGTCGATCGCCTGGGTCGAGAGCACCGGCGAGTCGGTGCGCATGTAGGTGATGTAGCCGTTCTCGTACAGCGTCTGGGCCGTGCGCATCGTCGCGCGCGCGCTCATCCGCAGCTTGCGGCCGGCCTCCTGCTGGAGCGTCGACGTGGTGAACGGCGGCGCCGGGCGGCGCGTGTAGGGCTTCGTCTCCAGGCTCTGCACGACGAAGGCGGCGCCTGCCAGCGCCGCGGCCAGGGCCGTCGCCGCGTCGCCGTCCAGGTGCGCCGCATCGCCCTTCAGCTGGCCCCGGTCGTCGAAGTCGCGGCCGGTGGCGACGCGCCGTCCGTCGAGCGCCGTCAGCCGCGCCTGGAACGCCGGCTCAGCCAGGTCCGCCACCCGGAAGGTGCCGGTGACGTCCCAGTACTCGGCGGAGCGGAACGCCATCCGCTCGCGCTCGCGCTCGACGACGAGCCGGGTGGCCACCGACTGGACGCGGCCGGCCGACAGGCCCGGGCGCACCTTGCGCCAGAGCACCGGCGACACCTCGTAGCCGTACAGCCGGTCGAGGATGCGACGGGTCTCCTGGGCGTCGACGAGGCGGTCGTCGAGCTCACGGGTGCTCGTCAGCGCCCGCTGGATGGCCTCGCGGGTGATCTCGTGGAACACCATGCGCTTGACCGGCACCTTGGGCTTGAGCTCCTCGAGCAGGTGCCAGGCGATCGCCTCCCCCTCACGGTCCTCGTCGGTGGCGAGGTAGAGCTCGTCGGACTCCTTGAGCAGCCGCTTGAGCTCGGCGACCTTCTTCTTCTTGTCGGCGTCGACCACGTAGTACGGCTGGAAGCCCTCGTCGACGTTGACCGCGAACTTGCCGAACGGCCCCTTCTTCATGTCCGCGGGCAACTCGGACGGCTGGGGGAGGTCGCGGATGTGACCGACCGACGCCTCGACGTCGTAGTCGGCGCCGAGGTAGCCGGAGATCGTGCGCGCCTTGGCGGGCGACTCCACGATGACGAGCTTGCGTGCCATGGCTCCCACTGCTGATTCCGAGGTGACCGTCCGTTGCCCTGGGGACTCTACGACGCTTCGTCAAGCCCGACGTCCAGGGACCGTGCCTCACAGCCCGGGGATGACGGCGGCGGACGCGGCGTCCCCCAGCGGCGGGAGGCCGAGCATCTGCTCCGTGGTGCGCAGCAGCGCGTAGTGGTCCAGGCGCCGGCCGATCGTCGTGCCGGGCACCACCGACGGCGCGATGACCAGGAGCGGGACCGTGTTGGCGTGCGAGCCGTCGTCCTCGTCCCACGTGACGAAGACCGCGGTGTCGCCCTGCGCGTACGCCGCGCTCCCCAGCAGCGCCGGCAGCATGCCGCGCAGCCAGGCGTCGCCGGTCGCGACCGGGCAGTCGTGCATGTCGTGGCACAGGTTCGGGGTGACGAAGGCGAAGGCAGGCAGGTCCCCGGTCGCCAGGTCGGCGCTCAGCGCCTCGAGCCCGACGTCCCAGCGCCGGCAGTCCGCGCGGAGGTCCGTGTAGTAGGCCGCCGGGTTGTGCTTCACCGCGTACTCGCCCGCGGAGGCCGACGAGCAGGGCGCCGGCATCCCCTCGACGTACGCCCGCCACGAGAGGCCCGCCGCCGACACCTGGGAGAACAGCGACGGTCCCGGGACCGGGTGCGTCGAGGGCCCCGCGTCGTCGGTGACGCCGTGCGTCGAGCCCGACGTCGCGGCGAGGTAGTTCGGCAGCGAGGGGTGCGCGACGCCGTGGTCGTCCGTCGCGCCGGCGCAGGCCCTCGCCAGGCCGGTGAGGTACGGGGCCGACGACGAGCCGACCACCGACGCCTTGTTCTCGAACCAGATCCAGATGACGTGCCGCCATGCGGCCGGCGCGGGAGCGCCGACGCACGGGTGCGCCGCCGACACGGGGACCGCGGCGGCGCTCGCCGTGGCTGCCCCGGCCGCCGGAGCGGTCGGCGCGCCCGCGCTCGCCGGGCCTCCGCTCGCCGGGCCTCCGCTCGCCGGGCCTCCGCTCGCCGGGCCCGCGCTCGTCGGCACGCTCGTCGGCACGCTCGTCGGGACGCCCGGTGCGGGCGCCGGCGCTCCGCAGGCGGCCAGCAGCGCCACGACGGCGACGACCGTCGCCGCGGACGAGATCACGCGTCGCACGGACCCACTCTGCGCGGGTCATCAGCGAACGGCGAGCGCCCCCGGCACCTCCACCGCGGGCATCCCCGCCTCCGCCAGCGCGGCGCGGTCGTGGCGCAGGCAGGCGACCAGGCGCGACGCGTCGTCGCCGGGCACCGCCGGGCGCACCAGCGTCGGGTGGATCGAACGGCAGGCGTCGAACACGAACCCGCAGCGGTCCGCGAACGGGCACCCGGCCGGCAGGTGCCCCATGTCCGGCGGCGACCCCGGGATGCCGCCGAGCTCGCGGCGCGGCCCGTGCAGCGGCGGGAACGAGTGCAGCAGCCCCTCCGAGTAGGGGTGCCGCGGGCGGCGGTAGACGTCGTCCGCGGCGGCGTCCTCGACGATCTCGCCCGCGTACATGATCGCGATGCGGTCGGCGATCTCGATGAGCAGCGACACGTCGTGCGTGATGAAGACGACGGCGAAGCCGAGCCGGTCCCGCAGCTCCATGATCTGCTCGAGGATCTGCCGCTGCATGACGACGTCCAGCGCTGTGGTCGGCTCGTCCATGATGAGCACCCGCGGCTCGAGGGCCAGGGCCATCGCGATCATCACGCGCTGCCGCATGCCGCCGGACAGCTGGTGCGGGAACGAGCGGATCCGCTCCGGCGAGATGCCGACCATCGTCAGCAGCTCGCGCGCCCGCTCCTCCCGCTCGGCCTTCGTCGACGACGGCCGGTGCGCCGCGATGGTGTCCGTCAGCTGGCGGCCCACCCGGTACACGGGGTTGAGGGAGTTCATGGCGCCCTGGAACACCAGGGCCGTGTCCTCCCACCGGGACGCCCGCAGCTCGTCGTCCGACTGCCGCAGGATGTCCACCGGGTCGCCCGCCACCGGGTGGTACAGCACCTCGCCCGACGCGATGAGCCCGGGCGGCGCCAGCAGGCGCGTGGCCGCGTACACGAGCGTCGACTTGCCGCAGCCGGACTCGCCGGCCAGCCCGAGCACCTCGCCCTCGTGCAGCGTCAGGTCCACGCCGCGCAGGGCGTGCACCCGGGTGTCCCCGTAGCCGTAGTCGACCGCCAGGCCCTTGATCTCGAGGACGGGCCGCCGGGCGGCGCGGGCCCGCACCGCGTCCGGCGCGTAGCGGTCGAGGTCGTCGGCGATGCTCATCGGGTGGCCTCCGGGCGGCGCGGCAGGTCGCGGACCGTGGCGGTGAACCCGATCCGGGGGCGGATCCCGCGCTTGCGCATCTCGCGGGGCTTGAGGCCGGCGAGTCGCAGCCGGGGGTTGACGAACTCGTCGATGCCGAAGTTCACCAGGGACAGGGCCATGCCGAGGACGGCGATGAGCACCCCGGCGGGGACGAACCACCACCACGCGCCGCGCGCCAGCGCCTGGTTGCCCTGGGCCCAGTAGAGGACCGTGCCCCAGCTCCAGTCGTTGACGTTGGCGACGCCGATGAACGCCAGCGTCGTCTGGGACAGCACGGCGAACGTCATCGTCGAGATGAACGACGAGGCGATGATCGCGGTGAGGTTCGGCAGCGTCTCGAACCACACGATGCGCCACGTGCGCTCGCCCGACGCGCGGGCGGCCTCCACGAAGTCACGGCGTCGCAGCGAGAGCGTCTGCGCGCGCAGCAGGCGGGCCCCCCAGGCCCACCCGGTGCCCGCCAGGACCAGCGCGATCGTCAGGTTGCTCGTGCTCCGGACGGCCGCCGCCACCAGGATGATCAGCGGCAGCGCCGGGATCACCAGGAAGATGTTCGACACCGCCGAGAGCACCTCGTCGCCCGCGCCGCCGAGGAAGCCGGCGGTGACGCCGACCGCGATGGCGAGCAGGGTCGCGATGACGGCGGCGAGGACGCCGACGACCATGACGCCGCGCGTGCCGACCAGCAGCTGGCTGAACACGTCGCGGCCGATGTGGTCGGTGCCGAGCAGGTGCTGGGCGCTGGGGTGCGCCAGCAGCGTGCCCACCCCGACCTTGGACGGGTCGTACGGCGCGATCCAGGGCCCGACCACGGCGAGCACGACGAAGACGCCGAGGATGGCCAGCCCGGTGACGGACTTGCCGTTGCGGACGAAGACGAACCGCCGGCGCGGCTTCGCGCCGGCGCGCACCACGATGGGCGCGGCCGCGGGCGTGACCTCCAGCGCGGTGTCGACAGGGACGTTGGACATCTCAGGCCTCCTGCCGGGTCCGGGGGTCGAGCAGCACGTAGACGACGTCGGCCAGGATGTTCGCGACGAGCACGGACAGCGTGATGACCAGGAAGATCCCCTGCATCAGGGGGTAGTCCTTGCCGCCGATGGCCTGGAACAGGCGGAACCCGATGCCCGGGTAGCTGAACACCATCTCCATGACGAGCGTCCCGGAGACGACGAACCCGAGCGACAGGGCGAAGCCGGAGACCTGCGGCAGGATCGCGTTGCGGGCGGCGTAGCCGAACATCACGCGGCGCTCGGACAGGCCCTTGGCCTGCGCCACCGTGACGTAGTCCTCGCTCGTGACGGTCACCATCATGTTGCGCATGCCGAGGATCCAGCCGGCGATCGACGACAGCACGATGGTCAGCCCCGGCAGCAGCGCGTGCTGCAGCACCGAGCCGACGTACGCCCCGCTCCACGACGGCAGCAGGTTGCCGTCGTAGCCGCCGCCGGTGGGCAGCACCTTCCACGTCACGGCGAACGCGGCGATCGCGATGATGCCGAGCCAGAAGTACGGGACCGACGAGAAGAACGTGGTGATCGGGACGATCGCGTCCGCCTTCGTGCCGCGGCGCCAGCCCAGGTACACCCCGACGAGCGAGCCGCCGACCACCGAGATGATCGTCGCGACGCCGACCAGGCCGACCGTCCAGGGCAGCGAGGACCGCAGCACCTGCGACACCGGGGTCGGGAAGTAGGAGAACGAGATCCCCAGGTCACCACGGAACAGCTGCCCCCAGTACTGCCAGTACTGGTCCCAGAGGCTCACCTTCTTGTCGAGCCCGAACAGGACGTACAGCGCCTGGATCGCGTGGCTGTCGAGCTGGCCCTGGTACCGGTTGATGAGCGCCTGCACCGGGTCGCCCGGGATCATCCGCGGGATGAAGAAGTTGATGGTCACCGCGGCCCAGGCCGTGACGACGTAGAAGACCACGCGGCGGACGAGGAACCTCATCGGGCCACCTCCTGGCTGACCTTGGCGGTGCCGAGGTCGGGCGCCCCGGGCTCGTCGGGCGCGTACCCCCAGCACGCGACCTCGCGGCCCGCGCCGATCGGCAGCAGCTCCGGCACGCGCGTGCGGCACAGCTCGGCGGCGAACGGGCAGCGGGGGTGGAACCGGCAGCCGGCCGGCGGCTCGACCATGTTCGGCGGCTCCCCGGTGGCGCCGGTGCGCAGCGGGTCGCCGAGGTGCTCCGGGTCGGGGGCCGAGCGGACCAGCAGCTGGGTGTACGGGTGCGCGGGCGTCTGCGTCACCGACTCGCTGTCGCCGGTCTCGACCGTCTGCCCCGCGTACATCACGTGCGTGCGGTCGGCGAAGTAGCGCGCCGAGGCGATGTCGTGCGTGATGTAGAGGATCGCGATGCCGAGCCTGTCCCGCAGGTCGCGCAGCAGGTTGAGCACGCCGAGCCGGATCGAGACGTCGAGCATCGAGATCGGCTCGTCGGCCAGCAGCACCTCGGGGTCGGCCGCCAGGGCGCGCGCGATCGCGACCCGCTGGCGCTGCCCGCCGGAGAGCTCGTGCGGGAACTTGTCGACGTAGGTGTCGGGGTTGAGCTGGACCCGGTCGAGCAGCGCGCGCAGCGCGTCCTCGAGCGCGGCGCCGCGCAGCCCGCGGTGGTGGATCCGCAGCGAGCGCGTCAGCACGTAGCGCACGGTGTGCACCGGGTTCAGCGACGCGAACGGGTCCTGGAAGATCATCTGCGCCTTCCGGCAGTACTCACGGAAGGCCCGGCCCGACAGGGCGGTCACGGGCCGGCCGTGCAGCAGCACCTGGCCGGCGGTCTGGGGGTAGAGGCGCGCGAGCAGCCGCGCGACGGTCGACTTGCCGGAGCCGGACTCGCCGACGAGGGCGAGCACCTGGCCCGCGCGCAGCTGGAGGTCCACGCCGTCGACGGCGTGCACCACGCCGCGCGAGGTGAGGCCCCGCACCGGGAAGTGCTTGGTCAGGCCGACTGCCTGCAGGACGACGTCGTCGGGCGGGGCGGGAGTGTCACTCATCGGTCACCTGGGGCTGGGGAGCGGATGGGGCATGGCGGTCCCCGCCGGCGCAGGACAGAGGCTGCCGGCGGGGACCGCGACGGTTCATCAGGAGGCGGGCTTCAGCTTCGTGAGGATCCACGTCGCGTTGGCGACCGTCGGCTGCGGGTTGGCGTACGCGTTGCCGTCGTCCGGCCAGCCGACGTAGTACTTCGTCGAGTACTCCGCGGCGGCGGGGCGGGCGTCGACGGCGATGGCCGGGACCTGCTCGACGAAGATCTTCTCGATCGTGTCGAGCGCGGCCTTGCGGCCCGCGTCGTCCGTGGCGTCGGTGTACGCCTTGAACGCGGCGGCAGCGGCGTCGTCCTGGAAGCGGCCCAGGTTCCAGTTGGCCTGCTGGCCAACCGGGAGGTAGTACGCGGGGTCGAACATGTCCGAGTACATCTCGAACGGCGTCATGCCGGTGTTCGTCCAGTGCAGCGCGGCGTCGAAGTCGCCCGTGTTGTTGGCGGCGAACCAGGCGTCGGCCGTCGGGGTGTCGGTCGTGGCGTTCATGCCGATCGACTGCGCGGACTGGGCGATGAGCTGCTGGCTGGTGACGTAGTCGTTCCAGCCGGCCGGCACCCAGAGCTTGAAGGAGACCTGCTTGCCGTCCTTGCCGATCAGCTTGTCGCCGTCGTACGTGTAGCCGGCGTCGGTGAGCACCTTCTTGGCGCCGGCGACGTCCACCTTGTACGTCTGGTTCTTGTAGGCGTCGGCGATGAACGAGTCACCCGCCGGCGTCGGGATGCCCGTGATGTTGGTGAGCTCGGGGAAGAGGCCGGACTCGGCGACCACGGAGGCCTGCTTGCGGTCGACGACCATGTTGAGGGCCTTGCGCACCGCGACGTCGTTGAACGGCGGCTTGGTGACGTTGAGCATCAGCTGGTCGATGCCCAGCCCGGCGGGCATGAACACCTTGTTGTGGGCGGCGTCCTTCGCCACGTAGACGTTCTGGTAGTCGGCGATGAACGTCCAGCCCCACTGGCACTCACCGGTCGCCAGCGCGGTCGTCTCGGTGTCGTTGCCCGAGTACGAGGTGTAGCGCAGCTGCGGGACCGCGAGCTTGCCGCCCCAGTAGGTCGGGTTCTGGTCGAGGATGACGGCCTGGTCGGTCCACGAGGTCAGCGTGTACGGGCCGGTGCCGATCGGCTTCTGGTTGGGGTCCTTCACCGGGTCGGTCATCGACGACCAGATGTGCTTCGGGACGACGAACAGCTGCAGGATCTTGATCTGGTTGATGAACTGGCCGGACGTGAAGCCGACCGTCACCGTGTCGCCGGAGACCGCGATGTCGCCGTAGGGCAGGCCCTCGGTGTTGAGCTCCTTGTGGTCCTTGCGCAGCTGCAGCGAGAACGCGATGTCGTCGGCCGTGAACGCCTGGCCGTCCGACCACTTGACGCCGTCACGTGCCGTGATCTTCAGCTGCGTGAAGTCGGCGTTCCACTCCCACGACTTGGCGAGCCACGGCTCCGGCTTGTTGGAGGGCCGCGTGTCGTTGACCTGCGCCAGCGGCTCGTAGATCGCCCAGCGGTAGCCGAGCGAGTTGCCCGACGCGGTGTTGAGGAACGGGTTCGAGTTGTTCGTCTGCGGGCCGTTCGGCATGCAGATGGTCAGCGTCTGGCCGCCTGCGGCCGCGCTGTTGCCGCCACCGGTGGCCCCGGTGGTGGGCGTGGTGCCCCCACCGCTGCTGCAGGCGGTGGCGAGCATCGCGACGGCCGCCAGGGTGGCGACCGTCGCGGCCAGCTTGCGCGTTGTCACGAGTGCCTCCTTGCACTGGTTGCGGCGGACGACCGCCCGCCGCTGTGTTGCGTTGACCTTGCGTGGACTACTGCTGGGACGGGATGACGACTTCGGTGGTCAGGCGCAGGTCGCGCGACGAGCGGCCCACGCGGATCGGGTAGGTGCCGGGTGGCGTCGCCCACCCGGCACCCGTGTCCCAGGTCCGCAGCGCGTACGGGTGCAGCCGGACCTGGACGGTCGTGGTGGTGCCGGGATCGGCGTCCACGACGGCGAACCCGCCGAGCCACCGCACCGGGCGCTCCCCGACGGGGGTGCCGGCCGGCGGCTCGACGTAGACCTGGACGACCTCACGGCCGCGCCGGCGGCCGGTGTTGGTCAGCGTGACGGCGACGGTCACGCCGTCGTCGCCGGGCGACACCTCGGCCGCCACGTACTCCCACGTGGTCCAGCCGAGCCCGTGGCCGAACGGCGCCGCGGGGACCCGGCCGAGCCGGTCCCAGCCGCGGTGGCCCACGTCGACGCCCTCGGCGTAGTCGACGATGCCGTCCACCGGCACGGCGTCCGGCACGGGCACGTCCTGCGCACGGGCCGGCAGCGTCCACGGCAGCCGGCCGGACGGCTCGACGGCGCCCGACAGCGCGTCGGCCAGCCCGTCGGCCCACTCCTGGCCGCCCAGCCAGCCCCACACCACGCAGGGCGCCTGCTCGAGCCAGGGCAGCAGCACCGGCGCGCCGGCGTCGACGACGACGACCGTGCGCGGCTGGACCGCCAGCACGGCGCGCACCAGCTCGTCCTGGTCGCCGGGCAGGTCGAGGTCGGTGCGGTCCCAGCCCTCCGACTCCACCTCCTCGGTGGTGCCGACGACGACGACCGCGACGTCGGCGGCCGCTGCCGCCGCCACCGCCTGCTCGCGCAGCTGCGCGGGGGTCGGCCCTGGCTCGTCGTGCAGCAGGCGCAGGCGAAGGAACGCGTCGTAGCCCACCGGGTGCGCCACCTGCACGGTGGCGTCCAGCTGCACGACCTCCGGCCCGGTCACCGGCACCATGACGGCGGCCGGGTGGTTGTACGTCGAGTCGAGGACCACGTCCTCGTCGACCACACGGTCGCTCGCCGAGACCTGCCCGCCGTCGACGAGCACGCGGTGGCGCCCGATCGTCGCGACGCCGACGGTGTGGGTGCCGGGGGTCGTCAGGGGCACGGACGTGCGCAGCCGCAGCGCGACCGCCTCGTCGGGCAGGTCGGCGACGTCCTCGTCCCACTCGGTGGCGACCCACTCGCGGAGCACGGCGCCCGCCGCGTCGAGCAGCTGCACGTGCGCGCCCGGCTTGCCGTCCGGCGTCGTCGCCTGCGACAGGTCGAGCGACGGCGCCGTGAAGCGGGACACGCCACCGGCGGCGAGCTCGACCGTGGCACCGGGGAACGCGAGCGCAAGCGCGGCATCCAGCCCGACGTGGCGGTCCGCCTGCACGGCCGAGGAGCCGCCGCCGGCGAGGAACGGCGTCACGGCGTTCGGCCCGACGAGGGCGATCCGGGCGGGGCGCTCCAGCGGCAGCAGCCCGTCGTCGTCCTTGAGCACGACGAGCGAGCGCGCGACGAGCTCGCGCAGCACCCCGGGGACGTCGACGCCGGTCACGGGCGACGCCGACGTCCCGAGGGCCCCGACGCGCTGGGCGAGGCGCAGGATCCGCAGCACCTTGTCGTCGAGCTCGTCCTCGGCGACCTCGCCGGACGCCACCGCGGCCGCCAGCCCATCGCCCCACGGCCCGTCGGGGCCCGGCATCTGCAGGTCCATGCCGGCACGCACCGGCCCGGTCACCGACTTGGTGGCCACCCAGTCGGAGACCAGCACCCCGTCGAACCCGAGCTCGCCCTTGAGGACGTCGGTGAGCAGGTGGCGGTGCTCGAGCACGGGCGCGGACTCCACGCCGTCGTCGACCCCGTTGTAGGCCCCCATCACGGCCCAGGCGCCGGCGCCGACCAGCGCCTCGAACGGCGCGAGGTACACCTCGCGCAGCGGGCGCTGCCCGACGCGGGAGACGTAGCGGGTGCGGTCCGTCTCGGAGTCGTTGGCGACGAAGTGCTTGACGCACATGCCGACGCCGCGGGCCTGCGCGGCGGCGACCAGCGGCACCGCGAGGGACGCGGTGAGCACCGGGTCCTCGCTGTAGCACTCGAAGTGCCGTCCGCCCACCGGGGTGCGCTGGATGTTCACCTGGGGCGCCAGCACAACATCCACCCCGTGCCGGCGCGCCTCGGCGGCGAACGCCTCGCCGACCCGGGCCGCGAGGGCGACGTCCCACGTGGCGCCGAGCGCGGACGGCGCGGGGAACGATGCCGCGGAGTCGCCGGCGTCGCCACGGACGCCCGCCGGGCCGTCGGACATGACGATCGACCGCAGCCCGAGGCGCGGCACGGCGGCGGTGCGCCACATGTCGATGCCGACCAGGAGCGCGACCTTCTCGTCGCGCGTCAGGGCGGCCAGCACGGTCTGAGGTCCGGCGGCGGGTGCGGTCGGGGGGACCGTGTCGAGTGCCACTGCGTCGGGGCCTTCCTGCGCGGACGTCGTCGTTCGGGGACATGCAACCACGCTGGTTACTTACCTGTCAGTAAGTACTAGATCACAGTATGGTTTCGGTCCATGGGAGCGGAACCAGCCCGCCCCGCGGACCGCGCTAGGCGCGGGCCGCGCCAAGGGACGGCAGCCCGGCGCGAGGAGATCCTGCGCGCCGCCGCGTCGACGTTCGGTCAGAAGGGCTACAAGACCGGCTCGCTGGCCGACGTCGCGGAGCAGGTGGGCATGACCCACGCGGGCGTGCTCCACCACTTCAAGTCCAAGGAGCAGCTGCTCACCGCGGTGCTGGACTTCCGCGACGCCGAGCAGGTCGCCGAGCTCGAGGGCAAGCACATCCCCGGCGGCCTCGAGCTGTTCCGCCACCTGCTGCTCACCGCCCGGATGAACGCCGAGCGCCCCGGCATGGTGCAGACCTACGCCGTCATCACCGGCGAGGCGGTCACGGACGGCCACCCCGCCCGGCCGTGGGCCACGGCGCGCTTCGCCACGCTGCGCGACGAGGTGGCCGACGCGCTCGTCGCCTGGCACCCCGAGGTCGACCGCGACCTCGCCTACCAGGGCGCCGCCGCGATCCTGGGCGTCATGGACGGCATCCAGATCCAGTGGCTGCTGGACCCCGACGCCGTCGACCTCGCGGAGACCACCGCGTTCGCCATCGAGGCGATCGTCGCCGCGACCATCGCGGGCCCGGAGCGCGGGCAGCCCGTCCCGCCACCCTCGGCCTGATCCGCTCAGGCAGTTCACAGGAACGCTTCAGTGGCACCACAGGTCGCCCCTGGATCCTCGTGACCATGACGACGACCACCGCCCGCCGGCCCGACGTCCTCACGCGTGCCGACGGCTCCCCCATCAGGGCCCTCGTCGTGGACGACGAGCCCAACCTCGCCGAGCTGCTCGCCACCGCGCTGCGGTACGAGGGCTGGCAGGTCGAGCACGCGCTGACCGGCCACGCGGCGATCCGCCGCGCCAAGGAGCTGGAGCCCGACGTCGTCGTCCTCGACGTCATGCTCCCCGACCTCACCGGGCTCGAGGTGCTCGGTCGGATGCGCACCACGCACCCGAACGTCCCCGTGCTCTTCCTCACCGCGAAGGACGCCGTCGAGGACCGCATCGCCGGGCTCACCGCGGGCGGCGACGACTACGTCACCAAGCCCTTCTCCCTCGAGGAGGTCGTCGCCCGGCTCCGGGCGCTGCTGCGCCGCACGGGCGCGACGACCGGGCACCAGGAGGCCCAGCTCGTCGTCGGCGACCTGCGCATGGACGAGGACAGCCACGAGGTGTGGCGCGGCACCGACGACATCCACCTCACGGCGACCGAGTTCGAGCTGCTGCGCTACTTCATGCGCAACCCGCGCCGCGTGCTGAGCAAGGCCCAGATCCTCGACCGCGTGTGGCAGTACGACTTCGGCGGCCAGGCGAACATCGTCGAGCTGTACGTCTCCTACCTGCGGCGCAAGATCGACAAGGGCCGCACCCCGATGCTGCACACGCTGCGAGGCGTCGGGTACGTGCTGCGCCCGGCGTGACCGGCATGGCTGGCCGCGTCCGGCGCCTCGCGACGCGCATCACGAGGCGTGGCTCAGGGCACGGACGGAGACCGGGACCGCGCCGACGGCCGACGCTGCGCCGGCGCCTGACGCTCACCGCCGTCGGCCTGCTGGCGGTGGTCGCCGCCATCATGGGCGTCACCTCGACGCTCGCGCTGCGCGCGTCCCTGCTGCAGCAGGTCGACAACCGGCTGGTCGCCGCCGCCGCCCGCGCCGGCACGGCCACCCGCACGCCGCCTCCCAGCACCGCGACCGCCCCGGTGATCACCGACAACGACGCCGACAACCGCCCGCCGTGGTTCAACGGACCCGGGCAGGAGGTCGGCACCGTCAACGTCGTCACCTCCGGCCAGGTGCGCAGCGGGTACATCGGGACGGACGGCTCCTACCGGCCGCTGACGAGCGACCAGCTCGCCACGCTGCTGACGGTGCCGACGGACGGCCGCATCGTCCCGATCACGCTCGGCGACCTCGGCTCGTACCGCGCCGTCGCCGGCCGGACCGACGACGGGGCCGTCATCACGGCGATCCCCACCGCGAGCGCCGACGCCACGGTGCGCGGGTACGTCATGGTCGAGCTCATCGTCGCCGTCGTCGGGCTGGCGCTGACCGCCGCGGCGGCCAACGTCCTGGTGCGCCGCGGCCTGCGGCCCCTGACGAGCGTGGCCGCCACCGCGACGCGCGTCTCCGAGCTGCCCCTCGCCAAGGGCGAGGTGTCGATCGACGAGCGCGTGCCCGACGCCGACCCCACGACGGAGGTCGGGCAGGTCGGCGCGGCGTTCAACCGGATGCTCGGCCACGTCGAGCGCGCCCTGACCGCCCGGCAGGAGTCGGAGCAGCAGGTGCGCCGCTTCGTCGCCGACGCGTCCCACGAGCTGCGCACCCCGCTGGCCTCGATCCGCGGCTACACCGAGCTGGTGCGCCGGTCCGACGAGCCGCTGCCCGACGGCGTGGGGCAGGCCCTGGCACGCGTCGAGGCCGAGGCGATCAGGATGACCGCGCTCGTCGAGGACATGCTGCTGCTGGCCCGGCTCGACGCCGGGCGCGACCTGGAGCGCGAGACCGTCGACCTCGCCGAGCTGGCGGTCGACGCGGTCGCCGACGCCCACGCGGCCGGCCCGGACCACGTCTGGCAGCTCGACGTCGTGGCGGACGACGACGGCGCCGACGACCCCACGACGATCGTGACGGGCGACGACCACCGGCTGCGCCAGGTGCTCGCCAACCTCCTGACCAACGCCCGCGTGCACACCCCTGCGGGCACGCACATCGAGGTCGGCGTCCGGCGCGAGGGGGGCGCCGTCGTGGTGCGCGTGGACGACGACGGCCCGGGCATCCCGGCCGAGCTGCGCGAGCGGCTCTTCGAGCGCTTCACGCGGGGCGATGCCTCCCGCAACCACGCCGCCGGGTCGACCGGGCTCGGGCTGGCCATCGCCAACGCGGTGGTCCACGCGCACGGCGGGACGCTGGCGTGCGCCTCCCGGCCCGGCCGCACGGTGTTCACGGTGACGCTGCCCGCGGCCACCCCCACCGCCTGAGACATCCCACAGTCGCGGCACAGCGCCCCCATCCGGTGCGCCGAGGCTGGTCCGCCACGGTCGGAGGCATGGAAGCGACGACCGACGCCACCGCCCTCAGCCGGGACCGGGCCAGCACCGCCCCGGTGCTCGAGCTGGTCATCCCCGTGCACGACGAGGAGCGCGGCCTCGAGCGTGCCGTGCGCACCGCCCGCGCGTTCCTCGACGCGCAGCTGCCGTACCCCGCGCGGCTGACGATCGCGGACAACGCCTCGACCGACGGCACGTGGGCGATCGCGTGCCGCCTGGCCGACGAGCTCGACGGGGTGCGCGCCCTGCACCTCGACGCCAAGGGCCGGGGCCGCGCGCTCCAGGCGGCGTGGGGCGGCTCGGACGCGGCGGTCCTCGCGTACATGGACGTGGACCTGTCGACGGACCTGTCGGCGCTGCCCCCGCTCGTCGCGCCGCTCGTGTCCGGGCACGCGCACCTGGCGATCGGCACGCGCCTCGCGCGCACCTCCCGCGTAGTCCGCGGGCCGCGCCGCGAGCTGATCTCACGGTGCTACAACGTGCTGCTGCGCGGCACGCTCGGCGCCCGGTTCTCCGACGCGCAGTGCGGCTTCAAGGCGATCCGCGCCGACGCGGCGCGCCAGCTGCTGCCCCTGGTCGCGGACACGCAGTGGTTCTTCGACACCGAGCTGCTCGTGCTCGCCGAGAAGGCCGGGCTGCGGATCGACGAGGTCCCGGTCGACTGGGTCGACGACCCCGACTCGCGGGTCGACGTGCCCGCCACCGCCCGCCAGGACCTGCGCGGCATCGCGCGCGTGGGCCGCGCGCTGGCCGCGGGGCGCCTGCCGCTGGACGCGATCCGCCCCCGGCTGCCGCTGACGTCCGACCGGGCGTTCCCTGCCGGCCCGCGCCCCGGCCTCGTCACCCAGCTCGTCCGGTTCGCCGTCGTCGGCGTCGCCTCGACGCTGGCCTACGCCCTCCTCTACCTCCTGCTGGCCGGGCCGCTGGGCGCGCAGGCCGCCAACGTCGCCGCCCTCCTCATCACCGCCGTCGCGAACACCGCGGCGAACCGGGCCTACACGTTCGGCGTGCGAGGCCGCGAACGGGCGGTGCGCCACCAGGGCCAGGGGCTAGCGGTCTTCGCGCTCGCGTGGGCGCTCACCGCGGGCGCCCTGGCGCTGCTGCACGTCCTGGCGCCCGCCGCCCCGCGGCTGGCCGAGCTGATCGTGCTGTCCGTCGCGAACCTCGTGGCGACCGCCCTGCGCTTCGTCCTGCTACGCGGCTGGGTGTTCCGCGAGGCCCCGGCGCGCGAGCGCACGGCGAGCCCGGCGCCGCCCCCTCCCGCCGGACCGGTCCCCGTAGCCCACCCCGTGCCGGCCGCCACGTCCGGCCCGGTACCGACCACCGACCCCGCCCTGGACGCCTGCTCGACGGCGACCGTGGGCACCCGGCCCGAGGAGGCCCTGCGATGACCACGACCACCAGCCAGATCGCCCCCGCGGCGCCCGGCACGGGACCGATCGAGGCCGGGCCGGCCGACGAGCGCCCGACCCCGCCCGCTCCCCCGGGGCGCCGGCCGCGCTGGGAGGTGCCCGGGTTCGTCGGGCTGCTCGTGGCGAGCGCGGTGCTCTACCTCGTCGGGCTGTCCGCGTCCGGCTACGGCAACTCCTTCTACGCCGCGGCGGCCCAGGCCGGGTCGAGGTCGTGGTGGGCGCTGCTGTGGGGCGCCTCCGACGCCGGCGGGTCGATCACCGTCGACAAGCCGCCCGCGTCGCTGTGGGTCATGGGACTGTCGGTGCGGCTGTTCGGCCTCTCGTCGTGGTCGGTGCTCGCGCCGCAGGCGCTCATGGGCGTGGCCGCGGTGGCGCTGACCTACCTCGTCGTCCGCCGACACTTCTCGGCCGGCGCCGCGCTGCTGGCCGGCGCCGCCCTCGCGCTCACCCCGGTCGCCGCGCTGATGTTCCGGTTCGACAACCCGGACGCCCTGCTCGTCCTGCTCCTGGTCGCGTCGGTGTGGGCGACGATGCGCGCGGTCGACGGGCCGCGGACCACCCGCTGGATGGCCCTGGCCGGCGTCTTCGTCGGGCTGGCGTTCCTCACCAAGCAGCTGCAGGCGTTCCTCGTCCTGCCCGGCCTGGCCGTCGCCTTCCTGTGGGCCGCCCCGCTGCCGTGGCTCAAGCGCCTCCGCGACGGGCTCGTCGCGGTCGCCGCGATGGTGGTGTCCGCCGGCTGGTGGGTGGCGCTCGTCGAGCTGTGGCCCGCGGCGTCGCGTCCCTACGTCGGCGGCTCCCAGGGCAACTCCTTCCTCCAGCTGACGTTCGGCTACAACGGCTTCGGCCGGCTCACCGGCCAGGAGGTCGGGTCGGTCGGCGGCGGCACGGCCCCCGGCGGCGGGCAGGGCGGCGGCTGGGGCGCCACCGGCATCACCCGCATGTTCTCGGCCGAGGCCGGCGGCCAGATCGCCTGGCTCCTCCCCGCCGCGCTGGTGCTCGCGGTCGGGGCGCTGTGGGCCCTGCGGCGGGCCGGCCGGACGAGCGGCGCACGTGCGCAGGTCGTCGTCTGGCTGGCGTGGCTGCTCGTCACCGGGCTGACCTTCTCCTTCATGGCCGGCATCTTCCACGCCTACTACACGGTGGCCCTCGCCCCCGCGATCGCGGCGCTCGTCGGGATCGGCGCGGAGCTCGCCTGGCGGCGCCGCGCGGCGTGGGGCTGGCGGGTGCTGCTGGCGGTCGTGACGCTGGGCACCGGGTGGTGGTCCTGGGCGCTGCTCGGCCGCTCGGCCGGCTGGAACGGCTGGCTGCGCTGGGCGGTGCTCGCGGTGGCGACCGTGGCCGGCCTGCTCGTCGCGGTCGGGCCGGCGCTCCTCCTGCAGCCGGCGGTCGAGCGCCGGCTCGTGGCGCTGGGCGCCGCCGGCGCCGTGCTGGCCGGCCTTGCGGGCCCGACCGCGTACACGCTGCAGACCGTCTCGACCGCGCACACCGGCTCGATCGTCTCGGCGGGGCCGACCGTCACAGGCGCGACCGGCTTCGGCGGCGGGCCCGGCCGGTTCGGCTCCCGAGGCGGCGCTCCGGGCACGACGACGAACGGGCCGGGCTTCCCCGGCGGCCAGGGCTTCCCGGGCGGCGCGACGAACGGTGGCACGACGAACGGCCAGGCCGGCGGCGGGACCACCAACGGCCAGGGCACGACGAACGGGTTCGGGGCCGGCAACGGCCCGGGCGGTGGCGGCGGTGGCGGCATGGGCGGCCTGCTCGACGGCACGAGCGTCAGCTCGCAGGTCGCGACTCTCCTGGAGCAGGGCGCCTCGGGCTACCGCTGGGCCGCCGCGACCACCGGCTCGCAGAACGCCGCCAGCTACCAGCTGGCCACGCAGACGTCCGTCATGCCGATCGGCGGGTTCAACGGCAGCGACCCCTCCCCGACGCTCGCGCAGTTCCAGGCGTGGGTCGCCGCCGGGGACGTCCACTGGTACATCGCAGGCGGCGGGCTCGGCCGGTCGAACGGCGGCTCGGACGTCGCGACGCAGATCCAGCAGTGGGTCGAGTCGACCTACACCGCGACGACCGTCGACGGCGTGACGCTCTACGACCTGACGGCGACACCCGCGTCGTCGGGCTCCTGACCGGGCCCGTCAGAGCGGGTAGGACCCGTACGCGTTGAGGATGTCGGCCAACGGCGCGACCAGGCGGAACACGCCCGTGCCGTTGGTCCACACCGCGATCCCGGTCCCGTCGCCGCCGTCGACGATCGTGTAGCTCCCGGAGACCGTGCCGGCGGCCGCCACCTGGCCGGTCTTCGGGAGCGAGGGCCCTCCGGTCGCGGCCGGGCTCGGGGCGGCAGTCGGCAGCGCGGCGGTCAGCGTGGCGGCGAAGGCCGTCGCCTCGTCGGCCGTCGGGAACTGCCCGGCCTGCACCGTGAGCTTCCCGCTGCCGCCGTCCGTGTAGGTGTCGGCCCATGCCTCGAGCGCACCGGCCGCCAGCCAGTCGTTCGCGGGCTGCGACGAGGCGAACGCGTACTGGAGCACGCTGGCGGGCAGCAGCGCGGTGAAGGCCGTGCTCGTCGCGCGGGCGCTCGGCTGCACCGTCGGGGTCGGCACGGGGAGGTGCACCGTGGTGACGACGGCGGTCGGCTCGGTGGCGGCGACGGTCGTCGACCCGCGCTGCGACAGGACGATGCCGACGACGACGCCGGCGAGCACGACCACGGCCGCACCGAGCGCCGTGGGCAGGAGCCAGCGACGCCGGCCGCCCTCGTCACGCCCGTGCTGCGGGCCCACGCCGTCCGCCATCGTCGCCTCCGTCCACCGTCGCGTCGCCAGGCAGCGTACCGATGTCGGTCCGGGCCGATACGGTGCCGCGCGTGACGACCGCCACTGCTCGTTCCCGCTCCCGCACGCCGTCGAACGGGTACCGCTGCGCCGAGTGCGGGTGGACCACGGCCAAGTGGGTCGGGCGGTGCGGGGAGTGCCAGGCCTGGGGCACGGTCGCCGAGGAGGCCGGTCCCGGCGGGGGCGCCCCGCGGACGGTGTCCTCCCGGCCGGCGGGCGCGCCGGCCCGTCCGATCGGCGACATCGACGTCGAGACGGCCCGCGCGCGCCCCACCGGGGTCGACGAGCTGGACCGCGTGCTCGGCGGCGGGCTCGTCCCGGGTGCCGTGGTGCTCCTCGCGGGCGAGCCGGGCGTCGGCAAGTCGACCCTCCTGCTGGACGTCGCCGCCCAGGCGGCCCGCGGTGGCCGGCGCGTCCTCTACGTGACGGGCGAGGAGTCGGCCGGCCAGGTCCGGCTCCGGGCGGGACGCATCGGTGCGCTCGAGCCCGGCCTGCTGCTGGCCGACGAGACGGACCTGGCCACCGTGCTCGGCCACGTGGAGCAGGTCGGGCCCGACCTGCTCGTCGTCGACTCGGTGCAGACCGTGGCCTCCGACCAGGTCGAGGGCGCCGCCGGCGGCGTCACCCAGGTGCGGGAGGTCGCGGCGGCCCTCATCGCCGCGGCGAAGTCGCGCGGCATGCCCGTGGTGATCGTCGGGCACGTCACCAAGGACGGCTCGGTCGCCGGGCCGCGCACCCTGGAGCACCTCGTCGACGTCGTCTGCCAGTTCGAGGGCGATCGGCACTCGCGGCTGCGGCTGCTGCGGGCCACCAAGAACCGGTTCGGCCCCACGGACGAGGTCGGGTGCTTCGACCTGTCCGAGAAGGGCATCGTCGGCCTCAGCGACCCGAGCGGGCTCTTCGTCCTCGCGGCGCTGCACCCGACCTCGGGCACGTGCCTCACCGTGACGCTCGAGGGCCGGCGGCCCATGGCGTGCGAGGTGCAGGCGCTCGTCGCCCCGACGGGCGCGCCGAACCCGCGCCGCACCACGTCGGGCGTCGACGGCTCCCGACTGGCGATGGTGCTGGCCGTGCTGCAGCGCCGGTTCCGCCTGCCGCTGGCCGGCCAGGACGTGTACGTGTCCACGGTCGGCGGGTCCCGCGTGGTCGAGCCGGCGTCCGACCTGGCGGTGACGCTCGCCGTCGTCTCGTCGCACGTCGACCGCCCGCCGGTGCGCGGGCTCGTCGCGATCGGAGAGGTGGGGCTGGCCGGGGAGATCCGTCCGGTCGCGGGCGCGAGCCGCCGCCTGGCGGAGGCCGCACGCCTCGGGTTCCGGCGCGCCGTGGTGCCGGCCGCCACCGACGAGCTCGTGGTGCCGGAGGGCATGCACGTGACGCGCGTGGCGGACCTGCCCGCCGCGGTGCTGGCCGCCGGCCTGGGCGAGGACGGCGCCCGGGAGGCGCACCCCAGCCGGTTCCCGGCCGGGCACGACGAGCTGCCGGACGGCGTCGCCCGGCTCCCCTCCCGCTGACCGATGGGATCGTTACCCGATCGTCGCGGGCAGGACGTGCTGACCAGGGGTGGTGCCGACGGCGCCCACTACGATCGGCACGTGGCCCACCCGTCCCAGGACGAGCTCCTGCGCTCGACCCTCGCCGCCGTCGCCCCCGGCGGCGAGCTGCGTGACGGGCTCGAGCGCATCCTGCGCGGCCGCACCGGCGCCCTCATCGTGCTCGGCATGGACGAGTCGGTCGACGCGCTGTGCTCGGGCGGCTTCGTCATGGACGTCGAGTTCTCCGGGACCCGGCTGCGCGAGCTCTGCAAGATGGACGGCGCGGTCGTCATCGACACCACCACCAACCGCATCGTGCGGGCCGGCGTGCAGCTGCTGCCGGACCCGTCGATCCAGACCAGCGAGTCCGGCACCCGCCACCGCACGGCCGAGCGGGTCGCGAAGCAGACCGGCCACCCGGTGATCTCCGTGTCCGCGTCGATGCGGATCATCGCCGTCTGGGTGGGCGACGGCCGCCACCAGCTCGAGGACTCCACGACGATCCTCTCGCGCGCCAACCAGGCGCTGGCGACGCTGGAGCGCTACAAGGCCCGCCTGGACGAGGTGACCGGGACGCTGTCCGCGCTGGAGATCGAGGACCTCGTGACGGTGCGCGACGTCTCGACGGTCGTGCAGCGGCTCGAGATGGTCCGCCGCATCTCGGAGGAGATCGGTGGCTACGTCGTCGAGCTCGGCACCGACGGGCGGCTGCTCGCCCTCCAGCTCGACGAGCTGATCGCCGGGTCGGACGCCGACCGGCAGCTGGTCATCCGCGACTACGTCGACACCGGCCGCCGCGACGTCGACCAGGTGCAGACGGCGCTCGCCGAGCTGACGAGCACCGAGCTGCTCGACCTCGGCCACATCGCCCGCGTGCTCGGCCTGCCGGGCGGCGACACGCTCGACGCCGCCGTCGCACCCCGGGGCTACCGGCTGCTGTCGCGCGTGCCGCGCCTGCCGTCGGCGGTCGTCGAGCGGCTCGTGCTGCACTTCGGCTCGCTCCAAAAGCTGCTGGCCGCCGGCGTCGAGGAACTCATGGCCGTCGACGGTGTCGGCGAGCTGCGCGCCCGCACGGTGCGCGAGGGCCTGAGCCGGCTCGCCGAGTCGAGCATCCTCGAGCGCTACGTCTAGCTCGGCCTAGCCGAGCTGGAACACCACGGACCCGCTCGACGTCCCCGCCAGGGCGACGGTGGCCTGGTAGGTGCCGGGCCGGGGCGCCGGCAGGTTGCCCGGGCATCCCGGCGCCGAGCGGACGCGGTTCCAGGCGACGTGCGACGTGTCGGTCATGCCCGGCGTCAGCAGCAGCGTGCGGGCCGGCGACTTCGCCGAGGCGCAGTCCTTCGACGACCACACGCGGTCGTTGCCCGACACGACGACGACCTCGCGCTGCAGCTCGCCCGCGTCGACGACGCACGGCGTGTTGCCGACGTTGTTGATCGTCACGGTGAACGTAGGGGTGGATCCCGCGGGCACCGAGGCCGCGTCGGGGGTGATGCCGAGGGTGAGGGCCGGCGCCACGCAGCTGGCGACGCCGCCGTTGGCGGCCGCGACCGGCGAGCCGGTCGCCGTCGGGGTCGGCGCCGGCGTCGTGGGAGCCGTCGGGCCCGCGGTCCCACCGGGCGTGTGCGCCGCGCTGGGCTCGTCGCCCCGGTTGAGCAGGTACGCGACGAGCACGACGACGAGCAGGAGCGGGATCCCGAGCACGACGAACCGGCGTCTCCAGTAGACGCTCGCCGGCAACCGCTCTCCCGCCACGCAGACCTCCCCGCTCGACGGTAGCGAGCGGGCGCGCGGCTGCGGGACGACGCGCCGCGCTACAGCTCGAGCCGGACGATCGCGCGCCCGGGACGGGGCCGGGCCACGACCTCGAAACCGGCCTGGAGGAACAGCGCGAGCGACCCGCGGTAGAGCCGGTCGAGCACCGCCGCGGGCCCGGTCGAGTCGGTCGGGTACGCCTCGAGCCACCCCGCGCCGCCCGACCGCGCGTGCTCGATCGCGCCGGCGAGCAGCGCCGTGGCCACGCCGTGCCGTCGGTACCCGGGGCGGATGACGAAGCAGGTCACCGACCAGACCGCGGGGTCGTCGGCCGAGGTGGCGGGCGACGACGTCGACGCCGCGGTCCGCAGCCGCCCGAAGAGGGAGCGCGGCCCCACCGAGCACCACCCCACGCGCTCGTCGCCCAGCGTGGCGACGACGCCGGGTGTCGGGTGCTGGCGCAGCTCGATCCCGAGCATCTCGCGCCGGTGCTCGTCGTCGAGCGTCTCGAAGAGGGGGATCGGCACGCGGTCGTACTGGCACCAGCAGTGCGCCGCCTCGCCCCGCGTGCCGAACACCACGTCGAGCTCCTCGACGCCGTGGCACGGGGCCGTGCGCAGCCAGGCGCTCGACGCGGCGCGGACCGGCGGTTCGAACGGCGTGGGGATGCCGCCCAGCGCGCCCAGCGGGACGGCATGGGCCGGCACGGCGCCCGACGGCAGGTGTCGGGTCGAGCCCGGCTCGACCATGTCTCGAGGGTAGGTCTGGGAGCGCGCCCATTTCACCCGCAATGTCACCCGGTCTTTCCGGGAGAGGATGTCCCGTGCCCGCCGACCCGTTGCTCGCCTGGTTCGACGAGCACGCCCGCGTGCTGCCCTGGCGCGCGCCCGACCGGACGCCATGGGGCGTGCTCGTCAGCGAGGTGATGCTCCAGCAGACCCCCGTGTCGCGGGTCGAGCCCGCGTGGCGGGCGTGGCTCGCGAGGTGGCCCACGCCCGCCGCGCTGGCGGCGGCCTCGCCGGCCGACGTGCTACGCGCCTGGGACCGCCTCGGTTACCCCCGCCGGGCGCTGCGGCTGCACGCGTGCGCGGCGGCGATCGTCGCCCGCCACGGCGGCGAGGTGCCGGACGACGAGGCCGCCCTCCTCGCGCTGCCGGGCGTCGGCGCCTACACCGCGGCCGCGGTGCGGGCGTTCGCGTTCGGTCGCCGGGCAGTGGTGCTCGACACGAACGTGCGCCGCGTCCTGGCCCGCCACGCGGCCGGGGCGGCGCTCCCGGCGCCCACCCAGACGTCGGCCGAGGTCGCCCTCGCCGACCGCCTGACGCCGTCCGACGACGCCGGCGCCGCCCGGTGGGCGCTGGCGACGATGGAGCTGGGGGCGCTGGTGTGCACCGCCCGCGCGCCGCGCTGCGAGGCGTGCCCGCTGGCCTCGTCGTGCGCCTGGCTGACCGCCGGCAGGCCGCCCGACGAGCACGCCCACCGCCGCCGCGGCCAGCCGTGGGAGGGCACCGACCGCCAGGTGCGCGGCCGCGTCATGGCGCTGCTGCGCGGGGCGATCGGGCCCGTGCCGGCCGACGCCGTCGCGGCGGTGTGGCCCGACGCCCGCCAGCTCACCCGCTGCGTGGAGGCGTTGGTCGCCGACGGCCTCGTCGTCCCCCTGACGGTGACCGGTGCGACGGCGGGACCGGACGACGAGCCCGCGTCCTACCGCCTCCCATGACCCCGGTGGAGGCATCTGACCTGCCCGGACGGCGTGCCGCGGCCAGGCGGCTCCACTCGTCGCCACCGGAGGGGCGGCAGGCTCCACCGGCCGGTGGGGGTCAGCCCAGATCGAGCAGCATCCGCGTGTTGCCCAGGGTGTTGGGCTTCACGCGCGCCAGGTCGAGGAACTCGGCGACGCCGTCGTCGTGCGACCGCAGCAGCTCGGCGTAGACGTCGGGGGCGACCGGAGTGCCGGCGATGACCTCGAACCCGTGCGACGCGAAGAAGTCCACCTCGAACGTCAGGCAGAACACGCGCCGCAGCCCGAAGGCACGGGCCCGGTCGAGCAGGGTCCGCAGCAGCGCGTGGCCGACACCGTGGCGACGCCGCGACGGGTCGACCGCCAGGGTGCGGATCTCGGCGAGGTCGGACCACATGACGTGCAGGGCGCCGCAGCCGATGACGTCGTCACCGTCGACGGCGACGACGAACTCCTGCACCGCCTCGTAGTAGCCGACCCACTCCTTGGCCAGCAGGATGCGCTCGGTGGCGTACGGCTCGACGAGGTCGTGGATCGCGTGCACGTCGGCGGGCGTCGCGGGGCGCACCCGCAGCTCGGAGATCACGCCCCCACGGTAGCCAGGCGGCGCGGCTCAGCCGCCGACGTGGGCGCGCGCGCGGCGCTGCAGGGGCGCCGGCTCGACGGCCTCGAGCAGGCCGGTCGCGGTGATCTCGTCGACGACGAGGTCCGTGACGACGCCGGCGCGCAGCGCGGCCAGCAGCGGCGTGACCTTCGCGTCGCCGGCGACGATGCACACGCGGCGCGGGATCCGCTGCAGCTGCACCGGCGTGGGGCCGGTCGCACGTTCGTTCAGCGAGATGTCCTCCCACGAGCCGTCGGCACGCAGGAACACGGTGCAGACGTCGCCGACGACCCCCTCGTCGTGCAGCACGCGCACGTCGTCCTCGTCGAGGTAGCCGGCCGAGTAGACGTGCGAGGGCACGGCCCCGGCCAGGGCGCCGACCGAGAACACGGCGATGTCCGCGCGGCGCTGCATGTCCAGCACCCGTTTGACCGACCGCTCCCGCCACATCGCGGCCTTGGTGTCGGGGTAGTCGAAGAACGCCGGCACGGAGAAGTGGTGCACCGCCGCACCGAACGCGGTGCCGAAGCTCGAGATGAGGTCGGAGGCGTACTCGATGCCGCTCGTGCGCATGTTGGCGGCGCCGTTCAGCTGGACCACGGCGGCGCTGCGGGTCGGCTTGGGGACGAGGTAGCGGGAGACCGAGGCCAGCGTGGTGCCCCACGCCAGGCCGAGCACCATGTCCGAGTCGAACCACGAGGAGATGAGCTTGGCGCCCGTCATGGACGCCTGCTCCAGCCGCTCAAGGTCGCTCGCCGAGTCCGGGACCGGCACGACGTAGGCCTCGACGCCGAAGATCGACGTGATCGACCGGCCGAGACCTGGCGCACGGGTGCTCGCCGGGCGCAGCGTGATCTCGACCAGTCCGGACTGGCGCGCGCGCTTGATCAGGCGAGACACCGTGGAGCGCGACGTGCCCAGGTGCCGCGCGATGACCTCCATCTTGAGGTCCTGCAGGTAGTACATCGAGGCCGCGCGCAGCACGTCCTGCTGCTCCTTGTTGACGTACATGCCCCACCCCCAAGGTCCCTACTCCGTGCACGTATGTGCACTCGTGTTGCGCATGCGTTCACCTGGCGATGACGATAACTCAGCCGCCCCCGACGGGCGAGCGTGCCTAACTGCAGGAGAAGTTCACATGAGGACCGCGCCGCTGACGCCCCAGGCCCGTTCCGCCGCTCTCGAGGTCCTCCGTTCCAGCACGGAAGCGGGCCACGAGATCGACATCCTGGTCATCGGAGGCGGCGTCACCGGCGCCGGCATCGCACTCGATGCGGTCTCCCGTGGCCTTTCCACCGCCGTCGTCGAGGCCCAGGACTGGGCCAGCGGCACCTCGAGCCGCTCGACGAAGATGGCGCACGGTGGCCTGCGCTACCTGCAGATGCTCGACTTCCACCTCGTCCACGAGGCGTTGACCGAGCGCAACCTGCTCAAGCAGCGCATCGCGCCGCACCTGGTGCGGCCGACCCCGTTCCTGTACCCGCTGCAGCACCACGTGTGGGAGCGGGCGTACGTCGGCGCCGGCATCGCGCTCTACGACGCGCTCGCCCAGTCGACCGGCACCCGCCACGCGATCCCGTTCCACAAGCACATCTCGCACACGCGGATGACCCAGATGTTCCCGGACTTCCGCCCCGACGTCGCCGTCGGCGCGATCCAGTACTGGGACACCATGCTCGACGACGCCCGTCTCGTGGAGACGCTCGTCCGCACCGCCGTGTCCTACGGCGCGCACGCCGCCAGCCGCACCCAGGTGACCGGCATCCTCAAGGACGCCTCCGGCCGCGTGACCGGTGCCCAGCTCGTCGACCTGGAGACCGGCGACCGCTTCGACGTCGCGGCGAAGAACGTCATCAACGCCACCGGCGTCTGGACCGAGCAGACCGAGGCGCTCACCGGCTCGACCGGCGGCCTCAAGGTCCTCGCCTCCAAGGGCATCCACCTCATCGTGCCGCGCAGCCGCATCCGCGGTGACGTCGGCCTGATCCTCCAGACCGAGAAGTCGGTGCTGTTCCTCATCCCGTGGCCGCGCTACTGGGTGATCGGCACCACCGACACCCCGTGGGTGCAGGAGCTGCGCCACCCGGTGGCCACGGGCGCCGACATCGACTACGTCATCGAGCACGCGAACACGGTGCTCAAGGACCCGTTGACCCGCGACGACGTCATCGGCGTCTACGCCGGCCTGCGGCCGCTGCTCCAGCCGGAGGTCAAGGAGGGCACGCAGTCGACCAAGGTCTCCCGCGAGCACACCGTCGCCTCGCCTGCGCCCGGCTTCACCGTCATCGCCGGCGGCAAGCTCACCACCTACCGGGTGATGGCCAAGGACGCCGTCGACTTCGCGCTCGGCGCCCGCGCCAAGTCGCTGCCCTCCCCGACGGCGAACCTGCCGCTCGCGGGGGCCGACGGGCTGGCCGTCATCGAGGCGCAGGCCAAGACATGGGCCGCCGCCTACGGCTGGGACGAGGGGCGCGTCGATCACCTCCTCAGCCGGTACGGCTCCCTGCTCCCCGAGCTCATCGAGCTCGTCGAGGCCCGGCCGGACCTCGCCAAGCCCCTCACCGGAGCCCCGGCCTACACCCGCGTCGAGGCGCTCTACGCCGCCACGCACGAGGGCGTCCTGCACCTCGACGACGTGCTGATGAACCGCACCCGGCTCAACTACGAGCAGGTCGACAAGGGCGTGGCCGCGCTCGAGGAGATCGCCGATCTCGTCGGACCCGTTCTCGGATGGGACGAAAAGACCCGGGAGAAGGAGATCCAGGCCTATCGTGAACGCGTCGAGGCGGAGGACGCCGCGGCGCAGGAAGGCGATGACGCCTCTGCCGAGGCCGTTCGCCTGAAGGCAACAGACCTCACCCCGATGTATGCCGTCGGGAAGGGAGCCGGTTCCCCGGAAACCGGCCGCTAGACCCTCGCGGCCTGGCCGCGAGGTGCACGTGACAACGAAGTCCCGTCACAACGAAAGTGGGTAGACCGTGAGTCAAGCTTTTGTCTCCGAGATCGTCGGAACGGCGATGCTGGTCCTTCTCGGTACAGGCGTCGTGGCGAACGTCATCCTGCCGAAGAACAAGGGGTTCAGCTCCGGCTGGGTCGTCATCACCTTCGGGTGGGGCTTGGCCGTCATGTCCGGTGTCTACGTCTCCTTCAAGTCGGGTGCGCACATCAACCCGGCCGTCACGCTCGGCCTGTACCTGAACGCCCCGGACAAGGCGGACCAGTTCGCGAAGGGCATCACGTCGAGCTTCAGCAACATGCTGCTGTACTGGCTCGCCCAGATGATCGGCGCGATCATCGGTGCGGTCCTGTGCTGGCTCGCGTACAAGAAGCACTTCGACGAGGACGCCGACCCGGCGACGAAGCTGGGCGTGTTCTCCACCGGCCCGGCGATCCGTTCCTACGGCTGGAACTTCTTCACTGAGGTCATCGGCACCTTCGTGCTGGTCTTCGTCATCCTGGCGTTCGGCAAGAACCCGGCATCGCTCGGCCCGCTCCCCGTGTCGTTCCTCGTCGTGGGCATCGGCATGAGCCTCGGTGGTCCGACCGGGTACGCCATCAACCCCGCCCGTGACCTCGGCCCCCGCATCGCGCACGCCTTCCTCCCGATCCCGGGCAAGGGCAAGAGCGACTGGGCGTACTCCTGGGTCCCGGTCTTCGGCCCGCTCGTCGGCGGCGCGATCGCCGGCCTCGTGGCCCACGCCTACATCGTCTGAACGACCCCGTAGGCCAGCCGGCCGCCCGACGACGGGCATCACCGGCATCCCCCCAGACTCCCGGCGGCGCGCACCGCGCCGATCGCGCCAGGCGCGCCGCCGGGACGTCGCTCCTCACCAATTCGTCAAGGAGACTTTGTCATGCCCGATACCAAGTACGTCCTCGCCATCGACCAGGGCACCACGAGCTCTCGCGCGATCATCTTCGACCACTCCGGCCGCATCGTCTCCGTCGGCCAGAAGGAGCACGAGCAGATCTTCCCGCGCGCCGGCTGGGTGGAGCACAACCCCATCGAGATCTGGGACAACATCCGCGAGGTCGTCGCGATCGCCCTGGCCAACGCCAACCTCACCTACGTCGACATCGCAGCCGTTGGCATCACCAACCAGCGCGAGACGACGGTCGTCTGGGACAAGACCACCGGGCAGCCCGTCTACAACGCGATCGTCTGGCAGGACACCCGCACGGCGAAGATCGTCGAGGACCTCGGTGCGCTCGGCGGCGGCCAGGACCGCTACAAGGCACGCGTCGGCCTCCCGCTGGCGACGTACTTCTCCGGCCCGAAGGTCAAGTGGATCCTCGACAACGTCGAGGGCGCGCGCGAGAAGGCCGAGGCCGGCCAGCTCCTGTTCGGCAACACCGACACCTGGACGATCTGGAACATGACCGGCGGCGTCGACGGTGGCGTGCACGTCACGGACGTCACCAACGCCTCGCGCACCATGCTCATGGACCTGAGCACCCTCTCGTGGGACGAGGACATCGCGCGCGACATGGGCATCCCCATGTCGATGCTGCCGGCGATCAAGTCGTCGTCCGAGGTCTACGGCTACGGCCGCCAGGGCGGCATGGTCCCGGGCGTGCCGATCGCCGGCGACCTCGGCGACCAGCAGGCCGCGACGTTCGGCCAGGCGTGCTTCGAGGTCGGCAACGCCAAGAACACCTACGGCACCGGCAACTTCATGCTCCTCAACACGGGCACGTCGCCGGTCCCGTCGAAGAACGGCCTGCTGACCACCCTCTGCTACAAGATCGGCGACCAGCCGGCCGTGTACGCCCTCGAGGGCTCGATCGCCGTCACCGGTTCGCTGGTGCAGTGGCTGCGCGACAACCTGGGCATCATCTCGTCCGCCCCGGAGATCGAGCAGCTGGCCGACACGGTCGAGGACAACGGCGGCGCGTACTTCGTGCCGGCGTTCTCCGGCCTGTTCGCGCCGTACTGGAAGTCGGACGCGCGTGGCGCGCTCGTCGGCCTGACGCGGTTCGTCAACAAGGGCCACATCGCCCGCGCCGCGCTGGAGGCCACCGCCTTCCAGACCCGCGAGGTCCTCGACGCCATGAACGCCGACTCCGGCGTGGCGCTGACCGAGCTCAAGGTCGACGGCGGCATGGTCGCCAACGAGGCGCTCATGCAGTTCCAGGCCGACATCCTCGGCGTCCCGGTCATCCGCCCGGTCGTCGCCGAGACCACCGCCCTCGGCGCGTCCTACGCGGCGGGCATCGCGGTCGGGTTCTGGAACGGCGAGCAGGACGTCATCGACAACTGGGCCGAGGACAAGCGCTGGAACCCGTCGATCGACCCGGCCGAGCGCGACCGGACGTACCGGCTGTGGAAGAAGGCCGTCACCCGCACGTTCGAGTGGGTCGACGACGACGTGAAGTGACTCACGGTCCCGCCTGAGAGGGCGGACGACGAGGGCCGGGATGCCGCCGGGGGACGGCGACCCGGCCCTCGCCGTGTCGTGGGTCGTGCCGTGGTCGGTGCTGGCCGGTACGGTCGCGTCATGCGCGTGGCCACGTGGAACGTCAACTCGGTGCGAACCCGGATCGACCGGGTGCTGGGCTTCCTCGAGAGCTCCGGCGTCGACGTGCTGGCCATGCAGGAGACCAAGTGCAAGGACGAGCAGTTCCCGCGCGAGGGGTTCGAGGCGCTCGGCTACGAGGTCGCCACGTTCGGCTTCAGCCAGTGGAACGGCGTGGCGATCGCGTCGCGGGTCGGCCTCGAGGAGGTCGTGCGCGGCTTCGCCGGGCAGCCCCTGTGGGGCGACCCGCCCGCGCTCGAGGCGCGCGCCCTGGGCGCCACGTGCGGCGGTGTGCGGGTGTGGAGCCTGTACATCCCCAACGGCCGCGAGATCGCCGACCCCCACTACGAATACAAGCTCGCCTGGCTGGCCGCCCTGCGCACCGCGGCGGCGCAGTGGCTGCAGGACGAGCCGACGGCGAAGATCGCCCTCGTCGGGGACTGGAACATCGCGCCCCTGGACACCGACGTGTGGAGCATCGAGTTCTTCGCAGGACGCACCCATGTGACTCCCGCCGAGCGGGAGGCGTTCGCGGCCATCGCCGACGGCGGCTACACCGAGGTCAGCCGGGTGCACCTGCCGGCCGAGCACACGTACACGTACTGGGACTACCAGCAGCTGCGCTTCCCGCGGAACGAGGGCATGCGCATCGACCTGACGTACGCCTCCCCCGCGCTGGCGGCCGCCGTCACGGGCGTGACGATCGAGCGCAACGAGCGCAAGGGCAAGGGGCCTTCCGACCACGTCCCGGTGGTGCTCGAGGTCACCGCATGACCCAGCCCCCGGACCGGTACGAGTACCCAGCGCCGTACTACGCGGGCGGGTGGCAGCAGCCGGCGGCGCCGCAGGCGCCGTGGGACGGCGTGAGCATCGCGGCGCTGGCCACCGGGGTCGTCGGGCTGGGGCCGGTGCCGATCGTGCTCGGCGCCATGGGTGCCACGCGGACGGCCGGCCGGCGCCGCCGCGGCCGGTGGATGGCCTGGGTCGGCCTCGCGCTCGGGGTCGTGTCGACGCTCTCCTGGGTGGCGCTCGTCGGGCTCGCCGTGCTGCTGCTGCGTCCCCTGCCCGCCGATGTCTCGGCGCCGCGGTTCGCCACCCCGCAGCAGCTGGTGGTCGGCAACTGCCTGCAGACGCTGCCGACGGACGGCGAGGTGTGGGCGGTGCGCGTGGTGCCGTGCGCCGACAGCCACGAGGCGCGGGTCGTCGTGCGCCAGGACCTGACCAACCCGCCCAGCGGCCAGACGCGCCTCGACGAGTCCGCCGCGCAGCTCTGCGCGGCCGCGCCGACCGACGGCGGGCGGCTCGTCGTCTGGGCGCCGACACCGGGCCACGCGACCGTGACGTGCCTGGTCACCACCCCCGCCGGGGCGCCGTCCAGCACCTGAGCGGGGCCACGGCTACGGTGCCACCGGGAGGTGCGGTGGAGATGCCGTTCGACGAGGACCGGGTGCTGGGCACCCTCACGCTGCAGGAGAAGGCGTCGCTGACGTCGGGCGCCGACTTCTGGCACACCACGGGCGTGGACCGCGCGGGCGTGCCCGCCATCATGATGACCGACGGCCCGCACGGCGTGCGCAAGCAGGTGGTCGAGGGCGGGGCGGCCGAGGTCGGCGACTCGGTGCCGGCGACGTGCTTCCCCCCGGCGGTGACGCTGGGCTCCACGTGGGACCCCGAGCTCATGCGGCGGGTCGGCGAGGCGCTGGGCCGCGAGGCGGCCGCGCAGGGCGTGGCCGTGCTGCTCGGCCCGGGCGTCAACATCAAGCGGACGCCCCTGTGCGGCCGCAACTTCGAGTACTTCTCCGAGGACCCGCACCTGGCCGGCCGGCTGGCCGCCGCCTACGTCGAGGGCGTGCAGTCCCAGGGCGTCGGCACGAGCCTCAAGCACTTCGCCGCCAACAACCAGGAGACGGACCGGATGCGCGTCTCCGCCGACGTGGACGAGCGCACGCTGCGGGAGATCTACCTGCCGGCGTTCGAGCACGTGGTGACCACGGCGCAGCCGTGGACGGTGATGTGCGCCTACAACAAGGTCGGCGGCGTGTACGCCTCCGAGCACGGCTGGCTGCTGTCGGGCGTGCTGCGCGACGAGTGGGGCTTCGAAGGCCTCGTCGTCAGCGACTGGGGCGCGGTGCACGACCGGGTGGCCTCGCTCGTCGCCGGGCTGGACCTGCAGATGCCCGGCATCGGGTCGCGGCCGGACATGGCCGTCGTCGGCGCCATCGTCGACGGGCGCCTGCCCGAGGAGGCGCTCGACGCGTCGGCGCGGCGCGTGCTGCACCTCGTCGCCCGCTCCCGGACGGAGGCGGGCGAGGCGCCGGACCTCGACGCCCACCACGAGCTGGCCCGGGAGGCCGCCGCCGCGGGGGCCGTGCTGCTGAAGAACGACCCCGTCGGCGGGCGCCCGCTCCTCCCGCTGCCCGCGGACGAGGACGTGCTCGTCGTCGGCGAGCTCGCCCGCACGCCGCGCTACCAGGGCGCGGGCTCCTCGCAGGTCCACCCCACGCGGGTCGACGACGCCCTCACCGCGCTGCGCGGGGTGCTCGGCCGGGACGTGCCGTTCGTCGCCGGGTACACGCTGGACGCCAACACGTACCTCGACCTGCGGCTGCGCACGGAGGCGGTGGAGCTGGCGCGCGACGCCGGCACGGTGGTGCTGTTCCTCGGCCTCCTGCCGGCGGACGAGTCCGAGGGCTACGACCGCGAGCGCCTCGACCTGCCGACCAACCAGGTGCGGCTGCTCACCGCGCTGGCCGAGGCGAACCGCCGCGTGGTCGTCGTGCTCGCCAACGGCTCGGTGGTGTCCATGACGGGCTGGCGGCGCTCGGCGCCGGCGATCCTCGAGACGTGGCTGGGCGGCCAGGGCGGTGGCCACGCGGTGGCCGAGATCCTCGCGGGGCGCCGCTCGCCGGAGGGGCGCCTGACCGAGACGATCCCGCTGCGGCTGGCCGACACCCCCGCCTTCGGGAACTTCCCCGGCGAGTTCGGGCACGTGCGCTACGGCGAGGGCGTGCTCGTCGGCTACCGCTGGTACGACGCGCGCGACGTCGCGGTCGCCTACCCCTTCGGCCACGGCCTGACGTACACGACGTTCGGGTACGACGAGGTCTCCGCGACCGTCGCCGGCGACGAGGTCGAGGTGTCGGTCCGCCTCACCAACACCGGCTCGATGGCGGCTGCCGAGGTGGTGCAGGTCTACGTGCGCGACCCGCAGGCCTCGGTGCTGCGCCCGCCGCGCGAGCTGAAGGCGTTCCGCAAGGTGCGCCTCGAGCCGGGCGCCTCCGAGACGGTCCGGGTGACCCTCGGCGCCCGCGACCTGTCCTTCTGGCACCCCACGCTGCGGCGGTGGGTCGTCGAGGGCGGGACGTTCGTGATCGAGGTGGGCGCGTCGTCGCGCGACATCCGCGGCACGGCGACCGTCGAGGTGGCCGGCGAGAGCGCCGCGCTGCCGCTGGACTCCATGTCGACCGTCGCCGAGTGGCTGGCGCACCCGGTGGGCGGCCCGCTGCTCCGGGGGGCGATGGCCGCCGCGGGCGTGCCCGAGACGGACGACGAGATGCTGCGCCAGATCCCGCTCGAGGTGGCGCTGTCGTTCGCCGGCGGCGCCGTGCCGCCCGAGGACCTGGCGAAGCTGGTGGCGGCCGCCAACGCCTGACGCCGCCGCTCCTCGTCCGAGGGTCCCTCCCGGTTGATGCTTCGGCCGTGCGACCGGCCATCCGTCGAGCGCCCACTTCGTCGGCGAGACCGGGCGTTCCGGACGTCGGAACGCACGGTCTCGGTCACGAACGGGGCGCTCGCGGTTGTGGGGTCCCGCACGGTCGGTGCGGGCGCTGATGCGGCGCCGGCGCGGCCGGGTGGGGCCGTCACGGAGGGCCGAGCGGGGCCCGTCACGGAGGGCCTGCGGGGCCGTCGGGGAGGGCCGGTGGGGCCGTCAGGGGAGGGGCGGGGACGCCACCAGCGACAGGGTGCCGGCGTCGTCGCGGTCCACCACCACCGTGTCGCCGTCGCGGATCTCGCCCGACAGCAGGCCGCGGGCCAGCCGGTCGCCGATCTCCTTCTGCACGAGCCGCCGCAGGGGCCGGGCGCCGTAGGCAGGGTCGTAGCCCTCGATCGACAGCCACTCCCGCGCGGCGGGGGTGACGTCGAGCGTCAGGCGGCGCTCCGCCAGGCGGCGTGCCAGCGCCGCGACCTGCAGGTCGACGATCTGCCCGATCTCGTCCAGCGACAGGGCGTCGAACAGGACGATGTCGTCGAGCCGGTTGAGGAACTCGGGCTTGAACGCGGCGTGGACCGCGCCCATGACCGCCTCGCGCTTCTGCTCGTCGGACAGCAGCGGCTCGACGAGGAACTGCGAGCCGAGGTTCGAGGTGAGCACGAGGATCACGTTGCGGAAGTCGACCGTGCGGCCCTGGCCGTCGGTGAGGCGGCCGTCGTCGAGCACCTGCAGCAGCACGTCGAACACCTCGGGGTGGGCCTTCTCGACCTCGTCGAGCAGCACCACCGCGTAGGGCCGGCGCCGCACCGCCTCGGTGAGCTGGCCACCCTCCTCGTACCCGACGTACCCGGGGGGCGCGCCGACCAGTCGGGCGACGGAGTGCTTCTCGCCGTACTCGCTCATGTCGATGCGGACCATGGCGCGCTCGTCGTCGAACAGGAAGTCTGCGAGCGCCTTGGCCAGCTCGGTCTTGCCGACACCGGTCGGGCCGAGGAAGAGGAACGAGCCGGTGGGCCGGTCGCTGTCGGAGATCCCGGCCCGGGCACGACGAACCGCGTCGCTGACCGCCTGCACCGCGCGGGACTGCCCGATCAGGCGCTCGCCGAGGACGTCCTCCATGCGGAGCAGCTTGGCCGTCTCGCCCTCCAGCAGCCGGCCGGCGGGGATGCCGGTCCACGCGGACACCACCTCGGCGACCTCGTCGGGCCCCACGCGCTCCGCGATCATCGGGGGCTGCTCGGGCTCGTCGGGCGCGGCCTCGGCGGCCCCGATCTCCTTCTCGACGGCCGGGATCTCGCCGTACTGGATGCGCGCGGCACCCTCGAGGTCACCCTCGCGCAGCTTGCGGTCCGCGTCCGCGCGCAGCGCGTCCAGGCGCGCGCGCAGGTCGCCGACCCGGTTGTGGCCGGCCTTCTCCTTCTCCCACCGCACGGTGAGGGACGCCAGCTCCTCGCGACGGTCCGCGAGGTCGGCGCGCAGCTTCCCGAGGCGCTCCTTCGACGCGGGGTCGTCGGCGTCGGCGAGGACGACCTCCTCCATCTCCAGGCGCGTGACGGCGCGCTTGAGGGAGTCGATCTCGACCGGCGAGGAGTCCAGCTCCATGCGCAGCCGGGACGCGGCCTCGTCGACCAGGTCGATCGCCTTGTCCGGCAGCTGGCGGCCGGAGATGTACCGGTCGGACAGCGTGGCGGCGGCCACCAGCGCGGCGTCCGAGATGGTCACCTTGTGGTGCGCCTCGTACCGCTCCTTGAGGCCGCGCAGGATCGCGATGGTGTCCTCCACCGACGGCTCGCCGACGAACACCTGCTGGAACCGGCGCTCGAGGGCAGGGTCCTTCTCGATGTGCTCGCGGAACTCGTCGAGCGTCGTCGCGCCGACCATCCGCAGCTCGCCGCGCGCCAGCATCGGCTTGAGCATGTTGCCGGCGTCCATCGCACCCTCGCCGCCGGCGCCCGCGCCGACGACCGTGTGCAGCTCGTCGATGAAGGTGACGATCTCGCCGTCGGACTGCTTGATCTCGTTGAGGACGGCCTTGAGCCGCTCCTCGAACTCACCGCGGTACTTGGCGCCGGCCACCATCGACGCCAGGTCCAGGGCGACGAGCCGCTTGCCGCGCAGCGACTCCGGCACGTCGCCGGCGACGATGCGCTGCGCGAGACCCTCGACGACGGCGGTCTTGCCGACGCCGGGCTCGCCGATGAGCACGGGGTTGTTCTTCGTGCGGCGCGACAGCACCTGGATGACGCGCCGGATCTCGGAGTCGCGCCCGATGACGGGGTCGAGCTTGCCGTCGCGGGCGCGCTGGGTCAGGTCCATGCCGTACTGCTCGAGGGCCTTGTACGTGCCCTCGGGGTTGGGCGAGGTGACGCGGGTGTTGCCGCGGACGGTGGGCAGCGCGGCGAGCAGCGCGTCGCGGGACGCGCCGGCGGCGGTCAGCGCCTCGGCCACGCCGGACTGCCCGGTGGCCAGCCCGACGAGCAGGTGCTCGGTGGAGACGTAGTCGTCGCCGAGCGCCCGCGCCTCCTTCTCCGCCGCGTCGAGCGCGGTGACGAGCTGGCGTGACGCGGACGGCTGCGCCACGGTCGAGCCGGACGACGACGGCAGCTTGACGAGCATCGCGCGCACCTGCCGGCCGACGGCGGCACGGTCGGCGCCCACGGCGTCGAGCAGGCCGTTGGCCACCCCGCCCTCCTGACGCAGCAGCGCGTCGAGCAGGTGGGCGGGCTCCAGCTGGGGGTTCCCGGTGGCCGACGCCTGCTGGATGGCGTCGCCCAGCGCCTCCTGGGCCCGGGTGGTGAACTTCGCGTCCGCGCTCGGCATCGGCGTTCCTCCTGGTGATGGCTTCGACGAGGGCAACGAGACCGGAGTTGAGTCTATTCCGCTCAAGTTTCATGGCAACCGCCAAGGCCAGACTGCGGCTGGTGACGTCGGCACAGCCGGGGCCCGGGCCAGCCGATGCCCCCCGTGGCGTGGCGCTCTAGGCTCGCGGCGTGAGCCACCCGACGACGACGTCCCCGCAGGCATGGCTTCCCGACGTGCTCGGGGACGGCTGGTCGCAGCTCACCCTGGAGCTGCCCCCGGACCGGTACGGCCCCGCCGTGGCGACGCTGGTCCGCCGCGACCCCACCGGGCCGGCGACCCACCGCGCCGTGCTCCACGTGCACGGGTTCGCCGACTACTTCTTCCAGCGGCACCTCGGGGACGCGTTCGCCGCCGACGGCTGGGACTTCTACGCGCTCGACCTGCGGGACTACGGCCGCTCCACACGCCCGGGGCGGGAGCCGGAGTTCACCACCGACATCGCGGTCTACGCCCAGGAGCTCGACCGCGCAGTGGGCGTGCTGCGGGCGGACCACGACGCGGTCGTGGTCCACGCCCACTCGGCCGGCGGGCTCGTCGTGCCCCTGTGGCTCAACGAGCGGCCCGGGCTCGTCGACGCGCTCGTCCTCAACAGCCCGTGGCTCGACCTCAACGGCAGCCGGTTCGAGCGCGGTCCCCTCACCGCGGTCCTCGACGTCGTCGGACGGGTGGCCCCGCGCCTCAAGGTCCGCGAGATGGACCCCTACTACGGGTACGCGCTGCACCGCTCCAGCGGCGGCGAGTGGGACTACGACCTCGCGTGGAAGCCGTACCGCGCCTTCCCCGTGCGGGCCGGCTGGGTGCGGTCCATCCGCGCGGGCCACCGCCGCGTGGCGCGCGGCCTCCACATCGAGGCGCCCGTCCTGGTCGTCGCCTCCGGCGCGAGCGGGCCCGGCGACCACGCGCACGACGCGCTGCTCACGACCGACGTCATCCTCGACGTGCGCGACATGGTGGCGCGCGCCCCGCGGCTGGGACCCGACGTCACGCTCGTCCGGATCCCCGGTGGCGCGCACGACCTGTCCCTGTCCCCGGAGCCGGCCCGTACGCGCTACATCGCCGCCGTGCTGGGCTGGCTCGACGAGCGCGTCCGCACCGGCCACCCGTCGTCACCCGCATCCTCAGGAGGCTCCACCCCATGACCGACGACCTGTCCGTGCCCTGGTCCGCCGGGCGATGGACCCACCCGCCGGCGTCCACCCGCGAGGACGGCGACGCCCTGCTGGTCGAGGCGGTCGAGGGCTCGGACGCCTGGCGCCACACCGCCTACGGGTTCGTCCACGACTCCGAGCACGCGCTCCTCGCACCGCTGCCCGCCGGCCGGGCCGTCGAGGTCGACGTCGCCCTCGCCTACGACCAGCTGTTCGACCAGGCCGGCCTCATGGTGCGCGCCGCGGAGGACACCTGGGTCAAGGCGGGGGTCGAGATCTCCGACGGGCTGCCGCAGGTGGGCGCCGTGGTGACGCGCGGGGTCTCGGACTGGTCGGTGGCCCCGGTCCCGGAGTGGGCGGGGCGGGTCGTCACGGTCCGCGCGAGCCGCTTCGGCGACGCGCTCGTCGTGCGTGCCCACGCCGAGGGCGAGCCGTGGCGCCTGGTGCGGATGGCCCCGTTCGACACCGACGTGCCGCTGGAGGCCGGCCCCTTCTGCTGCGCGCCGTCGCGCGCGGGCCTCGTCGTGCGCTTCCTCGGGTGGCGGACCACCGCCGCGGACGCCGCCCTGCACTGACGGACGTTCGCCGGACGCTCACCGAGACGTCGTCGGCTCGTCACCGGACAGGGGTTACGGTGGCGGGGACGACAACGACGAAGGACGGGCATCGATGACCCTCACGCTCACGCTCGTGCGACACGGGCAGACACACTTCAACCAGCGCCAGCTGCTGCAGGGCAGCTGCGACTCGCCGCTGACACGGCCCGGCCGCGACGGGGTGCGCATCACGGCGCGCCACCTGGCCGACGTCCCCTTCCAGGCGGCCTACGCCTCACCCTCCGGCCGTGCGGTGGCGACCGCGGTCGAGCTGCTGCGCCACCACCCCGCCGTGCGGCTGGTCACCGACGCCGACCTGCGCGAGTACGACTTCGGGACCTTCGAGCGCCGCCCCGAGCGCGAGCTCGAGGAGGTCGCCCCGTGGGCGCAGATCGTCCCCGAGATCCTCGCCGGGACCTACCCCGGCCTGCCGCGGGGCGAGCACGCCGCCGACTTCATGGCGCGCGTGCGGCGGGCGTTCACGACGATCACCGCGCGCCACACGGCGGGCGACGTGCTCGTCGTCGGGCACGGCCTGGCGCTGGGCGCCTGGCTCGCGACGCTCGACCCGGCGGGCCTCGTCGCCCTCCCGAACGCATCGGTCTCCCGCGTCGCGGTCGAGCCCGACGGCACGGCGCGGCTGCTCGAGGTCGGCACGGACGTGGCCGGTCACGGCTCCCTGGCGGCCCGCCCGGTCCCGTCGGCGGAGGCCGTCAGCGCCTGACGCGCCCCGTCCTCCGCGACGAGCAGCCGTGCTCGACGAGGTGGTCGATGACCACGGACGCGCCTCCTCGGGCCGATGAGGGTTCACCTCCCTAGGCTGACGGCCGTGGATCCGACGCCCGGCCCGTTCCGGCACCCGGCCGCCGCGCCGCACGAGCCGCTGCGGACGTTCCATCCCCGGGGCGCCGGCCTCGGCCCGGTGCGTCAGGACGCGCTGCGCCGCCTGTTCCCGGAGCTCGGGTTCTCCGTGCACGACGAGGACGCGCCCTTCCCGCGCACGGCCGACGGGATGCTCGACCCGGTCGCGATGTTCGGGCGGTCGGCGCCGCTGGTGCTGGAGATCGGGCCGGGCATGGGCGAGGCCACGGTGGCCATGGCGGCGGCCGACCCGACGCGGGACGTGCTGGCCGTCGAGGCCCACCTGCCGGGGGTCGCCAACCTGCTCAAGCTGCTCGACGAGGCCGGGATCGGCAACGTCCGCGTGGGCCACGGCGACGCGCTCGACCTGGTGCGGCGGGCCATCGCCCCCGGCGCGCTCGCCGAGGTCCGGGCGTTCTTCCCCGACCCCTGGCCCAAGGTCCGCCACCACAAGCGCCGCCTGGTCCAGCCGGCGCACGTCGCGCTGCTGCGCAGCCGGCTCGTCGTCGGCGGCGTGCTCCACACGGCGACCGACTGGCCGGACTACGCCGAGCAGATGGCGCAGGTGCTCTCGTCCGACCCCGGCCTGGAGCCGGCGCCCGGGGCGGGGTCGGGCCGCCCGGTGACGGCGTTCGAGCGCAAGGCCCGCGCCGAGGGCCGGACGGCCCGCGACCTGGTCTACCGCCGGGTCCGCTGAGGGTCAGCCCTGCGCCTGCTGGATGCGCACGAGGTTGCCCGCGGGGTCCCGCACGGCGCCGTCGCGCACGCCCCAGGGCTGGTCGGCCGGCTCCTCCACGACGGAGACGCCGGGGGTGGCGACCACCTTGGCCCACGTGGACTCGAGGTTGTCGGAGGAGAACTGCACCGGGCGCAGCTCGCCCTTGGCGAGGAGGGCCGCCACCGTGTCGCCGTCCGCCTGCGAGCGGCCGGCGTGCGGCTCCATGAGGACGATGGCGATCTCGGGCTGCGCGTCGGTGCCGAGGGTGATCCAGCGGAAGCCGCCGTTGGCGACCTCGAACCTCACCGAGAGGCCGAGCGCGTCCCGGTAGAAGGCGAGGGCGGCGTCGGGGTCGTCGACGAGGATCTGCACGTGGCTGAGTCGTGTGGTCATGGCACCACGCTAAGGACGGGCTCGTCGGCCGGCTTCTTCGAAACTGCTCTCTTCGCCGGCGCCCGGCGCGGCCGGGTGAGGACCATCGCCTGGCAGTCCGGGATCGGCACCATCTGGGCGTGGTCGCGGGCACGGTAGGCGCTCGGCGTCTCCCCGAGGATCTGCGTGAAGCGGGCCGAGAACGAGCCGAGGCTCGAGCAGCCGACGGCGAAGCACGCGTCCGTCACCGAGACGTCGCCACGGCGCAGCAGCGCCGCCGCCCGCTCGATGCGCCGCGTCATGAGGTACGAGTACGGCGTCTCGTCGTAGACGTCACGGAACCGGCGCGCGAAGTGCGCCGGCGACATCAGCGCGGTGCGCGCCAGGGCCGGCACGTCCAGCGGCTCGGCGTACTCCCGGTCCATCCGGTCGCGCGCGTGGCGCAGCCGGCGCAGCTCGTCGAGGTCGGGCCCCATGCCCCTACATCACCGGGACCTGCGGCGTGTGCCAGATGCGGTCGATGTAGTCCCGGATCGACCGGTCGGACGAGAAGAAGCCGCACCGCGCGATGTTGAGGATCGCGGAGCGCGCCCACGCGTCCTTGTCCTGGTAGGCGACGTCGACCCTGGCCTGTGCGTCGAGGTAGCTCGCGTAGTCCGCCAGGGCGAGGAAGCGGTCCTCGTACAGGAGGTTGTCGACCACCGGCTCGAAGACTCGGCGGTCGCCCCCCGCGAACGCGCCGGAGGCGATGAGGTCGATCGCCCCGCGCAGCCGCTCGTCGGACTCGTAGTACGACGACGGCTGGTACCCCGCGGTGACGAGCGCCTCCGCCTCGGGCTCGGTCATCCCGAAGAGGAAGAAGTTGTCGTCGCCGACGAGCTTGCGGATCTCGACGTTGGCGCCGTCGTCCGTGCCGATGGTCAGCGCGCCGTTCAGCGCCAGCTTCATGTTGCCGGTGCCGGACGCCTCCTTGCCCGCGAGCGAGATCTGCTCCGAGAGGTCGGCGGCCGGGAACAGCCGCTGCCCCAGGGTCACGTCGTAGTTGGGCGGGAAGATCACCGACAGCGCGCCCTTGACGCGCGGGTCGGCGTCGACGGTCCGCGCCACGGCGTTGATGAGCCCGATCACCTGCTTGGCCATCTGGTAGCCGGGGGCGGCCTTCGCGCCGAAGACGAAGACGCGCGGCTGGAGGGTCGTCGGGTCGAGCCGGCCGGTGATGATCTCGTTGTAGAGCGTGACGATGTGCAGCAGCTTGAGGGACTGCCGCTTGTACTCGTGCAGCCGCTTGACCATGACGTCGATCATCGCGTCGGTGCGCAGGGTCAGGCCGTCCCGCTCCTCGAGGTTGCGCCCAAGCCACTGCTTGTTGTCGGCCTTCACCGCCTGGAACTTCTCGCGGAACGACGCGTCGTCGGCCAGCGGCTCGAGGTCGGCGAGCCGGTCGAGGTCCGTGATCCACCCGTCGCCGATCGCCTCGGTGATGAGCGCGGACAGCGGCGGGTTGGCCAGCCGGATGAACCGGCGCGGCGTGACGCCGTTGGTGACGTTGGTGAACCGGTCCGGCCACATCTGGGCGAAGTCGCCCAGCACCTTCTCGCGCAGCAGCTGGCTGTGCAGCTCGGCGACGCCGTTGACCTTGACGGCCGCGACGGTGGCGAGGTGTGCCATGCGGACGGTGCGCTGAGCACCCTCGCCGATGATCGACATCCGGCGCACCCGCTCGGCGTCACCGGGGTACGCGGCGCGCACCTCGTCGAGGAAGTCGTCGTTGATGCGGTAGATGATCTCCAGGTGGCGCGGCAGCAGCCGGCCCAGCAGCTCCACCGGCCACACCTCGAGCGCCTCGGGCAGCAGCGTGTGGCACGTGTAGGCGAAGCAGCCCTTGGTGACCGCCCAGGCCTCGTCCCAGGCGAAGCCCTTCTCGTCGATCAGGACACGCATCAGCTCCGGCACGCCGATCACCGGGTGGGTGTCGTTGAGCTGGAACACGATCCGCTCCGGCAGGTGGTGCAGGTCGAACCCGGCCGGCAGCACCTCCTCGACGAAGTCCGTGATGGAGCAGGCGACGAAGAAGTACTGCTGCTGCAGCCGCAGCTCCTTGCCCTGCGGCGTGGAGTCCTCCGGGTACAGCACCTTGGAGATGTTCTCCGCGAACGTCTGGGCACGCGCGGCCTCGACGTAGTCGCCCTCGTTGAAGATCTGCAGATCGAAGGCCTTTGTCGCCTCGGCGCTCCACAGCCGCAGGGTGTTGACGCGGCCGTTCCGGTAGCCCGGGACCATGTAGTTGAACGGGATGCCCTGGACGTTCCAGGCCGGAAGCCACCGCGTCCGCTGCCTGCCCTCGTCGTCCACGTACTGCTCGGTGTGGCCGCCGAAGCCGACCGTGACCGCCTTCTCGGGGTGCGGGAACTCCCACGGCGCGCCCAGCGCGAGCCAGGTGTCCGGCTGCTCCACCTGCCAGCCGTCGACGAAGGTCTGGCGGAAGATGCCGTACTCGTAGCGGATCCCGTAGCCGATGGTCGGGACGTTCATGGTGGCCAGGGAGTCGACGAAGCACGCGGCCAGCCGGCCGAGGCCGCCGTTGCCGAGCCCCGGCTCGACCTCCTGGGCCCGCAGCTCGTCGAGGTCGACGCCGAGGTTGCGCATCGACTCCCAGGCGATCGCGGTCAGGTCCGTCGCCAGCAGCGCGTTGCCGAGCTGCTTGCCCAGCAGGTACTCGGCCGACAGGTAGCACACCGACTTCGACTGCGTGCTGCGCTGGCGGGTGAGCGTCTCGATCCAGCGGCTCATGAGGTAGTGCCGCACGGCGCGGGCCAGCGCCAGGTACCGGTCGTTCACCGTCGAGCGCTCGAGGGTGACGCCCTGGCCGAAGTTGAGCTCCCGCAGGAACTCGCGGGTGAAGGCGGCGACGGTGTGGTCGGGGGTGATGACGCCCGTCGAGGCGAGGGCCTGGGTCTCGGTCACCGGGCTACGGTAGCCGCCGCCCCCATGTCCCGCACCGACCCCTCGCGCCCGGGCCGGGCGTCACGCCGCCCGCAACGGCGCCCGCGGCACGACCTCCTGGGCGGGGTGGCGGGTGGCCATGGGACCGCCCGTGGGCGCCCCGAGCCGGTAGACCATGTGGCCGCCGAGGTACCCGCCGCCGGTGACGACGAGGTTCGCCACCATCGCCACCGCGACGCCGGCACCGCGGTGCCCCGCCCTGCGCAGCAGCCAGGACGCGCCGAACAGGACCGCCGCGCCCGAGTTGAGCGCCGCGTGGACCACACCGACCCGCCGCACCCGCGTGCCGCTCGCGGACCAGTCCGCCCAGCCGCTCAGGGCGGTCGGCGCCACGGCGAGCAGGCCCAGGCCGAGCAGCCGGTCGGCGGCGGCCCGCGAGCTCGGGCCGCCGACCAGGTCGAGGGCCGCGGAGGCGGTCCACAGGCCGATCGGCAGGTCCGTCAGCAGCGGGTGCAGCGAGTGCCCCAGCTGCGTGCCCTGCAACGTCGCGGTCAGCGCCGGCCGGCGGCCCACGAGGGCGTCGAAGGCGTCACCGAGCAGGTTGACCGTCCCGTCGAGGCCGCCCGCCTCCTCGACGGCCCGTGCCGCCCGCACGGCCGCGGGCTGCTCCGCGGAGGTCATCACGCCCCCACGAGCTGGCGCTCGACGGCGGCGAGCTTGTCGCAGGTGGCCTCCTCCTGCGAAAGGTTGGCCTGCAGCAGCCGGACGACCTCGGTGTGCCCCTGCGCCTGCGCCATGTCGATCAGCGTGGTGTAGGTCGCGATCTCGTAGTGCTCCGTCGCGAGGGCCCCGGCCACCGCGACCTCGTCGACCAGCGTCGGGTGCGACTTGCGGATGAGGGTGTCCGCCTCCTTCGCCAGTCCACGGGTCGTCGGCGACGGCGAGTCGTCGGGCGGCATCCCGAGCAGCCGGAAGCACTCCTCCACGTTCGCGATCTGCTGGCGCGTCTCGTCCGCGTGGTGGTGGAACAGCTGCTTGAGGTCGTCCCCGTCGACCACGCGCTCCAGGTCCTCGAGCATCGACAGCGAGTCGTGCTCGGCCGACAGGAGCGTGCCGAGGCGGAACGTGAACAGCTCATTGGGGGTGTCGAAGTGCTCGAACATGACGGCTCCCTTCGTCGCTGCTGGCGGCGGCGAGCCCGCGGGGTGATCGTTCGCCGCAGCCGCCGCGAGGCGGTGCGGCCCTCGTCCGGCCCGCTGTCCAATCGTCATCCACGCTACGTCGCACCCGCCCGGGGTGCGACTAGAACACCTGCCGCAGGTTGGCGCGCGTGAGGTCGAGCAGCTCGTCGCCACGGCCCGACAGCAGCGTGCGCATCGCGTAGAGCGCGAAGCCCTTGGCCTGCTCGAGCGTGATCGAGGGCGGGATCGTCAGCTCCTGCCGCTCCGTGACGACGTCCACCAGCGCCGGGCCGTCGTGCGCGAACGCGGCCTGGAGCGCGTCGTGCAGCTCGTCGGATCGCTCCACCCGGAAGCCCTTGAGCCCGGCGGCCTCCGCCAACGCCGCCAGGCTGGGGTTGTCCAGCCCGGTGGCGGTCGTGACGAACCCGGCGGACTTCATCTCCAGCTCGACGAAGTTCAGCGACGAGTTGTTGAACACGACGACCTTGACCGGCAGCCGGTGCTGCCGCAGCGTCAGCAGCTCGCCGAGCAGCATCGCGACGCCGCCGTCGCCGGAGAGGGCCACCACCTGGCGCCCGGGGAAGGCGCACGCGGCGCCGACGGCCTGCGGCAGCGCGTTGGCCATCGAGCCGTGCACGAACGAGCCGATGAGCCGGCGGCGCCCGTTCATGGACAGGTACCGGGCGGCCCAGATGACGGGGGAGCCGACGTCCGGGATGAACACGGCGTCGTCGTCGGCCAGCTCGTCGACGAGGCGGCCGACGAACTGCGGGTGCAGCGGCTGCTCACCCCGGCGGGGCGTCGCCAGGTCGTCGAGCTTGGCGCGCGTGGTCGCGTAGTGGGCGAGCGAGTCCTGCAGGTGCGCGCGGTGCCGCACCCGGTGCAGCAGCGGCAGGAGGGCGTCGAGGGTGGAGGCGACGTCGCCGACGAGCCCGAGCGCCAGCGGCACGCGCCGGCCGAGGTGCTCGCCGCGGACGTCCACCTGGATCACGGTCGCCTGCTCCGGCAGGAAGGGCCGGTACGGGAAGTCGGTGCCGAGCATCAGCAGGGTGTCGCACGCGTCCATCGCGCGGTAGCCGGATGCGAACCCGAGCAGCCCGGTCATGCCCACGTCGTACGGGTTGTCGGGCTCGACGAACTGCTTCGAGCGCAGCGTGTGGACGATCGGCGCCGCCAGCATGTCCGCGAGCGCCATCAGCTGGTCGTGGGAGCCCTCGCAGCCAGCGCCGGCGAGGATCGTCACGCGCTTCGCCTTCCGCAGCAGCGCCGCCGCCTGCGCGAGCTCGTCGTCCGACGGCACCACCCGCGGGTGCGCCGCCCGCACGGCCGTGACGGCGGTCCCCACCGCGTCCGACAGCGAGACGTCGCCGGGGATGACGACGACCGCCACCCCGCGGCCTTGGACCGCCGCCCGCATCGCCGTGGTGAGGATCCGTGGCATCTGGACCGGGGAGGCGGCGTACTCCACGTACACCGAGCACTCCCGGAAGATCTCCGTCGGGTGCGTCTCCTGGAAGTAGCCGCTGCCGATCTCGGAGGTGGGGATGTGCGCGGCGATGGCCAGCACCGGCACGCGCGAGCGCTGCGCGTCGTACAGGCCGTTGATGAGGTGCAGGTTGCCCGGCCCGCAGCTGCCCACGCAGACGGCGAGCTCCCCGGTGAGCGCCGCCTCGGCACCGGCGGCGAACGCGGCCGCCTCCTCGTGGCGGACCTCGACCCAGTCGATCCCGGAGTCACGCAGCGCGTCGGTGAACCCGTTGAGCGAGTCCCCCGGGATCCCGTAGACCCGCCGGACCCCGCTGGCGGCGAGCGTGTCGACCATGTTCCTCGCGACGGTGGCCATGGAGCGATCGTCGTGCGGTCCCGGCCCGCGCGCCACGCGGGGCTCGCGCCACGTCCCTAGGTCCCAGGTCCGTCGCGAACCCGACGCCGGATCCCTAGCGTGGCGGGCAGCGGGAGCCCCCGCCGCGGCCGCTCGGCCGTCGGGCCCGCGCCGGGGTCGCAGCGGGATGGACCGCGATCCCGGGCAGGAGGCCACCATGACTCGGCGGGCGCAGTTCTACTGGAGGTTCTTCGGGAAGCCGGTGGGCCGCACCGGCAGGATCGGCAGCCGCCTCATGGTCCGCATCAACCGGCGCAACTACGCCGCGATGGCGGCGGCGCTGGACCTGCGGCCGGACGACGAGGTCCTCGATGTCGGCTGCGGCTCGGCCGTCCTGCTCGCGTCCCACGCCGGCGAGGCCCGCTACGTGGCCGGCCTCGACGCCTCCGACCTGCAGCTCGAGGTCGCCCGCCGGCGCCTGGCGGACCGGCTGGCGGCCGGCACGGCCGAGCTGGTCAAGGGCGACGTCGCGGCGCTGCCGTGGCCCGACGGGCGGTTCAGCGTCGTCACCTCGATGTTCTGCCTGAAGTTCGTCCCGGACCCGCTGAAGGCCCTGGAGGAGATGCACCGCGTGCTCCGCCCCGGCGGGCGTGCCGTGGTGGCCGCCTGCGACGCGCTGCACGACGAGAAGGCGTCGGGCTCCGTCGACGCGTGGGGCCAGTGGCGCTGGAGCGCCGCGGATGCCCGTCTCCTCATGGAGAAGGCGGGCTTCACGGACGTCACGGCCTCGGTGCTGGGCAGCCCGGCGTCGCAGGCCGTCCGCGGCGTCCGGGAGATCTGACCAGGAGAACCAGGAAGGGCCCGGTCGACGCATCGACCGGGCCCTTCCCGACGCGCGCCCGAAGGGACTCGAACCCCCAACCTTCTGATCCGTAGTCAGATGCTCTATCCATTGAGCTACGGGCGCGTGGCCCGCGGACGGGCCATCGGAGAGGATACAGGCCAGCGGCAGCGCGCCCCAAACCGGATCGCGTGACCATCGCCACGTCGGCGCCGTGTGGAGATTCCGCGACGACCGCCGGTTTCGCGCCACGGCAGGCGGTAGCGTCGCCTTCGGTCCTACCGGTATGACGAAGGGGGCGCCCGGTGCCGTACCGGCGCTGGTTCGAGGCTGCTCGACGCACGGTCGTCACGTGGCTCGAGCGCACCCCCGCGTACCTGGGCGTCGCGGCCGCGTGCGCGGTGTGCGCGCTCATCGCCGTGGGCATGGCCGTCGTCACCGACCAGACGGCGCACCGCGTGTGGGGCCTGCTGGCCACGGCCGGCTACCTCGTGGCGGGCATCGCCACCCTCCGCACGCGCCGGCCGATCACCGGCGTGCGGGTCGCCGCCGCCGGCTCGGTGCTGCTCCCCACCGTCGTGCTCGTAGTGGCGGGCATCTCCCAGCCCGAGGTCGGCGTCGTCGAGCGCTCCGCCCGGCTCCTGGTCGACACGGGCTCGCCCTACCTCGCCCACCCGATGACGACGTACGACGTCAACCCGTACCTGCCGCTGATGTCGTTGTTCGGGCTGCCGCGCCTGGTGCTCCCGAACATCGGGCTCGGCGATCCGCGCTGGTGGTTCCTGCTCGTCTTCGGCGTGTGCTTCGTCGCCGCCGACCGCCTCGCCCGCCGCGCCCGGGGCACCGAGCCGGTGCTCTGGGCGCTGCTCGCCACCCCGTTCCTCGCGCTGCACGCGTCGGTCGGCGGCCACGACCTGCCGGTCGTCGGGCTGCTGTGCCTGTCGATCGCCCTGGCGGCACGCGGCCGCCTCTCGCAGGCGGGCCTCGCCCTCGGGGTGGCGTGCGCCCTCAAGGCCTCGGCCTGGCCCGCGGTGGCGGTGATCGCCGCCTTCGTCGTCGCCCGGTGGGGCTGGCGGCACGCCGGGCGGTTCGTCGCGAACGCCACCGCCGTCGTCGTCGGGGTGTCGCTGCCGGTGCTCGTCGGGCCGACCGCCTCCGCGATGGTCGCCCAGGCCGCCGGCTTCCCGATGGCGAGCAGCACGTTCGCCTCCCCGGCGGACTCGCCGACGCCCGGTGTGCTGCTGTCCCATGCCGGCCCGACGGCCAAGCTCGTCGGCTACGCGCTCATGCTCGTCGTCGCGGCGGCGCTGCTCGTCGCGCTCGTCCGGCGCCCGCCGCGCACGCTCACCGGGACCGCCGCCTTCCTCGCGCTGGCGCTGACCGCAGCGATGCTCGTGCTCCCGACGAGCCGCGCTGGCTACCTGCTGTACCCGGTGGCGCTCCTCGGCCTCGCGCTGCGCGGCCGTCGGCGGGCGCCCGGCCCGCACGCCGCGCCGACGTGGTCGCAGGCGCGGGCGGAGCTGCTGGTCCCCGCGGCGTCGGTGCCGACCGGGTCACCGGCCATGCCCTCCCGGGGCTGACCGAGACCGGTCAGCGGCGCGTCGCGAGCAGGGCGTCGACCTCGGCGCGCGTGGGGACCGCCGACGAGGCGCCCGGACGCTGCACCGCGAGGGCCGAGGCGGCGACGCCGCGCCCGATCGCGGCCGCGGCGTCCACCCCCGTGGCGAGGGCGGCCGCCAGCGCGCCACAGAACGTGTCGCCGGCGCCGGTGGTGTCGACCACGGGGACGTCGAACGCGGCGACCCGGTGCGTGGCCTCGCCGGGCCGCGCCCACAGCACCCCGCGGCCACCGAGCGTCACGACGACGGTGCCGAACCACCCGGTCAGCCGCTCGGCCACGGCATCCTCGTGCGGCGGGGCGCCGAGGTCACCGACGGCCTCGTCGGGCGCGAGCAGGGTCAGGACCGCCAGCGCCTCCGACTCGTTGACCACGAGCACGTCGACGAAGGGGACCAGGTCGGCGACGCGTGCCGGCACCGGCGCGGCGTTGAGGACGACGAGCGTGCCGTTCGCGCGCGCCGCGCGCGCCGCCTCGACGAGACCCGCCACCGGCGTCTCGGCCGGCATGAGCAGCACGTCGGCCACGCCCACCTCGCGGGCCTCGGCGGGGGTGATGTCGTCGAGGGCGAGGTTGGCGCCGGACGCCACCACGATCCGGTTCTCGCCGCCCGGCTCGAGGAGGACGAGCGCCAGGCCGGTCGCGCGGGTGCGGTCGAGGCGGAGCATCGGGTGCACGCCCGCGGCGCTCAGCCGATCGGCGAGGAAGCGCCCGTCGCCATCGTCGCCGACCGCGCCGACGAGCGTCACCTGGGCGCCGCCCGTCCGCGCGGCGGCGATCGCCTGGTTGAGCCCCTTGCCGCCGGCCGCCCGCAGCGGCGCGGTCGGAGTCAGCACCGTCTCGCCCGCCGCCGGCACGTGCGCGACGGTGAGCGTGACGTCGAGGTTGGCGCTCCCCAGCACCACGACATGCGCGTCCATCCAGGCCTCCTGCCGCGAGCGTATCGGTGCCGGTCAGCGGCGCGGCGTGAGGGCGAGCATCGGCAGCGCCCCGACGGCGCGGCGCCGGTCCTCGTCCGTGCCGCGGTACTCGAAGCCCGCGAACGCCGACAGGACGCGGTGCAGCAGGGGCCGGAGCACCCCGTAGCGACGTTCGTAGGCAGCCAGGGCGAGGACCGCCTCGTCGGCGGGCACCGCGCGGGCCTGCGCCGGCCGAGGCCCACGCCCGAAGTCCACCCAGGCCGGGCCGCCGGCGCGGACGTTGCGGTACCAGTCGGAGCCTGGCCCGTACCCGGCCAGCACCACGGCCTCGCCGGTGGCGGGCGTGTACCGGACCACCTCGACCACGGCGTGATGGTGGGCGCCCGTGCGCCGGCCGGTGTGCGTCAGCAGCAGGAACCGGTGCCCCGCCAGCCGGCCGAGCCCCACCCGGTACAGCAGCTGCGGGACGGCGTAGACGCGCTTGAGCCACGCGGGCGGCGGGGTCGGCATGGCGCCGATGGTAGGCACGGGCGCGATGCCGACGCGCGGCCTCGCGGGTCGGACGCCTAGAGAAGAGCGGAGACGGTGGGATTTGAACCCACGGTAGGGGTAACCCCCTACACGGCCTTAGCAGGGCCGCGCACTAGGCCACTATGCGACGTCTCCAAGACGGGGGACAGGCTACAGGCGCCAGGCGGCACCGAACAAAACCCTCAGTGCTCGAGCCCCCACTCGCGGTCGGTGAGCATCCGCGCGATCCCCAGGCCGATCGCCAGCGCCGCCACGATGAGCGCCGCGGTGACGCCGTACGACATCGCGTTGGTGATGTCCCCGTTCGACAGGTAGAACACGGCCCGGTAGGCCGGCACGCCGGGCACCATGATCGTCACCGCCGGGACGTAGACCGTGATCCGCGGGATGTTCAGCCGCGGCGCGATCCAGGCGGCCAGCAGCCCGACGAGGCAGGCTGCCGCCGCGGCGGCGGCCTGCGGCGGCCAGTGCAGGCGCTCCACACCGGCGATGCGCAGCACGTTCGGCACCGTGGCGACGAGCGCCGCCACGAGCGCCATCCGCCACGGGCTGTTGAACATCAGCGCGAATCCCAGCACGCCGACGAACGACGCGACCGCCCGGAGCAGCACGAGTGCCACCGTGCCGAGGGCCAGCGGCTGCGGCGGGTCGGGCGACAGCCCGACGATGATCGACACGGCCCACACGGCGAACGCCGCGGAGATGAGGATCATCACGGCGTGCGTCAGGCGCGCGAGGCCTGCGGAGAAGTCGAGCTTCGCGAGGTCGAGCGCGCCCGTGACCAGCGGGAACCCGGGCACGAGGAAGAGCGCCGCCGAGGCGTACCCCGCCTCGTGGACACCGGTGGTCAGGCCCGCCAGGTGCACCAGCTCGACGAAGCCGAGGAACGCCCCGCTGGCCACGGCGGCCGCCACCATCGCGACGCCGAACTGGTTGAACCCGCGGTGCAGCGCCATCCGCCGCAGCCCCTGCCCCAGGAACGCGCCGACGAACGCGCCGAGGATCTCGACCGGGCCGCCGCTGTTGAGGAACGCGAAGGCGGCGCAGGCGATCGCCGCCCACAACGCATTGAGGACCACCGGGTACAGCGGCGCCTTGCGCTCGATCGCGTCGACCTCGTCGTGCACCTGCTCGACGGTCCAGCCGTCCCGGGCCTCGACGCGCTGCGCCAGCCACTCCAGCTCCGCGAGCCGGTCGGTGTTGACGCCGATGTTGCGCACCTCGAGCACCTCGGTGCGGAAGGAGCGGCCGCGGTGGCTCGTCGTCGTGATCTCGGTGAGGGTGACGTGCGCCTCGTGGCGGTCGATGCCGAGCGCCGCGGCCACCCGGGCCATGGAGGCCTTGACCCGGTAGGAGCCGGTGCCCGACGAGAGGGACAGCCGGCCCACCCGCAGCACGACGCCGGAGCGACGGATGAGGTCGAGCTCCTCGTCATCCGGTTGCAGCGGCACGACGACCATGATGACGGTTCGTCGGACGACTCGGCCAGGCCAACGGCCTAGGGCCGCGTGGTCACCGTCCCCGGCGCCCCGGCGGGCCGCAACCACGCCGGCCCGTGGCGCCGCAGCCACAGGTCGCCGAGCACGACGAGCCCCATCACGCCGACCGCGAGGACCACGGAGCCGAGCACGTCGGTCAGCCAGTGGTCGCCGAGGTACAGGCGCGACGCGGCCATGACGCCGATCGCCGGCGCGGCCGCACCCAGGCCGACGAGCGCGCGGCGGACACCGGGGCTGCGCCGCCACCACAGGTAGGCGATCACCAGCGCCAGGGCGGCCGTGCCGATCGTGTGGCCGGACGGGAACGACAGGGTCGTCTCCGCCGGCCCGACGACGTCGACGGCCGGGGGCCGCAGGCGGCCGACGACGTGCTTGAGGACGAGCGCGATCGACTCCGCGGCGCCGAACGCGAACGCGAACAGCAGCGCCTCGTCGAACCGCCGTCGCCAGGCCAGGACCGCAAGCGCCAGCACGGCGACGCCGAGGAGCACCCCGGGGCTTCCCACCGTGCTCAACCCGCGGGCCACGGCCGTCAGCGCGGAGTCCCGGTGCGCGACGAACCAGGTCAGCGTCGGCCGGTCCAGCGTCGCGGCGTCGCCGTTCTCGCCGATCCCGTCCAGCAGCGACCCGACCGCGACGATGCTGGCGAGCGCGACGGCGACCGCCGCGGTGACGGCCGTCCTGGCGGGGGTCGCCGCGGCGCGGGCGCGCGCGAGCATCGAGGTGGTCGCGGCGTTCGTCCCGGCCGTCACGCGGCTCGTCCTTCGGTCGTCACGCGGGCATCCGACCGCAGCAACCTGTGAGCGGCGTGGGTACCCGCGTTGCGCCCGGTGTGGGCATGGTGAAGGTGGGCGGAGGGCAAGGGATTCGAACCCTTGGTTGCTCGCGCAACAACGGTTTTCAAGACCGTCGCCTTCGGCCGCTCAGCCAGCCCTCCCGGTGACCGGACGGTACCAGCCACGGGCACGCCCTTCGGGGTCAGGACACGTTCTCCCACCAGCGGTCGGGCCATCCGGGCGACACGACGGCCAGCCGGTACAGCGCGGCGACGCGCGCCAGGTCGAGCTGGTACGTCGCGACGACCTCGACGTCGGGATCGGCCACCGCCGTGCCGATGTGCAGCGCGACGAACGACGAGAGGGCCGTCGACACGTGCGACGCGGTCTGCAGTGCCTGGTCCGTGAAGCGGAGCACCTCGACGGACTGCTCGACCGCGTGCGCGACCGCCCGCGCCTGCGCACCCCGTGCGAAGGCGATGCCGTGCAGCTCGGTCACGCCGACAGGGTTCGTGACCAGCCGGCGACCGTCCACCCACGCGAGCCACGTGGCGCGGAACGGCGCGTCCGGCAGGTACTGCGACAGCGCCGACCCGTCGACGTACACCGCAGGCACCCCGCGCCCCGCGAAGGGCGACGGGGTCAGGGGCACCGCCCTATCCTCGCCGATCGGCACCGCCGCTCACACGGCCGTCCGGGGGGTCAGCGGGCGGAGGCGGCGCCGGCCCGGAGCCGGGCCATCGCCAGCTGCACCAGCGCGATGAGCGCCTGCTTCGTGGCGGCCCGCGAGCGCGCGTCGGTGTAGAGCACCGGCACGTGGTCCGGGATCGCCAGCGCCGCCCGCACGTCCTCGAGGGAGTGCTTGGCGATGCCGTCGAAGCAGTTGACGCCGACGACGAAGGGGATGCCGCGGCTCTCCATGTAGTCGACGGCCGGGAAGCACTGGTCCAGGCGGTCGGTGTCGACGAGGACGACGGCGCCGATCGCGCCCCGGACCAGGTCGTCCCACATGAAGAGGAACCGGTCCTGACCAGGCGTGCCGAAGAGGTAGAGCCACAGGTGGCCCGGCAGGGCGATGCGGCCGAAGTCCATGGCGACGGTCGTGGTCGTCTTGCGGTCGGACACCAGGCCCGCGTCGTCGATGCCGACCGACTTCTCGGTCATCGCCGCCTCGGTGTTGAGGGGCTCGATGTCGGAGATCGACCCGATGAAGGTCGTCTTGCCCACGGCGAAGCCGCCGGCGACGACGATCTTGACGACGGTGGGGGCCACGGTGCCGGCGCCGGGCTGAGCGGCCATCGGGGCGTCAGAGGGCTGCGATGCCATTGAGAACACTCTCCAACACGCTCAGGGACAGGGCGGGGGACTGACCGGTCTGGACGTCGAGCGGCTGCGACGAGTGCACCCGCACGTACTGCTGGTCCGCGAGGTCGCTCACGAGGACGCGAACGACGCCGAGGGGAAGGTGGAGCAGCGCCGAGAGCTCGGCGATCGAGATGTAGCCGGCGGCGGCGTGGTGCAGGATCGCTCGTCGCTCGGGCGGCAGCCCGGTGCCCGCCACGGCACCCGGCATCAGCTCGACGAGGGCCTCCAGGGGGAGGTCCGCTCGCGAGGACTTCACACGGCCCCCGGTCACGGCGTACGGCCGGACCGTCCTCGCCTCGTACTCGACGTGGTCTGCCATCAAGGGCTCCCGTTCAGCCTTGGGTCAACCTGGTGGCGCCGTCCACCGGCAGCTGGCCACGCATCTCGCTGATCAGCTGGGGCGTCAGGGTCGCTTCGGTCCTGGCCACGAGCATCGCCATCTCGTACCCGATGAGGCCCACGTCGCAGCTGGAGTCTGCCACCACGGCGAGGACCGATCCGTTGGACACACTCATGAGGAAGAGGAAGAGGTTGTCCATCTCGACGATCGCCTGGCGCACCTCCCCCGCCTGCAGCTGACGGGACGCGCCACGGGTCAGGCTCGACATGCCCGAGACGATGGCCGCGAGCTGGTCGCCGCTGGTGCGGTCCAGCTGTTCGGACATGGCCATGAGCAAGCCGTCAGCGGAGACGACGAGCGTGTGGCGCGTGCCGGGCACGGTGCGAACGAAGTTGTCCAGGAGCCACCCGAAGTTGGCGGCTTCGGTGCTGAGCGCGGTCACACTTCCTCCTTCACGACGCAGCAGCGGGGGCAGGCTGCGTCCTTGGCGCGCACCCGACGGGTGCTCGATGCTGCTGACGACGTCATGAGGTCTCCTCGTCGCGCCCGGCGTCGCGGCGACCGCGGGCCGTGCCGGACTGGAAGCTGGCGAGCCGCGAGCGCACCTCGTTGGGGTCGCGCTCGGCGGTCGACTCGACGATGTCCGGGGCCTGCGGCACGGCCGTCGGCACGCGCCGGGTGAGCCGGTCAGAGCCCGCGACGACCTGCGGCCGGTACGCGGAGAGCTGGCTGAGCTCGGACAGGGCCTGCTCCTGGATGTCGGAGCGCAGTGCGAGCATCGCGGCGACCTCGTCGTCCAGCGTGCCGATGCGCGGGCCGGGCGTGTGCTCCGGGGCGCCCGCCGGTGTCGCGGCCGGGCCCGTCGACGACGACGTGCGCGCGGTCGCCCACTCGGGTGCCGACCACGCCGTGCCGGGGCCGGCGGAACCGTTCGGCAGCGTCGTGGCGACCGGCGGGGTCCAGCTGCCCTGTGGCGCCCAGCTCGACGCCACGGCCGGTGCGGCGGGGGCCGCCGGTGCGGGCACGGGCTCGACGGGGGCGGGGGCGGGGGCGGCCGCCACCGGCACGGGCGCCGGTTCGTGCCGCGGGAAGGCCTCGGGCGCCGTCGTGCCGGCCGCGGGGGCCCAGGCGGACGAGCGGACAGGCAGCGCGGGCGCCGGCGCGACGACCGGCACGGGCGGAGTGAGGACGGCCGGCGGCGTCGGAGCCACCGCCGCGGGCGCCGGGACGGCACGCTCCTTGCGGCGTCCGAACCACCCACGCCGGCGCGCGTGACCCTCGTCGCCGCCGCGCACCAGCTCGTGGAACGACTCGGTGGCGACGGTGGGCGCCCACGAAGGGGTCACCGGCAGGTCGGTCGGCTCCGCCTCGTCGAACGGTCCCGGCGGCACGGCGGCTTCGGCCGCGTCAGGCTCGGGGGCAAGCTCGGCCGCGGCGGGCGCGAAGGTCTCAGCGGCGGGCGCGGAGGCGTCGACCGCGAGGTCGGGCACCTCGACGACGGGCGGGAGCTCCGTCGCGGCGCCGTTCGACGCGACGTGGTCCTCCTCGAGCGCCGGGACGCTCCAGGGCTCGGCGTCGGCGTTCCAGTCCGGCCAGGTCGACGACTCGACGAGGTCGTCGCCGGGCTCGGGGAACGCAGCGACGGGGTCCGACCCCGGGAATCCCGCGGGCTCGGGCACCACGGGCAGGGCGCCGGTCGCCCAGGCCTGGGCCTCGTCGAGCGACCGGCCGAAGGGCGCGTAGGGCGCGTCCTCGACGGTGTCGGCGCCCTGTGCGGCGCTCCATCCGGACAGGCCGGAGAACGCGTCGGGCTGGGGCTCGAACGCCGGGGCGTCCGTGACGGGCAGCGCCCACTGCGCGAGGTCCACCTCGGGCGGTGTCCACCGCTCGGCGGTGGCCTCCTCCGTCGCGGCGACCGCCGCGGCCACGGGGACCGACGGCTCGACGTGCTCGGCGGGCGCGGGCTGCTCGGCCGCCAGGGCCTCGGCCCACGGCTCGCTCGCCGCACGGTCGAACAGGGGCGCCTCGGCGGTGGGGGGCTGCGGGGTGAACGACGCCGGGACGAACTCGTCGCGGGCGTGCTCGGTCGCCACGGCCGACGACCAGGTCGGGGCCTCGTCGGTCGCGGCCGGCTGCGCCAGCGGCTCCTCGAGGGTCCAGAAGCTGGCCGCCACCTGACCGGGAGCCCATTCCTCGTCGGGCGCGAGGCCCGGGACGACGAGCGCGGGGGCCTCGGGCTCCGCCGGCTCGGCCGGGGCGGGCACGGGTGCCAGGTCGCTGCGGCCGCGGAACCCGGCGAACATGCCGGCACGTGCCGCGGGGTCGGCGATCGCGGGGGCACGGCCGACGCCGTCGGCGGCGGGGGTGCCCGGTGCCGACGCGGCGGGCTGCCGGCTGGGCAGCTCCGCGCCGGTCGCGGTGCCGGCCCCGTACTGGTCGGGGACGACGAGCGGGGCCCAGTCGCCGCCCGCGGCGCTCAGCTCTGCCGGCAGGACGCTCGCCGTGACGTCGGGCAGGACGATCGAGTCCTCGTCGAACGCGGCACGGACGGGGCGCGCGGGCAGCGCGGCGCGCCGGCGCGGCAGTCCCTGCTCGGTGACGCCCTCCGTCAGGGCGGCGAGGTCGACCTCGGAGACGACCGGCGCCGCGGGCTCCTCCGAGGCGGCGAGGTCGCCGTAGACGCCGAGCGGGGACGCCTCGGTCGACTGGAACAGCGTGGCGGGGAACCGGACCACCGTCTCGGTGCCGGTCCCCCCGCGGGTGTTCTTGCGGAGCCGCACCTCGGCGCCGAGGCGCTGCGCCAGGCGGCCGACGACGAAGAGCCCGAGGCGCTGCGCACCGAGGGCGTCGCCGGCGGACGTCGCGGCGATCTTCTCGTTGGCCGCGGCGAGCTCGTCCTCGGACATGCCCAGGCCCTGGTCGGCGATGCGCACCTCGACGTGCGCCCCCGCGACGGCCGTCGTGACGACCACGGGCGTCTCGGGCTCGGAGAAGACCGTGGCGTTCTCGAGCAGCTCGGCGAGGAGGTGGGCTGCGGGCAGCGCGTTGAACCCCAGCATGTGCGGGTCGGCCTGGAGGTCGAGCTCGACGCGGTCGTACTGCTCGATCTCGGAGGAGGCGGTGCGCACGACGTCGGACAACGGCAGCGCGTCGCGCAGCCGGCGGCCGGAGTCGATGCCGGCGAGGACGAGGAGCGACTCGGCGTTCCGGCGCATCCGGGTGGCGAGGTGGTCCAGCCGGAAGAGGTTGGCCAGCGCCTGCGGGTCCTCCTCCGTGCGCTCCAGGGAGTCGATGAAGGACAGCTGCCGGTTGAGGAGCACCTGGTCGCGGCGCGCGACGTTGACGAACATCTCGGCGATCGAGCCGCGGAGGGCCGCCTGCTCCTGCGCCACCTGGAAGGTCGTCAGGTTGACGGCGTTGAACGCGCCGGCCAGGCGGCCGACCTCGTCGCGGGACGTCACCGGGATCTGCGGCGCCGTCATCTGCGGCCCGTCGCCGGGGCTCTGCACCTGCTCGACCAGGCGCGGCAGCTCCTCGCGGAGGTCCGTGGCCGCTGCCGTCAGGCGTCGCAGCGGGATGACGATCGTCCGAGCGATCACGAGCGCGAGGAAGAAGGACAGGACGACCGCGAGGATCGTGACGCCGCCGGTGAGGAAGGCGCGTTGCTGGGCGGCGCTGATGGCGTCGGAGGTCGTGGCCTGGGCCGCGCTGAGGACGTTGTCCGAGACGTCGGTGAGGCTCGTCCACTGGGCCGTGATCTCGTCCTCGAAGGACTTCGGCGTGACGGAGGACATCTGGAGCGCGTCGCCGGTCCCGATGAGCAGCCGGTCCTTCTGGAACCCGGCGTTCGGGTCGCCGCCGGGCAGCGCCAGGCCGATGCCCAGTCCGGCGACTGAAGCACGCGCCGCCTCGCGGTAGACCTCGGTCTCGTTGGACAGGGCGGTGTACGACTGACCGAGGGCCGCGGTGGGGAAGGCGTTGGCCAGCAGCGCATGCCCGTCGATCTCCTCCTGCACGAGGCCCCGGACGGTGCGGGCGACGTCGGTGTACGCCGAGATGTACGAGGCCACGAGCCGGTTGTCGATCTGGTTCGCCAGGTCGTCGAGCAGCACGACGTGGTCGTCGACGAGGCTGCCGTAGTCGGAGCGCACCAGGGCCGTCTGGTTGGTGTCCTGCTCCTGCCGCGCCTTCGGCAGCAGGTCCGTCAGGTCGCGCCGCACCTGGCCGACGTCGCCGGCGGCGGCTGCGGAGAAGCTGGACAGGTCGATCGCGTTCATCTTCGGGAGGAAGTCCGCGACCGCCGCGTCGGTCGTCGACCGAGCGGCCTTGATCTCGTCCGCCGTGCCGCCGACGAGGGAGAGCGCACGCTCGTTGTTCAGCGCGTTGTTGAGCGCGACGGACGCGGAGGTCGTGGCGACGACGTGGCGCACGTTCTGGGCGGTCTGCAGGTTGCGGACCGACTCCCACGAGATGAACGCACCGGCAAGGAGGACGACGAGCATCGGCACCGCGAGGACCGCAAGAACCTTGGCGCGGATGCCCAGACGTCTCAGCATGTCGTTTCCTTCCTCAGCGCCGCGGGTTGCGGCCTGGGAGACCCCCGTTCGGTCCAATCGGCTCGTGGCCGATGCACCATGAGTCCCCGCGGGGAGTTTGCCACGTACGTCACCCGCACCGGAACGGTCGGCGTCCGGTTCGTCCGGCTCGTCCTGCGGCTTCGCGCCCTAGATTGCTGTGGTGCGCGCGATCGTCGTCACCGCTCCGGGTGAACCCCTGACCCTCGCCGAGGTCCCCGAACCGGAGGCCGGTCGCGCGGACCTGCTCGTCCAGGTGGCCGCCGCGGGCGTCAACCGGGCGGACCTGCTCCAGGCGGCCGGCCTGTACCCGCCCCCGCCGGGGGCGCCGCCGTGGCCCGGCCTCGAGGTCTCCGGCACGGTCGTGTCCGTCGGTGCGGACGTCGCGGGGTGGGCGGTCGGTGACCGCCTCGCCGCGCTGCTGCCCGGGGGCGGGTACGCGCAGCGGGTCGCCGTCCCGGCGGGGCTGGCGCTGCCCGTGGGTGACCGACCGGACCTCGTCGACGCCGCCGCGCTGCCCGAGGCGCTGGCGACGGTGTGGTCGACCCTCGCACGAGCGGGGTTCGAGGCCGGTGACACCGTCCTGGTCCGGGGCGGGTCCGGCGGCATCGGCACCGTCGCGGTGCAGCTCGCGCGGGCCGCCGGTGCCCGCGTGCTGGCCACGGCGGGCGGTCCCGAGCGCTGCGCCCGCGTCGCCGCGCTGGGCGTCGACGTCGTCGTCGACCATCGCGCGCCGGGCCTCGTCGAGGCGGTGCTGGCGGCGACGGACGGGCGCGGAGTCGACATCGTGCTCGACGTCGTCGGTGCCGCGGCGCTGGCGGAGAACCTCACGATGCTCGCCGCCGACGGGCGGCTGGCGATCGTCGGGCTGCAGAAGGGCCGTCGGGGCGAGCTCGACCTGGGTCTCATGATGGACAAGCGCGCCGCCCTCGTCGTGACGGCGCTGCGGTCCAGACCGCTGGCCCAGAAGCTCACGATCATGGCGGACGTCCGCGAGCATGTGTGGCCGATGGTCACCGCCGGGCGCATCCGCCCGGTGGTCCACGCCCGCCTGCCGCTGGCGGCCGCCGCCGAGGCGCACCGTGCGATGGCCGCCGGCGAGGCGTTCGGCAAGATCCTCCTCATCCCGTAGGGGTCCGCGGCGTAACCGGCGGCGCCCGCGACCCGCGGGCGGCAGAATGCCAAGGGTGAGCGACGACGCGACGCAGGGACCGGACGAGCAGGCGACCCCCGAGGTCGCCGACGCAGAGGTCGACGAGCAGGAGGGGGTCGGCTCGCTCGTGGAGCAGCCGGCCAAGGTCATGCGCATCGGCACCATGATCAAGCAGCTGCTCGACGAGGTGCGTTCCGCGCCGCTCGACGAGGCCGCCCGCGCCCGGTTGGCCGCGATCCACGCGCGGTCGCTGCACGAGCTGGAGGACGGGCTGTCCCCCGAGCTCATCGACGAGCTGGAGCGGATCACCCTGCCGTTCACCAGCGACTCGCCGTCCGACGCCGAGCTGCGCATCGCGCAGGCCCAGCTCGTCGGCTGGCTCGAGGGCCTGTTCCACGGCATCCAGACGGCGCTGGTCGCCCAGCAGATGGCGGCCCAGGCCCAGCTGTCGCAGATGCGCCGCGCGCTGCCGCCGGGCGCGCGTCAGGTGGCCCCCGGCACCTTCGTCGTGCCCGCGCCTCAGGGCGCCGAGGACGACGACGAGCGCCGGAGCCCCGGGCAGTACCTCTAGCTCACGACTTGTCGAGGTTGGCGATCTGGTCGGCCTTCGGCGCCTGGATGTCGACCGGCTCGCCCCACCCGCTGAACGTCATCTGCGTCGACGTGCCGAGGGCGTCGTAGGCGACGCGTCGCACCAGACCGTCCGCGTCGATCCAGTAGTGGTAGGTGAGCATCGGCGGCAGCGTCGCGCCGGCCGCCGTCGCCTGCTTCAGGGCGTCGTCCAGGGTCTGGCGGGTCGTGCCGGTCACCTTCGACAGGTCGACGACGACGTCGAACGCCTGCGTGAGCGCCCCGCCGACCTGCTGCGGCTCGCCCACCTTCGTCACCGAGAGGATCGCGCCCTGCAGGTCCTTGGCGCTGCTGGCGGGGTCGACGTCGGTGGGCATGGGGACCCCGGTCGACGGATCGCTGGCGGGGTCGACGGCGACGAACATGCCGCCCGTCACCTCTCCCATGTTCATGTAGAGCACGCCGCCGACCAGGCGCATGTCGATGCCGGTGGTCGAGCCCGGCACCGTCATGGTCATCGCCAGCTCCGGCGTGGCGCCGGCCGTGGCGCGCAGCGCGCCGGTGGCCGTCATGGTGGTGCCCGCGGAGGTGACCGCCATGTCGAACGTGGCGCTCATGGCCGGCAGCGACGCCTGTGCCTTCGTCAGCGCCCCGACGAACGTGTCGGCGGTCAGCTCGATGACCCCGGTCGGTGTCGGCGTGGGCGAGGGTGACGGTGCCGCGCTCGTCGCCGGCGCCTGGCTGGTCGGGACGGCGGCGGGCGGTGCGGAGGTGCCGCACGCGGCCAGCCCGGCCGCGAGCGCGACGACGGACGAACCCAGCAGAAGACGACGCGACCGCATCATGTGGAGCCCCCCGACTCGGGCGCCGGGACGCCGGCGCGCAGCCCGACGACATGGTCGGGCGTAGGCATCGTGGCACGGGGCGGGGGTCCCGTGGGGTCGTTCCCGGGCGATTCCTCAGCCCGGCGGCGCCTCGTCCGGGCGGCCGGTCAGCGCGATGGCGCCGCACACCAGCAGCATCCCGACGACCTCCGCCGCGTTCGGCAGCTGGCGCAGCACCAGCACGCCCACCACCGCCGAGCACACCGGCAGCAGCGCCAGCAGCACCGCGAACGTCGCGGCCCGCACGCGGCGGAGCACCACCTGCTCGATCCCGTACGGGATCACCGACGAGCACACCGCCACGGCGACGACCGCCAGCGCCAGCCGCCAGTCGCCGAGCACGGGCGCCGCGCGCCCGGCGAGGAACGGCGCGAACACGACGCCACCCGTCGCCATGCCCACGGCCAGCCCCGCCAGGCCGCCGCTCTGCCCCGCCACCCGCCGGCCGAGGACGATGTACCCCGCCCACAGCACGGCCGCGGCGAGGATCGCCAGCAGGCCGACCCGGGCCCCGGGCCCCATCCCGAGGCTGACTCCCGCGAGCAGCACGACACCGACCAGTGCGACGCCGATCGACGCGCGGTCGCGCCAGCCGCGGCCGGTGACCGCGGCGACGCTGACCGGCCCGAGGAACTCCACGGCCACCGCGGTGCCCAGCGGCAGGTGCGCGATCGCGATGTAGAAGGAGACGTTCATGCCGGCCAGCACCACGCCGAACAGCGCCGCGGTCGCCAGCCGACGGCCCCGCAGCCGCGCCCGCCACGGGCGCGCCCAGCCGAGCAGGATCACGGCCGCGATGGCGATGCGCAGCCAGGCGATCGTCGTCGGCGGCAGCGTCCCGAACAGCCGGACCGCCACCGCGGCGCCCACGTACTGGGTCAGCCCCGAGAGGACGAACAGCAGCGGGGCGGGCACCGGCCCAGGCTAGCGGCCGGCATCCGCCCCGCCGTTCGTTCGTCGGGCGCTACCCCTTGACGGACCCCGCCAGCAGGCCGCGGACGAAGTAGCGCTGCAGCGCGAGGAACACGATCAGGGGCACGACGATCGTGACGAACCCGGCCGGCGCCAGCAGCTCCGCGTGGGCGCCGTAGTTGCCGACGAGGCTCTGCATGCGGGCTGTGACGGGCTGCATCGTCGGGTCCGAGCCACCGAACACCTTGGCCACCAGGAGGTCGTTCCACACCCAGAGGAACTGGAAGATCGAGAACGAGGCGATCGCCGGCATCGACAGCGGGAGCACGATCGACCGGAAGATCCGCAGGTGGGACGCGCCGTCGATGCGCGCCGCCTCCATGACGGAGTTCGGCAGCTGGGCGATGAAGTTGTGCAGCAGGAACACGGCCAGCGGCAGCGAGAACATCGTGTGCGAGAGCCAGATCTGCGCGAGCGTGCCGTTGATGTGCGGCGACGGCAGGATAGTCACCCCGGCGATCTGCAGGCCGTGCACGTAGTACTGCTGCAGCGGTACGAGGGCCATCTGCAGGGGCACCACCTGCAGCGCGAAGATCCCGAAGAAGATGACGTCGCTGCCCCGGAACGGCAGCCACGCGATCGCGTAGCCGGCCATCGAGGCGATGAAGATCGGGATGATCGTCGCCGGGATGGTGATCGCCAGCGAGTTCACCAGCGGGATGAGCATGCCGCCGCTACCGGTGAGCACCTGGTTGTAGCCGTCGAGGCTGAACGTGGGGTGGACGAAGAACATCCACCAGCCCGTGGTGGCAGCGTCCTGCTTCGACCGGAACGAGTTGATGAACAGCCCGAGCGTCGGGATGGTCCACAGCAGGCCGATGAGCACGGCGAAGAACGAGGCCATCGGCGTGCTGAAGCGGCGGCGGACCGCCTTGACCGCCTCGGCGCCGTGCAGCGGCTTCGCGACGTCGGTCGACGTGGTGACGGTGGTCATCGGATCTCCCGTTCCCGGCGCAGCACGCGGACGTTGTAGAAGACGAGCGGCACGACCGCGATGAAGAGGATCACCGCGAGGGCGCTGCCCCGGCCGACCTGGCTGGTGACGAACATGTCCGAGAACATCCGGCGGGCGAGGATGTCCGTGCTGAAGTTCCCGTTGGTCATGGTGAAGACGATGTCGAACACCTTGAGCGTGGTGATCATCACCGTCGTCAGCACCACGACGAGGGTGCCGCGGATCATCGGGACCTGGATGGTGCGGAAGAGGCGCCACCCGGAGGCGCCGTCCATCCGGGCCGATTCGATGACCTCCTCCGGGATCGCCTTGAGGGCGGCCCCGAGCACCACCATCGAGAAGCCCGCCTGGATCCAGATGAGGATCACCATCATGAGGAAGGTGTTGAGGGGGGCGGTGAGCATCCAGTTCGGCGGGTTGCGCCAGCCGAGGGCGATGACCACCTGGCTCAGCAGGCCGGTCTGCGGCAGCGACGGGTCCTTGTAGTCGTAGACGTACCGCCAGATCACTGACGCGCCGACGAAGGAGATCGCCGTGGGCAGGAACACCATCGTCTTCGCCGCCGACGGGTGCTTCATGCGGTCGACGAGCAGGGCGACGAGGAGCCCGACGCCGACGGACACGACCGGGACGATGAGCAGCCACAGCACCGTGCGAAGGATCGTCTGCTGGGTCGCCGGGTCGGTGAACGCGTAGACGTAGTTCTTCAGCCCGATGTACTTGATCTTCTGCTGACCGAGGAACTGCTGGTTGGTCAGGCTGTTGTTGATGGTCGTGATCGCCGGGATGACTAGGCCCAGCGCGACGAGGAACAGCGCCGGGACGAGGCAGATGATGAGCGCGATCGGCTTCTGCAGCCGACCGGTGGCCCGCCCCGCGACGTAGAACACGATGAAGAGGATGGCGACGAAGCCACCGACGGCCTCGATCACGCCGAGCAGGGTGGTGGCCGCCTGGCCCGCCACGCTCGACGCCATGACGACGTGTGAAGCGGTCACCGCAGACTCCCTTGTCCGTCCACCAACGACCAGAGTTCCACCGGTGTGCTCAACCTAGATGCTCCGGCCCGCGGGACGCATCCCACGGGCCGGAGCACCTCAGGTGTCACTGCACAGGGTGCAGCGGGATTCAGCTGGTCAGCCAGGCCGCGTCGATCGCCTTGGCGACGTCCGCTGCCGACTTGCCGCTGCCGAACCAGTCGACCATGCCGGTCCACTCGGCGCCGGAGCCGACGGCCGCCGGCATGGTGTCCGAGGCGTCGAACCGGAACGTGGCGGTCGGGTCGGCCAGGTACTTCGCGGAGAGCTGGTCGATCGGGTCGGTGTAGAGGGTCTGGTCGACCTTCTCGTTGGCCGACACCCAGCCGGGTGCGACCTTGATACGGCTGTCGGCCCACTCGGGGCTCGACAGGTAGTTCTGCACGGCCTGGACCGCCGGGTCGTCGGAGAACGCGGTCACGAACTCGCCGCCGCCCTCGACGGGGGTCTTGATCGACGGGTCGACGGCCGGCAGCTTGAAGGCGAAGACGTCGCCGTCCGCGGCGACCTTCGTACCCTTGGGCCACTGCGCCTCGTAGAACGACGCCTGCTGGAGCATCCCGCACTGGTTCTGCAGGATCGGCAGGCCGGCGGCCTGGAACGTGGTGGTCGCGATGGACTTGACGTCGCCGACGCCGCCGTTGACCCACGCCGGGTTCTGCAGCCAGTCGGCCACGGTCTTCATCGCGGTCTGGATCTGCGGGTCGGAGAACTTGACCTTGTGGCTGATCCAGTCGTCGTAGACCTGGCCGCCGTAGGTGCCGAGGACGACCTCCTCGAGCCAGTCGGTGGCGGGCCAGCCACTGGCGGTGCCGGACGAGATGCCGCCGCACCACGGCTTGGCCGCGCCGGTCATCTTCGCCGCCATGTCGGAGGAGAGCTTCATCATGTCGGCCCACGTGGTGGGCACGGTGAAGCCGTTGTCCTTGAAGTACTTCGGCGAGTACCACACGAGGGACTTCATGTTGGCGCTCATCGGGGCGGCGTAGAACGTGCCGTCGACCGAGCCGTAGCTCTTCCAGGCGTCGTTCCAGTTCGCCTCGTTGGCCACCGTGCCGGCCGGCGGCTTCTTCACGGCGCCGGTCGCGACCATCTGGGCGAGCAGACCGGGCTGGGGGATGATCGCCAGGTTCGGCGCGTTGCCACCGTTGACCTTGACCGGCAGGTCCGACTCGAACGTGTTCGACCCGGTGTACTGGATGGTGATGCCGGTACAGCGCGTGAAGTCGGCCCAGGACTTGTTCAGGGAGTCCGACTCGGGGCTGAGGATCGACCCGAACATCGTGACGGTCGAGCCGCTGTGCCCCGCGTACGCCGAGTAGGGCGCGCAGTCACCGGTCAGCGCGGCCGGTGTGTTGCCGCCCCCAGCCGAGCTGGTGGGGGTGCCGCCGCCACCACCGCTGCTGCACCCCGCGGCCACCGTGGCGAGAGCTGCCACACCCGCCGCCACTGCTACGAATCGTGCGTTTCGCTTCATGTCCGTCCTTCCGGCCACAACCTCATCGATGCGACAGGGGCCTTGCTTGCAAACGCTTACATGGCGATCCAACTGTGACATCGCGCGCCCCCGGGGCGTCAAGGTTCGGCACGTCACGATTTCGTCACGCCGGGGTCTCGGGGGCGGCCGCGACCTGGGCTCGGCGCGGTCGCCGAAGGCGGGTCTCAGTCAGCCGCCGGCCGCGGCGGCGCGGTGGACGTCCGGACGACGAGCTCGGTCGGGAAGATCACCTGGTCGGGCGCGGGCCTGCCGGTGATCATGGCGAGCAGCAGCTGCGCCGCCGCCGTGCCCTGGGCCTGCACGGGCTGCGCGATGGTCGTTAGCCCGATGAGCTCGCCCAGCTCGTGGCCGTCGATCCCGATGACCGACAGCTCCTCGGGCACCCGAAGCCCGAGGTCCCGGGCGGCGAGCACCACACCCATCGCCATCTCGTCGGACGCCGCGAAGATCGCCGTGAGGTCCGGGTGCGCGCGCAGCAGGGCGGTGCTCGCGGCGCGCGAGGCGTCGACCTGGAAGTCTCCCTGGACCACGACGTGCTCGTCCGGGGCCAGTCCCGCCGCTCGCATGGCCTGGCGCCAGCCCGTGCGGCGGTCCGCGCCGGGGGCCCACTCGCTCATCGCGTCGACGTCGCCCGTGACGTGCCCGATCCGCCGGTGCCCCAGCGCCAGGAGGTGCTCCGTGGCCTCCCGCCCCGCGCGCTTGTCGTCGAGCCGCACCGTGAGGTGCCCCGGCGGGCCCGAGCCGACGAAGATCAGCGGCTGCCCGAGCGCCACGAGGTCGTCGACCTCGCTCGAGCCCATGGGCAGGCCGACGACGAGGATGCCGTCCACACGGCGGCGGAGCACGGACGGGTCCACCCGGCGGCGCTCCCCGCGCGAGACCTCGAACCGGTAGAGCAGCGCGTCGTAGTTGGTCTCGCGCAGCGCGCGCTCCGCGCCGTCGACGACGTTCGCGAAGTACCAGCGGCGCACCCAGGGCGTCAGCAATCCGATGGTCCGCGTCCGCCCGCTGGCGAGCGACGCCGCCGCCGGCGAGCCCACGTAGCCGAGCTCGTGCGCCGCGGCGAGCACCCGCATCCGCGTGGCCTGGGTGACGTTCGGGAGGCCGCGCAGGGCCCTGGAGACGGTCGCGGTGGAGACGCCCGCAGCGCGGGCGACGTCGCCGATGCCGTGCTCCACCACGTTGCGCAGCATGCTCCCTGTAGCCGCGTTTGCACCATCATCGGGCGCACATCGGCCCGGATCCGCAGGTCAGACGAGCAGCGAACGGATGACGGCCACGGCGCCGTCGTCGTCGATGGTGCCCGTCACCTCGTCGGCCGCGGCGCGCACCGGCTCGTCGGCGTGGCCCATCGCCACCCCGCGCGCGGCCCACGTCAGCATCTCGACGTCGTTGCGGCCGTCCCCGATCGCGACCGTCGCGAAGGGCTCGACGCCGAGCTTCTGGCGCAGCTCCTCGAGCGCGGACCCCTTCGAGATCCCCTCCGGCGTCAGGTCGAGCCACGCGCTCCACCCGACGGCGTACGAGACCTCGCGCAGGCCGACGCGGTCGACGAGCTGGTGGAACTCGTCGGGCGTCGCGTGCGGGCTGCGGATCACGACGCGGCTCGCGGGCGCCGCGCACAGCGTCGCGAAGGGCACCACCTGGATCTCGCCGGACAGCTCGCCGTCGGGGAAGGGCGCCGTCACCAGGTAGCCGACGCCGAGGTTCTCGACCGCGTAGAGAGCGCCCGGCAGCTCGCTGACCAGGACCTTGAGTGCGGGTGCCGGGTCGAACGTCACCACCTTGGTCACGTCGTAGCCGGTCGGCTCGTCGGGGTCGAGGCGGGCGACGACCGCGCCGTTGGAGCACACCATCCAGCCGGTGCTCAGGCCGATAGCGTCGGCGGCGTCCTTCGCCGCCCGCAGCGAGCGGCCGGTCGCGAGGACCACGTGCAGGCCGGCCGCCACGACGTCGGCGACGGCCGCGCGCAGCCTGTCGGACACGACCCCGCCGTACGACATCGCGGTCCCGTCGACGTCGAGCGCGAGGAGCCGGGCGCGGGTCATAGCGCGTCCCCCGCGGCGTCGACACCTGCGCGTGACGTCGACGGTCCCGGCTGTCGACGCGGCGCGAGGGTATCGACGCGGACGGTCACGGCTCGAGCACCTCGAGGCCGCCCAGGTAGGGGCGCAGGCCGGAGGGCACGACGACCGAGCCGTCGGCCTGCTGGTGGTTCTCCAGGATCGCGACGATCCACCGCGTGGTCGCCAGGGTGCCGTTGAGCGTGGCGAGCGTGCGGACCTCGCCCTCCGACGTCCGCTCGCGGATGCCCAGGCGGCGGGCCTGGAACGTGGTGCAGTTGGACGTCGACGTCAGCTCGAGCCAGCGACCCTGCGACGGCAGCCACGCCTCGCAGTCGTACTTGCGCGCGGCCGACGAGCCCAGGTCGCCCGCCGCGACGTCGATCACGCGGTAGGGCAGCTCGGTCAGCGCCAGCATCTCCTTCTCGAAGCCGAGGATGCGCCGGTGCTCGTCGGCGGCGTCCTCGACCGTCGTGTAGCTGAACGCCTCGACCTTGTGGAACTGGTGCACGCGGATGATGCCGCGGGTGTCCTTGCCGTACGAGCCGGCCTCGCGGCGGTAGCAGGCGCTCCAGCCGGCGTAGCGGACCGGGCCGGCGGAGACGTCGATGATCTCGCCCGAGTGGTAGCCCGCGAGCGCGACCTCGGACGTGCCGACCAGGTACAGGTCGTCGGCCTCCAGGCGGTAGATCTCGTCGGCGTGCGCGCCGAGGAAGCCGGTGCCCGCCATGATCTCGGGCTTGACGAGCGTCGGGGTGATGACCGGGGTGAAGCCGTGGGCGAGCGCGCGGTCGAGGGCCGCCGTGAGCAGCGCGAGCTCGAGGCGGGCGCCGACGCCGGTCAGGTAGTAGAACCGCGCACCGGAGACCTTGGCGCCGCGCTCGGTGTCGATCGCGCGGAGCAGCTCGCCGAGCTCGAGGTGGTCGCGGACCCGGAAGTCCGGGCCGTACTCGGCGGCGAAGTCGCGCGGCGTGCCGACGTGCTCCAGCACCACGTAGTCGTCCTCGCCACCGGCCGGCACACCGGGCTCGACGACGTTGCCGATGCGGCGGGCGAGC
>NZ_MKTH01000013.1:222498-231787 GCF_001898175.1 Cellulomonas sp. 73-92
GCCCGCCGCTCGGACTCGTCGGCCTCGGTCTGCAGGGCCTTGACCTCCTCGGCCAGCTGCCGGGCCTTCGTGAGCAGGTGCTGCTTCTCGTCGCCGGTCGCGGCGGCGACGTCCTTGCCGAGCGCCTTCTGCGAGGCACGGGCCTGCTCGAATCCCGTGAGGGCGCTGCGCCGGCGCGCGTCGGCGTCGAGGATCTGGTCGACCAGGTGCGGGTCGTCGCCACGGGCGGTCTGGGAGGCGCGGACGACGTCGGGCTCGGAGCGCAAGAGACGCAGGTCGATCACGGCTCGAGCCTATCCACCGACAGACGGACGCGCCGACCCCCAGGTGGGGCCGTAGATTCCCTGGCATGACCTGGCAGGCCTGGGTCGCCGTGGGGGCTGCCGTGCTCGCGGCGGTGGGCATCGGCATCGGCATCTGGGTCGCGCGCCGCCAGCGGCAGCTGCGCACGCGCCTCGACATCGCGGGGGTCCCGGTCGTCGAGGAGCAGCCCCCCGGGTCGGGCGGTCCCGACACGCTCGTGGCGGTCGTCGTCAACCCGACCAAGCCGGGCACGCCGGCGCTGCGCGAGCTCGTCACCACGACGATCGCGGGCCGCGGCTGGCCGGAGCCGCTGTGGCTGGAGACCACGCCCGACGACCCGGGCGTCGGGCAGGCGCGGCAGGCGCTGGAGGCCGGGGCGCACCTCGTCATCGCCGCGGGCGGCGACGGCACGGTGCGCGCCGTGGCCGAGGCGCTGGCGCACAGCGCGGTGCCGATGGGGCTGCTGCCGCAGGGCACGGGCAACCTGCTGGCGCGCAACCTCGATCTGCCGATCGGCAACGGGCCCAGCGCGCTGGCGATCGCGCTCGACGGGCTGAACAGGACGATCGACGTCGGCCGCCTCACCGTCGACCGGTGGGCGGACGCGGAGCCACCCGAGGGCGCGCACGACGAGAACGTGTTCCTCGTCATCGGCGGGGTGGGCGTCGACGCGGCGATGGTGGCCGACGCCGACGAGCAGCTCAAGGCACGCGTCGGCTGGATCGCCTACTTCGTCGCCGCCGTGCGCCACCTCCACGGGCGCCGGCTGCGGGTCAAGGTCAAGGTCGACGACCGCGACTGGATCGAGGTGCGAGGGCGCTCGCTGCTGGTCGGCAACGTCGGCCGGCTCCCCGGGGGGATCACGCTGCTGCCCGACGCCCGGATCGACGACGGCTGGCTGGACCTCGCGGCGCTCGACGCCCGCGGCGGCGTCGCCGGCTGGGCGCAGCTGCTCGGCGAGGTGATGCTGCAGCGCATCGGCGTGCGCAACGACCTGCCGGCGAAGATCGGGCGCATCGACCACGTGCGCGCCCGGCAGGTGACGGTGCAGATCGTCGGCGGCGAGCAGGTGCAGGTGGACGGCGAGTCGGTCGGCCGGGCGAAGCAGCTGTCCGCCCGGGTGGACCCGGGTGCGCTCGTCGTACGGGTCGCCCCGCCGCGGACCTGAGGCGACCGCTACGTGGCGTCGCCGTGGCGCAGCGCCTCGAGCCAGCTGCGCGCGGCGACGAAGTCCGAGTCGGACGTGCCGACGTGCACCGTCGGGGCGACCGCGTCCGCGCGCGGGTAGGACCCGAGGAACCGCACGTAGGGGCAGCGCCGGCGCAGGCCCATGACGGCCTCGCCGATCCGCTCGTCGTGGATGTGCCCCTCGACGTCGAGCGAGAAGGAGTACCGGCCGAGGGCGTCGCCGATGGGCCGCGACTCGATCCGCGACAGGTTGACCCCGCGGACGGCGAACTGCTCGAGCATGTTCATGAGCGCGCCCGACTCGTTGTCCGGCAGGTGCACGACGAGGGTCGTCTTGTCCTTGCCGGTCGGCGCGGGGACCACGCCCGGGTGGCCGACGAGGACGAACCGCGTCTGCGCCGAGGGGTTGTCGGACACGTCGCTGGCCAGGGCCGACAGGCCGTACCGGGTGACCGCGGGCGGGGGCACGAGGGCGGCGTCGAAGGCCGGCGCCGGCAGGCCGGGATCCGCGATGCGCTCGGCAAGGAGGGCCGCCGGCGCGGTGTTGCTCGTCGCGGGGACGTGGACCGCGCCCGGCAGATGGTTCGCCAACCACGTGCGGCACTGCACCCAGGCGTGGGGGTGGGCGCCGATGCGGTGCACGTCGCGCAGGGCCACGCCCGGCGCGGCCGCCAGCGTGAACTGCACCGGCACGAGCATCTCGCGCAGGATCACGAGGGGCTCCCCCGCGGCGAGCGCGTCCAGGGTGGCCGTCACGCCGCCCTCGGCCGTGCTCTCGATCGCCACGACCGCGTGGTCCGCCGCGCCCGAGCGGACGGCGCCGATCGCCGAGCCGACGTCGGTCTGCGGCAGCAGCTCGGCGTCGTCGGAACCCACGACCTGCAGCAGCGCCGCCTCGGTGAACGTCCCGGCCGGGCCGAGGTAGGCGTAGCGCAGGCGGGCGCTCATCGATCCTCCAGGGTGCGGCGGGCGGTTGTCGGCAGGGTAGCGGCTGGCTCGCCGGTCCGGTCGGCCCGATCGGTCGCCGGGCCCAGGTGCGGCCGGCGCCCGGCGAGCGGGAGTCGGCGGCCGCGGCGCGCGGTGAGCGGGGTTGGCCGGCCGCACCCGACGGGCGGCAGTGCCTGGCGGCGCCGCGGCGCGCGACGGGAGGGGTCGGTCAGCGGCACCCCAGGGGCGGCACTGCCTGTTGGCGACGCGCGATGAGAGGGGTCAGCGGCCGCGGCGCGCGGGGGGCGCGAGGCGGTCGCGCACGGCGTCGGCGGCGGCGCCCATCCGGCGGGCGTTGATCGCCAGCTCGACGTCACGGGCGCCGGCGACCCGCCGGACCTGGTTGCGCAGCGCCCCGCCGGCCGGGTGGTGCCGCAGCTCGATCGGCACCTCGAGCACGCGGAACCCTCGCCGCAGCAGGTCGATCGTCATCGCCGGCTCGATGCCGGCGCCGTGCGCCAGCGGCGTGGCCGCCTCGAAGGCGGCGCGGGTGAGGCACCGCAGCGGGGACAGGGGCGCGTCCGGCGTCCAGCCGGTGAGCTGGGCGATCGCGCGGCGGGCGGCGCCCACCACCATGCCGCGACCCGTGGGCGCGGGCGGGAGCAGCGCGACCGTCATGTCGGCGGTGCCGGCGAAGATCGGCGGGATGAGGGGCGCCACGTTGACCGCGGCCTCGGCGAGGTCCGCGGCCAGGAGCAGCAGCGACCGGGGGGGTCGGCCCGGGACGTCGCGCATCGCCACGACGGCGGCACCCGTCTCGAGGGCGGCGGCGCGGCCGCGGTTGTGCGAGTGCCGCACGACCACCGCCCCGGCCTCCCGGGCGGCGTGCTGGGTGTCGTCCTCCGAGCCGTCGTCGACGACGAGGATGAGGTCGACCCCGGGGATCGCCCGCACGGCGCGCACCGTGGCGGCGATGCGTCGGGCCTCGTCCTTGGCCGGGATGATCGCGGCCACGCGCGCCCGGTCGCGCGACGACCGAGGCGCCGAGGGCCCCGCCGGCGCAGGGGACGCGCCGGGGGCCGCAGGGCCGGCTGGTGCCGATTCGGCGTCCGACGACGAAGGGGCGCCGGAGGCCGCGGCACGCGTTCCGCCGACGGACGGGACCGACGACGAGCCCTCGGCGCGCAGCGCCTCCTCATCGGCAGCCTCCGCGACCTCGTCGGCCCCGTGGTCGGGCTCCGCGGCCGCGTCGGCGGGCCGCGTGGCCTCGTCGGGCGCCTGCCCGGAGGCGGGCACGGACGTGTCGCGCTCGACGCCGAGGGCGCGGAAGGGACGCGGCACAGGTCAAGCCTATAAGCGGCAGCCTTTGTCCTGCCTGTGCCGAGTCGCGGCCCGCCGTTTACCCCGGCTCAGCGCAGGGTCACCTGGCGGGCGACGAGACCGGCGCGGGCCCGGCGGGCGGCAGGGTCGAGCGGAGTGTCGTCGGCCACCGCCGCCGCGAAGGCGGGTGCGAAGGTGGCGATGTCGGCGTCGACCTCCTCGGCCTCCGTCCCCCGCGCCAGCTCCCACACCGGCACGACGAGCCCGCACGCGCGGAAGTACCCCACGAACTTGTGGCCCGCGAAGCCGGACTCGCGCCGGGCGTGCAGGCGCGCGAGCCCGTCGAGCGCCACCTGCTCGTCGAGCGGCTGCACCCAGCGCACGAACTCCCGCCCGGCCATCCGCACCCAGTACGCCGACTCGACGGACGCCAGCTTGGTGGTCGGGATGATCGAGGCGTCGGCCTCCTCGAGAGCGGCCTTGACCTGCGCGGTCTGCTCGGTCGACTCGTCGAGCCAGTAGCCGAAGCTGGTCTGCAGCTCGATCTCGAACGGAGCGTCCAGGTCGAGCACGTCCTGCAGGCGCGGCCCGGGCGTCGGCAGGCCGAGGGTCTGGACCGGCGTCCCCGGCTCGGCGTCGAGCGCCTGGAGCAGCACGGCCGCGAGGTCCCGGCTCGCGTCGCCCGACGAGCTGCGCGTCTGCAGGGCGAGCAGCACCACGTCGTCCTGGCGGTGCAGCGCGGGCCAGGCGTCCGGCAGCGACGTCGTGACGAGGACGTCGCGCGCGCCGTGCTCCTTCGTCGTGCGCACCGTGGCGGTGGCCGCCGGGACGAGCTCGCGCATCGCGACCCAGTCGGTCTCGCCCGGCAAGCCCTCGAACGGGCGGGCGACGTAGTCGATAGCCATGCCGCGCACCCTACCGACCGTCGCGCGGTGCCACGTGCGGCGGGAGTGGGCGGGCCGGCGGGGGGGTCGGCGGGTGGGGGTGGTGGGCCGGGGCGGCGGGTCCGGGGCGGCCGGGGCGCCGGGCCGGGGTGGTGCGGCCTGGGCGGTGCACCGGCGGGGGTGGTGCGGCCTGGGCGGTGCACCGGCGGGGGTGGTGCGGCCTGGGCGGTGCACCGGCGGGGGTGGGCGCGGCCGGGGTCCGTGCGGGAGGATCGGGCCATGCATCCGCGTGCCGGAACCCCCGCCCTCCCCGAGGACCTCATCGACGTCGACGCCCTGGTGGGCGCGTACTACGACCGGGTGCCGGACCCGGCCGACCCGCTGCAGCAGGTCGTCTTCGGCACGAGCGGCCACCGCGGCTCGTCGTTCGACACGGCGTTCAACGAGGCGCACATCGTCGCCATCACCGCGGCGATCGTCGAGTACCGGCGGGCGCAGGGGACGGACGGACCGTTGTTCATCGGGCGCGACACCCACGGGCTGTCCGAGCCGGCGTGGCGGTCGGCGCTCGAGGTGCTCGCGGCGGCCGGGGTCGAGGTCCGCATCGACGCCCGCGACTCATGGACGCCGACCCCCGCGGTGTCGCACGCGATCCTCACCCACAACGGCGCCGGCACGTCGCAGGGCGTGCGCACGCAGGGTCCCGGGCTGGCCGACGGCATCGTCGTCACGCCGAGCCACAACCCGCCGCGCGACGGCGGCTTCAAGTACAACCCGCCCCACGGCGGACCGGCCGACACCGACGCGACGAGCTGGATCGCCCGGCGCGCCAACGTGCTGCTCGGCGGCGGCTGGCGGCAGGTGCCGCGGGTGTCGCTGGAGCAGGCGCTCGCGGCGGGCACGACGAGGAAGCACGACTACCTCTCCGCGTACGTGGCCGACCTCGAGCACGTCGTCGACGTCGAGGCGATCCGGGCCGCGGGTGTGCGGATCGGTGCCGACCCGCTCGGCGGCGCCTCGGTGGAGTACTGGGCCGAGGTCGGCGAGCACTACGACCTCGACCTGACCGTCGTGAACCCGACGGTCGACCCGCGCTGGGCGTTCATGACGCTCGACTGGGACGGCAAGATCCGCATGGACTGCTCGTCGCCCTACGCCATGGCGTCGCTGGTCAGCCGCATGAGCGGCGACGCGCCGTTCGACATCGCCACCGGCAACGACGCCGACTCCGACCGGCACGGGATCGTCACGCCGGACGCCGGGCTCATGAACCCCAACCACTACCTCGCCGCGGCGATCTCCTACCTCTACGGCGCCGCCCGCCCCGGCTGGCAGCCCGGGACCGCGATCGGCAAGACGCTGGTCTCGTCGTCCCTCATCGACCGCGTGGCCGGCAAGCTCGGCCGGCGGCTGCTCGAGGTGCCGGTGGGGTTCAAGTGGTTCGTGCCCGGGCTCGTCGACGGCTCCGTCGGGTTCGGCGGGGAGGAGTCCGCAGGGGCATCGTTCCTGCGCCGGGACGGCTCCGTGTGGACCACCGACAAGGACGGCATCATCGCCGCGCTGCTCGCCTCGGAGATCCTCGCCACCACCGGGACCACCCCGTCGCAGATCCACGCGGACCTCGTCGCCGAGTTCGGGCAGTCCTGGTACGCCCGCGTCGACGCCGCCGCCACGCGCGAGGAGAAGGCGACGCTGGCGGCGCTCTCCCCCTCGCAGGTGACCGCCACGACGCTCGCCGGCCAGGAGATCACCGCGCGGCTGACGCAGGCGCCGGGCAACGGCGCCGCGATCGGCGGGCTCAAGGTGACGACGAAGGACGCGTGGTTCGCCGCACGGCCCTCCGGGACCGAGGACGTCTACAAGATCTACGCCGAGTCGTTCGTCTCGCCCGAGCACCTCGCGCAGGTGCAGGACGAGGCGAAGCAGGTGGTCGCCGCGGCCCTCGCCGGCTGACGCCGACCGTCACAGGCGTTCGCCGGCTGACGCCGACCGTCACAGGCGTTCGCCGGCTGACGCCGACCGTCACAGGCGTTCGCCGAGCGCCAGGGAAGTTTCGGTGGCGCTCGACGCACAAGCACGGCGCTCGACGAGGACGCGCGACCATCCGGGCGGCGGCGCGGGTCAAAACGATTCGATCCCGCGCCGCGGCGATGCGACGATGGCCCGATGCTGCGCCCGTACCGCGACCTCTTCACGCGCCCCGGCGCGGTCGCGTTCAGCGCCGCGGCCCTCATCGCGCGCGTGCCCATGGCCACGGTGGGCATCGCGATCGTCCTCGTCGTCAGCGCGCGCTACGGCTCCTACGGCCTCGCCGGCCGGGTGTCAGCCGCCCTGGTCGTGACGGTGGCCGCCACCGGACCGTGGATCGCGCGCCTGGTGGACCGGCACGGCCAGGCCAAGGTGATGCGGCCCGCGCTGGCCACGAGCTGTGTCGGGCTCGTCGGGCTGGCCGTCGCCACGACCGCCCACGCGCACCCCGCCTGGCTGTACGCGGGCGCCGTGCTCGGCGGGTGCGGCGGCAACGTGGGCGCGCTGGTCCGCACCCGGTGGTCGCACGCGCTGGCCGACGAGCCGCGGCTGGTGCACACCGCGTTCTCCCTGGAGTCGGCGCTCGACGAGCTCGTCTTCGTCGTGGGACCGGTGCTCGCCACGGTGCTGGCGACCAGCGCCGTGCCGCAGCTCGGCTTCCTCGTGCCGTGCGCGGCCGTGGTCGTCGGCGGCGCGTGGTTCGTCGCGCAGCGCCGCACCGAGCCGCCCGTCACCGCGCACGGGCCGGGTCATCGCGGCGGCAGCGTGCTGCGCCTGCGCGGCGTGGCGCTGCTGCTCGTCGCGTTCGTGGGGACGGGCGTCATCTTCGGCGCCACCGACGTCGCGACGGTCGCGTTCGCGGCGGAGCAGGGCCACAAGTCGACGGCGGGTGCCGTGCTGGCAGTGTTCGCCGCCGGGTCGATGACGTCCGGCTTCCTCTACGGCGCGCGCCACTGGCGGGCCAGCCAGGCGCGGCGGTTCGCCACCGCCGTGGTGCTGCTGGCGCTCGGCGTGTGCCTGTTCCTCCTGGTGAGCAGCCTCGGCGCGCTGGCCGGGACGATGTTCGTCGTCGGCTTCGCCATCTCCCCGTCGATCATCGCCGGGAACGGGCTCATGCAGGAGCTCATCCCCGCCTCCCGGCTCACCGAGGGGCTGACGTGGATCGGGACGGCGATCACGTTCGGCGCGTCGGTCGGGTCGGCCGCGGCCGGCGCGCGGATCGACGACGCCGGCTCGCACGGCGGCTTCCAGCTCATCGTCGCGGTCGCGCTGAGCGTCGTGGCCTTGGTCGCGCTCGCCTACCCCGCGCTGCGGCGGGCCGGGGGGCGTCCGGCGCACGACGAGGTCGCGGCGCCCGTCGCCGCGGCGACCACCGAGCCCTGAGCCCCTGGCGCGGCGGCGTCGCGCGGCGGGTCGCCGGGCTCGACGGCGGCCTGCGGCGGCGTCGCGCGGCGGGTCGCCGGGCTCGACGGCGGCCTGCGGCGGCGCCGGTCGGGCCGCGCATGACGTCGTCGTGCGGCCTCGTGTCCGCGGCCGGGACTCGTCGTGCGGCGGGTCGCCGGGCTCGTCGTGCGGGCTACGGCTGAGGGTTGTGGGCGTCGTAGTGCCAGAAGTGGCGCTGCGCGCGCACGACGAGCCAGAGCAGCACCACGCACAGCGCGCCGCCGGCCGTCGCCGCCCACGCCTCGCCCACCCGGGACGACAGCGTGCCGACCCAGAGATCGCCCAGGCGGGGGCCGCCGGCCACGACGACGGTGAAGACGCCCTGCAGCCGGCCGCGCATCTCGTCGGGCGCGGCGGTCTGCAGGATCGTCTGCCGGAAGACCGAGCTGACGGTGTCGCACGCGCCGGCGACCGCCAGCACGACGAGCGCGGCGACGAGCGCCGGCCACAGCACGTGCGCCGGTGACGTGCGGCCCGCCCCGACCAGCACCAGGCCGAAGACGAGCACGGACAGGCCCCAGCCGGTGATCGCCCACACGATCACCTGCCCCTGCCACCGCACCCGCGTCAGCCCGCCCGAGAAGACCCCCGCGAGGATCCCGCCCACCGCGATCGCCGCGGTGAGGGCGCCGGTCGTCGTGGCGCCGCCGCCGAGGATGAGCACGCCGACCGCGGGGAAGATGACGCGCGGCAGCGCCGTGATCATCGCGATGAGGTCCACGACGAACGTGTTGCGCACGTTGGGGCGGGAGCCGAGGTAGCGCAGGCCGTCGAGCACCGAGCGCAGGCCTGCCGTCGAGGTGAGCGTGCCCTCGGGCGGGATCGACGGGAGCCGCCACAGCGCCGTGAGCGCGAACGTGAACAGCGCTGCGTCCAGCCCGTAGGCCGCCGGGTAGCCGACCCCCGCGACGAGGACGGCGCCGAGCAGCGGACCGCCGGTGAGGGCGACGTTGAATGCGAGCGTCTGCAGCGCGTTGGCGGCCGGCATGAGCCGCGGCTCGAGCAGGCGCGGGTAGATGGCCGAGCGCGCCGGGCTGTTGACGGCGCCCGCGCCCGACTGCACCGCCACCAGCACGAAGAGCAGCCACACGTGCCGGTTGTGCGCCAGCGCCTGGGCCAGGAGCCCGAGCGTCGCGACCCAGCTGACCACCGCCGAGACGAGCGCGACCTTGCGGCGGTCGTAGTGGTCGACGATC
>NZ_MKTH01000013.1:231794-437039 GCF_001898175.1 Cellulomonas sp. 73-92
CGTAGAGGCCGAAGACGACGAGCGGCACGAGGGCGACGATCCCGAGGATGCCGACCTGGAACGTCGCGTGCGTGATGCCGTAGACCTGCAGGCCGACCGCGACGACCGTCAGCTGCGCCCCGATGTTGGACACGGCCAGGCCCGACCACAGCCGCCGGAACGCCGGGCTGACCCGCAGCGGTTCGGTGTCGACGAGCAGGGAGGGCACGCCCGGGAGCCTACGGTCGGCCGCGCCGTGGGCGTGCGGACGGACCGGCCGGTGGGCCCGACGCGCGGGCCGGCGAGCGGGAGTGTTCAGGCATGCGAATCTCCGCGGTGGCGTGACCAGGGCAAACGCGTCTGTCACCATGGAAGGCGATGCTTACCTCACCTCCCCCCGCGGCGCGCCCGGCCCCTACGTCCGCTCAGGTGCGGCGGTGGCGCCGCAACCTGGCCGACGAGCGGGCCGAGGCCGCCGTCTACCGCGACCTCGCGTCGCGCCGCACGGGCGAGGAGCGCGAGATCCTGCTGGCGCTGGCCGACGCCGAGAGGAGGCACGAGGCCCACTGGCTCGAGCTGCTCGGCGACCAGGTGGGCCCGCCCCGGCCGGGCGACCGGCGCAGCCGGGTGCTGGGTCTGCTCGCCCGTCGGTTCGGCTCGGTGTTCACGCTCGCGCTCGCGCAGCGCGCCGAGTCCCGCTCGTCGTACGCCCTCGACGAAGACGCCACCGCCCGGATGGCGGCCGACGAGCGCATCCACGAGGAGGTCGTCCGCGGCCTGGCGCGGCGCGGTCGCAACCGCATCTCCGGCCGGTTCCGCGCCGGGGTGTTCGGCGCCAACGACGGCCTCGTCAGCAACCTGGCCCTGGTGCTCGGCATCGGTGCCTCGGGCGTGCCGACGCACACCGTGCTGCTGTCCGGGCTCGCCGGGCTGCTGGCGGGGGCCATGTCGATGGGCGCCGGCGAGTACGTGTCCGTGCGCTCGCAGCGCGAGCTGCTGGAGGCCGGACGCCCCGACCCGCGAGCCGGCTCCGTGCTGCCCGACCTCGACGTCGACGCCAACGAGCTCGCACTCGTCTACCGAGCCCGTGGGCTCGACGCGGAGGCGGCCCAGGCGCGCGCCGACACGGTCCTGTCCTCGCTCGAGCGGTACCAGGCCGCGCACGCGGTGGGGCCCTCGCTGCTGCGCAGCTCGACGCCGCTGCCGGGCGAGGCCGCACCCGAGGCGGCGGCTCCGGCCGACGAGCACGAGGCGATCGGCACGGCCTGGGGTGCCGCCTGGACCAGCTTCTGCTTCTTCGGCTCGGGTGCGCTGATCCCGGTGCTGCCCTACCTGCTCGGCGCCACCGGGTGGACGGCCGTGGCGTGGGCGGCCGGGCTCGTCGGCCTCGCGCTGGTCGGCACCGGCGCCGTGGTCGGCGTCCTCTCGGGCGCCTCACCCGCGCGGCGGGCGCTGCGCCAGCTGGCGATCGGTTACGGCGCCGCCGCCGTGACCTATGGCCTCGGCCTGCTGTTCCAGACGACCGTCGGCTGAGGTCGCGCCGAGGGCGACCGGGCACTCAGGGCGTTCGGCACAGGTCGCGTCGCGGACGGCGACGCACCGCGGAGCGCGGCCTGCCACCCGGGAGGGATGCGCCGGGAGGCGTCAGCGGGACGCCGACGCCGCGATGAGGGTGGCCCCCCACGCGCGGGCGCGGTCCAGCTCCCCTGCCAGCAGCTCCGGCTGCGTGCCCTTGACGTAGAAGTCCTTGGCGGGCACCACGAGCCGCCCGCCGAGCTTGCGCAGCCGCTGCGCGATCGCGCGCGCCGCCGACCCCGACAGGGGGCTGTCGAGCTTGGTGCAGAACGCCGCGACGGGCAGCCCCGCAGGAACCGTCAGCGCCGCCAGCCACTCGCGGACGCCGGTCTGCGAGATGGTCCGGCCGTACTTGCCGGCGTCCCGGCGCGTGCCCGGCCGCGTCATGGAGAACGCGTGGGTCGGGCCGCCGACCACCAGCAGCGCGACGTCGTCCGGCAGCCCCGCCGCGAGCTCGCCCACCTCGACGAGGCGGACGTCGCCACCGCCGCCGCACCCGTCGGCGACCGCCTGCGCCACGTCACGCGTGCGGCCGTACATCGTCTCGTAGACGACGAGCGTGGTCATGGCCCTCAGAATCCTCTGACCAGGACGGCCGTGCCAAGACCCGGTCGGGTCACGCCCATGCCTCGGGACCCGCGGTCACCGGCGCGCCGGTGCGGGCCGACTCCTCGATCGCCAGCCCGACGAGGTGGTCCTGGCAGCCGTCGGCGAGGGGGTAGGGCGCGGGTCCCTCGCCGCGCACCCAGGCGGCGCACCGCGCCAGCAGGGTGGCGACCGCGACGTCGTCGTCCGCCAGGCGCGCGCCCTCGAACGGGTTGCGCCACAGCACCCGTCCGTCGAGCGAGATGTGCTGCGTGTCCCAGCCGTCGAGGTTCTGCTCGATGCCGGTCTGCCAGCGGTGGAACGTCGAGCTCGTGACCGTGCGCTCGTCCACCCAGCGCGTCACGGTGTCGTCGACGAGCTCGCCGTGCGTGCCCCGGACGACGATCCGGTTGGTCCGCAGCGGGTTGTGCCACTGGTTGTCCGTGAAGTCGTAGAGCGCGCTCCGACCGTCGCCGAAGTCGAGCGTCGCGAGGATCGTCGAGCGGTCGATCGGCTCGGCCCGGCCGGTCCAGCCGTCGCGGGTCATGGGGTCGACGAGCGGCGCGGTGAACCGCGACGACCGCACGACGACCGGGCCGCGGCCCACCCCGAGCAGCCGCCGGACCAGCCCGACCGCGTGGTACAGGTGGGTCGAGGAGACCTGGACGCTCGTCGGACGCCCGATCAGCCCGGACTCCACCGCGGCGATCCGGGCCTGGTGGACGGGCATCGCGGGGGAGTGCTCGGCGACCTGCACCAGGCCCGACGAGCCGACGGCCGCCCACAGCGCGCGCAGGCCGTCGGCGTCGGGCGCCGGCGGCGTCTCCGCCAGCACCGGCAGCCCGAGGCCGACGAGCTCGGTGACGGCGTGCGGCGTGACCGGCCAGGGCGTGCCGGTGACGACCATCTCGGGCGCCAGCGGCGGCAGCTCGGCGACGGTGCGGACGGTCGGCACGCCCCACTGCCGCTCGACCCAGGTGCCGCGCTCCGCCTCGCGCGTGACGACCCCGGCGCACGTGAAGCGCTCCGGCAGCAGCCGGGCCATCCGGACGAAGAACTCGGAGCGCCAGCCGGAGCCGACGACGGCGAATCGGAACGGGGACATCGCACCTCCCGGGCATGGCCCGCCCTCCACGGGCGGGCGCCGCTGCGCAGGGTAGCGTGCAGGATCTCCCCAGGTCCCCCACCTGCGCGATTGCCGGTCACACAGGTTCGTCGCGTACCGTCGTCGCGTCGGCCGACGCGCCGGCACAACCCCCGTGAACCCTGGGAGGACCAGCGTGCGCCGCTCGACGACCGTCCGAGGTGGCATCGCTGCTGCCGTGATCCTGGTGCTCGGGCTCGGCGGCCTGGCCGCCTGCTCGGGCGGTGGCAGCACGCCGCCGGTGCCCTCGGGCAGCGCCACCTCGTCCGCCGCACCCTCGGCGACCCCGACCGTCGACACCGCGGCCGACGAGGCCGCGCTCAAGGCCGTCACCGTCACCGGGGCGGCCGGCGCGAAGCCCACCCTCGCGCTGCCCTCCAAGCCGTTCACCGTCACCTCGCAGGTCGCGCGCACCATCGACCAGGGCACCGGCGACGCGGTCGCGCAGGGCGACCTCGTCACGCTGCACGTCCTCGAGGTCTCGGGCGCCGACGGCAGCGAGCGCGGGGACACGTGGTCGGGCGGCTCGCCGGTCGTCACGACCGTGGACTCCTCGTCGTTCTTCGCCGAGCTGTACCAGCAGCTCGTCGCGGCCCACGTCGGCTCGCGGATCCTGCTCGCCGCCCCGACGCAGGACAGCTCCGGCAACCCGCTGACCGTGGTGGACCTGCTCGAGGTCAGCAAGACCCAGGCGGTCCCGACGCGCGCCACCGGCACGGCGGTCGCCCCCGCCGCCGGCCTGCCGACCGTCACGCTGGACGCGAACGGCAAGCCGTCCCTGACCGCCGCGACGGGCGCCGCCCCGACCAGCCTCGTGGTCCAGCCCCTCATCCAGGGCACCGGGGCCAAGGTGGCCAGCGGCCAGACCGTCGTCGTCAACTACGCCGGCTACCTCTGGGACGGCACCAAGTTCGACTCGTCGTGGGACCGCGGCGCCACGTTCCCCGTCCAGAACATCGGGCAGGCCCAGGTGATCGACGGCTGGAACCAGGGCCTCGTCGGGCAGACCGTCGGCTCGCAGGTGCTGCTCGTCGTGCCGCCCAGCCTCGGCTACGGCGCCAACGCCCAGGGCAGCATCCCGGCGAACTCGACGCTCGTCTTCGTCGTCGACATCCTCGCCGCCGCCTGACGCCCGGTTGACACCGGCCGGGCCCGGCCCGGCACCGCGACGGTCCCCCGCGCGCGGCGGCCTCCCCTCACCGGGACACCGCCGGCGGCGCGAGGGACCGTTGTCCTGTCGTGCTCGGCCCGCTGTGGCTAGCCTGGCCAGACGGAACTCCCTGAGGAGACGACATGGACCAGGCAACGAAGCCCAGAGTCCGCACCGTGGCGCTGCTCGGCGCCAGCGGTGCCGGCAAGACCACGCTCGCCGAGGCGCTGCTCCATCGCGCCGGCGTGCTGACCCGGCCCGGGAAGGTCGAGGACGGCACCACCGTCTCCGACCACGAGCCCGAGGAGATCGCGCGGCACATCTCCCTGTCGCTGGCCGCGGCGCCGTTCACCTGGGAGGCGGACGACGGCCACACCTACGACCTCACGCTGCTGGACGCGCCCGGCTTCCTCGACTTCGCCTCGTCCGTCGACGCCGCGGTGGCCGCGGCCGACGTCGCGCTCGTCGTCGTGTCGGCCGTCGAGGGCGTGCAGGCCGGCACCCACCTCGCCTGGAAGGCCGCCGCCGACCTCGGCGTCCCGCGGATGTTCGTCATCACCAAGGAGGACAAGCCGCGCGCCGACTTCCACCGCGTGCTCGACGAGCTGCGGGAGGCGTTCGGCGAGGGGCTCGTCCCGCTCGAGCTGCCCACCGGCGAGGAGTCCGCGTTCGAGGGCATCGCCGACGTCCTCGCCGAGGAGGCCTACGCGTACGACCCGGACGGCCGCCACCACAGCCAGCCGGTGCCGCAGCAGCTCACCGAGGAGGAGCACCGGCTGCACGACGAGGTGACCGAGGAGATCGTCTCGCACGACGACGAGCAGCTCGAGGCCTACCTCGGCGGCGAGGTGCCGTCGATCGCCGAGCTGGAGAAGACGCTCGCGGCGGAGGTCCGCAACGGCGAGGCGTTCCCCGTGCTCATCGCCTCCGGCCTCACGGGAGTCGGGATCGACCGGCTGGCCGACCTCGTGTGCGAGCTCTCGCCCGTCCCGACCGAGTCCGTCGCCACCGTGTACGCGGGCGACACCGCGATCGAGGTCGCGCCCGACCCGGCGGGGCCCGTGCTGGTGCACGCGTTCCGGACCGTCGCCGACCCGTTCGTCGGCCAGGTCACGCTGTTCCGCGTGCTGTCCGGCACCATCCACGCCGGCGACAAGCTCGTGAACACGACCACCGGCACCGAGGAGCGGCTCCCCGGGCTGTTCCGGATGCGCGGCAAGGAGCACCTACCGGTCGACGAAGCCGTCGCGGGTGAGGTCGCCGCCGCGCCGAAGCTCGCCAACACGCCGTCGGGCTCCCTGCTCGCCGGCAAGGGTGCGCCCGGTGGGACGTCGCTGCGGGCCAGGCCCGGCAAGGCGAGGCAGCCGGTGTACGGCCTGGCGCTCGAGCCGGTCACGCAGTCGGACGACGACCGGCTGTCCGGGGCGCTCGCGCGGCTCGTGGCGGAGGACCCGACGCTCGAGGTCGACCGCGTCGCCGACAAGACGGTGCTGCGGGGCCTGGGCGACACCCACCTCGCGGTGGCCCTCGAGCGGCTGGCCCGCGTCTTCTCCGTGCACGTCACCACCTCCCCCGTGCCCGTCGGCTACCTCGAGACGATCGCCGGCACCGCGGAGGCCGAGGGCAAGGTCAAGAAGCAGTCCGGCGGCCACGGCCAGTACGCCGTGGTGAACATGAAGGTGTCGCCCCTGCCGCACGGCGCCGGGTACGAGTTCGTCGACTCCGTCGTCGGCGGCTCGATCCCCCGCAACTACATGGCGGCCGTGCAGAAGGGCATCCAGGAGGGCATGGCGCAGGGCGGTCCGCACGGGCACCCGATCGTCGACATCCGGGTCGAGGTCTACGACGGCAAGTCGCACCCCGTCGACTCGTCGGACATGGCGTTCCGCACCGCCGCCGCCCTCGGGGTGAAGGAGGCGCTCGTCGCCGCCGGCTCCGTGGTGCTGGAGCCGGTGTCGCGGATCTCCGTCACCGTGCCGACGTCCGTGCAGGGCGACGTCATGGGCGACCTGTCGACGCGCCGCGGTCGCATCGCCGACACGGAGTCGCTCGAGGGCGGCAACGTGCGGATCGAGGCGCTCGTGCCGGAGTCGGAGCTCGCGCGCTACGTCCTCGACCTGCGGTCGATCACGGGCGGCCGCGCCGAGCTGACCATGGAGCCCGACCACTACGACATCCTGCCGAGCCACCTCGTGCCGGCCTGATCGTCGTCCGACCGCGAAGGGGCGTCCCGCCGGTGCGGGGCGCCCCTTCGTCGTCCCGGGGCGGCGGGGCAGGATGGTGCCCGTGGCCCGGTACGTCGAGGTGCACCCCACCAGCCCGCAGCCGCACGCGATCGCCCAGGTGGCGGAGCTGCTGCGGCGGGGGGCGGTGATCGCCTACCCGACGGACTCGATGTACGCGCTCGGGACGCGCATCGACGACCTCGACGGCGCCGAGCGCATCCGGCGGATCCGCCACCTCGACGCCGCCCACCACCTCACCCTCGTGTGCGCCGACTTCGCGCAGCTCGGGCAGCTCGTCATCCTGTCCAACAACGCGTTCCGGGCCATCAAGGCGGCGACGCCGGGGCCGTACACGTTCATCCTCCCGGCGACCTCCGAGGTACCGCGGCGGCTGGCCCACCCGCGCAAGCGCAGCGTCGGCGTGCGGATCCCCGACAACGCGGTCGCCCAGGCGCTGCTGCGCGAGCTCGGCGAGCCGCTGCTGTCGTCGTCCCTGCTCATGCCCGGCGCCGAGTGGCCCCTCACCGAGGGCTGGCAGATCAAGGAGGAGCTGGACGACGAGCTCGACGCGATCCTCGACGGCGGCGACTGCGGCATGGAGCCGTCGACGGTCGTCGACTGGACGAGCGGCGAGCCGGAGGTCGTGCGCGTCGGGGCGGGCGACCCGGACCGGTTCGCGTGAGCGCACGGCGGTACGTCGCGGTCGTCGGGCCCTCGTCGTCCACGGCGGAGCAGGACGAGACCGCCGAGCGGCTCGGCGGCGAGCTCGCCCGCCGGGGCCACGTCGTCGTGTGCGGCGGTGGCGGGGGCGTCATGGCGGCGGTCTCGCGTGGCTCGGCGGGGGCCGGCGGGCTCGTCGTCGGGCTGCTGCCGGGCCTCGACCGGACCGAGGGGAACCCGCACCTCACCGTGGCGATCCCGACCGGGCTCGGGGAGCTGCGCAACTGGCTCGTCGTGCGCGCGGCGGACGTGGTCGTCGCGGTCGGCGGCTCGTGGGGGACGCTGAGCGAGGTGGCGCTGGCCGTGCGCACGGGCGTCCCCGTCGTCGCGCTCGGTTTCTGGAACCTGCCCGACGAGGCCGCGGCCGGCGGCCCCGCCATCCGCCAGGCGCCGGACCTGGACGCGGCCCTGGCCGCCGTCGACCGGGTGCTCGCGGACGCCTGACCCGACGCTGCCCGGGCACACCCGCGCGGCGGGGGTGACGCTGGCCGCGAGGCCGGCTGCCGGCCCGCCCCCGACACCGTCGTGCGCCCGCGGCTACCAGGACGGCGCCAGCACCGCCCGGCCCACGGCAGCCAGCCCGTCGACGCGCCGCAGGCGCGGGTCCGCGCGGAGGTCGGGCGGCAGACCGACCGTCGGGTCGACGGCATACGTCAGCGCCCCCGCGCGCAGGGCGGCGCGCACACCCGCCGGCAGGTCCTCGACCGCGGCGCAGCGCCGGGGGTCGACGCGCAGCTCGTCGGCCGCGAGCAGGTACGCGTCCGGCTCCGGCTTGGGCCGGGACGGGCCGTCCCCGGTCACGACGGCACCGAACACGCCCTCCGGAAGCTGCGCGACGACGCCGTCGACGATCGACGCGTGCGTCGCCGTGACGAGCGCGCACGGCACGCCCACGCGTCGCAGCGCGACGAGCAGCGTCTGGGCACCGGGGCGCCAGGGCAGGCCGCGCCGCAGCACGGCGGCCACGCCGGCGTGCAGGCGCTCGGCGACCTCGTCGGACGGCAGCGGGACGCCGCGGCGCGCGATCTCGGCGCACAGCGCCGGCACGGACCAGCCGAGCACCGCGTCGTCGTCGTCGGGCAGCCAGACCCCGCCGTGGCCCCGGACCATCGCGCCGACGACTCCCGCCCAGATGGTCCCGGTGTCGAACAGGGGCCCGTCCATGTCGAAGAGGACGGCGTCGGGCCGCGGGTCGTCGGGCACGGGCTCCCACGGCTCGAGGCCACGGGCCACCGGCGTCGGCCGCCTCAACAGGTCGGTCACGGTTCCCCCTCGGCCCACCGCCCGGGCGCCGCACGGACCTTCGGCGCCTTGTGTCGCCACCCGGCGTCGGCCAGGGGGCCCTTCGTCATCTCCGGCGCTCGGCCTCGGCCGGACGCCCGTCGTCGCCTCCGAGCCCGGCGTCGGCGCGCGGCCTTCGTCCTCTGCCCGCCCGGCGTCTGCCGGACGGCTTTCATCGTCTCCGGCAGCCACTCGGACGGCCAGACGACGGACCGAGATTTCACCGGCACGTAACCCCCGGCCGGAGTCCGTCACACGGGAGAGCGCGCCCGTAACGTGCGGCTAACCCGCGGCGCGGTGGCCGATGTCAGTGGGCCGCCGGACGATGTCATGGAGCCCATCCCGACGAAGGAGCACACGATGGCCACCACGCTCAACCCCTACCTCAGCTTCGGCCACGAGGCCCGCGAGGCCATGGAGTTCTACCGGTCCGTCTTCGGCGGCCAGCTCGACATCACGCCGTTCGGCGCCTTCGAGACGCCGAGCGTCCCGGGGGACGCCGACGGCGTGATGCACTCGCAGCTGGTGACGGCGTCCGGCATGACGCTCATGGCGAGCGACACCCCGCCGGGCATGGAGCGCCGCGAGGGCTCGGCGATCAGCCTGTCCCTGTCCGGCGGCCCGGACGACGAGGCGACGCTCCGCGGCTACTGGGACGGCCTGGCCGCGGGCGGCGCCGTCAGCGTGCCGCTCGACACGGCGCCGTGGGGCGACACCTTCGGCATGCTCACCGACCGCTTCGGCGTCGGCTGGATGGTGAGCATCGGGGCGCGGCAGGGCTGACGCCCGTCGGGGGCCCCCTCGCGGCGGACGTACGCTCGCGAGGTGGCCCTCCTCTTCGAACCCCTCACCCTGCGCGGCACCACCATCCGCAACCGTGTCTGGCTCCCCCCGATGTGCCAGTACTCGGCGGTCGACGGCGTCCCGAACGACTGGCACCTGGTCCACCTCGGCGCACGGGCGGTCGGCGGGTTCGGGCTGGTGATCGCCGAGGCCACCTCGGTGGTCCCGGAGGGTCGCATCACGCCGCAGGACGCCGGGCTCTGGAACGACGAGCAGGCCCAGGCCTGGGCGCGCATCGTCGACGTGGTGCACGCCCGCGGGGCGCTCGTCGGCGTGCAGCTGCAGCACGCCGGGCGGAAGGCGTCGACGTTCCGGCCGTTCCACGAGGGCAACGGCTCCGTGCCCGCTGAGCAGGGCGGCTGGACCACGGTGGCGCCGTCCGCCGTCTCGTTCCCGGGACTCGCCACGCCGGTCGCACTGTCCGACGACGAGGTGGCGGCCATCCCGCACGCCTTCGCCGCCGCCGCCCGGCGCGCGCTCGACGCCGGCTTCGACACCGTCGAGCTGCACGCCGCGCACGGCTACCTGCTGCACCAGTTCCTGTCACCGCTGTCGAACGTGCGCACCGACCGCTGGGGCGGCAGCCCCGAGAACCGCGCGCGGCTCCTCGTCGAGACGACCGACGCCGTGCGGGCCGTGTGGCCAGACGACAAGCCGCTGCTCGTCCGGCTCTCCGCGACCGACTGGACCGAGGGTGGCCTCACGGTCGACGACGTGGCGGCGGTGGCGGCGGTGCTCCGCGGACACGGGGTGGACCTCGTCGACGTCTCGACGGGCGGGAACCTGCCGGTGCCGGTGCCCGCCGCCCCCGGCTACCAGGTCCCCGCCGCCCGGCGCGTCCGCGAGGTGTCGGGCCTGCCGGTGTCGGCGGTCGGGCTCATCACCAGCGGCGCCCAGGCGGAGGCGATCCTCGCCGAGGGCTCGGCGGACGCCGTCCTCGTCGGCCGCGCCGCGCTGTTCGATCCCTCCTGGCCGCTGCGTGCGGCCCACGAGCTCGGGGTCGCGACCCCGGCGCTGGCCTTCGTCGGGGCGGACGCACGGGTGCGGCCCGGCGAGTCCACGGGCTGGCCGGTGCAGTACGAACGCGGCTCCTGGAACTGATGCGGCCGACGCAGCGCGCCGGGTCTCCTCCCGGCCGGGCGGAGCAGGCGCACATCGCCCCTTCGTGGCGTGCGAGGCCTGTGGCAGGTAGGTGGGTGCGGCAGTGCCCCGGACCCCGTCGGCCGCCCGCCCGCACCGCCGGCGACCTATCCTCGTCGTCGGCCCGTGAACCGCACCCGGCCCGGGCGGACGACGACGAAGGACGCACATGAGCACCGGGATCCTCGTGATGATCGACCGGCCGACCCTCGGTCAGACCGGCCCCGGCGAGCCCTTCCGGGTCCTCCCGGCCGACGAGACGGCCCTGCGCGCCACCGTGCTGGCCGCGACCCGCGGCGACGGCATCTTCGAGACGGCGGCGATCCGGGACGGCAAGGTCCAGGCGGCCGGTGCCCACCTGGCGCGCTTCGCCCGCTCTGCCGCGATGCTCGACCTCCCCGAGCCCGACCCGGACGTCTACACCAGGGCGATCGAGCGTGGCATCGCCATGCTCGAGGACGCCTCCGACGCCGCGGTGAAGTACGTGCTGACCAGGGGCGACGAGGAGGACCCGACCGTCGGCCCCATCGGCTGGGCGCACGTCCACGTGTCCGAGGACTTCACCGCCGCTCGGCGCGACGGCCTCGCGGTGGTGCTGCTGAACCGCGGGTACGCGCTCGACGTCACGGAGACCGCGCCGTGGCTGCTCCAGGGCGCCAAGACCCTCAGCTACGCCGTCAACCGGGCCGCGCTGCGCGAGGCCGCCCGGCGCGGCGCGGACGACGTCCTCTTCACGACGACCGACGGCTACGTTCTCGAGGGCCCGACGAGCTCGCTCGTCGCCCGCTTCGGCAGCACACTCGTCACCACCCCGGCCGAGGCCGGCGTGCTCCCCGGCACGACGCAGCAGGGGATGTTCGCCTATGCCGAGGGCATCGGCCTGTCCACGCAGCTCCGCGACATCCGGGTCGACGAGCTCGCGGCGGCGGACGCGCTGTGGCTGACCAGCTCGGTCCGGCTTGCCGTCCCGATCACCGCGGTCGACGGCGTGCCGCATCGCGTCGACGACGCCCTCACGGCCGCCGTCAACGCGTACCTCGTCGCGCGGACCGACTGACGTTTTCCCCCACCGAGGTCGTTGCTTGGCGGAATCGTGAAGGTATCGTTGGCCTCGCAGGGGGCTTGACGAGGGAGTGGCTCGTGGACGACGACGGTGTCTCCTGGGGCGACGAGCCCGTGCCTGCCCGCCACCGGCGGGGCTGGGTGCTGGCGAGCGTCGCCGCTCTCGTCGTCCTCCTCTCCGGTGCCGGCACGCAGGCCCACGGCGCCACCGGGCCGTCGACCCTGCGCACCATGGCCCTGCGTCCCGCGTACCACGACCAGTACGTCAGCCCGAGCGAGATCGCCCTGCTGCAGGCGCACGGCCTGGCCACCGCCCCGGCGGTCACCCGGGAGCTCGTCTGCCAGGGCGTCGAGGCGTACTTCGACACGACCGCCGAGCGGGACGCCTACATGGCGGGCTACGCCGCGCGCTACCCGGTCGAGCCGCCGTACCTCGCCGGGGACCCCTGCCTGCCGTTCCGCAGCGCCCCGCAGTACGTCCAGGGGAACTGATCAGGCGCCGACGTCGTGCAGGTGGTGCAGCACGTCGTGCAGCAGGTACACCCCCAGCGTGCGCACCGTGAACACCGAGCCGTTGGACCGTCGGCCGGGGCGCTCCCACGCGTCGTCGGGCACCGCGTCGTAGTCGGCCGCGATCGTAGTCGCGGCCGACGCCAGCTCGTCGGAGACGACGGCGGGGTCCTGCAGGTCGTAGCGGTCGGCGACGGCGGTGGCGTCCTGGTCCCAGTTGGCGAACAGCGGGTCTTCCTCGTCGAGCATGAGCCGCAGCCGCTCGTCGAACAGCCGGAACACGTCGCGGACGTGCGCGCCGTACTCCAGCGGTGACCACACCGCGGGCGCGGGGCGCTGCGCCACGTCCGGCCGGGCCAGGGCGCTCGCCCAGCGCGGCACGGTCGCCCGCACGGTGGCGCCGACCGCCGACGCGTCCACGCCGGACGGGTCGAAGCCGCACTCCGGGCACGGGCGCCGCAGCACCCACGTCCAGTCCTTGTCGTCGGGCTCGATCGGCGCCGGCGTCTCGCTCACAGGGTGGTCCCCCTCTGGATCAGCTCGTCCTCGGACACCGGGAAGCCGCCGTCGTCGACCACGACCCCTCCCGCCGCGCCGAGCACGGCGCGCGCCGCGCGCGCGACGATCGGCGACACCCGCGTGCGGGCGATGACGTGCGTGCGCGACGGCTGCTCCACGGTGAGCTCGGCCGGGTCCGGCGGCACCCACGCCACCGTGTACGTCCAAGGCCCGTAGTCGCCCCACTGGAGCCCTGCCACGGCCACCGGCACCGCGTTCCGCCCCTGCGCCGTCACCGTGAGGGCGCCGTCGAACTCAAAGCGGGACGTCACCGCGTAGCCGCCGTCGGGCAGCGGTTCCACCTGCCCGAGCCGCGAGCCGGCGAGCAGCGGCCGCACCGTCGCGACGAGGTCGGCGGACGCCATGACCGTGCCGGTCCACAGCGTCAGGTCGACCGGGGCACCGGCGTCGGGGACGATCACCTGCCGGCGGTCGGCGGAGATGACGGCGCCACCGCTGCGCCGGGCGGCCGCGGTCATCCAGCCGAGCACCAACGGGTCCGATACCTGCCGGTCGAGCGCGTAGAGGTCGAGGGCACGGTCGGGAAGGCCCTGGCCCCGTGCCTGCCGCGTGGACCACGGCCACGGCCCGACGAGGCCCGCGTGCGACGTGAGCCGCAGGCGACCGGGCCGCGGGCGCGCCTCCTGCGCGGAGCGGAACCGACGCTCCGGAGGGGCCGCGAAGGTGACGGGCTCGGCCGCCAGGGGGAAGGAGTCCCAGGTGGCGCCGACGAACCATGCCACGGCGAGCACCCGCACGTCGGTGCCGGACGGCAGCGCCAGGACGTGGCAATCGTCCAGGTCAGTCGGCAGGACCGGGGCGGGCACGTGCTCCACCGTACACACGAGCGCCGAATCCGGTCCGTGGGTCCCGGTCACGGTTACCTGACACGGTGTGGAAGCATGTCAGCATGCCAAAGATCATCGGCGGATCGCTGCGCGAGCATCGCGAGCAGACGCGCCGCCGGCTCTTCGACGCCCTCTCGGCACTCATGGCGGACCACGGGTTCGACACGATCACCCTCGCGGACATCGCCACCACCGCCGGGGTCGGGCGCACCGCCGTGTACAACCACTTCGAGGACAAGGAGGCGCTCCTCGTCGCGTTCATCGCCGACGAGACCGACCGCTACGCGGCGCTGCTGCAGCGGCGCCTCGACGAGATCGACGACCCGGTCGAGAAGCTGCGGCACTACGTGCGGGCGCAGGTGCGGCTCGGGCACGACCAGCAGTTCCCCGGCGCCGACCTGCGGACCATGGTGTCCCGCCAGACCGCGGCCCGGTTGCGCGAGCACGTCGTCGCCTTCGAGTCCGTGCTGCGCAGCGTGCTCAGCCGCGGCATCGAGGCCGGGCTGTTCCCCGACCAGGACCTCGACACGACCGTCCCGCTGGTCAACGCGTGCCTGTCCGCGCACGGCCCGGCCGGCGACTCCGCGGCCCGCGAGCGCATCGTCCGGCAGACCGAGCAGTTCGTGCTCCGCGCGGTCGGCGCCGTCGCCGCCGAGTCGGCCTGAGCCCGTGGCTCGTCCCCACCGCCCCGGGCACGACGACGCGTCCGGGCGCCCTGGCCGGCCGGCACGGCCGCCGCGGGACGGCCGCCTCGACGGTTCGACGCCACCTCGTCGGTCCGCACCGACGAATCGGCGGGGAGCCGACGAGCCGGGCGATGGAGGCGCGGGCGGCCGACGACGAGCCGGCGCCCCGAGCGAGCAGGAGAAGGGCGGCCGACGAGCGGACGGGCGAGCCGACCGGCCCCGCGAGCGAGACGCCAGCGGCCGACGAGCCGGCGGTGCCACGGGCCCCGGTGCCGGCCAGGGCGGGGCGGCGGGCAGGGGCGGTGCCGAGCGCCGACCGAGCCAGGCCGCCGGGCGGCCTGCCGGGCGCACCGGCACGGCCGGCGTGTCGCGCGGCACCACCGTCGAGGTCACGTTCCTGCCCGGCCTCGGCGACGTCGTCGCCGACGAGATCGTCGAGCGCCTCTCCTTCGAGCGGCCGCCTCGCCCGGCCCCCGGCCGGGACGACGCCCTCCGCGTGGACGTCGACGGCCCGCTCGCGGAGGTCCTCGGGCTGCGGACGGCCGTCGCCGCCTTCGTCGTGCGCCACTTCGACGTGCCCCGGCCGCGCTCCCTGACCAGCGGCGACCACCTGGCACGCATCGTCGACGCGATGTACGCGTCGCTGCGGGTCGGCGGCTCGGCGTCCTTCCGCTTCGAGGCCGCCGGCTCGGACTCCGCCGTGTTCGCGCGGCTGGCGCAGCTGCTCCACGAGGCGACCGGCCTGGCCTACGACCCGGAGCACGGCGAGCTCGTCGTGCGCGTCGCTCGCGGGCACACCTCCCGGCCCGACGCCGACCCCGGCTGGGACGTGCTCGTGCGGCTCGGCGCGCGGCCGCTGTCGGCCCGGCGGTGGCGCGAGGTCGACTTCCCCGGCGCCGCCAACGCGACGATCGCCGCGGCGATGAGCCGGCTGGCGGGGATCGGCCCGCACGAGCGCGTGCTCAACCTCATGTGCGGCTCGGGCACGCTCCTCGTCGAGCGCCTGCTCGCGGGCCCGGCGGCGGCCGCGGTCGGGGTGGACGACGACCCCGCGGCGCTCGAGTCGGCGGCCGTCAACCTGCGTGCGGCGGACCTGCGGGTCGCGGCGCTGCCGGTGCTCGCCGACCCGGCCGCCGGCCCGGCCGGGAATGAGGGCGGCCGAGTCTCGCCGCTGGGCGCCGGGCCGGCCCACGGCGACCGCGCCGGAGTGGCGACGCGCGGCGCCGGCCCGGCCGGTGCCGACCGGCAGGCGACCCCTTCCCGCACCGGCCCCCCGACCGTCGCATCGCACGGCGCCTCCGCGGCCGGGCCGGCGATGGTTCGCCTGGTCCAGGCCGACGCCACCTCGTCGTCCGCCCTGACCGCCGCGTTGGACGACGAGCCGTTCGACCTGGTTCTGGCCGACCCGCCCTGGGGCGCGTTGCACGGTTCGCACGCGACGGGCGCCGCCGTCCATGCCGGCCTGCTCGCCGCGGCGCACGCCGTCACGGCCCCCGGCGGGCGGCTCGCCGTGCTGACCCACGAGGTACGGATCATGGAACGCGCGGTCGCCGACGCCGCCGCCCTCTGGACCCCCCTCGGCCCACCGGTGCGCGTCTTCGCCAAGGGTCACCACCCCCGCATCTGGGTGCTACGCCGAGCCTGACCGACGGCCGAGCGACGCCCGCGAGCGCCCGGGTGATTCCCGGCGGTTCAGGTCCGGGCGGTGCCGCGCTGCGGTTGGATGAGCCGGGCACGAGCGTGCACCAGCGAGGAGACGCGCATGGACGAGCAGCCCGCCTGGACCCCCGGCGAGGTGCCGGAGCCGGTCACTCCCGCGGGGCCGCCCTGGAACCAGCCGCCGGCACCCGGCGCGGGCGCGTCGCACGCCGACCCGGGTTCGTCGTACGCCGCGCCCCCCGGCGACGGAGGCTCCGCGGACCCCGGCCACGCGGGCCTACCGCAGCCGGCCTACCCAGGAGCTCCGCGGCAGGGCTACCCGGGCCAGCCGGCCGGGTACCCGGCGTCGTCGTACCCGCCGCCTGCGGCCGCCTCGCCGTACGGCGCTCCGGTGCCGTCGGCTGCCTACGGCGGTCCCGCGCCCTTTGGCCAAGCGCCCTACGGCACGACGAGCCCGACGGGATATCCGCCGGTAGCCCCAGGATTCGGCGGCGCGCCGTCGGCCTACCCCGGTCCGATCATCACGGGACCGGGCTACCCGCCGCCCGGTCAGCCCTACGGCAGCTCGCCCTACGCCACATACGCGCCGTACAACCCCAGCACGGACGGCTTCGCCATCGCGGCGCTCGTCTTCGGCATCCTCGGCGGCTGGCTGTCGCTCGTCTTCGGGCCCATCGCCCTCAGCCGGATCAAGAAGTCCGGTGCTCGCGGCCGAGGCATGGCGCTCGCGGGGATCTGGCTCGGCGCGGCGTGGATCGTCGGCGGGATCCTCCTCGCCATCGCCATCCCGGTGTTCCTCAACCAGCGGCACCAGGCGCTGCACGACGAGTGCGCCAACGGGAACATGTCCGCGTGCGACACCCTCTACAACACCACCCGCGACGGGTCCGCGGAGCACGCCTTCGGCGACACGTGCGGCGGCCGCACGCAGGGCGGGTACGAGTGCACGTCGATCGGCGCGGTCTCCTACGGGGACAACACGCACCTCGACCGGCTGTGGGACGCTTGCGCCGCCGGCGACGGCGCGTCCTGCGACGAGCTCTACACATCCGCGCCGCCCGGCTCCGACTACGCGGAGTACGGCATGACCTGCGGCGGGCGCACCGACGGCAGCGCCGAGTGCGTCGTCCTGCTCGGCCAGAACTCCTCGACCTGATCGGGACGTGCGGAGACCCCCACAGTCCGCTCGGTAGGACGAGACCGAGGTCGCTCGTGAGGCCGCCGCGCCTTGCGCGCGTCCCCGCGCGCCAGGTCGGCCTCGGCCCGCCTCGGTCCCGTCACCGGGCGGAGGATGCTCCGACGAGCCGGGGCCGTCATGGACCTCGTGCGAGGCGCCATAACCTGTCGTCCATGGCCACCACCTCGACTCCGCTGCCTCGCGTCCGCGCGTCCGAGCTCGTCGGGCGCGGGTGGCTGAACACCGGCGGGGCGTCGGTGAGCCTCGCCGACCTGCGGGGCAAGGTCGTCGTGCTCGACTTCTGGACGTTCTGCTGCATCAACTGCCTGCACGTGCTCGACGAGCTACGGGAGCTCGAGGCGCGGTTCGCGGACGTGCTCGTCGTCGTGGGCGTGCACTCGCCGAAGTTCGTCCACGAGGCGGACCCCGACGCGCTCGCGGCGGCCGTGGAGCGCTACGAGGTGCACCACCCCGTGCTCGACGACCCCACGCTCCTCACCTGGCAGGCGTATGCGGCGCGGGCCTGGCCGACGCTCGTCGTCATCGACCCGGAGGGCTACGTCGTCGCGCACCTGGCCGGGGAGGGTCACGGCCCGGCGCTGGCCGCGCTCGTCGAGGTGCAGGTCGACGAGCACGATGCGAAGGGCACGCTGCGCCGGGGCGACGGACCCTACGTGGCGCCGGAGCCGACGCCCAGGACGCTCCGCTTCCCCGCGAAGGCGGTGGCACTGCCGAACGGCCGCCTCCTCGTCGCCGACGCCGGGCACCACTCGCTCGCCGAGCTCGAGCCGGACGGGCAGACGCTCGTCCGGCGCATCGGCTCCGGCGAGCGCGGCTGGGTCGACGGGGGGCCCGACGAGGCCCGGTTCGCCGAGCCGAACGGCCTCTGCCTCGTCCCGTCGGAGCTGTCGCCCTGGGTGGACTACGACGTCGTGGTCGCGGACACGGCCAACCACCTGCTGCGCGGCGTCCGGCTCGCGGACGGCGCGGTGGTCACGCTGGCCGGCACGGGCGAGCAGTACGTCGTCGGCGGTCCCGACAACGTGATCCGGCTCGAGGACGACCACCGGGCCGGCAACGGGCTCGACGATGGCGATGTGGCCGGCGATCGGCCCGACGAGGCCGGCGTCGAGCCGGGGCCTTCGCCCGTCGTCGACCTCGACCCTGACGCGCTGGCATCCAAGGCCGCGTTCTCCTCCGCGCTCCGCGTCTCCTCGACGCCGCACGTCCCCGCGGCCGTGCTGCCCGCACCGCGGCGGGCGCGGTTGTCGTCGCCGTGGGACGTCGTGTGGTTCGAGCCGTGGGCGGCGTTCGTCGTCGCGATGGCGGGAAACCACACGCTCTGGGCGTTCGACCCCAAGGAGGGGTCGATCCAGCGCGTCGCCGGGACCATGAACGAGGGCCTCGTCGACGGGCCGGCCGGCGAGGCGTGGTTCGCGCAGCCGTCCGGCCTGGCGGTGGACGACGAGGCCCGCTTGTGGGTCGCGGACTCAGAGACCTCCGCGTTGCGCCTGGTCACGGGGTCGCTGGGAGCGGCGCAGGTCGACACGGTGATCGGCGCGGGGCTGTTCGACTTCGGCCACCGCGACGGCGCGGCCGACGAGGCCCGGCTGCAGCACCCGCTCGGCGTGGCCATCGACCACGACGGCTCCGTGCTCGTCGCCGACACCTACAACGGCGCCGTCCGCCGCTGGACCCCGGAACGGGGAACATCCGGCTCACCCAGCGGTCCAGATGTTCCCCGGTCTGAGCGGGTCGGCTCGCCCGAGGCGACCCTGCCCATCGCGGCGCGGGTGGACTTCCAGGCACCCGGCGACTGGAAGTCCGCCCAGGCCGCTCGAGGCGGCGAAACCACCACGGTGGCGGCCGACGCGGCCCTGGGCACCGGAGACCGGGTGGAACTCCAGGCGTCCGACGACTGCAAGTCCACCCAACCCGGTGCCGACGGCCGCCCGACGACCGACGTTGGCGCTGCGACGACGGCCGGCGGCACCGTCTCCACGGTGGCGGAGGGGCTCGCGGAGCCGTCGGGCCTCGTCGTGACGGCGGACGGGGTGCTCGTCGTCGAGTCGGCGGCGCACCGGATCACCCGGCTGGCCTCGTCGGGCGCCATCGCGGTGGACCACGGCGCGCACCGGACCCAGCGGCCGGTCACGGAGCTGGCACCGGGGGACCTCGAGCTCGTCGTGCCCTTCACGCCGGCTCCGGGCCACAAGGTCGACGACCGCTACGGCCCCTCGACACAGCTGTCGATCTCGTCGTCCCCGCCGGAGCTGCTGCTCGCCGGCGCCGGCGACGACACCCCGCTGACCAGGACGGTGCGCCTCAACCCCGACGTCGCGGAGGGGGTGCTGCACGTCTCGGCACGGGCCGCCAGCTGCGACGCGGACCCCGCCGTCGAGTACCCGGCCTGCCACCTCGCGCAGCAGGACTGGGGCGTGCCCATCCGGCTCGTCTCCGGGGCCCCGTCGACGCTGACGCTCCCGCTGCTGGGCTCCTGACCCCCCCGGGATCTTCATTTTCCTGAAGAAGTGGGCGCGATTCGCGACCGGTACTTCAGGAAAATGAAGGTGAGGGTGGTCAGGCGGTCACGCACGTGGGGCGGTCGGGCGGTCACGCACGTGGGGCGGTCAGGCGGTCACGCACGTGGGTGGTCAGGCCGACATGGGGGTGGGGGCTCAGGCGGCGCCGAGGACGGCCACCGCCACCAGCGCCTGCAGCGCCGTGGTGACCGCGTCGCCGGTGGCCGCGGTCGACGACGCGCCGACGCCCACCGACCAGGTCCCGTACGCGCCCTCGACGAGCACCGCGTCGCTGCCCAGGTCGGCAGGGCTGCCGCCGCGCGCGACGACCGCGGGCTCGCCCCCGTCCAGCCGCCCGAGCACGGACCACTCCCCGCCGCCGAGCACGTCGGCGGCGCCTGCTGCCACCGCGCACAGGCGCGCCACGACACCCGCCGACGCGCGGCCCAGCGCAGCCGTCCCGTAGACGAGCATCCGCTCGGCCGTCACCGCCGGATCGGCCTGCGGCGGCAGGGACAGCTGGCGCAGCCTCGCCCGCGCCCGCTTCGCCCGGTACTGCGCGGCGTCCGCCCGCCGGAACAGCGTCCGCGCCGGCACGGCGCCCGTGACGGCGGTCGACGCCAGCCCGTAGGAGATCGCCGCCCCGTGCGGCAGCGGGAACTCCGCGACGATCCGGCTGACGACCTCCTGCACGTCCGCGCGGTGGTGCCCCATCGTCACGACGCAGAACTCGTCCCCGCCGATGCGGCCGGCGGTCGAGCCTGGCAGCTCCTCGGTGATGCGGCGCAGCACGTCGCCCACCGAGCGCAGCAGGTCGTCGCCGACGTCGTGGCCCAGCTCGTCGTTCACGCGCTTGAGGCCGTCGACGTCGCACATGACGATGCACGTCTCCTGGCCGCTGGCCAGCGCGTGGTCCGCGGCGGAGTCGGCGATGCGGCGGTTGCCGAGGCCGGTCAGCGGGTCGTCGGCGACGAGGTGGCGCACCTGCCCCTCGAGGTCCACGCGCGCGATGGCGCCCGCGACCAGTCCGGCGAGCACCTCCGCCGCCGCGACGTCCCGCTCGCCGAACGGGCGCCCCTCGGCGCGCCGCGTCGCGGTGACCTGCCCCCAGACGGCGCCGTTGACCACCACGGGGACGCCGAGCGCCGAGGTCCCGCCCACGTCGCGGAGCGTGCCCACCTCCACCGCGTCGGACAGCGGGTCGGTCACGTCGGCCCGCCAGGAGGCGCGGTCGCTGATGAGCGCGCGGAGCGCCGGCCGCTGCTCGGCGCGCAGCGAGCCCTGCGTGAACAGCACCTCGCGCACGTCGCGCGAAGGCGGCGCGGCCGCGATCGTGCGGCAGGTGTCCTGGGCGATCCGGCACAGCGCGGCGCTCGAGGCCCCGAGGATCTCCAGCGCGGACTCGGCGGCGATCACCGCGACGTCGTCGACCTCGCGCGCCATCTCCAGCCGGTGGCCGGCCGCGGCAAGCTCCACGACCCCGGCGACGGGCGCGACGAGCGGGTCCACCACGCGTCCCTCCGTGTCTCGGGCGGACATCCCGGACATCATCCCCGATGACGGCACGGCGCGGTGCGGTCTGCAGCGGTGGGTCGGGTGAGATCAGCCGAGCAGCCGGGGATACTCCGCCGCCTCCCCCAGCACGTTCTCCGCCAGGAACGCGAACACCGTGCCGTACCAGATCGCCGCGTGCTGCGGTGACAGCACCCAGTGGTTCTCGTCGGGGAAGTAGAGGAACCGGTGGGGGGTGCGGCCCTCGTCGTCCGCCGCGAGCCGCGAGTGCGCCAGCAGCTCGTACCAGAGCCGCAGGCCCTCGCCGATCGGCACGCGGTAGTCGTGGTCCCCGTGGACGACGAGCATCGGCGTCGTGATCTCGCCGACGTGACGGTGCGGCGAGTTCTCCAGCGCCATCTCCGGCGTCATCTCGCGCCGCCAGTAGAACGCCGCGTCCGTCGTCGGCCCGAACTGGTCGAGCGCCCACAACGACGCGTGCGTGACGATGGCGCGGAACCGGTCGGTGTGGCCGGCGACCCAGTTCGCCATGTACCCGCCGAACGACCCACCCATCGCGGCGGTCCGGGACGGGTCCACGTCGTCCCTGGTCAGGGCGGCATCCGTCGCCGCCATGAGGTCGGTGAACGGGTTGCCGCCCCACTGCCCCCAGCCGCGCTGCACGAAATCCTGCCCGTACCCGAGCGACAGCGCCGGGTCCGGCAGCAGCACCGCGTACCCGCGAGCGACGAGCAGCCACGGGCACCAGCGCCACGACCAGTCGTTCCACGAGCCGAGCGGGCCGCCGTGGATCCACAGCAGCAGCGGCGCCTGGTGGTCGGCCGACGCGCCGTGCGGGAGGGCGAGCCAGGCGCGCACGCGGGTGCCGTCCACGCCGACGGTCTCGATCTCCTCGAGCCGGCCGGGCAGCTCCGGCAGGGGCGCGGGGGCGGGCAGCGGCTCGGTCGCACCGGTCGCGAGGTCGATCCGCACCGGGTGCGCCGGCGCCAGGTACGACGAGCGCAGCGCGTACGCCGTGGCGCCGTCCGGCGACACCTGCACGTTGTGGAACGCCGCGTCGTCGCCGGTCACGCGGGTCACCGAGCCGTCGAGGGTGGCCCGGAACACCGGCGCGCGGCCGTCGTCGTCCGCGACGACCAGCAGGCCCGACGAGTCCGGCAGCCACTCGACCGCGTCCGGCCAGCGGTCCCAGTCCGCCGTCAACGGCCGCACCGGCCCACCCTCGAGCGGCACCAGGGCCAGGTCGATGCGCGGCGCGCGCTGCGGCGTCGAGACGAACTCCCGGTGGAAGACGACCCACCGGCCGTCCGGCGAGATCGACGGACCGAAGACGTCGTACGCCTCGTCGGCCACCAGCGTGCGGCGCTCGTGGGTGGCGACGTCGATCGCGACGAGCGAGCTGCGCTGGTCGGCGGCGGCCCGGAACCCGGTCCAGCCGGTGACCAGCGTCGTGCCGTCCGGGCTGAGGGCGGCGTTCTGCTCGTCGAGCGCCCGCCCGGCACCGGGCGTGACGTCGGTGAGCGCCACCCGTGGCCCGACCGTCCCGGCGGCCTCCGGCTCGGTGGACAGCGTGCCGACGAACCAGTGCGGCTCGTCGGGGCCGAGGTCGTGGTCCCAGTACCGCACGGGGTAGCCGGTGTGCAGGATCGCGGCGACCTTCTTGTCCTTGCGGTCCTTGCGCAGCTGCTCGTCCTGCTCGTCGTCCGCCGCGTGGGGCAGCACCCCGGAGCCGACGACGAGCGCGGGTGCGCCCTTCGCGACGCCGAGGTCGCCGAGCCCGGCCTTGCGGTGCGCGACGACGCGCGCCTCCCCGCCACGGGCCGGCAGCAGCCACAGGTCCGTGACCTCGTCGTCCGCGTCCTTGGCGTCCGGGTCGGGGCGGCCGGACGTGAAGAGCAGGTCGCCGGCGGGGGTGAAGGCCGCGCCGCCCTCGCCCTTCGCGCTGCGCGTCAGCCGCCGCGCGGGTGCGGCCCCCGTCGGGTCGATCTCCCACAGCGCGGTCACGTACTTGGTGGACTTGGGGTCGAGCGTCTGCACCGAGGTCACCAGGCGCGAGCCGTCCGGGGACAGCGCCAGACCCGAGAGGCGGGGGATGGCGAGGTAGGAGTCGAGGTCGTCGAAGGCCGTCACCCGGCCTGTCTATCACGACCGCCTCGGCCTACCGTGACCGCATGGACGCGCGCCCCCGCATCTTCGCCATGACCTTCGCCAGCATCCACCCGCTGTACGTGCAGAAGGCCGAGCGGAAGGGCCGGACCAGGGCCGAGGTGGACCAGGTGATCACCTGGCTGACGGGGTACGACGAGGCCGGCCTCCAGCGCGCCATCGACGACGGGGTGGACCTGGAGACGTTCTTCGCCCGGGCGCCCGGCCTCAACCCCGACGCCTCCCTCATCACCGGGATGATCTGCGGCTATCGGGTGGAGGAGATCGCCGACCCCCTCATGCAGCGGATCCGCTGGATGGACAAGCTCGTCGACGAGCTGGCGCGCGGCAAGGAGATGGCCTCGATCCTGCGGGGCGCGGGTGTGGGCGGCCGGGTCTAGCGTCGCCGGGCATGGAGATCTCGTTCATCGCAGGGTTCGGTCCCATCACCCGCGGGGACGGCGCGCGGGACTTCTGGGGCGGGATGCTCGGGCTGCCGCTCGCGGAGATCGCGCCGGGCTACTGGGGCGCCGACGAGGACCGGCTGCCCGGTGCCAAGGCGTTCGCCCTCTGGCCGCTCGCGCACGCGGCACAGGCGGTCTTCGGCGCGGACGGCTGGCCGGCGGACCTGCCCGAGCCGCAGGCGTGGGTCGAGCTCGACGTCGCCTCCCGGGAGGCCGTCGCCGATGCGGTGAGCGAGCTGGAAGCTCAAGGGCAGCGGGTGCTCACCGCGGCGCACGACGAGCCCTGGGGCCAGACGACGGCACGCCTGCTCAGCCCCGAGGGTCTGCTGGTCGGCGTGACCTACACCCCCTGGATGCACGCCTCGGAGCCGACGGCCTGAGCCGCGCACCGGCGGCCGCGCCCAGGGCCGGTGCTAGGCGTCGGGCTTCGTGTCGTGGTCGGCGAGCCGCGTGAGCATCGCGTTGTACTCGTCGAGCTCGACGTCGCCCTCACGCTCCACGCGGCGGTCGCGGCGGCGTGCCACCCGCTCGTCATCCCGTGCCCAGGCCATGGCGACGCCGACCGCCAGCGCCAGCGTCGGCAGCTCGCCGATGCCCCACGCTATCGACCCGCCGAGGCGCTGGTCGGCCAGGGCGCTCGGACCCCACGTGCGCCCCATGAGCCCGAACCACTCCGCGACGAGCAGCTCGTTGCCGCTCATGAGCGTCACGCCGAAGAAGGCGTGGAACGCCATCGTCGCGAACAGCAGCAGCAGCCGCTGGGCGTAGGGCGGCCGCCTCGGTCCGGGGTCGATGCCGATGAGCGCGTTCGCGAACAGGTACCCCGCCAGGCTGAAGTGCACCACCATGAACAGGTGCCCCTCGGGGGTGCGCAGCGCCCAGCCGAACACGTCCGAGTAGTAGAAGACGATCATCGAGCCGGCGAAGTTGACGGCGGCGACCACCGGGTTCGACATGACGCCCGCCACCCGGCTGTGCACCAGCGCCAGCAGCCACTCACGCGGGCCGCGCGAGTCGTCGCCCGGCGCGGTCGCGGCACGGGCGGGCAGCGCCCGCAGGGCAAGCGTCACCGGCGCGGCGAGCACGATGAGCACCGGCACCACCATGACCAGCACCATGTGCTGCACCATGTGCGCGCTGAACAGGACGTGGCCGTAGACGTTGGGGCCGCCGTTCGTCGTCCACCCGAAGACGACCAGCCCGACGACCCAGGAGGCCGTGCGCGCCCACGGCCAGGCATCGCCGCGAGCGCGCAGCCGGTGCGCCCACCGCAGGTAGACGACGAGCCCCGCCAGCGTCGCCGTCAGCGTGATCGGCTCGACGCGCCACTGCGTGAACCAGGTGGCGCCGACCAGCGCGGGCGGCAGCTGGTGGCCCGTGAGGAGGTAGGCCGGGGTGGGGTCGGCCGGCGCCACCGCGGCCAGCGGCGGCGCCGAGCCCGCGAGCGCGACCGCGACGCCCGACACCGCGCCCATGACGACGAGCTCGACGAGCACCAGCCGCCAGAACGGCCATCCACCGCCGCTCCCGATGCGCGGGATCGTCACGCGCCGGTGGGCCAGGCCGAGGAGGCCGAGGGTGCCCAGGAGGGCCGCCTTCGTCAGGATGAGCACGCCGTACCGCGTGCCGAGGCCGCTCCAGCCGCCCAGGCGGACGATCCCGTTGACGACGCCGGAGAGCCCGACGCCGACGAGGCACCACCCGGCGATCACCGAGTAGCGGCGGACGGCCGGCCCGAGCCCGTCCCCCAGCCGGCCGTTCAGCACCGCCAGCCCACCGAGCCCCCCGACCCAGACCGCGGCACCCACCAGGTGCACCATGAGCGAGCCGGTGGCCAGCTCGTGGTTGGCGGCGCCGGCGGCGTGACCGGTACCGGCCTCGAGCCACAGCGCGGCGACGGCCAGGAGGCTGGTCCACGCGGCGCCCGTCGGGGTGCGGACGACGAGGGCGACGGCGGCCAGCACCGCGACGGCGACGACGATCCCGAGGAGCGCCCGGCCGACGCCCACCTGGGTGGCGAACAGCGACAGCTCGGAGCCGAACTGCGACGAGCTGAGCGGGCGCCCCGCGACGGAGCCGTAGGTGAACACGAGCTCGGCGACGGCCAGCACGGTCCACGTGGCGGCCGCGAACGCGACCAGCCGCATCCCCGCGGGCCACGACGCGCCGCCGCTCGGGCGCGGCAGCACCGCGACGACCAGGACGAGCCCGCCGGTGGTCATCGCGGCGGCGAGCCGGGTCAGGGACGAGACGACCGGCAGGCCCCAGCGCACGACGCCACCGGGGTCGCCCAGGAGGACGGCGGCGGCGGCGCCGCTGAAGGCCACCCCCACGAGCGCGGCCGCGACGGCGAACGCGACGAGGAGCGCCGGCGACGCGGCGAGCAGGTCACGGGCCCGGGCGGGCACGGCGCGGTCGGGAGGCGTCGCCGTCGGCGGCGTCGGGGTGGCGGTCGCCGTCATGCCCGCGACCTACGCCCCGCCGGCCGTACCCGAGTGGTCGACACCGTCCTTCGCCGCCAGGCGGCGCAGGCTCCGCGCACGGCCGAGGCGCACGGCGACGAGTGCGAGGACGACGAGCACGAGGATGCCGATCCCGACGCGCGTGTTGGTTCCCGATGCCGCGACCGTGTCCGCGCCGACCGGGCTTCCGGCCGGCACCGTGGCCGATGGTGACGGCGCCGGCGCAGCGGTCGTCGGCGCGGCGGTCGCCGGCTGCGTGGTCACCGACTGCGGCGGGGCCGAGGTCGTCGGGTTCGTCGCCGTGAACGTGAACGTGCCCGTCACCGGGTGCCCGTCGACCGACGTCACCCGCCAGTCGACGTGGTACGTCCCGGCCGGCCGCGACGCAGCGAGCGCCTGCTGCACCGTCGTGGCCTCCAGCGTGACGTCGCCCTGCGAGACCACCGCGCCGTCCGGGCCGGTGACGACGATCTGCGTGCCCAGGGCGATGGCCGGCTCGGCGAACGTCAGCACCACCCGGTCGGGGGCGACGTCGACGGTGGCGCCGTCCGCCGGCGCCGTGCCGACGATCTCGTCGTGCGCCGCCGCCGGGCTCGCGCCCAGCACGACGACAGCGGCCGCGGCGAGCGCCACCAGCACGCGCCGCACATGTCCTCCCGGGGTCGCCATGTCCTCACCGTAGTGCGCGGCTCGGCGGCGCCACTCCCAGCGAACGCACAGGTCGCTCGCCTCGCCGCCGTCACACGGCCGGGTTAGCGTCCGGTCCAGGCGAGCGTGGAGGTGGCCGCATGGGGACAGGCCCGACGAGACGCGAGGTGCTGGCCGGCGCCGGCCTGCTGGCGGGGGCGGGGGTGCTGGCGGCCTGCGGCGTGGGCTCGTCGGGCGGCGGCCGGGGACCCGGCGGCCAGAGCACCGGGCCGCTGGCGGCGGTGGCGAACATCCCGGTCGGCGGCGCGGTCGCCGCGACGCTCGACGGCCAGCCGATCCTGCTGACGCAGGCGAAGGCCGGCACGATCGTCGGGCTCTCGGCGATCTGCACCCACCAGGGCTGCACGGTGCTCCCCCGCGGCGGCCAGCTGCTGTGCCCGTGCCACGGCTCGATCTACGCGCTCGACGGCTCGAACGTCAGCGGGCCGGCACCGGCGCCGCTCCCGCCGGTGGCGGTGCACGTCGTCGGCGGCGAGGTGCTCGGTGGGGCGGGCTGAGCCGTGACGCGCACCCGGACGGCGTGGGGGCTGCGCGTCATCCTCGCGGTGTGCGTCGTCGTGTCCGGTGTCGTGCACTACGCGCGGTGGCGCACGGGCATGCGGTACGTCGACATCGTCGGCCCGGCGTTCCTCGTCAACGCCGTCGCCGGTGTGGTGATCGGCGTGCTGCTGCTGGTCTGGCGGCACTGGGTCCCGCTGTTCCTGGCGTTCGGCTTCGGCGCCGCGACGCTCGGCGCGTTCATCGTCGCGACGAGCCCCCTCGGGCTGTTCGGCGTGCACTCCCGCTGGCAGGGCACCGCGGAGTGGACGTGCGCCGTCACGGAGGCCATCGCCATCGTGCTCGGCGCGGTCGCCCTCGTCGTCGAGCGCGAACGGGCCACGGCCGCGCGCGCGTAGTGCTTCGATACCCCCAGCGGTCCGGCTCAGGCCGCTCACAGGGGGTTCCGAGTGAAGACGCTCGTCGCCGGCGCCGTCGCCGGCGCTGTCGCCGCGCTGCTGTGCTCCGCCGCGCTCGGCCTGACCGCGGTCCCCGCGGCCGCGGCAGACCCCACGGCGCCGCCTGACCCGGGACAGACCCAGGCGGTGACCTCACCCGACCCGGTGGTGAGCACGCCACCCACCACCCCACCGCCCCCGCCCGGCCCGGCCGACGTGCTCACCCCCTCCGCCCCGGAGATCACCGCCACCTGCTCCGTGCTCGGGGCGATCGTCAAGGACCTCTACGCCACCGGCGGGAGGCTGGGCCTGGGCTGGACGCCGGTGGGGACGGGTGAGCCGGCGATCACCCACATGGCCGGGCCGATGGACGTCAGCGTCGGCGTGATGTACGAGCCCAACTACCTCTACGTCGACACGGCGATGAGCTGGCGGATCGTCGTCTGGCGCGCCGACGGGACGATCGCCTGGGACGAGCGCGGCACCACGACGCCGTGCCCGGCACCCCCGCTCCCGCGCCACGCCGAGCTGGTGAAGCCCCCGAAGCCCCCGTGCGGCTCGACGCTCGACGACGTGGCGTGGCCCTCCACCCCCGGCGTCGTGTACTCGCACGACCAGTGGAACGGGTACGCGCGCCTGCTCCCGGGGTGGGAGTGGGTGAACGCGAACTTCAACGCGATCACGGGGTGGTGGTTGCCGGGCGGTACCAGCAGCGTCGAGGCGACGGTCGTCTGGCTGCCGCGCCAGCTGATCCTCAACCCGACCGGCAGCTGCGGCGCCAACGTGACGCCCCCCGAGACCTCGCGCATGGACAGCCCGTGCTGGTCCGGCCTCGCGAACCCGAAGCCCTGCCCGACACCCGTGCACAACGGCCCGAGCACGCCGGGCTCGGACACCACGACGATGCCGTATCCGCCGACGGCGACAGCGCCGCCCGTCGCCATCACGACTCCCGCGCCTCCCGCGCCCCCGCGGGCGGTCGCCACCGCGACAGCGGTCACGACACCGTCGCCTCGGCCCTCACCGTCCGCGACCGCGAGCGTGCAGGCGGCCGCGAGGGTCGCCACCGCGACCGGACTCGGTGTTGCCGGCGGCCTGACCGGGGCGTGCGTGGTGGCCGCGGCGGGCGCCTTCTTCGTGCGCCTGCGTCGCCCTGGGCGGGCGAGCGACGAATCGGATGGCGAGGAGGGCCGGTGAGGGCCGTCGTGGGCTGCGGGGCCATCCTCCTCGCTGGCCTCCTCTGCGCCGGCGTCGCCGGCGCCGCGGTCGCCGACGAGACCCCACCGCCCGACCTGGCCGCGTCGACGCCGCCGTTCGAGACACCGATCGTGCGGGTCAGCTGCGCGAACGTGACCGTCTTCGAGGCGGGCAGCGCGAGTCGGGTCCGCATCTCGTCCACGCCGACCGATCCCGAGGCAGGACCGCCCTGGCCGGCCAACGACCAGTCGCTGCTGCCGGAGCCGATGGTCAACTTCTCGGGCCAGTACGACTTCGCCAATGCGGCCTGGTCATGGAACTGGACCGTGGACGTCTGGGACATGGGCGGTGGCCAGTGGACGGCGTCCGGTACGACGACCCCCTGCCCCAGCCCTCCCTACATCAAGGGCTACCTCACGCCGGCCAGGCCGACCGTGAACGCCATCTGCGGCGCGACGCTCGACGACGTCCACTTCCCGATGACGCGCCACATCACGTACTGGCACGACGCCACCGCGTGGTACGCCACGGCCGAGCGGGGCTGGACGTGGGCCGAAGGGTCGCTCGGACCTCCTCACGTGGGATGGATCCCACCGGACAACGTGCCCTCGAACCAGGTGCAGACCGTGCACATCGACGGGTACGACCTGCTCCGTCCGCCAGCCGGCTGCGGCCACATGGCTCCGGGGCCGTACGACCCCCAGCCGGCTGCACAACGCTCGACCGCGCCGCGGGGCGACGTCGCTGCGTCCTCGGTCGCGACATCGGCTCCGACGACACCGTCCATAGAAGCGGCCGGCACCACCGCGACGGCGACCGCGACACCTGCCCCGAGCCCAGCACCGACGGCCGCGAGCCCCTCGCCCAGCCCGACGGCGACCCCGGCGACCCACGGGCAGCACGGTTGGGGCACCACGACAGGTATCGGCGTCGCCGGAGGTGTGGCCGGCGCGTCCGTGCTGGCCGCGGCCGGCGCCTTCGTCGTGCGCCGGCGGTTGCGGCCGACGCCGAACGGCGTGGTGCTCGACGAGTCCGGCGAACCCGAGACGCTCGACTAGCCCCAGACCAGCCCGCGGGCCGGGTCCTGGAGCACGGCGGCGACGTCGGCGAGCACGCGCGAGCCGAGCTCGCCGTCGACCAGGCGGTGGTCGAACGACAGCGCCAGCTGCGTGACGTAGCGCGGCTTGACCTTGCCCTTGTGCACCCACGGCTGCTGCCGGATGGCGCCGAACGCGAGGATCGCCGCCTCACCCGGGTTGAGGATCGGCGTCCCTGTGTCGATGCCGAACACCCCGACGTTGGTGATGGTGATCGTCCCGTCGGCCATCTCCGCCGGGCTCGCCTTGCCCGAGCGCGCGTGGGCCGTCAGCTCGGCGATGCCGCGGGCCAGGCCGAGCAGCGACAGCCGGTGGGCGTCCTTGACGTTGGGCACCACGAGCCCGCGCGGCGTCGCGGCCGCGATCCCGAGGTTCACGTAGTGCTTGTAGACGATCTCCTGGGAGTCGTCGTCCCAGGTCGCGTTGACCTCCGGGTGGCGGTGCACGGCCAGCAGCAGCGCCTTCGCCGTGATGAGCAGCGGCGTGACGCGCACGTCCGCGAACTCACGGTCGGCGCGCAGCCGCTCGACGAGCTTCATCGTCTCGGTGACGTCGACGGTGTGGAACACCGTGACGTGCGGCGCGGTGAAGGCGCTGGTCACCATCGCCTCGGCGGTGCGCTTGCGCACCGAGCGGACCGGCACCCGCGTCTGGCGGCCGTCCGCGGAGACGGTGCCGCTGGCCAGCCACGGCCGGTCGTCCTCGGCGTAGGTGGCGAGCTCCTTGGCCTGCGCCCGCGCCGCGTACTCGAGCACGTCCTCGCGCGTGACGATTCCGCCCGGCCCGGTGGCGGCCACGGAGTCCAGCTCCAGGCCGAGGTCGCGGGCGAGCTTGCGGACCGGCGGCTTGGCGAGCGCGTGCCCAGGGCCGTTCTCCACCACGGTGCCCGACGAAGGCACGGTGCCCGACGAGGGCACGCTGCCTGACCGTCCCGCGCCCGAGCGGTCGGTCGACGAACCCGCACCGACCCCGGCCGGCGGGACCGCCCCCACGCTGCCGTCGCCGAACGTGACGGTGCTGCCCGTGATCACGGCCGTCGAGCCACCGGCGGGCGCCACCGCGACGCGCGCGCGTCGTGAGGTGGCCGCACCGGCGGTCCCGTACCCGACGAGCACCGCGCCACCGCCCGCGGACGCCGGCTCCGCGCCGGCCTCGTCGTCCGCCGCCGCGGCCGGGGCGGCCTCCGGCGTGGGAGCCGGGGCGGACCCCGTGGGGTCGGTGTCGATCTCCACGATGGGCGTGCCGACCAGGACCGTGTCGCCGGGGGTGGCGAGCAGCTGCGTCACCACGCCCGCCCACGGCGAGGGCAGCTCGACCAGCGACTTCGCCGTCTCGATCTCCACCAGCACCTGGTTGACGGTGACGGTGTCGCCGGGGGCGACGTGCCACTCGACGATCTCGGCCTCCGTCAGGCCCTCGCCCGCGTCGGGCAGGAGGAACTGCTGCATCACCGGCATCTCTCAGAACCCCATCGCCCGGTCGACCGCGTCGAGCACCCGGTCGAGGCTCGGCAGGTAGTCGTGCTCGACCTTCGCCACCGGGTACGGCATGTGGAACCCACCGACCCGCAGCACGGGCGCCTCCAGGTGGTAGAAGCACTCCTCGGTGACGCGCGCCGCGACCTCCGCACCGGCGCCGTACAGCACCGGCGCCTCGTGCACGACGACGCAGCGGCGCGTCTTGCGGACCGACGCCGCCACCGTCGGCAGGTCGAGCGGCGACAGCGCCCGCAGGTCGACGACCTCGATGGACGTCCCCGATGCGGCGGCGGACTCGGCCGCCCCCAGCGCGGTCGCGACCGTCGGCCCGTAGGCGACGAGCGTCAGGTCGGTACCGGCGCGCACGACGCGGGCGGTGTCGAGGATCGACAGGTCGGCGCCGGCGCCATGCGCCGTGCCCGACGGCCCCAGGTCGACCTCGCCCTTGTCCCAGTAGCGGACCTTGGGTTCGAAGAACAGCACCGGGTCCGGCGACGCGATGGCCGCGCGGATCATCGTGTAGGCCTCGGCCGGCGACGACGGCGAGACGACCCGCAGTCCCGCCGTGTGCGCGAACAGCACCTCGGGGGACTCGCTGTGGTGCTCGACCGCGCCGATGCCGCCCGCGTAAGGGATGCGGATGACGACCGGCACCGTCAGCTGGCCGCGCGAGCGGTAGTGCATCTTCGCCAGCTGCGTGGTGATCTGGTCGAACGCGGGGAAGACGAACCCGTCGAACTGGATCTCCACCACCGGCCGGTAGCCGCGCAGGGCGAGCCCGATGGCCGTGCCGACGATCCCGGACTCCGCCAGCGGCGTGTCCACGACGCGGGTCGAGCCGAACTCGGCGTGCAACCCGTCGGTGACCCGGAAGACCCCGCCGAGCCGGCCGACGTCCTCGCCCATGATCATCACGGACGGGTCGTCGGCCATGGCTCGGCGCAGGCCGGCGGTGATCGCCTTGGCGAACGTCAGTCGCTGCACGCCGCCGGCGGGGGCGGGGACCGCCGGCCGGATCTCGGTCGTCGTCATCGCCCGCTCCCCTCGAACGAGGCCTCGTAGGCCTCGAACCACTCACGCTCGGTCTCGACCACCGCGTGCGGGGTCGCGTACACGTGCTCGAACATCCGGTCGGCCGCCGGGCGGCCCATCGCGCGCACCTGGGTGCGCAGCCGCTCACCGAGGGCCTCGGCCTCGCCGGCGAGCTCGGCCCGGAACACCTCGGGCAGCTCGCCGAGCCGCTCGAGGTAGGCCCGCAGCCGGTCGATCGGGTCGCGCTGCCGCCAGTGCTGCTCCTGCTCGGAGGTGCGGTAGCGGCTGGGGTCGTCGGACGTGGTGTGCGCACCCATCCGGTAGGTCAGCGCCTCGACGAACGTCGGCCCGCCGCCCGTGCGCGCCCGCTCGAGCGCGGCCGCCGTGACCGCGTACACGGCGACGACGTCGTTGCCGTCCACCCGCACCGACGGGATGCCGAAGCCGGGGGCCCGGTTGGCGATCGGGGCGATCGCCTGGCTCGTCGTCGGCTCGCTGATGGCCCACTGGTTGTTCTGGCAGAAGAGGACGAGCGGCGCCTGGTTGACCGCCGCGAAGACCATCGCCTCGTTGACGTCGCCCTGGCTCGTCGAGCCGTCGCCGAAGTAGGTGAGGACCGCCGTGTCCCGGGAGGCGTCGCCGGTGCCGACGAGCCCGTCGCGCTGCACGCCCATCGCGTAGCCCGTCGCGTGCAGCGGGTGCGCGCCGACCACCAGCGTGTACAGGTGGAACCCGTGCGCCACGGGGTCCCAGCCGCCGTGCTCGACGCCGCGGAACAGCCGCAGCACGTCGACGAGGTCCACGCCGCGCACCAGCGCCACACCGTGCTCGCGGTAGGAGGGGAACACGTGGTCCTGCGGGGCCAGCGCATACGCCGAGCCGATCTGCGCGGCCTCCTGGCCCAGCGCCTGCGCGAACAGCGCCAGCTCGCCCTGCCGCTGCAGGGCGGTGGCCTCGACGTCGAACCGGCGGGCCAGCACCATGTCGCGGTACATGCCACGCAGCGTCTGCGGGGTGAGCGACGCCGCGTGCTCGTCGTACGCGGGAGATGCGATCCGCTCGCCTGCGGGGGTGAGCAGGCGGACCAGGCCGTCCTCGGAGAGGGGGCCGAGCGGGGAGTCGGTCACGTGGTGCTCCTTCCGGCCGACCGGGGCGCCGAACCTACGCCAGCGTAGGCTACGGTCCCGTAGGTTTCTCCACAGGGGCCGCCGACAAACCGGTCCGCCGCGGTTTGTCGACACCCCACTGATCACTTTCCTGACGTCCCGGTCGTGATCCACAACGAGAACTTCACGGAACCGGTTGACTCTCCCTCCAGGGGAGAGCCGACGGTGGTCGTGGAGGAACCGATGAGCAACCTCATCCCGATCGGACGCTTCTCGCGCGTCACCCGGCTGTCGATCAAGGCGCTGCGGCACTACGACGAGTCCGGCCTGCTGGCTCCGGCCTGGGTCGACCCTTCGTCGGGCTACCGCTACTACACGTACGCCCAGGTCACGGCGGCCGAGGTGATCCGCGTGCTGCGCTCGCTCGACATGCCGCTCGACGAGGTCCGCGAGGCGCTGGCCACCGACGACCGCGAGGTCGTCGCCAAGCTCCTCGACCGGCACCGCGCACGGCTGCAGGACGAGGTCGACCGGCGCACGAGGATGCTCACCTTCCTCCTCCGTCTCATCGACCAGGAGGGCAGTCCCATGACGTACGACGTCACCGTCAAGGAGGTCCCGGCCCAGCACGCGGCCGTGCTGCGGCGCCGCACCAGCGCACAGACCATCAGCCAGGACGTCGGCAGCGGCTACGAGGCCATCGCCACGGCCGTCGCCCGCGCCGGCATCGCCATCGCCGGTCCGCCGTACCTCGTCATGACCGAGCTGGTGGACGACGAGATGCCCGGCGAGATCGAGCTCGGCTTCCCGGTCGCCACGCCGTTCCCCACCACCGGCGAGGAGGGCGTCACCGGTGCCGAGCTGCCCGGCGGCCTCGTCGCGGCGACGGTCCACCGCGGGCCGTACGACGAGGAGGGGCCGGCCTACCGCGCGGTCGAGGCCTGGGTGCAGGAGCACGGCCACGTCCACGCCGGCCCGCCGCGCGAGGTGTACCTCAACTCGCCGGGCGAGGTCACCGACCCGTCGCAGTACCTGACGGAGATCCAGTTCCCGATCGCGGTGCCCGCGTAGGGCCGTCCCCGGTCAGCGAGCAGCGAGGTCCAGCGACTCCGCCGTCACCTCGAGGAGGAGGTCGGTGGCCTCGCGCTCGCCGACGGAGACACGGACGCCGTCGCCAGCGAAGGGCCGGACCAGCACCCCGGCCCGGGTGCACCGCTCCGCGAGCTTCGTCGCGTTCTCGCCGATGCCGAGCCAGACGAAGTTGGCCTGGGAGTCGGGCACGGCCCACCCCTGCGACCGCAGCCCGTCGAGCATCCGGCCGCGCTCGTCCACCAGCCGTGCCACGCGCTCGGCCATCTCCCGCTGCGCCCGCAGCGAGGCGACCGCGGCGAGCTGTGCGACGTTCGAGACGCCGAACGGCGTGGACACCGCGCGGATTGCCGCGGCGAGCCGCGGCCGCGCGACCGCGTAGCCGACCCGCAGCCCCGCCAGCCCGTACGCCTTGGAGAAGGTCCGCAGCAGCACGACGTTGGGGTGGTTCGCGAAGGTGGCCAGGCCGTCGGCGGCGGCGGGGTCGGCCACGAACTCGACGTACGCCTCGTCGAGCACCACGAGCACGTCACCGGGCAGGGCGGACAGGAAGGACTCGAGCTCGTCGGCCCGCACCGCCGGGCCGGTGGGGTTGTTCGGGGTGCAGACGAGCACCACGCGCGTGCGCTTCGTCACGGCTGCTGCCATCGCGGGCAGGTCGAGGCGGCCGTCGTCCGTCATCGGTACGCGGACGCCGGTCGCGCCGGCGACGGTGACGTAGATGGGGTAGGCCTCGAACGAGCGCCACGGCATGACGACCTCGGCGCCGGGCTCGCACACCGTCGCCAGGACGTGGCCGAGGACGGCGACCGAGCCGCCGCCCATGACGACCTCGTCGGGCTGCACCGCCAGGTGGGCGGCGACGGCCTCCACCAGCTCGGTGGCGTACATGTCGGGGTAGCGGTTGACGTCCACGGCCGCGTCGGCGATCGCCGCCATGACGGACGGCAGCGGCGGGAACGGGTTCTCGTTGCTCGACAGCTTGAACGCGGCCGCCCCGACCGGGACCCGGGCCCCGGGGACGTACGGCGGGAGGGTCTCGAGGGCCTTGCGGGTGGGGACGCGCGTCACGCGCACAGCATGCCACCGGCCCGGCGGCCGGGTCCGGGCGTCCGGTGCCCCACGAATTCGGGGTCCGACCAGGGCGAACCCTGATCCGCAAGCCGTGGCCGACGACGAGGCCCTCTGCCAGGATCGGCGCATGGCCTTCGTGCTGCGGGTGATCATCAACGGCGTCGCCATCTGGGTGACCACGCTCGTCCTGCGACCCCGGTTCGACGTGGTGCTCGCGGACCCGAGCACCACGTGGAAGCGCGTGGTGGCGTTCCTCGTCATCGGGCTGGTCTTCGGGCTGGTCAACGCGATCGTGAAGCCGATCGTCCGGCTGCTGTCGCTGCCCCTCTACATCCTGACGCTCGGGCTGTTCACGCTCGTCGTCAACGCCCTCATGCTGCTGCTGACGGGCTGGCTGACGCGGTTCACGCACTGGGGCCTGCACATCGAGAGCTTCGGCATCGCCGTCGTGGCGGCGCTCATCATCTCGGTGCTCTCGTTCATCCTGTCCGTCATCATCGGCCGCCGGGACCGCCGCCACCACGCCTGACGGCTACCGCCCGGCCCGCTTCACGCGGTACTGGAAGGTCGTCGCGGTGGTGCCCTCGCCGCCCAGCAGACCGGTGACCGCCGACACGCCCGGCGCCGACCCCGGTGCGGCCGCCACCTGAGCGTCGACGAGGCGTGCCGTCTCGACGTAGCCCGTCACCGCGTGCGCCTGGCTGACCAGCACCGGGTGGTCGTCCGCCAGCGAGCGTGTGACGCGCGTGACGTCCCCGCCGGCGACCGTCGGCTCCCCGTCGGCCTGCGGCACGACGTCCTCGTCGTGCTCGATCCGCACCACCGGCACCCCCGCCGGCGTGCGCCCCGGCACGCTGGGCGAGCCCGCCGTCACGACGCCGCCGACCCGGTAGGTCCCGGCCGCCGCGGCCGCTGCGGCCAGCGCCACCATGCCGCCCTGGCTGTGGCCGGCGAGCACCACCGGCTCGTCGGGCGCGACGCCCGCGGCCTCCATCGCCGCCAGGACGCCCGCCGTCATCGGGTCGGCCAGGCCGCCGACGAGCTGCAGGTTGGTGCCCATGTCGGTCGCGACGTCGTCGTCGAACGCCCACGACTGCGTCCCGGGCACCGCCACCAGCCACGACCGGGAGCCGTCCGGGTGGTCGAGCCGCTCCACCGTGACCGTCGCGGTGGGCGTGCCGGGCAGGCCGGTCGGCTGACCCTCGTCGTAGGTCGCCGCGACGACGTCGAGGATCCCCGCCAGCCCGCGCGGCGGCGCCAGCCGCGGCGGGTCGACCCGCGGCACCAGCACCACGTCGGCGCCGCCGCGCGCCAGCAGCGCCAGCGCCCCCGAGGACACGGTCACCGGGTCCGGCAGCACGGTGGGCACCACCGCGGTCAGCAGGCCGCCGAGGCCCTGCACCACCACCTCCGCGCCGCCGGCGGCCATCGCGTCCGACCATGCCTCCTCCGCGTCGAGCCGCAGCGCGGCGACCGGATCGTCGCTGGTCAGCAGCGTGCGGCCCGCGTGCAGCTCCGCTCGCCAGAGCGCCGTCACGGCCGCGGGCAGCACCTCGGCCGCGCCCGCCAGGGGGAAGTGCCCCTGGTTGGCCGCCAGCCCGCGGAGGCGTCGGTGGGTGGCGGTCTCGCCGTCACCGTGCAGGCGGGCGGCCGCCCGTACCGAGCCGCTGAGCTCACGCAGCCGCATCGCCGCCGGCCCCGGCGCCAGCGGCCCGGCCCGCAGGGTGGCGACCCGCTCGGCCACCCCGCCGACCCCGAGCGTGCCCGGCCACGGGTCGCCCTCACGTGGGTCGCCGGCCGGGATGCCTCGTCCGGGCACGCCGATCAGCGCGCCGGCCGACGACCTGGGCAGCCCGACGACGAGCCCGCTCCGGGGGCCAAGCGCGCCGACCTGCACCGCGGCGGGCCACACCGCAACCGCCAGGTCCGCGGCGGCGCGGTCGAGGGCGCCGGCGGCCAGCCCCAGCCTCCGGGCGGCGTCCGCGAGCGCCTCCGGGTCCACCGAGACGAACGTTCCGGCGCCCAGGCGCACCGACCGGCCGGTCGCGCCCCAGCAGGTGGCGCCGGCGACGACCTCGCCCTTCGTCGCCGGCCACGGTCCCGGCAGGCCGAGCTCGGCGAGCAGCGTCTCCAGGGCGGCGAGCAGGCGATCGAGGCGCCCGTGCTCGTCGCCCACTGCGGAGCGATAGCGGTCCGCCGCCGAGCCGGTCCACGGCACCCGCTCGGCCGTCACCACGCCTGCGCGCGCGAGCGCGACGTCGTCGCGCGCCGTGACGACGCGGGCGCGCCCGGCGGCGGCCGGGTCGGTGGGGTCGGGCCAGGACACCGGCCGGACGCTAGGAGGCGCGCGCGGCGCGTCAGGCGGGGCCGGCGACGGCCACGAGCAGACGCGGCGGCCGCGCGGGCTGGGGACGGCTCGGACGCGGGACGTGCCGGCCAGGGCCCGGCTCTCGAGCGAGACGGGACGGCCACGGCCCCCGAGCGTGATGGGCCTGACGGCCTCGGGACGGCTCGCGGATGGGACGCGCCGGCCGGCGGGCGGCGGTCAGACGGCGGGCGGTGCCGTCTCGTCGTGCCGCGCTTCGCGCGTGCCCGGGCTGGGGGCCGGACCGCCGAGCGCCGCCCGGAAGAGCCGCCCCACCTCGACGACGATGGCGATCGTGCTGCCGACGATCGACAGCACGATGAGCACGCGCACGACGGTGGTCCACGGGAAGGCGTAGGCGGAGAAGTCGAACGGGAACACCCGCCACATCCGCATCCCCACGGCGATGCCGAACGCGGCCATGACGATGTCGCCGGGCGCCTTCAGCCAGACGCCGTCGTAGCCGAGGTAGAGCACGCTGACGACGATCGCCACCACCAGCGAGGCGGTGAGGATCGGCAGCACCTGCTCCCAGGCCTGGGTGAGCCAGGGGAACCAGCCCCAGCCGAGCACGCGGTGGGCGCCCCACAGCAGCACCGCGTCGATGACGACCGAGACGATGTTCCCGGCGCGGCGCGAGGCGGGGGACGGACGGGCCTTCCGCTCAGCCACGACGCCAGGGGAGCACGGGCCGGCCGCCGCCCGCATGGGCCGGAGGTCCACTGTCCGGACACCGCCGCCGGCCGCCGCCCCTCTGGGAGACTGGGGGCATGGTCCGCCTCGCCGACGTCGTCCCGCCCATCGCGCTCGGCCCGCTCGACGGGCGCTACCGCGCCACCGTCGCACCGCTCGTCGACCACCTGTCCGAGGCGGCCCTCAACCGCACGCGCATCGCGGTGGAGGTCGAGTGGGTCATCTACCTCACCGGCCACGACGTCGTCCCCGGCGCCCCGCGCCTCACCGCCGCCGACGAGGCCTACCTGCGCGCCGTGCCCGAGGCGTTCGGCGCCGACGAGATCGCCGAGCTGGCGGAGATCGAGCGGACCACCGTCCACGACGTCAAGGCGGTGGAGTACTTCGTCAAGCGCCGGCTGGCGGCCGCGCCGGCCGCGACCGCGCTGCCGAACGTGGGTGAGCTCGTCCACTTCGCGCTGACCAGCGAGGACGTCAACAACCTCTGCTACGCGCTCATGGTCCGCGGCGCGGTGCAGGGGGTGTGGCTGCCGGCCGCGACCGCGCTCGCCGACCAGCTCGCGGCGATGGCCGACGAGCACCGGGCCCTGCCGATGGTCGCGCTGACCCACGGCCAGCCGGCGACCCCGACCACGCTCGGCAAGGAGCTGGCGGTCCTCGCCCACCGCCTGCGCCGCCAGCTGCGCCGCATCGCGGCCGACGAGGTGCTCGGCAAGCTCAACGGCGCGACCGGCACGTTCGGCGCGCACCTGGCGGCCGTGCCCGGCGCGGACTGGCAGCAGGTGTCGCGCGGCTTCGTCGAGCACCTGGGCCTGGTGTGGAACCCGCTGACCACGCAGATCGAGTCGCACGACTGGCAGGCCGAGCTCTACGCAGACGTCGCCCGGTTCAACCGGGTGGCGCACAACCTCGCCACGGACATGTGGACGTACATCTCGCGCGGCGTGTTCGTGCAGGTGCCGGTGGCGGGCGCCACGGGCTCGTCGACCATGCCGCACAAGGTCAACCCCATCCGGTTCGAGAACGCCGAGGCGAACCTCGAGATCTCCTCCGCCCTGTTCGACGCCCTGTCGTCGACCCTGGTGACCAGCCGGCTGCAGCGCGACCTCACCGACTCCACGACGCAGCGGAACATCGGCCCGGCCTTCGGGCACTCGCTGCTCGCGATCGACAACCTGCGCCGGGGGCTGGCAGCCCTGCACGTCGACGCCCCGCTCCTCGCGCGCGAGCTCGACGACAACTGGGAGGTGCTCGCCGAACCGGTGCAGTCGGCCATGCGGGCCGCCGCGGTCGCCGGCGTCTCCGGGATGGAGAACCCCTACGAGCGGCTCAAGGAGCTCACCCGGGGCCGCCGCCTGACGGCCGAGGACATGCGCGGCTTCATCGCCTCGCTCGGGCTGCCCGAGGAGCTGGCCGCGCGGCTGTCGGCGCTGACCCCGGCGACGTACACGGGCCTCGCCGCCGACCTCGTCGACCACCTGCGGGACTGACCGCCCGCCTCCGCCAGCGCGGCGACGCCCCCGCATCGCGACCGTCCTCCACCCGCCGGCTCGCGGCCGGCCGCCCCCCGCCGCGAGGTCGACAGCCGCACGCGAGGTCGATGGCTGCGGCTATCGACGGTGCACGGAGCTATCGACGTCGCAGCGCGCGGGGTGGGCCTCCGCGGCGCTGCGGGGCCCGCCGCGGGAGTCGCGGGAGGTTGACGCGGCCACCTGCTAGGCCGAACGGGTGATCGGTCCCGGAGCGGCACCGAGCCCTGGACACGCCCGCTTCACCCGGGGCAGGATCGAGGCCGTTGCGTCCGGTTCCTCCGGAACCTCCGATTCCTCCGATTCCCCGCGAGGCGGCGCTGTGATCCTCATGCAGAAGGCGGTGACGCCGGACCTGTCGGCGGCCCACCTGACGCAGGGGTACGACCGGCTCGGCGGCTACGTGGTCCGGGCCTCGGACGTCGCGTTCGCCACCACGCCCGCGCAGCTCTACGAGGTCCACGGCCTCGGTTACCCGGGCTCGCCGTTCCATCGCTGGGACGAGCACATCGACGTGCTGCGCTTCTGGTCGGCGCCGCAGCTGCAGTACCGGGACGTGCCGGGCTACATCGTGCCGCTGTGGTGGCTGCGTCACTCGCGGATCCCCCCGCAGGCCGAGCTGGTCCGCATCCACCGGGACGGGACCAGCACCCTGCTCGCGCGCTACGGCGACATCGGCACCGGCTGGACCCTCGCCGGGCACGAGGGCCTGCGCCCGCCGATGGCGTCGCTGTCCCGCTGCGTCGGCCCGGTCGCGAAGTGGCACGGCGCGTACCTCGAGGCGGACGTGGTCGACGAGGGCCGCACCGTCGTCCTGGCGCTGGCCAACCCGCCGCTCGCCGAGACGGGCTTCGAGCAGGCGCCGTCCGGCCGGTGGTTCCGGCGCGTGCCGCGCGAGGCCGTCAGCGAGCTGTTCGAGCTCGACCTGACCGCGCGCTGGAACGGGTTGGCGGTGCGCGTCGTCGACCAGTGGCAGGACGCGCAGCGGTACGTCGTCGCCCGCATCTCGCACCTGGGCGACGACCTGCAGCGTGCCGAGCGGCTCGGTCTGTTCCGCATCGAGGCGGGGCTGTACGAGACCGAGGTCTACGCCGCGGAGCTGACGGACCTCACGACCAACCAGGTGGTGCCGGCGACATGGTCTCCCGGCCCGGCAGCGACGCCGGGCCGGGGCACGCACGCCCTCACCGACCGCTGGGTGCAGGCGTAACCCTCGCGCCGACGTGTCGCCCTGGGCGCTGCCCTGCGTGCGGCCGCACCGGTACGGTCGCGTGCGGCCCTGCGCGGGCCTGCACCGACCTCTTGCCGTGGGTGACGCTGCCCGTGCGCGGCGCGCCATACCGTACCCCCTAGGGGTATAGTGGTGGCATGCACGGGTACACCGCCGACAAGGACGCCTACCTCAAGCGTCTCAAGCGCATCGAGGGCCAGGTGCGCGGCATCGCGCGCATGGTGGACGAGGACGTCTACTGCATCGACGTCCTCACCCAGATCTCCGCGGTGACCAAGGCACTGCAGGCCGTGAGCATCGGCCTCATGGAGGACCACCTCGGCCACTGCGTCGTCGACGCCGCGCGCCGTGACCCCGCCGAGGGCGCCGCCAAGGTCCGCGAGGCCAGCGACGCCATTGCTCGACTCGTCAAGAGCTGAACCCCGAAGGAGCACCATGACCACCGCCACCTACTCCGTCGACGGCATGACCTGCGCGCACTGCGTGCACCACGTGACGTCCGAGATCACCGCGCTTCCCGGCGTGAACGACGTGCAGATCGACCTCGTCGTCGGCGGCTCGTCGTCCGTCACCGTGACGTCCGAGGCCCCCCTGGACCCCGCGGCCGTCGAGGCCGCCGTCGTCGAGGCGGGCTACGCCCTGACGCCCGGCCGCTCGCTGCTCTAGCCCTTCCGACGTCGCGCCCCACGCCCCGGCCCCGAGAGGCCGGCCGGGGTCGTCGGGTGCGACGAGACGTGACGAACCCCGAGAGAAGACCCGATGAGTACCGACGCGCTGGAGATCGATCTCGCCGTCGAGGGCATGACCTGCTCGTCCTGCGTGGCACGGGTGGAGAAGAAGCTCAACCGCGTGCCGGGCGTCCAGGCGACCGTCAACCTCGCGCTGGAGTCGGCGCACGTGGTCGTCGCGCCCCCGACCGACGGCTCCGCGCCGGCGGACCTCGACGCCCTGGTCGCCGCCGTGCGCGCGGCGGGTTACGACGCGCACCTGGTGCAACCCGCCTTCGCCCGGGCGGCCGCGGCCGCCGTGGTCGACGCGACGCACGACGTCACGTCCGACGGGTCGATCGCGACCGAGGAGCGGGCCGGAGACGACGACGCGGACCGGGCCACCGACGACATGGCGCTGTCCGGCATGTCGCATCCGGGCATGGAGCACGACGAAGCAGCCGACACGTCGGCGCCCACGGACACCCGGGGCGACGACCTGCGCCGCCGGCTGCGGGTGGCGGCCGTGCTCGCGGTGCCGGTGGTGCTTCTGTCGATGGTGCCGCCGCTGCAGTTCCGCGGCTGGCAGTGGGTGGTCGCCGTGCTGGCGATGCCCGTGGTGACCTGGGCGGCATGGCCGTTCCACAAGGCGGCGGCCCGGGCCGCCCGGCACGGCTCGTCCACCATGGACACGCTGGTGTCGATCGGGGTCATCGCTGCGACCGGCTGGTCGCTGTGGGCGCTGCTGCTGGGCGGCACGGGACAGCTCGGGCTGCGCATGTCGGCCACGCTCGTCCCGGCTCGCACCGGCGCGATGTCCCACCCTGAGCTGTACTTCGAGGCCGCAGCCGTCGTCACGGCCTTCCTGCTCGCGGGGCGCTACTCCGAGCACCGCGCCCGCCGGCGGGCGGGCGACGCCCTGCGCACGCTGCTCGACCTCGGCGCCAAGGACGTCGCACTCCTGGTCAACGGCGTCGAGCGCCGCGTCCCGGTCGCGCACCTGCAGGTCGGCGACCTGTTCGCCGTGCGTGCCGGCGAGAAGATCGCCACCGACGGCGTCGTGGAGTCCGGCCAGGCGGCCGTCGACACGTCGCTGCTCACCGGCGAGCCGGTGCCGGTGGACGTCGGCCCGGGCGACGAGGTGACGGGCGCCACCGTCAGCACGTCGGGCCACCTCGTCGTGCGCGCCTCGCGCGTCGGCGAGCAGACCCGGCTGGCGCAGATCGGACGACTGGTCTCGGCCGCGCAGACCGGCAAGGCCCCGGTGCAGCGGCTGGCGGACCGGATCTCCGCGGTGTTCGTCCCCGCGGTCATCACGCTGGCGCTGCTCACGCTGGCGGTGTGGCTGTCGACCGGGCACGGCGTGCAGGAGTCGTTCACCGCCGCCGTGGCGGTGCTCATCATCGCGTGCCCCTGCGCGCTGGGCCTGGCCACGCCGACCGCGCTCCTGGTGGGTACCGGCCGTGGCGCCCAGCTCGGCATCCTCATCTCCGGGCCCGAGGTGCTCGAGCGCACGCGGACAGCCGACACGGTCGTGCTCGACAAGACCGGCACGCTGACGCAGGGCCGGATGGCCCTCGTGGACGTGGTGCCGGCGCCGGGCGAGTCCCGCGACGACGTCCTGGCGTGGGCCGCCGCGGTCGAGCGCCTCTCGGAGCACCCCGTCGCGGCGGCGATCGCCGCGGCCACCGGCGGCGCCGGCACGCTCACCACGACGACCCTGGATGCCGCCGACGGCACGAACGCCGCGTCCGCACGGGCTGCCGTGCCGACGATCGCGCTCGCGGACTCCAGCGCGGATACGACCCGGGCGCACGTGGCGCCGACGACCACGTCGGCGGACGCGGTGAGCGGCTTCGTCACGGTGCCGGGACGCGGCGTCGCCGGCGACGTACGGCGCGGCGGCGAGGCGCGGCACGTGCTCGTCGGCAGCCCCGCCTACCTGCGCGACGGGGGCGTCGACACCTCGGCGCTCGACGGTGCACTGGAGGCGGCGGAGGCCGACGGCGGGACGGCCGTCATGGCCGGGTGGGACGGCGCCGCACGCGGCGTGCTGGTGCTGCGCGACCCGCTCAAGCCGACGAGCGCCCAGGCGGTCGCCGAGCTGCGGGCGCTCGGCCTGCGCCCGGTGCTTCTCACCGGCGACAACCCGGGCGCCGCCCGGGCGGCCGCACGGGAGGCCGGCATCGCGGATGAGGACGTCGTCGCCCAGGTGCTGCCCGAGGACAAGGTGGCCGCCGTGGCGCGGCTCCAGGCCCAGGGCAGGACCGTCGCGATGGTGGGCGACGGCGTCAACGACGCCGCCGCCCTGGCCACCGCCGACCTCGGCCTGGCGATGGGCACCGGCACCGACGTCGCGATGCAGGCCGCCGACCTGACGCTCGTGCGCGGCGACCTGCGCTCGGCGCCCCAGGCGATCCGCCTCTCCCGCACCACGCTGCGGATCATCAAGCAGAACCTGTTCTGGGCGTTCGGCTACAACGTGGCGGCGATCCCGCTGGCCGCGTTCGGGCTGCTCAACCCGATGATCGCCGGCGCGGCGATGGCCTTCAGCTCGGTGCTCGTCGTGACCAACTCGCTGCGCCTGCGCCGGTTCGCCTAGCCGCTTCGCCCAGCGCCGAACGCCGCACTCGTCCGCCGAGCGCCGCACTCCTTTCTGCGGCGCTCGGCGCACGACGGCGGCGCTCGGCGTGCGCCGGTTCCCGACGAGGCGTATATGTGATATCACTTTGCTATCGCGACGCCGGAACGCCCGGCGCGCACTCGCAAGGAGTCCACATGTCTGACATCGCCACCGCGCAGGGGCCGGTGGGGGTCCGTCCCGGCGCGCGGGTGGACGTCACGGAGCGGCCCGCCTGGTCGCTCGGCGGCGGCGCGGCGTTCCTCGCCGCGCTCGTCGCGGTCGCCGCGCTCGCCGGTGCCGTCGTGCTCTTCGCGAAGGCCGACTCGTCCGGCACGGACGCACCGGCCTTCGTGGGCATCGCCCTCGTCCTGGTCGGGGTCGCGATCTTCACGGGCCTGACGATCGTCAGCCCCGGCAGCACTCGGGTGGTGCTGTTCTTCGGCCGCTACGTCGGCACCGTGCGCCGCACCGGCCTGGTGCTCACCGTGCCGTTCGCGACCCGCCGCAGCGTCTCGGTGCGGGTCCGCAACTTCGAGACGAACGAGCTCAAGGTCAACGACCAGGAGGGCAACCCGGTCAACATCGCCGCGATCGTCGTGTGGCAGGTGGCCGACACCGCCAAGGCGGTGTTCGCGGTCCAGGACTACGGCGACTTCGTGCGCGTGCAGTCCGAGTCCGCGCTGCGGCACGTGGCGATGTCCCACCCGTACGACCACGCCGACGCCCGCGAGAGCTCGCTGCGCGGAGCCACCGACGTCGTCTCCGGCGAGATCGCCGACGAGGTGGCCGCGCGCGTGGCGATCGCCGGCGTCGAGGTGATCGAGGCGCGCATCTCCAACCTCGCGTACGCGCCCGAGATCGCCGGGGCGATGCTCCAGCGGCAGCAGGCCGGCGCGATCATCGCCGCCCGCAGCCGGATCGTCGAGGGCGCCGTCAGCATGGTCAAGGACGCGCTGAGCCGGCTCGAGGCCGACTCCGTCGTCGCGCTGGACGACGAGCGCAAGGCCGCCATGGTCTCGAACCTCCTCGTCGTGCTCTGCGGCGAGGCGCGGGCCACTCCCGTCGTCAACACGGGGACGCTCTACCAGTGACGGAGCAGGAAGAGCCGCAGCGGCCCGCCGCGCGTGAGCGCAAGGCGGTGCTGCTGCGGCTCGACCCTGCCGTCCACGATGCCCTGGCGCGCTGGGCGTCCGACGAGCTGCGCAGCGTCAACGCGCAGATCGACCTCCTGCTGCGGGAGGCCCTGGCCCGGTCCGGCCGCGCGCCCCAGGGCCTGACGCCACCGCGCCGGCCCGGCCGCCCGTCGACGACGTGACCGCGCCCGACGAGCCACGGTTCACGGAAGGTCGCGGCCGGACGGGCCGCACCCCTCATCGCCGATCGTCAGCGAACTCCCAGGCCGGCGCCGTAGGCTCCGACGCCATGGCCGTGCCGGAGACCCCGACGCCGGTCACGCCCGCACCCGCCGTGGACGTGGCCGACGCGAGCACCGCCCACCGGCGACGCCGCGTCGGCGAGATCTGGATCGTGCTCGGCATGTCCTTGGGCCAGTCGGCCGTCTACGCGGTGATCAGCCTCGTCGCCAAGCTCACCGCCGGCCCCCCGCTGAAGTCGCAGTCGACGGCGCTCAACGTCAGCGTGTCCCCCCGGCCGCTGCTCGACCTCACCTACCAGCTGACGGGCATCCTCTTCGCCGCTCTGCCCGTGGCGCTGGCGCTGTACCTGCTGAGCGAACCGGGGCGCTCGGCGCTGCGCCGCATCGGCCTCACCGGTGAGCGGCCGTGGCGTGACCTCGGCTGGGGCGCCGGCCTCGCCGCCGCGATCGGCATCCCGGGGCTGGGCTTCTACGCCCTGGGGCGGGCCATCGGCATCACGGTCCAGGTGCAGGCCAGCGCTCTCAACGCCCACTGGTGGACCATCCCCGTGCTCGTCCTCGCGGCGGCGCAGAACGGCCTGCTCGAGGAGGTCGTGGCGGTCGGGTACCTCTCGGAGCGGCTCAAGGAGCTGCGCTGGCGCGGGCCGGCGATCGTCGTCGCCTCGGCCCTGCTGCGCGGCTCCTATCACCTCTACCAGGGCTGGGGCCCGTTCTTCGGCAACGCGATCATGGGCCTCGTCTTCGCCGAGTACTACCGGCGCACGCGCCGCGTCGCCCCGCTCGTCGTCGCGCACTTCCTCATGGACATGGTGGTGTTCGTCGGCTACGACCTCATCCCGCACGGGTGGCTCGCCTCGCTGGGGCTGACCTGAGGCGGCGGCCATGCCCCCGGAAGCCCCGTCCGGCGGCGCGTCGCTGCCTAGACTCGCCCAGGTGAGCACGGCGCAGGAGGGAGCCGCGACCGACCGGACCGTCGACGGGCCGGTCGAGATCGTCGACATCCCCGCGGCCCGCGTGCACCACCCGTCGGACCTGCTGGGGGTCGTGCTCGCCGCGCTCGGCGCGGTGCTCGTCATCGTCCTCGCCGCGTACGCGCACAACACCACCGGCGGCATCGCGGAGGACGTGCAAGGCTTCGCCACGCTGCTGCGCCGCATCCTCTTCGTGCCCGTCGCGGCGCTGGTCTCCCTGGTGACGGTGCTCGTGCCGCTGGCCGTGCTCATCGACCTCGCGGTGCGCCGGCAGGGCCGCCTGCTGCTCGAGACGTCGGCCGCCGGCGCGGCGGGCCTCGCGCTGACCACCTTCGGGCACTGGGCGCTGACCACCTTCGGCAGCCATGAGCTCGTCGCCACGATGTCCGTTGTCCAGACCGACAGCGGGGCCAACGTCGAGGTGCTGACGCTGCCGGGCTACGTCGCGATGCTGGCAGCGCTGCTGACGCTGGCCGGCCCGCGCGCCCACCGCAGCTCGGTGCGCTGGAGCTGGAACGCCCTGTGGACGGCGATCGGCGTCACCCTCATCACCGCGCAGGTCTCGCTGCCAGGCGTGGCCCTGGCGCTCGCGCTCGGCCGGCTCGCGGGCCTCGGGGTCCGTTACCTCGCCGGCGTCTCCCCGGAGCGGGCCTACGGCGACGCGCTCGTCGCGGGCATCCGCCGGGCCGGCTACACGCCGGTGTCGCTGGTCCGGGTGCCGGACGCCGACACGCGGGTCGCAGCCGAGCAGCTGCACCGCGAGCACAACCTGCCCACGCCGGACGAGGCCTCGGCCGCGCTCGTCCGCTCGTCGGACGCCCGGGTCTACCAGGTGCGCACGGCGTACGACGAGGTCCTCGACCTGCGCGTGCTCGACGGCGACCGCCAGGTGCTCGGCGTGCTGGCGCGCACGTGGCGCAGCCTGCGGCTGCGGGGCATCGAGGGGCGCAACATCGTCTCCTTGCGCCAGGCGTCCGAGCGCGCGGCGCTGCTGGCCTACGCGGCCACGGCGGCCGGTGTGCACACGCCACGGCTGCTGCGCCTCAGCGAGAACGCCGACTCGATGATGCTGCTGCAGGAGCACCCGTCCGGCGCCGTCCCGCTGACGCTCGTGCCCGATGACGAGCTGACCGACGACCTGCTCGCGGAGGTCTGGGGCCAGCTGCGCGCGGCGCACCACGCCGGCATCGCCCACCGTGCGATCACCGGCGACACCGTGCTCGTCGGACCCGGGGCGAGCCACCACGGCGTGTGGCTCACGGGCTGGGACTCCGGCGACGTCGCCTCCTCCGACCTGGCGCGGCGCATCGACATCACGCAGATGCTGGCCGTGCTCGCGCTGCGCGTCGGGGCGGCGCGGGCCGTGCGCTCCGTCGCGGACGCGCTGGCCGACGACGACGTCGCGGCGATCGGCCCGATGCTGCAGACCATCACGCTGCCGCGCCAGACGCGCGACCTCATGCGCGACCACAAGGAGGTGCTGGCCGAGCTGCGCCAGCAGATCGTCGCCCGCCTGCCGGAGGCGAGCATCGAGCCCTACCGGCTGGTGCGGTTCGGGGCCAGGACCGTGCTGACGATCGTCGTGACCTTCGTCGCCGCCTTCGTCATCCTCACGACGATCAACGTCCACCAGATCGGCGACGCGCTGCGCAGCAGCGACCCGCGGTTCTCCCTGCTCGCGTTCCTCCTGGGCATGGTGACGCTGGTCGGCGCGGCGCTCAGCCTCGTCGCCTTCTCGCCGGTGCGGCTCAGCCTCTGGCGCTCGATGATCGTGCAGGCCGCCGCCTCGTTCGTCGCGCTCGCGGCGCCGGCGGGCATCGGACCGGCGGCGCTCAACCTGCGCGCCCTGACCCGGCGCGGCGTCTCCACCACTCTCGCCACCGCCACCGTCGCGCTGATCCAGGTGTCGCAGATGGTGGTCACGGTGCTGCTGCTCGTCGTCCTCACCCTGACGTCCGGGACGCAGCAGCAGTCGCCGGTGCCGCTGTCGCCGCCCGTGCTCGCGGTCATCGGGATCGTCGTCGTCGCCCTCGCCGCGACGCTGCTCATCCCCCAGGTGCGGGCGTGGGTCGGCAAGCGCGTCATGCCGACGCTGCGGCAGACGTGGCCGAGGCTCGTCGAGGTCGTCGGGCAGCCCGGGCGCCTGCTGCTGGGCCTCGGCGGAAACCTCGTGACGACGCTGGGGTACGTGCTGGCGTTCGACGCGGCGATGCAGGGGCTCGGCCAGCGGGCCAGCCTGGTCCAGGTGGCGATCGTCTACCTGGCCGGCACGACGCTCGGCGCGATGGTGCCGACACCGGGCGGGGTGGGCACGACGGAAGCCGCTCTGGCGGCCGGCCTCGGCACCGTTGCCGGGATCAACGCTGGTGTCGCCTTCTCGGTGGCCGTGCTGTTCCGCGTGCTCACCTACTGGCTACGGATCCCGCTGGGCTGGGTGGCGATGCGCCACCTGCAGCGGGTGGGAGAGCTCTAGGCCGTCAGGCGGCGGCGCTCTCCTGCGTCGGGAGCACCGTCAGCGCTCCGATCTCCGCGGCCCGGCGGGCCCACACCTGCAGGCGCGCGTTCGGGATCTCGGCTTGCGGAGTGGGGGAGCTGTACGGCCCTGCGGCCTGCCCGCGCTGTTCCATCTGCCTGTCCTGTCTTCTGGTAGCCCGGCTGACCCGGCTGGGTCCCGTGGCTTTGCGTCCCCGCCTTACGGCGGGTTTGCCTTTCGCTGACAGACGAGACAGTAGACGATGACAACGGGCCGGTGGAAGTCCGTCAGAACGACCAAAACGGGCGGAGGAGCGATTTCACCCGGCGCAGGCGTCCGCGCAGGTCAGACCATTAGTGAGCGTTCAACTGAGCGCGCGAGGAACCGATTTCACGCGGGCGGCCGCGCCAGTCATTGTGGGACACATGGCCTGACCTGCCAGAGTCATAGCGGGGCGTCGAGCCAGTGATCCTCCGACGGCAGCACCTGTTCCAGCTCGGCGAAGAGATCAGGCGGCAACGAGGCCTGCGCGGCGGCCACGGTGGGCGCGATCCGCTCGGGCCGGGACATCCCGACGATCGTCGACGCGAACGTCTCGTCCCGGACGGAGAACTGCAGCGCCGCGGTCGGCAGGTCCGTGCCGTAGCGGGCGCAGACGGCGCGCATCGCGGACACCGCGGCGAGCACGGCCGGGGGCGCCGGGCGGTAGCCGTACGTCGTCGGGCTGCCCGCGTCGTCCTGGTGGGCGAGGATGCCGCCGCCGTAGACCGCGGCGTTGAGCACGCCCATCCCCTGCCGACGCGCCTCGGCGACGAGCCGGCCGGCGGACCGGTCGACGAGCGTCCAGCGGTTGTGGACCAGCAGCACGTCGAAGACCTCGAGGGCGAGGTAGCGCGCCATGACCCGCACGTCGCCACCGGCCAGGCCGATCGCGCCGACGACGCCGGACTCGCGCAGCGCGACGAGCGCGTCCACCGCGCCGCCCGGCCCGGCGATGTCGTCGAACTCGTGGAACTCCGGGTCGTGCAGGTGCACCAGCGGCAGGCGGTCGAGACGGAGCCGCTCCATCGACTCCTCGACACTGCGGCGCACGCGGTCGCCCGAGTAGTCGCCGTCCTTCGGGTCCGTCTTCGTCTCGACGACGACGCCCGCCGGCACGCCCCCGACCCGGCGCAGCGCTTCGCCGATGCGCCGCTCGCTCTCGCCGTCCGAGTAGCCGTTCGACGTGTCGATGAACCGGATGGGGCTGTCGAGCGCGGCGAGCACGGTCCGGATGCCGCGCTCGGCCGGCGTCTCCTGGCCGAACAGCCGCGGCATGCTCCCGAGCGGCCCGCCACCCAGGCAGAGCGCGGAGACCTCGAGGCCGGTCGCACCCAGCGGCCGCATCCAGGACATCGAGACCTCCTCGTCGTCGTGCGGGGACATCCTGCCGCTCAGCCGGCCGCGGTGAGAAACGCGCGCACGAGCGGTCCCGCGGTCGTCGCGCCGAAGTCGCCCGTCTCGACGAAGGCCGCCACGGCGAGGTCGCCGTGGATGGCGATGAGCCACGCGTGGTTGGCCAGGCCGTTCGTCGTCTGGAACTCCGCGGTGCCGGTCTTCGCGGCGACGTCCGGCACGGCCTGGAGCACCGTGGCCGTGCCGTCCGTGACGACGCCACGCATCAGCTGGTGCAGGGTGTCCGCCTCGGCCTGGGTCAGGGGCGCGGCCGGCGTCGTCGGCTCGGTGGCCGTGGCGACGGGCGTCGGGGTCTCGTCGGCCGCCGCGGTGCCCGACGAGGAAGCGGGCTTGACCAGCACCGGCGTCACCGTGCGGCCCGCGGCGACGGAGGCGGCGACGACCGCCATGCCGAGCGGCGACGCGATGACGCGGCCCTGCCCGATGAGGGATGCGGCGTGGTCGGTCCCCGTGGAGTCGGCGGGGAGGGAGGCGAGGAACGCCGGGAAGCCGAGCGAGGGCGCGGGGTCCAGCCCGAGCGACCGGGCGGCGGCGACGAGCGCCGGCTGCGACACCCTCCCGGCCTGGCCGACGAACGCGGTGTTGCAGGAGTGCGCGAACGCCGTCGTGAGCGGGATGGTGCCGAGCGCCCGGGTCGGGTACCCCGGCACGTTGGTGAAGGTGTAGCCGTCGACCACCACGCTCGTCGGGCAGGACAAGGTGCTGGTCGGGGTCATGCCGGTGCGCAGCAGCGCCAGCGCGGAGGCGACCTTGAACGTCGACCCGGGCGCGTACTGGCCGACGGTCGCCGTCGACAGGCCGTCGCCGTTCGGGCCGTTGGCCGCGACGAGCACCTCGCCCGTCGAAGGGCGGATCGCGACGAGTGCCGCGTTGCCCGGGACGGGCGCCAGGATCTGCTCGGCCTTCTCCTGGAGGGCGATGTCGAAGGTCGTCTGCAGGGGCACCCCGGCGACCGCGTCGACGTGGAACAGCTGGCGGGTCACCGGGCCGTTGGCGGCGACGACCGTCAGCCCGGGCGTGCCGCGCAGCTGGGCGTCGTACTGCCGCTGGAGGCCGGACGTGCCGGTCAGGTCGCCCGCGACGATCGCGCCGCCCGAGGCGTCGACGATCTCCTTCGTCGCCTGCCCCACCTGCCCGAGGATCGGCCTGGCGAACAGGCGCGTCGGCGCGAGCGGCAGCTGGTCGGCCACCGCGTTGACGCCGGCGATCTTCTTCAGTGCGGGGACGTCGTAGCCGGGGTCGTTCTGCCGCACGGTGATCGCCTCGACGAACGCCTGGGGACCGGCGGCCGCCACCTGCGCGGCGAACGCCGCGGGGTCCAGGTGCAGGGCGGTGGCCAACGCGCGCGCGGACGCGTCCTGGCCGGCCGCGTCGACGTGCGTCTTGTCGATCCCGATCCGCCACACCGGCCGCGGCTCGACGATCACCTGGCCGTCGCCGGCCAGCACGGTGCCCCGCGGCGCGGCCTGCCGCTGCACGGCGAGCTTCTCGCCATCGACGAGGTCGGGTGCCAGCAGCGACGTGCGCCACTCCGCCTGCCACGCCTGCCCGGCGTCCACCGTCGCCAGCCGGAGCCGGGCCGTCACGTCGTAGGTCCAGGGCCGGGACGTGCCGAGGTCCCACGACCAGTGCAGGGCCGCGGTGGCGAGGGTGCCATCCTTCGGGTCCACCGCCACCGAGGCGAGCGTGACGGTCGGGGTCGCCCCGCCCAGGCCCTCGAAGACCGCCTTCCGGTCGGTGGCGAGCCGGCCGGCGTCCGGCGCACCGGAGGTCAGCGCGACGCGCGAGAAGTCGCCCGAGGCGAGCGCGGCCGCGAGCGCACCGGCCGCCGCGTCGGGGGTCGGGCGCTTCGGCGAGCACGCCGCGAGGCCCCCCGCGAGCACGGCGACGGCGGCCAGCGCCGCCGTCATCGTCCGGATCCTGCGCGCCCCTGCTGCCCTCACGATGCTCCCCTCGTCGGCCACCACCGCCCGCACGAGCCTGCCACCGCCGGGACGGTCGTGGGCGCCGAACGGCGGCCCGGCCGGCCCGCCGGCCCGGCTGCTGGAGTTGCTCCTGGACAACTTTCCAGGTCAGGATGCCGCCATGGCTGCCGAGCGACGACGCGTGGCCCCGCCGGACGCCGTGGAGCGGCTCGCCAAGCACCACGTGCCGCAGGCCGCGCGCGTCATCGCCACCGCCCTGGCCGACGACCCCGGCTACAGCCACCTCATGCCCGACCCCGGCCGCCGCGTCGGCGAGCTGACCGCGCTGTACCGGATGACGCTCGCCGACACCGTCGACCACGGCCTCGGCTTCGTCACCACGCTCGGCACCGTGGTCACCGGCGCCCTGGCGATCTACCCACCCGGGACGTACCCCATGCCGCTGGCGCGCTGGGCGCGCGCGGGTGGGCGCGTGGTGCGCCTGGCGGCGCTGGCCCGCGAGCACAGCCCCGGCCTCATCCGGTTCGGGCAGCTGACGGCGCCCGGCGTGCCCACCCACTCGTGGTACGTGGAGGCGGCCGGCGTGCGGCCCGACCTCCAGCTCGCCGGCCGCGGGACGGCCCTCATCGAGGCCGCGCTGGCGCTGGTCGACGAGGCCGGCGAGGAGTCGTACCTGGAGACGACGAAGCCGGCGAACGTCGCCTACTACGAGCGGTTCGGGTACGCCTCGATCCGCGAGCCCGTGCCGCTCTCGCCGGGCGGGCCGTCGATCTTCCCGATGCTGCGGGCGGCGCGGAGGAGCTGAGCGGCAAGGCTCCTGGCCACGGGGTCGGTGCCGCGGTCAGGCGCGCGCGATCGTCAGGCGCTGCCCGGCGGCGACGACGACACCGGGCGGGCCGACGACCACGCGCGAACCGCGGTCGGCCTGCTCGACCCGCGCGTCGACCGCCTCGCCCGCGAGCCGGACCGATGCGCCGCGCGGCACGCCCGGCAGCACCAGCTCCCGCAGCGGGAGCGTGCCGTGGGCGACCTCGAGATCGGCGCCGTCGACGCGCAGCACGCACGTGCCCCACGCCTGTCCGGTGACGAACGGCAGCCGCACCGTGCCGGCGTCGTCGCGCGCCGTCAGCGCCGCGATCGGTGAGAACGACAGCGACCCGGCGGAGGCGTCGTGCTGCTGACCCGTGATGGCGCCCAGCACCGTCCAGCCCGCCATCGAGCGGGCGTAGTGGTCGCCGCACTCGACCTCGTTGTACGGGTTGCGCCGGGAGCCGTCATGACGCGCCCGCAGGCCGCGCAGGATCGCCATCCCCTCTTCGACGAGCCCCTCGTAGAGGCAGTGCGCCGCGACCTCGTACTCCGAGCCCGTCCACACCTCGTCCGCGTACCGGGTGGGGACGGCCGGCCGACCACCAGTCGGCCACGAGCACATGACCAGGCCGGTGTCATCGCCGTCGGCATAGACGCGGTCCTGGTGGACGACGTCGCGGAACGACGTCCGGAGGTTGTGCCGGACCACCCCGCGCAAGGCCGCGACGACGTGCTCCCGCGGCAGCAGGTACCCGAGGCCGAGGACGTGGGCCCACCACTGGCCGATCAGCTGGTCGGAGAGGCAGCCCGGTCCCCACTGGAACTCGTCGGGCTCGCCGGGCGCGAGGACCTGGACGAAGTAGTCGCCGTTCCACAGCCGCCGGTCGTACTCGGCCGACCCCGCCTCGAAGCGCGCCCGGCACCAGCGCGCGCGGGGCTCGTCCTCCTGCCGCAGCGCCAGCTCCTCCGCGGCGCGCAGCGCCGCCAGCCACAGCGTCCCCATGAACGGGTTGGTGCCCCGCAGGTCGATGTCGTGCGTGCTCGGCTGGATCCCGGACAGCACACCCGTGGCGTCGGGGTCCCAGGTGGCCGCTACGTGGTCCAGCAGCAGCCGGACCTTCGGCCACCGGCGCGCCAGCCACTCGTCGCCCGCGCCGGCGCGGACCTCGCGATACGTCTTGAGGACCGTCCCGAGCATCCCGTCCAGCGCCGGCTCGTCGGGGCCGCCGATCGGCACGTCCCACAGCTGCGGCAGGTACGTCGGTGCGATCACGCGGTGCGGCACGTAGCCCGACGGCGCCTGTGCCACGTCGAACTCCGTGTCGCGCATCGACAGCTCGAGCGACGGGAAGAGCGCCGCGAGCGCGTGCTCGTAGTTCCACACATGTGTGCAGTTCAGGGGGCACGAACCGCCGACCGCCCCGGCGTGGTGCATCGTCGACGCGCCGTTGACACCCTCGAACCCGAAGACCTCCCCGGTGCCGGCGCGGAACACCGTGGGGGTGCGCAGCGGGACCGCCTGGCCGGCGAGCCGCTCGGCGACGTCCGGCGGCAGCGACGAGTCCCGCAGCACCCGCCGCCAGTCGTCGGAGGCCGCGTGCAGCTCCTCCCACCGCGCGGTGACGTCGGCGACGACGTCGGTGGCGCGCGGGTAGCGCCGTGCGTACCAGTTGCCGAGCCAGAACGTCGACAGCCCGCGCTCGGGGTGCCGCGGCCCGAAGTCGTCGTAGTTGACGAACCGGTGGGGGAAGGACCACGCGACCACGGCGCGGAGCGCGAGGGAGTCACCCGGCGCCAGGTGCCAGGGCACCGCGAGGCCGCCCGCCCACGTGCTCCCCGCGGCGCTCGGTCCCCGCCAGCCGCTGCCCGTCCGCACGTCCCTTCCGCCGGGAAAGGCGCCGGCTTCCCCGTGCTCCGGGAGGCCCGGCACGACGAGCCCGCGCAGGAACTCGGCGAAGTCCTGCGGCTGCGACCAGCTGAGGTCGGCGACCGAGCCGTGCCCCTCCAGCGCCAGCACCATCTGGCCGGCTCGCGGGTCGACGTCCGGGATCGCGGGGTTCTCGCAGACGAGCGACGTCCAGCCGCCGGCACGTTCGAGCCGGTTCGTGTTGCCGCCGTAGCCCGGGTGGCCGGCGCCGCGCGGGTTGACGACGCCGTCGGCGCCGACGTCGTTCTGCAGCGCGCCGGCGAGCCAGCCGTGCAGGTGGTCCGCGGACCGGTTGACGAGACGCACCGTGAAGAGGGCGGCAGGGATCCCGCTGGCCTCCTCGTCGAGCGGCACCAGGGGGTTGAAAGCCTCGATCGTCACGCCCAGCGGCAGGTCAGGGTCGACGACCTCGACCTCGGCGAACGGGTAGAATCCGCGGAACCGCGTCGCGGCCACCGGCGGGAAGGCCGAGAACAGGCCCTCGTGCCACGACGGGACCGCCGCGTCGTTCACCATCGGCACCGGGTCGCTCGCCTCGGACCGGGCCTGCAGCACGCGCAGCCCGTCGATCGGCGGCTGGATCCCGCTGTACCGCAGCGCGAGGAACGTGTTCGGCAGCTCCCCGAGGTGGTTGCCGATGTTGTGGAGCTGCCACTGGCGCAGGGCGCCGTCCGCGCCGATCGCCAGGTTGCCGGTGCCGATCCCGCCCAGTGGCATGGCCGCCGCCCGGGCGGAGTCGCTGCCCAGGGTGGTCATCCGCGGGGCGCCCGCGGCGGCGTGCTCCCGAGGTCCGGCACGGCCTCGGCGCCTAGGTGGACCTCCATGTCGTCTGCCGTCGGGGCGGCGGGCCGGTGGGCGACCGGGCGGTCGAGGTAGAAGATCGCGGTCGAGGCGATGTCGTCGTGCAGCGGCAGGTAGCGCCAGCCCGACCGCCAGCCCAGCGCCTGGACCGTCACGCGCAGCCGTTCCCGGAAGCGGATCGGGTCCGGGACGTGCCACCGGTACATGCCGAACCGCTGCTGGGAGGCGTACAGGCCGTCGGGCCGGATCACCTGCGGCAGGCCGAGGTAGGGCGTGCTGTACGGCGTGTACCCCTGGCCGGGGACGTCGAAGTTCCAGGCGCCGCCGAAGTAGTCCTCCGTGCCCGTGCCGCAGATCGTCGGGTACTCCTCGTCGGAGTCGAGGTAGAACTTCATCTCGCCCTCGCCCCACCAGCCGCTGGAGTTGACGCCCCAGGCCAGATAGGTGCCGACGTACTGGCCCGATCCCTCGACGCCCTCGACGAGCGTGTGCGGCACCTTGTCGGGCAGCGGGTTCGAGCGCCGCCACTGGGCGTGGAAGTAGCCGTCCGCCGAGTGGTCGCCGCCCACCTCGTAGGTGACCTGGTAGTACACGCGCACCTCGACGTCCGAGGTGTTCTCCAGCGTCAGCCGTGCGCCGGAGCGGAACGGCATCGGCCAGTAGGAGTTGAAGCCGCCGTTCGGGTTGGCCGCGATCACCTGCGAGCTCACCTGGGCGAAGACGCCCCAGCCGTGGCAGAAGAAGTCGCCGTACGGGACCTCGACCGCGGGTTCGGTCGCACCGTCCCAGTAGGCGCGCAGCACGAGCGTGCGCCAGTTGTCCTTGTGCGTCGTGATCCAGATGTGCGTGATCCGGCCGGAGCCCTCGATGCTCGCCAGCTCGAACGTCGCGCCGGCGGCGACGTCCACGCTCGGCGACACCTTCCAGCCCGGGCCGAGGTCGCGGGCGTTCCACGCGCCCGTGCCGGTCGTCGCGCGCCCGCCACCGCCGACCGACCCGTCGAAGTTCTCCGGGCAGATCGAGCGTGTCTGACGATCGCTGAGCGCGCTGATGCCGCCGATGTCCATCCCCACCACCTTGCCTCGTGCCTACTTGATGCCGGAGAGACGGACGCCGGCGACGATGTACCGCTGGAAGACGAGCAGCAGGACGATCGTCGGCAGAGCCGCCAGTGTCGAGGCCGCCATGAGCTGTCCGTACTGCGGCCCGCGGTCGTCGACGAAGTTCGCGAGCACGGGCATGATCTGCTGCAGCGTCGGGTTGCTGATCGTCAGGATCGGCCACACATACGCATTCCAGTACGCCATGTACGACGTGATCCCGACGACGACGAACACCGCCGTCGAGTTCGGGACGAAGATGCGCAGGAAGATCGTCCAGCGCGAGCAGCCGTCGATCCGCGCCGCATCCTCGACCGCGATCGGCATGGCCAGGAAGAACTGGCGCATGAAGAACATCTGCCCTGCGGCGGCCACGCCCGGGACGATGAGTACCGCGAGCGTGTTGAGCATGTGGAGCTTCGACACGACCACGAACGACGTGATGAGGATCGACATCCCCGGCACGAACATCGGCATGATGCAGAACACCCAGAAATACCGCTTGAGCCCGAAGTCCAGCCGCGCGAAGACGTAGGCCGCCATCGAGTTCACGACGAGGCTCAGCCCGGTGAAGATCAGGGCGCCGAGCATCGTTAGCCCCACTGCCGTCATGTACGGCGAGTCGTGGAACATCGCGGTGTAGTTCTGCCACTGCCAAACCTCGGGCAGCAGCGAGAACGGCGACTTCAGGACGTCGCTGTCGCGCTTGAAGCCGGACAGCGCCATCCACGCGAGCGGCAGCACGAGGCTGAACGCGATGAGGACGAGGAGCACCCACTTGACGACCAGGGTGCGTCGGGACCTGGTCATCTCAGGCATCCACCGCCTTCTCGGACCTGATGAGCCGGAACACGAGCGCCGAGACCGTGCCGAGGACGATGAACAGGAGGAGCGACGCCGTGATGGAGAACGTCATCGCGTAGGGCGTCGCGGCGCGGAACTGGTTGAAGATGTAGAGGTTCGGCGTGGTCGACGCATTGACGGGGCCGCCGTTGGCGATGAGCAGGGGCAGCAGGAACTCCTGGAACGCGGCGACGATGCCGGTGACGAACAGGTACAGCAGGACGTTCCTCAGCAGGGGGAGCGTGATGTACCACGTCCGCTTCAGGAAGCCGGCACCGTCGAGCTGGGCGGACTCAATGTAGCTGTCGGGGATGTCGAGCAGGCCCGCCAGCATGATGAGCGTGGTGATGCCGAGGCCCAGCCAGATGCCGGGCACGGCGACGGCGGGGATCACCATGGTGGGGCTGCCGAGGAAGTTCTTCGGCGCCACGTTGATGAGGCTCAGCACCCAGTTCGCCAGACCCTGGTCGGCGTAGATGATCTTGAAGAGCACCGACGCGATGACGGCTGACACCACCGTGGGCAGGTAGACGGTCGTCTTCATGAACGAGGCCATCCTGCTGCCGAGCGTCTTGATGAAGCTGGCGATGAGCAGGGCGATGAGCATGCCGCCCGGGACCACGATCACCGCGTAGTACGCGCCCACCTTGAGCGACTGGTAGAAGCCCGGGTCCGTCAGCACGTACTTGTAGAAGTCGAGCCCGACGAACACGGGTGGCTTGTAGAAGTTGCCCTGGTACATGCTCTGGCGGAAGGCGAAGATCAGCGGCCAGATCACGAAGATGGCGAGCAGCACCATCATCGGGGCGAGCATGAGGTACGCCGTCCGCCTCTCCTCGCGGCTCCCGGCGCGCTTCTCTCGCGCCGGTGGTGCCGTCTCACCGAGCTTCGCGGTAACGCTGCCCTGCCGCTCTCGATGCGTCGCTGCCTCTGTGGCGGGCGCCTTCATGTCACTCCCCTTCATGGGTTCGGGGGTCACCGTGGCCCTCGTCCGGCAGGCCCGGTGTCCCAGGGGCGGCTCGCGCAGTCCCCGGGACACCGGACCGTGCTCAGGCGTCAGGACTGCGGCGCCGTTCCCTTGAGCTGCTGCTTCTGGATGGTGCTGTTGATCGAGTCGTTCGCGGTCTTCAACGCGGCGTCCACCGACGCCGTGCCCTTCATGCCCGCCTCGATCGCAGTGCCCATCGCCAGCGAGATGTCCCACGGGTACTGGGGCTCGGCGATGCCGTGAGCGACGATGTCCTCCGAGATCGTCTTCATGTTGGCGTCCTGCTTCGTCGACGGATCGTTGGTGGCGATCGCCTGGTCCACCGAGGTGCGGGTCGTGTACTTGGAGTAGCCGGCCTGCTTGAAGAAGTCGGCCATGATGTTCGGGTCGCCGGCGGCCAGGTAGGAGATGAAGGCCGCGGCCTCCTTCGGGTGCTTCGACTTCGCGTCGAGGGTCAACGTCCAGCCGCCGAGCGTCGCGGTCGTCTCACCGGTGCCGCCGTCCTTCGTCGGGAAGGGCACGGCGACCGTCTTGGGGAGCAGGTCGGGCTTGGTCTGCTTGATCGCGCCCAGCGCCCACGAGCCGTCCACCATCATCGCGACCTCGCCGTTCATGTACGGCGTGGCATCCGCATACCCCGTCTTGGGGTTCTGCGGCATCAGCTTGTTCTGGTAGAGCGTCTTGTAGAGGCCGACGAGGTCCGCGAAGCACGACTCGGTCGCCCGCCCCGCGCTCCAGTCGTCGGTGATCGGGAAGTGGCCGCACGAGTTGTACTGCAACCCCCAGCTGGACCATCCAAGGTCGGCGGCGACGGAGGCGATGGTGATGCCCTTGACGTTGCCCGAGGTCAGCTTCGTCGCCCAGTCGATGAGGTCGTTCCACGTCTTCGGCGGGCTCGCAGGGTCGAGCCCGGCAGCCTTCGCCAGGTCCGTGTTGATGTACAGCACGGTCGACGGTTCGACGAGCATCGGGTAGCCCCAGTGCTTGCCGTTCTGAGTCACGAACGGTGCGACGTTCGACTTGATGTCGGCGAACGCCGACGCGGGCAGGTAGTCGTCGAGCGCCGAGAACTGGCCCTGGGCCACGCCCGGCTTGATGTTGCCGTAGTTGGTGGTCACCACGTCGGGCTGCGTGCCGGCGGCCTGCGCGGCCTGCAGCTTCTGCGTCCACGTGTCGCCCGGGACCACCTGGTAGACGACGTTCACGCAGTTCTGCGATGCGTTGAACTGAGCGACGTACTTCTTGTACCAGGCCTGCTGGTAGTCCTCGAACTTCTGCTGCCAGAAGGTGACCGTGGTCGCGCTCGAGCAGCCCGTCTCCACAGCACCAGGCGTGCCGGACGCGGCGGGCGTGCCCGTCCCGCCGGCTGAACCGCTGCCGCAGGCAGCGAGCGACACTGCGCTGGCGGCGGCCAGCGTGAGGGCGATCAGCCCCTTGCCTCGCCTCATTCTCTTCCTCCTCTTGTCTGGGCGCCTCGCTGCGCCAACAGTCCGCCGTCCCTACTTCTGCAGGTCGGCGCGGTACCAGAACACTTCGTACGGATCCCAGATGGACAGCGTGAAATAGATGGTCTTGCCGCCATTTGCCGTGTAGCGGTCGAGCATGTACGGCGCGTACGGGCCGGCCACCTGGTCGGCACCGACGAGCGTGACCGGGACGCCCCACGGGCCCCACGGCGAGAGCCCTTCGCGGATGACGATTCCCGTGCCTTCTTTGAGGTACGTCATGATCCAGCGGCCGAGATAGGCGTTCCACACCACCGACAATTCGCCGACGGTGTCGTCGAGAACCGTTCTCGCCGCCGCTGGGTCGCCACCCCAGGTCGGGTGCCCGGCGCCGTCCACGCCGGTGAGGTAGCGCCAGGCGGACGCGTCGTCCACCTTCGCCGCGGCCACCTTCGCCAGCGACACCCCGCCGAACCGCCCGTGCGTGATGCCCCAGACGTAGAGCGTGTCGACGCCGTCCTCGGTGACGTGGTAGGTCGCCACCTGGACGAACCCGGAGGTGCCGCTCCAGCGCGGGGAGTCGAGCACCGTCCAGTCCTGGCCCTGGTCGGTGGACTTCGCCAGGCCCGCGTCGTTGACCTCCCACTCGCCGGGCGCACCCCAGTGCCGCACCGACATCCAGTGGAGGTACATCGCCCCGCCGGCCTCGAAGCCGTACGTGGGGATCACGGTCATCTCGACGTCGTCCACCTTCTTGGACGGCAGCAGCTCCTTGGCCAGCCCGAGGTCGTCGGTGATCATCCCGCCGAGCGTGATGCCGTCCGACGGGTTCGTGTCCGTGGTCCACGCCATGGCGTTCGAGCGCCACCCGGTGCCCCCGCCGCCGACGGCGCCCTCCGGGCGGCTCGCGAAGTTGTCGCCGAACGTGAAGTACACCTTGCCGTTCGCCTCGAACATCGAGCCGAGGTCGGCGTAGCCCATGCCCCACCGCACCGTGCTGCCCGGCGCTCCTGCCCCGGTGATCTGGCCCACCTGCGTGACGTCCCGGACGCCCTTGAGGACGAACGGCGTCGTGCTGGCCAGGGCGAACGCGGTCGGTGCGGCGGAGACAGGCGTCGGCGCCGCCGCACCACCCCCCGCGCACGCCGCGAGCACGAGCAGGCTCGTGCCCGCCGCCGCGACGGCGGTGCTTCGGATGACCTTCCGACGAGCCACGATCCTCCTCGATCGACGATCAGCGTGTGGGGCGGGTCACTGCCCGCTGGCGACGGTGGACGGCGCCTCGGTGAACGCGCGTACCTCGTCGGCCGTCGGGGCCGACGCCGCGGAGCCCGTCCGGGTGACGGAGATGGCCGCCGCCACGTTCGCCGCCTCGGCCGCCCGGGCGAGGCGCAGGCCCTGGGCCAGCCCGGCGGCGAGGTACCCGCAGAACACGTCGCCGGCGCCGACGGTGTCCACCGCCCGCACCGGACGGGCCGGCACGTGGCTCACCTCCCCGCCCGAAGCCACCACGAGCGCGCCGCGCTCCCCGAGCGTCACCACGACGTCCAGTCCCCATCGGTCGCGCAGGAGCGCGGCCGCCTCGCTCGGACCGAGGTCGGCCCGGCCGGTGAGCGCCGCCAGCTCGCCCTCGTTGGGGACGAGGACGTCGACGTGCTCGAGCAGCTCGGCCGGCAACGGGCAGACCGGTGCGGGGTTGAGGATGACGGTGACGCCACGCTCGTGGGCGATCCGGGCGGCCGCCAGCGCGGCCTCGACGGCGAGCTCGAGCTGCAGGACGAGCACGGTGGCGGCGGTGATCACCGGGGCCGCCTCGATGATCTGCACGGCGTCGACCACCCGGTTCGCCCGGGGCACGACGACGATCGAGTTCTGCCCGCTCGGCTCCACGAGGGGCAGGCCCACGCCGGTTCCCGCGCCGGGGCGCACCTGGACGGCCGTCGCGTCGATGCCCTCGGCGAGGAGCATCGAGCGGAACTGCGCGCCCATGTCGTCGTCGCCGACGCAACCGACCATCGCGGTCGACGCCCCCGCCCGTGCCGACGCGACCGCCTGGTTGAACCCCTTGCCGCCGGGGGCGAAGGAGAAGTCGGTCCCGATCAACGTCTCGCCGGGGTTCGGACGCCGGGGCGCGTACGCGACCAGGTCCATCATGAACGAGCCGACCACGCACACCGAGGCGCTCATGCCAGGCTCCCGTCGCCGAGCAGCTGGCGTCCGAGCGAACCGCCCGGGTGGAAGGTGGCGAACTCGTCGGACCCGAAACCGCTCAGGGTCATGAGCCCGGCGGCCAGGGCGTCGCCCAGGGCCAGCGTGCTGGCAGTCGACGCGGTCGGCGCCAGCCCCAGCGGGTCCGCCTCCCGCTCCACGTGGATCGACAGGTGCACCTGCGCCAGCGTCGCCAGCGTCGACTCCGGCCGGCCGGTCATCGCGATGACCGGCACCCCGCGGGCCAGGACCATCCGTGCGAAGTGGCACACCTCCGCGGTCTCGCCCGAGTAGGAGATGAGGATGGTGACGTCGTCCGGCGTGACCATGCCGGAGTCGCCGTGCAGCGCCTCAGCCGAGTGCACGAAGAACGCCGGTGTGCCGGTGCTCGCGAGCGTCGCGGCGATCTTCGACCCGATGTGGCCCGACTTGCCGAGGCCGGACACCACGACACGGCCGCGCGTACCGCTCAGCAGCCGCAGGGCCTCGGCCAACGCCGGCCGGACGGCCCGGCGGGTCGCGGCGATCGCCTCGGACTCGACCGCCATCGCCCGGTCGGCCGCGACCAGCGCCTGCTCCAGCGGGACGCCGCTCACGCCACGACGCCCTTGAACAGCAGCACGTTGCCGAACGTGCGCCGGTCGCCGGAGCGCACCGCGACCCGCGCCCGCCGCGCCGTGTCGTAGAAGGCCTGGCGCGGCAGCATCCCGATGGCATCGGTCGGCGCCGGGCAGGCCCGCCGCAGCGCCGCCACCGCGGGCGCCTCGGCACCCTCGGGGTCCATGAGGACTGCGGCGGTCAGCGTGTCCAGCGGCAGGACGGTGCAGATCGCGCCGGCGATGACGTCCGCGTCCACCCCGGGCATGTCGACGACGACCTGCGCGAGCCGCTCGGCCGGGAAGTGCGCGTCGGAGACCAGCACGCAGTCGCCATGGCCCATCGCATCCAGGTGATGCAGGAGGGTCCCCGTCAGCAGCGGGTGGATGCCAGCGAGCACCATCGCTCCGTTCCGTCGTCGTCGTCGTCGAGCGTCGATCAGTAATCGATTTCCCGATGTCTACACCGCCGCACCCGAGTCGTCAACACTCGTCGCCAGACCGTGACCCTGCGCGACCTGCCGGACGCGGTTGCCGGCCGGCCGCGCTCCCAGCGACACCGCAGGTCAGGTCGCTGTCCAGCCCTCCAGCTGCGGCGCACGCAGGTGGCGTGCCCGGTGCGGGGCCCCGCTGTCACCACCATCGCACGCATCCCCACGGCGGGCGTTCTCTTGAAATGGATTGCTCAGGAAGCCTACGGTGGGCTCCGTTGGCCTGGGGTTTCACGCGCCGCGCCCACCGTCGGACGGCCCGGCCGCCGAGGCATCGTCGCCCCGTCCGAGCGAGTGGAGCGCACCATGTGGCTGCAACCAGGTCCGTCGAACGGCCACGCGCCGCGCTGGGGCCACGCCGACGGCCTCCAGGTCGGGATCGAGCCGGGCCTCGGTCCCCGGGGACTCCTGCGGATGTTCGCGCCCTACCTCGGCAGCGATCGCCTGCTGAACTTCGTCGCGGTCGAGCCGATCCCCCTCGACGCCACCGCGCGGGGCTTCTCCGAGCTGGAGCCGAGCGCGCTGGACGGTGCGCCGGGCAAGCGCCTCTGGTCGTCGAGTGGTGTCGCGGACGACGTGCCTCGCCCGACGACGGACCCGGAGCCCGGCGTCGTCACGGTCGAGGGCGGTGTCGAGCGTCTGACGGTGCACGTCCAGTGCGAGCGGTTCGAGAACGGCGCGGAGGTCGCCGTGCGCGTGCAGTTCCGCGCCGACCGGCCGCGGGAGGTCTCGCTGGCCGCCTTCCGGCGGCCCGGCAGCGTGGGGCTGTCGGCGTGCGTCCTGACGGCGACCATGGGCAACTACGCCCGGCTCCGGCGGCTCCACCTGCGCGACCGCGTCGCCACGCCCGGCGAGCTGTGGCCCGGCTTCGTCGGGCTTGCCTTCACCGAGCATGCCCGCTTCGGGCTCGAGCACCTGCGCCGGGACGGCGCCGCGGCCCTGGTGTGGGCCACCCCCGACGAGGCGGACCCGTGGTCGGCGGTCTACGCCCCCGGTACGGCGGCGCACTGGAGGTACGAGGGGGCACGTGCCGTCCAGGGCTGGCGCGTGGAGGGTCCGAGCGCGGCGGTGGCCGTCCAGGTCAACGCTCGATGGGCCTACTGGGCGAGCACGTCGCCCATCCCCGGCGGCCCCGCCTTCGAGAACGTCGAGCTCGTCGACTCCTACCGGGACGGGGAAGAGTTCGTCTTCTGGTGCGAGCCGCTCGACGGCGACGCCGATCTCGACGCCGTGGTCGCCCGGCACGGGGCCACCACCTAGGCGCGGCGGACGGGCGACCGCCTGGGCTACGACGGCGAAGGCGCCGTCGGCGCGTGGCGACCGGACCGCAGTCAGCGGGCGGCGGCGGCGCCGGGCTGTGCCGCCGACGAGGCCCTGACGAGCAGCTCCGGGTCGAGCACGATGTGCTGCGGCGCCGAGTGCGACGTGGACCCGCGGGACAGCAGCAGCTCGGCTGCGAGCGCTCCCATCTCCGCGACCGGCTGCCGGATCACGCTCACTCCGGGCACCACCATGCGCGTCCACTGGTCGTCGTCCGTGCCGACGAGGGCGATGTCGTGCGGCATGGCCAGGCCCTCGGCTTGGATCGCCCGGTAGGCACCCACCGTGAGCGGCCCGTTCGTCGCGAACACCGCGTCGGGACGGTGCGCGGACGCGAGCAGGCCGCGCATCGCCACCTCGCCGCCCTCGGGCCGCAGGTTGGCCCGCCGCACCATCGACGAGCTGACCGGGTTCTTCCCCTTGGCCAGCGCGTCGCGGAAACCTGCGAGGCGCTCCTCGGTGGTGCTGACCTCGGACGGGCCGGCGATGCAGGCGATGCGGTGGTACCCCATCTGCATCAGGTGCTCCGCGGCCAGGCGGCCCGCGAGGTAGTTGTCGACGAAGACGGTGTCACCCGCGTAGCTGTCGACCCGGCGGTCGACGACGACCACCGGGATGCCGGCCGCGATCAGCGGCGTGAGGTTCGACTGCTTCGCAGACGCCGCCGCGATCACCACGCCCGCCATCCGCTGGGCGATCGCCGTCTGGATGTAGACGCGCTCGCGGCTGACGTGCTCGTCCGTGTTGCACAGCATCACCGAGAGCCCGCGCTGGGCGGCCACCGCCTCGAGCGAGGCCACCATCCCCGTGAAGAAGGGGTTCTGCACGTCCGAGACGATCGCGGCCCACACGTCCGACACCTGCCGCCGCAGCGCCCGGCCGTTGCTGTTCGGGACGTAGCGGGTGTCGGCGACCGCCTGGCGCACCCGCGACGCCATGTCGGCGTCCACCGAGCTGCGCCCGTTGAGGACCCGGGACACGGTCGCGGCGGACACGCCGGCGACACGCGCCACATCCTGGATCGTCACGGCGCGTCCTTCGGCCACGGGGAGCATCGTTGCACGTCCTGGGAATCGTTTGCCCGCACCTGTCGCCTGGAGAGACGCACCCGCTCGCCGCGTCGCGCGGCCGACGACGCGCCGCGGATGGCGCCGACGCCCCGACGGCGCGACGCTAGGCACATGGACGAAACCCCTCGCGTCACCGTGCTCGGGACCGGTGCCATCGGCTACGGCATGGTCGTCTCCCTGCTGCGCGCCGGTCTGGACACCACCGCGTGGAACCGCACACGAGCCAAGGCCGAGCCGCTGGCCGACCTCGGCGCCACCGTGGCCGACGACCCGACGGAGGCGGTGAAGGGGGCCGACGTCGTGGTGACCGCGCTGTTCGACGCGGACGCGGACGCCGCGGTGATGGCCACGGCGCTCCCCGCGATGGCGCCGGGGGCGGTCTGGGTGCAGTCGTCGACCGTGGGGGCCGTCGGCACCGCCCGCCTGGCAGCGCTGGCCGACGAGCACGGTGTGGCCTTCGTCGACGCCCCGGTGCTCGGCACCCGCAAGCCGGCGCTCGCCGGCATGCTCGTCGTCCTCGCCGCCGCACCGGCCGAGCTTCGCCCGCTGGTCAAGCCCGTGCTCGACGCGATCGGCACGCGCACGGTCTGGGTCGCCGAGGAGCCCGGAGCCGCATCGCGGCTCAAGCTGGTCACCAACGCGTGGATCGCCATCCTCACGGCGGGGGTCGGCCAGTCGATCGCACTCGCGCAAGCGTGGGGCATCGACCCGCAGCTGTTCCTCGACGCGATCGACGGCGGCCAGCCCGACAGCCCCTACGCCCACATCAAGGGCGCCGCGATGCTGTCCGGCGACTTCGACCCGCAGTTCGAGCTGGCCGGCCTCCGCAAGGACCTCGCGCTCATCGCGGCGGACGCCCGCACGGCCGGCGTGCCGACCGACCTGGTCGACGTGCTGGCCCAGGCGTACAAGGCCGCGGCCGGCGCGACCGCCACGCCGCGCGACATCGCCGCCGTCGTCGACGCGTTCCGCCCCGGCCGATCCGAGTGGCCCGAGGAGCCGGCGCCGGCCAGCTGAGGCGAAGCGAGCCCGCCGCGCAGACGGCCGCTCCCGCAGGCTTCTCGTCGCCGCTGGAGGCGATCCGGCGTCAGGCCAGCCCCACCATCTCGGCACTGGCCTCCCAGAGCCGGTGGGCGGCGTCGGCGTCGTCGGCCTGCGGGCTGGTCCGGCCGATCCGCCCGCCCACCCAGTACTGGCCCGATGCCCAGTCGACGCCCGGCGTCCCTTCGGCGAGCCGCACCAGCCGGCTGCCGCCCTGCGCCGGAGAGGCGAACACCGCTCGCGCCAGCCAGCTCCCGTAGAACCGGGTCACCGCCGGTCCGTCGGTGACCCCGAAGCTCGTCGCGACGACCCCGGGGTGGAACGCGGCCGACGACAGCCCGCGACCATGGAAGCGGTGGTGCAGCTCGCGCGTGAACAGGATGTTCGCCAGCTTGCTCGCGCCGTACGCCCGGAAGGGCGCGTAGCCGACGGCCATGTCGAGGTCGCCGAGGTCCACGCGAGCGTTGCGCGAGGCCATGCTGCTCGTGGTGATCACCGCGGCCGACGACGCCAGCAGCGTGTCCAGCAGCAGGTTCGTCAGGAGGAACGGCGCCAGGTGGTTCACCTGGAAGGTCATCTCGTGGCCGTCGGCGGTCAGCTGGCGCGCACCCCGGATGCCGCCGGCGTTGTTCGCCAGCACGTCGATCCGCGGGTGGGCCTCCGCGAGCGCGGCAGCGAGGGCTCGGACGTCGTCCAGCCGGGCGTAGTCGGCGACGTGGCGTTCGACGCCGAGCTCGTCCGCCACGGCCGCGGTCTTGCCCGGGTCGCGCCCGACGACGACGACCTCGTGCCCGTCGGCCGCGAGCGCCCGGGCCGCCGCCGCGCCGATGCCGTCGCTCGCGCCGGTGATGACGATGGTCTTGTGCGAGGTCAGGTGCGAGGTCACGGCCCCCATTCATAGCGCGTGAGCCTGGGACCGGTGCACCGGCGCGCGCGGTTCGGGGCACGGCTGGTGAGGCGAGCGCCGCGGCGGGCGCACGCCGGGCGCACGCGGTCGGTCGGCGCACACCAGGGCCGGTCCGCGAACGCCGGCCGCACGCGGTCGGTCGGGGCACAGCGGGCGCGCGGAGGCCCGCCCTCGCCGCTAGCGTGCCGCAGGTGGACGGCTGGTCGTGGGTGCGACGAGCGTGGGGGGCGATCGGCCGGGCTCAGGGTGCGTGGCCGGCGGCGCCGGCCCCGCTCGTCGGGCACCCGGCCGACGAGCGTCTCGACCCCCTGCGGCACCACCTGCGCCAGCGCAGCTCGACGACGTGCGGCTCGGCATCGCTCCTGGTGGCGCGCGCGCTCGCCGACCCCGCGTCCGCTGCGCAGCTCCTGCTCGGGCGCCCCGACGACGGAACGGCGCCGGCGGCCGGCGGTCTGGGAGCCGTCGCCGCCCGGTTCGCGGCCGATGCCCAGCGCGGCGCAGGAGAGCCCGACCATGGCAGCACGACCGACCACGCCGACGACCTCGCGACCCGGTTCGGCTCGGCGGAGCGGGCGGTCATGCGCCGGACGAATGGCCTCGTCGGCCCGACCGGGCTCCAGGTGCCATGGCCGCAGGCGCTGGGCACGCCGCCGTGGGGCGCCGCCCACGAGATGACGCGGATCACCGGCCTGAGGTATCGCGCACGGTACGTCGGCCCCGACTCACCGACCGCCCGCGCGGCGGGGTACGACGCCGTCGAGCGGACCGTCGCCGCCGGTCGCACGGCGCCGATGTTCGTCGGGGACGGCGCGTCGCCCCGGCACGTGGTGCTCGCGGTGGGGCACGACGACGATGCGTTGCACCTCTACGAACCCGCATCCGGCGACATGGTGACCCTTCCGCGGGACCAGTACGTCAGCGACGGCTTCGTCATCGCCGGGTGGACCGTCCCCTGGGCGGTCGTCGTCCCTCGCTGAGGCGGCGACGAGCGCCGGGCGGACCATGCCGGGCACAACAACGAGGAAGGTTCGGGCCGCCGGCCGAGCCGGATCTTCCCCCGACCCCGGAAACCCCACGCGGCACAACGATGATCGATATGTTCACCGCATGGCGTGGCTGCGCTACCTGCGGGTCCTCATCGTCGTGCTCGGCTGGGCGGCCGGTGTGCTCGGCGTCGCCTACGCCATCAACGGCGCCACCCAGGCCCCCGCCTGGGTGCGGGTCCCGGTGACGCTCGCCGCGGCTCCGGACCGCGCCGGCCCCGTCGAGGCGCACGTCGACGGGATCTCGGTGCCCGACGGCTGGCTCACCGGCCCGCCCCCGAGCGGCACGCGCTTCTACGTCGCCGGGCAGCCCTCCGCGGACTCCGAGCTCACGCTCGCGGCGTGGGGCTCGACCCGGGTGGAGCAGCTGCTGGCCCGCGGCCGATGGCTCGTCGGCGGCCTCGGCGTGCTCGTGGGCGCGCTCGCGCTCGCACCGCTCCTCGGCGCCATCGCCGACGGCTACCCCTTCGCCCCGGGCACCGCCCGCCGCCTCGTCGTGCTCGCCGTGACCGTCGCCGTGGCCGGGGTGCTGGCTCCGTTGCTGCCGCAGATCGCGGGGTTCCTCGTCCTCGATCGCACCGGGCTCGCCGGGCCGGCGTTCATGGCGACCCCGTCGGTCGAGCTCACCCCCCTGCTCGTCGGCGCGCTGATCCTCGCGGTCGCGGCCGCGTTCCGGGCGGGGGCGCGGATGGCCGACGACGTGCGGGGGCTGGTGTAGCGGTGCCCGGCGAGGAGGACCGCGTCGTCTGCCACCTCGACGAGCTGCTGGCCGCGCGGGGCATGACGCTCGTCGAGCTCTCGGTGCGTGCCGGCGTGACGGCGGTGAACCTCTCGATCCTCAAGAACGGGCACGCCCGCGCGATCCGCTTCAGCACCCTCACCGCGATCTGCGACGCCCTGCGGTGCACGCCGGGCGAGCTGCTGACGGTCGCCTAGCGGTCAGTGCCGCAGCACGGCCCACACGTGCTTGCGGCCGTCGGCGGCGTACCAGCCGACCTCGTCGGCCAGCCGCCCGACGAGGTAGAGGCCGAAGCCACCCTCGCCGGCGGGCCGGTACGTGGAGTACGTCGGGACGTCCATCGAGCCGTCGGCGACGTCGAGCAGGTACCCGCCCTCGACCCGCGCGAGCGCGACGACGACCGGCGGCACCCCGTGGCGCAGCGCGTTCGTCGCCAGCTCGGACGCGGCGAGCACCACCGGACCGGTGACGTGGCGGGAGGTGTGGAGGGCGTCGTGGAGCGCCCGGCGCAGCAGCCGTAGGTCCGCGGTCGACCGGAGCGTCCACGCGGTGACGGGCTCACGGGAACGCGGTGCGGCGGCCTGCGGCAGCGGCTGCAGCGCCGCCGTCGTCCCCGCCCGCCACGGCATCCCGGCGTCTCCCCTCGTCGCGCACCGTTGGCTGACGCTAGCGCCGGGCCGCTCGTCGGGCACCATGAGAGCACCCAGGCCCTGACCAGCGGGAGGTGCGCCGATGGAACCCGTCGGGTGGCTGGTGATCGGGGTGCTCGTCGTCGTCGCCGTGACGAGCCTGGCTCACCGCGTCGGCGTCGCGCCGCCGCTGCTGCTGGTCGTCATCGGCGTCGGCGTGAGCCTGCTGCCCGCCGTGCCGGCGTTCTGGGTGCGGCCGGAGCTCATCCTCGCCGTCATCCTGCCGCCGCTGCTCTACTCGGCGGCCGTCAGCCTGCCGGCGATGGACTTCCGGCGGGACCTGACGACGATCTCGGCGCTGTCGGTCGGCCTGGTGCTGGTCTCGGCGGTCGTCGTCGGGCTCGTCGTGTCCGCGCTGCTGCCGGGCCTCGGGCTGGCGGGGGGCATCGCGCTGGGTGCCGTCGTGTCCCCGACCGACGCCGTGGCGACGCGGATCGTCCGGAGCCAGAAGGTGTCCCCGCGCATCGTCACGGTGCTCGAGGGCGAGAGCCTCCTCAACGACGCGTCCGCCCTGGTGCTGCTGCGCAGCGCCGTCGTCGCGATCACGGCCACGGTGTCGGCCGGCCACGTGGCGGGCGACTTCGTCAGGGCGGTCGTCGTCGCGGTCGTCGTCGGCTGGGCCGTCGGGAAGGCCGCGCTCTGGGCGCGCGCGCACCTCCGGCCGGCGACCGCGGGGGTCGCCGTGTCGCTCGTCGTGCCCTACGTCGCCTACCTGCCGACCGAGCACCTCGGGGGCTCCGGGCTGGTCGCGGCCGTGGCGGCGGGCCTGGTCACGGGCACGGGCGCGCCGCGCCGCCTGCGCGCCGAGGACCGCATGACCGAGCAGGCGGTGTGGCGCACGCTCGAGCTGCTGCTCGAGAGCGCGGTCTTCCTCATCATGGGGCTCGAGCTGTTCGGGCTGCTCGAGGACCTGCGCGGCTCACGCGGCGACCTGACGACGGCGCTCGGCCTCGGCGTCCTCACAGGCGCGCTCGTCATCGCGGTCCGGGCGGTGTTCGTCGCGCCCTCGCTGGTGCTCCTGCACCGGCGGACCGTGCGGCAGGCCGAGCGCCGGGACCGGCTCGCCGCCTTCGAGGAGCGGCTCGACCCGGACAATCCCGCGCCGCTGGGCGGCCGGAAGGGCCTCGAGGAGGGCGCCCGACGAGCCGGCGTGCGCGGTGGCGGGCCCGCCGACGTGCGGCACATCGACCGCCGCAGGCCGGCCGTGCTGTCGATGGTCCGCCGGCGCATCGCCGACATCGACTACCTCGCCGCCGAGTCGTTCGGCTGGAAGGAGGGCGCCCTCCTGGTGTGGGCGGGCATGCGGGGGGCCATCACGCTGGCGGCGGCGCAGTCGCTGCCGGCCACCACGCCCCACCGCTCCACGCTCGTGCTCGTCGCGTTCGTCGTCGCCGGCGGCACGCTGGTGGTGCAGGGCGGCACGCTGCCCGGGCTGATCCGGGTCCTGGGGCTGGGACGGCAGGAGGATCCCGACGAGCGCACCGACCTCGAGGCGGTGCAGGCCGAGCTGGCGAGGGCGGCCGCAGCCCGCCTCGCGGATCCCGCGCTGCGGCGCCCGGACGGCCGCCCGTACTCCGAGGCCGTGCTGACGCGGGTGCGCCGGATCAGCACCGTGGTGCTCAAGCGTGCGGAGCCGGAGGCCGGCGAGGAGCGCGCCGCGGCGCTTGCGGACCGCGCGGAGGAGGAGGCGCTGCGCCTCGACCTCATCGACGCCCAGCGCGCCGCGCTGCTGCGGCTGCGTTCCGAGGGCACCTTCGGGTCGCAGGCCCTGGCCGAGGAGCTGCGCATCCTCGACGCCGAGCAGCTGGGCCTCCAGCTGCGCGCAGTTGGCCCCCGCGACCAGGACTGACGAGACTGGGCGCGTCGAACAGGGAGGTGGACGGCCATGGTGGCCAAGACCAAGGTCAAGAAGGTCGGGATCCTCACCGCCGGCGGCGACAGCCCGGGGCTCAACGCGGCGATCCGCGGCTTCGGCAAGACCGCGATCGGCCACTACGGCATGGAGCTCATCGGGTTCCGCGACGGCATCACCGGGCTCGTCGAGGACCGCTGGGAGCCCCTCGACGGCAAGGCCCTGTCCGGCATCCTCACGGTGGGCGGCACCATCCTCGGCACCAGCCGGGACAAGGTGCACAAGTACGCGGTGGACGGCGAGCCGCGCGACATGGTGCCGACCGTGGTCGAGAACTACCGGCGCGAGGGGCTCGACGCCCTCATCATGCTGGGCGGCGGCGGCACGGCGAAGAACGCGATGCGCCTGGTCGCGGCGGGCCTCAACGTGGTCCACCTGCCGAAGACGATCGACAACGACATCGCCGGCACGGACACGTCGTTCGGGTTCGCCACCGCCATGGAGATCGCCACCGATGCGATCGACCGCGTGCACTCGACGGCGCACAGCCACCACCGGATCATCCTCACCGAGATCATGGGGCACCGGGCGGGCTGGCTGACGCTCGGTGCCGGCCTGGCCGGCGGCGCGGACATCATCCTCATCCCGGAGATCCCGTACACCGTCGACTCGGTGGCGGCCACCATCAAGACGCGGCTGCAGCGGGGGTCGAACTTCTCCGTGGTCGCCGTCGCCGAGGGCGCGCGCGACGTCGACGACGCCGCCGACTACGCGGCCGCCGAGCTGCTGGCCGGCTCCGCCAAGACGCCGGAGGCCCAGCGGGCCGCGCGCGCGCACCTGGCCCACGTCGAGGACCTGCAGCGCGAGCACACGTTCAAGCTGGCCCGCGACCTGGAGGCGGCGACCGGCCTGGAGACGCGGGTGACGATCCTCGGCTACGTGCAGCGCGGCGGGACGCCCTGCGCGGCCGACCGCCTGCTCGCCACCCGGCTCGGCGCGGCGGCGGCCGACCTCGTCGCCCGCGGCGAGTTCGGCGTCATGGTCGCCGCCCGGGGCGAGGGCACCGAGGCGGTGCCGCTGTCCGAGGTCGCCGGCAAGGTCAAGCTCGTGCCGCCGGACCACCACTGGGTGACGGCCGCGCGGCAGGTGGGGGTCGGCCTGGGCGAGTGACGCCCCGGCGGGGACTCGCGCAGGTCAGTCCGCTGGGTCGACCTCGAGCTCGTCGTCGGGCACGACGGGCAGCGCGCGGGCGCCACGCCCGCGCCGCAGCACGAGGGCGGCCGCGACCGCGGAGACCAGCGATCCCGCGAAGACGGCGAGCGTCGCGTCGTCGCGCAGCCGGGCGTCGTCGAACGCCAGCGACGCCACCAGCAGCGACACCGTGAACCCGACGCCGGCGAGCAGCCCGACGCCGGCCAGGTCGCGCGGCCGCAGGCCGCCCGGCGCGCGCAGCCGGGTGAAGCGTTCGAGCAGCGCCGCGGTGCCCAGCACGCCCACCGGCTTGCCGACGACGAGGCCGAGCAGGACGCCCCACACGACCGGCTCGGTCGCCAGGCCGCCACGGCCCGCGAGCGGCACGCCCGCCGCGAAGAAGGCGAACACCGGCGCCGCGACCGCCGCCGACCAGGGCCGCACGTGGTGCTCCAGGTGGCCCGCCGGCGACCGACCACCCGGCCGGGGTGTGGCGGGCATCGCCAGGCCGCACGCGACGCCCGCGATGGTCGCGTGGATACCGGAGGCGTGCAGCGTCACCCAGGCGGTCAGCCCGAGCGCGACGAGCAGAACGACGAGCAGCGCCCGCCCCGTGGCTGACGCCGCGACCACCCGCCGGGCCCCTCCGGACGGCGCCAGCAGCCGCGCCGCCAGCGTGAACGCCACGACGGCAGCTGCGGCCGCGACCAGCCACGTCACGCGGATCTCGGCGGCGTAGAACACCGCGATGACGACGATCGCCAGCAGGTCGTCGACCACCGCGAGCGTCAGCAGGAACACGCGCGCCACGCCCGGCAGCCCCCGCCCGACCAGGGCGAGGACGGCAAGCGCGAACGCGATGTCGGTCGCGGTGGGCACCGCCCACCCGCGCAGTCCCGCGCTCGCGCCGCCGAGGCCGACGACGAGCACGTAGACCACCGCCGGCACCACCATCCCGCCGACGGCGGCCAGCGCCGGCACGGCCGCGTGCCGGCGGTCGCGCAGCGTCCCCGACACCAGCTCCCGCTTGAGCTCCAGGCCCACGACGAGGAAGAACACCGCTAGCAGCCCGTCCGCCGCCCAGGCCTCCAGCGACAGGTCGAGGTGCCACGCGGCCGGCCCCACCACGGTCTGCGCGAGCGCGCGGTAGGTGTCCCGCCACGGGGAGTTCGCCCACGTCAGGCCGGCGAGCGCCGCGGCGACGAGAAGCACGCCGCCGACGAGGTCCGGCGACGGGCGGCGGCGGGCAGCGGGTACGACGGTCACGGGAGCTCCTCAGGGTCGGCTCAGCACGAACTGACGCCGACCAGGCTTCCCGGCACACCCGGCGGGTCACGCCCGCCACTGCGATCGTAACCGGTGGGTCGGCCAGCGGCGCGGCCACCGTCAGCGAGGACGTCTCGGCGTGCGCGGGGTGACCCACTACGCTGGGCGCCGGTGCGCCGGGAAGCCTGGTCGGCAGACGCAAGAGCGTCGTCACACGAGGAGGGCCCGTGCACGCATCCGATCTGGAGACCACCCTTCCGCTGGTCGACCGCGGCACACCGGTCCTCGACGCCGCGCGGATGATCGCCGGTGAGCGTCTCCCCGTCCTGGTGATCACCGACGACAAGGGGCGGCCCGCCGCGGTGATCTCGGCCGTCGACGTCCTGGGTCTGCTGATCCCGTCCTACCTGCGCGACGACACCTCCCTGTCAGGCGTGCTCGACGAGAACGGCTCCGACGAGGTGTGGGCGGAAGCCCGTGGCCACACCGTGGGCGAGCTCCTCGACGACGAGGGCGTCGACGTCCACGACCTCCTCACCGTGGAGCCGGATGCCACGCTGGTCGAGGTGGCCACCCTCATGGCGGCGGCGCGCGCCTCGGTCGCCCTCGTCACGGGAGGCCCTCCCCGGTTCGTCACCCTGCCGGCGCTGACGGACGCGATCCTGCGACTCAGCGACCGCTCGTCGGGCGACGACGCATGACGCTCCAGATCGCCCTCGCGCTGGCGGTGTTCGTCGGTGCCTACGTCCTCATCGCCACCGAGAAGGTCCCTCGCGCCACGGTCGCCCTCGGCGCGGCGGCGGCGATGCTGCTCATCGGCGCCACCGACGACCACGGGATCTTCTTCTCCGAGTCCACCGGCATCGACTGGAACGTCATCTTCCTGCTGCTCGGCATGATGATGATCGTCGGCATCCTGCGGCAGAGCGGCGCGTTCGAGTTCGTCGCGATCTGGGCGGCCAAGCGCGCCCGCGGTCGGCCGTTCGTCGTCATGGTGATGCTCATCCTCATCACGGCCGTGATCTCCGCCCTGCTCGACAACGTCACCACGGTGCTCCTGGTCGCACCGGTGACGCTCCTCATCTGCAGCCGCCTGGCGGTACCGCCGGCGCCGTTCCTCATCGTCGAGGTGATGGCGTCCAACATCGGCGGGACCGCCACCCTCATCGGAGACCCGCCGAACATCATCATCGCCAGCCGCGCCGGCCTGACCTTCACGGACTTCGTCGTCAACGTCCTGCCGATCGTGGCGGTCCTGCTCGTCGTCTTCGTCGGCATGGCGTGGCTGCTGTTCCGCAAAGAGCTGGTCTACGACGCCGACCGCGCGCGCCGGGTGATGGCGCTGAACGAGCGGGAGGCGATCCGCGACATCCCGTTGCTGGCGAAGTCGCTCGGTGTCATCGCCCTCGTCCTGGCCGGGTTCGTGCTCCAGTCGAGGATCCACCTCGAGCCGGCCGAGGTCGCGCTGCTGGGCGCCGGCCTCCTGGTGATCCTCACCCGCCTCGAACCGCGGACGATCTTCGCCGACGTCGAGTGGGAGACCCTGCTCTTCTTCGCCGGGCTCTTCGTCATGGTGGGGGGCCTGGTGAACCTCGGCATCATCGACCGGATCGGTCGATCCGTGGCCGGGGCCGTGGGCGGCAACTACCCGGCCGCGGCGGTGGGCCTCCTCGTCGGTTCGGCCGTGATCTCCGGCGTCATCGACAACATCCCCTACGTCGCGACCATGGCGCCGCTCGTGCAGGGGCTCGTGGAGGCGGGCGGTCACGCGGCCCAGCCGCTGTGGTGGGCGCTGACGCTCGGCGCGGACCTCGGGGGCAACGCGACCGCCGTCGGCGCCAGCGCGAACGTGGTGGTCCTCGGGATCGCGCGCCGCTACGGGCACCCGATCTCCTTCTGGACGTTCACCCGCTACGGCCTGCTGGTCACCGGGACGACCATCGCGTTGACCATCCCGTACCTCCTGCTGCGCTACTTCTGATCGTCCGCTCCCAGGCGCCGGCGCACCGCCCCGCTGCGCAGCTCACGGAGCGCGTCGCGGGCCGCCCAGCGTGCCGCACGGTCGCCGGCGGTGCCCGTGGCTGAACCGTGTCCGCGACCGGCGTGAGCCTCGACGATGCGTTCCGCGCAGGCGATCGCGGCGGCGTGGCACGCCGGCGATCGCTTCCCCACCTGCCGCAGCGCCCAGCTCACGGCCTTGGAGACGGACTGACGCTCGTCGTCGGCCACGGACTCGACGAGCGGGAGGAGGCCGACGAGGCGCTCGTCGGGCGCGCGCTTGTCGTGGACCGCGAGGGTGCAGAGCAGCACCAGCCCGGCGCGCCGGACGAACGTCTCCTCGCGCGCGACCCACGCGGGAACCGCGTCGTAGGCGAAGGCGGTGGCCGCGACCAGGTGCATCAGCTGGTCGCACGTGTCCCAGGAGTCGAGGTCCGCGACCCAGGCGTCGGCCTGCGCCCGCGTGACCAGGGCCGGGACGTCGAGCAGGCCCGCGAGGATCCGCGCCTCGTGGACACCGGAGGCCCACAGCCGCCCGGCGGCCTCGTGGAGCAGCGCGGTATCGCTGCGACGCAGCGGCCGCAGCTCGGCGACGATCGCTCGCAGCGGGCCCATCGACACCCCGAGGGTGCCGGCCGGGCTGATGCCGAACCGCGCCATGCCCGCGGCGTTCTCCGGGTTCGCCAGCGCACGGAGCCGGGCGAGCAGCTCGTCGGCCAGCCCGGCGGCCTCGTCGATCGGCACGTCCCGACCGTAGCGGGCGGTCGCCTTCTCCACCGGGTCGCGGCCGTCGCGACCGGGGCAGTGGCCGTCGCTACCGGGTCGCGGCGTCGCAGCGGGCGGGTGGCCGGCGCTACCGGGCGGCGCAGGTCGACGCCGCCGGCCTGGCCGCGAACCGGTCCTCGGTCCACCGCACCAGCTCCGGGACCAGCGGCGACCCGTCCGCGACCACGCCGCCGTGGTCCCGGCCGGGGTAGGTGCGGTAGTCGATCGGCCAGCCGTCGGCACACCGCGCGGCGACGTACGCCTGCTGCATCGCCGGCAGGATGAGCGGGTCGGCCTCGCCCTGGCCGATGAGCACGGGCTCCGAGATGGGCCCGGTCGGCACGTTCTGCGCGAGCCGCTGCGCGAACGGCCCCTGCAACACGCCCCGCGCGAGGATCGTCTGCCGGAACATCAGCGCCTGGAGCACGGAGACCACGACCTTCGGCTCCGACAGGCACCGGTCGGCCATCTCGCGCACCTGCACGCGCGCGCCGGGCCGCACCACGTCGTCGAACCGCACGTCCGGGTAGACCTGGGAGTACGCCTGCACCACGTAGGCCGCGAACAGGCTGCCGATCGACAGGCTGTCGAGGTGCCCGACGAGCGCGGGCAGGTCGGTCGCCGGCGCCAGCGCCGCCACCCCGAGCAGCGGCACGTCCGGGGCGTACGTCGGCTGGATGATCCCGGTCCACAGCGCGGCGTGCCCGCCCTGCGAGTGACCCCACACCACCGTCTGGTCGGACAGCGAGACGCCGCCCAGCTGCCGCGCGGCGCGCACGGCGTCGAGCACCGACCGGCCCTCCGCCTGCCCGACGAGGTACGGGTGCGGACCCGCCGTGCCGAGGCCCACGTAGTCCGTGGCGACGAGCACCCAGCCCTGCACGACGACGTCCCCGAGCGCCGGCATCGCGCCCGCGCCCAGCGGGTCGTCGAGCACCGTGGGGGCGCACTGCTCGGCGTACCCGGTGGTGCCGTGCGCCCAGGCGATGACCGGCCGCGGCCCGGCCGGCGCGTCCTTCCCGACGAGCACGAGCCCGCTGGCCACCGCGGAGACACCATCGTCGCGGGTCGTCGTGTAGAGGATGCGCCACGCGTGGGCGTCCGCCGGCATGCCGCGGGTGAACGGTTCGCTGCGCAGCAGCTGCCCTGGCGCGCCCGGGACGGCGGCGGGCGGGGTGTAGAAGGCGTCGGGCGACGGGCGCGCGCGGTGCAGCACCACGCTGAGCGAGACGAGCAACGCGACGACCAGGACGGCGGCGACCGCGCCCCCGGTGCGTGCGAAGCGGCGGGCGCGCGTCCTGGTCGCCGGCCTGGTGCGCGGCTGGCCCGCGTTCCAGGCGTGGGTCGCACCCTGGACGACGAGCGTCACCCCGCAGGCCACCGCGACGACGAACACCGTGATGTCGGGCCACGCGAGCAGCACCCCGCCCGCGGCGACCCCAGCCGCCCCGAGGAGCACCGCCGTGACCCGCTGCTCGTCGGTGCCGCGGATGCCCGCCGCCAGGCGGCGGGCGCCGGCCAGCACCGCGGCGAGGCCGGCGACGGCGGCCAGCACCCGGATGGTGATCCCCGGCCAGACCAGCACCGCGAGCGCGGCCGCCAGCCACACGGCGCCCGTGAGCCATCGGAGCCGCGACCCGTCCGCGCGGGCGGCGGCCGCGAGGTCGCCGACCCCGAGCAGCACCAGCGCGAGCACTACGGCCGCCACGAGGACGGCCAGCGACCGGAACGGGTCGAGCAGCAGAAGCACCCCGAGCACGGCCGCGACCACCCCGGCCACCGCGACGAGCCACCCCGGCACCCGGGGCCCACGGCGGGATCCTTCCGTCGAGGTCACAGGCACACGCTACGTGCGCGCGCCCGCACGGACCCGCACGGGCACGACGACGGCGTGCGGCGGAGCTCGGCGGACCGGACGCCGCCGCGCGGCTACATCTGCATGTCGACGAAGCGCGAGAAGTGTCCCTGAAATGCCACCGTGATGGTGTCGGTGGGGCCATTTCTGTGCTTTGCGACGATCAGATCAGCCTCGCCGGCGCGTGGCGATTCTTTTTCGTATGCATCTTCGCGATGCAGCAATATGACGACATCGCTATCTTGTTCGATGCTGCCACTTTCGCGAAGGTCGCTCAACATTGGTTTCTTGTCCTGCCGCTGCTCAGGGCCTCGGTTGAGCTGCGAGATCGCAATGACAGGGACCTCGAGCTCCTTCGCGAGAAGCTTCAGCGCCCGCGAGAACTCCGAGACCTCCTGCTGGCGCGACTCGACCCGCTTGCCGGAGGACATGAGCTGCAGGTAGTCGATGACGACCAGCTTGAGGTCGTGCCGCTGCTTCAACCGCCGGCACTTGGCGCGGATCTCCATGAGCGACATGTTCGGCGAGTCGTCGATGAACAGGGGGGCGTCCGAGATCTTGCCCATGGTGGACGCGACCTTGGTCCAGTCCTCCTCGCCCATCTGGCCGGTGCGGAGCTTCTGCAGGTGGACGCGCGCCTCGGCAGACAGCAGGCGCATGGTGATCTCGTTGCGGCTCATCTCGAGCGAGAAGACGACCGACGTCAAATGGTGTTTAATTGCTGCCGAACGCGCTATGTCGATACCTAGGGTCGATTTTCCAATGGCAGGCCTGGCGGCAATAACAATCATTTGTCCCGGGTGCAACCCGTTGGTCAATTTGTCGAGGTCGGCGAACCCGGTCGGGACGCCCTTCATGCCGTCGCCGTGGTGGCCGGCCGCCTCGATCTCGTCGACCGTGGCGCCGATGATCTCCGACAGCGGGACGTAGTCCTCGCTCGCGCGCCGCTCGGTGACCGCGTACACCTCGGCCTGGGCGGTGTTGACCAGCTCGTCGACGTCGCCGCCGTCCGAGCCGTACCCCAGCTGCGTGATGCGCGTGCCGGCCTCGACGAGCCGGCGCAGGATGGCCCGCTCGCGCACGATCCGCGCGTAGTAGCCGGCGTTGGCGGCGGTGGGGACCGTGGCGATGAGGGTGTGGAGGTAGGGCGCGCCCCCGATGCGCCCGAGCTCGCCGCGCTTGGTCAGCTCGTCGGCCACCGTGATCGCGTCCGCCGGCTCGCCGCGTCCGTACAGGTCGAGGATCGCCTCGTAGACCAGCTCGTGCGCGGGCCGGTAGAAGTCGTTGCCGCGCAGCACCTCGACGACGTCGGCGATCGCGTCCTTGCTGATCATCATGCCGCCGAGGACCGAGCGCTCCGCGTCGACGTCCTGCGGAGGCGTCCGATCGGGCCCGCCCGGTCCGGCCGACAGGCCGTACTCGAGATCCTCGATCGTCACCAGCACCCACCCCGAATCGTTCCGCGCAGCCTCGAACACACGTTCTCAGAGGGCACTGACAACCGGTCCTCCGGGACCGATGACCACCCGAGGCTAGGGGGCCGCACCGGGGGGCACAACAGCGTCGTCCACAGCGGTTGTGGACCGGTTGGGGACGGGTGCGGGGCCGCTGTGCACAGGTCGTGGAAAGGACTGTGGATACTGGTCGCGCACCGCATTCCTGCGGCTCAGCGACCTGCACCGTCACTGTGCACGGCCTGTGGAACCGGACCACATGGGGCGAGTTGGCCAGGATTTCACCTAGTGGACACACTTCGTCCACGATCGACCGCCAGGTCCTGGCGCTCGCCGTCCCGGCCCTCGGGGCGCTCGTCGCGGAGCCCCTCTTCGTCCTCGTCGACTCCGCCATCGTGGGCCGGCTCGGCCCCGCGCCGCTCGCCGGCCTCGCCCTCGCGTCCACCGTGCTGACCACCGTCGTCGGGCTCTGCGTGTTCCTCGCCTACGCGACGACGGCGGCCGTGGCGCGCCGGCTCGGCGCGGACGACGAGCCGGGCGCGCTCCGCTCGGGCATCGACGGCCTGTGGCTGGCGGTGGGCCTGGGGATCGCGCTGGGGGCCGCCGTCGTGCTCGGCGCACCCTGGCTGGCGGCGCTGCTCGGGGCGCACGACGAGGTCGCGCGCCAGGCCGTGGCGTACCTGCGCGCCTCCGCGCCCGGCCTGCCCGGGATGCTCGCGGTGCTGGCCGCGACCGGCGTGCTGCGCGGCCTGCAGGACACGCGCACCCCGCTGCTCGTCGCGGCCACCGGCGCCGCCGTCAACGCCGGCCTCAACGCGCTCCTCGTGCTCGGCGCCCGCATCGGCATCGCCGGGTCCGGGCTGGGCACGGCCGCCACGCAGCTGGCCATGGCGGCGTGGCTCGGCACGCTCGTCGTACGCGGTGCCCGACGACGTGGGGTGCGCGTCACCCCGACGGCCGGGGGCCTGCGCGGCTCGGCGCGGGCGGGCGCTCCGCTGCTGGTGCGCACCGCGACCCTGCGCGCCGCCATCGTCCTCACCACCTGGGTGGCCGCCGGCCTCGGCACCGCCGTGCTCGCCGGGCACCAGGTGGTCAACGCGGTGTGGGGCCTGACGGCGTTCGCCCTCGACGCGCTCGCGATCGCCGCGCAGGCGCTCGTCGGGCACGCCCTCGGCGCCGGCGACGTGGTGCTCGCCCGGGCGCTCCTGCGCCGCACCCTGACGTGGGGAGTCGCCCTGGGCGCCGCGCTCGCCGTCGTCGTCGGCGCCGCCTGGCCGTGGCTCGTCCGGGCGTTCTCCGCGGACGACGAGGTGCGCCGCGCCGCCACGGCCGCCCTCCTCGTCGCGGCGGCGTGCCTGCCGATGGCCGGGTGGGTCTTCGTGCTCGACGGCGTGCTCATCGGCGCCGGGGACGGCGTCTTCCTCGCCAGGGCGGGCCTCGTCACCCTCGTCGTCTACCTGCCCGCCGTGCTGGCCGTCCGCGCCTGGGCCCCGGGCGGGCCGGCCGGGCTGGCGTGGCTGTGGGCGGCCTTCGCGGGCGTCTTCCTCGCGTCCCGCGCCCTGACCACGGGGTGGCGCGCCCGGGGTTCTGGGTGGACAGTACCGGGATCGGATCGACGCTGACGTCCCCGACGTGCTGATCTCGCTGCAGCGACGGGTTCTTGAATCGTGATCCGTCGTTGTGCTGAGGTAACGCAACCGAAACGCTACGGGCCTACGTTGACGCCCTACTCGACGCTGACGGGTCGAGGATCCGGGCGCCCCGCGTGCCCACAACCACGGAGGTAGCACATGCGCAGTTCGACACCGCGCCTTGCAGGCGTGGCGCTCGTCACGATTGCCGGGCTCGTGCTCGTCGGGTGTTCCTCGAAGGCTCCGAGCGCGTCGTCCACGGGAACCAGTGGCGCGCTGACGATCCAGCCGCTCGTCCAGATCGACAAGGCCGGCAAGGAGGTCAAGTCCCAGGCGGGCGGGACCGCCGCGAACCCGGCCGGCGACGGCAAGGCGACCTGCGCCTCGACGACCACGATCGCCATGGCCGGTGCCCTCACGGGTGCCAACGCCGCCCTCGGCATCAACATCGCCAACGGCGTCAAGCTCGCGATCAAGCAGCACAACGACGCGAACAAGGACTGCCAGGTCCAGTTCAAGGGCTTCGACACCGAGGGCGACCCGGCCAAGGCGCCCGCCGTGGCGACCCAGATCATCAACGACGCCAACGTCATCGGCCTCATCGGCCCGGCGTTCTCGGGCGAGACGAAGGCGACCGGTGCCGCGTTCCACGACGCCGGGCTGCTGTCCCTCACCGCGTCGGCGACGAACCCCGCCCTGACGACCAACGGCTGGAACAACTTCTTCCGCGGCCTCGCGAACGACGCCGTCCAGGGCCCCTCCGTGGCGGCGTACATGGTCAACACCGCGGGCTTCAAGAAGGTCTGCGTCGTCAAGGACGACTCCGACTACGGCGTCGGCCTGGCCCAGCAGATCACGACCGGGCTCGGCTCGGCGGCGGACGCCAGCTGCGCCCTGTCGGTGAAGACCGGCGACAAGGACTTCTCGTCGGCCGTGCAGTCGATCAAGAGCGCCGCCCCGGACGCGATCTTCTACTCCGGTTACTACGCCGAGGCGGCCCCGTTCGTCGCTCAGCTGCGCACCGGCGGCGTGACCGCCACGTTCGTCTCCGCCGACGGCACCAACGACCCGCAGTTCGTCAAGCAGGCCGGCTCCGCCTCCAAGGGCGCCCTCCTCTCCTGCCCCTGCGGCCCGGCCCCGGCCGACTTCGAGAAGGCCTACGAGGCGGCGTTCAACGTCTCCTCCGGTGTCTACTCCGTCGAGGCGTACGACCTGGCGACGATCGTGCTCAAGGCGATCGACGGCGGCGCGAAGGACCGCGCCTCGGTCGTGAACTTCGTCAAGGGGTACTCCGGTGACGGTCTGGCCCGTCACTACCAGTGGGACTCGACCGGCGAGCTCTCCTCGGCCCTCATCTGGATCTACCAGGTGAAGTGAGGTCCACGGCGGCCCGGGCCTCCTCCAGGGGGCCCGGGCCGCCGTCGCTCGTCCCTGATCTCGTCTCCCGTGGGAGGAACCCTCCTTGCTCGCCAGCTTCGACATCGGCGCCCTGGGCCACAGCTTCTGGGCCTTGACCATCAGCGGACTGACCTACGGCTCGATCTACGCGCTCGTCGCGGTCGGCTACACGCTCGTCTATGGCGTGCTGCGCCTCATCAACTTCGCGCACTCCGAGATCTTCATGCTCGGCATGTTCGGCCAGTACGCGGCCCTCATGATGTTCGGCTTCGCCCCCCAGGGGGACGCGTACGACATGGGCGTCGCGCAGACCCTCATGTACCTCGGGCTGGCGATGATCGGCGGCATGGTCGTCTCCGGCGCCGCCGCCGTCGGCCTGGAGCGGGTCGCCTACCGTCCGCTGCGCCGGCGTGGCGCCCCCGCGCTCGTCTTCCTCATCACCGCCATCGGCGCGTCCTTCGTCCTGCAGGAGTTCGTGCACTTCGTCCTGCCGAAGCTGACGAACAACACGCTCGGCGGCCTCAACGCGCAGCAGCCGATCCGCCTGGTGTCACCGTCGACCCAGTTCACGATCTTCGGCGCCACCGTGACGAACGTCGACATCGCCATCGTCGTCTCCGCGCTCGCCCTCGCCTTCGCGACCGACCGCTTCATCAACGGCACCAAGTTCGGGCGCGGCATCCGCTCCGTCGCCCAGGACCCGGTCACCGCGACCCTCATGGGCGTCTCGCGCGAGCGGGTCATCATGCTGACGTTCCTCATCGGCGGCGTCCTGGCCGGCGCCGCGGCCCTGCTCTACACGCTGCGGGTGCCCAACGGGATCATCTACAACGGCGGCTTCATCCTCGGCATCAAGGCGTTCTGCGCGGCCGTGCTCGGCGGCATCGGGAACCTGCGCGGCGCCCTGCTCGGCGGCCTCCTGCTCGGCGTCATGGAGATGTACGGCCAGACGGTGTTCGGCAACGAGTGGCGCGACGTCGTGGCGTTCGTGGTCCTCGTGCTGGTGCTCATGTTCCGGCCGACCGGCATCCTGGGCGAGTCGCTGGGGAGGGCCCGCGCATGACGACGACACGCATCGCCGAGACGGCCCCGACCGCGCCCCCGGCCCCCCACCTGGGCGCCGGCGACCGCCTGCGGCTGTGGTGGTCGGCTCTGCCGCGGCCGTACCAGTGGGGCATCGGCGTCCCCTTCATCGCGCTGCTGGCCGCCCTGCCGATCCTGCGGCCGCCGATCCTCACCACCCAGGGCACCGACTTCGGCGGCGTCCTCGCCCAGTTCGGCATGTACGCGCTGCTGGCCATCGGCCTCAACGTCGTCGTCGGCCAGGCCGGCCTGCTGGACCTGGGGTACGTCGGGTTCTACGCCATCGGCGCGTACACCGTCGGCCTGCTGACCAGCCCCGACAGCCCGTGGAACCAGACCGACACCTGGCTGTCGCGGCACTGGGCGTGGGTGTTCGCCCTCCCGATCGCCATCGCGGTCACCGCGGTGTCGGGGTTGATCCTCGGCACGCCGACCCTGCGGCTGCGTGGCGACTACCTCGCGATCGTGACCCTGGGGTTCGGCGAGATCGTCCGGCTGCTGGCCGACAACCTGCAGAACATCACCGGCGGCGGCCGCGGGCTCTCGGGCATCGCGTTCCCGCTGGTCGGCCAGACCCCCACCCGCACCAAGGGCGTCTTCTCCGCCGGCAACACCCACCTGCCGCTGAACTTCGGCACCTGGTGGTACTGGGTGTCGCTGGCGCTGATCATCGTCGTGCTGCTCTTCGTCGGGAACCTCGAGCGGTCCCGCGTGGGCCGTGCCTGGGTCGCGATCCGCGAGGACGAGGACGCCGCCGAGATCATGGGCGTGCCCACCTTCAAGTTCAAGCTGTGGGCATTCCTCATCGGCGCCTCGATCGGCGGCCTGTCCGGCGTCCTCTACGCCGGTCAGGTGCAGTTCGTCAGCCCGCCGACGTTCAACGTCATCAACTCGATGCTCTTCCTGTGCGCCGTCATCGTCGGCGGGCAGGGGAACAAGCTCGGCGTCATCCTCGGGGCGTTCATCATCGTGTACCTGCCGAACTTCTTCCTCGGCCGCTCCGACCTGTTCGGCATCCCCATCGACGGCAACGCGATCGCCGACTACAAGTACCTGTTCTTCGGCCTGGCCCTCATGACGCTGATGATCTTCCGGCCGCAGGGCCTGTTCCCGGCGCGCCAGAAGCTGCTGAGCTACGGCCGCGAGGTCTACGTCGTGGCACGCAGGGCTGCCCTGGCGGCTGCCGGCCGCCTGCCCGCGGCCGACGAGGACGGTGCCCGATGAGCATCGGACCGAACGACCCGCAGGCCGGCGCCGAGCACACCGACCAGCACCTCGGCGCCGAGGAGTACCTCACGCAGGACTCCGTCGAGGAGGAGTTCCTCCCCGACGGCGGCGTCGCGCAGGTCGCCGTCGACCTGGCGGACGTCGATCCCGTGCTGGCCGACCCGGAGGCGGTGGCCCAGCTCGTCGCCCCGGACCGGCGGATCCGCACGGAGGTCGGCGCGGCGCTGCTCCGGATGGAGGCCGTCACCATGCGGTTCGGCGGCCTCGTCGCCCTGGACGGGGTGTCGTTCGAGATCCGCCGCGGTGAGATCCTCGGCCTCATCGGACCCAACGGCGCGGGCAAGACGACGTGCTTCAACGCGATGACCGGCGTCTACCGGCCGACGAGCGGTCAGGTGGTCTTCGACGGCCGGCCCCTCGGCGCGATCAAGCGGAACCAGATCACGCGCCTGGGCATCGCCCGCACGTTCCAGAACATCCGGCTGTTCTCCGACATGACCGCCCTGGAGAACGTCGTCGTCGGCACCGACGCGCGGCACCGCACCTCGGTGCCGGGCGCCCTGTTCCGCAGCCGCCGGCACCGGACCGAGGAGCAGGACGCCCTCGAGCGCGGCATGGCCCTGCTGGAGTTCGTCGGCATCGGCCGCCGGGCCACCCAGAAGGCGCGCAACCTGCCCTACGGCGACCAGCGCCGCCTGGAGATCGCCCGGGCCCTGGCCACCGAGCCGAAGCTGCTCTGCCTCGACGAGCCCGCCGCCGGCTTCAACCCGACGGAGAAGGCCGAGCTGCAGGACCTCATCCGCAAGATCCGCGACGACGGGTACACCGTGCTGCTCATCGAGCACGACATGCGCCTGGTCATGGGCGTGACGGACCGGGTGGTCGTCCTCGAGTTCGGCCGCAAGATCGCCGACGGCGTGCCGGCCGAGGTCTCCTCCGACCCGGCCGTCATCGCCGCCTACCTGGGGGTGCCCGACGATGCCACTGCTTGAGCTCAAGGACCTCACGGTCTCGTACGGGCGCATCGAGGCCGTGCGCGGCATCTCGCTCACCGTGGAGGAGGGCGAGCTCGTCACGCTCATCGGCGCCAACGGCGCGGGCAAGACGACGACGATGCGCGCGATCTCCGGGATCCGGCCGCTGTCCCGCGGCTCGGTGTGGTTCGACGGCCGCGACATCTCCCGCATGAAGGCGCACGAGCGTGTGCTCGCCGGCATCGTCCAGGCGCCCGAGGGGCGCGGCGTGTTCCCCGGGATGACCGTCCTGGAGAACCTCGAGATGGGCGCGTACGCGCGGACCTTCAAGACGAGGGCCGAGCACGACGAGACGCTTGCCGCCGTGTACGCGCTGTTCCCGCGCCTGCAGGAGCGCCGCACCCAGGTGGGCGGCACCCTGTCCGGCGGCGAGCAGCAGATGCTCGCCATCGGCCGGGCCCTCATGGCCCGGCCCCGGCTGCTCCTGCTCGACGAGCCCTCGATGGGCCTGGCGCCGATGATGATCCAGACGATCTTCCGCACCGTCACCGAGATCAACTCGACCGGTACCACGATCTTGCTCGTCGAGCAGAACGCCCAGCAGGCCCTGTCCCGCTCCGACCGCGCCTACATCCTCGAGACCGGCGAGGTGGTGTCGACGGGTCCGGGCAAGGAGCTGCTGGCTGATCCCGCGGTCAAGCAGGCCTACCTGGGTGTCGCCTGACCCCCGTCGCACCCCACCCTTCACTTTCCTGAAGATCGAGTCGCGATTCGCGACCGATCCTTCAGGAAAGTGAACAAGGGGGTGGACGTGAGAGAGGGGCCCGAGCCGGGTGGCTCGGGCCCCTCTCGTCCAGCGGTGTCAGGCCGCGACGACCTTGACGGTCACCTTCGCGGACACCTCCGGGTGCAGCCGCACCTGGACGGTGTAGTCGCCGACCGCCTTGATCGCCTGGGCGACCTCGATGCGACGCTTGTCGATCGTCGGGGCGCCGGCCGCGGCGACGGCCGCGGCGATCTCGGTGCTGGTCACCGCGCCGAACAGGCGGCCCGAGGCGCCGGCCTTCGCCGACACGACCACCGTCTTGGCCTGCAGCGCGTCACGCGTCGCCTTGGCCTCGTCCAGCGTGGCGATCTCGCGCGCCTTGCGGGCCTTGCGGATCGCGGTGACGTCCTTCTCGGCGCCCTTGGTCCACGGCATCGCCAGGTTGCGCGGCAGGAGGTAGTTGCGGGCGTACCCGTCCTTGACCTCGACCACGTCACCCGCGGCGCCCAGACCGGTCACCTCGTGGGTCAGGATGATCTTCGCCATGTCGGTGTCCTTCCTCAGCGCGCCGACGACGAGTACGGCAGCAGGGCCATCTCGCGGGCGTTCTTCACGGCGCGGGCGATCGCCCGCTGCTCCTGGACGGACACCCCGGTCACCCGGCGCGCGCGGATCTTGCCGCGGTCCGAGATGAACTTGCGCAGCAGCGCGGTGTCCTTGTAGTCGATGACGTCGATCTTCGACGTCTTGAGCGGGTTGCTCTTCTTCTTCGGCTTGCGAACGACGGGCTTGGCCATCGTGGTGCTCCTCAGGATCTAGGAGCCCCGGGGGTCACCCGGGGATGGGACTGGAAAAGGGATCTGTCAGAACGGCGGTTCGTCGGAGTAGCCGCCCGACGAGCCGCCGGAGGGCGTGGCCCACGGGTCGTCGACCGGGCCCGAGGAGGCAGACGAGCCGGAGCCGCCGCCGAAGCCGCCGCCGCCGAAGCCGCCGCCGCCACCGCCCGACCGCTGGGTCCGGGTGACCTTGGCCGTGGCGTAGCGCAGCGACGGGCCGACCTCGTCGACCTGTACCTCGAACACCGTGCGGTTCTGGCCCTCGCGGTCCTGGTAGGACCGGGAGACCAGGCGGCCGGTGACGATGACGCGGGTGCCCTTGGTGAGCGACTCGGCGACCGACTCGGCCGCCTCCCGCCAGATCGAGCAGCGGAGGAACAGGGTCTCCCCGTCCTTCCACTCGTTGCTCTGGCGGTCGAAGGTGCGCGGGGTCGACGCGACGGTGAAGTTCGCCACGGCCGCCCCGGACGGGGTGAAGCGCAGCTCCGGGTCCGCCGTCAGGTTCCCGATCACCGTGATCTGGGTCTCACCAGCCATGCCAGCTCCTCACAGTTCGTCGACGTAGGTCGCGCACGCTAGCGGCGTGCGCCCACACTCAGGAGTCGGTGCGTAGCACCTTGGTCCGCAGGACGACCTCGTTGAGGCCGAGCTGACGGTCGAGCTCCTTGGCGGTGGCCGGCTCGGCGGTGAAGTTGACCACGGCGTAGATGCCCTCGGCCTTCTTCTTGATGTCGTAGGCCAGGCGCCGACGACCCCAGATGTCGACCTTGTCGACAGACCCGCCGTCGCTCTTCACGACGGTGAGGTACTTGTCGAGGGACGGGGCGACCGTCCGCTCCTCGATCTCGGGGTCGAGGATGATCATGATCTCGTACTGACGCAGGCTCATACCCACCTCCTCTGGTCTTCGCGGTCACGGTCGGTCCGTGACAGGAGGGTTGTGTGCGTCTGCCGCGCAGGCCTCGTCGTCCGACGAGCGCACACGGCAACGGCTCAGGATAGCGGCCCGGCGGACCGCCTCCCAATCCGGGTCCTTGCTTCGCCTTGCTTCGCCTTACTTCGTCGGCGAGGGCGTCGGCGTCTGCGTCGCGGGGGGCTGCGTGGGTGGCGGGCTCGGCGTCTGCGTCGGGGGTGGCCCGGACGAGACGACGAGGGTCACGGTCGAGCCCGGCGCCACCAGCGTGCCCGGCACCGGGTCGACGCTGATGACGCGGCCCGTCGGCACGGTGGCGGACGGCTGGTTCGTCACCGCCGGCTGCAGGCCGGCCCCGATCAGCGTGGCCTTGGCGTCGTCCTCGAGCGTGCCGGGCGGGATGATCGGCACCGCGACCTGGGTCGGCGCCTGGGTCGGCGTCGCGGTCGGCGTCGCCGTGTCCGTCGGCGCGGCGGTGGCGGTGGCGGTCGGCGTCGGCGGGCTGCCGATCCACGCCGGGGGCGGGAAGGACGTCGTGGCCTGCCACGCCGGCATCGCCAGGACCGGCTTCATGTAATCGGCCCAGAGCTTGGCCGGCCAGGTGCCACCGGTGACCTGGGACTTCGTGCCGAACGGCGTGATGCTGTCGAGGGAGGTGCCGTCGGCACCGTTCTGGAACATCGCGACCGCGGTGACGATCTTCGGCGTGAAGCCGACGAACCACGCGCTCTTGTTGTCCTCCGACGTGCCGGTCTTGCCGGCGATCGGCACGCCGAGCGGCTTGATGTACGCGTGCGCCGTGCCGATCGACATCTGCACCGGCTGCTGCATCGCGTAGGTGGTGTCGGCGATGACGTCGGCGGCGAACACCCTCTTGGGGCTGGGCTTCGCGCTGTACGCCACGCTCCCGTCGGGGTTGAGCACCTTGGCGACGATGTGCGGCGCCACGTACAGGCCGCCGGAGGCGATCGTCGCGTAGCCGGAGGCCTGGTCGAGGACGTGGACCTCGCCGGTACCCAGCACGTTGGACGGGACCGCCGGCTGCGGGATGGTGACCCCCGCGCGCGCCGCGACGTCCTTGGCCTTGTCCGGGCCGACCTTGAGGTTGAGCTGCGCGTACACCGTGTTGACGGAACCGGCGGTCGCGGTCGGCAGGTCGATGTTGCCGAACTGCTCGTTGCCGAAGTTCGTCACCGCCTTGTTCGTCGAGTCCCAGCCCGGGAGCGTCTGCGGGCTGCGGCCGTTGAACGTCGTCTTCAGCCCGATGCCCTGCTCGAGGGCGGCGATGAGCGTGTACGGCTTGAACGTCGACCCGGGCTGGATCTTCTCGAAGGTCACCGTGTTGCGGGCGTCCTTGAGGTAGTCCGGACCGCCGTAGAGGGAGACGATCCCCCCGGTCGCGGGGTCGATCGAGGTGACGCCCACGCGCAGCAGGGGGCTCGGCTTGGCGCCGGCGAGCTTCCCGCTGGTCAGGTCGTCGACCGCGCGCACGGCCTCCTTCTGCACCGCCTCGTCGACCGTCGTGACGATGGTGTAGCCGCCGCGGTTGATGTCGTCCCGCGACAGGCCCGCGTCCGCCTGGAGCTCGTCGGTCACCATCTGCAGCAGGTAGCCGTTGGTGCCCTGGAACGTGTTGCTCGGCGTGTAGGGGATCGTCGCCGGGAACGTCAGCGTGGCGCGGGTGGCCTGGTCGAGGTAGCCGTACTTGACCATCGCGTCGAGCACGAGGTTCCAGCGCGCCTGCGCCTTGTCCGGCGCCGTGGCCGGGTCCCACGAGTTCGGCGACGGCGTGATCCCCACGAGCAGCGCGGTCTGCGCGACCGTCATGTCCTTCGCGTCGACGCCGAAGTACGCCTGCGCGGCGGCCTGCGCGCCGTAGGAGTCACGGCCCAGGTAGATGGTGTTGAGGTAGCGGTCGAGGATCTCGTCCTTCGACACGGTCTTGGAGATCTTCAGCGCCAGCATCGCCTCGCGGAGCTTGCCCACGTAGTTCGTCGTCGTCCGGCCGATGAGGTAGTTCTTCACGTACTGCTGCGTCAGGGTCGACGCCCCCTGCTGGGACCCGCCCGTCACGTTGTTGAGCAGCGCCCGGGCCATGCCCTTGAGGTCGATGCCGGAGTTCTCGTAGAAGGTGTGGTCCTCCATGGCCACCAGGCCCTCGCCCATGGACTTCGGGATGGTGCCCTTGGGGACGATCTCGCGCTTCATCTGCGCGAACTGGCCCATCTGCGTGCCGCGAGCGCCGCTCGCCTGGTCCGCGAAGTACACGGTCGACGTCTGGTACTGCACCGCGGCGTTCGGGGGCGGCACCTTGAGGAACCAGTACATGCCGAACAGGGCGCCGAGCGCGAGGAAGGCGATCCCGAGCATCCCGCCGAGGAGGAACCGCCACGACGGCAGCCACCGGCGCGGGCCCGTGTAGCCCTGGCGCGGGTAGTCGATGAGGCGGCGCTTGCCGCCCGGGCCGCGTCCGTTCGTCGCGCGCCCCTTCGTCGTGCGCGGCCGCGACGACCGCGGCGCGGGGGTGCCACGCGTGCCGGCGGCGGCGCGGGTCGGGACCGGACGTCCCGCACCGGCCTGGCCGCGGCCGGCGGACGACGAGGCCCGCCGCGGCGGCGTGGGATGCCCGCTGCTGCCTGACACGCGAAGAGACCTCCTGCGGATGGGGGAGGGCGCGCCGACCGACGGGCGTGCGCGCCGCGCAGATCAGTATGGCCGAGCGATCTGGGCGGGCCCGCGAGCGACGCCGGGCCCCTTCGCACCTTCACATGATCGCTACTGCTCCGCCGCCGGTCGGTGGCGGAGCGACCACAGGTCGGCGGCGGGGCAGCGGCCTGCGGCATCGCCTGTCGGCTCCGCGGCGGGCGCGCCGCTGAACGGCGGGCTCACGCAGGAACTTGTGCTCGACACATCGGCCGGACATACTCCCTTGATGTATCGATCTGATACATCGTCCGACGAAAAGGGGAGGTGCCGTGCGCGGTCGTTCCGACGTCCTCGAGCCGGCCATCCTCGGCCTGCTCGCCGGATCGCCCATGCACGGGTACGAGCTGCGCAAGCGGCTCAACCTCATGCTGGGGTCGTTCCGCGCGTTGTCGTACGGCTCGTTGTACCCGTGCCTGCGCGGGCTCGTCGAGCGCGGCTGGATCACCGGGGCGGAGTCGCCGACCACCGCCGACCGGGCGCTGGCCAGCCACCGCGCAAAGATCGTGTACCAGCTGACGGCGGACGGCAAGGAGCACCTCGCCGAGGTGCTGGCCTCGTCGGGCCCCGCCGCCTGGGAGGACGAGAACTTCGACGTGCGGTTCGCGCTCTTCGCGCAGACCGACGCCGAGACGCGGCTGCGCATCCTCGAGGGACGGCGCACCCGGCTGACGGAACGGCTGGAGAACATCCGGCAGTCCTTCACCCGCACCCGCGAGCGCATGGACGAGTACACCCTCGAGCTGCAGCGGCACGGCCTGGAGCAGGTCGAGCGTGAGGTGCTCTGGCTCGACGGTCTCATCGACAACGAGCGCGGCGTCGCCAGCGCTCGGAACCGCAGCGCCGGCCACCCGGCCGGTGCGACCCCCCACGCCGAGGACACGACCCCGGCGGGAACATCACCGGAGAAGGAGCGAGGATGACCGCCATCCGCGTGGCCATCGTCGGCGTGGGCAACTGTGCCTCGTCGCTGGTCCAGGGCGTTCAGTACTACAAGGACGCCGAGGCCGACAGCAAGGTGCCTGGCCTCATGCACGTGCAGTTCGGCCCGTACCACGTCCGTGACGTCGAGTTCGTCGCCGCATTCGACGTCGACGCGAAGAAGGTCGGGTTCGACCTCGCCGAGGCCATCAACGCCTCGGAGAACAACACCATCAAGATCGCCGACGTGGCGCCGACCGGCGTCATCGTCCAGCGCGGCGTGACCAACGACGGCCTGGGCAAGTACTACAAGGAGACGATCGAGGAGTCCGACGCCGAGCCGGTCGACGTCGTCCAGACGCTCAAGGACCTCAAGGTCGACGTCCTCGTGTCGTACCTGCCGGTGGGCTCCGAGGTCGCCGACAAGTACTACGCGCAGTGCTGCATCGACGCCGGCGTCGCGATGGTCAACGCCCTTCCGGTGTTCATCGCGTCCGACCCCGAGTGGGCGGCGAAGTTCGAGGCGGCCGGTGTGCCGATCGTCGGCGACGACATCAAGTCGCAGGTCGGCGCGACGATCACGCACCGCGTGCTCGCCCGCCTCTTCGAGGACCGCGGCGTCATCCTCGACCGGACCTACCAGCTGAACGTCGGCGGCAACATGGACTTCAAGAACATGCTCGAGCGCGAGCGCCTGGAGTCCAAGAAGCTCTCGAAGACCCAGTCGGTCACGTCCAACCTCACCGACGGCCCGCTGTCCGGCAAGAAGGCCGACCGCAACGTCCACATCGGCCCGTCCGACTACGTCGCGTGGCTCGACGACCGCAAGTGGGCGTACGTCCGCCTCGAGGAACTCGGCCGGCATCATCATCGACGCCATCCGCGCGGTGAAGATCGCCAAGGACCGGGGCATCGGCGGCGCGATCCTGTCGCCCTCGACCTACCTGTTCAAGTCCCCGCCGGTGCAGATGGAGGACACGGCCGGGCGCGCTCGGCTCGAGTCCTTCATCCGCGGCGAGGTCGAGCGCTGACGCGCTGACCCCACCCGCCCGCGGCGGCGGTACGCACCACGAGGGGCCCGACGACTTCGGTCGCCGGGCCCCTCTGCCGTGTGCCGACTGGCGGCGACGTCGGGTGGACTCCCATGCATCCCGCATCTGCACATCCACCCAACCCCCTCGGCGGGCCGCGCTGCGGCGTCAGCGGGGCCCCCGCCGGCAGGCCCGCGGTCGCGGGCCGCGCTGCGGCGTCAGCGGGGCGGCGGGCCCGCGCCGGCGGGCCCGCGGTGTCGCGGCGGTGGACCATGTCGAGGACGTCAGCACGCAGGCCCAGGTGGCTCGTATCCCTCCTGCCGGGTGGACTTCCATGCGACATACGCCTGCAAGTCCACCCGCCAGCATCGGACACGGCCGTGCGCCCGGCGGGCTGTTGATGGCGCGGCGCGGCCGGCTTCGCGTTCCGGCACCGTTCACGCCATGGCATCCTCGCCGCTCGCCTCCCTACCGGCCCTCCGCGCCCTGAGCGGCACCGCCCTCGACATCGCCCTTCGCCAGGATGCCGTCGCAACGACCGCCCAGCTGGAGTCGTGGGGCCTCACGCAGGAGCTCGCCTCGCGGCGAGCGCGCGATGGCGAATGGCAGCGCGTCTTCCGAGGCGTGTTCGTGCTGCAGTCCGGGGCTTCCTCCTGGCGGCAGCAGGCGCGCGCCGCGCTGCTGTACGCGGGGAGGGATGCCGCGCTGTCCCATCGATCGGCGGCGTTCGTCCGCGACGTCCTCCCCACGCCCGGTCCCGAGATCCACGTCACCGTGCCGCACGCACGGACCGTGTCCCGGCAGCCGGGGCTCGTCGTGCATCGCACCCGGCACATGCCATGGGCGGGCGGTGTCCTTCGGGCGGTCGACGAGGAGGAGGCCGTGCTGGGCCTCGTGTCCGGAGCCGCTACGGAGGACGAGCTCGTCGGACTCGTCTGCGACGCCGTGCGAGGTGGAGCGCGCCCGGACGTTCTGGCGCTGCGCATGGAGAGACGTCCGTGGCTTCGTCATCGTGCGCTGCTCGCGGCGGTGGTGGGCGCGGTCGCGGAAGGCATCGAGTCGCCGCTCGAGCACCGCTACCGACGGGACGTCGAGGGGGCACACGGTCTGCCGCGCGCGGTGGCGCAGAGGCGCGAGCAAGTCGACGGGCGGTGGATCCGCGCGGACCGTGTCTACGACGGGTTCGGTGTCCGCGTGGAGCTGGACGGCCAGCTGGCGCACCCGTTCGGAGCCACTGACAACGACGTCTGGCGCGACAACGGTGCTCTCCTGACCAGCGGGGACATCACGCTGCGGTACCGCTGGCGGCATGTCGCCGTGACGCCGTGCGAGGTCGCGCGGCAGGTGACCGTCGCCCTGCGCGCCGGCGGTTGGCGCGGGACGCCGCGCCCGTGCGGCGCCCGCTGCTCGGCCAGCTGACCCGTTCCGAGTCCCCCCAGCGGGTGGACTTCCAGGCGAGTGGCGCCTGTAGGTCCACCCGTTCATGCAGGTATTCGCCAGACGAAGCCGCCTCCGGCGGTGCCCGAGCGGTCAGCCCGAGCGGTCAGCCCGACCGCCCGCTCGGGTGCTCGTGAGTGGACCGAGCCTCTGCCTGACGCGGACCGGGGTGTCCGCCTCGTCGTCGGGCATGTCCGCCTTGTCATCAGGCGGTCTGCCTCGCGGTCGGGGGCTACGTGGGGCGCTGAGCAGGCCGGTCGTTCGGCGCAGCGCGAGGGGTCTGGCCGGCGGGCCGAGCCCTTTCCCCAGCGAGGGGCGCGTCGGCTCAGCGGGCGATCAGCCAGGACAGGGTCGTCTGCGTGGTGACACCCAAGGGGTCGGGCGCCGGCGCGAGCACCGTCGGCGAGAGGTCCGGCGCAAGCCGGGTCAGCGACGGTGGCGTGATCCGCGCGGCGCACCCGGCCGAGGCGGCGACGTCGAGGTTCCCGCCGGCCGCGGCGAGCTGGAACGTGTCGGACCCCGGTGGCACCGGTACCTGCTGCAGCGCTGCGCCCGACCACTCCCACACGCTGTTGGGGCACACGTCGCCCATCGGGATCACGGCGTCGAGCGTGTACGCCGGGAACGCGATCGCGCCGGGCCGCACGGTGACGCCGACGACGCCGTTGAGCGCGAACGGCTGCCCGACGCCGAGCGTCGTGAGCGTCGTGCGCGCCGAGGTGTCGACATCGACCTGCACCAGCCGCGGGTTGCGCTGCACGATCGGGTCCGGGCCGGCGTGGTCGAAGCACGAGACCAGGACCGATCGATCGTCGAGCCATCCGAGCAGGGCGCACTCCCCGCCGGGCACCGCCAGGTCGACCGTGCTCCGCGCACCTGTCGCCAGGTCGAGCACGACGACCGAGTCCGCGGTCGGAGCCAGCGCGGCCACCCGGGTCTGGGACGGGCTGACCCGCGGCTTCGTCCAGTGGTCCCCCAGCTGCCCGACGAGGCGCGCTGACCCGCCCTGAGGCACGGCCCACAGCTGGACCGGGCCGGGGTCGAGGTTGGCCGTCCACAGGGTGGTGCCGTCGTCGAGCCGCCCCTCGTAGGCGCTGCCCGCAGGCAGGCCGAGGTCGTCGTGCGTCAGCGCGCCCGTGCGCAGGTCGAGCCAGCCGGTGAGGCTGCCGTCGACGCCCCACGGCCCGTAGCTGACGCGGGCACGCGTGTCGCCGGCCCGCCAGTCGAGCAGCTCGACGGACTGGTCGGCCGACAGGTCGACGAGCCGGTAGCGGGTGCCGTCCGGTGCGATGGCGACCACCGTGTGCACCACAGCCGCGGAGCTCGCTGGGTCGGCGGGCGCCGAGCGGTAGGCCGCCAGCACCCAGCCGGGACCGGTCGTGGCGAGCAGGCCGTCGGGTGCCGCCAGGGTCGTCGGGAGGCCCGGCGAGGCGGTCGGGGTCACGGCCGGCCCGGCGCTCGTCGTCGGACCGCTCGTCGGGGTCGGGGCCGGCGTCGGGGCCGGCGTCGGGGTGACCGACGTCGAGGGCGACTGGGCGGGAGGAGCCGGGGTGCGGTCCACGTGCGCGCCGAGCCAGGCGCCCGCCGCGACCGCGCCGGACGCGGCGATGCCGACGCCGGTCTCCACGGAGTGCCGCACGATGCGCCGCCGCCGGATGCGCGCCCTGGTCAGGGCGAAGGCCGCGGGGGTCGGCAGCAGGCCGCTCAGCGTTCGGGCGCGGTCGTCGACGGCGTCCGCGAGCAGGTCGGCGATGTCACGAGTCACGGCGATCGTCCTCCTTCACCAGCACCACGGGGGTGCGCTCCGGCGGCACGGCCGCTCCCAGGACACGCGTCAGCGTCGCCATCCCGTCGGCGACGTACCGCTTCACCGAACCCTCCGACAGGCCGAGCACCCGCGCCGTCTCGTGGACGGAGAGGTCCTCGAGGTGCCGCAGCACCACGCAGGCGCGCTGCCGGGGCGAGAGCAGCGCCAGGGCACACTCGACCGACCCGGGCAGGCCGCCCTCGTCGGACAGCGCCGGCGCGTCGTAGGCCACCCGGCCGAGCGCCACCCGCTCGCGAGCGCCCTTGCGCGTCCGGTCGACGAACCGGCTGACGATCGCCCGGCGCACGTACTGCTCGGCCTGCGCCGCCGTATCGAACCGCGCACGTCCACCGAAGGTCGCCACGAGCGCGTCCTGCACCAGGTCCTCGGCGTCCGCGCGCGAGCGCGTCAGCAGCATCGCGCGGGCCACCAGCTGCGGGTAGCGCTCGCGCGCCACCACCTCGAGCATGGGTTCCCATCCGGCCACCTCGCGCCTCCCTTCATCGGAAGAACGCCCGGCACCCTGCGCAGGGTTGTCCCCAGTCTCCCAACCCGGGCCGCCGCCGGCCCGGGACCTACCATCACCGCATGTCCCTGGAGACGGCGCGCGCCCACCTCGCCAGCTACGGCCGGGCCGACGACGTCATCGAGACGGCTCGCTCGTCGGCCACGGTGGAGCTCGCGGCGGCCGCGCTCGGGGTCGAACCGCGGCGGATCGCCAAGACGCTGAGCTTCCGCGGCGCGTCGCCGGAGACGGCGATCCTCGTGATCACGGCCGGGGACGCCCGTGTGGACAACGCGGCGTTCAAGGCAGCCTTCGGCCTCAAGGCGCGCATGCTCGTGGCCGACGAGGTCCTCCGCCTGACCGGGCACGAGCCCGGCGGGGTATGCCCGTTCGGCAACCCACCGGCCGCCACCGTGTACCTGGACACGTCGCTGCAGCGGTTCGACACCGTGTTCCCGGCGTGCGGGAGCGCCGCCTCGGCGATCGAGCTGACGTGCGAGGAGCTGCGCGTCCTGGGCCGCGCCCACGGCTGGGTGGCCGTCACGACGATCCCGTCGTAGAGGGCCAGCGCCGCCGAACCCCTAGCCTGTGCAGGTGCAGGTGATCGGCGACCTCAAGGCGCTCTGGCCGCTCGTCGGGTTCCGCCGGCTGCTGACCGTGCGGCTCGTCAGCCAGTGCGCCGACGGCATGTTCACCGTCGGCCTGGCGACGCTGTTCTTCTTCTCGCCGGAGAACGCCACCACGGCGGGCAAGGTCGCCGCCGCGTTCGCCGTGCTGCTGCTGCCGTTCACGATCGTCGGGCCCTGGGCCGGCGTCTTCCTCGACCGGTGGCGGCGCCGTCAGGTGCTCGTCGTCGGCAACCTCGTCCGCGTGGTGCTGACCCTGGTCGTGGCGCTGCTCATGATCACCGTCGGCGTCGGCCCAGCCGTGTACGTCCTGGCCCTGGCAACGCTCAGCGTCAACCGCTTCCTCCTCGCCGCGCTGTCGGCGTCCCAGCCGAAGGTCGTCCCGGCCGAGCTGCTGCTCACCGCGAACTCGGTCTCGCCGACCTTGGGCTCGGTCGCCAGCTTCGTCGGCGGCGGTGTCGGCGCCGGGCTCAGCCTCGTCATGGCCGAGGGACGCGGCCGCGACGCCGTCGCCCTGGTCGTCGCGGCCGCGCTCCAGGCGACCGCGGCCACCCTGGCGCTGCGCCTCGGCCGGGACCAGCTAGGGCCCGACGAGCCCAGCGCCGCCCCGGTGAGCAAGGCCCTCGGTGTCGTCGGGCACGGCCTGGCCGACGGCGCCCGCTACCTCGTCGCGCGCCGCACGCCCGCGCAGGCGCTGGCGATCATGGCGTGGCACCGCCTGCTGTACGGCGTCGTGCTCATGGCGAGCATCCTCATCTCGCGCAACCTGCTCAACGACCCCGCCGACCTGAGCAAGGGCATCGCGACGTTCGCGACGATCGTCGCCGCCACCGGTGCCGGCTTCTTCGTCGCGGTCGTCGTCACCCCGGTGGTGTCGCCGCGGCTCGGCGGCCCGCACCGCTGGATCGTCGTCTGCCTGCTCGTCGCGACGCTGTCCCAGGTGCTGCTGGTCATCAACGTGCGGCTGCCCGAGGTGATCGCGGGCGCCGTGGTGCTCGGCTTCGCCGCGCAGGCCGCGAAGATCGCCGTCGACACGATCGTGCAGCGGGACACCGCCGACGCGTACCGCGGCCGGGCCTTCGCCCTGTACGACGTCCTCTACAACGCCGCGTTCGTCGGCGCGGCCGCGTTCGGCGCCGTCGCGCTGCCCGACACCGGCTGGTCCCGCGGCACCTTCGCGGCGCTCGCCGCGGCGTACCTGGCCGGGGCGGTGCTCTACTGGCGCGCGCCGTCCTCGCCCGCGGACGTGGACCGGGACGCCCACCAGGAGCGCAGCTCCGAAGCCGCCACGTCCTGACCGAGCGGGCCGCGGTCCATCCGCAGCTCCAGCAGGTGCCGGTACGCCTCGCCGACCTCGCGCCCCGGCGGGATCTGCAGGATCGCCATGATCTGCGTGCCGTCGAGGTCGGGCCGGATGGCCGCCAGCTCCTCCTGCTCGCGCAGCCGCGCGATGCGCTCCTCGAGGTCGTCGTACGCCGCCGCCAGGCGGGCCGCCTTCGCACGGTTCCGGGTGGTGCAGTCCGAGCGGGTCAGCCGGTGGAGGCGCTCGAGCAGCGGGCCGGCGTCCGTGACGTAGCGGCGCACCGCCGAGTCGGTCCAGCCGGTCTCCCCGTAGCCGTGGAACCGCAGGTGCAGCTCGACGAGGCGGGCGACGTCGTGGATGGTCACCTTGTCGAAGCGCAGCTCCGCGAGCCGCTTGGCGGTCAGCTTCGCGCCGACCACCTCGTGGTGGTGGAACGAGACCCCGCCGCCCGACTCGAAGCGCCGGGTGCGCGGCTTGCCGATGTCGTGCAGCAGCGCGGCCAGGCGCAGCACGAGGTCGGGGCCCGGGACCGGTCCGGACGGCCCGGTCTCCAGCGCGATCGCCTGGTCCAGCACGGTGAGCGTGTGCTCGTAGACGTCCTTGTGGCGGTGGTGCTCGTCGATCTCCAGGCGCAGCGCCGGCAGCTCGGGCACGACGAGGTCCGCCAAGCCGCTGTCGACGAGCACCTGCAGGCCCGGACGCGGCCGGTCGGCCAGCAGGAGCTTGGTCAGCTCGTCGCGCACCCGCTCGGCGGAGACGATCGCGATCCGCTCCTTGAGGGCACCGATCGCCGCGAACGTCTCGGGCTCCACCTCGAACCCCAGCTGAGCGGCGAACCGCGCCGCGCGCAGCATCCGCAGCGGGTCGTCGTCGAACGACTGCGTCGCCGCCACGGGCGTGCGCAGCACCCGACGGGCGAGGTCGGCCAGCCCGTCGAAGGGGTCGACGAACTCCAGGGTCGGCATCCGGACCGCCATCGCGTTGACCGTGAAGTCACGGCGCGACAGGTCGCCCTCGAGGGTGTCGCCGTAGACGACCTCCGGCTTGCGCGAGCCCGGGTCGTACGCGTCGGTGCGGTAGGTGGTGACCTCGACGACGACGTCCGGCTCGCCACCCTTGCCGAAACGCCGCGCGCCGAGCGTGCCGAAGCGCTTGCCGACGTCCCAGTGCGCGCTGCCCCAGCCGGCCAGCAGCGCCTGCGTCTCGTCGGGCGTCGCCGACGTCGCGAAGTCCAGGTCGGCGCTGCGCCGGCCCAGGAACGCGTCACGGACCGGGCCGCCGACGAGCGCCAGCTCGTGCCCCGCCGCGGTGAACCGGCGCCCCAGCTCGAGGGCGTCCGGGGCCAGCCGCGCGAGGGTGGACACGGCGCGGCGGCGCAGCACGTCGGTGGCGTCGGTGGGTGGCACCGGAACAGCCTGCCAGACACGCGGGGGTCCGGAGCGAGTCATGCGACTCGTTACAGTGTCGGCATGCCCAGCGGTGACAACGGCCCGGAGCGGGTACCCGCGCCGCCCGGCGGACACCGCCTGCGGATCGCCCCGGCCGAGCCGCCGATCCCCACCACCACCCTTCCGATCGTCGACGAGACGTCGGCCGGCGGGCTCGTCGTCACCCTGCAGGGCGGGGTCCACGTCGCCGCCGTCATCGCCCGCCGCAACCGGGCCGGCCGCCTCGAGTGGTGCCTGCCCAAGGGGCACCTCGAGGGCGACGAGACGCCGGAGCAGGCCGCGGTCCGCGAGATCGCCGAGGAGACCGGGATCCGGGGACGGGTGCTGCGCCGGCTCGGCGTCATCGACTACTGGTTCAGCGGCGAGGACCGCCGCGTGCACAAGGTGGTGCACCACTTCCTGCTCGGCGCCGTGGACGGGGAGCTCTCCGTCGCCGGGGACCCGGACGGTGAGGTGGAGGACGTCGAGTGGGTGCCGGTGCTCGCGCTGCCGGAGCGGTTGGCGTACCCCAACGAGCGACGCCTCGCCGAGACGGCTCACGCGGCGCTGACCGAGTCCCCGTGACCGCGCTGCGGCGCCGGCTGGCCGCGGCTGTGCTGGCGGTGGCCACGGTGGCCACACCCCTGCTCGCGGCGGTGCTGCCGGTGGGCGCACCGGGCGGCCCGACGAGCGCTGCGGCCGCCTCGCCGCGCGCGGCCGGGGCGCCGGCCGCCACCCCGACCGCGGTGCTGGCCCCGACCGCGGTGGCGGCCCCTTCGGCGGTGACGGTCCAGATCACCTCCGTCACGCCGACCGTGCTGCAGCCGGGCCAGGACCTCACGGTGACCGCCACGCTCGTCAACCGCACGTCGGCCGACCTCACCAACGTCGTCGCCGACCTACGCCTCAACCGCTTCCGCCCGTTGTCGCGCAACGAGCTCGACGGCTGGGCCACCGGCTCCAGCGGCGCCGTCGGCACGCGCGTCCTCAACGCCGACCCTGTGTCGATCCCCGCCGGCGGGCAGGTGACCGTCCAGCTGACGCTGCCGGCCGCGCTCGTGCGGCTGTCCACCCTCGCGGGCAACTGGGGTCCCCGAGGGCTGGCGGTCGAGGCGCTCTCGTCGGGCGGCACCCAGCTGGGCATCCAGCGCACGTTCGTCCTGTGGATGCTCAACCAGGTGGTGCCGCAGGTGCAGGTCGCCGTCCTGGCACCGGTGACCGCCACGTCGAGCGGGGCCGCCGCGCTCGAGCAGGCCACCGCGCAGGGCGGCCGGCTCGACGCGCTCGCCGCCCTGGCGACCGCCGAGCCCGACGTCGAGATGGCGGTCGACCCCGCCCTCCTGACGGCCGCCTCCACCGGCGGGCCGAACGCCACGGCCTGGTCGCAGCGGCTCACCGCGGCCCTGGCGCGGCGCGACGCGCTCGCGCTGCCGTGGGGGGACACCGACCTGGGTGCGGTGGCCCACGCCGGCCGGCCCGGGCTCCTCACGGCGGCGATGTCGCTGGCGGCGTCGTCTCCGCTCGCCGGGGTCAACGCCCGGACGGACGTGGTCTGGGCGCCGGACGGGACGCTCGACAAGCAGACGGTGGACATGGTCGCCGCCGCGGGCGCGCGGGCGATCGTCGTCGGCACGACGACGCTGCAGCCCACCACCGGCGCCGCCACGGCGCTGACCACCCTCGACGCCGGCCACGGGACGCTGGCGGCCCTGGTCCCGGACGGCCTCCTCACCGACCTGCTTGCCGCGCCGGACGACGTCCAACCGGGCGCCACCACCGCGACCACCGTGCAGCGCCTGCTCGCCGAGCTGGCCGTCCTCGCCCACGACGGCAGCGCCCGACCCCACGACGTGCTCATCGCCCCCGGCCGCGGCTGGACTCCCGACGCGACGCTCGCAACCGCTCTGCTTGACGCCCTGCACACCTCGCCCTGGAGCCGGCTCGTTCCCGTGAGCGCGCTCCTCGGCGCCGAGGACCAGGGCACCGCGCGCGCGACCCTGCCGGCGAGCGCCGTCGACCCGTCCGAGCTGTCGCCGGGCGACGTCCGCGCGCTGGCCGACGCCCGCTCGGCCACGACCGCGTTCGCGCACGCGATCGGCGACGGCGGCCCGCTGACCGCCGGCTTGGACCAGACGGTGCTGGCCCCTCTCGGCGTCGCGTGGCGTGCGGACACCGCGGGACGCGACGTCCTCGTCAAGAAGGCGCTCGCGGGGACCACGGCCACCCGCACCGGTCTGTCCCTCACGGGCCCGCCGAGCCTCAGCATCATCAGCGCGAGCGCGCCCGTGCGGTTCGTCGTGCACAACTCCCTGAGCGTGCCCGCCACCGTGTCGGTGGCGGTCGATCCCCACAAGGCGTGCCTGCGCTCGGTGCGCAGCGACCCCGTCACCGCGCCGGCCGGGACGGACACGGCGGTCGTCGTGGACCTCGAGGCCATCGCCAACTGCGACGTGACGGTCGACGCGACGCTCGTCGGCAACGATGGCACCGCGGTCAGCGGCGCCATCGGCTTCGCCGCCCGTGTCGCCCCGACCATCGAGAACGTCTTCACGGTCGTCGTCGGGGTGCTGCTGGCCATCGGCCTGGTGCTCGGCATCATCCGCACGGCGCGGCGCGGCCAGTCCAGCCGCCGGGGCAACCGCCTGTCGCCCGAGGCGGACCCGGACGACGAGGCGCACGACGAAGCCTCCGCCGCACCCGACGGCACGGGGCACGACGACGCGGCGTCCCACCCGCCCGGCGACGTGCACGAAGACACCGCAGACGCTGCCGGCGCCGCTCACGGCGAGCCCGCGGTCGAACCGCACGACACGGCGCGCGACGAGCCCGTGGCTGATCGAGCCGTCGAAGCGGCGCCCGAGCCGGACGCCGGCGCCTGACGGCAGACTGACGCAGCCGGTCCCGCCCGGCCGACCGGCCCAGGGCGCGTCGCTAGCATGTCCGGTCAGGTGGGTCCGCTCGGACGAGGAGGCATGGTGGACGGCGTCATCGGCCGCGGCACGGTGCTCTCGGGACGCTACGAGCTGACCGATCCGCGCCCCTGCGACCTGCCCGGCACCACGGAGTGGCGGGCGACCGACCAGATCCTCGGCCGGCCCGTCGTCGTGCGGGCGTTCCCTGTCGCCGGCGCCGGTCCGGCGCTCGACGCGGCGCGGCGTGCGGCGCTGGTCACCGACCCGCGGCTCGTCCGCGTGCTGGACGTCGGGTCCGACGAAGGCGCCGGCTACGTCATCACCGAGCTCGTCCCGGGCCCCACCCTCGCGCTGCTCGTCGGGCGCGAGCCGCTCTCGCCCGACCAGGCGCGCGCGATCGTCGGCGAGGCGGCCGCCGCCCTCGAGGTGGCCCGCCGGCGGGGCGTCCACCACCTCGCGCTGCGGCCGTCCGCCGTCGCGGTGTCCGACGACGGTCGCGTGCTCGTCACCGGGACGGCGCTCGATGCCGTGCTGCTGGGCCGGCCCGGCGGGGACGCGCGCACCACGAGCCGCACCGACGCCACCGACCTCGTGCGTCTCGTCTACACCGCGCTGACCGGGCACTGGCCGGGGCCGGGCGAGACGGCCGACGGCCTGCCCACGGCGCCGGCCGTGGAGGGTGCACCGGTCCCGCCGGGCGACCTCGTGGCGGGCGTGCCGGGCGACCTCAACACGCTGTGCACCGTGACGTTGGGCCGGGACGACGACGGTCCCCTCAGTCCCGCCGACCTCGTCCGCGAGCTGGAGCCGTGGGGCGAGATCCGCGTCCAGCCGAAGCCGAGGCCCTTCTTCCCGCCCGTCGTGGCCGACCCGGTCGAGCCCACGACGGTGCCCGGCCAGGTGGTGCGCCAGTCCGTGCGCACGGCGTTCCCCCCGCCGTCGACCCCCCCGCCCGGGACGCCGTCGCCGGCACCCTCCAGCCGGGATGCCATCACGCCGCCGATGGGCGTGCCCTTCGCGTTCGCCGCTGCGGCCGGCGACGCGCCGGGTCCCGGCGACGCCGCACCGTACGACTGGTCCGCGCCGAGCCCCGCGGGGACGCCGGCATCCCCGGCCGGCGCTGCGGTGGACGACGCAACCGCACCTGCGCCGGTGTCCCCGGCCGGCCCGGCGGTGACGGAGGGGTCTGGACCCGCCTCACCGGCCACCGGCACGCCTGCGCCCGCCTCACCCGCGACCGGCGGCCCGACGTCGCAGGCCGATCACGCCGCGTCGTCGACCCCTTCCGTACCGGTGCGTCGGCCGACGGGAGCGATGCGCACCGTGTCCCTGCCGGCGACCTCCGTCGGTTCGTCGTCGCCGCAGGGCGCTCCCGGTGGGGTCGCCCCGGTACCGCCCGGCCCCGCCGCCGCCCCGCCGGTGACGTCGTCCGGCCCGATGCCGTCCTCGGGCCGTGCCACCGGCAGCGCGTTCGCGAGCGCCGCGCCCGCGGGCCCCGCGGGTGCGCCCGGGCCGGGGCCCGCGGCACACGGCGGTCCCCCGGCGCTCCCCCCGACGGGCCCGTCGCAGACGCCACCGCAGGGCCCCACACCGTTCGACTTCGGTCAGCTGGACGACGGTCCGCCGCGCCGCACCGGCATGGGCATCGCCATCGCGATCGTCGCGGTGCTGGTCGTCGTCGCGATCGCGTTCGCGGCGAAGGCCTTGTTCGCCGGGCACGACGTGGCGCTCGCCCCGGGCGCCGCCACGCACACCGGCCAGCAGAGCCCCAGCGGCGGGCCGACGAGCCCGCAGCCCTCGGCCACGCCGACCGCCACCACCACGACGTCGACCGCACCCGGCGTCATCGCCAGCATCACGTCGATCGACCCGACCGGTGGTGCCGGCGACCACCAGGAACTCGTCGGCCGCGCCTTCGACGGCGACCCGTCGACCTACTGGATGTCGTTCACGTACAAGCGCAACGACTTCGCCGGGTTCAAGCCGGCCCTCGGCCTGCAGCTGCAGCTCGCCCGGCCCGCGACGGTCCGCACGGTGACGCTGCACGTCAACGGCACGGGTGGCAACGTGGAGATCCGCACCGGGGACGCGACCCAGCCCACCGGCGGCACCAAGCTGGCCTCGGGCCCGATGTCCCCCGACGCCGTGTTCACGCTGGACCCGGTGCAGACCACGTCGTCGCTCGTCATCTGGTTCACGCAGCTGCCCACCACGGCCGACGGGTCCTTCCGCATCGAGCTCACCGAGATCCAGCTCGGCTGAGGCCGCACGGTCGGCTCGAACGTCCGCGGGGAACAGAACCCCACCTACGATCGGTTGCACGCAGAGCACTTTCCCGAACCCTGTGAGGACTTGTTGTGACCGAGAACGTCAGCCCCGTCCGTGACGTCGTCGTCGTCGGTTCCGGTCCCGCCGGGTACACCGCCGCGATCTACGCGGCGCGCGCGGGCCTGCAGCCCGTGGTGCTCGCGGGCTCCGTCACGGCCGGCGGTGCGCTGATGAACACCACCGACGTCGAGAACTTCCCGGGCTTCCCCGAGGGCATCCTCGGCCCCGAGCTCATGGAGCAGATGCAGAAGCAGGCCGAGCGGTTCGGCGCCGAGGTGGTCTGGGACGACGCCACGCAGCTCGACCTCGCGGGCCCGGTCAAGACGATCGTCACCGGCGGTGGCGAGACCTACCGCGCGCGCGCCGTCATCCTCGCCACCGGCTCCGCCTACCGCGAGCTCGGGCTGCCCGACGAGAAGCGCCTGTCGGGTCGCGGCGTCTCGTGGTGCGCGACGTGCGACGGCTTCTTCTTCCGCGACCAGGACATCGTCGTGGTCGGCGGCGGCGACTCCGCCGTCGAGGAGGCCACCTTCCTCACGCGGTTCGGCCGCACCGTGACGATGGTGCACCGCCGCGACCAGCTGCGGGCCTCGAAGATCATGGCGGACCGCGCGATGAACGACCCCAAGATCCGCTTCGCGTGGAACTCCGAGGTCGTCGGCATCTCCGGTGACACCAAGGTCACCGGCGTCACGCTGCGCGACACCGTCACCGGCGAGACGCGGGAGCTGCCCGCGGGCGGCCTCTTCGTCGCGATCGGGCACGAGCCGCGCACCGAGCTGGTCAGGGGCCAGGTCGACCTCGACGACGCGGGCTACATCGTCGTCCAGGGCCGTACCACGGCCACCAACCTGCCGGGCGTGTTCGCCTGCGGCGACGCCGTCGACCACGTCTACCGGCAGGCCGTCACGGCGGCCGGTTCCGGCTGCTCGGCCGCGCTCGACGCGCAGCACTTCCTGGCGGCCCTGCCCCCGCTCGTGGACGACGAGGCCGCGGTGGCGCACGTGTCGTCCGCGGCCGCCGTGGCGGCCGACGTCGCGGCGCTCTCGGTCGAGGCGGGCGCCTGACCGTGTCCCGCGAGGTCAGCGACGCGACCTTCGACGCCGAGGTGCTCGCCTCGCCCGTGCCGGTCGTCGTCGACTTCTGGGCCCCGTGGTGCGGCCCGTGCCGTGTCCTCAACCCCGTGCTGGACGAGCTCGCCGGCACCTATGCCGGCCGGGTGGCCTTCGTCGCCGTGAACGCCGACGAGAACCCGGGGCTCGTCGAGCGGTTCGGCATCGTGTCGCTGCCGACGCTGCAGTTCTACGCGGGCGGCGAGCTGTCGGAGGTGCTGTACGGCGCGCGCCCGAAGTCGATGCTGGTCGAGCGCGTCGAGGCGATGCTGGTCGCCTGACCGGAGCGCCGTTCGAGGTCGCCCGTCTCACCCTGCGGGCGATCGCGACGAGTGGTTCGAAGATTCGTCGGACTCGCGCCGTCCTGCGCGCCGGTTCTTCGCCGAACTGCCGCGGAATCCGCGTTGGATCGATCGGTCCTTCGGGCGTGAAACACTGACGTCATGACTCCCCAGCCCGGGCCCGACCGCGTGACGGTGGGCCAGCCCCCGTCCGCCGCCGCAGGCACCCGGCTCGACCCGTGGCTCGGCTCCTACGCCGAGCGCACCCACGGCATGAAGGCCTCCGAGATCCGCGCGCTCTTCGCGGTGGCCAACCGGCCCGAGGTCGTCTCGCTCGCCGGTGGGATGCCCTTCCTCGACGGGCTCCCCTTGGACACCCTCTCCCGCCTCGCGGCGGACGTCGTGGCCAAGCGCGGGCTGCAGGCGCTGCAGTACGGCTCGGGGCAGGGCGACGAGACGCTGCGGGAGCAGATCCTCGACGTGATGGCCCTCGAGGCGATCAGTGCGCACCCGGACGACGTCGTCGTCACCACCGGTTCTCAGCAGGCGCTCGACTACGTCACGCGCATCTTCTGCGACCCCGGTGACGTGGTCGTCGCCGAGGCGCCGTCCTACGTCGGCGCCTTGGGTGTCTTCCGCGCCTACCAGGCCGACGTGGTCCACGTCCCGATCGACGCGTCGGGGCTCATCCCCGAGGCGCTGGAGCAGACGCTCGCCCGCCTCAAGGCCGACGGTCGGCGCGTCAAGTTCCTGTACACGATCCCCAACTTCCACAACCCCGCGGGCGTCAGCCTCTCGGTCGAGCGCCGCCCGCGCATCCTCGAGATCTGCCGGCGCTACGGCGTGCTCGTCGTCGAGGACAACGCCTACGGGCTGCTCGGCTTCGACGGCGACCCGACGCCCGCCATGCGCTCGATGGACGACGAAGGGGTGCTCTACCTCGGCACGTTCTCCAAGACGTTCGCGCCCGGCTACCGCGTCGGCTGGGTCGTCGCGCCGCACGCCGTGCGCGAGAAGCTGGTGCTCGCCAGCGAGTCCGCCATCCTCTGCCCCTCGAACGCCGCGCAGATCGCCATCTCGACCTACCTCGCCACGTGCGACTGGCGCGGCCAGATCAAGCAGTACCGCGAGATGTACCGCGAGCGGCGCGACGCCATGGTGGGCGCCCTGTCCGAGCACCTGCCCGACTGCAGCTGGACCGTCCCGGACGGCGGCTTCTACACGTGGGTCCGGCTGCCCGAGGGCCTCGACGCCAAGGAGATGCTGCCGCGTGCGGTGACCGCCCGGGTCGCCTACGTGCCCGGCACGGCGTTCTACTTCGACGGTCAGGGTGCCGATCACATGCGGCTGTCGTTCTGCTACCCGACGCCCGAGCGGATCCGCGAAGGTGTGCGACGGCTCGCCACGGTGGTGTCCGGCGAGGCCGAGCTCGTCGAGCTGTTCGGCACCGCCGGCCATCCCGACACCGAGCAGGTCCAGGCGCCCAGCCCCGACCTGGCCTGACCGACGCGACGACGCCGGGCGTCCCTCCGGCGCCCTGCGTCGCGGGTGAGCCACGGCGTCCGTGCGCCAACGTCACCCCGCGCGCCGGTAGCCTCGTGACGTCCTCGTCCTACCCTACCTCGGAGGATGCCCCGTGACCGCCGCCACCCCCGCACCCCGCGTCGTCGTCCTGGCCGGAGGCTTGTCGCACGAGCGCGACGTCTCGCTGCGGTCCGGCCGCCGCGTGGCCGAGGCACTGCGCTCCACGGGCGCCGAGGTGGTCCTCCACGATGTCGACGCCGACCTCGCCGCCTCGCTGCGGGAGCTGGGGCCGGACCTCGTCTGGCCGCTGCTCCACGGTGCCACCGGCGAGGACGGGTCGGTGCGCGACGTGCTCTCGCTCCTCGGCATCCGCGTCCTCGGCACGGGAGCGCGCCAGAGCCGCATCGCGTGGGACAAGCCGATCGCCAAGACCGTCGTCGCGCGCGCCGGCCTCGCCACCCCCGAGTTCGTGGCGCTGCCGCAGACGCTGTTCCGTGAGCTCGGCGCGCACCGGATCCTCGACGCGATGGTTGCGCACCTCGGCCTGCCGCTCGTCGTCAAGCCGTCCAGCGGCGGCTCCGCGCTCGGCGTCACCCTCGTCACCGCGCCCGAGGATCTTCCCGCCGCGATGGTCGAGTGCTTCGCCTACTCCGACGTGGCGCTGGTCGAGCGGGCCGTCACCGGGACCGAGGTGGCGGTCTCGGTGCTCGACACCGGTTCTGGGCCGTTCGCGTTGCCGGCCGTCGAGATCGTCACCGACGGGCCGTACGACTACGACGCCCGCTACAACCCCGGCCGTACCGAGTACTTCGTGCCGGCACGGCTGTCCGACGAGGTCGCGGGCCGGGTCGCGGGGGCCGCGCTGGCTGCCCACGCCGCGCTGGGCCTCGCCCGCCTCTCGCGCACCGACCTCATCGTCGATGCCGACGGCACACCCTGGTTCCTCGAGGTCAACGTGGCGCCCGGGATGACCGAGACCTCGCTCCTGCCGCAGGCGGCGGAGGCCGCCGGCTACGACCTGGGCGCGCTGTACCGGGCGCTCGTCGACGCCGAGCTCGACGCCTGAGAGCCCGTCAGCCGAGCGTCCGCCCGCACCAGCTTCCGCCCGCACCGGCCTGTCTCCGCACCGGCCTGTGTCCGCACCGGCCTGTGTCCGCACCGGCCTGTGTCCGCTCCGGATTGGCGGGCCCGCGGGGTGGTGCATCCGTTGTGCCCCGCACGTGGCCACGCCGGTCGGCTGCGTTCCGCACGGCGCCGTCGCCCAGCGGGCGCGGACCCGTGGGAGCAGTGGTCGTCTCCCTGGCGATGCCCGCGCGGACTACTCGTCGGCGAGCGCCGCTCCGACGGTCGTCCGGGCACAACCGGGCCCCTGAACTGCGGCGACGTCCTGGATGTACGTCCGACAGCGAGCAGGGTGTACGTCAGCGGTGGAACAGGCCTGGGTCGCCGGGGGCCAGGGCTCCGAGGATCCGGTTGAGGTCCTGCACCGATGCGAACTCGACGGTGAGCCGGCCCTTCGACTTGCCGAGCGCCACCTTGACGCGGGTCTCGAACCTGTCGGACAGCCGGGAGGCCAGGTCGTCGAGCGCCTCGTTCCGGTCGCCCGCGCGCGGGACCGCTCGCCGTACCGGTTTGGAGTCGTCGCCGAGCGTCACGATCTCCTCGACGGCGCGCACGGAGAGACCCTCGGCCACGATGCGCTGGGCGAGGCGCTCCATCGCCGCCGCGTCCGGGAGCCCGAGGAGCGCCCTGGCATGGCCCGCCGAGAGGACGCCGGCGGCCACCCGCCGCTGCACCAACGGCGGCAGCTTGAGGAGCCGGAGCGTGTTGGAGATCTGCGGTCGGGACCGGTGGATGCGACCAGCGAGCTCCTCCTGCGTGCAGCCGAAGTCGTCGAGGAGCTGCTGGTACGCGGCCGCCTCCTCCAGCGGGTTCAGCTGCGCGCGGTGCAGGTTCTCCAGGAGGGCGTCGCGCAGCATGTCGCCGTCGTCGGTCTGCCGGATGATCGCCGGGATCGTCTCGAGCCCTGCGGCCTGCGTCGCCCGCCACCGCCGCTCGCCCATGATCAGCTCGTAGCCGTCGTCCGCGGGGCGTACCACGACCGGCTGGAGCACGCCGACCTCGCGGATCGAGTCGACCAGCTCGTCGAGCGCCTCTTCGTCGAAGACGGTCCGTGGCTGCCGAGCGTTCGGGTGGATCGAGGCGACCGGGATCTCGGCGAAGGACGCCCCCGGAACCGGCAGCAGGTCGTCCGACGAGTCGGCGAAGACCCCGTCGATCGACGCCGCGCCTCCGTGGTCGGTGCCGTGGTCGACCGGTGCGGAGGCGGCGATGGTCGGGCTGAGCGCGGCCGCGAGGTCATCGGTCGCCACGCCGTCAGCGTGCCCGTCGTGACTGGTCGCACCGCGGGCGTCGGTCGCCCCCCCGTTGGTGCGGGCGTCGGCGCCCGCCGCGTCATGACCGTCGGTCGCCACGCCGTTGGTGTGGGCGTCACGACCGGCCACGCCGGCGCCGTCGGGGCTCAAGCCCACCGTGCCCTGTCCGTCGGCCGCCAGAGCGTCGGCATGCCCGTCGCGCTCGGCGACGGCCAAGGCCGTAGCGGCCTGGTCGCCGCCGCGGGTGCTGGGGAAGAAGACGTCCACCGGCCGCTCTCGCGTCGAGTCCGCGCTCGTCGGGATGAGCGCACCGAGGCCGCGCCCGAGTCCACGCCGCTTCTCGCTCACTGCTCCTCCTTGCCGGCAGTACGCCAGGTCTCCATCGTCGACGGCCTGTTGCCCTCGCTGTGCATCGGCGGCCGCCCGTCGTGCGTGGACGCGCCGTTCATGCGGCCGGACGCCATCCGGTCGGTCGCTCCACCGTCGATCGCACCGCCGGCACGGCGTGCGCCGCGCTCGGCGAGCTCGCGTGCCGCCTCGAGGTAGGCCAACGCCCCGGACGAGCCGGGGTCGTACGTCATGACCGTCTGCCCGTAGCTCGGTGCCTCCGAGATCCGCACGGACCGTGGGACCGTGGTGCGCAGGGTGGTGTCCGGGAAGTGGGTGCGCACCTCGTCGGCCACCTGTTGCGCGAGGTTCGTCCGGCCGTCGTACATCGTCAGCAGGATCGTGGAGACGTGAAGCCCGGGGTTGAGGTGGGCCTGGATCAGCTCGATCGTCTTGAGGAGCTGGCTGAGCCCCTCAAGCGCGTAGTACTCGCACTGGATCGGGATGAAGACCTCCCGCCCCGCGGCGAACGCGTTGACGGTGAGCAGGCCGAGGCTGGGTGGGCAGTCGACGAGGACGTAGTCGATGCGTTCGAGCCCGTGCTCCGACCGCCATGTCATGTACTGCTCGAGGGCGTGGCGAAGGCGTGTCTCGCGCGCCACCATCGAGACGAGCTCGATCTCGGCGCCCGACAGGTCGATCGTCGCGGGTACGCAGAAGAGGCCGGGCACATCGGGGCTCTGCTGGACCGCGCCGTGCAGCGGCGTGCTGTCCACGAGGACCTCGTAGATCGAGGGAGTCCCCGCGCGATGCTCGACGCCGAGCGCGGTCGACGCGTTACCCTGCGGGTCGCTGTCGACCACCAGCACCGTCAGACCCGACTGAGCGAGTGCCGCCGCAAGGTTGACCGTCGTGGTGGTCTTGCCGACGCCACCCTTCTGGTTCGCGACGGTGATGATCCTGGTGACCTCGGGCCTGGGAAAGCGTCGACCGCGGAGCTCGATGCGGCGGCGAGCATCCTGATGGAGCTCAGCCAGGACGGGCGTGTCATCCGACGCCGACGGCAGGCTCTGCACGAGCGCCGCGCGGCGCCGCTCCTCGGGATCGCCGGGTGCGTCGACGCGCGCCCAGCTCGGCGACCCCGCGGACTGTTCCACGGCGGTGTCGTCCATGCCCATGCCGGCTTCCGTTCCCTCTGCTCGTCCCACGTCCGGCCCGGCGCCTTCGGCCTGACGGCTGGCGGCGGGCTCATCCGGCCCTGCCGCGGGTGCTGACGTGACGTCGACCGGGTCTCCGATCGACGGCGCAAGCGTTTCACGTGAAACGCCGGCTGCGGTAAGCCGCGCCGGGCGATTTGTCACCCTTTGACCGTCAGTGTCGCTGTCGTCCGAAGCGGCCGGGATCTCTTCTCCGCGGCGGGGCGCTGCGGTGTGGGAGGTTCCCGCGACGTGGACCGCGGGCGACGTTTCACGTGAAACGTCGCGGTTGCCCAGAGCCGGCACCGCGACGCCCCCCTCGCGAAGGTGCTCGCCGTCACCCACCTCGATCCGGACGTCGGTCGCCTGGCCGGAGCCTTCGCCGAGCTGCGTCGGGATCGTGGTGGTCGCCTCCACGGGCGCCCTGTCGCTCGGGACCGTGACGCTGAGCGTCGACACGGCCGCGGGCACCGGAGCCGCACGTCGCTTCCCTCTACCGAACACCGGCCGCACCCCCGACCCGCACCGCACGCACGACCCGTGTCGGCTCGACGCCTGCGACGGTCTGGATCTCCCTGACCTCGACGTCGACCCACCCGCGGCGTCGAGCCGCGGACGCCGCTGCCGCCACCTCGTCGCTCGCCCGAGCGCCCTTGATCGCGAACAGGCCTCCCCCGGGGTGCACGAGGGGCACCGCCCACCGATACAGGTTGTCGAGCCCCGAGACCGCGCGTGCGGTGACGGCGTCCGCGCGGACGGCGCCGACGACATCCTCGGCGCGACCGCGCAGGACCTCCACGTTCGAGAGGAGCAGCTCGCCGACGACGAATCGCAGCCAATCGGCGCGCCGCTCCATCGGCTCCAGGAGTACCACGTGCGCCTCAGGTCGCATCGCCGCCACCACGATGCCCGGCAGGCCACCACCACTGCCTAGGTCCACCAGCGCGCCCGAGGGCGGGAGGAGGTTCACCACTCCCGCGGAGTTCAGCAGGTGGCGTTCCCAGAGGCGACCTGCCTCGTTGGGACCGAGGAGACCACGCTCGACGCCGTGTACGCGGAGCAGCTCGGCGAAGCCCTGGACCGCAGCCCACGCGGGGCCGAAGTACTCCCGTACCCGGGGGTCGCCGTCGAGCGGGTCCGGGGTCTCCACGATGTCGGCGGACTCGGCCGTGGACCGTCCATCATGGGCCATCCCCGCCTCCGTACCGCTCACACCCGCACCCCACGCTCACGCCGACAACGTCCGCCCACGCTACCCGGCGCGGCCGGTCCGTCTGCGCCACCGCCCACAGGCTCGGGAAGATCGGGCCCACGCCGTTCCATCGCTCCTGGTCCCGCACGCGAGCCACCACCTGGCGACACGCCCGGGCCCAGCCGTTCGACCAGGCCGTGCTCCGAAGGCTGATCCGAGTCGGGGGGCGGTGGTTCGGGGCCGCTACTGGTCCGTCGGACGGCCTTGGGCGTACCACTCCGCGAGGCCCGCGAGGCCGGTCGCGTACCGGCCCAGATCGGTGACCTCGGCATGGTTCGTGACGATGGTCAGAAGCTCGGCCACGGCCTCGTCCTGACGCCCGACCTCGTTGAGGGTAAGAGCACGGAAGACCCCGACGGACTCGGACGTCGGGAACTGGCGGGCGGCGCGGTCGAGTACCTGAAGTGAGGCCTCGTACTCGCCGAGCCACCGCAGCGTGCTGCCGTACTGACACGAGCAGCGACGCAGGCTCTCCCCCGACAGTCCCAGACGCAACGCCTCCTCGTAGCGAGCTCGCGCTTGGGATTCGTGACCGGCCGTGTCGTACGCGCCGGCGACCTCGTAAGTCAGGACCGGGTTGCCCGGGTGCTGCCTCAGGAGATCCTCGAAGTAGGCGATCGTCGGTGCCATGTTGTTCGGGTCGCGGCGCTCGTAACCCTCAGCGATCGCGGCCTCGAGCTCGGCGGTCAGGGTGAGCGTCATGGATGCGATGCTACAAACCGGCGACGACGACCTTCGCCGGGACGAGTCGCGGGAGCTGCCGCTGATCCGTTGCAGGGTGGGGGCGCAGCACTCGCCGGGGTAACGGTTGTGGCGGTCGCGGCCAACGAGGCGTTCGCTGCACCGGCGCTGGCCACCACCACTCCACCTGAGCTCACCGCCGCCTCGGAGAGCGGCGACGAAGGAGACCCATCGGACGGTCTCGGCGGGACGGCGCGACGTCTCACGCGGGACGGGTGCACCAGCAAGCCCGCCGAACTCCGCGGTGGCTTTGGCGACGGGGCTGTTCCTGTCCGGGCCCGTCATCCATCAGACGGTCCGCGCCGAACGGGTCGACGTTTCACGTGAAGCGTGCCGGCAGCGCTCGCGTCCACCCGGTCACCGCCCCGGCGAAGCCGCAACGAAGGGCCCTATGGATCACCCCTGCCGGATGGGACCCCGCCGCAACGTTTCACGTGAAACCGAGGTGGTACCGGCCCGCCAAACGCGGGACTCCCGCCCACAGGTCTTGGCCGCGAGTCATGCTGGCTGTCCATCGACAGGGGACGGGCCCTCGGGCGTAGTCCACAGCACGTGACGCGCCGCCCGGCGGCCCGTCCGGGCCACCGGCCAGATGCGAGAGGCGTCGCTCAACACCGACTCCTCCAGCACCTGGCTGAGCGGGCGAAGCAGTAGTGCGATCACGTGGGCCCCCTGAGCCCCGCCTGGTCGGGTCGGTGCGCCACCGTGGGCCTCGTCGCACGCAGGCTCGCGATCTCAACCCAGCACAGCGAGCATGCCGTCGCCGTCGGTCAGGGTGACCGCACGAACCCGTCTGCTGGCCGCCGGCGCAGGGTGCGACAGGCACGGCTACCCACCGCCGCGGTCCTCCGTTTCACGTGAAACGTCCGTCTGGCCGGCCGCCCCACATACCGGTGGGGGGCTCCTGGCCGCCGGACTCCGGCACAAGGCCTGCCGCCGCTGACGCGTCGTGCACGACGTCCACTCAAACAGGGTCAGCCGTCGCCGCCGTCACGATGACCGCACGAACCTGTCGGCCGGTCGCTGGTGCCTGGGCGAGACAGAAACGGCGGGCCACCGCCGCGGCCCGCTGTTTCACGTGAAACGTCCGTCAGGCCGGCCGCACGACCACGTACCGATAGGGCTCCTGCCCGTCGGACTCCGACACGAGGCCCGCCGCCGCTACTGCGTCGTGCACGACCTTCCGCTCGAACGGGTTCATCGGCTCGAGCTCCACCTGACGACCCGACGACCGCACCTGCTCGATCGCGTCCTCAGCGACGCGCGTCAGCTCGGTCTTGCGTCCCGACCGGTAGCCGGCGACGTCCAGCATGAGCCGGCTCCGATCCCCGGTGCGCGCCTGGACCGCGAGCCGCGTCAGCTCCTGCAGAGCCTCGAGGGTCTCACCTTCGGGACCCACCAGGCGCCGCAGCGCAGGGTCCGACGGGTTCTCCGAGACGATCTCCACCGCGGCCCGGCCGTGGTCGACGTCGATCTCGATGTCCCCATCAAGGTCGGCGATGTCCATCAGCTCCTCGAGATAGTCCGCGGCGATCTCGCCCTCCTCCTCCAGGCGTCTCGTCACCGCAGCATCACCGGATTCCTCCGGCGTGGTGGCGCTCATCGTCTCGTCCGCTCCCGTCACTTCGTCGAGCCGGCTGCGCCGGCACTCGGGTCGTTGCGCTTCTTCTTCGCCGGAGGTATCTCCAGCTGTCCGGCACCACCCCGGCCGGAGGACGCCTTCTTGCCGGCACCGCTCGGTGCGGGGGCTTCCTCCGGCTCGTCCACCGGGTCGGGAGCTTCGTCGTCGGCCGACGAGGATGACGTGGTCATGGTCACACCCGGGCGAGGCTTCTGACGATCCTTCCGCACCGGCTGCTGCCGCTGACCGGACCGGGGCCGCTCCTCGATCGTCGGCTTCTCGTCGGTCACGACCGCCTCGGTCCCGTGATGAGCCGCCTTCTTGGCCTGGCGCTCCTTGAACAGCCGCTCGGCTTCCGAACCAGGCGCTGGCATCCGCCGGATCGTGTAGAACTGCTGGCCCATCGACCACACGTTCGTCACGGTCCAGTAGATGAGGACGCCGATGGGGAAGTTGACGCCGGAGAAGGCGAAGATCAACGGCATCACGTAGAGCAGCACCTTCTGCTGCTGCGCGATCGGACCCTCGAGCGCCGCCTTCGGCATGTTCTTCATGGTCAGCTGGCGCTGGGTGGTGAACGTGGTCACCGACATAGCGACGATCAGCACGATCGTCACGATCTGGATGTGCACGTTGCCGCCCGCGCGCATGAACGAGCCGGACAGCGGGGCGCCGAAGACCGTGGCGCTCTCCGCCTGAGCGGCGAGCTGCTGTGTCAGGGTCCCGATGTGGGTCTTCGCCCCGCCGGCGTACTTGCCCTCCGACAGGAGCGTCAGGCTGTTGAGCACCCGGAACAGGGCGAAAAAGATCGGGGACTGCAGCAGGATCGGTAGGCACGAGGCGAACGGGTTCGTGTTGTGCTTGCGGTACAGCTCCATCGTCTCGCGGCTCATGGCCTCGCGGGACGCGGGGTCGGACTTCCCCTTGTACTTCTTCTGGATCGCCTGCAGCTCCGGCTGGATCAGCTGCATCCCCCGGGACGCCTTGATCTGGCGGAAGAACAGCGGGATCAACGCGATCCGCATGACGATGACGAGCCCGATGATCGACAGCGCCCACGCCGCGCCGCCGGCCGGATCGAGGCCGATCGCCGAGAACAGCGAGTGGAAGGTCGTCATGATCCAGGCGACCGCGATCATGATCGGCCACAGCAGGCTGTCGAACCAGCTCATCGGGGCAGAGCTCCTAGGTCAATCAATGCGTGGCGCCGGCCACGGCTGGACGGTGGTGCGCGTGCCGCTCGCGCGCAGGGGGCACGTCATCAACGCCGCCGCGGCTCCAAGGGTTGCATCGCAGGAGGCGCCAGCCGGCCAGGGCCGACCCGCGCAGCAGGCCGTGGCGCTGGATGGCGACGACGGCGTACTGCGAGCACGACGGGTAGTACTTGCAGGTCGGCGGCCGCATCGGCGACAGGTACCGCTGGTAGACCCTGATGAGCAGGAGGACCAGCCGTGCCGGCAGGCGCACCAGGACGTGCGCGGCCCGCGCCAGCGCGTTCATCGGGACCGCTCGCCGGCTCGTCGGACCGCCGTCGACAACGCGGAGTCCAGGTCTGCCGCTAGGTGGGCGAAGCTCGTCGTCGCAGCGGGCGGCAGCGCGCGCACGACGACGCGCGAGCGGCTGGGCAGCGCGCCGAGCCGCTCTCCCATGAGCGCCCGCAGGCGACGCTTCACCAGGTTGCGCGTCACCGCGTTGCCCACGGCCCGCGACACGACAAGACCGACCACGGGGCCCGAGGGCTCCGGGTCGGTCGAGGTCGTCAGGTGCACCACGAGGGACTCCCGGCCGCCGCGCGTGCCACGGCGCACCGCCTGCTCGAAGTCCGAGCCGCGGCGCATCCGGTGCGCGCGAGGCAGCACCGCGGGATGCGTCAGGCCGAGAGCTCCGCGCGGCCCTTGCGGCGCCGCGCGGCGAGGATGGCGCGCCCGGCGCGGGTCCGCATCCGCAGCCGGAAGCCGTGGGTCTTCGCGCGCCGACGGTTGTTCGGCTGGAAGGTCCGCTTGGTCACGAGATTCTCCCCGGAACTGGCCCGCGACGTGCGCGGACGGATGGAGCAGGTCAGGTCGCCGGCTGGACGTTCCCCGTACTGCAGGGTGCTCTCGACCGGTCTCGATCTCGGTAAACGACCGAGGGCGATGGCATCGAGGCGCGCGAACGGGAGCCGTCAACAAGGCTGAATCACGCTACGCTGCCGCCGCTGAACAGGTCAAATCCGACCCGTTGTCCAGTCGACACGCCGATCGCCGCCAACTCACCCGCCGCCTGGACTCGTCGCACACCCGCCCGGCCACTACGATCTGTGGTCGTTGCGCCCCCCACCCCACGGTCGCCGCGCCGCGCCGTGCGCGCGTTGGGCGAAGGTCGGGCTGAACCGCACACAGATGTGGACAAGTGTGTGGATGAGCGCGCGCTGAGGTACCGGACACGACTTTTGGTCGAGAGCAGCAGGGGTGAGTGTGAGCGACGACCTGGCCCAGATCTGGGGCCACGTGGTGTCCGAGCTGGGGACCAGTCCGGACATCACGCCGCGTCAGCTGGCCTTCGTCCGGCTCGCCCGTCCGCTCGGTCTCTTCGACGGCACCCTCCTGCTCGCGGTCGGCAACGACTTCACCAAGGACTACCTCGAGTCCCGCGTCCGGACCGAGGTGACGCACGCGCTCTCGGAGGCCATCGGCCGTGAGGCACGCTTCGCCGTCTCGGTGGACCCAGACCTCGACGACCAGGCTCTGCCCCTGCCGCCCGCGCCGGCCCCGACGCCCGTCGTCGAGGTCGCCCCGGCACGCACCGCGGCGCCGTACTCGCCTTCCGCCTCGGGCGGTGACGTCCCGAGCGGTCGTCGCGCGGCAGTGGAGCCGGCGCGTCTGAACCCCAAGTACGTGTTCGAGACGTTCGTCCCGGGGTCGTCCAACCGGTTCGCACACGCGGCGGCCCTCGCCGTCGCCGAGGCACCCGCCAAGGCCTACAACCCGCTGTTCATCTACGGGAACTCCGGGCTCGGCAAGACGCACCTGCTCCACGCGATCGGGCACTACGCCCAGAACCTCTACCCCACGATCCGGGTGCGGTACGTGAACTCCGAGGAGTTCACCAACGACTTCATCAACTCCATCGGCGAGGGCAAGGCGGGCGCGTTCCAGCGCCGCTACCGCGAGGTGGACGTCCTCCTCATCGACGACATCCAGTTCCTGCAGGGCAAGGAACAGACGATGGAGGAGTTCTTCCACACGTTCAACACCCTGCACAACGCCAACAAGCAGGTGGTGATCACCTCCGACCTGCCGCCCAAGGAGCTCAACGGGTTCGAGGACAGGATGCGGTCCCGCTTCGAGTGGGGCCTCATCACCGACGTGCAGCCACCGGACCTCGAGACGCGCATCGCGATCCTGCGGAAGAAAGCGGGCTCGGAGGGGCTCAAGGCGCCGGACGACGTCCTCGAGCACATCGCCTCCAAGATCAGCAGCAACATCCGCGAGCTGGAGGGTGCGCTCATCCGCGTCACCGCGTTCGCGAACCTCAACCGGCAGCAGGTCGACATGTCGCTCGCGGAGATCGTCCTGAAGGACCTCATCACCGACGACGACTCGGCCGAGATCACGGCGACGATCGTCATCGGCCAGACCGCCATGTACTTCGGCCTGACGATCGAGGACCTGTGCGGGTCGAGCCGCTCCCGTGTCCTGGTCACGGCCCGGCAGATCGCCATGTACCTCTGCCGTGAGCTCACCGACCTCTCGCTGCCCAAGATCGGGCAGGCCTTCGGCGGCCGGGACCACACGACCGTCATGCACGCCAACCGGAAGATCCGCGAGCTCATGGCCGAGCGCCGCTCGATCTACAACCAGGTGACCGAGCTGACCAACCGGATCAAGCAGCAGAACCGCGGCTAGCTCGTCCACAAACGGCCCCCAGCCCTGTGGAAAAACCTGTGGTCAAACTGGGCGCGGGTAGGTCGCAGGTCCCAGCGCGCGGCTCGTGCCGGGTCCGGTGTCTCCGTCCCGTCCGGCGCGCCTCCGTGTTGCACCCTGGCTTCGTGACGTGCCGTGACGTCCCTTTTGTGGTACCTCCGCCGGTCGGTCGGGACGACGCCGCGAGAACGTTCCACCTACGCCTGAGGCTTCGATGGGACGATTGTTCACACCTGTTGACACGCCTGTGGACGACAGTGGACGACCGTCCAGATCGTGTGGACCCGACCGGGCACATCGGTGGACGCAGCGGTGACTCCTTCCCGCCGTCCACGGCCGCGCACGGATTCCCGCCGACGCCCCACAGTCACGTCCACAGCCCGCCACGCGACACGACGTGCACCGCTACCGCTCATCCACACAACCCACAGCGCCGATGACGACAACGAATCTTCTCCATGGCGAACGAATGACACCGTCGAGCGGGGAGGCGGCCCGGCCGCGTCATACCGATCCCGTAGTGTTCGTCGGAAGGCTCGTTTCCGGTCAAGGACGGCTGCGCGCGACCATCGCGGCAGCACGACGAAGAGGTGAAGCATGAGGTTCCGGGTCGAGCGTGACGTCCTCGCGGACGCCGTGACGTGGACGGCCCGCACGCTGCCGACGCGGCCGCCCGTCCCGGTGCTCGCCGGCGTGCGCATCGCTGCCGACACCACCGGCACCATCGAGCTCTCGAGCTTCGACTACGAGGTGTCCGCGCGGTCCCAGATCCCCGCTGACGTCAGCGAGGCCGGCACGGTGCTCGTGTCCGGCCGGCTGCTCGCGGAGATCTCTCGATCGCTGCCGGACAAGCCGGTCGACGTGCAGCTGGACGGCACCAAGGTCGTCATCACGTGCGGCGCGAGCCGGTTCACCCTGCTGACGATGCCCGTCGAGGAGTACCCGAGCCTGCCGGCGATGCCGCCCGTCGCCGGCGTGGTCGACGGTGACGACCTGACGCACGCCGTGGCCCAGGTGAGCGTGGCGGCGAGCCGCGACGACACTCTCCCGCTGCTGACGGGCGTGCGGATGGAGATCGACGGCGAGAAGCTGACGCTCCTGGCGACCGACCGGTACCGGCTGGCGCTCCGTGAACTGTCGTGGAAGCCCTCGACGCCCGGGTTCTCGAGCATCGCCCTGGTCCGGGCCAGGACGCTGACGGACGTGGCGCGCTCGCTCGGCACCGCGGGCTCGGTCACGGTCGCCCTCACCACCTCCGGTGGTGTCGACCTCATCGGGTTCGAGGCCGGTGGCCGCCACACGACGAGCCTGCTCGTCGACGGCGACTACCCGCCGGTGCGTCGCCTGTTCCCCGACGACACGCCGATCCACGCTGTCGTCGACCGCCCGTCGCTCGTGGACGCCGCCAAGCGCGTCGCGCTCGTCGCCGAGCGGAACACGCCGATCCGGCTGTCGTTCAGCGAGGGTCAGGTGGTCCTCGAGGCCGGCCACGGGGACGACGCCCAGGCGTCCGAGGCGCTCGAGGCGGCCCTGGTGGGCGAGCCGATCACCGTGGCGTTCAACCCGCAGTACCTCCTCGACGGGCTCGGCGCGTTCGACACCCCGTTCGTCCGGCTGTCGTTCACGCACCCCAACAAGCCCGTGGAGTTCACCGGTCAGGACGAGGCCGGCGGCGAGGACTCGCAGGAGTACCGCTACCTGCTCGTCCCGATCCGGTTCGCCGGCTGACTCCCCGGGGTGACCGGCGTGGCGGGGTGCGTCACGCTGAGGCACAGTGACGGGTGGCGACGGCCGTCGGGGCCGTGATCGGAGAGGGCGCGAGATGAAGATCGGCCTGGTCGGGCTGGGCAAGATGGGCGCCAACATGCGCGAGCGCCTGCGTGGCGCGGGCATCGACGTCGTGGGCTACGACCGCAACGCCGCTGTCACCGACGTCCCCTCCCTCGAGGCGATGGTCGAGGCCCTGCCCGCCGGCGAGCGGAACGTCTGGGTGATGGTCCCGTCCGGCGAGGTGACCGACGCCGTGATCCGGCAGCTCGCGGGGCTGCTCACTGCGGGCGACGTCGTGATCGACGGCGGCAACTCGTACTACCAGGACGACCAGCCGCACGCGGACCTCCTCGCCGAGCACGGGGTCGGGTTCGTCGACGCCGGCGTGTCCGGCGGCGTGTGGGGGCTCGCCAACGGCTACGGCCTCATGGTGGGCGGCGACAAGGCGGCGGTGGACCGCCTGATGCCGGTGTTCGACGCGCTGCGTCCCGAGGGCCCGCGGGCGGAGGGGTTCGTCCACGCCGGCAAGGTCGGCGCGGGCCACTTCGCCAAGATGGTCCACAACGGCGTCGAGTACGGCCTGATGCAGGCGTACGCCGAGGGCTACGAGCTGCTCGCGGCGAAGGACCTGGTCGACGACGTCGAGGGCACCCTGAAGGCGTGGACGCGCGGTACGGTCGTGCGGTCCTGGCTCCTCGAACTGCTGGTCCAGGCGCTCGAGCAGGACCCGGGGCTCTCGGCGATCGACGACTGGGTCGAGGACTCCGGCGAGGGTCGCTGGACGGTCGACGAGGCGATCGACCTGGCCGTCCCGGCGCCCGTGATCTCGGCGTCGCTGTTCGCCAGGTTCGCCTCCCGCCAGGAGGAGTCGCCCGCGCTCAAGGCGGTGGCGGCTCTGCGGCAGCAGTTCGGGGGCCATGCGGTGAAGCCCTCCGGTCCCGACGGGGCCTGAGTGTTCGTCTCGCACCTCGCGCTCACCGACTTCCGCTCCTACCCGCAGGTCGAGCTGCCGCTGACACCCGGGATCACGGCGCTCGTCGGCCCCAACGGCCAGGGCAAGACGAACCTGGTCGAGGCGATCGGCTACCTGGCCACCCTGTCGAGCCACCGCGTCCCGACGGACGCGGCGCTCGTGCGGGCCGGCGCGGACCGCGCCGTGGTGGGCGCGCGCGTGGAGCGCTCCGGCCGCGCGACGACGGTCGAGGTGGAGATCACGCCGGGCAGGGCGAACCGCGCCCGCGTGAACGGGGGGTCGCCGGTCCGGGCGCGGGACGTGCTCGGCATCCTGCGGACCGTCCAGTTCGCACCCGAGGACCTCGCCCTGGTCAAGGGGGATCCGGACGGCCGGCGCCGGTTCCTCGACGAGCTCGTCGTCCAGCTGCGGCCGCAGCTCGCGGCGGTGCTCGCCGACTACGACCGCGTGCTGCGGCAGCGGTCGGCGCTGCTCAAGACCGCCGCCGGGGCGATGCGCGCCTCGCGTGGCGTCGACCTGCGGACCCTGGACGTGTGGGACGGCAAGCTCGCGGCCGCAGGCGCACGGATCGTCGTCGCCCGCCGCAGCCTCGTCGCCGCGCTGGCGCCGGTGGTCCTCGAGTCGTATGCGCAGGTGAGCGCCGCGGCCGGAGAGGCGCGGATCGCGTACCGGTCGTCGCTCGACTCGTCGCTCGACGACGGAAAGGTCACCCCGGCGGGGGACGAGCACCTCGTCGAGGCGCAGCTCCTCGAGGCGATGGGCCGCCTGCGGAGCAAGGAGATCGAGCGCGGAGTCAGCCTCGTCGGGCCGCACCGCGACGACCTGGTGCTGACGCTCGGCGACCTGCCGGCCAAGGGGTACGCGAGCCATGGCGAGTCGTGGTCGTACGCGTTGGCCCTGCGGCTCGGGTCGGCGACCCTGCTGCGCGGCGGCGCCGGCAGCGACGAGTGGTCCGGCGACTGGGGGCCGGACGGCGACCCCGTGCTGATCCTCGACGACGTGTTCGCCGAGCTCGACACGCGGCGCCGGGACCGCCTGGCCGAGCTCGTGGCACCTGCGGGGCAGGTGATCGTCACGGCCGCCGTGCCGGGCGACGTGCCGGAGGCGCTCGCCGGCGCGCGCGTGGACGTCATGGCCGGCGAGGTCTCGCGTGTCCTCTGACCGGGCCGGGGGTCGGCGGGCCGGGCGCGACGAGCGGGGGGCCCGGCGGGGGGCAGGGCACGGCACGCCGACGGCCACCGTCGATCCCGCCGTCACCGCGGCGCAGGGCGCCGAGCAGCGCCTCACCCCGCAGGAGCAGGTGCCGGCCGGCGCAGCGACGCAGGACGCCAGGCCGGGTCCCGACGGGCAGGAGAACGTGCCCGCCGGGGCAGCGACGCAGGATGTCGAGCAGCCGTCCGACGGGCAGGAGCGCGTGCCGGCCGGCGTAGCGCCGCCCCCCCTCCGTCCGACCACCCCGCCCGACCAGGTCGCACGCGCGGCGCTGGCCAGGGCCCAGGAGGCGGCGCGCGCCCGTGGCCTGCGCCCCGGTGACGCCCCGCGTCGCTCGTCGGCCGCCCCGATCGCCACGGCGGCCGGGCCGGACGCCCGCGACCCACAGCCCGTCGGGGTGACCGCGGGACGGCTGGCGGCCGAGCTCGGCTGGCGACCCGGTCTCGTCGAGGGTGACCTGCGGGGACGCTGGCCCGAGCTCGTCGGACCGGACATCGCGGAGCACTGCCGGCCGGAGACGTTCGAGGCGGGCCTGCTGACGCTGCGCGCGTCGTCGACCGCGTGGGCGACGACGCTCACCCTCGAGGCGCAGCGGCTGCTGGGCCGCCTGGCCGAGGAGCTGGGTGACGGGGTCGTCGTCGAGGTGAAGGTCCTCGGGCCGGCCGGGCCGGGGTTCGGCCGCGGGCGCCGCTCGGTGCCGGGCCGCGGGGCACGGGACACATGGGGCTGAGCCGGCGCCTGTTGACAGATCCCAGGTCGGGGCGGGTCAGGCGGTAGACTAGGAGGGTCTTTCTGGCGCGTCCGCGCCCGTCCTGAGACAAGAACTCTCGCGTCGTGGAGTGATCCGCCCTGTGCGTCAACGGGCGGGGCCCTCCGCGCCGTCCAGCCCTTCGAGGAGACCGCCGCCCGTGGTTCCTGAGCCCACGCCCACCCCCAGCATCCCGGACGGCACCCCCCTCGAGCGTCACGAAGGCAACGGCGGCTACGACGCCAGTGCCATCACGGTGCTCGAGGGGCTGGAGGCCGTCCGCAAGCGCCCCGGCATGTACATCGGCTCCACCGGCGAGCGGGGGCTGCACCACCTCGTCTACGAGGTCGTCGACAACTCCGTCGACGAGGCCCTCGCCGGCTACGCGAGCGACATCCAGGTGACGATCCTGCCCGACGGCGGGGTCCGGGTGGTCGACGACGGTCGTGGCATCCCCGTCGGCATCGTCAAGTCCGAGGGCAAGCCCGCCGTCGAGGTCGTCCTCACGGTGCTCCATGCCGGCGGCAAGTTCGGTGGCGGCGGCTACGCGGTCTCCGGCGGCCTGCACGGCGTCGGTGTCTCCGTCGTCAACGCGCTGTCGACGCGCCTCGAGGTCGAGGTGCACACGGACGGCTTCGTCTGGCGCCAGGCCTACCTGCGCGGCACGCCGACCGGGCCGCTCGAGAAGGGCGAGCCGAGCGACGTCACCGGGACCATCGTGACGTTCTGGGCGGACGACGAGATCTTCGAGACGGTCGAGTACGACTTCGAGACCCTGCGCTCGCGGTTCCAGCAGATGGCCTTCCTCAACAAGGGCCTGCGGATCAGCCTCGAGGACCTCCGTCCGCGCCACGTCGACACGACCGACGACGACGCGGTCGACGTCGTCGAGCAGTCGGAGGAGACCCGGCACTCCGTCTCCTACCGGTACGAGGGCGGCATCGTCGACTACGTCCGGCACCTCAACGCCGCCAAGAAGTACGAGCCGGTGCACGCCGACGTCATCGACTTCGAGGCCGAGGACACGGAGCGGCGGATCTCGGTCGAGATCGCCATGCAGTGGACGGGCGCCTACTCCGAGTCGGTGCACACGTACGCGAACACGATCTCGACGACCGAGGGCGGCACGCACGAGGAGGGCTTCCGCGCCGCACTGACGTCCCTGGTCAACCGGTACGCCCGCGACAAGGGCCTGCTCAAGGAGAAGGACGAGAACCTCACGGGCGACGACGTCCGCGAGGGCCTCACCGCGGTCGTCTCGGTCAAGCTCGGCGAGCCGCAGTTCGAGGGGCAGACGAAGACGAAGCTCGGCAACACCGAGGCGAAGACCTTCGTGCAGCGCGTGGTCAACGAGCGCCTCGGCGACTGGCTGGACTCGCACCCGGTCGACGCCAAGGAGATCATCCGCAAGTCCATCCAGGCCTCGGCCGCGCGGATGGCGGCGCGCAAGGCCCGCGAGGCCACCCGTCGCAAGGGCCTGCTCGAGTCGAACTCGATGCCCGGCAAGCTCAAGGACTGCCAGAGCAACAACCCCGCCGAGTGCGAGGTGTTCATCGTCGAGGGCGACTCCGCCGGTGGCTCGGCCGTGCGCGGCCGCAACCCGCGGACGCAGGCGATCCTGCCGATCCGCGGCAAGATCCTCAACGTCGAGCGCGCGCGGCTCGACCGTGCCCTGGGCAACCAGGAGGTGCAGTCGCTCATCACGGCGTTCGGCACCGGGATCGGCGAGGACTTCGACCTGTCCAAGCTCCGGTACCACAAGATCGTGCTGATGGCCGACGCCGACGTCGACGGCCAGCACATCCGCACGCTGCTGCTGACGCTGCTGTTCCGGTACATGCCCGAGCTCATCAAGCAGGGCCACGTGTTCATGGCGCAGCCGCCGCTCTACCGGATCAAGTGGACCAACCAGGACCACGAGTACGCCTACACCGACCGCGAGCGTGACGTGCTCGTCGCGAGCGGGCAGGCGGCCGGCAAGCGGCTGCCCAAGGAGAAGCCCTACCAGCGCTACAAGGGCCTCGGCGAGATGAACTACGACGAGCTCTGGGAGACCACGATGTCGCCCGAGCACCGGATCCTGCTCCAGGTGACGCTCGACGAGGCCGCGGCCGCCGACGAGACGTTCGCGGTGCTCATGGGCGAGGACGTCGACGCGCGCCGCAGCTTCATCCAGCGCAACGCCAAGGACGTGCGGTTCCTCGACATCTGAGGTAGCCGGCCCCGGACGATCGACCGCACACACCGAAGGACGACAGCATGAGCGAGACCACGGACTCCCCGATCGAGCACGGCCGCATCGACCAGGTCGACCTGCAGCTGGAGATGCAGCGGTCGTACCTGGACTACGCGATGGCGGTCATCGTCGGGCGCGCGCTGCCGGACGTGCGCGACGGCCTCAAGCCGGTGCACCGGCGGGTGCTGTACGCGATGTACGACGGCGGGTACCGGCCGGACCGCTCCTTCTCCAAGTGCTCGCGCGTCGTCGGCGACGTCATGGGCAAGTTCCACCCGCACGGCGACAGCGCGATCTACGACGCCCTCGTCCGCCTGGTGCAGGACTGGTCGATGCGGTACCCGCTCGTGGCCGGCCAGGGCAACTTCGGGTCCCCCGGCAACGACCCGGCAGCCGCCCCCCGGTACACGGAGTGCCGCATGGCGCCCCTGGCCATGGAGATGGTCCGGGACATCGACGAGGACGCCGTCGACTTCGGCGACAACTACGACGGTGAGACGCAGGAGCCGCAGGTCCTGCCGAGCCGGTTCCCGAACCTGCTGGTCAACGGCTCGGCCGGCATCGCCGTCGGCATGGCGACCAACATCCCGCCGCACAACCTGCGCGAGGTCGCGGACGGCGTGCAGTGGTACCTCGAGCACCCGGAGGCGGACCGCGAGGAGCTGCTCGAGGCGCTCCTGCAGCGCGTGAAGGGACCGGACTTCCCGACGGCGGCGACGATCCTCGGGCGGCGCGGCATCGAGGACGCGTACCGCACGGGTCGCGGCGCCATCACCATGCGCGCGGTGGTCGAGGTCGAGGAGATCCACGGCCGCACGTGCCTCGTCGTCACCGAACTTCCGTACCAGGTCAACCCGGACCACCTGGCGACGAAGATCGCCGAGCTCGTCAAGGACGGGCGCGTCGGTGGTATCGCCGACATCCGCGACGAGACCTCCGGGCGCACCGGCCAGCGCCTGGTCATCGTGCTCAAGCGCGACGCCGTCGCCAAGGTCGTCCTCAACAACCTCTACAAGCACACGCAGCTGCAGGACACGTTCGGCGCGAACATGCTCGCGCTGGTCGACGGGGTGCCGCGCACGCTGCCGCTCGACGGGTTCGTGCGGCACTGGGTCACCCACCAGCTCGACGTCATCCAGCGCCGCACGCGCCACCGGCTGTCCGAGGCCGAGCGCCAGATCCACATCTACCGCGGCTACCTGGCGGCGCTCGACCAGCTCGACGCGGTCATCGCCCTCATCCGGGCCTCGGCCAGCGCCGACGCCGCGCGGATCGGCCTCATGGACCTGCTGGCGATCGACGAGGAGCAGGCCAACGCCATCCTCCGGATGCAGCTGCGCCAGCTGGCCGCCCTCGAGCGGCAGGCGATCCTCGACCGGTACGCCGAGCTCGAGGCCAAGATCCTCGAGTACCAGGCGATCCTCGCCTCGCCCGAGCGGCAGCGGGAGATCGTCTCGACCGAGCTGGCCGAGATCGTCGCGCGACACGGCGATGAGCGCCGCACGCGGATCCTGCCGTTCGACGGCGAGGTGACCGACGAGGACCTCATCGCCGAGGAGGAGATGGTCGTCACCATCACCCGCGGCGGGTACGCCAAGCGGACGCGCAGCGACAACTACCGCGCGCAGCGCCGGGGCGGCAAGGGCGTCCGTGGCGCCCAGCTGCGCGAGGACGACATCGTCGACCACTTCTTCGTCACGACGACCCACCACTGGCTGCTCTTCTTCACCAACCTCGGCCGGGTGTACCGCGCCAAGGGGTACGAGCTGCCCGAGGGTGGCCGCGACGCCAAGGGCCAGCACGTGGCCAACCTCCTGGCGTTCCAGCCCGACGAGCGCATCGCCGAGGTCCTCGACCTGCGCGACTACGAGCAGGCCGAGTACCTGGTGCTCGCGACGAAGAGCGGCCTGGTCAAGAAGACGCGGCTGAGCGAGTACGACTCCAACCGCTCCGGCGGCGTCATCGCCATCAACCTGCGCGAGGACGAGGAGGGCCGGCCCGACGAGCTCGTCTCTGCCCGCCTCGTCAACGCCGACCAGGACCTCATCCTCGTGTCGCGGCACGGCCAGTCGATCCGGTTCACCGCGAACGACGAGGCCCTGCGGCCGATGGGCCGCGCGACGTCCGGCGTCAAGGGCATGGACTTCCGCGCCGGCGACGAGCTGCTCGCGATGGACGTGGTGCGCGAGGACGCCTTCCTCTTCACCGTGACGGAGGGCGGCATCGCCAAGCGGACCGCGCTGACGGTGGAGAACTACCGGCAGCAGGGGCGCGGTGGCCTCGGCATCAAGGTGGCCGACCTCTCGGACGCCGTGCTGGTCAGCGCCCTCGTCACGGACGAGGCCGACGAGGTGCTCGTCATCATGGAGCGCGGCAAGGTGGTGCGCTCGGCGACCGCTGAGGTGCCGGCGCACGGCCGCACGACGAAGGGCGTCATCTTCGCGAAGCCCGACGCCGGCGACCGCATCATCGCCGTCGCCCGCAACGGTGAGCGCAGCCTGGGTGACGAGCCGGCGGGTGATGCAGGTACCGTGGACGCCGAGACCGGTGACCCGACCACCGCGGAGGATGCATGACCGACGCGCCACCGCCCTCGATCCCGCCCTCGATCCCGCCGCGGAAGCGGCCCTCGGCGACGCCCGCCGGCACGTGGGGCGTGACGACGGTGCCGGGCCGGGGTGGTCCCGACGGCACCGGGCGGCCACCCGCCGGTGAGGCGGCCCCCCCGCTCGTCGTGCCGGAGGCGGGACAGGCCACGCGCCGGACGCCGACGAGCGAGCCGCGGGACGTGCGGCCGGCGCCCGGCGCGGCGTTCCCCGTCGTCGGCCCACCGGGAGCGCCGTCCCCGGCGGTCGCCTCGCCGAGGGACGACGAGATCCCCGAGGGACCGTCCCCGCTGGCCACCGCCGTGGAGCACACCGGGCAATGGCTGAAGAAGGCGGCGAGCGCGACGGGCGCGTCGATGTCGGCCGCGTACGCTTCCCTGACACGACCCCGCTCGGAGGACGACGCGATGACCGCCAACCCGCACGTGACCGGCGCGCCGCCTCGTCCCGTCGTGCCACCGACGGCGCCCGCGATGACCGCCGGCACGCCGACGGTCCGGCCGGCCTCAGGTCGCACGCCGGTCGTCGGTGGCCCCGGCCCGCGCCGGGTGCGCCTCGCGGTGTCGCGCCTCGACCCGTGGTCCGTGATGAAGCTGGCGTTCCTCATGTCGTTCGCCGCCGGGATCATGCTGGTCGTCGCGGTCTCGGTGCTCTGGCTGACGCTGGACGGGCTGCACGTGTTCACGTCGCTGAACAACCTGGTGACGCAGATCGTCGGCCAGGAGAGCTCGATCAACATCCTGACGTACGTCCAGTTCTCCAAGGTGCTGTCGATCACCACGCTGGTCGCCGTGATCGACGTCTTGCTGCTGACGGCGCTCGCCACGATCGGGGCATTCCTGTACAACGTGGTCGCCGCGCTGGTGGGCGGCGTGCACGTGACGATGACCGACGAGTGATCGGTTTGGGACGGGCGATCCGCCTGGGGTAGTCTCGACCGGCGCTCGCGCGCACGGGCCTATAGCTCAGACGGTTAGAGCGCTTCCCTGATAAGGAAGAGGTCACAGGTTCAAGTCCTGTTAGGCCCACTGGATCCCACTGGAGGACCCGTGAAGAAGCTGCTTTTGCTCGCGGCGCTCGCCGCGGCCGGGTACGTCCTCTACACCAAGTACCTGCAGGACCGCGACGAGCGGGACCTGTGGGCCGAGGTCACCGACACGCTGGACGACTGACCTTCCCCGTCGCCGCCTCTGTGCGGCCACCGGGGGCCGTGGCGCAAGTGGTAGCGCACCTGCTTTGCAAGCAGGGGGTTGCGGGTTCGAGTCCCGTCGGCTCCACCCCTGCGAGCCGCCCCGATGGGGGTGAGGCGGACCATCGACCCTGGTCAACCCGGGGAGCCGCCGACGATCCTGTCTCCGTGACCGCGCAGTCGGGGGACGTGGCGGGCGACCGGGCGACGCCATGGGCGCTCGACCACCCGGGCGCCGCGGCGCTGGTCTCCGCGCTCGTCGCCATCGCCGGGATCGGCCTCGTCGCCGGCTGGCTCCTCGCCCAGTACCCGGGTGGGCAGCCCCCGGACATGCTCGGCTCGCTCTGGGACACGATGCCGCTCATCGCGGGGCTGCCGATGCTCCTGCTCGGCCTGCCGGCCGCGCTGGGCTTCGCCGGCGCCTCGTGCGTCACGGGGCGGGAGCTGTGGGGCGGTGTGACCGGCGGTTTCGTCAGCGCCGTGCTCTCGCTGGCGCTCGTCGTCGTCGTGCTCCCGGTCAACGGGTTCGCGCTCTGACCACGCTCTGACCACGCTCCGGCCACCCTCCGACACGCCTGACCACGTCCTGACCCCGGCCGGGCGCTGCGCCCGGGCCGGTCGAGGCGCTCAGCGGCGGTGGGCCGCCCGTGCCGCGCGTGCCGCGACGTCGTCCAGCACGTCGGGCAGGTAGACGTCCTCGGGGTCGATCGTCGCGGGACCGCCCTCGAGCGTCGCCCAGTGCCACGTCGGGGCGAGCTTCGGGGAGTCGGCGTCGAGCGTCAGGTGGAGGTCGAGGAGCACCGCGTAGCGGTAGCCGAACCGGCGCTGGATCGCCACCGCGCGCGTGAAGTCGCCGGCGCTGGTGCCGCGCGTCTCGCGGTCGGCCGTCAGCTCGAGGATGAGCAGGTTCTCCTCCGGCCCGAGGCGCCCGCGCCGGTGCACGATGAGGTCGGGGATGCGCCGGCCGGCCTCGTCGTCCTCGAGCTTGACCGCCTTCTCCAGCACCATGCCCGAGCGGTCGTACTCCGCGTCGATATCCCAGGCCTCCTCGACCAGCGGCCGCAGGTTCCAGCCCAGGTGGAACGCGATGGTGCGCTCGGAGGCGCTCGACGACCCGCTCGACGGCGTGAACAGCGTCCACTCGTTGGCGATGGTGTTCGTCAGCGCGATGCGCACGCGTGCCTGCAGGTCAGCCAGTTGCATGGCGCGAACCGTACTCCGGTCACGTGTCGGGCATGTCACCGTTCATCAGGCGAGCCCGAGCAGCACCCCCGTCGGCGAACTGACTGGTCCGGTGCGCCGCGGTCCAGGCGTACGGCATCGCGTCGTCGAGCTCCACCCGGCGAGCCTGCCGGCCGTCGTGTCCCGGCCGATCGCGGTGATCAGGCCTCCGGCGCCTCGGGAGCCTCCGGTGCGGCGGGCTCGTCCGCCTTGGACGACGAGCGGCGGGTGACCCGGCGCGCGGTGCCCTCGACGGCGTCCTTGACCTCGGCGGCGCGCTCGGCGGCGGCCTCCCGGACCTCGGCGGCGCGCTCCTCGGCGGCCTCCTTGACCTCGGCGGCGCGCTCGGCTGCCTTGCGGCTCGCCTCCCGGCCCTTCGCCACGGCCGCGCCGGCCGCCTCGCCCATGGCGTCGGCCGCGTCGCCGACGGCGTCGGTGAAGCCGTGGCCGTCGTGGGGGCGGGTCTGCAGCGAGTCGGCGCCGGTCGGGTCGGTCGGCTCCCACGGCTCGGCCCAGGGGTCGACGCTGGTCCGCGAGCGGTACCAGGCGGCACCGGCGGCGCCGGCGGCGGCCAGGGTGGCGACGACGAAGAACGCCTTGGCGGCGCCGTGGCTCTTCTTCTCCTCGGCGGCCTGCGCGGCGTCCGAAGCGGCGTCGGCGACCGCGTCCGCGTGCTCGTGGATCGCCACGGCGGCGGCGTCCGCGTGCTCGTGGATCGCCCCGGCCGCGTGCTCGGCGGTCACCTGCGCCTTCTCGGCGGCCTCGTTGAACGCGGCGATGAGCTTGGGGATCAGCTCGTCGACCAGCTTGTCGTGGGCCGTGTCGATGACCGGGCCCGCCTTCTCGGCGGCCTTCTCCAGGCGAGGGGCCGCGGCCTTGAGGCTCTCGCTGTAGGCCTTCTCCAGCCGCGGGGTCAGCCACTCGACGAAGGCCTCGATCCGCGGCGTGCTCCACTCCTTGGCGTGAACGGCCGCGTCCGACAGCGCACTGCCGATCTCCGCCGCCTGCGACTTGAGCTTCTCGGTGTCGACGTCGATGGAAGTGCGGTGCGTGCTGCCCATCTCAAACCTCCGGCTCTCGGTCGGACTGTGCCACCCCACTCTGCCACTGCGGCCCCGGCCCCGCAGTGGGGTCACGTGCGAGGATGTGCAGCATGTTCGCAACCCTGCACACGAGCCTCGGTGACATCCGTGTCGAGCTGCTGCCGAACCACGCGCCGGCCACTGTCGAGAACTTCGTCGGCCTGGCGACGGGCGCCAAGCAGTGGACCGACCCCCGCACCGGGCAGGTCTCGAACGACCCCCTCTACTCGGGCGTCGTGTTCCACCGCGTCATCGACGGCTTCATGATCCAGGGCGGCGACCCGCTGGGCACCGGCACCGGCGGCCCCGGCTACACCTTCGACGACGAGATCCACCCCGAGCTGACGTTCTCCCAGCCCTACATCCTGGCGATGGCGAACGCGGGCAAGCGGCCCGACCGCATCAGCGGCAAGCTCTCCGGCACCAACGGGTCCCAGTTCTTCATCACCGTCGCGGCGACGCCGTGGCTGAACGGCAAGCACACGATCTTCGGGCGCGTGGCCGACGACGCCAGCAAGGCCGTGGTGGACGCGATCGCCACCACGAAGACCCGTCCCGGCGACCGTCCCGTCACCGACGTCGTGCTGCAGTCCGTCACCGTCGAGGACTGACATCAGCACACCCTCGCCCACGTGGCCACCGGAGGCGGCGACGCCTCCGGTGTGCCCTCGGCACCCCGACCGCGTCTCGTACGTCCGCTGCCAGCGGTGCGGGCGCCCGGTGTGCCCCGACTGCCAGCGACCCGCGCCGGTCGGCGTGCACTGCGTCGACTGCGTCGCGGAGGCGGCCCGCGGGACGCGGCAGGCCCAGACGGTCTTCGGCGGCCGAGTGCGCGGTGACCGGCCCCTGGTGACCTTCTGGATCATCGGGCTGTGCGTCGCCAGCTACGTCCTGCAGTGGACCGTGCCGGGGTGGACGTCGCGGTGGTGGTTCTCGCCGATCCAGGGGGCGTCCGAGCCGTGGCGCTTCCTCACGGCGGCGTTCCTGCACTCCCCCAGCTCGCTGCTGCACATCGTGTTCAACATGATCGCGCTGTGGTCGGTGGGGCCCTATCTCGAGGCGACGCTCGGGCGGGCCCGCTACCTCACGCTGTACGTGGTGTCCGCGATCGGCGGCTCGGTCGGCATGGTGGTGCTGGCACCGGCGCTCGGCTCGTGGGGCCAGGCGGCCGTCGGCGCGTCCGGCGCGGTGTTCGGGCTGTTCGGCGCCGTGCTCGTCGTGCTGCGGCGGCTGGGGCGTTCGGCCGGCGGGATCATCGGCGTCATCGTCGTCAACGGCGTGCTCAGCTTTGTGCTGCCGGGCATCGCCTGGCAGGCGCACCTCGGCGGGCTCGTCACCGGCGCGCTGCTGGGGGCGGCGTACGCCTACGCGCCGCGCGGGCGCCAGCACCTGGTGTCGGTGGCCGCCACGCTCGTCGTCGTCGGCGGGCTCGTGGCGTCCACCCTGGTGACGTATGCCCAGGCAGGCGTCCCGCTCGGGTGAATCACACCGGTGTGATTATCCACAGGGTTGTTCACCGCTGGGGACAGTCACCGCCAGCGCGTGGTCATCCCGAAGCCGGCCATGATGAGCACGAAGCCGATGCCGAGGTTCCACTGCCGGATCGCCGGGATGGGGAACTGCGACTGCGACAGGTACGTCACGACGATCCACGCGAGCCCGACGACCATGAGGCCGACCATCACCGGGACGAACCACCGGGGGTTGGGCTTCTTGGCCTTCGCCTTCGCGGGCGGGGCGATGTAGGCGTCCTTCTTGCGGGACTTCGACTCGGGCACGTCCGCTAGCTCCTGTCCGTCGACGCCGCGGCCTGCCCCGTGGGTCCGGGGCGTCACGAACCGGGCGCGCGCTGACATAGCCTAGACCGAAGGACTCACGGCCCCGGGGGAGTGGTGGACGCCGAACACCCGCACGCGCGCCGCCGCCGGCTGCTGGCCCGGGCGCCGCTCTCGGTCGCGGTCGTGCTGATGCTCGCCGCGGTGCTGTTCGTCGTCTCCGCGCGCGACGCGCGCGACCCGGCCACCCGCAGGCCGCAGAACCTCACCGAGCTCGTCCAGGCGCAGTCGGCCAAGGTCGAGCAGCTGGCCAACCAGGTGAACGACCTGTCCGCCCAGGTGCAGCAGCTGACGGACCAGGCGGACGCGGCGGCCGGCCAGTCGAGCGGCTCGCTCCCCGCCGCCTACGCCATCGAGTCCGGGTCGACCCCGGTGAGCGGGCCTGGCCTCGTCGTGCGGCTCGACGACGCGCCGGCCCAGGGCGCGCCCTCGGACGTCAGCCCGGACGTTCTCGTGGTGCACCAGCAGGACCTGCAGGCCGTGATGAACGCCCTGTGGGCGGGCGGCGCGGAGGCGATGGAGCTCATGGACCAGCGCGTGGTCTCGACGAGCGCCGTGCGCTGCGTCGGCAACGTGCTGCGCCTGCACGGGCGCGTCTACTCCCCGCCCTACGAGGTGCGCGCCATCGGCAACGCCGCCGCGATGCGCGCGGCGCTCAACGCGTCCCCGGCGGTGCGCGCCTACCAGCGGGACTCGCAGCGCGTCGGCCTCGGCTGGGAGGTCAAGGACGACGGCAGCCTGCAGATGCCGGCCTACGCGGCCACCCAGCTGGACCACGCGAGCGTGCCGAACGGTGTGGACGTGCTGCCCGGTCTGGCAGGATCCGGCGGGTGAGCCACCCCGCCGACGCGCGCGCGCCGCGCCCCTCGACCGCGGCCCGCGTCGGCCTCGCGGCGCTCGGGGTGGTCGGCGAGCTGCTCATCACGTTCGGGGTGCTGCTGCTGGGCTTCCTCGTCTGGCAGCTGTGGTGGACGGACGTCGTCGCCAACCGGGAGCAGGCGTCCATCGTCCAGTCCCTGCCCTGGACACAGCCGTCGCTGCCGGCGGCCGCCGCCCAGCCTGGCGCGTCGCCGTCGCCCGGCGACCCGCCGCCGGCCGTGAAGATCGCCGTCCCGCGGCACGACGACCCCCCGGTGGAGGCCGAGCCCGGCCACGCGGTGACGTTCGCGACGATCCAGGTGCCGCGGTGGGCCGGCACGCCGGCCAAGCCCGTGAGCGAGGGCACCGACAAGGCCACGGTCCTCGACCGGCTCGGCGTCGGGCACTACGAGGGCACGGCGATGCCGGGTGCCGTCGGCAACTTCGCCGTCGCCGGGCACCGCACCACGTACGGCAAGCCGTTCAACCGCATCGCCGAGATCCAGGTGGGCGACGCGGTCGTGGTCCGCACCCAGCACACCTGGTACGTGTACAAGGTCACCTCGATCGAGATCGTCAGGCCGACACAGGTCGAGGTCGTGGCGCCCGTCCCCGACAAGCCGGGCGCCAAGCCCACCGAGCGCATGATCACCATGACGACGTGCAACCCGATGTACTCGGCCAGCCAGCGGTACGTGGTCCACGGGGTGCTCGACTACTGGGCGTCCGCGGACGACGGCTCCGTGCCGGCCGAGCTGCTCGGTGCCGCATCATGAGGTCCGGGAGGTCCTGATGTACGGATGGCTGTGGCGGCACCTGCCGGGGCCGGTGGGCGTGCGCGCGCTGCTGGCCGTGGTGCTGGCGGCGGCCGTGCTGGCCGCGTGCTTCGTCTGGGTCTACCCCGCGATCTCCCCGTACATGCCGTTCAACGACACCACGGTGGGTGGCCAGTGACCTCGATCCTCGTCGTCGACAACTACGACTCCTTCGTCTACACGATCGTCGGCTACCTCAACCAGCTCGGGGCCTCGACCGTCGTGGTGCGCAACGACGCCGTGCCGCCGGCGGACGAGCGTGGCGGGTTCGACGGCGTGCTGATCTCGCCCGGGCCGGGGACGCCGTCCGAGGCCGGCCGGAGCATGCAGGTGATCCGCGACTGCGCCGTCGCCGGGCTGCCGATGCTCGGCGTCTGCCTGGGCCACCAGGCGCTCGGCGAGGTGTTCGGCGCGGTGGTCACCCACGCGCCGGAGCTCATGCACGGCAAGACGAGCCAGATCGAGCACACCGGGCAGGGCGTGCTGGCCGGGCTGCCGTCGCCGTTCACCGCGACGCGCTACCACTCGCTGGCCGTCGTCGACGGCACGGTGCCCGACGAGCTCGAGGTCACCGCCCGGGCGAACGGCATCATCATGGGGCTGCAGCACCGGACGCTGCCGCTGCACGGCGTCCAGTTCCACCCGGAGTCGGTGCTCACGGAGGGCGGGCACCGACTGCTGGCGAACTGGCTGGCGATCTGCGGGGACGACGAGGCCGTCGCCCGGTCCGCCGGGCTGCACCCGCTGGTGCGGGCGTAGCCCGCTAGAAGGTCAGCGTGATCGGTGTCGACGTCGGGTAGGTGCCGGGCGGCGGCGTCTGGGTCTTGACGGTGCCGGGTTGCGGCGAGCTCGGCGTGATGTTCGTGAAGCCCTCCTGCGTGAGGATGTCGTGCGCCTGCTGCCAGGACTTCCCGGTCACGTCTGTGAGGTTCCCCGTCGCAGTCGGGCTTGGGCCACTCGAGACGACGATCGTGATCGTCTGGTTGAGGCCGACGACCGTGCCCTTCGCCGGGCTGGTGTACATGACCTGGTCCTTCGGAGTCTGGTCCGAAGCAGCGTTCTGCTGCTGCACCGACTTCAGGCCGACGGCGGCGAGCTTGGAGACGGCGTCGCTGTACGAGAGCCCGGCGACGTCGGGGACGGTGGCCGTGGTGGGCGCCTGGGCGATGACGATCGTCACCTGCGTGCCCTGCGGGACGAGCCCGGTGCGGTCCTGGGAGATGACGGTGCCCGCGGGCGAGTCCGGCGTCTCCTGGTTCTGGGGCACCGCGATGAGGTTGAGGGAGTTGAGCGTGGCCAGGGCATCGGCCTGCGTCTTGCCCTTGAGGTCCGGCAGGTCCACGTTGCCGGTCGAGACGGACAGCGTGATCGCCTGGCCCGTCGAGACGGCGGTGCCGCTCGGGGGATCGGTCGCGGTGACCTGACCCTTGGGGTACTTCGGGTTGTTGTCGTCCGTGTACGTCGGGTTGACGGTGAGGTTCGCGCCCTGGAGGGTGCGGACGGCCTGGTCGACGGGCTGTCCGACGACGTTCGGCACGTCGGTGGTCGCCGGGCCGGTGGAGACGTAGACCTTGACGTCGCTGCGCGGGGCGAGCTTGGTGCCGGCGACCGGGTCGGTCTTGACGACGTGGTCCTTGGGGACCGTCGGGTCGGGGGTCTCCACCCGCACGGGATTGAGCTGGTCCTGGTTCAGCTTCGACGTCGCGTCGGTGTACACCTGGCCGACGACGTCGGGCACCGTGATGAGGGACGACTGGTTGGTGTTGTGGTTGTTGAGCAGCAGCGCCACGATCGCGCCCACGGCGAGCACGGCGACGACGAGCAGCACCCAGATCACCCAGGGGCGGCCGCCGTCCTCGTCGTCCCGGTACCCGATGCCGCCGCCGGGCGTCGCCAGCCCGGTGGCGGCCCACGGCGAGCCGGCCACGGCCGGCGGCAGGGCCTGGGTGGCGCTCGTCGCCGGGGCCATCACCTGCGTCGCCTCGGCGGCGTTCATCGGCACGGTGGCCAGGGCGGCGCTGTAGGCACCCACCGCCGGGGCGTTCACCGCGGCACCGTGGAGCACCGCCTCGAGGTCGGCGCGGAACTCGTCGGCGGTCTGGTAGCGCGCCTCGCGGTCCTTGGCCAGCGCCTTGAGGACCACCCGGTCCAGGGCGTCGGGCACGTCGGAGGCGATGGCGCTCGGCGCCGGCGGGGCCTCGCGGACGTGCTGGTAGGCGACGGCGACCGGCGAGTCGCCCGTGAAGGGCGGCCGGCCCGTGAGCAGCTCGAAGAGCAGGCAGCCGGTGGAGTACAGGTCGGAGCGGGAGTCCACGGTCTCGCCCCGGGCCTGCTCGGGCGACAGGTACTGCGCGGTGCCGATGACGGCCTGCGTCTGCGTCATGGTCGCGGCGGAGTCCGCCATCGCGCGCGCGATGCCGAAGTCCATGACCTTGACCGCCCCGGCGGGCGTGAGCATGACGTTGGCGGGCTTGATGTCGCGGTGGACGATCCCCGCGTGGTGGGAGTACTCGAGCGCGGACAGCACGCCCGCGGTGATCTCGAGGGCCTCGTCGATCGGCACGGCGGCGCCGTCGCGGAGGATGTCGCGGACCGTGTGGCCCTCGACGTACTCCATGACGATGAACGGCACGTGCGCCGCGACGCCGGTCGGCTCGGTGATGACGTCCTCGCCGGTGTCGTACACCGCGACGATCGCCGGGTGGTTGAGGGCGGCCGCGGACTGCGCCTCGCGCCGGAACCGGTTCTGGAACGACGGGTCGCGCGCGAGGTCCGAGCGCAGGATCTTGATGGCGACGGTGCGCCCGAGCCGGCGGTCGTAGCCGATGTGCACCTCGGCCATGCCGCCACGCCCGATGAGCTCGCCGACCTCGTACCGTCCCGCGAGGATGCGCGATCCTTCGTCCACCACGTGCGGTGCCTCTCGTCCCTCGGCGGGCGTATGCCGCCCGTCATCCTGCCCGATCATTCCATCCACCGGTCCTGATCGTCGGTCACGATCCGGACTCGCAGCGCCTGGCCATGCCCGTCACCAGGTTGTTCGTCGGCAACGAGGCGCTGCGGCGCCGGTGTGGGCGGCCACGCGCCGGTCAGCCTGTTGGCCGCCAGCGCGCCGAGCAGCAGCAGCACCAGCAGCGCGATGAGCACCACGGGCCAGCGCCACCGCCCCAGCCGGCGCCCGACGCTCTCCGGCGTCGTGGGCTGCGGCGCAACGCCGTGGCGCGCCGCCGGGCGCGAGGGCAGAGGCGGGCGCACCGGGCGGGCCGGCGGGTACGACGGCGGCGGGGCCGGGCGTCGGGGGCCGGGCCCGCCGGCGGCCTCCGCCGCGGCGGGTGGGAGGCTCGTGGCGGTGGCCCCCTGCGGGGCTCGCGCCGGGGGTGCCGGGGCCGCGGCAGATGCGCCGACCGGGGCGACCTCGGGGGCCGGGCGCACGGGGGCCTGCACAGGGGTCGGCGCGCTGACGACGACGGGCACCCCCTCCGGCGGCGTGCGCGCCAGGAGCCGGTCGAAGAGCTCGGCCAGCTCGTCGGCCGACTGCGGGCGCCGCTTCGGGTCCTTGTCGAGCAGGCGCATGACGAGCGAGCCGAGCGGGCGGTCGACCACCGGCGGCAGCGGCGGCACGGGGTCGTTGACGTGGGCGACCGCGATGTCCACCGCGGTGGGTCCGGTGAAGGGCCGGTGCCCGACGAGCGCCTCGTAGGCGACGACGCCGAGGGAGTAGAGGTCGGACAGCGGCGTCGCGGGCTTGCCGACCGCCTGCTCCGGCGACAGGTACTGCGCGGTGCCCATCACCATGCCGCTGGCGGTCATCGTCGGCTGGCCGGCCGCCCGGGAGACGCCGAAGTCGGTGATCTTCACGCGCCCGCCGCGCGCGATGAGGATGTTGCCCGGCTTGACGTCGCGGTGGACCACGCCCGCCTCGTGCGCGCAGGCGAGCCCGCGGGCCGTCTGGGCGAGGATCGGGATGAGGTGGGAGGCGGACATCACGGGGGTGCGTTCGAGCACGTCGGAGAGGGGCTCCCCGACGACGAGCTCCATGACGAGGTACGCCGAGCCGCCCTGCTCGCCGTAGTCCAGCAGCGTGGCGATGTTGGGGTGGGACAGCGCCGCGGAGTTGCGCGCCTCCGTGCGGAACCGGTTGAGGAAGCCGGTGTCGCCCGCGTACTCGTCGCGCAGCACCTTGACCGCGACGGGACGCGTGAGCGACTCGTCGTACGCCTGCCAGACCTCGCCCATGCCGCCGACGGCGATCCGCCGCTCCAGCCGGTAGCGGTTGCCCAGCGCGACCCCGGGTGCCGTGATCATTGGCCGAGCACCGCCTGGATGACGGCCTTGGCGATCGGCGCCGCGACCTGCCCGCCGGTGGCGTCGTTGCCGAGCGAGCCACCGTGCTCGACGAGGACCGCGACGGCCACCCGCGGGGACTGCGCGGGTGCGAACGCGGCGAACCACGCGTGCGGCGCCGAGCCGGCCTGCGTCTGGGCGGTGCCGGTCTTGCCGGCGACGCTCACGCCCGGGATCCGGGCGGCCTGGCCGGTGCCGTGCTCGACGACGTTGATCATCATGTCGCGCAGCGCGGCGGCGTTCGCGGCGGTCATCGCGGTGGAGTACTGCTGCGGCTTGGTGTCGGAGACGATCGACAGGTCGGCCGCCCGGATCGTCTGCACCAGGTACGGCCGCATGACGACGCCGCCGTTGGCGATGCCCGCGGCGACCATCGCCATCTGCAGCGGCGTCGCCTGGACGTCGCGCTGGCCGATCGCCGACTGCGCCGTCTCCGGCTGGTCCAGCCCCGTGGGGAACACCGACGCCACCACGCCCATGGGGATGGTCAGCGAGGAGTCGCCGAAGCCGAACGCCTTGGCCTGGTCGGCGATCGCCTGGTCGCCGAGGTCCATGCCGATCTGGGCGAACGCGGTGTTGCACGAGACCTGCAGCGCCACGGTGAGCGTCACGGTGTCGCCGCCGCAGCTCTCGCCGCCGAAGTTCCCGATGGTCGAGGTCGAGCCGGGCAGCGCCAGCACCGTCGGGGACGCAACCTGGGTGTCCGGCGTGTACTTCCCGCTGGCCAGCGCCGCGGCCGCGGTGACGAGCTTGAAGGTCGAACCGGGCGCGAACCTGTCCTGCGTCGCGTTCGAGCGCAGAGGGTTGCCGGGGGCCTTGACCAGCTGGCTCCACGCGTCGCCGGCGACCTTCGTGTCGTGCACGGCCAGGGCGTTGGGGTCGAACCCGGGGGTGGAGACCAGCGCGAGGATCTTGCCGGTGGCCGGCTCGATCGCCACCACCGCGCCCTGCTGGTTGCCCAGCCCCTTCCACGCCGCGTCCTGCGCCGCCGGGATGATCGTCGTCTCCACGGCCGCACCCTCCTGCGGGCGGCCCGTGAGCAGGTCGCGCACGCGGGTGAGGAACAGCTGGTCGCTGCGGCCGGTGAGGGTGTCGTTCTCCGCGTCCTCGAGCTGGCTGCGCCCGTTGACCACCGAGTAGAAGCCCGTGACGGCGGAGTACTCGGGCCCGTTCGCGTACTGGCGCTGGTAGCGGAAGGGGTCCTCGACCTTCACGCTCTCGGCGATGGCCGTGCCGCCGGCGACGATGGGGCCGCGTGGCAAGCCGAACTCCCGGTAGAGGGTGCGCGCGTTGCGCGGGTCGCCGTTGAGGCGGGCGGCCTGGAACACCTGCACCGACGTCACCCCGCCCACGAGGACGAGGAACATCACCAGCACCATGGTCGCCAGGCGGCGCAGCGGGGTGTTCATGGCCGGGCCCCCGTGATGCGCTCGGTCGGCTGCTCGTCGCCCGCCGGGGCGGGGACCACCGGCGTCGGCCCGCTGGCGGGTGCCAGCGCGGGCGCGGGCCGGCGGGCGTCGTCGGACACCCGCAGCAGCAGCGCGACGATCACCCAGTTGGCCAGGAGCGACGAGCCGCCGTACGCGAGCAGCGGCGTCGTCAGGCCCGTCAGCGGGATGATCCGCGTCACGCCGCCGACGACCACGAAGACCTGGAACGCCATGACGAACGCCAGGCCGCCGGCGAGGAGCTTGCCGAACCCGTCGCGCACGCCGATCGCGGTGCGCAGGCCGCGCTCGGTGAGGACCGCGTAGAGGAGCAGGATCGCGACGAGCCCGGTCAGGCCGAGCTCCTCGCCGAGCGACGTCACGATGAAGTCGGACTGCGCGAACGTCACGATGTCCGGCCGGCCCTGGCCCCAGCCGGTGCCGAACAGCCCGCCGTTGGCCAGGCCGAACAGCCCCTGCACCAGCTGCCACGAGCCGCCCTGCCTGTTGTAGACGGCGGGGTCGAGGGCGTGCAGCCAGATGGTGAACCGCTGGCCGACGTGCGGGAACGCCACCGCGGCCGCCCAGCCGCCGACGGCGAACAGCACCACGCCGATGAGCACCCAGCTGACCCGCTCGGTCGCGAGGTACAGCATCGCGACGAAGAGGCCGAACAGCAGCAGCGAGGTGCCGAGGTCGCTCTGCAGCACGAGGACCGCGATGCTCGTCCCCCACACGACGACGAGGGGGCCGAGGTCGCGCAGCCGTGGCAGCTGCAGGCCGAGGATCCGGGGGCCGGCCAGCGTCAGGGTGTCGCGGTTGGTGACGAGGTAGCCGGCGAAGAACACCGCGAGCGCGAGCTTCGCCAGCTCGGCCGGCTGCAGGCCGACGCCGGCGACGCGGACCCAGATCCGCGCACCGTTGACGTCGCGGCCGACACCCGGCACCAGGGGTGAGACGAGCAGGACGAGCGCCACCACCATCGCGGTGTACGTGTAGCGGCGCAGCGTCCGGTGGTCGCGCAGGAAGACGATCACCGCCGCGGCCAGCACCAGCGACAGCGCCGTCCACTCCAGCTGCTTGCCCGCGAAGTCGGTGTGCTCGGCGACGTCGATCCGGTAGATCATCGCCAGCCCGATGCCGTTGAACGCGACGGCCACCGGCAGGATCACCGGGTCGGCGTACGGCGCGCGCCACCGCAGCACCACGTGCATGCCCAGCGCCATGGCGGCCATGCCGACGCCGTACCAGAGGGCGTTGGCGGGCACCCGGTTCGCGGTGCCCAGCCCGACGAGCGCATACGCGGCCCACCCGACGGCCAGTGCCAGGAGGAGCAGGCCGAGCTCGACGCCTCGACCCGACCTCACCCGCACGGGCTGGACGGTGGCCATCAGCCGCTGCTCGCGGGGGACGGCTCGACGGACAGCGTGGGCGCCGGTCCCAGCGTGAACGTCGGCAGCGGCCCGGGCGAGAACGTCGGCACCGGGGTCGGTGCCACCGTCTCGCCGGCGAGCTGCTGCACCTGGCTGCGCGCGGCGGCCAGGGAGTCGGCGTGGATCGACCCGGCGACGCGGTCGCGCAGGTAGCTGGGCAGGGAGTCGAGGGACACGTCGCTCGTCTCCACCACGCGGGACAGGTCGAGCGGGCCGACCGCCGTGGGCAGCCCGCGGAACACGGCCACCCGGCCGTCGGACGCGCCGACGAAGTACTGGCCCTGCGACCAGGCGTAGCCCCCGCCCAGCAGGAGCAGGACGACGGCGAGCGCGGCGCCCCACACGACGAGCAGGGTGCGCGGGCGCGCGCCGGTGACGGCCTCCGGCTCGTCGTCGGACGCCGGGTCACCCCCGCCCTCGGCGGCGGGCTTGCGCAGCAGGTTGGCCGCGCGCGCCGCCGGGCCGTCCGCCGCGGACGACGGCTTGTGCCGCGAGATCGCGGCGGCGCCGACGACGGCCACCGCGGTGGAGGGCGCGGTGCCGTCGGGCAGGTCGTCGAGGTCGACGACGTCCGCGACGATGACCGTGACGTTGTCGCCGCCACCACCCCGCAGCGCGAGCTGCACCAGGCGCTCGGCGCACGCGTCGACGTCCGTCACGTCGCGCAGCGTGTCGGCGAGCGTGTCGTGCGAGACGAAGCCCGACAGCCCGTCGGAGCACAGCAGCCACCGGTCGCCGGGGCGCGCCTCGCGGACCGAGAGGTCGGGCGTGACGTCGACGTCGAAGTCGCCGAGCACGCGCATGACGACCGAGCGCTGCGGGTGGTGCTCGGCCTCCTCCGGCTTGATGCGCCCGGTGTCGACGAGGTGCTGGACGAACGTGTGGTCCACCGTGACCTGCGTCAGCTCGCCGTCGCGCAGCAGGTAGCCGCGCGAGTCGCCGAGGTGCGCCATCGCCAGCTTGTTGCCGGCGCGCAGGATCGCGGTGACGGTGGTGCCCATGCCGGCGAGGTCCGGCTCGGCCTCGGTGCGGCGGATGATCTCGTCACGCGCGGACTCGGTGGCCCGCTCCAGCTCGGCCAGCGCGTCGTCGGGCCCGTGCGCCTCGTCGTCCAACGGCGCGAAGGCCGCGATCGCCAGCGAGGACGCGACGTCGCCGCCCGCGTGCCCGCCCATGCCATCGGCGACCATGAGCAGGTGCGGGCCGACGTAGGCCGAGTCCTGGTTGTTGGCGCGCACGAGGCCGACGTCGGACCTGACGGCGTACTTGAGACCGACGTTCACGGGCTACCTCTGCAGCTCGAGCACGCTGCGACCCACCCGCACCGGCGTGCCGGTGGGCAGGGGCGTCGGGCCCTCGATCCGGTGCTCGCCGACGAAGGTGCCGTTGGTGGACCCGAGGTCCTCGACGTACCAGCCGTCGGCCTGCGGGAACACGCGCGCGTGCCGGGAGGACGAGTAGTCGTCGTCGAGCACGAGGGTGCAGCTCGGCGAGCGCCCGACGAGGACGCTCGAGGTGCCGAGCGGGATGATCGTGCCGCGCAGCGGCCCCTCGGTCACCACCAGGCGCGTGGGGGACGACGAGCGGCCGCGCGTGGAGCGCAGCGCGCGGGCCGGGGCGGTGGCGGCCGGCGCCGGTGACGCCGGTGCGGACGCCGAGGGGCCCGTGGTGGCCGTGGGGGCCGACGCCTGGCGGGCCGCCCGCCGGCGGTCCGAGATCCGCGTGCCGTACAGGTCACGACGCAGCACCGAGATGGCCGACAGCACGAGCACCCACAGCAGCGCCAGGTACCCCAGCCGGAGCAGGGTGATCGTGACCTCACTCATGCGGCGCGGTCACCCGTCGCCGTCCGGCTCGCCACCGGTCCAGAAGAGGATCCGGGTGCGGCCGATGGTGAGCGTGTTGCCGTCGAGCAGCGTCGCCGCCGGCACCTGGTGGCCCTCGACGAACAGCCCGTTCGTCGATCCCAGGTCGGTCGCGACCACGCCGTCCGGGGTGACCCGGATCTCGAGGTGCTTCCGGCTGACCCCGGGGTCGTCGACGATGATGTCCGCCTCCGAGCCGCGGCCGATCACCGTGACCGGGCCGGTGAGGAGGTAGCGCTGTCCGTCGATGTCGAGCATCGGGTGGCGCGCGCTCGGCGCCGCGCTCGTCGCGGGGGCCACGGCGCCGCGGACGGTCGAGGAGTGGACGGTGAAGCGACCCTCCTCCAGCTCGGGGTTCTCCGCGAAGCTGACCGTGACCGGCCCGACGAAGGCGTAGCGCTGACGCGCGGCGTGGTCGGTGAGGTTGGCGGCGAACTCGTCGGCCAGAGTCTCCGCGCCCCAGGCCTCGACCTGGTCGTAGTCGGCCGACGAGAGCTCGACGATGTAGTCGTTCGGTGCGACGGTGCGGTCCCGGCCGACCGCGGCGGCGCGGTCGTCGAGCTCCCGACGCAGCGCACTGGCGATCTCGACCGGTTTCACCGCACCGCGCGAGAACCGGGTGAAGGCGCCGTTGACCGCCCGCTCGACCCCGTTCTCGAACCTGTCGAGGAAGCCCATCGCCACCTCCTTCCCGCCCGGACGCCCGCGGTCACAGGACCGGGGCGGGGGTGTGCGACATCGGAGGATGCGCGCAACCCGGCTCGATCGTATCCGTGCAGGCCCCCCGTCGGCGTCCGCCCCCGGGACTAGCCGCGGACCGTGCTACTGTTCTGGCCGCGCGCGAGTGGCGGAACGGCAGACGCGCTGGCTTCAGGTGCCAGTGCCCGCAAGGGCGTGCGGGTTCAAATCCCGCCTCGCGCACCCAGACCGGGGGACTCCCCGGGCGTGTGGAGAGCCGGGTCCCCCAGGGGTCCCGGCTCTCTTCGTCTCGTGGTTCCTGAGCGGACCGGCGCGGCCGGGATAACCTTTCGAGCGGCTCGGGCGACGGTGCGCGAGCGCCAGCACGGAGGCCGCCGGTGAGCCAGAGCACCCTGGAAGACCTGGGAGCGCGCACGCCCCGGGCCGGCCAGTTCGGCCGGGATGCCCTCGTCGTGTGCGACAACCTCGTGCGGATCTACCGGAGCGGTCCGGTCGAGGTGCAGGCCCTGCAGGGGCTGGACCTGCTGGTGGACGAGGGCGAGATGGTGGCCGTCGTCGGCGCCTCCGGGTCCGGCAAGTCGACCCTGCTCCACGTGCTGTCCGGGATCGACCAGCCGACCGCGGGACGCGTGCGCGTCGGGCCGTGGGACCTCATGGGGATGTCACGTGCCGAGCGGGTCGCGTACCGGCGCACCATGGTCGGCTTCGTGTGGCAGCAGGCGGCGCAGAACCTCGTCCCCTACCTGAGCGGGACGCAGAACGTGCTGCTGCCCCTGGCCTTCGCCGGGGCCGGGCGGCGCGAGCGGCGCGCGCGGGCCGAGGAGGTGCTGCGGCTCGTCGGCGTGCGGCACTGCGCGGACCGGCTGCCTCGGCAGATGTCCGGCGGCGAGCAGCAGCGCGTCGCGATCGCCGTCGCCCTGGCGAACTCGCCCCGCGTGCTCCTGGCCGACGAGCCGACCGGCGAGCTCGACACCACGACCTCCCAGGAGGTGTTCGACGCCCTGCGCACCGCCAACCGCGAGGCCGGCGTGACGGTGGTGGTGGTGACCCACGACTCGGCGGTGAGCGAGCAGGTCGCGCGGACCGTGGCCATCCGGGACGGGCGCACCAGCACCGAGGTGCTGCGCGTGGCGGAGGGGCACGAGGACGGGGCGCCGGTCGTGGCACAGGAGTACGCGGTGATGGACCGCGCCGGACGCGTGCAGGTGCCGCGGGAGTACCGCGAGGCGCTGGCGCTGACCCATCGGGTGCGGCTGGCGCTCGAGGCCGACCACGTCAGCCTCTGGCCGTCGGGCCGGGCCGGCCGGCACGGCGATCGGGCCGAGCCGTGAGCGCGGGCGCGGCGGTGTCGGTGCGCGGCGTCCGCCGGACCTTCGGCTCCGGGCGGAACGCGGTGCACGCGCTGTCCGACGTGTCCTTCGACGTGGCCCCCGGCGAGCTGGTGGCCCTGGTCGGCCGCTCGGGCTCCGGCAAGACGACGATGCTCAACCTCGTCGGCGGGCTGGACCGGCCGGACGCCGGTGCGATCACCGTCGGGGACGTCGAGGTCACCGCGCTGGACGAGGCGGGGCTGGTCCGCCTGCGCCGGGACACCGTCGCGTTCGTCTTCCAGACGTTCGGGCTGATCCCCGTGCTGACGGCGGCCGAGAACGTCGGCGTCCCGCTGCGGCTGCGCGGCCTGCCGGTGCCCGACCGGGAGCGCCGCGTGCAGCTGCTCCTGCAGCTCGTCGGCCTGGCCGACCACGCCGCCCAGCGGCCGACGGAGCTGTCCGGCGGGCAGCAGCAGCGGGTGGCGATCGCCCGCGCGCTGGCGGTGTCGCCGCGCCTCCTCGTCGCCGACGAGCCGACCGGCCAGCTCGACGTCGAGACCGGCCTCGCGGTGATGGCCCTCATCCGGGCCGTGGTCGAAGCGGAGGGCATGACGGCGATCGTCTCGACGCACGACCCGGTGATGATCGCGCTCGCCGACCGTGCCGTCCGCCTCGTCGACGGCCGCCTGGTCGATGCCTGACGGGCACGGCGCTCCCGGCGACGGCGGTCGACCGGGCGGCGGAGCCCGGCCGACCCGGCTGGTGCTGCGCCGCGCTCGCGCGCAGGCGGGCCTCGTGGCGATGGTGACGGCCCTCGTCGTCGCCGGCGCCACGGTGCTCGGCCTGTGCAGCCTGCTGCTCACCACGGTGCGGGACCAGGCGCTCGTGGCGGCCGTGCGGGGCACCGACCCGGCGTCGGTGCAGGTGGTCGCCGCCGTCACGCTGGCCGACGACGCCACGGCGGCCGACGCCGCGGCGCGTGCCCTGGCCGAGGTCTCCGACACGACACAGACCGCCCTGGCCGCCTTCCCCACGACGACGTCGGTGTGGGCGACGTCCACGCGGCTGCTCCTGGACCCCGCGCCGGACGGCGGCCTGCGGCAGACGTACCTGCTCGACGGGGACGACGTCGCGGCGCACGCGACGCTCACCGCGGGACGCTGGCCGACGAGCGGGGCCGCCGCCGTCACCGAGGTCGCCTTGCCGGACTCGGCCGCCCGGCTGCTCGGCGTCGCGTCCGGCTCGACGATCAGCCTCACCGGCGCTCCCCAGCACGCAGGCGAGCCACCGGCGGATCCGCGCACCGTGCTCGTCGTCGGGACCTTCACGCCCCGCCGCGGCGACCAGGCCTGGACCCGGGACCCGCTCGACGCCGCCGGCTACGCCACGTACGCGCTCGGCGCCGCGCTGCCCGCCTACGGCCCGCTGGTCGTCGCGCCCGGCACGCTGGTCGGCCACCAGCCGGTGGCACGGTTCTCCGTGGTCCTCACCCCGGTGCTGTCCGGCGCGACGACGTCCCGGATCGCCACCGCGGAGCGTGACCTCGGCGGCCTGAGGAGGGCGCTCGACGAGCGCCTCGGCGAGCGGGCCTCGGGAGTGGCGCTGGCCAACCCCTACCCGGAGACGCTGCAGCAGGTGCGGGCGCAGCTCGGGGTCACCGCGTCGGTGGTGCTGGTGGCCGCGCTCCTGGCCGGCGCGCTCGCCGGCACGGCGCTCGGGCTGGCGGCCCGGCTGCTGGCCGATCGTCGCGCGGCCGAGCACACCCTGCTCGTGGCGCGCGGCGCCGCCTCCCGGCAGCTGGCCGCGCACGCGGCTGCCGAGGCCCTGGTCCTGGCGCTCGTGGCCGCGGCCCTGAGCATCCCCCTGTCCCTCGCGGCCTTCCGCGCGCTGGCTCGCATCCCTCGGCTGGCGCGCGCTGGGATGGACGCGGCGGCCGCCGCACCCACCGCGGTGCTGGTGGCGACGGTGGGAGGCGCCGCGCTCGGGCTGTCCGGCGTCCTCGTCGTCGTGTCGCTGCGGTCGCGCGGCACCCGCGGCCGAGCCTGGCGGCATGGCCTCGTCGCGCGGTCGGGGGTCGACCTGGTGCTCGTCGCGCTCGCGGTGCTGGGCTACCTGCAGCTGCGCGCGCACCGCGTGGCCCTGGGCGCGGCCGTCGACCCCGTGCTCGTCGCCGCGCCGGTGCTGTGCCTGGCGGCGGGCGCGGTGCTGGCCCTGCGGGTGCTGCCGTGGGTGGCCCGGCTCGCCGAGGTGCACGCCGCGCGGTCGTCCCGCCTGGTCCTCCCGCTCGCCGCCTGGGAGCTGGCTCGTCGCCGTCACTCGACGGCCGGCGCCTTCCTCCTGGTGCTCGCCACCGCGACCACCACCTTCGGGCTGACGTTCGTCGCCACGTGGGAGCGGTCGCAGGCCGACCAGGCGGATGCGCAGGTGGGCGCGCAGCTGCAGGTGGACCCGGGCGCGGTCGCCCCGATCGCCGAGGGCCGCGCGCTCGGAGCCGCGACGGGCGGCAGCCCCATGGCGGTGACGCAGCGCTCGATCTCGCTCGGCTCGCTCATCGGCGCGGACACCTCCGGCCACGCGACGCAGCTGCTGGCGACCGACCTGCGGGCGGGACACGGCTTCGAGGTCGGCCGCCCGCCCGCCGGCACCACCTGGGCGGCCGCGACCGCCGGCCTGGCGACGGTCGACCCGGCCGGCCCGCTGCTGCCCGCCGGCCCGCTCCGCCTGGTGCTGACCGGCGACACGGCGGACGGCACACCCGTGGTGGCGACGCCGTCGCTGGTGGTGGAGGACCCGTGGGGCGGCCAGGCCGTGCTCGACGGCGGGCCCGTCCCGCTGGACGGCGCGCCGCACGAGCTCCGGATCGCCACGGGACCCGACGCCGTGCCGCTGCCCGACCGGCTCCGGCTCGTCGCGCTCGACCTGGGGCTGGCGCTGGGTGACGGCGCCGCGCCGTCGCCGGACGCGAACCAGACCTCGGTGGTCACCGTGCGTACGGTGCTGCTCGGCGCCACGGCGGGCTCCGGCTCCTCGGACTGGTTCGGGTCGACGAGCACCGATCCGTGGCAGATCGCGCGGGGCGCGCAGGCCACCGAGGCGGGCGACCCAGCCGGCGTCGGCGTCACCGCGTCGGCCACCGTCTCGCTCACCGGCCTGCTCTACGAGAGCGGCCGCCTCGTGGTGGTCGCGGGCTCACCGGTGGCCGACGTCCCGGTGGTCGTCACCGCCGGCCTGGCCGACGAGCTCGGCGCCCAGCCCGGTGGGCGGCTCTCGCTGACCGTGGGCCAGTCGCAGCTCGACGGACGGATCACCGGCGTCGTCCCCTACCTGCCGTCGATCGTCGCCCCGCGAGGCGTGCTCGCGGACCGGACCACGCTCGACCGCGCGCTGCTCGGTGCCGGCGACCTCAGCCCCCTCACCGACCGCTGGTGGGTGAGCGGCCTGGCCGACCCCCGGGCGGCGGCCGCGGCGGTCACCGCCGGCGGGCTCGGGGCGCCGCAGACGCGTGACGCCGTCGCCGCCCAGCTGCGGGACGGGCCGCTGCGGATGGCGATCCTCGCGGCGACGTGGCTGCTGGTCGCGGCGGCCGCCCTGCTGGCCCTGTGGGGGACCGCGGCGCACGTCGTCGCCTCGATCGGTGCCCGGGCCGTCGAGGTCGCACGCCTGCTGGGCCTCGGCATGTCGCGCGCCGCCGTGGGCGCCGCGCTGCTGGTGCAGCACGGTGGCGTCTGCCTGCTCGCGGTGGGCACCGGGGCGCTCCTCGGCGGGGTCGTCGTGCGCCTCGTCGTGCCGCTGCTCGTGGTGTCGAGCACGGGTGCGCCGCCGGTCCCGGACGTCCTGGTGGTGTGGCCCTGGCCGGCGCTCGCCGTCGCCGTGACGCTGCTCGCGCTCGGCTCGGTGGCGCTCGCGGCGCCCGTGGCGAGCGCCGCGGTCCGCCGCGCGAGCGCGACCCACCTGCGGATGGAGGGCCAGCCGTGACGGCGGCCGAGCGGGCGGGCGTGGGGCCGCGGCGCACGACGACGGGGGCGGCGCTCCTCGGGCTGCGTCGCCGCGCCGCGGCGGACGCGTGGCCGCTCACCCTGACGGCGGTGCTGCTCCTGCTCGCGGTGGTGCTCGCCGACGCGACCCCGCGCCTGCTGACGAGGGTGGCCGACGAGGCCGTGCGGGCCGCCGTCGCCGCCCGGCCCTCCGTCGGGATCACCGTCACGGCGCCGTTCGACGACGGTCTGGTCTCGGCCGACCGTGATCCCAGCACGGCGGAGCAGGTGGCCGCGGACGGCGCGACGATCGAGGCCGCCCTGCCTCCGGCCCTGGCGCGCGTGCTCGCCCCGCCCTCGGGCCTGGTGAGCACCACCTACCTGCCGACGGCGGCGCCCGACGGGGCGGTCTCGCTGCAGCTGGCGTACCTCTGGCGGGACGGGTTCGCCGGGGTGGACTGGCTCGAGGGCCAGGCCCCCGGTGCTCCCGCGAGCGGCGAGTTCGGCAGCGCCGACGGCGGGACGTGGCCCGTCGCGGTGGGGCTGTCCGCCCCGGTCGCCGCGCAGCTCGGCGTCCGTCCCGGTGACCGGATCGCGGCCAGCGGCCCGGACGGCCGACCGCTCGACGTGACGGTGAGCGGGATCTTCCGGGCCCGGGAGCCGGGCGACCCGCTCTGGGCCCAGGTGCCCGGCCTGCTCGAGCCGATCACGCTCGGCGCCAACGCCGGGCAGAGGACCGTGATGGGCGCGCTGCTCTCGGCGGAGTCGGTCGCCGACGTCCGGCTCGCGCTGCCGCCGCAGGCGGTGACCCGGACCTTCACCCTCGGGGTGCGGCCCGCGACGGTGGCGTTCGCCGACCTGGGCGACATCGCGCGCGCCGCCGCGGCGCTCGAGGCGGCCCCGAAGACCCTGGGCCTGCTCGGTCCGCGTCCGACCGTGTGGTCGCAGCTCGAGGGGCTCGCACGGTCGATCCAGGCGCGGGTGCAGGCGGCCGGCGCCCAGGCGTCGGTGCTGCTCGTCGGGACCCTCGGCGCGTCGGCGGCGGTGCTGGTGCTGGCCGCCGGGCTGCTCGTGCGTCGCCGCGCGGTGGTGCTGAACCGCGACCGGGCGCGTGGCGCGTCGCTGCCCGCCATCGGGCTCGGCCTGGCGCTCGAGCAGGCCACGCTCTGTCTCGCGGTCGGCGCGGTCGGGCTGGTCGTGGCGCAGCGCCTCGCGCCCGGGCCCGTCTCCTGGCCGTGGGTCCTGCCGGTGCTCGCGGTGGCGGTGCTCGCCGTGCCGGTGCTCGGCACGCTGACGGCCGCCGGGCCGAGGGCACGGCGCGCGGCGTCGGAGTCGGAGGAGGTCGGCCGGCGCCGGGCACCGGAGCCGGCGCAGGTCCGGCGCGGCGCGCTCGAGGCGGCCGTGGTGCTGATCGCGGTCGCGGCCCTCGTGACGGTGCGTCGTCGGGGGCTGCCCGACGAGCCCACCGGCGCGGACCTGCTCCTCGCGGCGGCCCCCGCCCTGGGAGCGCTGGCGATCGGCCTGGTCGGCGCCCGGGTCCTGCGGCTGCTGCTGCGCGCCATGGTCCCCGCCGCGGCGCGGTTCCGCCGCGCCGGCCCCCTGCTGGCGTCGGCCGGCGGCGCCGCCGCGCCCGGCCTCGGCCCGTTCGTCGCGCTGACGCTGTGCACCACGCTCGCCGTCTTCAGCACGGTGGTCGGCGCGACCGTGACGGCCGGCCAGGACGCGGGCTCGTGGGACACGGTCGGCGCCGACGTCGTCGTGCACACGGACGCCGACCATCCCCTGGACGCGGTCGCCTCGCGGGTGGCTGCGGCCGGTGGAGTCGAGGGGGTCGCGCTGGCCCGGCTGGTGCCGAACGTGCAGATCTCCGGCGTGCCGGGCACCGACTGGGTCGACGTGCTGGCGGTCGACGCCGCGGACTACGCCCGCCTGCTCGCGGCCACCCCCGTGCCGACGCCGCCCGGGCTCGGCGCGCTCGTCCCGGGACAGGCGCCCGACGCCGCGCTGCCGGTGCTCGGCGGCGCGTCCCTGAGCGCGGGCGGCGCGTCGCCGGCGCTGCTGTGGAACGGCCGCACGCTGCCGCTCCGGAGGGTGGGTGCCGCCCCGGCGCTGAGCCCGGCCCTCGCCGGCACCGGGCCCACCGCGACGCTCGTCGTGGTCGACCGACGGCTGCTCGCCGCCGCCGCCGGCGAGCCGCTGGATGCCGACGTGCTGTGGGCCGTCGGCCCTGGCGCGGAGCGAGCCGTGGACGCGGCCGGCGTGGACGGCGCGGCGGTCACCGGCCGCGCCACGTGGCTCGCCGAACGCCGGAGCGAGCCGCTGACGTCCGGCCTGCTCCTGCTGCTGCGCGTCGCGGCGCCGATCCTCGTCGGGCTCGGGCTGGTGGTCGTGGCGCTCGCGGCCGCGGTCGACGCCTCGCGCCGCGCCCGGACCCTGGCCGTGCTGCGGGTGCTGGGCCTGAACCGACGGCAGGTCGGGCGGGTGGCGGTCGGCGAGGTGCTGCCCTGGGTGCTGCTGGCCACCGCCGGCGGCCTGGCGGCGGGCGTCTGGATGGCACGGCTGGTGGAGCGACCCCTCCAGCTCCGGCTGCTGACCGGCCAGGCCGCCGACCCGGGCCTGACCTGGCCCTGGTGGCCGCTGGCGGTGCTGCCGCTCGTGGTGCTCGTCGCCGGCGCCGTCGCGGCGGTGCAGGCGGGGCGCCGCAGCGCGCTCGGCCAGGTGATGCGGATCGGCGGCTGAGCGGCGGCTCGTCAGCGCAGGGACAGGCCGGTCATCGCGGCGTCGTGCCCGCGCACGTACTCCGTCACGGCGGTCGGGTGCAGCGGCGCGGCGATGAGGAAGCCCTGAGCCAGCGCGACCTGGAGCTCCTGGAGCGCGGCGAGCTGCCCGCGGGTCTCCACGCCCTCGGCGACGAGGATCAGGCCGAGCGACTGCGCGAGCGCCGTGACCGCGGCCAGCAGGGGCGACGGGTGGGCGGCCACGGAGTCGACCAGGCTCTTGTCCAGCTTCAGCACCGACACGGGGAACCGCTCGAGGTACGTCAGGGCCGAGTAGCCGGTGCCGAAGTCGTCGATGGCGAGGTGGACGCCGGCGGCGTCGAGATCGCCGAGCGCGGCGGCGAGCTCCAGGTCCCCCGGCACGGCGGCCTGCTCGGTGATCTCGACGGTGAGCTGCGCGGGCGTCAGGCCGGCGTCGACCAGTCGTCCCAGGACGTGGGTGGCGAGGTCGGCACGCCCGAGCGAGGCGGCGCTCATGTTGACGCCCATCCGCACCGACCGGAACACGGGGTCCGCCGCGCACCACGCCGCGTCCTGGCGGAGCGCGGTCACCAGGACGAAGTCGTCGATCGCCGCGGACAGCCCGGCCCGCTCGGCGGCCGGCAGGAACTGCGCCGGCACGAGCGGGCCGCGCGTCGGGTGCTGCCAGCGGACGAGCGCCTCGAGGCCGACCAGGGCGCCGTCGTCGAGCGCGACGACGGGCTGGTAGGCCACCCAGAGCCCACCGGAGTCGGGATGCTGCAGCGCGTGGTCGAGCTCCGCGGCCAGGGTGCGCTCGCCCAGGACCTGCTCCCGCAGCTCCCTGGTGTAGAGGCGGTAGGTCGACCGGCCGGCGTTCTTCGCCGCGTACATCGCGATGTCGGCGTCGGTCTGCAACCCCTCGAGCGTGGCCACGTCGGGCGACGTGACGATCCCGACGCTCGCCGAGACCCGCAGCGGCAGCCCGTCGAGCTCGAACGGCTCCACGAAGGCCGACAGCACCTGCCGCCCCACCTGCTCGGCGAAGGCGGCGGTGTCCGTCTCGGGTCCAACCGCGAGCACGCCGAACTCGTCACCGCCGAAGCGGGCGACGAGCAGCCGGGGCGGCAGGGCCGCCGTCAGCCGGCCGGCCACCTGCACCAGGAGCTCGTCCCCGACCGTGTGGCCGTACGTGTCGTTGATGCCCTTGAAGTCGTCCAGGTCGAGCATCGCCAGCAGGGCGGAGGCGCCGCGAGCGGCGCCGGCCGACCGGGCCAGCTCCTGGCGGAAGCGCCGCAGGTTGCCCAGGCCGGTGAGCTCGTCGTGCAGGCTGGCGTGCTCCGTGTGCGCCAGGAGGTGGATCGCGCGGGCCATCGCCAGGAGGAACAGGGCGAGGCCCGCGATCGCGGCGAGCCTGAGATCCAGGCGGGCCAGCCCGAGGGCGGCCATCAGAGACACGGCCGGCACCACGGCGCCCGTGGGCAGCAGGAGCAGCAGCCCGGGCACGCGCGAGGGCGCCGGGCCGTGGGCGGGCTGCCCCACGTGCGTCATCGACGGGTGGAGGGCCGCCAGCCCCAGTGCGAGGTAGGAGACGTACGAGAACACGTCCCACGCCGAGCCCGGGCTGTAGTGACCGGCGACCGTGGCCAGGCCGACGACGGTGTCCGAGGAGATGGCACCGAACAGGGCCGCGACGAGGATGGCGATCGCCACGCTCCGGCGCGGCCGGCGGTCGCGCAGCCGCAGGAGCAGGGCGAACAGCGCCAGGTCCAGCACGGGCAGTGCCGCGGCAGACGCGACCGCGGCGATGCCCGCCTTCGCGTCGACGTACGGCTGGATGAGGAACTGGTAGGCCAGGGTGGCCAGCGAGACGACGCCGATCGCGCTGTCCAGCCACGCCAGCCGGTCCCGGTCGGGCGGGAGCGGCGGCGTGAAGCCGATGATCCCCGCCGCGGCGGCGACCGAGCCGGCGGCGAACGCGATCCACGCCGGGCCGGTGAGCGCCTGCTCCCGCGCCTGGACCGCGGATCCGACGCCGGCGGACACCAGTGCCAGGGCGAGGAGCAGCCACGCCACCGGCCGGGCCGGGGCACGGCGCCGCACCGCCACGACGATGGTGGCGGCGGCGACCAGGGGGGCGACGACGAGGAGCCACAGGCGCGCGTCCGGGGAGGCGAGCGCGAAGGCGACCGCCGCCGCCACCGCCACGCCGACGGCCGCTCGGAACTGCGCAGCCGAGACACCCATCGCCGACACCCACACTCCCGTCCGGCCCCCCGCCCCTTCTTCGTCGGCCGCTACGGGCGACTCCTGAGGCGGTCACGCGCCCGTGAAGGGGTTTCCACCCGGGTGACGCGGCCGCCGGCCCACGTTTCGGGGCGCCCGGCATCCGGGACACTCGGAGCGTGCAACGACTCGCGCTGCGCCACCCGGGCGTGCAGGCGGCCCTCGCGTCGGCCGTCCTGTTCGGCGTCAGCACGCCGTTCGCGAAGGCGTTGCTCGGGGACGTCAGCCCGTGGCTCCTCGCGGGGCTGCTGTACTGCGGCTCGGGGCTGGGCCTGTGGGGCTACCGGCTGGTGCGCCGGCCGGGGCGCGTGGTGCTGCGGCGGTCCGAGGTGATGCCCCTGGTCGGCGCGGTCGCCTCGGGCGGCGTCGTCGCGCCGGTGCTGCTCATGCTGGGGCTGTCGCGCATGCCCGCGTCGGGCGCGTCGCTGCTGCTCAACGCGGAGGCCGTGTTCACCGCACTGCTGGCATGGGTGGTGTTCCGGGAGCACGTCGACCGGCGGATCGTCGTGGGGATGGTCGCCATCGTGGCGGGCGCCGCCGTGCTCAGCGTCCCCGCCGGCGTTGCCCTCGGGACCCCGCTGCCGGCGCTCGCGGTGCTCGGCGCGTGCCTGTGCTGGGGCCTCGACAACAACCTGACCAGGAAGGTCGCGCTCACCGATGCGACGTGGCTGGCCGCCGTCAAGGGTGCCGTCGCCGGGCCGATCAACCTGGTGCTGGCGCTGGCGCTCGGAGCGCGGCTGCCCGGGCTGGTGCCGACCCTCGGCGCGATGGGGCTCGGCCTCGTCGCCTACGGCCTCAGCCTGGTGCTGTTCATCCACGCGCTCGGCAGCGTCGGCACCGCCCGCACCGGCGCGTACTTCGCGGTGGCGCCGTTCGTCGGCGCCGTCGTGGCGATCGTCCTCGGCGAGGCCGTGACCTGGTCGCTCGTCGTAGCCGGCCTGCTCATGGGCCTCGGCGTCTGGCTGCACCTGAGCGAGCGCCACGAGCACGCGCACACCCACGAGGCGATCGAGCACACGCACCGGCACACCCACGACGAGCACCACCAGCACGCGCACGACGAGCCCGTGCCGCCCGGGACCTGGCACACGCACCCGCACATCCACGAGCCGATCACCCACACCCACCCGCACTACCCGGACGCGCACCACCGGCACGCGCACTAGGGGCCGGATCCCGCTCCCGCGTCGAGGGCGTCCGGTGGCTCAGGGCAGGGTGTCGAGCACCGTCCGCTGGATGGCGACCGCGGCCGCGCCCCGCGCCCAGAGGGTCGGGTCGTCCTTGACGAGCAGGAGGTCGAGCTCCGCGGCCTCCGCGTTGCGGTGCTCGCGGATGCTGCTCACCAGGCGCTCCCAGCCCACCTCGGCGAGCCGGATGCCCTCGCCGGTGAGCACGACCCGTTCCGGCTGCGCGATGTTCGCGACGTCGGCCACGAGGACGCCGAAGGCCCGGGCCGCGTTCCCGACGATCTGGTCGGTGATCGGGTCGCCGGCCTGCGCCAGGTCGAGGACCTCGTCGTACTCCAGCGCGCGGCCGGTCGCCAGCGACGCCTGGGTCTGGATCGCGTCCATCGACAGCAGGGCGTTCGCGCAGCCACGGTGCCCGTCGGGGCACGCCGGGCCGAGCGGGTCGAGGGGGAAGTGCCCCAGCAGGCCGAGGCCCGAGTCGCGGCCGTGGACCAGCCGGTCGTGGACGACGAGGCCGCAGCCGACGCCGGCACCGATCGTCAGGGCGGCGAAGTTCGTCACGTCGCGCCCGGCACCGAACCAGTGCTCCGCCTCCATGAGCGCGTCCAGGTCGTTCGCCAGCACCACAGGCAGGCCGGTCCGCGCGGTGAGCTGCGGGCCGAGGTCGACATCGCGCCAGCCGAGGAACGGCGCCCGCCCGACGCGGACGTCCTCCACCACCATGCCGCCGAGCCCGACCCCGATGGCCAGCACCGTCGCAGCCGTGTCGCCGTTGAGGTCGTGGACCAGGCCGGCGAGCACCTCGACGACCGCCTGCGGGTCGTGGTCGTCGACCCTGGCGTCAGCCGCGCGGATGATGCCAGCCCGCAGGTCGGTCAGCGCGGCGTAGGCCCGCGTGCCGGTCAGCTTGATGCCGACGAAGTGCTCAAGGCGGGGGTTGACGTCCAGCGGCTGCGGCGGCCGGCCACCACCCCGCGCCACGGGCTCGGCGTCGTCCACCTCGTGCAGCACGCCGAGATCGAGGAGCGGCTTGGTCAGCCGCGACAGGCTCGGCGTCGACAGGCCGAGCCGCTGCGCCAGCTCGGTGCGGGCCAGCGGTCCGCGGACGAGCACCTCGAGCGCCACGCGGCGCTCGGACGCCGAGAGGCTCTTCCAGCGCGAGGCGGGCGCAGGCATCCGATGCTCCTTCGGGTCGTCTGCCCTGATCATGTCACGGCGGAACGATATCGGTCGACCTCCCGTGACAGGATCGCGACCTGATCAGCCTTGACGGCTCGCCGAACCTCTGTCATTTTGCGTTGGCACAACGAAAACACGTCGATGGTCGACCATCCCGCCGGGATGTTGCCCCATCGGCGTCGCGAGAGACGATGACGTCCCATCTCGGAGGCCAAGGATGTTCACCAGCGCACGACGAGGCGCACTCACCGCCCTGGGGGCGGCGGCGGCGCTCGCACTGACTCTCACCGCCTGCAGCTCGGGCGGGGCCGGCGCCGCCGGCACCACACCCACCCCCGTCGCCACCGCGGGGGCCGACATCTCGGGCACGGTGACCTTCTGGCACGCGTACTCGGCCGACTCGCCGGAGGTGAAGACGCTCGAGACGGTGCTCATCCCGAAGTTCGAGCAGGCGCACCCCAAGGTGAAGGTCGATGCGGTCGCCGTGCCGTACGACCAGCTGCACCAGAAGCTCGTCACCGCCGTGGCGGGCGACACGCTGCCCGACCTCGTCCGCTCGGACATCATGTGGGTCCCCGAGCTGGCCAACCTCGGCGTGCTCGTCCCGCTCGACCAGCAGCTGCCCGACTTCAGCACCTTCGCCGGCCAGGTCTACCCCGGCGCCCTGGCGACCAACGCCTACAAGGGCCACTACTACGGGCTCCCGCTCGACACCAACACGCGCGTGCTGCTCTACAACAAGGACGCGCTGGCCAAGGCCGGGATCACCCAGCCGCCGGCGACGTTCGACGAGCTCAAGGCGGACGCCCCGAAGCTGACCGCCGCCGGCGTCTACGCGTTCGCCGACAACAGCACCTCGGGCTGGAACGTCCTGCCCTGGATCTGGAGCGCCGGCGGCGCGGTCACCGACGACAAGGTGACGAAGGCGACCGGGTACCTCAACTCCGCGAAGTCGGTGGCGGGGGTGCAGCTGCTCGTCGACCTGTACCAGCAGAAGGCGATCCCGGACATCATCCTCGGCGGCACCGGCGGGACCGCCACCTCCGACGGCCTGGCCACCGGGGCGTACGGGACGATCCTCGACGGCCCGTGGATGTACCCGATCTTCCAGAGCCAGTACCCCGACTTCAAGCTCCAGGCGGCCCCGATGCCGTCCGGCCCGGGCGGCTCGGTCTCCGTCGTCGGCGGCGAGTCCGTCGTCATGACGCAGTCGTCGAAGAACAAGGACGCCGCGGCCGAGTTCATGCGGTTCCTGCTCTCGCAGGACTCGCAGTACGAGATGGCCAAGGTGGGGCAGATGTCGGTGCTCTCGGCGCTCGGCGACAAGCTCGTCGGCATCAACGCCTACTACGCGCCGTTCGTGAAGCAGCTGGCCAACGCCCAGCCGCGCACGCCCACGCCGGCGTGGCCGAAGATCGACGACATCCTCAAGGCGCAGATCCAGAAGGCGCTGCAGGGCGAGCCGGTGCAGCAGGCGCTCGACGAGGCCGCGGCCCAGATCGACCCGCTGCTCGCGCAGTACGCCGGCTGACCACCCCGGCACGACCGACAGGACGACCGACCATGACGACGACGACCCCGGCGCTCGGGTCGGTCGAGCACACCCCCGTCCGCGGACCGAGCAGGAGACCCGCCCTCTCGGCCCGCGGACGGGCGGCGATCGCCGGCCTGACGTTCATCGTCCCCGGGTTCGCGCTGTACGCGCTGATCATCGGCTACCCCGCCGTGCAGGCGCTGCTCATCAGCCTGCGCGACTACAAGATCACGCCGGGCGCGGTCAGCCCGTGGATCGGCCTGGACAACTACGTCCGGGCGTTCCACGACCCGGTGCTCGGGCGGGCGTTCGTCAACGCCGCCGTCTACATGCTCGCGACGGTGCCGACGCAGATGCTCATCGGGCTCGGGCTGGCGGTGCTGCTCGACACGGCGCTGCCGGGCCGCACGCTCTTCCGGGTGCTGTTCTACCTCCCGGTCGTGACCAGCTGGGTCATCGTCTCCCTGCTGTTCCAGTACCTCTTCGCCACCGACCACGGCGTGGTCAACTGGTTCCTCGTCGACGTGCTGCACGTCGTCGGGCACCCGGTGAACTGGCTGGGGCAACGCTGGACGGCGATGGTCGCGATCAGCGCCCTCGGCGTCTGGAAGGGCGTCGGCTGGTCGATGCTCATCTTCCTGGCGGCGCTGACCGGCGTCCCGAAGGAGCTGCACGAGGCGGCCGCGCTCGACGGCGCGGGAGCCGGCCGGCGGTTCCGCCACGTGTCGCTGCCGTTCCTGCGGGGCACCGCGGTGACCGTCCTGATCCTCCTGGTCATCGGGGGGTTCAACGTCTTCACGTCGGTGCTCCTCATGACCGACGGCGGTCCGCTCGACCAGACGCAGGTGCCGCTGACCTACATGTACAAGCAGGCGTTCAGCTACCTCGACTTCGGGTACGGGTCCGCGATCTCGTTCCTGCTGACGGGTCTCGTCCTCGTCGTCTCCGGGCTGCAGTACTGGCTCGCGCGGCGGACCGCCGACGGGGGTGCGGCGTGATCGCCGGGGCGCGGCGGCGGCACGGCGTCGCGGCCGTGCGGTACGCGCTGCTCATCGCTGCGGCCGTGGTCCTGGCACTGCCGTTCGGCTACATGCTGTCGACCTCGCTGAAGTCGCACACCCTGCTCCTGGAGTACCCGCCGCGGCTCATCCCGAGCCACCCGACCGTGGACAACTACGTCCAGGCATGGAGCGCGAACAACTTCGGCCGGTACTTCCTCAACTCGTCGTTCGTCGCCGTCGCGACCACGGCCGGCACGGTGCTGCTGGCCTCGATGATGGCCTACGGCTTCGCGCGGTTCCGGTTCCCGGGGAAGGGCGTGCTGTTCGGCATGGTGATCGTCGGCCTGACGATCCCGACGATGCTGCTGATCATCCCGCAGTTCCTCCTCGCCAAGAACCTCGGCCTGCTGGACTCCCTGCCCGGCCTCATCCCGTTCTACGTCGGCACGCAGGTCGCGTTCTCGACCTTCCTGCTGCGGGCGTTCTTCGAGCAGATCCCGGGCGAGCTCGACGAGGCGATGACGATCGACGGGGGCGGCGCGTGGCGCCGCTACTGGAACCTCGCCGTGCCGCTCTCGCGCCCGGCGCTGGCGACGTGCGCGATCTTCACCTTCCTCGGCAGCTGGGACGAGTTCGTCTGGGCGCTGACCGTCATCAACGACGAGTCCAAGCGGACGCTGCCGATCGGCATCGCCCTGTTCCACGGGCAGCACGGGACCTCCTGGGGTCTCGTGTTCGCGGCGTCGCTGATCGCCGTCGTGCCGGTGATCGTCGTCTACGTCGTCTTCCAGCGTCACCTCGTCACGGGCCTGACCAGCGGAGCGCTCAAGAGCTGACCGCCGGGCCACCCCGTCCCACCCCAACCGACCAGCGCCCACCAGGTGCAGGAGCCCATGCCTTCCCAGCCGCTCATCCCCCTCCTCCCGACCCGGAGCCGGTACTCGACCGGTGCGGACGTCGAGATCGAGGTCCGCACCGCCGGACCCGGCCGCCTGGTGGTGCGCCACCTCGGCGCCGTCGTCGGCACGGCGGACGCCGCCGGTCCCGGCACGGTCAGCCTCGGCGCGCTGGCCGCGGGCGGGTACGGGGTCGACCTCGAGACCGCCGACGGGACGCCGGTCGCCCGCACCGCGGTCCTGGTGACCGACGAGCCGCGGGGCCGGATGCGCTACGGCTTCGTCGCCTCCTACGCACCCGACAAGGACGTCGCCGCCGTCGTCGACCTGGCCCGTCGGCTGCACCTCGACGCCGTTCAGCTCTACGACTGGGCGTACCGCCACGCCGACCTGATGGGCGGCGGCGAGACCTACGCCGACCCGCTCGGCCAGCCGATCGCCCTGGACACCGTGCGCCGGCTGGCGGCCGGGCTCGCCGCGGCGGGCACGGACGCGCTCGGCTACGCCGCCGTCTACGGCGTGGGGAGCGAGGAGTGGCCGGCGTGGTCGCACCGCGCCCTGCTGCGCGCCGACGGTGAGGCGTGGTCGCTCGGCGACTTCCTGACGCTCGTCGACCCCGGGGCGCCGGACTGGCAGGAGCACCTCGTCGGCGACCTGCGGGCCGCCGTGGCGGCGGTGGGGCTGCACGGCTTCCACCTCGACCAGTACGGCTACCCGCGGTGGGCGGGGCTGGTCGGCGGCGGCGCCGTCGACCTGAGCCGGTCGTTCCGCGCGCTGATCGAGGCCGTGCGGACCGGGCTCCCCGACGCCCGGCTCGTGTTCAACAACGTCAACGACTTCCCGACGCGGGCCACCGCGGACGCCCCGCAGGACGCGGTCTACATCGAGGTGTGGCCGCCGCACACGACGCTGGGATCGCTCGCCCGGCTCGTCGAGCGCGCCCGTGCCGCCCGCGACGGGCGGCCGGTCGTCATCGCCGCCTACCAGCACGTGTACGAGGTGGCGCCGCGCTCGGAGGCGGACCTCTCGACGTCGTTCACCATGGCGACCCTGTTCTCGCACGGCGCCACCCAGCTGCTCGCGGGCGAGCAGGGCAACCTGCTGGTCGACCCGTACTACGTGCGGAACCGCCCGGCCGAGCCGGAGACGCTCGCGCTCCTGCAGCGCTGGTACGACTTCCTCGTCGAGCATGACGAGCTGCTCATGGCGCCCGGCGCGGCCGACGTCAGCGGTGCGTGGGTGGGCGCCTACAACGACGCGCTGGACGTGAGGTTCGCGGCCGCACCGACGACCGACGGCCCCACGCCCGGCGGCGTGTGGCGGCGCGTGGTGCAGGTGGGCGAGCTCCTCGTCGTGCACCTCATCAACCTCGCTGGGCAGGCGGACACCGAGTGGGACGCGCCGCGCGCGGTGCCGGCGGACCCGGGTGCCGGCACCCTCCGCGTCAAGCGCGCGGGGTCGGCGGTCCCCGTGGTGCGGGTGGCGGATCCCGACCGCGGCGGCCACCTGACCGACGTCGCCGTCGAGCTGGACGGCGAGGACGCCGTCGCCGTGCTCCCGCCGCCGCACGTGTGGCAGACCGTCGTCGTCGACCTGCGGGGCCGGCGATGAGCCGGCCGTGGTGGCGCTCGGCCGTCGTCTACCAGGTGTACCCGCGCAGCTTCGCCGACTCGGACGGCGACGGGATCGGTGACCTGCGCGGCGTCGTCTCAAGGCTCGACCACCTCGCGGCCCTGGGTGTCGACGCGGTGTGGCTCTCGCCCGTGTATCGCTCGCCGCACGCCGACAACGGCTACGACATCAGCGACTACCAGGACGTCGACCCGATGTTCGGCACGCTGGCGGACCTCGACGAGCTCATCGCGGAGGCCCACCGGCGGGGCATCCGGATCGTCCTCGACCTCGTCGTCAACCACACGTCCGACGAGCACCCCTGGTTCGTCGCGTCCCGCTCGTCGGCCGACGACCCGAAGCGGGACTGGTACTGGTGGCGGCCGGCGCGACCCGGGGCGACGCCGGGCGAGCCCGGCGCCGAGCCGACCAACTGGTCGTCGTTCTTCTCGGGGCCCACGTGGACGTGGGACGAGGCCACGGGCGAGTACTACCTGCACCTGTTCGCGACGAAGCAGCCGGACCTCAACTGGGAGAACCCCCAGGTGCGCGAGGCGGTGCACGCGATGATGCGCTGGTGGCTCGACCGCGGGATCGACGGGTTCCGCATGGACGTCATCAACTTCATCGCCAAGGACCCCGACCTGCCGGACGGGCCGGTGCCGCCGGGTGCGAGCCTCGGCGACGGGTTCGCGCACTACGCCACCCGGCCGCGCGTGCACGAGCTGCTCGCCGAGATGCGCCGCGAGGTGTTCGACGGCGCGGGCCGCGAGCTGATGACGGTGGGCGAGATGCCCGGCGTCACCCGAGAGGAGGCCCGCCTGTTCACCGACCCGGCGCGCGGGGAGCTCGACATGGTGTTCCAGTTCGAGCACGTCTCGCTCGACCAGGGCCAGACGAAGTTCGACCCGGTGCCGCTGGCACTGCCGCGCCTCAAGGCGAACCTCGCCGCGTGGCAGGAGGGGCTGGGCGCCGTCGGCTGGAACAGCCTCTACTGGTCCAACCACGACCAGCCGCGGGCGGTGTCCCGCTTCGGCGACGACGTGCGATGGTGGCGGGAGTCGGCCACCGCCCTGGCCACGGTGCTGCACCTGCACCGGGGAACGCCCTTCGTCTACCAGGGCGAGGAGCTCGGGATGACGAACGCCCCCTGGCCGGACGTCGACGCGATGCGCGACATCGAGGCGCGCAACTTCTACGCCGAGGCGGTGGCGTGCGGCGCCGACCGGGACCGCACGCTCGCGGGGCTGCGGAACCGCAGCCGCGACAACGCACGCACGCCCATGCAGTGGGACGCCGGGCCAGGCGCCGGCTTCACCGACGGCACGCCGTGGCTGCCGGTCAACCCGAACCACGTGTGGCTCAACGCCGCCTCGCAGGTGGGGGTCCCCGGATCGGTGTTCGAGCACTACCGGGCGCTCATCGCGTTGCGGCACGACGACCCCGTCGTGGTGGACGGGGACTTCACCCTCCTGCTGCCCGACGACCCCGCGGTCTGGGCGTTCACGCGCACTCTCGCCGGCCGGCCGCCGCTGCTGGTCGCCGCCAACTGCTCGGGCGAGGAGCGCGACGTCCGGACCCTGCTCGCCGGCCTGGCCGGCGCCGAGCTGGTGCTCGGCAACCTGGAAGGCGCCGTGGCCGGCGTGCTGCGTCCGTGGGAGGCGCAAGTGCTGCGCCTGGCCGGGTAGCGCTCAGTCCGGGCGGATGCCGCCGTCCAGCAGCACCACCTGGCCGGTGAGGTAGGCGTTCGACAGCAGGGCCAGGGCCAGGGACGTCGCCTCCTCGAGGCGCCCGAGCCGGCCGATCGGCGGCAGCGTGACGTCCGGGATCGCGGCGACCATGTCGGTGCCCCCGATGAGCGCCGGCGCGATGGCGTTCGCGGTGACGCCCGCCGCGACCGTCCGGGACGCGATCGCGTGGACCAGCCCGTGCAGGCCCGCCTTCGACGCGGCGTAGTGCGGGCCGATCCGGCCGCCGGTGTACGCCGCGATCGACGAGACGAAGAGGATCCGGCCGAACCCGCGGGCCGTCATCCCCGGCAGCGCGGCCTGCGCCAGGAGCCACGGCGCGGTGAGGTTGACCGTCAGCGCGTCCTGCCACACGTCGAGCGCCAGGTCCAGGCCGTGCACCGCCCCGACGCCGGCAGCGGGGACGAGCACGTCGAGCGAGCCGTGGTCCTTCTCGACCGAGGCGACGAGCGCCGGCAGCGAGGCCAGGTCGCGCATGTCCGCCACGCGCACGTCGAGGCGGGCGCGCAGCTCGTCGGGCACCGCCGCCAGGCGTGCGGGGTGGGGATCGCGGGCGGTGGCGACCACGGTCGCGCCCGCGTCCAGCAGGGCGACGACGAGCGCCGACCCGATGCCACCGCCGGCGCCGGTCACCAGAGCGGTGCGCCCGACGAAGTCCGCTGAGCCGGTCATGCGGTCCTCCACTCTCCGTGCGTCGGGATCCGCCCGCGGCGCCTTGTGGGTGGACGTGCAGACGCCATCCGCCTGCACGTCCACCCGATGCCCCGGTGGTCCGCGCACCATGGTCGCTCACGCTGGCGACGACCCCGGGTCGGCGGGCCGGGAGCACAGTGCTCCGCCGCGAGCCCGGTGCGCGCCGCTCGGACTCCGGGCCGGCGGCTCGGCCCTCCTTGCTCGGACAGCCGGGGCCGCCGCGCAGTCGCGCCCTGCTCGGAGCCCGGGGACGTCGTCGCCGAGCCCGCCACCGGGTGCCGGGCCGCTGGCTAGGCTCGCCAGCGTGGCGACGGGGCGGGGCACGACGACGGGGCGGCGCGAGCTGCTCGTCGTGCTGCTCGCCGGGATCGTCGTGCTCGTCACCGTCCTCGCCGGGCCGCTGGTGCCGCGGTGGCACGACGCGCCGAGCTGGCTCGCGTTCGACGGCGTGCTGCCGACACCGCCGCCCGGGCCGACGCTGCCGCCCTCGACCGGGACCGCGCAGGACTCCCTGCAGGCGCCGGCGTGGGTGACGCAGACCGTCCGGTGGCTGGTGCTCGCGACGCTCGCGGTCCTCGTGTTCCTGCTGCTGCGCTTCCTGTACCGCCTGGTCCAGCAGCGACTGGGCTCGGTCGACACCGGCGGCCCCGGCGACGAGCCCGCCGGCGGGGCCGTGCTGGACGCGCTCGACGACGTGACGCAGGCGGCGCTCCAGGAGGGCTACCTCGACGCCGGCCGCGCGCTGCGGGACGAGCTGCCGCCGGGGGATGCCGTCATCGCGGCGTGGCTGGCGCTCGAGCACGCCGCCGGCCGCGGTGGCGTGGAGCGCGAGCCGGCGGCGACGGCGACCGAGTTCACGCTCGCGCTGCTCGACCGGACGCCCGCCGACCCGGCCGCTGCGCGGACGCTGCTGCGGCTGTACCACCGGGCCCGGTTCAGCGACCACGAGATCCGGCCCGGCGACGTCGCCGCGGCCCGGGCGGCGCTCGGCGTCCTCGCCGCGGCACTTCCACGGCCGGCGGGCACGACGAGGGAGGCCGCGTCGTGAGCCAGGCCCCGCGGGTCGTCGTCCCGCCGGCCGTCGCCGCCGCTCCGTCGCGGCGGGTGAGCACGTGAGCCGCGTGTGGCGCGTGGTCGTCGCTGCGCTCGTCGTCGCCGGCCTGGCGCGGCTGCTGCTGCTCGACTGGCTGGGCGCCACCGCCGTGGCGTTCGTCGTCGTCGCGTTCGGGCTCGCGGTGCAGCGCCTCGGTGCCGTCACCGAGCCGCTGCGCTGGCTGCCGGAGCGCCCGCAGCGGGCGGGCGAGCGCCGTGAGGCCCTCATGCTGACGTGGGCGCTCGCCGGCCACGAGGGCCGGGTGGGCAGGCGCGCGCTCCAGCAGGTGCAGCGCATCGGCGCCCATCGGCTCGCCCGGCACGGCCTCGACCTGGCGTCGCCCGCCGACGACGCGGCGCTGCGGGCCCTCGTCGGGCCGCGCGCCCTCGCCACGCTGCGCTGCGAGCGCGAGCCGTGGCCGCGCCTGAGCGACGTCGACCACACGGTGATCGTGCTCGACCGCCTCGGCCCCGGCCAGCCGGCCCGGGCCACCACCTCCTCGAGGAGCAACCCGAGATGAGCACTCCCCTGCCGGTCCCCGAGGTCGCGGCCCATGGCCGGGCCGTGCTCGACGAGGTCGGCACCGTCGTCGTTGGCATGCGTGACCCGCTGCGGCTCGCGCTGGCCGCGCTGCTCGCCGGCGGGCACGTGCTGTTCGAGGACGTGCCGGGCCTCGGCAAGACGCTGGCCGCCCGGTCGCTGGCCGCCGCGCTCGGCCTCGACTTCCGGCGGGTGCAGTGCACGCCGGACCTGCTGCCGAGCGACATCACGGGCTCGTCGGTGTTCGACCCGGGCACCGCGAGCTTCGAGTTCCGGCCGGGCCCGGTGTTCACCGGCCTGCTGCTGGCCGACGAGATCAACCGAACGGCGCCCAAGACGCAGTCGGCCCTGCTGGAGGCGATGGCCGAGCGCCAGGTGACGGTCGACGGCTCGACGCACAAGCTCGCCGACCCGTTCTTCGTGGTCGCGACGTCCAACCCTGTGGAGTACGAGGGGACGTACCCGCTGCCGGAGGCGCAGCTCGACCGGTTCATGGTGCGGCTCGCGATCGGCTACCCCACGGCCGACGCCGAGGTGGACGTGCTCGCCCGCCGGCTCGCCCGGCGCACCGAGTGGGCGCCGGTGAACCGGGTGGTCGACGCCGGCACGCTGCGGGCGATGCAGGCGGGCGTCGAGGCGGTCGCCGTCGACCACGACGTGCTCCGCTACTGCGTGGACCTGGCCGCCGCCACGCGGTCGCACCCGGCCGTCGAGGTCGGCGCGTCACCGCGCGGCTCGCAGGCGCTCATGCTCGTCGGGCGGGCCCTGGCGGTGCTCGACGGGCGCGACTTCGTGCTCCCGGAGGACGTCAAGCAGGTCGCGGTCGCGGCGCTGGCGCACCGGCTGTCGCTCACGCCGCAGGCGTGGGCCACCGGCACCCTGCCGCAGGCGGTGGTGCGCGACGTGCTCGAGCACGTCCCGGGGCCGACGACCGCCCGTGGCTGACCGCTGGCACGTCACCGCCGCCGCCACCGGCACCGTGCTGGCGGGCGCCGTGCTGCTCGCGCTCGGGGCCTTCGCCGGCCGGGGCGACGTGGCCCTCGTGGGCGCGTTGCCCCTGGTGGTGGGTGCGTGGGACCTGCTGCGGCGGCCCACCGGGGAGGTCCGGCCGTCCCTGGGACCCCCGGCGCGCGCGGACGACGACGGCGCGCTGCGCGCGGAGCTGTCGCTGGAGGCCCCGGCGGGGGCGGTCGCCGTGGCGGTCGGTGTGCACCGCGCGGGACTGCCCGCGGCGGACGCGCTCCTCGCGCTGCCCGACGAGGCCGGGCCGGGCCCCGTGACGCGGCGCGTGCCGCTCGTCGTGCGCACCGTGCGGACCGGGCCGCAGGAGCTGGCGACCGTGGAGGTCCAGGGTCTGGGGCCGGGCCTGGCCGCGGCGAGCGAGGCGGGTGGACCGGTGCGGCGCGACGCGCTGGTGCTGCCGTCGGCCGCGCCGCTGCGGGAGGTGCCGCTGCCGGCGCGGCTGCGCGGGCTGACGGGCGCGCACGTCTCGCGGCGGCCGGGTGAGGGTGGCGACCTGCGCGACGTCCACCAGTTCCACCCGGGCGACCGGCTCCGCCGCATCGACTGGCGCGTCACGGCCCGCCGCTCGCCCGGGCTGAGCGAGCTCTACGTGCGCGGTGAGCACGCGCTCGCGGAGGCCGCGGTGATGCTCGTCGTCGACTCGCGCGACGAGGTGGGTCCCGACCCGCGGACCTGGGCGGGCAGCCGCCCGACGCGGCCCGACGACCCCACGTCGCTCGACGTCGCGCGCCGAGCGGCGGCCTCGGTGGCGCGGGCGTTCATCGCCGGCGGGGACCGCGTGGGGCTCGACGACCTCGGCGTGGTGCGGCGCCCGCTGCCACCCGGAGGCGGGCGCGGCCAGCTCGACCGGATCACCCACGCGCTCGCGCTGACCAAGCCGGAGGGCTGGTCGCGGCACCGGGTGCGCTCGCCCCGGCTGCCGTCGGGCGCGCTCGTCGTCGTGTTCTCCACGTTCCTGGACGACGAACCGGCGGACGCCGCCGCCGCGTGGCGACGCGTCGGTCACCGGGTGGTCGCCGTGGACGTGCTGCCGCGGCTGCGGACGGCGCACCTGTCGGGCCGTGCGGCCACGGCGGCGCGGCTCGTCCTCGTCGACCGGGAGGACCGGCTGGCCGACCTGCGCGACCTCGACGTCGAGGTGGTCACGTGGCGCGACGACCCGGCGCTCGCGCTCGCGGTGCTCGCCCGCTCCGACCGCCGCCGCCCCGGCGCGGGGGTGCCGCGATGACGGGAACGGACGTCGCGCGGGTGGCGCCTATGGGGAGGAATCGGTCCGCCTGGCGGCCCGAACCCTCCCCGCTCGGTGCTGTGCCGGTGAGCGGCGGCGCACCGGTGACGGACGTCGCGCGGGTGGCGCGATGACCGCGGGCGACGTGCTGCGCGCCCTGCAGGCGGCGCGCGACGAGGACCGGGTGGTCGGCGTCGAGCTCGAGGGGGTGCGGACGCTGTCGGGGGCGGCCGTGCGCTCGGCGGCGGCGCTGCTCAGCCTGCTCGTGCCGTTCGCCGCGGGGTTCGCGACGATGCGGGGACCGGTCGCGGCGATCGCGGACGCGCTCGCGGTGCTGGTGGTGCTGCTCGTGCTCGTGCGGCCACGCACCGGGTGGGGCGCGTGGCTGCTGGTGCTCGCGGCGCTGCGCCTGCTGCTGGGCGGGCCCGTGCCGGCGTGGCAGCTCGCGGCGCTGCTGCTCGTCATCCACGCCGCCGTGCTCGCGACGATGCTCGCGGCCCGTGTGGAGCCCCGCACCCGGGTGGAGGTCGAGGTGCCCGTGGCGTTGGTGCGGCGCGCCTGGCCGGTGCAGCTCGGTGCGCAGGTGGCCGGGGTGCTCGTCTGGCTCGTCGGGCCCGGGCGCACGCTGCCCGGCGCGGAGGTGTGGCGCGCGCTCGCGCTGGTCGCGGTCGTGGTGCTGCTCCTCGTCGTGCTGCCCGCCGCCCGCCGCGACCGCGAGCCGGACCGGTAAACGGCTTGGCGTCGCGCGCGACGCGACGTAGCGTCGTGCGCACACGGGAAAGGAGGTGGTCCGGAGATGGTTCATTCCAGGACGCGTGAGGTGGCTGTCCGCTAGCCGCCCGTCGAACCAGGACGGACTGCCTTCGTCCAGGCCCCGAGCGGCCGAGCGAGTACAGGCAGCCACCGCAGCCCGTGGGAGCCGCGACATCGTCCAGCGCGGCAGGGTCCCCGTCAGGGGACCCGGCCCACGGGCTGTTCCATGCCCGGCCCCGAACCACCCCGTCTTCACTTTCCTGAAGTCCGCGTCGTGATTCGCGACCCAAAGTTCAGGAAAGTGGCCCGGAGCATCGACTGGCGCCGACCATGAAACAGTGGGGACGTGCCTCTCAAGACCCCCCAAGAGATCGAGCAGATGCGGCCCGTGGGCCGGCTGGTCGCCGACGTCCTCACCTCACTGCGCGAGCACGCGAAGATCGGCATGACGACGTGGGACCTCGACGCCCACGCGGCGGAGATGATCGCCGCCGCCGGCGCCCGCTCGGTCTACCTCGGCTATCACCCCTCGTTCGGCGCGATGCCGTACCCGGGCGTGCTCTGCATCTCCGTCAACGACGCCGCGCTGCACGGCCTGCCCTCGGACCGGGTGCTCGCCGACGGTGACGTCGTCTCGGTCGACTTCGCCTGCGAGCTGCAGGGCTGGGTCGCCGACTCGGCGCTGACCTTCCAGCTCGGGACCGCGTCCGACGAGGCCCAGCGCCTCATCGCCACGACGTCCGCCGCCCTCGACGCGGGCATTGCCGCCGCCCGGCCGGGCGGTCACATGGGCGACATCTCCGCCGCGATCGGCCGTGTGGGCCGCCAGGGCGGGTACGGCATCAACGCCGACTTCGGCGGGCACGGCGTGGGCCGCACCATGCACGAGGACCCGCACGTGGCGAACTTGGGGCGCCGCCGCACCGGGCTCAAGCTGCGCAGCGGCCTCGTGATGGCGATCGAGCCGTGGTACATGGCGGGTGGCGACGAGTACGTCATCGACGACGACGGCTGGACCATCCGCTCCGCCGACGGTTCGCTGGCTGCCCACTTCGAGCACACGATCGCCCTGACGCCCGCCGGCCCGGTGATCCTCACCGCCCGCGACTGACCCGCGCCGGTCGACGCAGCTGCGCCCAGGCCTCACCGGGGGTGCGGTGTCGCCCGCTTGCCCGCGGAGATGCAGGGCCGGACGACGAGGGTGCGGCCCGGCGCGGCCCGGAGATGCAGGGCCGGACGACGAAGGTGTGGTCCGCCCCGCCCCGGGTGTCGTGTTGCCTCCTGACCGGGGGGCGGTGTTGCCTCCTGGCCGCCGAGCGCCCACTTCGTCGTCGAGACCGGGCGCTGCGGACGTCGGAAGGCACGGTCTCGGTGAGGAAGTGGGCGCTCGCGGAGATGCAGGGCCGGACGACGAAGGTGCGGCCTGGCCCCTCCCGGGTGCACCCCGCTCCCGCTCGGGTGCAGCCCCGCCCCCGCCCGGGTGCCGTGTTGCGTCCTCACCGGGGTGCGGTGCTGCTCTCCTGGCCGCCGAGCGCCCACTTCGTCGTCGAGACCGGTCGTTTCGGACGTCGGAAGGCACGGTCTCGGTGAGGAAGTGGGCGCTCGCGGAAGAAGGGCCGGGCCGCATGACGAAGGTGCGGCCCGGCCCCCAACCAGGTGCGGCCCGGCCCCCAACCAGGTGCCGTGCTGGCCCCCCGCCGGTGCGACGGGCTGGCCCCCCGCCGGTGCGACGGGCTGGCCCCCCGCCGGTGCGACGGGCGGGCGCCCGGGTCAGAGCGAGCGCTGGTAGTTCCGCATCGCGGCGACCGACCACGCGTACGTCACCGCGGCCAGCGCCAGGAGCAGCAGGCCCCGGGTGAGCACCACCCGGCCGTCGATGGACGGCGACATCGCGGTGCGCGCCAGCTCGGTCGCCCAGGTGAGGGGGTTGTACCGCGCGGTGGCCTGCACCCAGTGCGGCAGCAGGGCCACCGGCATGAGCGCCGTCGAGAGGAACGTCGCCGGGAGGACGACGAGCGTCGAGATCCCGATGAGCGCCGTCTGATCCCGAGCCGTCAGCGCGACCGCCGCCGACACCGAGCAGAACGCCGCCGCGAGCAGCAGCGACGCCACGAGGGCGATAGCCATGCCGGTGGGCCCGCCCGCGTAGCGAGCGCCCGCCGCCCACCCGATGAGCAGCAGCACCACGCCCTGGATCAGCGACAGCAGCAGCTGCTGCACCAGCTGGCCGGCGACGAGCGCCGACCGCGACACGGGCGACGACAGCAGCCGGTCCATGACCCCGGACCTGATGTCGTCGATGAACCCGGTCCCGGCCCAGGCGCCGGAGTAGAGCATCGTCATCATGAGGATCCCGGGGACCAGGAACGTCAGGTAGCTGGTGTGCCCGAAGCCCGGCACCTGCGTGACGGCCTTGAACACGTTCCCGAACAGGACGATCCACACGACCGGCTGGATCACCGAGACGCCGAGGCCCCACGGCAGGCGGAAGCCGTCGACGATCCAGCGGCGCGCGACGAGCCCCGCCTGCACCGGCCACGGCGCGCGGGCGGCGGCCGCGGGCGGGGCACTCACGGAAACAGGTGCGGCGCTCATCGGATCGCCTCCGCATCCCAGGCGCGGCCGGCGTGGTGCAGGTACACGTCCTCGAGCGAGGCGCCGCCGATCTCCGCCTTCAGGGCGGCGGGGCTGCCGGTGGCGACCACCCGGCCGTGGTCGATGATGCTCACCGCGTCGGCGAGGCGGTCGGCCTCCTCCAGGTAGTGCGTCGTGAGCAGCACCGTCACCTCGTCGTCGGCGGCCAGGGCCCGGATCTCCTGCCACATCGAGGCGCGTGCCTCCGGGTCCAGCCCGGTCGTCGGCTCGTCGAGGAACAGCACGCGCGGGGCGTCGACGAGCCCGAGGGCGACGTCGAGCTTGCGGCGCGTGCCGCCGGACAGCGTGCCGGTGCGACGGCCGGCCTCGTCGTGCAGGCCCATGCGGCCCAGCAGCTCCTCGGCCCGCTCGGACGCCGCCGAACGCCCCGCGCCGCGCAGCCGCGCGGCCATGACGAGGTTCTCCCTCGGGGTCAGCAGCGGGTCGGCGCCCGTCCCCTGCGAGACGTACCCGATGGCGCGGCGGACCGCGTCTGCTTCACGTGAAACATCGTGCCCGGCGACCCGGGCCGTGCCCGACGACGCGGTGGACAGCGTGGTGAGGACCTTGGTGGTGGTCGTCTTGCCCGCGCCGTTAGGCCCGAGCAGGCCGTGCACGGTGCCGGCCGGGACGGTCAGGTCGAGCCCGTCGAGGGCCCGCACGGGCGGGCGGCCGCGACCGCCCGGGTAGGTCTTGACGAGGCCGGTGGCCTCGACCGCGGGTGTGGGTGACATGGTGCGCCTTTCGTCGGATCCTCCGACCGGGGCGGCGCTCCTATGCTGAACGTGCAGCGGATCGCACAGGAGGCATCGCCTCGGTCGGTTCGTGGACGGTCGGCCCGGGTGTTGGCGCACCTGGGCCGACCGGTCTCCCCTGGTGGGGAAGTCAGCTGCCTCCGATCGAGGCCTCGAGCTCGGCGACGGCCTTCGCCATCTCGTCGGGATCGACGCGCCCGTCGTGGACGAGCGTGTCGTGGAGCCTTCGCCACATGTCGACGCCGGCGAGGCTGCCGTCGACGATGCGGCCGGTCAGGTCCTCGACGAACGCGAGCTCGGCGCGCTGCATGGCGGCCTCGTACTCGGCCTCGAGCTCGAAGAGCTCGGGCAGGCCCTGGGCGCGGGCGGCAGCCCGCGTCGCGTCGTTGGCCGTCAGCGCCATGCGCAGGGCCTCCGCGCGGATGCGCAGCAGGCGCACGGCGTCGTCGGGCGCCAGCGCGGGCAGGAACGAGAGCGCCGCCTCGAACTGCGGGAACTCCTTGACGGGCTCCCGGACCAGGTCGGTGAGCCAGTCGATGGCCTCCGTGACCCCGGCGTCGGTGATGCGGTAGACGGTGCGCGTCGGCCGGTTGCCGTCGCGCTCGGTGGACGCGGCCTCGATGAGCCCGTGCTTCTCCAACGACTCCACCACGGAGTACAGCGAGCCGAAGTTAAGGCGGACGGACTCCTCCTTGCGGCGCTCGCGGAGCGTCATGGAGATCTCGTAGGGGTGCATGGGCCGCTCCCAGAGCTGGACCAGCACGGCCAGCGCCAGCGGGTTGGTGCGGCGCGTCCGCGGTGCCATGGACCCCCTCCTCCCGCGCGACACTCGATGTCGAATGCTCGATGTCGAATATATCTCGACTATATCTCGTCCTCCTCGTCTGGCAAGGCTCTAGCACGACGAGTTCCCGTGGCGACCGCCGGCATGGCGCGGATGGGACGATGCCGGTGCTCACCCGGCTCGCCGGGTCGAGGCGCACGCCGGCGCTGTCGTCGCCGGCGGCGAGAGAGTGCTGCTCGAGGCGAGGACACGATGACCTACCGCGTGATGACCGTGTGCACCGGCAACATCTGCCGGTCGCCGATGGCCGAGGTGGTGCTCCGGGCGCGCTTCACCGCCGCCGGGCTGGCCGAGGAGGTCGTCGTCGACTCCACCGGGGTGTCCGACGAGGAGCGGGGCAACCCGATCGACCAGCGGGCGCGCCGCGTGCTCGTCGCGCACGGCTACGCGGGCGGTGGCGGCCACCGGGCGCGGCAGGTGGAGGCTTCCGAGCTTGCCGAACGCGACCTCGTCCTACCGATGACGGCCCTGCACGCCCGCGCGCTGCGCCGCCTCGACCCCGACGCCAACGTGGTGATGCTCCGGCGGTTCGACCCGTCCGCGCCCGCGGTCACCGACCCGCGCGACGAGCGCCGCCTCGACATCGACGACCCCTGGTTCGGCGGCCCCCTGGAGTTCGAGCACTGCCTGGCGCAGATCGAGGCCGCCGCCGACGGCGTCGTGGCCTACGTCCGGGACGGGCTGGCCCTCGGCTGAGGCCATCTGCCCAATGGCCTGCTGGTGCGCCGGGGGCGGCGCGGGAGGATGGGCGCCGTGAAAGTCGCCCGCAGGTCCGCCGTCCCGCCGTTCGCCGTCATGGAGATCCTCGCGGCGGCCAAGGCCCGGAGGGCAGCCGGCAAGGACGTCATCATCCTGTGCGCCGGCGAGCCGTCGGAGGGCGCCCCCGCGGCCGTCCGGGAGCGGGCAGCGGCGCTCCTCACGGACGGCGACCTCGGCTACACCGAGGCCACCGGCACCCCGGATCTGAAGGCAGAGCTCGCGCGGCACTACCGGGACACCTACGCCGCCGAGATCCCGGCCGACGCCATCGCCATCACCACCGGCTCGTCGGGCGCCTTCCTCCTGGCCTTCCTCGCGGCGTTCGAGCATGGTGACCGCGTCGCGCTCGCTCGCCCCGGCTACCCGGCCTACGCCGACATCCTCACGTCGCTCGGGTGCGAGGTCGTCGACCTCCCGTGCGGCCCGGATCAGCGATACCAGCCGACGGTGGACCAGCTCGCGCAGGAGGGCCCGTTCGACGGCCTGGTCCTCGCCAGCCCCGCCAACCCCACCGGCACCATGGTCACGCCCGATGAGCTGGCGGCGATCGCGGCATGGTGCGCCGACACCGGAACGCGGCTGGTCAGCGACGAGATCTACCACGGCATCACCTACGCGGGCGCCCCCGAGGCCGCCACCGCCGCGGCGTTCCGCGACAGCGGGGCGATCGTCGTCTCGTCGTTCTCCAAGTTCTGGGGCATGACCGGCTGGCGGCTCGGCTGGCTCGTCCTGCCCGACGACCTCGTCGGCCCCGTCTCCGCGCTCGCCGGCAACCTCGCGCTGTGCCCGCCGACGCTGTCCCAGCACGCCGCGCTCGCGGCGTTCGACGACGACGGCATGGCCGCCGCGCGGGCGGCCACGGCACGGTACGCGCGGTGCCGGGACCTGCTGCTCGCGGCGCGGGACAGGCTGCGGTGGGACCCGGTGGCGCCCGCCGACGGCGCCTTCTACCTCTACGGCGACATCTCGTTCACGGGCCTCGACGCACAGACCTACTGCGAGCGGCTGCTCGACGAGGCCGGCGTCGCGCTCACCCCCGGCACGGACTTCGACCCCGCGGGCGGTCGCGACTGGGTGCGGCTGAGCTTCGCCGTCGCGCCCGACGAGCTGGGCAGGGCCATCGACCGCATCGTCGCCTGGCAGGACGGGCTGACGATCGGCGTCTGATCGCACCCCCGACCCATCACGGATCGCCCGCCGACTCGCCGCCGCCGCCGTCCAGGCTGCGGTCGAGCGTCGCGGTCGCGTCCGAGGAGCGCCGTCGCCCGGCTGGACGGGCCGGTCCGGGCGGTGGCCGCCATCGTCGTGGGAAGGTAGGCGCGTCCCCGGCCCGGTGGAAGGACAGCACGTGGGCATCCCGCAGTACACGCTGAACGACGGCACGACCCTCCCGGCCATCGGCTTCGGCACCTATCCGCTGCGCGGGCAGGCCGGGGTCGCGGCGATGGCGGACGCGATCGCCGCCGGCTACCGGCTCCTCGACTCCGCCTTCAACTACGACAACGAGGGCGCGGTCGGCGCGGCCGTGCGGGCGTCGGGGGTCCCGCGGGACGAGATCCAGGTCACCTCCAAACTGCCGGGCCGCTACCACCGGCACGACGCCGCGGTGCGCGCCGTCGAGGAGTCGGTGCTCCGCACGGGGCTGGACCACATCGACCTCTACCTCATCCACTGGCCGCTGCCGAGGCGCGACCGCTACGTCGAGGCGTGGCAGGCGCTCGTCGAGTGCCGCGAGCGCGGCCTGGTCCGCTCCATCGGCGTCAGCAACTTCCTGCCCGAGCACCTCGACCGGATCGAGCGGGAGACCGGCGTCGTCCCCGCCGTGAACCAGGTCGAGCTGCACCCGTGGCTGACGCAGGACGAGCTGCAGGCGTACCACGACGCGCACGGGATCCGCACGGAGGCGTGGGCGCCGGTCGGCGAGGACAGCGGGCTGCGCGACGAGCCGGTGATCAGCCAGATCGCCGCGGCGCACGGGGTCACCCCGACGCAGGTGATCCTGCGGTGGGACGTCGAGCGCGGCATCGTCCCGCTGCCCAAGTCGTTCTCGCCGGTCCATCGCCGGGAGAACATCGACGTCTTCGGCTTCGCCCTGGCGGCCGACGAGGTCGCGGCGATCTCCGCCCTCGGCCGCGCGCACCGCCTGTTCGGCGCCGACCCGGCGACGCACGAGGAGCTCTAGGTGGACGTCGCGGTCCTCGGGGCGACGGGCGACGTCGGCCGGCAGGTGTGCACGCAGCTCGTCGAGCGCGCCCTGCTGCCGGCGACGAGCCGGCTCCAGCTCGTCGGGCGCGCCGGTGGCGCCAGCGCCCGGGCGACGCACGGGCTGCGCGCGGACCTCATCGACGCCTACGACGAGCACGCGCCGATCCTCGACGTGGCCCTCGACCCGTCCGACGTGGTGGCCGACGTCGTGGTGCTCGCGGCCGGGCGCACGCAGCCGCCGGGCGGGGAGTCCTTCGCCCGCAGCGAGCTGGCCGCCGACAACGCGGCGATCTTCCACGCCTACGCGGACGCGCTCGCCGAGCACGGCTCCGGCTCGGAGGTGGTCGTCGTCGTGACCAACCCGGTCGAGCTCGGCGTGGCCATCCTCGCGGAGCGGCTCGGCCGCGAGCGGGTGATCGGCATGGGCGCCTGGCTGGACACGCTGCGGTTCCGCCGCGAGGTCGCCGTGTCGCTCGGCGTGCGCCGGCACCGGGTGGGCGGCTTCGTCGGCGGCGAGCACGGGCCGGGCGCGGTGCCGCTCTGGTCGACGCTCCGCATCGGCGGCCTCGAGGCCTGCGAGCGGGAACGGGCCGTGGCCCGCGTGCGGGGGGCGCGGTCGCTCGACGACTTCCCGGCGGAGGTCGCGAAGGCGCAGGCCCGCCTGGCCGAGCTGGACACCGCCGAGGGCTACCGGTTCGTCGACACGCTGCCCCCGGACCTGCGCGTCGTCGTGCGCCCCTACCTGACGCACCGCAGCGGGGCCAAGACGGCCGCCGGGACCGCGAGCGCGACGATCGACCTCGTCGAGACGATCCTCGACGGGCGGGACATCGTCGTCGCCGGCCAGGTCGCCCTCGAGGGTGAGGTGACCCTCGCGGGCGAGCCGGTGCACGGCGTGCTCGGCGTGCCGGTGCAGCTCGGCCCGGAGGGCTGGACCCGCGTGCTGCTCGAGCACCCGGCGCCCGACGAGGAGCGCGCCCTCGCGGGCGTCGCGGCGTCCGTCGCGGCCGGGGTGGCCCCCTGGACCGGGCCGCGGGACGCTGGGGCATGACCGTGCCCACAGATCAGGAGTGCTTCGCCGACGAGTCGGCCCGGCACGACGAGGTTCCGGCGGGCGCCCCTGTCGGGGCGCCGGCCGCATCGGCCGCACCGCTGGAGGACGACGAGCGGTGGGTGGTCTTCGTCCGGGCCGCCGACACCACGGGCACCATCGCCGCCCTCGCGGGCGTGTTCGCCTCCCGCGGCGTGTCGATCGGCGCCCTCGCCACCGGGCACGAGGAGGGGGCGCCCGGGCTGGTGGTCGTGACGTTCCGCACGGGCGAGCGGCGCCAGCGGCTGCTGACGCGGACGCTGGAGCGGCTGCCGATGGTCGACGGGGTGGTGGTGCGGCGGGCCGACGACCTGGGCGTGCGCGCCGCGGGCGTGGTCCACCTGCCGCAGGGCACGGCCTTCACGCCGCCCGCGCGCGCGGTGGTCCGGTGGTCCGGCGACACCGCAGCGGGCGAGGCGCTGCTGGTGGAGGGCGCGCTCGTCGACGTCGAGACCGTGGTGGCGGCCGCCCAGGCGGCAGGCGCCACGGCCGACGCTCTGGTGATCCAGCCCCCGTCCTGACCTCGGCACCTGAACCGGTCCCGCGACCTGGTCTCCTCAACCCGTCCCGGTCCGTGTCCCGAGCTCGCCGAGCACGGCGGTCCGGCCTGCCGTGCTCGACACCAGCTGCCGTGCTCGCGGGAACGGGTGCCGGGGCTCGCCGTCGCGTAGCCTGGCGCCACACAACTGAACACGCTGCTCGAGCCGCGGCGGGAGAGCCCCCGCCGACGAGCGGGGCGCCGTAGGAGCAACCCTCCCCGGGAATCTCTCAGGCACCCGTACCGCCGCGGCGAGGCGACTCTGGAAAGTGGCCCACCTGGGCCCACCGACGGTGCAAGCCGGCGCGTCCCGTTCGACGGACCGGCAAAACTCTCAGGTCGCCCGGCTTGCCGGGCGGATGACAGAGCGGGGAGGCCCCGACCGTTCCGGCCGTCTTCGTCGTGCCGGACGCCCCTCAAGGAGGCCCCGGCGATGGACAGCGTGACGCACCAGACCCCGCCCGCGCGTGACTTCGCCGACCGTCACATCGGGCCGCGCGGCCCGCAGGTGGACCGCATGCTCGCGGCGATCGGGTACGACGACCTCGCGGCGCTCGTCGACGCCGCCGTGCCGGCCGCGATCCGCACGCAGCGGCCGCTCGATCTGCCGCTCGCCCGCAGCGAGGCCCAGGTGCTGGCCGCGCTGCGCGGCCTGGCGGGGCTGAACCGACCGCTGGTGTCGATGATCGGCCAGGGCTACTACGGCACCGTGACCCCCGCGGTGATCAGGCGGAACGTGCTCGAGTCGCCCGCCTGGTACACGAGCTACACGCCCTACCAGGCCGAGATCAGCCAGGGCCGGCTCGAGGCGATGCTGACGTTCCAGCAGCTCGTCGAAGACCTCACCGGGCTGGCCGTCGCCGGGGCGTCGCTGCTCGACGAGGCGACCGCGGTCGCCGAGGCGGTCGCCCTCATGTGGCGGGCGGCCAAGGGGAAGGCCGGCACCGTGGTGCTCGACGCCGACCTCTTCTCCCAGTCGATCGCCGTGGCGCGCGGGCGCGCCGAGCACGTCGGCCTGCCGGTGGTGGTCGCGGACCTGTCCGCCGGCCTCCCGGACGTCGAGGGCGAGCTCGTCGGCGTCGTCGTGCAGCAGGTGGGCGCCTCCGGCCGGCTCCACGACGTCGCCGCCGTCGTCGAGGCCGCCCACGCCCGCGGCGCGCTGGTCACGGTCGCCGCGGACCTCCTGGCCCTCACCGTGCTGGCCGCCCCGGGCGACCTCGGTGCGGACGTCGCCGTCGGCAGCGCCCAGCGGTTCGGCGTGCCGATGTTCGGCGGCGGGCCGCACGCCGCGTTCATCGCCGTCCGCTCGGGCCTGGAGCGCCAGCTGCCCGGCCGGATCGTCGGCGTCTCGGTCGACGCGGACGGCGCCCCCGCCTACCGGCTCGCGCTGCAGACCCGGGAGCAGCACATCCGCCGCGAGAAGGCCACGTCGAACATCTGCACCGCGCAGGCGCTGCTCGCGGTCGTCGCGGCGATGTACGCGGTGCACCACGGCCCGCACGGCCTGCGCGCGATCGCCGAGCGGGTCCACGCCCACGCGGTGTCGCTCGCGGCGCAGCTGCGCGCGGACGGCGTCGAGGTCGAGCACGACGAGTTCTTCGACACGGTCCGCGCGTCCGTCCCCGGCCGTTCCGCGGTGGTCGTCGAGGCGGCGGCCATCCTCGGCATCAACCTGTGGGCGCCCGACCCCGACCACGTCCAGGCGACGTGCGACGAGACGACGACGGGTGCGCACGTGCAGTCCGTGGTGGCGGCGTTCCGCGCCGAGCGCTCGCTGGCGAACGGGCACCCCGACGCGCTGACCGCGCTCGAGGGCACCCACCCGGCGCTCACGGAGGTGTGGGAGCTGCTTCCGCAGCAGCGCGGCGAGGACGACCCCGAGCCCGCCGCGCTCGACGACTCGTCCGATCGGGCTGTGGCGCCCTCGGGTGACGCGGCGGACGGACCGACCGGGACGGCGGCACCGAGGGCGGATGCCAAGGCGACGCCCGCTGGAGCGGGCGACGCCGGAGGCGACGCGAGCAGCGCAAGCACGGCCGGCGTCGAGCCCGCGGAGCCGGCCCATGCCATCGCTGCGTCCAAGCGACGCACGAGCGCGTACCTGCAGCACCCGGTGTTCCACCGGTACCGCAGCGAGACCGCGCTCATGCGCTACCTGCGGCGCCTGTCCGACATGGACCTCGCGCTCGACCGCACGATGATCCCGCTCGGCAGCTGCACCATGAAGCTCAACGCCGCCGTCGAGATGGAGCCCATCAGCTGGCCTGGCTTCGCCGACATCCACCCGTTCGCCCCCGCCGACCAGGTGACGGGCTACGAGCGGCTCGTCGGCGACCTCTCGGCGTGGCTCGCGGAGATCACGGGCTACGACGCGGTGAGCCTGCAGCCCAACGCCGGCAGCCAGGGCGAGTACGCCGGGCTGCTGGCGATCGCCGCCTACCACCGCGCCCGCGGCCAGGGCCACCGCGACGTGTGCCTCATCCCGGCGAGCGCCCACGGCACCAACGCGGCGAGCGCCGCGCTGGCGGGCCTGCGCGTGGTGGTCGTCGCCACCGCCGACGACGGCTCGATCGACCTCGACGACCTGCGGCTCAAGCTCGGCGACCACGAGGGTCACGTGGCGGCGATCATGATGACGTACCCCTCGACGCACGGCGTCTACGAGGAGGGCGTGCGCGCGGTCGCGGAGCTGGTCCACGCGGCCGGCGGCCAGGTCTACATCGACGGCGCCAACCTCAACGCGCTGGTGGGCCTCGCCCGCCCTGCGGAGCTGGGTGGGGACGTCAGCCACCTCAACCTGCACAAGACGTTCTGCATCCCGCACGGTGGCGGCGGACCGGGCGTCGGGCCGGTGGCGGTCAAGGAGCACCTCGCCCCGTTCCTGCCCGGCGACCCCACCCCCGGGACGCACTCGTCCCAGTGGCCGGTGGCGGCCGCCCGGTGGGGGTCGGCGGGGATCCTGCCGATCTCCTGGGCGTACGTGGCGCTCATGGGCGGCGACGGCCTGACCAGGGCGACCGAGGCCGCCGTGCTGGCCGCCAACTACGTCGCCGCCCGCCTGAAGGACGCGTTCCCGGTGCTCTACACGGGCCCCGGCGGGCTCGTCGCGCACGAGTGCATCCTCGACCTGCGGGGCATCACCCACGACACCGGCGTCACCGCCGAGGACGTCGCCAAGCGGCTGGCCGACTACGGGTTCCACGCCCCGACGCTCGCCTTTCCCGTGCCCGGCACCCTCATGGTCGAGCCGACCGAGAGCGAGGACCTCGCCGAGCTCGACCGGTTCGTCGAGGCGATGCTCGCCATCCGGCACGAGATCGACGAGGTCGCGGCGGGCACCTGGCCGCTCGAGGACTCGCCGCTGCGCAACGCGCCGCACACCGCCACGTCCGTGACGGCCGACGAGTGGACCCACCCCTACAGCCGCCAGGTCGCCGCGTTCCCGGTGCCCGGGCTGCGCGCCGACAAGTACTGGCCGCCCGTGCGCCGCATCGACGGCGCGTACGGCGACCGCCACCTCGTCTGCTCCTGCCCGCCGGTCGAGGCGTTCGCGGAGGCGACCAAGTGATCCAGGAGACGAACGTGAGCGAGACCCGCTCCCCGCTGCACGACGAGCACGTCGCGCTCGGTGCCACCATGACGCCCTTCGCGGGCTGGCTCATGCCGCTGCGGTACTCGTCGGACATCGCCGAGCACACCGCGGTGCGGACCGCGGCCGGTCTGTTCGACCTGTCCCACATGGGCGAGATCGCCGTGCACGGACCGGACGCCGCGGCATTCCTCGACCACGCGCTGGTCGGCGCGATCTCGCAGGTCGCGCCGATGCGCGCGAAGTACACGATGATCTGCGCCGCGGACGGCGGCATCATCGACGACCTCGTGGTGTACCGGCTGGCCGACGACGACTACATGATCGTCGCCAACGCGTCGAACGCCGCGACGGTCTACGGCGAGCTCGTCGAGCGGACGGCCGGCTTCTCGGTGGACCTGCGCGACGACTCGTCGGCCACCGCGCTGGTGGCGGTGCAGGGCCCGCGCGCCGCGGAGATCCTGCGTGCCACCGCCGGGCTGGTCGAGGACGCGCAGATCTCGGGCGGCACGGCGTTCGACGCGCTGCGGTACTACGCGTGCCTGCGCATGCGGTTCGAGGGGCAGCCCGTGCTCGTCGGCCGCACCGGGTACACCGGCGAGGACGGCTACGAGATCTGGCTCGAGGCCGACCGGGCCGTGGCCCTGTGGCGCGCGCTGCTCGCGGCGGGCCAGCCGTTCGGGCTTGTCCCGGCGGGCCTCGCGGCTCGCGACAGCCTGCGGCTGGAGGCCGGGATGCCGCTGTACGGCAACGAGCTGGACCGCACGACGACGCCGTACGACGCCGGCCTCGGGCGGGTCGTCGTGCTCGACAAGCCCGGGTCGCCCGACTTCGTCGGGCGCGCGGCCCTGGTCGCCCGGGCCGAGGCGGAACCGCACCGCGTGCTCGTCGGGATCGTCGGCGAGTCGCGCCGGGCGGCGCGGCACGGCTACCCGGTGCTGTCCGGCGCCGACGTCGTCGGCACGGTGACCTCGGGGGCGCCGTCCCCGACGCTCGGCGTGCCGGTGGCCATGGCCTACGTCACGCCGGACGTCGCCGCCGAGGGCACCCCGCTCGCGGTCGACGTGCGCGGCCGCGCCGAGCCCGTGCGCGTGGTGCCCCTCCCCTTCTACCGTCGTCCTCGCTGACCCCAACCCCGAAGGAGCCCCCATGAGCGGCCAGCCGCCCGCGGACCTGCAGTACACCGTCGAGCACGAGTGGTACGCGGCCGGTGCGCCCGCCACCGTCGGGATCACCGACGTCGCGGCGGACGCCCTCGGCGACATCGTCTACCTCGAGCTTCCGGCGGTCGGCGACGAGATCGCGGCCGGCGCGGTCGTCGGTGAGATCGAGTCGACCAAGTCGGTGTCGGAGCTCTTCTCGCCGGTCTCCGGCACCGTCGTGGCGGTCAACCAGGCGGCGATCGACGACCCGGCCGTCGTCAATGGGGACCCCTACGGGGCCGGCTGGCTCCTCAAGGTGGACGTCACCGGGACCGGTCAGCTGCTCTCCGCGGAGGAGTACGCGGCCCTCGCGGCTCGCTGACCAGCCGGTCAGCATGGAACCGGTTTCCCGTCGTCAGCCGTGGGTGGGGGGACCTACGTCCCTTGCGCCAAAAGGGTGATTCCGGGCGACCGAATGGTGACCCCGTGTATCTGGGCGCGGACAAAGGGGTCATTCTTGGCGCAGCGCGTTCGGCACCACGGGGGGATCGTGATGACGAGAGGTGCGGGAAACGGCGTCATAGTTCGGCCGACCCCTCCTCTCATCCGGTACGCAGCTGTACAACGACCGTGCGGACGGGCCGCACGGTCGTCGGCAGACCGGAGGGCACCATGAGCATGCTTGAGACCACGAGTACCAGGTCGGCCATCCTCGGCGACCCGCTCACCCGCCGCGAGAAGGTCGTCCTGGCCGAGCTCGGGGAGGACGTCACCCTCGAGGAGATCGCCACGCGACTCTTCGTCACGCGCAACACCGTGAAGTCCCAGGTTCGGTCCGTCTACCGCAAGATCGGCGCCTCGACGCGCGCCGAGGCGGTCGCCTGGGCCCAGGAGCACGGCATCCGCTGAGCTCCCCGGCAGGGGACGCACCACAGACACGAGCTGCCGGCCTCGCGACGTCGACGTCGCCTGGCCGGCAGTACGCGTCTGGGGCCCCGCCGCCGCGTCCCGCCGGCCCTCGTTCCTCGGGGTTCGCGGCGACGCGAGGCGACCTGAGAGACTGCGGCCATGGCCGCACCACAGCTCGTCGTCGCCGGTGCCCTGGTCGACGACCTTCGCGACCCGCGGCGGCTGCTCGCCGCGCGCCGTGCCACACCCGCGAGCCTGGCCGGCCGCTGGGAGTTCCCCGGGGGGAAGGTCGACCCGGGTGAGTCGCCCGACGAGGCGCTGCGCCGGGAGCTCCGCGAGGAGCTGGGCGTGCGCGTCGACGTGGGCGCCGAGCTCGTCGGGCCCGACGACGGCGGGTGGATCCTCTCGACCCGCTACGTGATGCGGCTGTGGCTCGTCGAGGTGGTCTCGGGGATCCCCGAGCCGCTCGTCGAGCACGACCAGGTGCGCTGGCTGGACGTCGGCCAGTGGCTCGACGTGCCCTGGCTGGACTCGGACGTCCGCATCGTCGAGGCCCTCGCCGCCGCCGTCGACGAGGGCACCCTCACCTCCGCCTGACCCGTCACCCCGGCCGTCGTTCACCGTCTGCGAACGCACTGGCACTCGTCGTGCGAGAGTGCTAATTCTGTTCTCGTAGCCACGGACGGCCGAACGGCCGCCGGCACTCTGGGCCGTGGGAGGTCCACGGCCCGCGCATGACGGAGGTGAGGGCTATGGCTACTCGTTTCGACCCGTTCGCGGAGATGGATCGCCTGCTGGGTCAGATGTTCACGTCGGAGCGCGCGTCGGTCGCGATGCCGATGGACCTGTACCGGGTGGGCGACCACTACGTGCTCCACGTCGACCTGCCGGGCGTCGACCCGGGCAGCATCGACGTCAACGTCGAGGACCGCACGCTGACCATCCGCGCGCAGCGCAGCGCGGCGTCGGAGCAGGGCGACGCCCAGTGGCTGACACGTGAGCGCGCCGTCGGCACCTACGCCCGCCAGCTGACGGTGGGCCGCGGCCTGGCGCTCGACCAGATCTCTGCCACGTACACGGACGGCGTCCTCACGCTGACCATCCCGGTCGCGGAGGAGGCCAAGCCGCGCAAGATCAGCGTGATGCACGGCACCAGCGAGCCGCACACGATCACGGCGGAGTCGACGCCCGCCCAGGGCTGACGCGCGACCGAGGGCCCGGCCACCCGCGAGGGGCCGGGCCCTCGCCATGCCCGCAGTTGCACGCCGCCGAGCGCATCGTTCGTGCTCGAACTCATGGGTTCCCGGCGCCGGAACGCCCGTTCTCGCTGACGAACGATGCGCTCGCCGAACGAGGGGCGCCGGTGGAGCGAGGGTGCCCACCGGAGAGGGACGCCGGGTGGCCCGCGGCGCGGGGCGCGTCGTCAGGCGAGGACGGCCGCCATGCGCGCGATGGCCTCGTCGAGCAACGGGCGTGACGCGGCCAGGTTGAGGCGCGCGAAGCCGTCGCCCTCGACGCCGAACACGCGGCCGTCGACGAGCGCGACCCTGGCCTTGTCCAGCACGACGTCCGCCGGCGAGATCCCCTCCGGGACCCCGGTGGCCCGCAGGTCGAGCCAGCCGAGGTAGGTCGCCTCGGGCGGGATCCACCGCACCGCCGGGAGCCGCTCGGCGAGCAGCCGCCCGACGAGCGACACGTTTCCCGCCAGCGCGTCCAGCAGCCCGTCGAGCCACGGCCCGCCGTGGCGGAACCCCGCCTGGTGGGCGATCGACGCCACGTGGCTGACCCCGCCGGACGCCAGCTCGGGCAGCATCGGGAGCTCGGCCGCCGCCGGGCCGGGGACCGCGACCGCGGCCTTGAGCCCCGCGAGGTTGAACACCTTCGACGCCGTGTGCAGGGAGATCGCGTCGGGGATCACCGTGGTGGTCGGCGTGAACACCGGCCGCGTGCCGTCGGGTCGCGGCGGGACCAGGGCGGCGTGGATCTCGTCGGCCACCACCCGGACCCGCCAGTCCGCGGCGAGCTCGCCGACGGCGGCCAGCTCCTCGGCCGTGTGCAGCACGCCCGTGGGGTTGTGCGGATGGCAGAGGAGGAGCACCGCCCGGTGCCCACCCGCCTTGGCCTGGCCGAACGCGCGGTCGAGCGCGGCGAGGTCGAGCCGCCCGGCCGGCGTCAGCGGGGCCGTGACGATCCGCCGGCCGGCGTGCTCGACGAAGACGCGGAACGGTGCGTACACCGGCGGCGCGATCACCACGGCGTCGCCGGGCTCGGTGAGCAGCCGCAGCACGTGGACGATGCCCTGCATGACGTCCGGCACGAGCCGCGCGGTGGCCGGGTCGACGGTCCAGCCCCACCGCTCGTCGGCGAACGAGGCGAACGCCTCGACGTACCCGCGGTCACCCTCGTAGCCGGTGTCCCCGCTGGTCATGGCGTCGTGGACGGCACGGATGATCGGCTCCGGGGGCACCACGTCCATCTCGGCGACGAACAGCGGCAGCACGTCCGCCGGATAGCGCCGCCACTTCTCGGACGTCCGCTTCCGGAGCTCGGCGAGCGGCACGTCGAACGGTGCCACCGCCTGCTCGTCGTGCTCGGTCACGTCAGCGCCTCACAGCGTGGCGCGGACCGCGCGCGTCGCCGCCAGGATGTGCTCGAGGGAGGGGGTGACCTCCTCGTACCGGCGCGTCTTGAGCCCGCAGTCGGGGTTCACCCACAGCTGGCCCGGGTCGATCGCGTGGGCCGCGCCGGCGAGCAGCTCGGTGACCTCGTCGACCGACGGGACGCGCGGCGAGTGGATGTCGTAGACGCCGGGGCCGATGCCGCGCTCGTAGCCGGCGGCGGCGATGTCGTCGACGATCTCCATCTTCGAGCGCGCCGCCTCGATCGACGTCACGTCCGCGTCCAGGTGGTCGATCGCACCGAAGATCTGGCCGAACTCCGAGTAGCACAGGTGCGTGTGGATCTGGGTGTCCGGCCGCACGCCGCTCGTCGCCAGCCGGAAGGAGCGCACCGACCAGTCGAGGTAGGCGGCGTGCTGCGCCGCCCGCAGCGGCAGGAGCTCGCGCAGCGCGGGCTCGTCGACCTGGACGATCGCGATGCCCGCCGCCTCGAGGTCGGCGATCTCGTCGCGCAGCGCGAGGGCCACCTGGTTCGCGGTGTCACCCAGGGGCTGGTCGTCGCGCACGAACGACCACGCCAGGATCGTCACCGGGCCGGTGAGCATGCCCTTGACGGGCTTGCTGGTCAGCGACTGGGTGTACGACGACCAGTCGACGGTGATCGCCTTCGGCCGCGACACGTCGCCCCACAGGATCGAGGGACGCGTGCACCGGGACCCGTACGACTGCACCCAACCGTTCTCCGTCACCGCGAAGCCGTCGAGGTTCTCCGCGAAGTACTGCACCATGTCGTTGCGCTCGGGCTCGCCGTGGACCAGCACGTCGAGTCCGATCTGCTCCTGCAGCTCCACGACGCGCCGGATCTCGGCGCGCATCTCGTCCTCGTACTGGGCGTCGGTCAGCTCGCCCCGCGCGTGCGCGGCCCGCGCCAGCCGGATCTCGGGCGTCTGCGGGAAGGAGCCGATCGTCGTCGTCGGCAGCGCCGGCAGGTGGAGCCGGGCCTCCTGGGCGGCGCGGCGCGCCGCGAACGGGCCGCGGTGGAAGGCCTCGTCGTCCAGCCCGGCGACGCGGTCGCGGACGGCGGGCACGACGACCCCGGGGGCGGCCGCGCGGGCGGCACGGGCGTCGGCCGCCGCGAGCAGCGCCTCGTGGATCGCCTCCCGGCCCTCGGAGAGGCCGGTCGCCAGGGTGACGACCTCGACGACCTTCTGGTCGGCGAACGCCAGCCAGTCCTTGAGGGACGCGTCGAGGTGCGGCTCGTCGGCCACGTCGTGCGGCACGTGGAGCAGCGAGGTCGACGTGCCGACCGTCACCGCGGCGGCTCCCACCGTCTCGAGCCTCTCGAGCGTGGCCAGTGCCGCGTCGAGGTCCGCCCGCCAGATGTTGTGGCCGTCGATCACGCCGCCGACCAGGGTCGTCGTCTCCAGGCCCGGTACCCGTCCGGCCGGCAGCCCGCCCCGGACCAGGTCCAGCGCGATCGCCTCGACGGCGGTCGCGGCCAGGGCCGGCAGGGCCGCGCCGAGGTCGCCGTAGGGTGCCGCGACGAGGATCGCCGGGCGGTCGGTGAGCGCGCCGAGCACGTCGTACGCGCGGGCCGCCGCGGCGACCAGCCGCTCGGCCGGCACGGCCGTCGACTCGGACACGAGCGCCGGCTCGTCGAGCTGCACCCACGTGGCGCCCGCGGCGGCCAGCGCGGCCAGCACCTGCCCGTAGACGGTGAGCACGTCGTCGAGCCGGTCGATCGGCGCGAAGTCGTCGGGCGACCCGGCGGCCGCCTTGGCCAGCGCGAGGAACGTCACCGGGCCGACCAGCACGGGCCGGGTCAGCACGCCGTCGGCGAGGGCCTCCGAGAGCTCGCGCACCACGCGGTCGTCGGCGAACCGGAACGCCGTCGCCGGCCCGATCTCGGGGACGAGGTAGTGGTAGTTCGAGTCGAACCACTTGGTCATCTCGAGGGGCAGGTCGTCGCCGCGGCCGCGGGCCAGCGTCGAGTAGCCGGCCAGGTCCAGCCGCCCGTCGGCGGACGGCAGGTCCGCGAACCGCTCCGGGATGGCGCCGGTGAGCACCACCGCGTCGAGCACCTGGTCGTAGAACGAGAAGTTGCCCGGGATCGCGGCGTCGTCGGTGCTCAGGCCGAGCGCGGCCAGCCGGTCGCGCGTGCGCTTGCGCAGCGCGGCGGCGGTCGCCTCGACCTCGTCGGCGCTCGCCCTGCCGGCCCAGAAGGCCTCGAGCGCCTTCTTCAGCTCGCGGCGGGGACCGATCCGGGGGTAGCCCAGGATCGTGCCGGCGGGGAAGGCGTGGGACTGCGTCATCAGGGGTTCCTCGGGGTGGGGCGGGCGGTGAGGTCGGCGGCGTCGAGCAGGTCGAGCGCCGCCTCGTGACGGTTGAACGTGTACAGGTGGATGCCGGGCGCGCCGCCGTCGAGCACCCCGGCGACGAGGTCCGCGGCGAAGCGGATCCCCCGGCGGTGGCGCTCGGCCTCGTCGTCGGCCGAGCCCAGGAGCTCGAGCAGCTCGCGGGGCACCGGGACGCCGGTCAGCTCTTGGGTCCGCAGCAGTCTGGCAGGGTCGGTCGTCGCCAGGAGCCCCGGGATGATCGGGATGGTCACGCCCTTGTCGCGCGCCTCTGCCACGAGCTCGAGGTAGGCGGCCGCGTCGTAGAACACCTGCGTGATGGCGAAGTCCGCGCCGGCCCTCTGCTTGTCGAGGAGCGCCTGGATGTCCTGCGCGCGGGTGCTGCCGGTGACGGCGTTGCCGCGCGGGAAGGCGGCGACCGCGACCGACAGCGGCTTGACGCGGGCTCGCACCGCCTGCGCCGAGCTCGTCGCGCACCGGTTCGCCTCGATCTCGCGCAGCAGCGCGACGAGCCCGGCGGCCGTCGGCACGCCCTGGGGGTGCGGGTGCCACGAGTCCGCGTCCGACGGCGGGTCGCCGCGCAGCGCGAGGAAGGAGCGCACGCCCTCGTCGAGGAACTCGCCGACGATCGTCGTGACCTCCTCGCGCGAGGTCCCGACGCAGGTCAGGTGGGCGATCGGGGTGAGCGTCGTCTCGCGCAGGATGCGGCTGACGAGCGCGCGCGACGTGGTCCGGGTCCGTCCGGAGGCGCCGTACGTGACGGAGACGAAGTCGGGGTGCACCGCCTCCAGCGCGCGGACGGTCTCCCACGTGCGGGGGGCGTTGTCGATGTCGCGCGGCGGGAACAGCTCGAACGAGAGGGTGGGCCGGTCCGCGGCCGCGCGCGGCGGTCCGGCGGTCGCCGTGCCCACGGCGGGCTCGTTCATCACGTCTCCATCGTTCCCGGCGGAAGCACCCACTCCTCATGCGCTGAGGGGGTTGCTGCGGCGTCGACGAACCGGGTCTCTCGGCCGCTCTGGATGGTCCCTGGGATGGTACGTACCCGCTCACATGGCGGGCAAGCGATCCCAGAGGGCGAGACGATGGGGTGCGGCAGGCGAACGGTCAGCGGTGCCGGGTGGCGAGGCCCTCTTCGCCCCGCTGCGGTGGGCGCTGCCACGGCAGCGAGCCCGCGGCGCCGACCGGCACGGTGTGCAGCGCCCGGTCGAGGCGCAGGAGCATGGTGAGGTCGGCGTCGGCGGGCGCCGAGTACGCCCGGGCCGCCCCGCGCAGCACCTCGCCGGAATCGTCCGACTTGTCGCCCATGGCGCGATGCTAGCTCCGGTGCGGCGCGCCACCAGCGGCCGGAGCGAGGAATCACCCGGGTCAATGGCGATCAGCCGGCGTCACGCACCGCCGAGCAGCCGACGAGGTGGTCGTCCACGACACCGCACGCCTGCATGCTCGCGTAGGCGGTGGTCGGCCCGACGAACCGGAACCCGAGCGACTTCAGCTCGCGCGCGAGCGCCACGGACTCGGAGGAGGTCGACGGCACGTCCGCCCAGGTGGCCGGCCGTGGCCGCGGGAGGTCCGGGCGGTGGGACCAGAGCACCTCGTCGAGCGTGCGTCCCTGCTCGTGCAGCGCCACCAGAGCGCGGGCGTTGCGGAGGGTCGCGTCGATCTTCAGCCGGTTGCGGACGATGCCGGGGTCGGCGAGCAGGCGCGTCACGTCGTCGTCCCCGAAGCGCGCGACGGCGACCGGGTCGAAGCCCGCGAACGCCGCGCGGAAGCCCGGCCGCTTGCGCAGCACGATCGCCCAGGACAGGCCCGACTGGAACCCCTCGAGCGCGATGCGCTCGAACAGCGCGGCCTCGTCGTGCACCGGCCGGCCCCACTCGTCGTCGTGGTAGGCCTCCATGAGCGGGTCACCGGTGCCGAAGCAGCGGAAGACGGCTGTCGTGGTCATGGCCGCATCCTCGTCCGGGACGCCGACAGTCGGGGCGCGAACCGCGCACCCGCTGTGCGACAGCCCGCGGCCCGGCCCGGGCTGTGGGCGGCTGGGCTACACCCCGGCGAGGGTCTTGCGGATCCGCGTGGTCGACACCTTCTCCGGCGTGCCGAGGTGCTGGGCGAACAGCGAGACCCGCAGCTCCTCGAGCTGCCAACGGACGGCGTCGAGGGCGGCGTCCCGCGCGGGGTCGGGTGCGGCCGTGGCGGCGCGCGCGAGCGCCTCGTCGTACGCGTCGCTCGCCTCGCGGACCTGGGCCTCGAGGGCCGCGTCGCGGTGCGGGTTCTCGGCGGCCTTGCCCAGCCGGTAGGTGGCGGCCCGGAGGTAGCGGGTCAGCTGGGGCAGGCGTGCCGCGCCGGTGCGCGCGACGAAGCCGGGCCCGACGAGGCCGGCGAGCTGCGACCGGACGTCCCTCGCGGCGGCGACCAGCGCGAGGGAGGACGAGGCCCGCACGGCGGCATCCGCCTCGCGCCAGGCCGTGAGCACGTCGACGAGGGTGCCGACGAGGCGGTGCACCTCGTCCTCCAGGCGGTCGCGGACCTCGGCCCGGACCGTGTCGTACGCCGCGCGGTCGCGGACGGCGGCCGGATCGGGGACCAGCGCGTCGACGGCGGCGAGCTGCACGTCCGTGACCAGGGCCTCCGTGGTGGGGTACGGGCTCGACGCCAGGGCGAGCGCCTGGGCGCCGCTCCACCGGCTGGTGATGCGGGCCGTGCCGAGCCCCACGTCCGCGAGCAGCAGCCGCCGCAGCCCGGCGCGGTGCGCCACCTCGGCCGCCGCCGGGGAGCCGAGCACGCGCACGCCGACCGGACCTCGCGTCCCCGACGTGGCCTGCGCGGTCGTCGTGCCGCGGCCCGTGGCCTGCCCGGCCGCTCCGGGGGCCGGGCGAGCGCCGGGCGGCCCCGAGGTCCCCGGGACGCCCGGCCTGGCGGTGGCCTCGGTGAGGTCGACCAGGGCGGGGTACGCCCGGACGACGACGCCGCGGGCGGTGGTCTCGACAACCGGCGGGAGCGTGAGGTCGGCCGGCCAGGTGGTGAGGCCCTCGCGCTCGAGACCGTCCGGTGCGGGCTCGTCGGGCGCCGTGGGCGCGCCCCTGTGGGGAAGGTTCGAGTCGCCAGGCGGACCGGATGTTCCCCGTTGGGGGCCCTGCGGCCCGCCGCCCGAAGGACGGGCACCGGGGAGCTCCGCCCGTGCGGGGGCGGACACCTCGGGCGTGCTCGCCCCGGGGGCCCCGGCGGCACCGGGTGGGGCGGGGTTCGATGCTGCGGCGCGGGCCTCCTCCATGGCGGCGCGCACCGCGGTGCGGACCGCCGACGAGACGGCCTCGTCGGACCGCGCCACCAGGCGCCGCTGCAGCGTCAGCAGGTCCTTGCCCTCGTCGACGACCCCGCCGGCGTCGACCACCCGGAAGGTCATGCGCAGGTGGGCCGGCAGGCGCTCGTCATCGAACGAGTCCGCCGGCACGTCGACGTCGCGCAGGGCCCTGACCGCGGCGGTGAACGCCTCGTGGAACGACGGCGCGGCGTCGGCCGCGCGGACGGTGTCCTCCCACGAGGCCAGGTGCGCGTCCATCCACTCGTCGACGGCGCGGGCGACGTCCGGCGCCGGCACGAGCTGGACCCGGACCGCCTTCGGCAGGCTGCGGATGGTCGCCTGGATCAGCTCGGCGCGCAGCCCGGGCACCATCCAGTCGAAGCCCTCCGGGCGCAGCCGCGGCAGCACGACGAGCGGCACGTGCACCGTCACGCCGTCCGCCTCGGTGCCGGGCTCGAACTGGTAGGTCAGCGGGAGGCGCGCGTCGCCGGCGGGCCACCGCTCCGGGAAGGCGTGCGTGTCGATCGCGGCCGCCCCCGGGCGCAGCACCACGTCACGCGTGAAGGTCAGCAGGTCCGGCGTCGCACGCCGGGCGCCTTTCCACCAGGCGTCGAAGTGACGGGCGGAGACGACGTCGTCGGGCACCCGCTCGTCGTAGAAGTCGAAGAGCGCGTCGTCGTCGACGACGAGGTCGCGCCGGCGGGCCCGCGCCTCGAGCCCCTGTGCCTCCTCCAGCAGCCGGCGATTGGCGTGGAAGAACTGGTGGTGCTTGGTCCACTCGCCGTCGACGAGCGCGTGCCGGATGAACAGCGCGCGCGCCTCGACCGGGTCGACCTTCGCCAGGAGCACGCGGCGGCCCGCGACGAGCGGGATGCCGTAGAGGAGCACCTTCTCGGTGACGGTCGCGGCGCCCTGGCGGGACGCCCAGCCGGGGTCGGAGTACGTGCGCCGGACGAGGTGGGCGGCCTGCTCCTCGACCCACTCCGGCCGGATCCGCGCGACGTCCCGGGCCCAGAGGCGGGACGTCTCGACGAGCTCGGCGGCCATGAGCCAGCTCGGCGGGCGCCGGGCCAGCGGGGAGCCCGGGAAGATCGCGAACCTGGCGCCGCGCGCGCCGAGGTACTCGTTGCGGGGTCGGGGAGGCCGGCCGGGCGTCGCCGCACGACGAGGCGCGGCGGCGACCTCCGTGGCGAGCTGCATGCCGACCTGGGAGACCAGCCCGGACAGCACGGCCTGGTGGATCGCGTCGCCGTCCCAGGCCCAGCGGGTGCGGACCGCCTCGTCGGGGACGGGTTCGGTGGCCGCGGACGACGAGGTCGCGATCGCCCCCGGCGCGACGCGCCGGAGCGGGGCCGAGGACGCGGTGGCGGCTGCACCGGGCGCAACGTGCCGCGGTGGATGGGTGGCGGTGGCCGTCGCGCCGGTGGACCCCTCCCCCCGGCGCTTGGCGCCGCGGCCCGCAGCCCCTCCGGCAGCCGCAGCCCCTGCGGCCGTCGTCCCCTTGTCGGCGGCTCGCGCGGGCTCCGTCGACCCGGGGGGGACGACGGGCGCCGTCCGCTCGTCATCCAGCGCTCGGGGCGCGCCCTTGGCGTCGATGCCGAGCGGCTTGGTCAGGTCGCGGAGCTGGGTGACGACGTCCTGCCACTCGCGGATCCGCAGGTAGTTGAGGTGCTCGGCCCGCAGCAGCCGGCGGAAGGCGGAGCCGGAGAGCTCCTTCTGGCGGCGGCGCAGCCAGGTCCACAGGTTGAGGTAGGTGAGGAGGTCCGAGGAGGGGTCCGCGAACCGCGCGTGCAGCGCGTCGGCCTGCTCGCGCTGCTCGGCGGGGCGCTCGCGAGGGTCCTGGATGGACAGCGCGGCGGCGATGACGACGACCTCGCGGGCGACCCCGCGCCGCCCCGCCGCCACGACCATGCGGGCCAGCCGGGGGTCGATCGGCAGCTGAGCCAGCGCCCGCCCGACGTCGGTCAGCCGCACCCGCCCGCTCGTCGCGCCCCCTTCTGGGGCGCCCCCTTCAGCCGCGCCCGCCTGCGCGGCGCCCCCTTCCGCCGCGCCCGCCTGCGCGGCGCTCGCATCGGCGGCGTCGATAGCTCCCGGCGAGGGCGACATCTGGAGAGGTCGACCTCGCACGGGACTATCGACCGCGCTGCCCTCCGACGCGCTGATCGGGCCAGCCGCGGACGTGCCGAGTCGGCGGGCCGACGCGGGTTCGGGAGCGGTGGTGAGGGCGCCGAGCTCCGTCAGGAGCGTCACGCCGTCGCGCACCGCGCGGACGTCCGGGCGGTCGACGAAGGGGAACTCGGCGACCTCGTCGGGCGACGCGACGACGCCGACCGCGACCATCTGGAGGATGACCGAGGCGAGCGAGGTGCGCAGGATCTCCGGCTCCGTGTACCGGGGCCGCGCGGCGAAGTCCTCCTCGCCGTAGAGACGGATCGCGACGCCGGGTGCCAGGCGCCCCGAGCGGCCGGAGCGCTGGTTGGCGGACGCCTGCGAGATCGGCTCGATGGGCAGCCGCTGCACCTTCGTCGCCTTGGAGTAGCGCGAGATGCGCGCCGTCCCCGCGTCCACCACGTAGCGCACGCCCGGGACGGTGAGCGAGGTCTCGGCGACGTTGGTCGCCAGCACGATGCGGCGCGCGGCGTGCGGCTCGAAGACGCGGCGCTGCTCGGCCGCCGACAGCCGCGCGTACAGCGGCAGCAGCTCGAGGGCGTCGGGCCGGCGCGGGTCGGCCAGCCGGGGGCCGAAGGCGCCCTGCAGCGCGTCGGCGGCGTCTCGGATCTCCCGCTCGCCCGAGAGGAACACGAGGATGTCGCCGGGCCCCTCCGCCATGAGCTCGCCGACCGCCTCGACGATCGCGGTGTCGAGGTCCTTCGGCTCGCGCGGGGCGGCCGGCTTCGTCGTACGCCGCGCGCCGCCGCCCGCACGGCCGTTGCCCGACGAACGGCCGGCGCCCGGACGGCCGGCGCCCGACGAACGGTCGTCGTCCGACGAGGCCATGCCGTCCTCGTCGTCCGCGGCCGGTGCGGGCTCCGGGCTCAGCGGGCGGTAGCGGATCTCGACGGGGTAGGTCCGCCCGGTGACCTCGACGATCGGGGCGGGCTCGCCGGAGGCGGGCGCGAAGTGGGAGGCGAACCGCGCGGAGTCGATCGTCGCGGACGTGATGACGAGCTTGAGGTCGGGCCGGCGCGGCAGCAGCCGCGTGAGGTACCCGAGCAGGAAGTCGATGTTGAGGCTGCGCTCGTGCGCCTCGTCGATGATGAGGGTGTCGTAGCGCCGCAGCATCGGGTCGCGCTGGATCTGCGCCAGCAGCACGCCGTCGGTCATCACCTTGACGAGCGTCTCGTCGGCCGACTCGTCGGTGAAGCGCACCTGGTACCCGACGGCCCCGCCGAGGGGCGCGCCGAGCTCGAAGGCGATGCGCTCGGCGACGGAGCGGGCGGCGATGCGGCGGGGCTGGGTGTGGCCGATCTGCCCGGCGCGGCCGCGCCCGAGGTCGAGCAGGATCTTCGGCAGCTGGGTCGTCTTGCCCGAGCCGGTCTCCCCCGCGACGACGACGACCTGGTGGGCGGCGATCGCCGCGGCGATGTCCGCCCGACGAGCGGAGACCGGCAGCTCCTCGGGATACGTGATCGGGGGCAGCACCAACGCCGCGCGTGCCGCGGCGGCCCGCGCGAGGCGGTGCGGCGGGCGGGCGGCGGTCACGGCGGTCCATCCTCCCCCACGGCGGTGCCGGACCGTCGCGACGGGCCCCTCGCGGCCCGCATCGGCCTCGCCGCAGGATTCCAGTGGTCTCACACAGGGGTCGAAGAGATTTCCCAGGCACGGGCGCCATGCTTCAATCGCTTTGGTCCACGTTGGGAACTTCGGTGGCGACGGTCACGTTCAGGTCGAGGGAAAGTCAACCCGGTGTTAGGGATGACTCTGTCGGTCGGACGACGTATGGTCGCTCTCGGCCGGCCCGACGACGCGCCGACCGTGATCGCGAGGAGCTGGGATGGACGACCTGCGGACTGCCGCACCGGACCGCATCGGGGTCGAGGTGGTGGACGGCAGCACGGTCGTCCGCCTGGTCGGGGAGATCGACGCCGACCTGCGCACGCAGGCGAGCGACTGCATGGGCCTCGCGCTCATGCACGGCCTGCCGATCGTCATCGACGCGGAGGACGTCACGTTCGTCGACTCGGCCGGCGTCGCCTTCGTCCTGCAGCTCTCCATGGCCGCGCGCGAGGCCGGGATCCCGGTGACGCTGCGCGACCCGCACGGCACGCTGCGCGACGTGCTGGCCGTGGTGTGGTCCGGACACGCCGGAGACGCCTGGGTCTGAGCTGTCGGTGGGCCTGGTTACCGTCGGGCCATGCGGCTGCTCCACACCTCCGACTGGCACCTGGGCCGCACCCTGCACGGCGTCGACCTGCTCGAGCACCAGGCGGCGTACCTCGACCACCTCGTCGAGCTGGCGCGCGCCGAGCGGGTGGACGCCGTCCTCGTCGCCGGCGACGTGTACGACCGGGCGATCCCGTCGGTGGAGGCGGTCGCCGTCCTCTCCGACGCGCTCGCCCGGCTGTCGGAGAGCACCACGGTGGTCCTGACGTCCGGGAACCACGACTCGTCGACCAGGCTCGGCTTCGGCGCCGCGCTCATGCGGGACCGGCTGCGGCTGAGGACATCCGTGGCGGGGCTTGCGTCCCCGGTCGTCGTCGGCGACACGCTCGTCTACGGGCTGCCGTACCTCGACCCCGACTTCGCGCGTGCCCAGCTGGCCGACGACGACGGGCTGCTGGCCCGGTCCCACGAGGCGGTGCTGGCCGCGGCGATGCGGCGTGTCCGCGCCGACCGTGCGACGCGGGCCGAGCGGCACGCGGTGGTCATGGCGCACGCGTTCGTGACGGGCGGCCAGCCGAGCGAGTCGGAGCGGGACATCCGGGTCGGCGGCGTGGACCAGGTGCCGGCGGGGGTGTTCGCCGGCGCCGACTACGTCGCGCTCGGGCACCTGCACGGGCCGCAGCAGGTGGCGCCCGGGGTCCGCTACAGCGGCTCGCCGCTGGCGTACTCGTTCGGCGAGCAGCACCAGCACAAGTCGACGGCGCTGGTGGACCTGGGGCCTGACGAACTGCGCGTCACACTCGTCCCGGCGCCGGTGCCGCGTGCGCTCGCGGACGTCACGGGGACCCTGGACGAGCTGCTCGCCTCGCCCGCCCACACCGCCGACTGGGTGCGCGTCACCGTGACGGATGCGGCGCGGCCCCCCGACCTGCAGCAGCGCGTGCGCGCCCACTTCCCGCACGCGCTCGTGGTGCTGCACGCCCCGGCCGGCGGCGGCGCCGGCACGTCGCGCGCGGTCGTCGTCGGGGCGGCCTCCGACCCGTTGCAGGTCGCCGCGCAGTTCGTCCTGCACGTCACCGGCGCCGGCCCGGCGCCCGCCGAGGCGGCCGTGCTGCGGCGCGCGTACGAGGACGTCGTCGGGGCGGAGCGGAGCGCCTGATGGAGCTGCGCACGCTGACGCTCCAGGCGATCGGCCCCTTCGCGGGCCGGCACACGATCGACTTCGCGCAGCTCGGCGCGTCGGGCCTGTTCCTGCTGGAGGGGCCCACCGGCGCGGGCAAGTCGACGCTCATCGACGCCGTCGTGTTCGCGCTCTACGGCACGGTCGCCTCCGCGCAGACCTCCGACGAGCGGCTGCGGTCCACCGCGGCGGACGCCGACACCGAGAGCTTCGTCGACCTGGTCGTCGAGGTGCCCGCCGGGGTGTTCCGCATCCGGCGGTCGCCCCAGTACGAGCGCACGAAGCGGCGCGGCGAGGGCACGACCACGCAGCAGGCGACCGTGCGGGCGTGGCGGATGCCGCCGGAGACGCCGGCGGGGGCGACCCCCGAGGAGCTGGACGCCTACGGCGAGCCGTTGGGCAACCGGCTCGACGAGGTCGGCCAGCTCGTGGCGGGCTGGCTGGGGCTGGACCGCCAGCAGTTCGTGCAGACCGTGGTGCTGCCCCAGGGCGAGTTCGCCAGCTTCCTGCGGGCCAAGCCGGAGGACCGCCGGCTGCTGCTGCAGAGGATCTTCGGCACCCAGGTGTACGAGGACCTGGCGGCCCGGCTGGCCGAGCTGCGGCGGGAGGCGAACGCCGCGGTGACCGCGGCCGGCGGTGCGCTGAGCGAGGCGGTGTCGCACCTGGTCGGCGCCGCACGGCTGGGCGACGAGGACGCGGCCGGGCTGCGGTCGGAGCTGGACGCCGCGGTGGTGGCGGCACGCGCGCTCGCGGTGCGGTGGGCGGCCGAGGAGCCCGGCCGGACGGCCGGGGCCGATCCCGTCAAGGTGACCGTCGCTGCCGCGCGGGCAGCGGTCGACGCGCGAACGTCGTGGCTGGTCGGCGCCGCGGACAAGGCGGCCAAGGCGGCGGCGGCGGCCGATGAGGCCCGGGCGTCGGCGCGGGCGGAGCTCGACCTGGCCGCCACGACGGCGGCTCTGCTGAAGCGTCGCACCGCCTTGCGCACCGAGCGGGAGCTGCTGGAGGCGATGGCCGAGGACGCCGCGGCGCGCACCCACCGCCTCGCCCGGGCGCGGCAGGCCGCGACCGTGCGGACGCTCCTCGACGGGGTCGACGCCGCCGCGACCGCGCTCGAGGCCGCCGCCAAGGAGCTGGCCGCGGCGATCGACGCCGCCCCGGCGGGGCTGGTGCCCACGGGCGCCCCCCACGACGACGTGCTGGGCGGCCGTCTCGACGCCGCCGCCCGCGAGGCCACCGGGATGGTCGCGACGCTCGAGCGGCTGGTGACGGTCGAGGCCGCGCTCCGGGGCCGGGAGGCGGAGCTGGAGGAGCGGTCGACCGGTGCCGAGCGGCTGCGCTCCGAGGTGGCGGTGGTCGCGGAGTGGCTGGCCGCCCGGCCGGGCGAGCGGGCGGCGCTCGTCGGGCGGCTCGACGAGGCGCGGACGCTCGCCGGCGGGCTCGCCGCGCAGGAGGCCGCCGCGCAGGCGGCGCGCGAGCGGCTCGTCGCCCACGACGACCTCGCCGTGGCGCTGGCGGAGCTGCAGGAGGCCGAGGCGAGGCGCTCCGCCGACGCGGCGACGGCAGCAGCAGCGATCGCCGACGAGGCGCGCCTGCGGCAGGCGCGCGTCGCGGGGCTGGCGGGCGAGCTGGCGGAGGCGCTGCAGCCCGGTGCCCCGTGCCCGGTGTGCGGCTCGACCGAGCACCCCGCGCCGGCATCCCTCGAGCCGGGCCACGCGTCGGAAGGCGACGTCGAGGCCGCCGAGCAGGCCCGGTCCGTGGCCGAGGACCGGCTGCGGGTGACGGCACGGCGCGCCGACCGGGCGGCGGGGCGGGTCGCGGCGCTGACGGACCAGGTGGGTGACGGCGACCGTGACGCGGCTGCGTCGGCGGTCGTGGAGGCGGAAGCGGCCGTCGCCGCGTGCGCCGCCGCCGCGGGGCGCCTTCCCGGCCTCACCACCGAGCTGGCGGGGTTCGACGACGAGACCGCCGCCCGGGCCGAGGCACTGCGGCTGGCGGAGGGCGAGCTGGCGGCGGCGGACGCGGGGCTGCGCGCCGACCGGGCGGCGCTGGCCGAGGCGGCCGGAGAGGTGGCGGCGGCGCGCGACGGCCATCCCACGGTCGCGGCGCGGCGTGCGGCCCTCGCCGCTCGCGCACGGGCCGCCGAGGAGGTGCGCGAGGCCCTCGACGCGTGGGACGGCGCCGCCGCGGGCCTGGCCAGGCGCACGGTGGAGCGCGACGCCGGCGTCTCCGACGCCGGTTTCGCCGGGGTCGACGAGGCGAGGGCGGCCCTCCTCGCGCAGGACGAGCTGGCACGCCTGGAGGCGCTCGTGACGCGCCGCGCGGCCGACGAGCAGCGGGTCGCCGCCGGGCTCGCCGAGCCGGACATCGCGGCGCTGCCGGACGCCCTTGTCGTCGACCTCGACTCTGCGACCGACGCCGAGCGCGAGGCCCGCACCCGCTCCGAGGCGGCGGCCGGGGGCGCCCGGCTGGCGAGGGACGTGGCCGATGCGGCACGCGCCTCGGGCGAGGGCGTGGTCCGGTGCGCGCGGACCGCTGCCGAGCGCGTCCGCGACGCCGCGCCCGTCGTCCGGCTGGCCAACCTCGCGGCGGGTGCCGGCGACAACGCGCTGGGGCTGACGCTGGGCACGTTCGTGCTGATGCGGCGGTTCGAGGACGTGGTGGCCGCCGCGAACGAGCGGCTGCTCGTCATGTCGGACGCTCGCTACGAGCTGGTGCGCAGCGACGAGAAGGAGGACGTGCGCGGGCGGACCGGGCTGGCGATGCGGGTCATCGACCACGTCAACGACGCGGCCCGGGACCCGCGGACCCTGTCCGGCGGCGAGACGTTCTACGTGTCGCTCTGCCTGGCGCTCGGGCTCGCCGACGTGGTGACCGCCGAGGCCGGCGGCATCGACCTCGGCACGCTCTTCGTCGATGAGGGCTTCGGGTCGCTGGACCCGCACGTGCTGGACCAGGTGCTCGCCGAGCTCGGCCGGCTGCGGGCGGGCGGGCGCGTGGTGGGCGTCGTGTCGCACGTCGAGGCGCTCAAGCAGGCGATCGCCGACCGCGTCGAGGTGCGGCCGCGTCCCGACGGCACGAGCACGCTCACGGTGCGCGCGGGCTGACGCGGGTCCCGTGCGGCGGGTGCGAGCCGACGGTGATCGCCGCGGCACGTGCCCGTGGACACGGCGGGCCTCCTCGCGGGCGCCGGGTGAGGAGCCCGCGGGCGTCGAGCACCGCGCCGCGCGGTCGGCGGCCTACCAGGCCCAGCCGCGCCCGGCGAGCTCGACCTCCTCACGGAAGCGCTCCGCGGGATCCCCCTTGGCGTGCGGCGGTATCTCGACGCCGGCCAGGTGGCACGCCTCCTCGAGGAGGTAGTCGTACGCCATCTGTGACGCGATGATCCGCTCCGCCCGGGCCATGGCGCGCTTGTCGGCCTCGAGGGCCTGCACGTAGCGCGCGACGATGCCCAGCCGGTCCTGCACCCGAAGCGTGTCGAACGGGTCGGGCAGCTCGTCCCGGTGCGCGTGGCGCAGGCGCGCGGCGAGCCGTTCGAGGTGGTTGGCCAGCCAGATGCGCCAGCGGGGCCGGTCCTCGCCCGGCATCAGCCGCAGCAGGGCGTAGAAGACCAGCCCTGGGACCAGGGTGGCGAGCACCACTGCCGCAGCCCACATCGTCGCCCCCGAGGGAACTGGCTCCACGTTCAGGGTAGGAGCGAAATGTGGCCTGCGCCACAGGTTTCGGGCCCATGTGCGTGCCCCGAGCCCCGGGTGCCGGCGAGGGTTGGCCTCTCCGGTGCCGCCCGCCGGCGCCACGGCGAAGGGCCGTACCGTGGACCGCTGGACGGACCGGAAGCGAAGATCCCTCCTCGGGAATGACGACGGACCGGGACGCCGGCTCGGACGGCACGGGCCCACCCGGCGACGGGGGCCGCACGACGAGGGCCGCACGACGAAGGCCGCACGACGAAGGCCGCACGACGAAGGCCGCACGACGAGGGCCGCACGACGAAGGCCGCACGACGAGGGCCGCACGACGAAGGCCGCACGA